>JAHDGJ010000019.1 GCA_020627705.1 Saprospiraceae bacterium
GCTTTAATCATTTTGGCAGTAAATTCTACGCTTTTTATTTGAGCATCCAGTAGCTTGAGTTCTCTACTGTTGAGCAAAAAAATAGAACTTTCACCGATACTAAACTTCACCCTTTCAGCTTCTAACAATTGACTGGAAGACAAAACGTTTTCTCGAATTAGTGATAAATTCTCTTGATAAAATTTAATCTCAGTATCTATCCGTTCCAGATTAGTATTGATTCTCAAACGCACCTGCCTTAAATTTTCAGATTGCATTTCTCGCTCAATACGATTGAGTTGGAGGTCAGCTTTGGCTTTTCGATTTAATATATTGGCTTGAAATCCAAGGTTAAATTTGTTGTTTTCTCGAAGGGTGAATGCATTGCCGTTACCACCTGGATCCCATTGTAAAGGGAGCCATTTTAGGTCTAATTGAGGTTTGGCTTGCTCGCGCAATATTTTACGCTCCAAATCAATTTGCCCAATTTCATTCTCTACCATTAAGATCGGAGGTAAATCAGACAGCTGATTCTCAAGATTTAATTTCAAAACATCATATGCTTCTTTCAATTGTTGTGTAACTAATTCTTGAGGAACTACAGCATTTCGGAGAGTAAGCAATTCGTCGTTGCTGTCCCAAAGAAACAAGCTCATTGCCAATTTTGCTCGTTGTTGTTCCATGATCGACTCATCCAACTTTACCTTACGCTGAACTACATCAATACGAGCTTCCAAGGTATCGATTGCAGGTCCATCCCCTGTTGTAAAAATACTTTTTGCCGCATCTTCTCGTTGCACTGCAAGACCCAAAGCGTTTTGATTTACTTTTACCAAACTTGTTCGCAATTGCCAATCGACATAAGCCTTAGTAGCACTGGCAAGTAATTTATTGCCCAGTTCGATTTGCTTTAATTCATTTTGCTGGTTGAGCAGCTGAGCTTCTTGTATAATTCTTCTTCGCTCATCAAAAAGCAATCCTCTGATCAAGGGCAAATTTATGCCAGCAGAAACCAAGCCTTGGGCAGGTAAGGTAGCTTCAGGGTTTAAAAAAATTCCGTCATTGGATTCATAGGAGACAATACCCTTTGCTGCGAAAGCACTTGGCATTTCTCCACCAATATTGAGCTTATTGAAATAGCTTTTCTCATCAAAGGTTTTGCGGTCCAAATTGCCAGAAATTTTGGGATCCCAAATAGATCTAGCTTTAAGGTTGTAAGCTTGAGATTTCCTATCAAAAAGTTGAATCTGTCGTACCACAGGATGATGCTGAAGCACGTAATCAATAAATTGATCGTAGCTCAACGTATCCGCAGTGCTTTGCCCCGTACTCAAAAATGGGGAACACAATACAACTATTAAATACATCCAAAATCTCATACCTGCGTACTAATCAATGATTGAATTGAAGGTTTTCTAAAGTCTTGTGATGAGGAGATGGACGTTCTTCATCATCGATTTTGACAAAAACAATTTTATCAATTTGAATAATGACCTTTTTGGTAAAAAGATTACGAACCTCACACTTCAAACTGATGGAAGTCTTTCCGATGGATAAAAATTCAGTGCCAATTTCTATGACATCGCCTTGCTTAGCTGAGCTCACAAAGTTGATCTCAGACATATACTTGGTCACCACCCGGGTGGTATCCAATTTGGTCATTACATAAATACCAGCCTCCTCATCAATCCATCGAAGCAATGCGCCACCAAACAAAGTGTTGTTGGCATTAAGATCTCCTGGCTTCACTAACTTTCTTGTGTTATATTTCATTACTTTACTTTTTTGATTGGAGCTTTTGACTTTACATTTTTCTTCTCATTTCCAGTATAATAATCCGCTGGAAAACCATTCATCTGCCTCCAAATCTCATAATACACCGGCACACGATTGAGTAGAATGATACCATTAGCACCACCACCAACTCTTACCTCTTGCGGCCATTCTAAATCTTCTGGATCTTCGGTAATGAGTACTCTATACTTGCCATTTTCACTGATGTCGTTGTCAATGGCAGAAAGCACACCACCAAAAGTTCCGTACGAGCTGTTTGGCCATCCACTAAAAACTATCGCAGGCCAACCGTCAAACAATAGGCGTAGTTTTTTTCCTTTTTTCAACAATGGAACATCGATGGGAGACACGTATAACTCTACAGCTTTTTTAAACTGCTTGGGAACGATGGTTGTCAACGACTCCCCTTCTTTTATAATTTCTCCTATTCCATTTTTTTGCGTTTTCGTTATCGTTCCATGAATTGGAGATACTATTACAAACTGCTCAGATCTTCGCTGAATCATATTCAATTTGGATTGCAACTTCTCCTGTTCGCCAATCGAATTGTAATATTCCGACCGTGTAGAAGCTATGGAGGATTGTAGCTTAGCCAATTTGTTTTGATATGAATTGGTAATCGCTTGATTGTTTTGCTTCAAAGCTCCCACCTCTGTTTCCAAAGCCTCAAGTGTATTGATCCAATAGCTTTTTTTAGCAATGGCTTGATTGAGCTTCAATTGATATTGCTCTTGATCTGTTAAAGACTTAATTCCCTTTTCGTACAGTTCTTTAATTCGAGCAAATTGATTCGTTGCATTTTGTACTTTGGTTTCCGCTGCTTCCAACTCAAGCTTACCCGCCTCAATTTCCAAATTGACTTGTTGAATTTTTAATGCATTCTGATTCAATTTCACTTCTTGATCACGTTCGGTGATGCTATACTCTTTATTAAGATTTTCTATTTTACTTAAATAAGCCTCTGCCGCAGAATTTTTGGCACTCACTTGCTTTGAAGTTTGTTGAATGAGCTCTGGATCCATATATTCCTCCTTGACCTCTGATAATACTGCAAGGGTATCACCTACTGCCACAACATCTCCTTCTTTGACTTTCCATTGTTCGATCCTGCCACTAATAACTGCCATTACTTCTTGCGGTCGATCAAAAGGATTCTGCGTAGTTACATAGCCTTTGGCACGAATGTTTTGCCTCCAAGGAAGGAACAAGGCTGCAAATCCAATGACTCCTGTGATAATTAATATTTTCAACAAAAGACTTGATACAGATCGCTTCTCCAATCTCCGAAATGAAGAATATTTCTTACTGTCAATTCTAAAATTTACCGAATTTAAACTGATGTTCAACATAGATATATTTTACTCGCTCAAACTGTTTTTAATAACATTGCCTCCTTTGAGAATAATTTGATCCTCGATGTATTCTGACCAAACTTCGTCCACGGAAGCCACAATGATATTCCAAGGATTTTGGTCATCTGTCAGTCGTTCGATGATGGCTCTTTTCTCTTCTGTCTTTACATGATCCAAGGGATCTTCTAAAATGAGAAGTTTAGGATCAGTAGCTATGGCTCTTGCCAGAATAATACGATTTTGGATATTACGGGGAACCCTTCTACCTTCTGGATCTATGATCGTTTTGAGCCCCAGTGGGACGGAAGAAATAAAGTCGTTTAAACCACAAATCTCCAAAGCTTGACTCACTCGATCCACCGTAGCCTCAGGTCGCTCCATAGTAATGTTCTCTAGAATAGTACCCTGAAATATTTCATTATTACTCAAGGCATAACCAATGCATCCTCGCATATGATCGAGATTTAGGCTTCCCAAGGGCAAACCTTTTAATCGTACGATTCCTTGATCCGGCTTTATAATGCCAGATATAATTTGGAGTAAAGTGGACTTTCCCGAATTGGAATGTCCTGTAATGTATACTGATTTTCCATGGGGTACCTCAAAGTTTACATTCGTCAATGTCGGGCGAATACTGTCTTCATATTGAAAAGAAACATTATCTACCGCAAGCGAGAATTCACCCGTTTGACAGTCAATTTCTAATCCTTCATCAGAATCCAAGGGCATATCCGCTACGTAACCTATTTTCTCCAGACCAGTGAGTACATCATAAATTGCCTCTAAAGATTTAATGAGTTTTTCTACTGAAGCAATGATCAAGATGATGATGATTTCGGCCGCCACAAACTGACCGATGTTCATCTCTTGATTAAAAACAAGTATACTTCCTGTGATAAGCAAGCCAGCAGCGATAATGACTTTAAATCCTACCAGATAAATGGATTGCCTAATGATGATGTTAAAATGACCTTCCCTTGCTTTGAGATAGTTTTCTAAATGGTGATTGCTTTTTGATAGATTCATATCAGAACCACTCACTAATTTGAAAGACAATTTGGTACGTGCAATTTCCTCGAGCCAAAAAGCAATTTTGTATTTGTACTTAGACTCTTCTAAACTCGATTTTAGACCTCGTGGACCAGTCACGGCTATAATCAGATAAACCAAACCAATCAACACCAAACTAAAGAGGATAAAAAAGGTGTGATAAAAACTCAACAAAATCAGTCCAATGATAATTTGAAACAAAGCCAAGGAGAAGTCTATCAGTATTTTGGGTAATCCCTTCTGAATTGTCATGGTATCAAAAAATCGATTGGCCAGTTCCGGAGCATAATAATTACGCAAGGCTTGATGGTCAATTTTGGGAATACGATAGGCAAATTCGAAAGAGGCTCGACTAAATATCTTCTGAGCGATGTTTTCCACTATGCGTAATTGCATCAATTGTAAGATACCCGTGAGCGCTATTCCACCAATCACAAAGACGACCAAGATAATCCAGCTGCTAGTGATTTCCCCGCCCTGAATTAAGTTGACAATTGCCTGGATACCCAGAGGCAAGGAAAGGGTCACTAAGCCGTTAAACACTGCGTATATATACACTTGGGATATCTCTTTTCTATCCACTTTCAGCAAACGCCGAAACCGCTCAATAGGTGTAAATCGTATAATGTTCATACTTTAAATCTTCTGCTTCAACTAGCTCGTAGGATGCGCTGTTTTGTGCGCTACGATTTTGAGTTGTCCTTCTTTGTTCTTCTTAAATGCAATGGTGAATTCTAATTGTCTTTCTTTTCCTAGCGTATCAGAGAAATAATAATTTCCCATGGCCAAAGCGATCTCTCCTTCACCATTAATAATTCCAGCATTTTCCCATCGTATGTTTGTCCATTGGTTTAATGCAAAACCTTCATCCTCCGGAAAATTTGGATTATCCCCAATGAGATAGGAAATCACACCCTCCGCTGTCGTTCGAAACTTTTTATCCCTAACATAAGCTGGTTTGACTAATACTTGTCCCTCATCAAATCCATAAAAATTTTGCACATGTCTCTTAGCTAAATCCTTGTAATTTCTATTGTTTTTATGGGCTCCACCTATCCCTATGATGCTTTGAGACCACGCGTTTTGTACAAGCTTAATTTCCATTTCTGAAATCTTGGGAATCAGCTTGCCATCACTCATTTGACAAGAATTAATAGTTAACAAGTATCCCCAAATAAGGACTAAGACCAAAGAATACGCTAGTGCTTTAAACGATACTTTCTTCATGCTTCCTTTTTTTAAGCTTATAAATAAAATTTAAAAGTTCTTGATTGGCATAGATTCCAAAAGCGCTGATCAGCACACCTTTTTTACCATCATTACATTCTATTAAAAAGAGTATGGAGGAATCACCAGGATCCGTCAGACCTTCAAAGCGCATATATTCACTGAGCTTACATTGCTCCATGGAATAATGCTTTTGACTGTCTCTATCAATAATCTCCTGATCGTGATATAAAAAATTACACGTATAGCCTCGCAGTCGGGCTTCTTCAATGCCATTCATTAATGAATCTGATAAGTATATAGTCATGATCTTAATTTTGAGTTGTCAGTGATTTAAATTTAATCTGATTCTTCTCTTTCCACTTTCGAACTTGTCTTTCCACTATGGAAGAACACCTTTTCCATAATTGTTCTACACTTTTTGCTTTTTTGCTGATCAAAAGGTCGTGTCCTTTGATTCCCATTTTTATTACCGCATTGAAGCTTGGATCGTTTCCTCCTTCCTTGCCTATATAGATATCTGCATAAAGCAATTTGTGAGCAAATTTTTGATTTATTCTATGCAAACGCCATTTAATAAAACGTACATACTTGTTTGAAACTTCTGCATGATTCTGTACTTGGATCCTCATAAGTATTTATTTACTATAAAGTTAAAGAAAATATTTTTAATGTTAGTATTACTAACATGTAAACTAATTATATTTAATAAAGTTTAACTATTACTAACTTTTTTTAAAATGCCACTTCAACTAAGGTTCACCGTACCAAAAAAACTTTATTTGCGAGATCCGCAGGATACCGACTATGGAAAAAAATTATTGCTTCATGCCGTGGAGCTCTTCAGTGAGATCGGATTTGAGGCATTTACCTTTCGCAAGCTTGCTACCAAAATGGATTCTTCTGAGGTTTCGATATATCGATATTTCGAAAACAAACATTATATCCTACTCTATCTGTATTGCTGGTATTGGGAATGGCTGGCATATTTAGTAGATATCAATACAAGAAACATATCGGATCCTGGTAAAAAATTAAAAATCGCCTTGCACAAAATTGTCTTTGCAACAACGGAGGATGAATTGACGCAATACATTGATGTAAAGAAATTGCAATTAATTTTAATTACTGAAAGTTCTAAAGCGTATCACATTCATGATATAGATAAGGAAAATAAACTTGGTTTTTTTATACCATTCAAAAAACTTGTTGAACAATTGGCCGCGATTCTCTTAGAAGTAAATCCTACATTTCAATATGCAAGATCATTAAGCACCACGGTCTTCGAAATGATTCGAAATCAACATTATTACACGCTACATCTTCAAAGACTTTCTGATTTAAAAAAATCAAAAAATCTCCTAGAACAGATTGAGCAAATGGTACACATTATCCTAACAAAGGTGCTGAAATAAGGAGGACTTTCGTACCAATCAATAAGGTTATATACTCTTTTTGATCCTTCGTTTAAAAATTAAACCTGGTCAAAATACTCAAGGTATTTCCGTCTTTCGTAAAGCTATAATAAGGCTGGATAACAGCAAGTCCGAGAAAATCAAACCATACACCGAGTGTTTTGGAATTGTGCCAAGTATCCGAATTTTCATTAGTCATCCAAACCCTACCAACATCATAGCCACCAAGTATCCCTAGATCAAATGGTAATATTCCATTATTGAATTGAAACAATTTAATTCGCAAATCTACATTTTCGAAGAAAGACCGCTCTCCAATATATCGGTTGTTTCTGTAACCACGCAATCCTTTGGCGTTTCCTAAAGAAGGAAAAAGGAAAAACAATTCTGGACCAAAACTACCCTTGGTATACGTATACCCAATACTGTTTGCCAAAACCACCTCCGGTTTTTTTAATAATGGAAAATATGTCCTCCATTGCACTGAGGCGGAAAACAAATCCACACCTGTATCAAATTCGTTGAGGTAAGATAAGTCGAGGTCAAAATGAAAACCATTGGTTGGCTTATTTACCCGATCAACAAAAGTAATTTTCATTGCCGCTGCAGCTCCAACAAAATATTGTCGTTCAAAAGGATTATAGTTGGCGCCCTGCGCAAAGTCTTTGATATACCTTTGCTCATCATCCCCAGGTTCGTAAATGTTATAGGTCAAAAAATACGGACCACCGTTAAAATGCAAATGCTTGTTGTGTTTAAAGGTGACAAATGATTTTAACTCGATATCATTCATTCTCACCCAATTGTAATTGTTGTCAGAGGCAGTATTGATGGACTCATTTCCAAATCCAAAAAAGTTTCTATTGACAGGAAAATCCATTCCAAAAGATGGTTCCAGATCTATTTTCCCCAAAGCATTGGGGAAATGGCCTTTGTAATCGAAGCGAAATGTTCCTTGCGTTATTGGGGCAGTAATTGCCGAAATAGTATTCTTTGATTTATAAGGATGCGCACGCCAAGCATGGTTAATTTTACTGTAAGTGCCCCCAATCCAAAACCCATCTCTATTTAAATGAAATTTTGGCAAAAACAAGGGGACATCATACAAAAACTCAAATCGATCCCATTCGTTTACATCCAATTCATTCGATCGTTTGTCCTTTATTCTTCCACCATTTAAATCCATTCCATCCAATTCGTCATAAGCAGACACCACATTTTTTGTGGAAGCTTTAAAAACGTCGTCATTATCCTCTCCTCCAATAATCCGCACTTTTATTTTGCTCTCGAAATCTCCGTTTATTTCAAACTCATCTTTTCCTCTTAAGCCATATAATCGGATTTCTTTTGTTTCACTTGGTTTGAAAAGCCTATCATATTTTAAAATCTCACCACCCTTTTTATCCTTTATATAATGCTCCACAAGTATTTCTCCCCCTGCCTTATACTCTACTTTAAAAACATCCTTATGGTTGCTACCCACAACTTCTACTTCTGTGCTTAGCAAATCATAAAACCGTTTCGAAATCGACAATAAATTATCACGTCTATTTTTAAGCTTGGAGTTTAGCTCCTCATCACTCATCGATCGAATCTCGATGGGAAGATCCCGGCTCGAAGTTTTTATCACCTCATCGCTAAGTTTAGTTTGGAGTTCTTTAGTTATGGTTTCCCATTCGCTCCATTCAAGCCCAGTTAAATACGAACGATCAAAATATTTTCCATTAAAACTGAGATTTTTTACGTCCTTGACATCATCGCCCATTGCTTTGTATTTGGCAATTATAAACTTTGAAATAAAAGAAGGAATAGCTCCTTTAAATTTATAAAAAGCCAAATCGCGATCTCTTGGAATAGGGCGCCAGTAAGTCTTATCCTCCATTTTTACTTTGGCCCATCGCCATTGGTCATCGTGCCGATCCCAATCGTGAATCCAAAGGTCAAACAGCCTTGACTTTAAGGCCCATTTTTGGTCAACAAAATGATGCTTCTTCTCGAGCAAGTTGACCCATAATTCGGAATAACTAATTATCTCATCGGAGCCTCCAAATAATTGTGTATCACTCCAATCCCCATCTGGCCTTTGCTCAAATAAATAAATGGATTCAGGGAAATATGGGTTGAATCCCTTCAATGCTTTTTGTCGCTTGAGAAAAACAAAATCTGGATCTGTATGATATACTTCTGCAGCCTGTGCCAATCGCGAAACGATCCAAGAACTGTATGGATGATAAGCGCTATTTTGATCTCTTAGAATGTTGATGATTTGGAGGTTCTTAAATTGCTCCGGAAGTCCTCTAGTAAAAACCTTATTTACTGATCTCAATACATACTGCTTATTTTGAGGCCCTTGTATACGCAAAGAATTAGAAGACATCCCGCCACCACGCTTTAAAGCTTCCAAGCCACCCAATTCACTTTCAAAATCCAAAACACGCATGGTGACTGGCGTAGTCCACAAATCCCGATACTGGTCCCCCATCCAAAATCTTTTCCATTTGCTCGCCTTTTTATTTTCATCCGCTGCGATCAAAGTATCCGTTATGCTCACTGAAGGATATTCAACAAACCTCGTAGACTCAAAACCTTCAGAAGGGGCATACATTTGGGTTCTAAAAATAGAATAGGCTTTCCCCTTGGTATCGACTTGATAAAATTCGACCCAAGCTTCTTGATTTTGATAAAAATCTATTTTGGCAAAGCCCCTTTCTTCTTTTACAAATGTTGCCGACCCTTCGTTTTTGACATATGTGGTTTCTGATCCAGAGCCAGATACAATATACTTTAGTTTGCCTTCATCGAAGTATTGTAAATTATGGTCATGCCCAGAGGCAAAAACCACTTTGCAATTATTCTTCAAAGCGATGGAAACAATGGCGTCCATCATTTCTTCATTTATAGGATGGGAAATATCTTGCTTAGACCCTTGAACTTTTCTTGAGAGAGGATAAAAAGAACCCAATACTGGAAGAGGAATCCATAATTTTTCATTGACTTCTCTCAACGGAAAAACATGTTGTTTAAACGAAAAATTCCCTCCATGATTCCCTTGAGACTTAACAGGATGGTGAAGCATGAGCACAATTTGATCGTTTTTGTGTTCAATAAAAATCTCCTCCAAGGTTCTAATCAAATCAGCTCTGCTGTGAATGTCACAGCCATGATTGATGTTTTTTTCCAAATCCCAATCATGCAACCACCATTGAGAATCCATAAAAACAAAAGCCAAATCTTTGTTGATCTTAATTACTTTAGGATCGGCACATGCGCGATTTGGGTAAAAATGTACATCTTTAAATCCATCTCCTTTGCGCTCCAAAAACTTTTCTTGTCTCTTTACCGCCTTGACTCCGCCCTTTTGATGCCTATTCCAATCGTGATTGCCAGGAATAAAATAGGTGTGGCCATCGAAATATTGAGAAACTTTCATCTGAGCCTCAAGAATATCTTCTGCTAAATCCCTGTCTTTATGTTTCTTTTTGGGCAGTCCAGCGGGATAAATATTGTCACCTAAAAATGTCACACTTGTTGGATTCGCTTCTTTTTGTAAAAGAGTAATAAGCCCCTCAACCACGTAATTCTCCTTAGATTCAAGATTATCCAATCGACCCGCATCCCCAACCAGATATAGACTATGTTCCACTTCTTTTTTTGCGGAAGAAGACTGACCATACATTGAAGGACACATTATAGAAATCACGAAAAAAGAAGTAATAATGGTGCGCAACATTCAATGATAATTTTGGGTATACAACAACATCAAAGGTGACAAATTTGAGTTAGAATACTTGCTTACTCTGACGAATAACTCACTCTATATATACAATCGGCAAAATCATCGCTGATCAACATTGATCCATCGCCCATCCATTCGATATCCACAGGTCTTCCAAAGACTTCCTGTGTGTCGTGATCTACCCATCCATCAATAAACGGTTGATATTTTTTTGCTCGATGCTCTGCATCTAGCTCAACCATGCTTATCTGATAGCCAATTTTCTTCGTTCGATTCCAAGAACCATGCTCTGCTATAAAGGCAACATCTAGTTGATAGTCTTTGGGGAACATAGTGCCCTTGCAGAACTCAATTCCAAGGGGTGCACAATGCGGTCCTAAATTTTGAACAGGAGCAGTATAATCAGAACAATCCTTTCCTTCGCCAAATTCATCATCCAACAAATCACCCTGATGGCAATATGGATAGCCAAAATGCACCCCATCTTCGGATGCATTGTTTAATTCGCATGCAGGTCGATCATCTCCCCAATGGTCACGATTGTTATCAGTTATCCACAAATCTTTTGTTTTGGGGTGCCAAGTAAATCCTACGGTATTTCGTATCCCAGCATGTACGATCTCCAAATTAGTGCCATCAAGATCCATTCTGGTAAGGGATGCAAAAATGGGGTCTTTGCTTTCGCAAATATTGCATGGTGCACCAACAGGCACATATAACTTACCATCCGGACCAATGTCTATGTATTTCCACCCGTGATGTTTTTCGGTCGGATATTGATCATAAATGATTAGAGGTTTGCCGGGGTTGCTCAGTTTTTCTTCGATGTTTTCAAATTTTAAAATTCTATTTACTTCGGCCACATATAAATCTCCTTTATGAAAAACCACACCATTTGGCATGTTTCCTCCTTCGAGCAAAACAAATTTTGATTCCGCAAAATTGTCGCCATCCTTATCCTGAAGTGCATATACCTTATCTCCTCCTCGATTGCCGACAAACAAGGTTCCACTTGGACTCATACTTAAGGATCGCGCATTTTCTACCTCTTTGGCGTAATAGTCTATACTAAATCCCTGAGGCACATTAAGAAAATCCAACTCTTTGTTACTCTTTGCCTCTATGGCAGGAACATTCTCACTTTCCTGATCATTATTTTTCTTTTGGCTCGAGCAAGCTAAAAGACCAAACCAACACAAGACTAAAAAGTAAAAGGACTTCATTTTCTATAATTTTGAAAAATCACAATCTACAAATTTATAGTACAATCAATTAAACAAGTCCATTTAAAACTCAACTAGTGTTTATTCGTACTCTTCAAATCTGCAAATAAAAAAGGGCACTTTCCGTAAGGAAAGCACCCTTTTAATTTTATAACGTATAGCTCAGAATTACTTCCTACGCTATCTCTCCATTATCTATTCGTCGTCATCGTCATCTTCTTGACCGTCGATCACAACCAACTTCTTATTGTACCCAGTATCGCCTATCTTCACTACCAAAGTGTACATTCCTGCTGGTAAATCAGTTACGTTCAATTTCTCCGTGTGACTTCCAATTCCTAAGCTTCTGTTGATCAATCCACCTCTTAACATCTTTCCGCTCGCATCCCAGATACTTACATTAACCAAATCTTCTCTGCTCATTTCGATGTCTAAGTTAACTTCATCAACCGCTGGGTTTGGATAAAGCTCTAAGCCATCTTTGGGCTCTCCCTCGATTCGGATACTGATCGTCTTGCTGTAGCTAAACTCACCATTTAGATCTACTTGCTTCAATCTGTAATAGTATGTTCCGCCTTGCTCGATATCATAATCTCTAGCATCATATGTCTCAACAGTACTTGAGTTACCTGCCGCAATCACTTTTCCTATTTGGACAAAGTCTGTGGTATTGTTTATTGATCTTTCTATATCAAAATGACTACTGTTTACTTCGCTTGCCGTGCTCCAATCCAATTGATTAAAGTTTTCTATGTTTCGAACAGTGAATTCTAAGAACTCGACAGGCACGACTACTCCTATGTAAAATCCAGCGTCCACGTAAGGAATCTCGTCTCCTGGATTGAGCGAATAACTAGCGGTCGTATTAAATCCATTTGAACCATCCACGTCGCTATCCATTTGCTCGTTACCTGTATTCGGCGTTGTAATGATAAAGTTTTGTGTATTGGGTGGACTAAACTTCAGATAATATTCATTTTTACCTAAATAATCTATCATATAGCTTCCGTTAGCATCCGTCACATCACTATTAATCATTTGGCCATTTGTGTCAAAGGCTTGCACTGTTACCCCTTGTATTCCGTTTTCTCCTGTAGATTGTAATCCGTCCTGATTCGAATCTTCCCAAACCCTATTTCCTATCATAGCCTGAGGATAATATCCGCCTCCGATATTACATAACTCAGTAAAGCTGCAATCAATGGTAAATGCTCCAGTTCGTTGATCAAATGTTAGGTCACTATCGAGCAAACTTTCACCAGGTGAAGTAATAGCTAGATTTGCGTTGGGCCCGACATCCTTAACAGCTGGCACCAAACCATACCCCGGAAGATCCACTCTAATTTCATAGGTTCCAGGAGGAGCGCAGAATTTAAAATATCCGTCATCCGAAGGAGTACCTGGCTTGTGACCCGTAAGGATTGTTTCATATAACTCCCAAGTACCATTTTTCAATCTCCACAAATTAACCGGCAATCCGTTGATTCCATTTTCAAAACCATCGAATACATCGTTTTCATTGATGTCATACCATACTCTTTCTCCAATAGGGATGCACTTATATAGACCTGCATCAAAATCTCCTGGATCACATGGCCCGCCACCGATAGAGGCTACTTGCGAGCTGTTTATTCCATGAAATTCATTAATGTCACTATCTAAATGAAGGAAAACACCTTCTCTAAATTCAGTAAATAGGTAATCTTCTGGCTTATTCACAATAACATAATAGCTCCCTGGCGTAAGATTATTAATGAGATAGAATCCATTACTATCTGTAACATCACTTCCGACATACACACCATCTTCCGTAAAAGCATCGACTGTTATTCCTTCCATTCCTGCACCAAACTCATTTCTTATTCCATCGCCATTACAATCATTCCAAACCACTCCGCACAGCTGACCGACTACTATGACATCTGCTACATCATTATCATCTTCGTCGTCTCCATTGGGTATGGCATGTTCATCAATGACATTATCATCAGGACCTCCAGGTACGACATCATTGTCATTGTCAGGATCATTGTCCAAGGTAGAATCTATGTCTTGAGCAAATCCATCCGTAGGATCATTATTATCATCTGCTCTACTTATCTCCGCCTCGTTTACCCAAACACTCAAATCCAAACCACCTGGAATAACAATTTCTAAATAAAGCGAGATGGTTGTGCTGTCTCCAGCTGCTAAAGGACCAGAATAATTATATGCGGCGTTCGAACCAACTGTATACCACCCAGCATTAATACCACCGGCATTAAACAAATATCCAGTGTTTAGGTAATCTGTAATTTCGATATTATATGCGTCCACTGTACCTTGATTAAACAATTCGATTTCAAACTCAACGATGTCTCCTGCATTATACGGCCCAGTAGATGGCACTGTTTTTCTTAATGCAAGATCAAATATTTGAACCTCTTCAGGATCATGATCGTCTTCATCAATAATTCCAGGATCAGAAATTACATTGTCTTGATTTGGATCATTGGGCGTACCTCCAATGTCATTTGTGTTGTCATCATCTGATTGACTATCGATGTCTACTGGCTCACCTGTTGTTGTTGGGTCTAAATCATCCGCACTCTCAATTTCCGCATAATTAACATATGCTTCTTGAGCTAAACAGCTCTCCAGTCTTAGAACCAAAGGAATGGAGATCATGTCTCCAGGTTGTAAGACCCCTCCATAAACCACTGAAATTTCATTTGTTCCGATATCAAATGTCCATCCTTCAGCCACGTTTACGGCATTTCCAGATTCAAAAATCAAACCGCATGGAAGCGTATCAGTCACCACAATATTTGTGGCATCCTCATTTCCTTGATTGAATACCTCGATATCAAAATACTGAAGGCCACCATAAACATATTGTGAAGCGGCTTGGTCATGTAATTTCCTCAATGCCAAGTCAAATATGTATGGTCCCGCTGGATCATGGTCGTCTTCGTCTTCTCCAAAATATGGACCGCCCTCCGTAATCACATCATCTTCTGCATCACCTACCATCACAGGATTATCATTAGAATCATCACTGTCCGGAGTACTGTCTACATCCTCTCCAGATTTATCCACTCCATTTACATCTTCCATATAATTAATCTCAGCATAATTGTCCCAATCTTTATACCCCCCTGTCGTTTGCTCTAGTCTAAGTTTTAAATTTAAAGTTTGAGAACTTGCAGGCGCCAATGGTCCTCCTAGCTCATTATACTCTAGCAAGCCAGGAGAAACTTGAGACCATAACGGATCATTGAGAGCAACATCAAACGTATAACCAACCGGCATATAATCATTGATCTCAATATTGTAGAGATCAATATTTCCTTGATTAAAAATTTCAATTTCAAAATCCAAGACTTGACCATACATATAGGGTTCTGGAGTCTCCAAGGTTTTTCTTAAGGCTAAATCAACAATCTCAATGTCTCCACAATCAAACTCAATTTCTTCTGGAGTGCCATCATTGGAGCGATCTAAATACGACTCGTTATACAACCCTTCCCCTTTTTGCGGTACACCATTTGGATCTGTTGTTCCGCACCAAACGTAAAGTTCGTCTCCTACTGTTTCTGGATCACTCAAATTGATTGAAACATTGAAGTTAACAAAATAGCAATGCGTGGAATCGTAATCAAGTACCTGATCATCAGCCAAAATGTATTGGTCGGGGCCGGGAACTATGCCTCCAAATACTCCACCATTACCATCGTCAATATCACTAGTATAACTTACTTCGTTTATGACAAAATCATCATCAAAATATGGGATATCCCATAAGTCATAGGCTCCTAAATCTCCACCTACATTACTTACCGTAATTTTAAATTGTGCATCATACGTACGATCTGCATTACGAGTATATCCTAAAAATTCCTTTTCATGCGTGATGTAAGGAATATCACCGCAAACTGTATCACGAGCATCTGGGATATTATCCTGATTTACATCCAATAGTGACTCATTAAACAAAGCCTGCCCTGGTGCCAAGCCCACAGGTGGCGTTTGAATGTTTCCACATTTAGTATACATCGCATCCCCTGGCGTATCCGGATCTTTCAAGTCTACGATTGTACAAACCGTGAGGATATAAGTATGCGATCCAAACCCAGCGATTAATTCTTGGTTTCCTAACTGCCAACCATCCGCAGGAATTGTAGTCGGTAATGGTGTCAAGGAATGTACACTCGAACTGTACTCTGCGCTTAAGATTACAAAATCATCATCAAATGCTGGGATATCCCAAAGTGAATATCTACCCACGTTGTTGCCTGTATTCCATACTCTGATATTATATTCTGTACAATAACTGTCGTCCGGATTTTGTGTTATTCTTTGAATTGTTTTCTCATGCTTTATTCCAATGACTTCAACTTTAAATTCGCAGGTATTGGTGTTTCCATTTTCATCCGTTACTACATAACTAACATAAGAAAAGCCCGCATCAAAAGATTCCGTTTGTGAGGCACCAGGAACGACATCATCAAATGTTGTCACGTCCCAGCTTGGCGCCATAATCTGAGCATCTAATTGTGCAATGCCACAATTGTCTGTTGGCTCAGGATGAGTCCATTCAAATGAAGCAACACAAATTCCATTCACTTCATCGGTGGCAATCAAAGTCGTATCGTTTGGACAGACAATCTCTGGAAGTTCTTCATCAACAACCAAAACATCAAAGCAGCAAGAAGCACTATTGTTGCTCGGATCAGTAATCGTATAACACACTGTACTCAGGCCAAGTTGGAAAGTTTCTCCTTCTACATTTCCGCTTCCACTAGAAACTGTAGCGCCTGATATGGTGTAATCAATGGTCTGATTTGGACAATTTTCAATACTTAATGAAGGATTAACTTGATCATCACTCACCCATGTACACTGACCTACATCAGTGTTTACCTCTACAATATTTGATGGACAAAGAATCGTTGGGACATCCGAATCAATTACTGTAATTGTAAATTGACATATGGCCGTATTTCCACAATCATCTACTGCCAAATACTCTATAATTGTTTCACCTACTGGAAATTCTGAACCCGAAGGAAGACCACTCGTTTGCGAAACTTGTACCTCACAATTATCATCTGCGACAGGTGCCGAAAAAATTGGATTTGCACCACATAGGTCGACATCTACGTTTACAATGAGATCTTCAGGACAATTTAAAAAGACTGGATCCGTCGTATCAACCATGAAAATTTGAGCCTCACAGGAACTTGTATTTCCACATTCATCCGTCGCAGTAAATACAACACCAAGACTCTCACTCATGTCGCAAGAAAGATCTGGCAAAGTCATGGGTGCTTCATAACTCAAAATAACTTCACTGCAGTCAAATCGATCTGAAGCTGATGCGGATTGCAACCAAGATTGTAGGGCTACTGCATTATCTGAATTTCCGCATTCTAAAACCAAAGATTCAGGGCATGTTATAAAAGGTGCACTTTGATCAAGTGTTTGATAATCCGAAAATGCGGTTGATGTATTTCCACACTCATCCGTCGCAGTAAATAAATATCGCTCATAAAATGTTGAACCACATCCCAAATTGGTATCCCACAAAACATATGTAACAGCAGCAGTCCCACAGACATCGGTGGCACTAGCTGTAGCTAACCATTGAGATACAGTAACAGCAATATTATTGCATTCTTCAACAATGGGGTCTGGTTCATTTAAAACTGGTGAAGTGGTATCTACGATCACCAATGAAGCAGCAGTAGTACTTGTATTACCACAATTGTCCTCAACAGTAAAAATATAAGTAGTTGTTCCTGTACCTCCACAGCCATTAGCTGTAACACTCTCTTCATAAGACCACGTTAATTCCTCATCGCTACAATTATCATTTGCCGAAGCACCACCATTACTTATTAACCAAGCTTCTACATCTGCAACTGCTCCACACTCTACAACTAAATCTTCTGCCGGAGTATCAATTTCTGGATCTTCATTATCAACTATGGTAACAGTCCGAGTTAGAGCAGTTCGGTTCCCACAATCGTCCTCTGTGGCAAATTCATAATGTGTAGTATTTGTTAAGCCGCACTCTTCCTCAACCAGAACAATCGAGTTTGTAACAACAGCTATCCCGTTGCAGGCATCAATTGCACTGGCGCCATTCATCCAAATGGTAATAAAGAAAGGATTAAAAGGATCCCCACAATCCAAAACTAAATTTTCAGGCACCATTAATACTGGAGGAGTTGTATCCTCTATACGGAAAGTTGCTGTTGTTTCATTTGTGTTAGCACATTCGTCTGTTACGGTAAAGGTCACTTCAATTTCTGAAGTCCCAGCACAAATCGAGTTAACCGCGCCAGTAAAATCATTACTCCAAGAAACATTATCACCACAGTTGTCGCTGGCCGTTGCTCCTGCATTGCCATTTAACCAGCCTTGAAGCAACACGCTTTGATTGCTTCCGTCGCATTCAATCGTTAAGTTTTGAGCTTCCGTATCAATTGCTGGATCCATGTTATCCACGGTCATATATGTAGCAGTACAAGTACTAGTATTACCGGCCAAATCTGTTACCGTATATAAATAAGTTCTTTCGAAAGTCTCTCCGCAACTTGATAAATCAGTTAACAGTAAAGTATCAACATCTAATACTGCTTGAGCATCACAATTATCTGTTGCCGTCATTGCGATAGTATTAAACCAACTACTTACATCTTCATCTCCACAAAGCACATTGAGTTCATCAGAACAAGTTATTTCTGGCGATTCGCAATCTGAAACAACAACATTAAAACTACAAGACACCGCATCATTACCGTTGGCATCTACGATCGTATATGTTACTAGAGACGTTCCAAGATTAAATATTTGTCCGGTTGCATCATCGCTTCCATTGGCAGTAGTTGCACCTGAGATGGTATAGCTCACCATTGCACCTTCACAATTGTCTGAGAAAGAAATTGGAGCCACGGAAGAATCGGATGTCCATGTGCATATCCCTAGATCTGCACAATGCTCGACATCGGTACTGGGGCAATCAATTTCTGGCAATTGCTGATCTAAAACGGTAAGATCAAACTCACAAGTAGTTTCGTTTCCACAATGATCTGCTATGGTAAAAACCACAGTCTCCGTAGTACCAGCCACAAGCATACTTCCTACATCAGGGCCTGACGTTTTGGTAATTGTAATTGGACCATTGCAATCGCTAGCCGTAGGCGTACCATAGTTTACAACGGCATCGCACTGACCAAACTCTGTCGTAAACACAATATCTTCTGGACAATAATCTACCAAAGGGGCTTCAGTATCATCTTCAACTATTATTGAAGCCGTTGCAGTAGCAGATGCTCCACACTCATCGACAACAGTCCAAGTTATCAATTCGCTTCCGCCACATAAGTCAGGAACTATTCCATCAAAATTGTTTGTTACTTCGTAACTCTGGCAATTATCAGTTACCGTATAATTCATTAGCCAAACAATCACTTGAGCTCCTATCTCCTCTCCACAACTTAGTTCCAAATTTTCAGGTGCAATAATTATGGGGTCAATATCATCAACCACCGTAAATACAGCATTATCATTTGTAGTAAATCCACAGTCATCTTCTGCGAAAAAGATATACTCCCATTCTTCGATAGTAGAGTTCCCCAAACAGAATTTTCTTTGTTCCACCAGCGCATAATTCACTTCTGCTCCACCACATGTATTGCTAGCGGAGGCTGAAGCCAACCAAGTGTTAAATACACCTTCAACATCTCCTTCACATGAAACAGAATTTGTTGCCGTTGGCAAGGTTAAGACTGGAGGGGTATTATCCACGATAAAAACTTTTGCAACTTGTGTTATACTATTACCGCATTCATCCGAAGCAGTAAAAGCAAAACTTATCGTGGTTGTTTCTCCGCATTCATCCGTACGCATCGTTTCTTCAACAGTAATGCTTACGGCTGTACAATTATCTACCGCGCTCATTCCTTGTGCAGCGTTATTTTCAGTATTACTAGATAGCCAAGCATTTATCTGGCTAATATTTCCAGTACCGTCACACTCCACTATCAAATCTTGTGGAGGTGTCATTACAACAGGCTTGACATTATCAATCACAGTTATCTGCGAAGTACATTGCACTGTTTCTCCATCACAGTTTCCTTCTACGGTAAAGACAACATCTATGGAATTACCACAAGTGGGTAAACTCATAAAATTATTACTTACCGTTACCTCACTGCAATCGTCTTGGGCAGTCGCTGATGCTAACCATTGAGCCAGAATAGTTGCATTGTTTGGATTATTACATTCTAAGGTTAAATTAAATGGACATGTTATAGTCGGTGGACTCTGATCTTCAACAACTATGTTTGCTTGAGTGGTAGAGCTTCTACCACAATCATCTTCAACAGTGAATGTGATAATACTCGACCCGACATTTCCGCAGCTATTTGTAAAATTACCCGTGTAATCGTTTGTCCAAGACAAGGGTAAACTGCAAGCATCTGTTGCCTGTGCTAGGCCATTTTGATTTAACCAATTTTGTATTTTTTGACTTCTGTCCTCATCCCCACAACCCAAAACTAAATCTTCAGCCTCAGTCGTAATAACTGGAGAAACAAGATCTTCCGTCATATATCTCGCAGTACAAGTGGCGGTATTTCCAGCCTCATCCGAAACAGTAAACAAATATGTTTGATCAAAGGTGTTTCCACAACTACTCACATCAGTCAGCAATAAAACGTCAACAATCATTGCACCATCCGTGGAACAATTATCGGTTGTGCTTAAAGCTATGTCAGCAACCCAATCGGCAATATCTTCAGATCCACACGCTACATTGAGCTCATCCGTACAAGTTATGGTCGGAGATTGACAATCTTCTACCACAACATTAAATGTACATGTGGTTATATTGCCACTTGCATCCACTATCATGTATCGAATGTTAGTCGTTCCCAGTGCAAACACTCTTGAATCTCCTTCCACCGTAAACACCATTCCTGTTACCACCGATGAATTCACAATCGAACCGTCAGGATTGGTATAACTATAACTCACTGTTGCCCCCATACAGTTGTCACCGAAACTTGGATCGGTTACATCTGTAGCTTCCCAAGTACATGCATCAGGATCAGTACACACGACGACGTCATTACTTGGACATTCGATTACTGGTGTGTCCGAATCCAAGACAGTAATTTCAAAACTATCTTCTATTGAGTTGCCGCAATCATCAGTTGCACTAAATGTTACAGTACTAGTACCTAATGGAAATTCCTCTCCGCTGGCAATTGCACTTTCTAAATTTACCGCTGGACTCTCATCACAAGCATCAAACCCCACTGGTGTACTAAACACTATATTCCTAGAACAGTTATCAACATCAACATACACCGTCATATCATCAGGGAAATTTACAAAACTCGGATTTGAAGTATCATCAATAATAATAGTCCCTTGACATGTACTTGCATTCCCACAAGCATCCGTTGCAGTAAAAGTCACCAGTTTTCCAGTTAAGGCATCACAGTCTAATGCAGGCAATCCTCCATTAAAGTCGTTCTCAATTACCACATCATTACAACCATAAGTATCTAACGAAGTGGCTGTAGAGAGCCAAGAATATATTAAATCCAAATTATCTTCATCTCCACATTCTAGCACCAAATTCGGAGCAACACAAGTTAAAATTGGTGGTTCATTATCTGTTATTTCATAACTAGAAAGCCCTGTTGAGGTATTCCCACATTCATCAGTTACCGTAAAAAGATAAACCTCTTCATTTGTATTTCCACATTTAGAAATACTGTTCCATAAAACAACTTCAATTGTAGTTGATCCACAAAGATCTGAATGAATTGCTTCGGACTGCCAAGTTGCTAAATCGACTACAATGTTCCCACATTCTTCAGCGGCCGCAGCAGTCTGTGGTTCCGGAACTGTTAAGGAAGGCGGTGTAGTGTCCTCAATTATTAAACTTGCAGAAGTCGTAGAAGTATTTCCACAATTATCTTCTACCTCAAATACATATAATGTGGATGTAGTATTTCCGCAAGAAGTCGTTTCGGTGGTACTTGCGATTGACCACGTAAGGGCATTAGGACTACATTCATCAGAAGCTTGTGCTCCTCCAAATATACTTTCCCAGTTATCAATAGCAACTGTATTGTCAACAGCACATTCTAAAATGATATCACTTGCACCCACTTCTATAGTAGGGTTAGTAGTATCCTGAATTGTAATTGTTCTATCACAAGTTTCTATATTTCCACAGCCATCAGTAAACGTAAAAGTGACCGTTTGATTTCTTGCATTTCCACATACAGTGGTATACCCTAAAGCATCATAATTATTCGCCGCTGTTACACTTACTGAACAATTGTCACTGGCATTTGCTTGTGCTAACCAAGCATTAATTATTACTTCGTTGTCTTCATCCCCACATTCTAAGGTCAAATTTTCTGGACAGCTAAATACAGGGTCAGTAGAATCAGTAATTATGAAATCAGCTTGTGTTGTTGCTGTATTTCCACATTCGTCTGTCGCAGTAAATGTAACCGTAGTACTTCCGGTCCCTCCACATCCTGCGTTTAATGAACCGGTATAATCGTTTGTCCATACCACATCAGTACTGCAATTATCGCTTGCTAATGTTGCTCCTCCATTATTTTGCAACCATGCCAATAAAGCGGCACCTGTGACTCCTGGGTCACACTCAACTGTTTCGTTTACTGCATTATTGATTATCGGAGGGTCAGTATCCGTAGTCGTATATCTTCCCAAACAGCTTGCTGAATTTCCCGCATCATCCGTAACTGTAAATACATACACTTGATCTATTGTATTTCCACAGCTACTAAAATCTGTAATCAAAGTTCTTGTCACGGTCATTGCCCCATCCATAGAACAATTGTCTGTAGTGGTTGCTGCAATCGTCGCTTGCCAAGTATCTAAATCTTCCGATCCACATGCTATTGTAAAATCTGAACACGTAATTGTAGGAACTTCACAATCATTTACTACGACATCGAAAGAACATGTAGTTGTATTACCATTTACATCAGTTACCGTATAAACAACCGTACTTGTGCCTAATGCAAATAGTACTGCATCTCCTTCCGGAGTTGCTACACCCATTGTGTTAGTCGAAGTAGTAATAGAATTATCAGGATTGGTAATATCATATGTAACCACAAAACCTGCACATGATTCTGGAGTAACCGGATTGATTTGATCGGTTGCAAGCCAGGTACACGAACCAAAATCCGTACACACATCAACATCTGCTATAGGACATTGTAAACTTGGTGCATCTGAGTCAACTATTGTTACATCAAAACTACACGTGGCTGTATTGTCACATTCATCAATTGCCTCAAAAGTAACTGTAGTAGTTCCGACAGGAAATTCATCTCCACTCCCCAAGGAGGTCAATAAAGAAACACTTACTACATTATCACAATTATCTGTTGCGACAGGAGTACTAAATACGATCTCCTGATTACAATTATCATCCGATACGTTTAAAGTGATATCAGAAGGACAATTTAAGAAAACTGGGTCTTGGGTATCGTTTAGACTTATACTTCCCATTGTCATAGAAGAATTTCCACAATCGTCTATTGCCGTGAAAGAAACCATTACTCCTGCCCCACCATCGCAATCCAAAACCATGGGCAAGTTGCCATCAAAATCATGAGTAACAACAACATCCGTATCACAAGAATTAAGATCCGTCGCCGTAAAGGAGTCGAGCCAATTTTGGATCAATGATTCATTATTATCAGCTCCACATTCCAAAGTTAGATTCATCGGCATCGGTGCAAACACAGGTAACTCTCGATCTACTAAGGTATATGTAGCAAATCCAGTTGCAGTATTCCCGCATTCATCTGTAGCAGTAAATAAATACTCCACCTCTTCTGTCGCTCCACATCCGCTTATAGTATTCCATAGCACATTGGTTACAGTGGCAGTCCCACACTCATCTGTTGCAGAAGCATCAGCTAACCAGTCTGTCAATGTTTTACTTACATCTCCACACTCATGTGTTTCATCAACGGGAGGCGTTAAAATAGGATCAGTAGTATCCTGAATAATTATATCTGCGCTGGCTGTTTCTGTATTCCCGCAATTATCGGTAACAGTGAATACTACATTGCGAATTTCCGAATTTCCACATCCGTCCGAAGTGGTAAAAGAACTAGACCATGACAACGCAGTATCACTACAATCGTCAGAAGCTATAGCCCCTCCATTGGACTCGACCCAATCCGTAATTAAATCATTATTATTTGCATCGCCACAATCTAAAGTCAAATCTTGAGGCAGAAGAGTAAATACTGGATCCTCATTATCCTCAATTATTATATCGGCTTGACAAGTATTTGTATTTCCGCATCCGTCTGTAGCTGTAAAAGTAACCGTAAACATTCCGGTGGTTCCACACATATCGGATAAAGTGCCTGTATAGTTGTGGCTAATCGAAACTGGTGTCGCACAATTGTCTGTCGCCGATGCCAAGCTTAACCAATTTTCTATTAATGCAGCATTGTTACTATCCGCGCATTGAAGTACCAAATCAGATGGGCATGAAACTGTTGGAAGCGTAATATCATTTGATACTATTATTTGTGCCGTTGAGGTATTTGAAGCGCCACAGGCATCGGTAACTGTCCAAGTTACTACTGTATTTCCACCACAAATATCTGGAAGAGAAACGAAATTGTTTGTAACAGTCAACTCGGTGGATGCATTACAATTGTCAACAATCGTATAATCATCTAACCAAGCCAAAATAGATGCTTCCATATTATCCGTACAATCTAGACTAAGATTTGCCGGAGAAGTAATTGTTGGATTGGACACATCTTGGATAGTATATGTTCTTGTGGCCAAAGCACTTTGATTTCCACAATCATCAACAGCATAAAAAGTATAGGTATGTACTGTTACAGTATTTGACATATTGCATTGATCAACAATGCTTATTAGATTTACATGTTCTTCAACATCTCCACATGCATCTGTTGCGCTAAAGCTATTTGCCCAAGCTAATGGATCAGGATTTTCATTACAATTTACAGTAGCATTCATTGGGAATACTACATTCGGTATCGTTGTATCATTTATAAAAACCGTTGCTACCTCTGAAACGGATAAATTACCACAAGCATCAGTAGCCGTGAACAGATACTGAATTTCTCTATGTCCTTGACATGTTGATTCGTCCGTTACTACTGATGCAACAATTGAAGGATTAGGATCACAAGAATCGAAAACAGACATACCGCCGTTGGTCCCTAGCCATGTGGCGATACCACTACCTGGGTCAGCAGAACCATCACACTCCAAATATAAATTTTGAGGTGGAGTCATAACCAAAGGCTTCTCATTATCTACTATGGAAATGGTCGCAGTGCACGTTGTGCTGATTGCATCACAATTACCAACAACAGTAAAAGTTACAGTCAAATCCATCCCGCAAGAAGGTAAACTAATGTAGTTATTCGTTATGGTAACATCTCCACATTCATCTGTTGCATGAGCACTAGTCAACCATGCTTGTACGATGGCTTCGTTATTAGTATCCCCACATTCTAGTTCAATATCCGCCGGACATATTATTGTTGGCGCCGTGTCATCGACAATAGTCACTATTGCAGTCTCACTTGATGTATTTCCACACTCATCCGTAGCTATAAAATTTATAGTTTGTGTTCCTGCGTCTCCACAAGTAATATCAAAACCATTTGAAACATAATCGTTGACAATGGTAACATTACCACACGCATCTGTTGCGGAAACAGCGGACAACCATTCTGTTATGTTTGCAGGTCCTACCCCAGATGTACTTTCTAATGTTCCACAGCTTAATGTGATGTCTGCAGGAACCGTTATTTCTGGAGCAGTAGTATCCTCAATTATTACATTGGCTAAACATGTAGAAATATTTCCATTTTCATCTTCTGCCGTAAACTCATATGTTCGATACTCTGTATTCCCACAAAGAGTTATTGTTTCTATTAAAGCATTCGAGGTTGTTACGTCACCGCAATCGTCTGTTGCTGAAAATGTTTCTAACCAAGTGTTTATACTTGTTGTATTCGAAGCGTTGCCGCACTCTAATTCTAAGTCACTTGGACAGGTAGTAATTACGGGTGGCACTTCATCTACCCTAATAATTAAGCTATAGGAATTAGTACATCCATTGGTTGTTGTAATCGTATACGTTACAACATGCTCACCAGAATTACTAGAATTAAAAACACCTCCAGTCCCTAAACCATTGTCTGTCACCCCCAACCCAGAAAATACACCACCGTTTGTAGTTGGTGTTAAAGCAACATCTGTATCCGGGCAAGTACTAAGATTTGCCATAAAACTTGCATCTTGTAACGTACCGTCCTGAACGATTATCTCCACATCATGAAATGCAGTACAAGCACCATTATCAAAAGGTCCGCACATGGCATAATTTACTGTTTCTGTTAATCTTACTACATAGGTTCCAGGTGCATCAAACTCAATTTGTCCAGTACTAAGGTTTATAAAATTAGCTCCAGATGCTGTTGACATCACAGACCAAGAACGACTAACCAAAGCATCATAAGCACTTCCAGGGCTATTAATTATAGGTGTCAATACAACCGAATTAGTTTCGCTATCTCCGGGCAGGCATATTTGATCCTGAATGGTGAAATTGGGCTCCGGTTGAAAATTTCTTTGAATAAATATAGATTCTTCATTGGGACCACCACATTGACTTGCATCAATGGCATAAGTGATTTCAAAACATCCAGGGCCCGTAGTTTTAATTTGATCGTTAGCAACCGCAACAGCAGTCGCTACTCCAGAAGGATCATTTATTATTGAAACGGATAAGGTACCACCCTCATCTGCATTCGGAAATAAAGCTGCGATATCAAAAATCCGCGAATTATTTATTACCTCATCATAATCCCCACAACCATCATTAATATCCATTGCCATGGGGATAGTAACCAAATCATCCACGAAAATTTTAACCGCTATATAATCTAGCTCGCATGCACAAGAAGCATCATCTGGCACACATGCAACAAAATAATCATAGCATCCAGCACTTAATGTTGCCACACCACTCTCTCCTACTAAAGTGGTACCCATCGCGTCCTCATAAATATTTAAAGTCCCTTCGCAGGTAAATGGAACATTATCGGCCCTTACGGTAACGGAAATTGGTTCACCTTGACATACGGAAACATCATCTGCCGTCAAAATAGGATCAGGCACCGTGCACCCTAAAATGGCACCTGCTCCTGCCTCACTTGTATTGGTCTGACCTATAAAAACATTATTACCTCCCCCATCGCCGGTAAAATCCGCAACTCCAACGACATAAAACTTGCCTACTACGGCACATTCAATAGTAAACGGAGTGCCTTCGGTGGTGGCGACATCCGGATCACAGACCAAATTGTTTGCTGGCGTTAGTTCGTTAATTTCGCTTGGAAGATTATCAAATGGCCCCCAAACATAGGCATCGATATCATTTGGACTTAAGGTGCTGTCGGTGAATTTTGCAATCAAATCAATCTTCCCGCACTTCTCGACAAAAACATTGAAAAGACATAAATCAGTAGTTCCGATTGGACGTCCACATTTTCCTCCCGGCCCATCATCTAAAGTATTGTAGGTAGTTTCGTCATCAATATTTAAATTGTTGTTTTGTGTGACATAATTGATGTTACAGGTTATGGAAGTAGCCAAATCACTACATCCAGAACAAGCATCCACTAAGACGGCGTGCTCATCAATTACTGTACAATTGTCGACAGTATAGGTATACCTAATAATGTGTGTCCCTGGTCCAGCGACTACTGGATTAAATGTAGATCCAGAAATTCCAGGACCAGACAGTGTTCCACCAGTTGGATTAACACTTACAGGTATTGGCCCACCATCTACACAAGAAAAAGAAGGCATTACGATTTCTGGATCTTCCGAAATTCCGCAGTTACCATTTAAAAAATATTCACACCCTTCCTCATCCATGACTGTCACCGACCACGAATGCGTACCTTGATCTAGGGTAAGCATTACATTCCCATTGACATCAACCATAGTGGAGGATAAAGTCCCTCCTGTAGCCTGTAAGGTATATTCAGTATCATCATACGCGGGTAATCCTCCATTAAATCCTGATAATTGCACCACCCCTGTATTGGTATCATCTCCTGGTCCAGCAGCACAAGGTAAACAGGTGGCATTTGCTGTAATCGGCTCCAACAAAACAAATGAGACATAACTTGTGGTGTAGGTACAACCTATAATTGCTCCTGTACAAAATCCAGCAGCTGAAGGCTCTTGATTATTATCTACCCAAACAGAACCTACAACTTCTATCAAAGTATTCGACGGCAAATTACCTCCACCAGATGTTAGTGGTGCATTGGTATTGCTGTGATCTTGAATCCCAGTGCCATTTACGTTCATAATATCCACTTGCGGATTTTGAGCAGGACCATTTACGGTATATGCATTAACAACGTCTCCAGCCGTACCTCCAAGATTAACATTATAAGGATTGGGAGGATTTGGCCCTCCACCATAATAAAAATCAAGATGATACGTCCCGGTGTTATCATCACCATCTCCTAATCCTACAGGGTCGGTAAACAATAAATCTTGCAAGACATCGATTTCTACTGTTTCTCCAGGACAAACAATTTCATTTGTGCTATTTAGGGTTCCCGCAAAAACATCATTGGTTATTGGCCATTCCAAACTTGATAATGCCAAGCAATTTCCATCTGCCACACCATTACCATTGCAGTCCACATTGCCAGGTCCACATGTAGCGTCCACATCTGAGCCTTGGCAGCAATTTGGATTAAAACTTGGTGTTCGAATTTGAAATTCGATCAATCCATCAGCAGCGGCCTCAGCCATATCAGCGGCAGGAATATTTACCGATAATGGAAAGACAACATCACACTTATTATTTTCTGGAAGGCCGGTTACTTGAGATTGGGCAATGATTACATCACATTCATTAACTATATAAGCGACTTCACAAGAATTATTAAAGTCTCCGCGCAAAGTAATGGTTAGTGTTGCCGCAGAACAAGAATTACGTTTATTGGCAGGTACTGGAATTTGAATTCTCAAATCAGGCCCCTCGGGATCTGCACCAAAAGCACCATTTTCATCACAGTATTCAGTCCCATCTTCAGCCAAAAGTATTCCTCCTCCCCCGGAGTCGTTGACTATTACCGTTGCTAAAAAATTCTCCCCTGGATCTCGGGTTGCAATGTTTGCCCCAATAAAATTGCCGTTGGTACAATTCCTTGGATTAAAAGCAGGTACACCACTGTCATCACATGACGTTTGAGCTAAAGAAGACGAGGTCAAACATAGAGTAAAAACAAACAAGAAAAAATATCTTGCAAAGTAAGAATTTGAGATACGGCAAGTGATAGCAGGGATTTCTTCAAATAAAGAAACTCCAGTGCAGCGGAAGTTGAACCTAAACTTAAGTTCGCCCATCATGTAAATTTTAATTATTAAGCGCCAAGCGCCATTAATAATTACTGCTAATGAAGATGGGTTATTAAAACAAGGGGGGGGGTATTAAGAGTCAAATATACAACATATTAAATATTTTTCATATATGATTTATTTATTTTTCTTCTGGAGAAGGGTTTTAGTAAAATTAAAAGGGCACTTTCCGTGAGGAAAGCACCCTTTTAATTTTATAACGTATAGCTCAGAATTACTTCTTACGCTATCTCTTCGTTATCTATTCGTCGTCATCGTCATCTTCTTGACCGTCGATTACAACCAACTTCTTATTGTACCCGGTGTTGCCAATCTTCACAACTAAGGTGTACATTCCTGCCGGTAAATCAGTTACGTTCAATTTCTCCGTGTGACTTCCGATTCCTAAGCTTCTGTTGATCAATCCACCTCTTAACATCTTTCCGCTCGCATCCCAGATACTTACATTAACCAAATCTTCTCTGCTCATTTCGATGTCTAAGTTAACTTCATCAACCGCTGGGTTTGGATAAAGCTCTAAGCCATCTTTGGGCTCTCCCTCGATTCGGATACTGATCGTCTTGCTGTAGCTAAACTCACCATTTAGATCTACTTGCTTCAATCTGTAATAGTATGTTCCGCCTTGCTCGATATCATAATCTCTAGCATCATATGTCTCAACAGTACTTGAGTTACCTGCCGCAATCACTTTTCCAATCTCAACAAAGTCTGTGGTATTGTTTATAGATCTCTCTATCTCAAAGTGACTACTGTTTACTTCACTTGCAGTGCTCCAATCTAATTGATTGAAGTTGCCTCTGTTTTCACCAGTGAAAGATAACCACTCGACTGGTACTACAGATCCTGCAAAGAATCCTGCATCAACATATGGCAACTCATCACCTGGGTTTAGACTGTAGATAGCTGTGGTGTTAAGTCCGTTAGAACCATCAACATCACTATCCATCATCTCATCTCCCATGTTTGGAGAAGTCATTGTTAAGCTTTGTGTCGCAGGAGGAGTAAACTTCAAGTAGTAATCATTCTTACCTAAGTAATCAATCATATACTCACCGTTTGCATCCGTTACATCACTGTTGATCATTTGATCGTCAGCATCAAACGCTTGTACTGTTACACCCTGGATTCCATTTTCACCAGTTGATTGTAAACCATCCTGGTTTGAATCCAACCAAACTCTGTTTCCAATCATTGCTTGTGGATAATATCCAGCTCCAATGTTACATAGATCAGTTGTATTACAATCTACTGTGAAGGCTCCAGTACGTTGATCAAACGTAAGATCACTATCTATCAAACTCTCACCAGGAGCAGTAATTGACATGTTTCCGTTAGGTCCCTCGTTTCTTACTGCAGGTACTAATCCGTATCCTGGAAGATCTATTCTAATCTCGTATGTTCCTGGAGGAGCACAGAATTTGAAGTATCCATCATCTGAAGGTGTACCTGGCTTATGACCTGTTAAGATCGTTTCGTAAAGCTCCCAAGTACCATTCTTCAATCTCCATAATTCTACTGGTAAACCGTTGATACCATTTTCAAATCCATCGAATAAATCGTTTTCATTGATATCGTACCATACTCTCTCTCCAATTGGAATACACTTGTAAAGACCTGCATCCCATGATCCTGGATTACATTTTCCACCTCTTACATATGCAAGTGGTGTAGTACACAATCCATTACTGTTGTTTAAGTCAGAGTCAAGCTCAAGTACTGTACCTTGTCTAAAGTCAGTCATTTCGTACTCATCTGGCTTATTCACTTTTACATAGTAATTACCTGGGAACAGATTTTCTAATACATAGTATCCAGAGATATCTGTTAGAGCAGATCCAACGTAAGCACCCATCTCATCATAGATATCTACTTGTACTCCTGCTATTCCGTTGTTGCCATCGTTGTTAACACCATCTCCGTTACAATCTTCCCAAACATATCCGCAAAGGTCTCCAACTACGATTACTTCAGCTGCATCGTTATCATCTTCATCGTCATCACCTTCTCCGTTTGGATCGTTGATGTCCTCATTAATCTCATTGTCGTTGTCGTCACCTTCGTTAAATACTTCATCATCATCTGGTCCATCCACAAGATCGTTGTCGTTGTCTGGATCGTTATCTGGATAACTATCCACATCATGTTGTGGTTCGCCATCTTCATTGTTTCCTCCTGAAATCTCAGCTTCATTGTACCAATCTCCGAAGTCTGCATCAGCAGGTACGATTATCTCTAATCTCAGCTTCAATAACATATGCGCTCCTGGTACAAATGGTCCAGCGATCGTAGTCTGAATCAAATTACCTGGCACTTGTGTCCATCCTGGATTAATTCCTGGATCGAACGCATAACCAGCATTTAGGTAATCAGAAATTAATACATCGTAAGCATCCACGTTACCTTGATTGTACACATCGATTTCGAACTCAACAATATCACCTGGGACAAATGGCCCGATACTGTCTATTCCATAGTAAGTAGATTTCTTAGTTAATGCTAAGTCATATACTTCTATTCGAGCTGGATCATGATCATCTTCATCTTCACCTTGTGTACCGTCACCACTGATGTTGTCATCGTCATCAGTTTCAACGTCTCCGCCAGAATCATTGTTAGGATCATTATCCGTATTACTATCAATATCATCTTGTGGCACTCCGTCTTCGTCTTCAGCTCCAGTAATCTCTCCGTAGTTTGTCCAAGCATCATGTGGATTTGTACTACAGTTTACAACCTCCATGAATAGTGTTACTTGTACAGATGCCGCTGGTTCGATAGGTCCAGCTATTGTCATCGTTGCTTGTCTAAGACCTGCATTGTATGACCAACCTAAAGCATCATTACTGTTAACATATTCTAGACCACATGGTAAGTAATCTACAATGCTCACGTTAGTAGCTGTTATCGTTCCTTGGTTTACTACTGTGATAGTATAAGGAATAATATCAGTAAACTGTATTGGTCCTGCCACATTTGGCTGCTTGATCAATGCAAGATCAAAGAACTCTGGTGCTGCTGGATCCGCATCATCTTCATCATCTTCGTTAGGATCGTTAGGATCTTCATCAACAACATCATCGTTAGGATCACCTGGGTTAACAGGATTGTCGTTGTTTGGATCTCCATCTGGATCACTATCCGCATCTGTTGGAGGATCATTACTCGGATCGTTGTCATCATCAACATTGCTGATTTCAGCACCGTTGAAATAATCTGCTCCACCTGAAGTCGTTTCAACCAATTCAAGTCTAATAGGCACAATCTGAGTAGTACCTGCTGCTACAAACGGTACTGTGTACTCTGCCACTCCACCGAAGTAAGTCCATCCAACGTTCATACCATTATCAAAGGCATATCCTGAAGGTATGTAGTCTGAGATCACAGTATTGTACGCATCGACATTACCTTGGTTAATTACTTCGATAGAAAACTCGATAACATCACCATATGCATATGGTCCAGCTGTCGCTACCGTTTTCCTAAGAGCTAAATCGAATACTTCGATAGTCTCTGGATCATGGTCATCTTCATCTGGGTTATCAGGATCGTTAGGATCACCATCAACTTCATCATCCGTTACTGGACCGTCATTTGTTGGATCATCATCTGGATCACTATCACTATCGTCTTGTGGATTTCCTTCGTCATCCGTTGCGCTTTCTATTTCTGAGTAGTTTGTCCAACCCGCCGTATCTCCTAGGCACTCGTCAACTTCTAGCTCAATTGTTACAAAACTTGATGCACCAGGATTAATAATTCCTGTCATCGTTGTTGTAGCAGTGCTAGTCGCTGCATCATAAGACCAAGTTCCGTCATTGCTGCTTAGGTATTTCAGACCACATGGTAAGAAATCGTTTACAACTACATTCGAAGCTGGCACATTACCTTGGTTGTATACTGTTATTGTATACGTTACCACATCACCATATCTAAATGGTCCTTCGTCTGTTGTAGTCTTGATTTGAGCTAAATCAAATACGTCTACCACAGCAGGGTCGTGATCATCTTCATCATCTTCACCTGGATTTTGTGGACTCTCATTGATTTCATCATCGTTTTCATCACCTGGTTCTACAGGGTTGTCGTTGTCAGGGAAATTATCCATCTGACTATCGTCATCATCCTGTGGAACGCCATTTTCATCTGTTGCATCACTAATCTCTGCATAGTTCACCCAATCTTGATCTGCACTTGGTGTCAATTCAAGAACAAGTGGAACAAATGTATTGTCTTGTGGTGCTAGTACATTAGTAATCACATATGTCAACGTACCGTCTCCATTGTTAGTCCAACCTGGGTTATCCGCTGCATTGAATACATAACCTGTTGGCATGTAATCTGTAATCTCAATGTTATCCGCAGGGATATTTCCTTGGTTGAATACGTTGATATGGAACGTTACATCATCACCAAAGTCATATGGTCCAGAACTAACCACTACTTTTTGTAGTGCTAAGTCAAATACTGGAGTCACAACGAATACTTCTGGATCGTGGTCATCTTCATCATCAATACCATTACCATCTGTTTCGTTATCCTCGCCATATGCATCGTTTCCTTGATCATCATCTGGAGTACTATCGATATCTGTCACTGGGTCTCCTTGACCATCCGTAGCTTCAGTAATTTCAGCCCAGTTAATATGGTCTCCACCAACACATGTCATTCCGACTTGGAATCTGATGTCAATGTATGTACTCTGACCAGGTGTCAATGGACTTAATAAATGTCCATTAGCAACACTCAACATAGCTGAAGCTGTGCCATCTCCATTGTCTGTCCATTGTGCATCAGCCAATGTTAAACAAGATGGGATGTAGTCAATAACTCCAATGTTATCCGCTGCAACGTCACCTTGGTTAGTCACCTGAATTCTGAATGTTATAAAGTCACCATTCTGAACTTCATTCAATTGACCAGGAGCTAAAATCTTGATCAATGCAAGATCGAAGTCGCTTGGCACCTCAGGCATAACCTGTAGGAATTCTGGATCATGGTCATCTTCATCATCTGTACCGTCTCCATCCAACTGATTATCAGTACCGTATTCATCATTCGTTTGATCATCATCCGGAGTACTATCGATATCTGTAGCAGGGTTTCCTGCACCGTCGGTAAAGTCTTCAATCTCTGCCCAGTTTACGATTTCTCCAACCGCACATCCGTCAACAATGACAGTTATTGGAACTGAAATTGATTGACCAGGTTGCAATGGGCCAGGCATATCTCCACCAGCTACACTAATTACTCTTACCGCCTCGTGATTTACAGCATCGTAGAACCATGTTGGATCATTGAGTGTCAAACAAGCAGGTAAGTAATCCACTACTTCGATATCATCAGCAGCAACATTTCCTTGGTTATATACTGTGATCTCAAAGACAACTACATCACCGTTTGCCACATTTGCACTTTGACCCATGGCCAAGCCTTTGGTTAAGGCTAAATCAAATTCTGGATCAACTACAGGGCTGATAATGATTTCTTCTGGATCGTGATCATCTTCATCCGTTGAAGGACTACCATCTCCTGGGTTACCAGATCCATCACCACCAGTCGCATCATCACTTCCGGTTCCTTCTTCACCACCAGCATCATTACCATTTGTATCATCTGGAGTACTATCTACATCAGAAACTGGATTTCCATTTTCGTCTGTAGCATCGCTAATTTCTGCATAGTTTACATGAGGTCCAGCTGCACAACCTGAGAAATCAAGTGTGATTGGAATCATGATTTGCTGTCCTGGAGCTAATGGAACACTCATGTCACCATTGGCTACACTCAAGAATATACTTGCAGTATTATCTCCGTTATCTGTCCAATTTGCATCGCTCAGACTTGAACAAGGAGGCATATAATCTGTCACTTCAATATTATCAGCGGAAACAGTTCCTTGATTGAAGACAGTTATATTAAATGTAATTACACTATTTGTTGGGACCGTTGAAGGATTACCTGGAGGTAAAGTCTTCGTCAATGCCAAGTCAAATTCCTCTTCTAATTCATCCTGAACGTTTACAGTCTCTGGATCGTGATCATCTTCGTCATCTGTACCATTCCCGTCTGTCTGATCATCGTCTCCATAAGGATCGTTTCCTTGCATATCATCTGGTGTAGAATCCACATCAGTTACAGGATCACCGTTGTCATCAGTTGCATCCGTAATCTCAGCCCAGTTGGTTTGAGATGTTCCGCTACAACTTCCAGCCTGTAGTGTTAATGGTATAGCTACACTGTTTCCAGGCAATAATGCATTCGGTAAGAATCCATTTGCTGTACTTATCGTAATACTAGCCGTTCCGTTTCCATTATCTGTCCAATCAGGATCAGCTAGAGTGAAACAACTAGGTATATAATCGATTACATCAATGTTATCTGCAGGTACATTTCCTTGGTTGATAACAAATATTTCGTAATCCACGAAGTCACCAGTCATTACATTCATCGATTGACCTGGAGCCAATACTTTGATCAATGCTAAATCGAATTCAGCAGGTGGCGGATCATTTTGCACTTGTATCGTTTCTGGATCACTGTCATCTTCATCATCTGTACCATTTCCGTCTGTTTGATCATTGTCTCCATAAGGATCATTGCCTAGAGTATCATCTGGTGTTGAATCTACATCTGTTACCGGATCACCATTTCCATCTGTAGCATCAGTAATCTCAGCCCAGTTAGTAACACTACCATCCGTACAATTAACCAATTGTAAAGTAATTGTAGTGGTTACTTGACCTCCTGGTTGTAATGGAGCAGCTAAAGCACCATTAGCCACACTTAAGGTTTGACTAGCCGTACCGTCGCCGTTATCAGTCCATAATCCATCAGCCAATGTCATACAACTTGGCATGTAATCAATGATATCGATATTATCTGCTGCTATGTCACCTTGATTAAACACTGTGATATCGAATGTGATCAGATCACCGTTACCCACAGGTAGCGTCTGTCCAGCACTTACCGTTTTGATAAGAGCCAAATCGAAATCATCTGGAGCTACAGGATCAATTGTAACAGATTCTGGATCATGGTCATCTTCATCGCCATTTGTATTATCCGTATCATTATCTGTTGTATACGTATCGTTTCCTTGAGTTTCATCAGGAGTACTGTCTACATCAGTTACAGGATTACCGTTGCCATCTGTGGCGTCACTAATCTCTGCCCAGTTTGTAACTGTACCAGTACAACTATTCATGTCTAAGGTAATTGGTACTGAAACCATTTGATTTGGAGCCAATGGTGCTGTCAAGCCTCCATTTGCAACACTCAATACAATACTTGCTGTACCATTGCCATTATCCGTCCAAGCTGGATCATTTAATGTAGCACAAGAAGGCATGTAATCAATGATTTCAATATTATCTGCCGCTACTTCACCTTGATTGAAGACGCTTACCTCAAACGTTACGGATGATCCTGGAGGAACATTCGCAGATTGACCTGAAGCTAATGTTTTAACCAAAGCGAGGTCAAATGTTTGAGAACAATCTGCTGCAGGCACTACTACCACTTTATCATCACATCCTGCTAAAGTAACCGTAATTGTCACATCTTGACCTGAAGGTATTCCTGAAATGCTTCCTGCACTTACTGTACCCAAATTAGACGTTACTGTAGCCCCTGCACTTGCAGTGTAATTTACAGTATAGGTCATTGAGCCATTGATTGCACATTCAGGACCACTGATACTGATCGCTGGATTCACACAAGGATCATCACAATCCGTTGGGCTTTCAACAATTGCCTCAGCAACACATGCTCCATCAATTGCAGTAACAATCAAATCAGTACCAATTGGAATATTAAATATTGTATTGGTACCTACAATTCCTGCATTATTATTAAACGTACCGTTTCCATCCCATGTGAAGGATACCTCATAGAAGCTCACTCCATCACATATAGGTTGACCTACTGTCAAATTAGGGAATTCACAATCCGAAGGACATGTATCCGGTGCATTAACATTTATAGTGGTCTCACATCCAGGAACTGTGGTTGCAGTAATCGTAATATCTACTCCAATTGGAATATTAGTTATTACTCCTGCTCCAACTGTACCTGCACTTGACGTCACAGTTGAACCTACACTGTTGTAATATACAACTGAATAGAAGTTTCCTTCACATTCTACATTTAGTGTAGATAATACTGGCACTTCACATACTTGACAAACTGCTGCTGGCACCACGATTACTTCGTCATCACAATTAGGTATTGATGCTGTAATAGTAACATCTTGACCTGAAGGGATTCCAGTAATTGTACCCGCGCCTACAGTTCCCAAATCAGAGGTTACTGTAACACCTGCACTTACCGTGAAGTTTACCAAGTAAGTAGATCCATTTTCACATAACGGGCCACTCACACTAATATCAGGATTAATACAAGGCTCAGTACAATCCGTTGGAGAAGCTGCTGTGACTTCAGTCACACATGCTCCATCAGTTGCAGTTAAGACAATGTTTTGTCCAATTGGAATATTAGTAATTGTGTTTCCTGAAATCGTACCGAAGTTATTACTCAAACTTCCATTTCCATCCCAAGTGAAGGATACTTCATAATTATTGTTGCCATCACATATTGGTTGTCCTAATGTCAATTCTGGGAATTCACATGTAGTAGGACATGTCGCTGGTGATTCTACAGTAAGTACTGTTTCACATCCAGGCTCTGTAGAGGCTGTAATTACTACATCTACACCAATTGGTATTGCCAATATTTCGTTTCCTGAAATTGTTCCGGCTGAAGCACTTACTGCTGTACCCACACTTGTGTAGAATACAACATCATACGTTCCATTAGAACAATCTGTATTACCTGCTGTTAATTCAGGCACCTGGCAAATTCCGCAATCTGTTCCAGGAACAGTTACAATCTTATCAGGACATCCTGTCTTTGCAACTGTGATTACTAAGTCAACACCTGATGGCACTAATGTTATGCTGTTTACGCCTACTAGGCCAACATTTGCAGTAACAATAGAACCTGGCGTTACATTGTAATTAACTTCATAGAATGGGCTTCCATCAGTAGCACATATTGGACCACTGACACTAATTTCAGGATTCACACATGGCACATTACAATCTTCTGGAGCAGCCACAAACACTGTGGTTACACATGCTCCGTCAGTAGCTGTTACTGTTAGATCCGTACCAACTGGAATTCCTACAATATCGTTTCCTGAAATTGTTCCAGCCGAAGTTGATATACTTCCTACTCCATCCCAAGTGAAGGATACTTCCCATAGCGCTGTTCCATCACAAATTGGCTGACCCACAGTTAATTCTGGGTAAGTACAACTTGAAGGACACGTTGCAGGTATTGGAACTTCCAATACAGTTTCGCAATCACTTGTAATCTCACTAGTTACAACAAGCGTTACACCAAAAGGCACATTGACTATTTGTGTAGCCGTTACAGTTCCAAAATTGGAAGTAACCGTAGCTCCTGCACTAGTATAGTAAGTTACATCGTAACCAGTGGCATCACATTCATCAATACCAACAGTTAATACTGGCTCTATACAAAGCCCACATTCTGCCGCTGGAACTGTAACTATTTTATCATCACATCCTGGCTTACTTACTGTAACAGTAACATCTACTCCTGAAGGAATATTAGTTACCTCTCCTACTCCAACTACTCCAAAGTCTGAAGTTACTGTAGCGCTTGGCGTTGCTATAAAGTTTATTTGATAGAATGAGGATCCATCTGTCGCACAAATCGGACCACTGATACTAATATCAGGATTCACACAAGGATCTTCACAATCTTCTGGACTAGGTACCACTACTTCTGTATCACATGCACCATCTGTAGCAGTCATTATTAAGTCTGTGCCTATTGGTATATTAATCACATCTGTACCACTGATTACCCCTGCACTTGCATTTAATGAACCAACACCATCCCAAGTAAAGGATACTGCGTACATTGAAGTACCATCACATAGTGGCTGACCAACAGTCAATTCTGGGAATTCACAACCAACTGGACATACATCTGGACCAACGTAGTCAAGGACAGTTACACAACCAGGTGTAACCTCTGCCGTTACTGTAATGTCCGTACCTACTGGGATATTGGTAATTACTCCAGCTCCCACAGTACCCGCAGTAGAACTCACTGTTGAACCTACACTATTGTAGAAAGTAACACTATACACGTTACCCGTACAATCAGGATTACCGAGAGTTAATACTGGCTTGATACAAGTACCACATTCTGTAGAAGGCACTGTAACTACTTTGTCAGCACATCCTGCAATTGAAGCAGTGATTATTAGATCAGTACCTGAAGGAATTCCCACTATGGCACTTCCTGTATCCGTACCTGCATTCACGCTAATTGTTGCTCCTGGAGTAGCCGTATAATTAACACTATAGAACTCACTTCCATTGATCGCACAAATAGGTCCACTCAAACTAATCGCCGGATTTTCACATGGGTTTTCACATCCAACTGGAGAAGTCACCAAAACATTTACTGAACAGTTGCCATTAGCAGCTGTTACGACTACATCTGTGCCAATTGGAATATCAACAATCTTATCTCCACTTATTGTACCTGCTGAGTTACTGAAGTTTCCTAGTCCATCCCATGTAAACGACACTTCATAGAAGTTTGTACCATCACATAGTGGTTGACCTACTGTCAATAATGGATACTCGCAATTGGTAGGACAAATTGTAGGCCCTAATACATCAAGTACTGTTTCACATCCTGGTGAACTCGTTGCAATTACCTCAACATTCGTACCTACTGGAATTCCAGTAATTACTCCTGCACCCACCGTACCTGCATCTGCAGTTACTGTAGATCCAGCACTATTGTAGAAAGTAATGCTGTATGTATTTCCATCACACTCTGTATTACCTAGGGTTAATACTGGCTTGACACAAGGCTCACAAACTGCAGCAGGAACTGTTACAATCTTATCTGGACAACCCGTAATGCTTGCGGTAATTGTCACATCCTGACCAGAAGGAATATTTGTAATCACTCCGTTTCCGAGTGTACCTAAATCACTAGTTACAGTAGCACCTGGGCTTGCCACAAAATTCACACTGTAGAATGGTGTACCATCTGCATTACAAATTGGTCCACTGATACTGATCGCTGGATTCTCACAAGGATCAATACAATCTTCTGGAGACTCTACTGTTCTTGTTGACACACAATCACCATCTGTAGCTGTTACTACCACATCTGTTCCAATAGGAATATTGATAATAGTATTACCGCTAACTGTACCTGCACTGTTAGAGAACACTCCGTTTCCATCCCATGTAAAGGATACTGTATAGAAATTCTGACCATCACATAATGGCTGACCCACTGTCAATTCTGGGAATTCACATGTCGAAGGACAAGTATCTGGGCCTTCTATTATGATTACAGTCTCACAACCATCAAATAATGTAGCGGTAAGCGTTACATCTACTCCAAGCGGAATATTAGTTACAGTCGTAGCACCTAAAGTACCTGCACTAGAAGTAACCGTTGATCCTTGGCTGTTAAAGAAGGTTATACTATATACATTTCCTGCACATTCCATCAATGAACCACTCAATGTAGGCTTAATACATTGTTGACCAATTGGCACTTCTGCAGGATCATGGTCATCTTCATCATCTGTCCCATCACCTGATGTATCATTATCTGTCATGTATGCATCATTACCTTGATCATCATCCGGCGTACTGTCAATATCAGTCACTGGATTTCCTGCTCCATCCGTAGCACCACTAATCTCAGCCCAGTTAGTAACCGTACCTTGAGTACAACTCATAGCTTGTAGAGTAATCTCCACAGTTATTTGTGCATTTGGCGCAAGTGGGGAAACCAACCCTCCATTTGCCACGCTCAATAATATAAATGCTGTACCGTCGCCATTGTCGGTCCAATCTGGATCAGCAAGGGTCATACAACTAGGCATATAGTCTGTAATCTCTATGTTATCCGCTGGAACGTCTCCTTGGTTAAAGACAGTAATGTCAAAGTTTACAAGGTCACCATTAATTACTGGCACATTTTGAGCTGGATCCAAAACTTTAGTTAAGGCCAAATCAAAATCCATAGGTGCTGTAGGATCGATAATAATCTCCTCTGGATCATGATCATCTTCATCCGTAGTCGCATCTCCATCACCTGGGTTTCCAGATCCGTCTCCTCCTGTAGCATCATCACTACCAGTGTTTTCTGCACCACCAGCATCGTTACCGTTGGTGTCATCTGGTGTACTATCGATATCCGTTACTGGATCTCCATTTTCGTCTGTTGCATCAGCAATCTCTGCGTAGTTTACAATTGGACCCGCAGGACAATTGTTAACTGTTATTGTGATTGGCACAATAATCTGCATACCTGGCTGTAATGGAGTAGATAAACCACCATTTGCAACACTTAATAAAATGCTTGCAGTATTATCACCGTTGTCTGTCCAGTCTGGATCATTTAGATCAAAACAAGCAGGCATGTAATCTACTAACTCAATATTATCTGCAGCAACATTTCCTTGATTTACAACTGTTATATCAAATGTAACAGTCGCGCCATTTCCTACATTAGCAGCTTGTCCAGCTGACAATGTTTTGGTAAGAGCTAAATCAAATTGATCATTTACTGGATCAATAACTGTAATATCTGCAGGATCATGATCATCTTCGTCTCCTCCATTCATTCCGTCTTCATCTACTGTGTCATCACCTCCGAAGAAGTCGTTGTCTGGATTATCATCTGGCGTACTGTCATCATCCTCTTGAGGATCACCAAACTCATCTGTAAAGTCTGAAATCTCTGCCCAGTTCATCAATGTACCTGAAGCACATGCGTCAACTGTAAAGATTATATCTACAAGAACTTGTTGTCCTGGCAATAATGGGCCAGCTAAACCACCGTTAGCTACACTTAACTCAATGCTCGCAGTACCGTCTCCATTGTCTGTCCAATCTGGATCAGCCAATGATAAACATGCTGGTATATAATCAGTGATTACTATATTATCCACAGACTCCGTACCCTGGTTTAGTACTTGAATATCAAAGCTCACTTGATCTCCGATCTCTACAGGATTAGGTTGTCCAAGACTGAGGGTCTTGATCAGTGCTAAATCCCAAATTGGAACTTCTACAATCACATCTTCTGGATCGTGATCATCTTCATCAGTTAATGGATCCTCATCACCTGGAGTGCCAGTACCATCTCCACCAGTTACATCATCACTACCAGTGTCTTCTTCACCACCAGCATCATTACCATTGGTAGCATCTGGAGTACTGTCTACATCTGCTTCAGGATTACCATCTTCATCTGTTGCACTCGTAATCTCAGCGAAGTTTATTTGCTCTTGTGAGCTACAAACTCCTACAGTAAGTGTAATCGGAACCGTAATCGATTGACCAGGTGCCAATGGAGCTGTTAAACCTCCATTTGCTACACTTAGCAAAATGCTAGCGGTACTGTTTCCGTTGTCGGTCCAATCTGAATCATTTAGAGTAAAGCAACTTGGGAAGTAATCTGTAATTACAATATTGTCTGCAAATTCATTTCCTTGATTGAACACATTGATATCAAAAGTGATATCATCTAACCAATTGTATGGTCCTTCGTTTGTAATTGTTTTCGTCAATGCTAAATCGAAGATTTCTACAAATTCTGGATCGTGATCGTCTTCATCCGTATTAGGATTGTCGTCTCCAGGAGTACCTGTACCGTCACCGTCAACAACATCATCAGAATTTCCATCTGGATTACCTCCAGGATCATTTCCATTCGTGTCATCTGGAGTACTGTCTACATCTGTAGCAGGATCACCAAACTCATCTTCGAATGCACTAATTTCTGCATGGTTTGTCCAAGCATCAGCAGGATCTGTATAGCACTGCGTTAATTCCAGTGTAATTAAAACTGTAGCCGTTTGACCAGCTGCCAATGGACCTGCAAGCGTCGTTGTTGCATTTCCTGTCGCAGCATCATAAGTCCACGTTGGATCATTTGATGATAAATAAGTAAAACCACATGGTATATAATCAGTAACCTCAATATCAGTCACTGTCATTGGAGCCTGATTGTAAACTTCTATTTCGAAGGTTACAGGATCTCCCCATGTATATGGTCCTGTTGAGGTAGTTACTTTGGTCAATGCAAGATCGTAAACCTCTAGGTCTTCGCATGTTTCATCAACGAGATCAATAGTACCATCATTGTTAGTATCTAATGTTGCTTCATTGAACAATCCCTCACCAGCTTCTCCTGGCTCTGCACCTCCATCTCCACAATACGTATACGTATCGTCTCCAGGAGCTGCCGCATCAAAGAAATCGTAATCTACATTGACTGTAAGGGTGTACATGTCCATGTCAAAAGCTGGGATGGCCTGATCGTTTGCTAGCACCCAACCACCTGTTGGGACTGCTATTGGTAATGCTGGATTTGAAGGTCCTGCATCACTAGTATAACTTGCTGATAATATATTGATATCATTATCAAATTGAGGCTCGTCGAACAAGTCATACTGACCAGCTGCTCCTCCTATATTTTCAACTGTTATTTTGTATACAATATTCCAAGTACCGTCTGGCTGCTCAGTTGCACTTAATTGTTCTTTATCCAATAAGAAATAAGGAACATCATCACATGCTTCTGCTTCTTGGTCTGGAGTACCGTCATTATTAGTATCTAAAGTAGCCTCGTTATATAAGCCTTCACCTGATGTAGGATCTGTAGGACCATTAGCGGTTCCACAACTTCCATCGTAAATATCATTACCTCCATCAACTGCTCCACCATCTTCTAAATCGAGACAAACGTTTATAGTCACTGTATAAGTATCTAATTTACCTGCAGCTATAGCTTGATCATCAGCCAGCTCATATGTACTTGGATTCGGTGCTAATGCATTGTTTGGATTTCCAACTGCATCAGTTGTATAACCTGCAGAATTTATTGTGAAATCGGCATCAATCATTGGATCATCTACCAAATCATATGTACCTGGTGCACCTCCAATATTCTCTACTGTTACAGTATAAACTACATCATAACAATTTAGACTAGTTTCGGTAGTCGAAGTATGCGTTTTCGTCAATACCAAGAAAGGTAAATCTCCGCACGCATCATCGTCATCATCAATAACTCCATCATTGTTGTCATCCAAACTTGCAATGTTATACAAACCTTGTCCAGGTCCCGCTACACCGCCAGTTCCTTCACCACATGCAGTATAGTCATTATCACCTACTGGAACATCTGCTAAGAGATCCATACTCACATTTACAATTATCGTAAAGCAATGTACACCCATACTTCCTATCGTTTGGTCATCCGCTAATACCCAACCTGGCGCTGCCGGAGGTACTGCACTTAGGGTTCCTGATGATGGTATATCACTTGTGTAACTTGCACTATTGATTACGATATCGCTATCAAATACGGGTAAATCATACAAATCGTAGGTACCTGTCGATCCTGCAAAGTTTGTAACTGTTACTTTATAGGTAACATCGTATGACAAATCAGCTTTTTGCTCACTGACACTTACTAGATCTTTGGTCATCATTAAATCACTGATGTCTCCACACGTATCATCGATAAGATCAATAGTACCATCGTTATTTGCATCTAACAAGGCTTCATTGAAGAGGCCCTCACCAGCTTCACCTGGATCTTCTCCACCTTCTCCACATTCCGTATAGGTATCGTCACCAACTACACCATCGAATAAGTCAATGCTTACATTGGTAGATACAGTATAGCAATGTTTACCAAATCCAGCAATAGCTTCATCCGTTGCTAATACCCAGCCTGGACTTGCAGGAATGGTTGTAGGCAAGGTTCCACTTGAAGGAACATCACTCGTAAAGCTTGCACTGTTAAATGTAATGTCATCGTCTGGTTGTGGTAAATCGAATAAATCGTATTCACCATCACCACCACCAAGGTTTTCAACAGTTATTTTATAGGTCACATTAAATGAACCATCTGCCTGAATGGCTTCCATACCAATTAACTCTTTGGTTAATACTAAGTAAGGGACATCATCACAAGCATCATCGGTCAAATCTGTTGTTCCATCATTGTTTACATCTAAACCAGCAATGTTATACAATCCTTCACCATTTGTTGGGCTTCCTGGAGTTGCGCTTCCACATTCTGTGTAGGTTTCGTCGCCTGGGCTTGCAGGATCTTCCAGATCAAGGCAAACTCCGATCACGATTACATACTCATCAATCTTACCTGGTGCAATAGCTTGGTCATTGGCCAAAGTATAAAAGCTGGTAGTTGTTGGTAAAGAACCCCCTGGGTTACCAACCGCATCTGTGGTATAGATCGCAGCAGTAATTTGGAAATCATCATCAAAATTAGGATCATCCGTTAGGTCGTACTGACCATCTGCTCCACCTGAATTTTCAACATATATTTGGTATGTCACGTCATAACAATTGAGACTTGTCTCCACTGTACTCACATGATTCTTTTCTAATGTCAAGTATGGCAATTCGCCACAATCATCATCTTCTTGTTCTGGAGTTGTTGGATCATCATCCAAGTCCAGACTAGCCTCGTTGTAAAGTCCTTCACCAGGTCCAGCATTTGCAGGTCCTGATCCTTGACCACATGACGTGTACATATCATCTCCTACGGTGCCGTCTGCCAAATCTATGGTTACAATGAAGTTTACAGTATATGTATGCGTTGTTGTAGCATTGATTACTACATCACTTCCTAATAACCACCCTGGGGCAGCTGGTGCTGGCAATGCTAATCCACCACCTGCAACACCTGGAGCATTCGAGGAATAACTTGCCGAACTTGCTACGATATCTGTATCAAATCCTGGCACATCATACAGGTCATATTCACCTGGTAAAGTTCCTGGATTTTCTACATTGATAGTATAACTCACCATGTACTCATTTGGATTTCCAGTCGGAACTATGCTTGTAATTGACTTATCCAATAGGATACATTCGTTGACAATAAATTCATTACTTCTATTGGCACATGTCTGTCCTAAATTAGTATAGGTGACATAGTATCTTGCTTCTTCAGTCGCCGTATAAGTATTATCACTACCTGTAGCCACCACAGTTTCTGTACCATCTGGATTAATTCTAATCCAAGTATACGTACTGTAACCAGAAGGTGCAGTAAGTGTAGCTTGTGTCTCATTACATAAGTTACCATTTTCGATTACCTCTTCCACCAATGGATCATCAACAACCACAGGGAATGTGGCGTCATACATACATGTCGATCCATCTGGGTTTGTAAAGGTCAATTGAACAAAGTAATCTACATCTGCCTGAGGGTCACATATCGTTGGTGTCAAGCTTGTATTGTCGTCCAAATATTGGTTCGGGAACCATTCAACGGTTACACTGCTTTCATATTGAGAAGGTATGTTGAGTGACAATTGTTGACATCCATCAGAACATGCATCAACCCCAGCAAATGGTCCAAAAGTAAAGTCAGCCAAGCTGTACAATTCGATTGGGAAATTAAACTCTGCACATCCTCCAGACTGACTGGTTACTGTCAATACTACAGGAGCCGTAACACCAAATCCAGGGTTTATAGTAATATATAAACTGTCGTTTGCCGCATTTGGAACAACAGAAGCTCCTGCTGCTGGCGATACGGCGTAATCCCAAGAAGGACATTGCTCAATGCCAAATGGAATACCAGTACAAAGCGTATATTCTGTCTGCATGTCATCGGTAATGGCTGGCTCAATACTATCGTAGTAGTAATCCAAAGCATCACACACACAATCTGTGTCTTGCATGATCATTAAGAATACTGGACAAGATTCTGCATCACTCACTGTGAAGCATCCGGAAAGGATCGTTGTTTCTCCAGTATTAAGCAATACAAAATGGCTCATATTCGCGATTTCTGGATCAATGATCGGATCATCGATGATTCCATTTTGGTTCACATCTCTGATCAACTTAATCATCACATCGCCATTGTAGAAGGCACCAGGGTTCTCTAACTCTACATCATAACATAACTCTACGGTACCGTCTGCATTTGGACACTTGGTCATCAAGGTCTGATCGTTTACATTCAATGGTGGTAAGAAATCAACAGTGATTTGTGGGTTTACAGAGTTCAAAACATAGACACTACACATCTCACCTTGTGCCGCACAGGATTGATCCATGATTTCACTTGTTACTGCTACACCTAAATCTTGACCTCCACAATCAATGTCTTCCGGAATACTAAAATCAATACTGATTTGGAACGCTTCCCCGGGACCAATCCCATCGGGTATATCAAAACAAACCTCGGTAATCGTTCCATTCATTGTCTCTGTAATAGTCGGAGTATGGGACGTAGGTGCTAACCACATTACGCTTCCTGACATATAATCAAAGGTCTCCGTTTCTAAGTCAATACAGACTAAACTTTCTTGACTTTCACCAAAAGGAGATATGTTTAAATATGTCAACACCAATGTTGCTTCTTCGCCACAGTTTGCTTGAGCCGGCTCTGCAAATACGAAGAATTGGGCGAAATCGTTTGGATTTGCATTTTCGATAATGATCGGATCACTATCTACAAACATTGACTGCACGGTTGCTTCACAAGGATCAGCCGCCCAAGCCTGATGATATACGCTTGTACCAGAAACAAATTCATTACAAACCGTTTCAGCTTGAAACAATATTTGAAGTCTGTTGCTGTCTTGACTTGCATTAATACCTGGTAGTCCTTGACTGTTTATAAAACTATTAATCACAGACATATCGTCGTATGAATAATTTTCTCCAAACACTAAATTTTCACCTGGCATTGCCGTTGGATCAGGAATAGATACACAAGCTCCTACATTTGTTGGTCCACCTGGATAACATGCTTGCCAAGAACCCGGTACATAATTTAATCCTGCAGGGAACCAAAAGTCTAAAGTTAGATTTGTAAGAACCGCAGGCTTTACGTTCTTAATACGTACGCCCATATCTATGACATCGCACAATCCGTACTCACCTGACGGCTGTGGATCCCATTCTACCTGGAGATCAGCTTCTTCCGCAACATACTCATAACAGGCGTCTACCACATCACAGCCCTCTCCAGCAGCATTAAGCGCCGCAGCTTTCGCTGGCTCTAAACAACCACTAACCGTACTGGCACAAATTCGAGTCTCTACATCAAGACCTACTGGACAGAAGAGCAGCTCAGTAACAATTACAATAGTTTCACATTCGCCTGGTGCCAAATCACTGTTTTCTACCGCATAAATATTTGAAGTCGGTGTGGTTTGTGCCAAGGTCCAAGGCAAAGAAGTGCCACCAGTAGTTTGCACATCAATAAATTGAATTGAATTGGGAATTTCTATACTGGTCACCACATTCTCGTGTGTGGCACCACCTCCTGTCGTACCCGCACATACGGTATATTCGTTAAATTCATTTACTCCTGCCTCATCAGGAATCAATAAACGATCTACATCCGTAAGTAAAGGAGGGAAATCCAAACTGTTGTCAATAAAGTTGTCTGGCGTTGTCACACTAGTCCCCGTTTGTCTGTTCGGGTTAACAGCCTCTGGCGAACAATCGGGATTAATATTTATATTACCCCAATATACTAAACATCCTGAAGGAGCAACTCCTGGATAACTATCACATGAGGATCCATATGGATTATCTATATACCTTTCAATATGAGACCCTGGATAAATATTTCCATCCAATAATCCACAGGATTGATACGTATTGTTCGTTGAAAGCGTCGGCAAATATGGATTAGCAAACTGATAACTCAATTGGAAATCTGAACTCATGACATCTTCTGGACATAGAGCAGATAATTGGTATTTTAATTTATAATCACATTGCTCCTGACCACCTACGGGTAATAAAGGAAATGGATCACCACCTTTATGTACAAATGCATTGATGTTACACAAATCATTTGTACCCGGATTACAGGATTGGTCTCCTCTATAATATGGTATTTGTTTGGCCAAATTATAATCGGCATCATTAATTCTTACTGATGCCAATTCGTTATTATCGGCAGCAACACAACACAAGCCACCACTGGCATCCGTAATACAAGTTAAATTACCTGCAGTTTGATCGATATACTGATTTGGCAGCGGTACTTCTGACCCATCCGGCATAACAATCACTCCATTATCTTGATACACCATATTGTTGGGGAAAGAAAACTGTAAATATTCTGTCGCCATAAATGGACGGTATTCGTTTTCGTACCAAGGCAATTCGCCAGCAGCCACGTCCACCTCAGGAGTTCCATTTTGTAACTGGAAAGAATACTCTACATCAATATCACAATCCGTAACCAATACATCTGGAGCAACAGTCACAGGACCTGGCAAGTGACCTTCAAATGGAAATGAGGTTGGGCATGATCCAGCTACCTGAGAGTTACGGCAAGTAGCTTCATCAATTTTTGAAACATAGGCTGATGGATATAAATAATTGTTCGTAATTGGAGTAACTCCGTTTAGCATCGCCAATTCCACATTGGGATTTTCCATCATGACAAAATTGTAATCGAAATATATTATATCACCATCAGCCAACGGATATTGAGCTAGGAAATCTGCATGACACGTATTGTGAGCATCCTCACTAAAATCATCCTCCCAAGCTGATGCTCCAAATCCTTCATCTGTTCCACATTCATCAGGTATTCCCCAGTAAACATCAAACAAGGTATATGTGGTAGCGTCAGAACAAGTATGATTTGTCATTTCATAATTTGCAGCACTTTCTGCCGGAAATTCTGGGTTTATATCAGGATCCGATAAACATGCACCGTATGCAGTTTGTTGGGCAGTTGTAGACCAAGTTCCTGTAGTCCTATCGACCCCCATATTACTCATCCTAATTCCTGGATAATATGTATTATCTCGAGTTGCATCTGGGTAATTATCAAAACAATCTGGAAGTCCTATTGCCGTTGTTGTCCCTTCAGACTCATCATAATGATACCAATTTAAAAATTGAGAACTATTCTTATCAATTCTAAGAGGTGAGTCCCAATTATAATCACGAATTCTGAAGCCCCATCTTCCATCAGCCTCATAAAAGACATCTGCATCAAGAATTTCGTAGGCCACTCGTGCATACATTGTATCCCCAGGTAAGTATCTGTTTCTATCTTGCTCTGGTACATCATCTTTGGTCAAAGGTATGGTCATGGCTTTATCCGCATAACCATATTGCGTACGATACGCCTCTTCTACATACGGTCGTATCGCACAAACACAATCGCATCCTCTCCATCTTATATAGGACTGAGCCGTATCACAGGCTCTTGTAATTTTACATGGCTCATCACCATCACAAGCACTACATTCTTCAATTACAGAGTAACTCAAATAAGTATAATCCCATGGGAAACAGTCTCCTTGATAATCTAGATTAAAGAAATAATCATGTGTGGTAGCCATAGGGTCACCAGCGGGTATAGTCAATATATATCCTACCGTATCGGTTAAACCACCACCTATATCGATGATGTCCCACATTCCTGAAGCGCCAGGTACGGGTGCCCCGTTATATGTTGCACTGCCTTCCGTATATCTAATGTTATTTATTCTATTGCCATTGGCAGAAACGTAGATTTCCATATAAATATCACCACCCATACATGGGGCAATGTTGTTTAGACCAAAGTCATACGAAAACTCATAGCCATTGACCGTTGGCGCCCATACATCACAAGTCGTTTCTACCACCTCCGTAATAGGAATACCGTAACCCGGCGTTGGAACAGAATTGGTTGTTGAGCCCTCTGCTCCATAAAAGAAGCTAATAGATCCTTCGCCTGCTAAAGAAGCAAATTGTTGAAAATCTTGGCCACAGTTTCTTTTACCATTTACTTCAACATTTGTTAAGGAACATGCCAAAGCAGAACATCCTGTTCCAGCTCCAAAACACCCTATATCAATGGTCGTAGAGATGGTAATAGTATTGCCCCCAGGCAAATCATCAAAAATGCCATCTCCATCTTCGTCAGTCAAACCTCCAGCTCCGTCAAAGTCTGTGGTGTTTTGTGTGAGATCAATGGTTAATGTTCCATCTGCAATAGACCAAACATCTGTAGGAACCGCAGTTCCATTGATTTGAAGGCTTGTTAATTCTGTATTATTTAAAAGACATGCTTTGTATTTGATAATGAGATCTTCCCATAGTCCATCCAATGGATCAGAATTTTGACTTGTTAGTACAATGTCATAACTCATATCTGCTCCACAAATACCTCCATACATTACATTGGCACTCATTGCAGAAACTCCTGCTCCAAAATCTGGTTTAAAGTCAAGCGCCCCTTGCATGGAAGAAACATCACCACAGATTTTGTTATTACATCCATAAAATGCGCTATAGGTCAAAAAATTTGCATCGTCTACACACCCTTCAACAGAATAACAAATTTCTATGGTCATCAACTCATCAGCATCAAAGAGCATATTGTTGTTGGCTTGAGTCATATAGTTACCAGTCACCAAAACTGCAGCTGTCATACTTGAAGCGTCATATGAGATGTCGCCTGCGGGGACCGATTGTCCGTTTATAGTGATGCTCTCAAGCGTATATAAACTTTGATCTAACCCCTGGATGGTAAATTGATACTCGTCCAAAAAGGCTTGAATTCCATCTTGAGAAACTGTCAATGTTTGACAACCAGGGGTATCAGATTGGGTTAAGTCCAAATCTTGGGGTGATACGGTCCGTACGTTCAAAACAGGAACTCTAATCCCTGAGTTATAAGCTCCAACTTCTGTTATCCCTTCAGTACAGGTTGGTGTGGATCCATTAGAATCGTTATAGGTAAAACTTACTTCAGCATCAAAATTAATATCTTGCTCCGATTCTGTATCTACATCACAATCTGCTTGAATCGCTACATTAACAATATAAGCCGCAGCGGAGTCAATTTCAGAAATTGTAAACACCGGTACGGTGAGATCAGATAAGTCAGATGGCATAACTGTTCCCATTCCTGTACTATTCATGTCCATGAATACAAAACCGCCATATGACAGTCCTGAATCCAAAGTCAAAGTAAGTTCAACATTTTGCAACATACACTCACCTCCATTATATATTAAAATACTTGCTGTATCTGGCGATGAACACAAGTTTAATAAATCTACTGTAGGGAAATTTGGAACTCCATCTAATGACACCACACTGATGTCCGGACAACCATCACAAGTTGCCGTATTCTCTTCAGGCACCTCGTACGTAATACACAACTCTGGGGCTAGACTTGGATCATTTCCAAAATCATAGGCCTGTCTTTCCCCTTTTCCAGAAAGAAAAAGTGCAATGTTATTACCCATTACATATCCTGGTCGGTTCACTATTTCTTGAATAATCGCAGATAAATCTGGTGTCTGTTGCGCTGCACCTGCATCGCCTTGGTTAAACCAAGAACCAGGAGACCATGGCACCGATGCGGCAGTACCTACACGTGAGACCACATCGTTTGTTGTACTGTACAAAGGCGGATTATCCGCTGCTTCTCCTCGTATAGTAAATGCTGCAGGTCCAACAGAAGCAGACAAAGCTGTAAATTGTATGTCTGCACTTATAATGGTAGCACCAGCGGGAATCATCCAACCCCCGAAATTCATAGCAGTAACGTTTAAGTTACCCGCTTGGACTCCGAGATCTAAATCTGTGAGTGCTGGATCGCCGCAAACTTGCAAATTACCTCCATTCGAATACTGTTCGGCATCGCCCTCGCAAGAGCTAACTCTTTGGCATTCGGTCACTTCCATCATCATGGCAGAAGCGTTGGATTGCTGATTTAATGAAGAAACAAAAGCTCCCCATAAAATTGCTTCATCTTCACATTCTGCCATTTCGTAGGCAGTGTAAAGATTTTTTGATTTGTCACTTAGCTCATCAAAATTGAATGAGAGCGCATGACCGCAGATAACGGTAAAGGCGAAAATTACCATTAAAGAAGTTCTCTTGTAAGCGTTTCTTACGAAGGAATCTACGTACGTATTCATCTGAATAGATTTAAATGTTTACAGTTACAAATAATTAAAATCTATACTCCAGCTCTCCGAAATACTTCGAAGTCAACTATGAGATAGACCTAAATTTTAAACTGAGTTTGGGTTTTGAGTCAAAGTCCAAAAAGACCCTGAGCTCTCAGTTTTACTGTAAAAAGGATGATCAAAAAGGAGGGATATCCCTTTTGATTTTGTACTGTTTGTGAGGTAGGACGACGTCAGTTTACACTGAAATCCGATGCAATATACAAAACATATTATATTTTTTCATAATATGTTAATTTATTTTAATAAAATATTTGAGCACAATAAATCGAAGTATTCATAATAAAAATAAGGTTTACTCATTTTTCATGAGTAAACCTTACCGTTATAGCTAGAAGGGTGTGTTATTTCTTTATCAGCTTTTGGGATTGTTGGAAGCTAGAAGTTCTCATGCGCACGGTATACAAACCTATGGGTAGATCTGTCAACATAAACTCGATATTATTTTCTCCTAAGGCGAGGTGATAGTTAAAAGCATGCAAAACCCTTCCTTGCAGATCCACAACTTCTATGTTGGCAACTTCTCTTTGAGAACTGTTGACGAACATATTGACTTGACCCATCGAAGGATTTGGATAAATTTTCATCGAATTTTCGTCCAATAGCTCAGGATCATCTATATAAATCGAACGTTGCGCTTCATACATTACCCCACCATCTTCATTTAATTTTATCACCTTATACACATAACTTATTCCAAATTCTACATTTGAATCTGAGTAACGGTACTGTGCATATCCTTCTTTTCCCTCGGCATGCTGATCACCAATCTTTTCGAAATACAATTCATCAGCTGCAGAGCGATAAATTTCATATTGCTGGCCAGTTTTACTGTGATCCTCCCAAATGAGGTCAACCTTTCCCTCTTCGTACTTTACTTCCAACTCGTTATTATCCAATGCAACCACCACATTATTAAAGGCACAGATTTCTTGCTCTGGACCAGATTCTCCAGGGATATGCAATACTTGTACTTTGTATGTAGTACCAGCAGTCAATCCCCCAACGGGCAGATCTTTGGATCCGTATATGGATAATAAACCACAAGCTACTTGTGTTCCGCCACAAGTTCCTTCGTAAAGCGCGACAAAGGCTAAGTTCCCAGGAAATTCATCCATCTCTATAGTCACAGATGACCCATTGCTTACAAACTCATACCACAAGTCAACATATCCTGCCCCTCCACAACTTGGAGGTGTACCACTATCAGAAGTATTATCTGTATCTGTTAGTGTAAAACCACCACATGCAAGATAATCGATAGGCAAAGCCTTAGCATTCGCACATTCATCGTTGGGGGGCAAAATACAGGTATGCGTCATAGCCGTACTAAAATTGGTGTTTACCGCAGCACAGGGTAAATTACTTGCAATGACAACTCCTGAGAAAGTAAAAGAAAGAGCATCAGTGGCCTCCACAATGAGATCAAAAGACATCACACCACCAGCAACAGTGATGGAAGGGGAAGCAGCATCAAGTTCAACACCACCAGATACACTGACGACAACTGTACCATTAAAAGAGCAATCAAATGTTCCATTTATGGTTGTGGTCCCGCAACCAATAGTGGATGGATTAAGTGTAAGTGTAAGTGCATGGCTGTTTGTGGCAAATGAAATCATTCCGAGTACCAAAAACAAGGATCGTAAAAAGTAGTTCATGTCGTTTTCTTTAAGGTTCACAATCTTGACCAAAAAGGGCAAATTCAAAATGGTTTTAAGGTGTTTGGGTTTTTTGGTAAGGGTTACATTTTGAAAAACATATTAAAAATAATTATAATATGTCAATTTTTGTGCCATTCTTTCAATCAGTTTGAAAAAGACTCGTATACCAATGGCGAACACCTATTCATAAAATTAAAAATGACTGTGAGGTGTACCTTTTGTAGGGTGCAGAATGATCTTCTGTAGGGCTTAGCAGATATGACAAAAGAAAAGCCCCATCTAAAATCTATCAAGTAGAATTAGATGGGGCCTAATCTTTACTACAAATCGTTTACAAAATCATAAGCTTCTTATGAATTGTTTCATTCTTCAATTTTATGGCTATAGAATAGCTTCCTTTAGGTATGTCTCTGAGATTCAATTTGAATTCATGACTTCCATTTTCTAGGAAACTCTTATACAATCCTTTCATCACTAGACTTCCTTTCGCATCATATAAGTCCATCTCAACCTCTTGAGCCTCATCAAGAGCAATTGCAACATTTACTTCATCCACTGCTGGATTCGGATAAATTGCTATATCATTTTTTGATTTCTCCACTCTAACTGATACCACATCACTATAACTATACTCTCCATTAAAGTCTATTTGCTTAATTCTATAATAGTACACTCCAGCAAATGTCAAGTCCAGATCCTCAATGTTGTATTCAGCACCTTCCGAAGGTGAATTTGAATCTACATTTTCTCCAATCTTAACAAAGTTATTTGCTGTATTTAAGCTGCGCTCAACTTCAAAGTGACTAACATTTACTTCATTGCCTGTAGCCCAAGAAACTACATTCAGTTTTCCTCTATTTTCAGCAGCTACATACAACCATTCTACTGGTACTACACCACTTCTTAATCCTGCATCAATGTTTTGAATATTGTCACCAGGAGCAAGCGTAATCATAGCTGTTGTATTTGGCCCATACATGTTGCCAAAGTCTGAATCCTGATCCTCTGGACCTTGATCCATATCTGTAACACCTGTACCAACTGGAGGATACACTTTAAGATAGTAATTATCCATTCCTAAGTAATCCATCGTGTAGAAACCATTAGCATCCGTTGTCGTTGTATTTACTTCATTATTGTTACTATCAAATGCCTTAATCATTACACCTGCAACACCTTGCTCACCTGGCGACTGTAACCCATCTACGTTGTCATCCATCCAAACTCTATTTCCGACCTGTGCCATTGGGAAGAATCCAGCACCGATGTTACACAATTGATCTACTTCACAATTAATGGTAAACTGATCGGTAACTCCTCCGAAATGGAAATCATTGTCTACTGTACTTTCATTAAGATTGGTTACAGACAAAGTACCATTGAGACCTACATTGGCTTGATTTAGAACCAATCCTAATTTAGGTATATCAATTTCTAAATAGTACGTTCCTGGAGGAACACAGAATTTGAAATATCCATCATCTGAAGGGGTTCCTGGTTTGTGCCCTGAAATTTGAGTATCCCAATGCATAAACTCACCATCCATCTCTCTGAATATTTTGACCACCATTCCGTTGATGCCATTTTCAAAAGCATCCAATACATTGTTTTGATTGATATCATACCAAACGGTTTCTCCTACTGGTATACACATATACAAACCAACATCGAAATTACCTGCATCGCAATCACCTCCTCCGATGTAAGAAATTGGTGACGTACACGTACCATTACTGTCATCGATATCACTATCTAGATCATAGAATAATCCTTTTCTGAAGAAGGTTACTTCATAGCCATCTGGCTTGATCACTTTGATGTAATAGTCTGATGGAATCAAATCTTTGACTATATAGAATCCATTTCCATTTGTCAATGCATAGTCCACAAACTGACCTGAGGCATCATATACTTCTACTCGTATTCCAGGAATTCCATAGCCTGTTTCATTTCTGATACCATCTCCATTACAGTCTTCCCAAACCGTTCCACAGAGATCACCTACAACAAGCACTTCCGCAGCATCGTTGTCATCTTCGTCATCATCGCCTCTGTCGCATGGATCGTCTATATGCTCGTCAATAACATCATCGTTATTATCGCCGCAATTAAATATCACATCTTCGTCTGGGCCATCGACTAGATCGTTGTCGTTATCTGGATCAGTATCTGGATAACTATCCGCATCACATGTTATCGTTCCTGACAGATCAGTACCTCCACTAATTTCGGCCTCGTTGTACCAATCACCAAGCGTGGCAGCTGGCGGTGAAATTATCTCCAGCTTCAATACCAACAATTCTGAATCACAAGGAGTGATCGCTTGAGTAATCGTATATTGAATCAAATCACCGTTTTGCGTCCAACCTGGATTCAATAATGGATCAAAACTGAATCCATAATTGAGATAATCAGTTACCAAAGTATTAATGGCATCAACACTACCTTGATTATGTATTTCTATTTCGAAATCTACAATATCACCAGGTCTGTATAAGCCCTTCTTTACTACGCCATCAACCGTTGACCTCTTCTGTAAAGCTAGATCATAGACTGGGACTAGTTCTGGATCATGATCATCTTCGTCTTCACCAGCACATGAGTCACCATCAATGTTATTGTCTTCACCTATAACACTTACCGTTCCTCCAACATCATTGGTTGGGTCAAAGTCAGTATTACTGTCGACATCACCAATGTTTGGATAATCTGGATCGTCACTGTCTTGAGACCATATCTCACCATAATTGGTCCATTTTTGGACACAATCTTCATCGCATTCTTTAACCATGAATTTGATGTTGGTTGTAAACGAATCTCCAGGCTCTAAACTGTCCGGTCTTACGAAAGTCGCATTTCCAGTAAATCCATTGAGCACCCATCCAAGATCATCGTTAGAATCCTGATAGATTAATCCACATGGTATATAATCAATCAACTTGATTTCACTTGCTTGTATACTACCCTGATTGAAGATTTCGAATTCGAATTCTACCATACTTCCAATCTTGAAAGGACCAGGGGTAACAATTTTCTTTCTCAATGCTAAATCCAACAATTCGATGCCCGCAGGATCATGATCGTCTTCTTCACCACCTCTGTCTGTACTCTCGATATCATTGTCTCCTGCATGATCTGGCTCAACTAGATTTTCTATTGCACTGTTTGATGCTGGATTTGAATCTGCGTCCTTTCTTACCACACCATTCAAATCAGTTGCAGAAATTATTTCAGCATAATTCACCCAGTCTTTCTCACCTCCATCTGTTTGTTCGATGGTTAAGAAAATTGGGAACGTAGTACAATTATCCTGTATTAAAGAATTAGGAATAACATATACTGGCGACGCTCCTATTTGAAGCCATCCTGGATTATTTGCAGCATCAAAGCTGAATCCTTCAGGAAGATAATCCTGTACAGCAATATTCCTCGCATCTACATTACCCTGATTACATACAGTTATATCAAACTGTAAGAGCTGACCATATTTATACGGATCATTAATTGTTACAAGTTCTTTTTTTAGCGCCAAATCAAATACTTCTACTCGCTCTGGATCATGATCATCTTCATCCGTACCTGCACATTTATCTCCAGTAATCACATCATCTTCTAATGGATCATCTGGTGTACCACCAATATCATTATCCTCAATAATATCTGTACAACTATCAACATCTAAGATATCTGGATACTGCGGATCAGTACTAACGCCCTGTGATATTTCAGCAAAGTTTGTGAAAGTATTGATATCCATATCTAAGCATTGCTGTAGATTTAAGAATATAGAAGTACTTACACATGCCCCTGGATCAAGAGTACCAATAAAGTCTCTCGTAGCTCGATGTAATATGGTATCGTGCTCCCAAGCGATAATGTCATTAAAGTCATCATAGATAAATCCGCAAGGGATATAATCAGTAACCTGAATGCTATCTGCTTGAATACTTCCTTGGTTGCATATCACAATATTATAAATGATTTGATCACCATAGCAGAATGGACCAAACTGATTGGTCGTAACCTTCAATAAGGCTAAATCCAAAAGTTCAATACCCGCCGTATCATGGTCGTCTTCTTCGCCTCCTTTGTCTTTACTCAACAAATCATCATCTCCATCTTCTGGATGTCCTGGCTCAACAGCATTCTCTGCAGCACTATTTGTACCTGGCATACTGTCGAAATCCCACATTGTACGATCCTCACCATTTTCATTGTTTGCGGATATAACCTCTGCATAATTGACCCAATCTTTTTCACCTCCATCGGTCATGATGGTAGTTAAGAATATACTGACTTCCTCACAAGTACTTACCGCTATTGACGGTATAGTGTATCTGGCATTATTGCCCCAAGGCGACCACCCTGGATTATTAGCCACATCAAAATGATATCCTGCAGGCAAGTAATCTTCGATTACAATATCCTGAGCGCCTATGTTACCCTGATTACATACAGTAATTTTAAACTCAAGCAATTGTCCATATTTGTAAGGATCATGATATGTAACTAACTCCTTCTTCAAGGCTAAATCGAAAATTTCGATACGTTCAGGATCGTGATCGTCTTCATCTGTTTCGGCAATGCAATCGCCATTTACTCCTGTACCATCACCATCAAGATAATCATCTGCTGCACACCATGGTTGTCCACCTGCATCGTTATTAAATACTGCATCAGCTTGAGAATCTTTATCCTCCGATGTAATGTCATTATCCATGTCATCTTCGAATGAGTAAATCTCAGCATAATTATCCCAAGCGTAAGCATAAATCAAATCCTCTGCACATTGCACTTCTAACAATATATCAATGCTCGCACATACTCCTGGTTGAATTGGATCAGTAAATGTCGCTAAGGCATTTCTAGACACTGGATCATATAACCACAATGGGAAATTACTTTCGTGGAATGCAAGTCCGGATGGTATGTTATCAAACACTTCGATTTCATCAACAACTACATTACCTTGATTGCAAACCATAACGGTATACAACACTAGATCACCTGGTCTAAACGGACCTACAGCATTGGTGGTCTTATTAAGAGCCACATCCACTATTCTCAATCCTTCGACATCATGATCATCTTCATCTTCACCGGTAATTAATCCACACTCATTGATTTCGTCGTCATCTTCATCACCTTCACATACGGCTCTTTCGTGAGGGCCATTTGACCCTGGAGTACTATCCGCATCGTTCGCTGATTGCACCACACCATTTAGGTCCATGAAACTGATAATCTCTGCATAATTCGCCCAATCTTTCAGTCCTCCAGAAGTTTGAGCAACTTCTAGTATAATAGTTACTGAAGTACTTGCTCCTGGCTGAATGGTTCCTGGAATCATAATCGTTCCGTTTGTATTCCATGAAGGATTATCTGCAGGATTAAATACCAATCCCGGTGGCATATAGTCTTGAACCATAACGCCTTGTACCGCAGTGTTTCCTTGATTGAATACTTCAATAGTGAAGGTCACTTTATCACCATAACTGCATGTTAATACGTTTGCTGTTTTTCTTAATGCAAGATCAAATAACTCTAACCTTTCGCAGTCATGATCATCTTCATCGGTCGCGGCTACCCCATCACCTGGGATTCCTGAAGCATCTCCATCTATATAATCATCTGAAGCTGTATTTACCGCCCCACCAGCGTCATTACCATTGATCACATCAGGCGTACTGTCAATATCTACCATCAAATTCCAATCGCTGTCTTCCAGATAATGAATCTCTGCACAGTTGTCCCATGCACCTGCCCCACCAGAAGATTTATTGATTGTTAAACATATCTGTACGACTTCCGTTTCGCAGGGCTCGATAGTTTTGGATTTGTACGAAGCACTATTGGAATTAGGAACCATTGTCCACTCCTTCACATTTGTGCCTGACAAAGACAAGCCCTCAGCAAACTGATCTACAAGACCAACACTTGCAACGGCTACATTACCTTGGTTAGTAATTTCTAAATCATAACACACATCATCACCATACTTATAAGGTCCAGATGTAACTTCTTTCTTGGCTAATGCCACATCAATAATTTCGATTCCAGCCACGTCATGATCATCTTCATCTTCTCCAAAAGCCGGGCCTTTGCCCAAAATATTATCATCATCTTCATCACCAGGTAAAACCGCATTTTCTGTAATGCTGTTTGACCCTGGAGTACTATCGTAATCACTTGCGGTCATATCCACTCCTGCATTGTCCTCTGCATAGGTGATTTCGGCATAGTTTGTCCAATCTTTTTGATCGCCAGATTTTCTCTCAATCGTCAACGAGATTGGAACCACAGTACACTGATTAGGTGCAAGCGGATTTGTAAGAGTATAAACTGCATCCGTTCCAGACAAAGACCATCCTGGGAAGGCACCCAGACCAGTATTTAATGAATATCCTGGTGGAATATAATCTGTAATGTCAACATTGTTTGCGGTAATATTACCTTGATTGCATACAGTTATACCAAACAGAATATTTTGTCCGTATTGGTAGGGTCCTGGTGTTAGCACCTCCTTTCTTAGGGCCAAATCAAATATTGGCAATCGCTCACAATCGTGATCATCTTCATCGGTAGCAGCTACTCCGTCTCCGACACTACCCGTACCATCTCCATCTAAATAATTATCGGCCGCACTAAATACTTGTCCACCTGCGTCATTGGTAAAAATCGCATCCGCATTAGAATCTTTATCCTCATCAGAAATGATGTTATCAAATTCATCCTCGTAAGAAAAAATCTCTGCATAATTATCCCAACCAGTTAGGTATTGACCAGCCTCAGCACAATCCAATACTGCACTTATTAGCACAGTCTCGCAAAGTCCAGGATAAATTTTAGAATTAATCTTTGTACTTGCCACTTTTGAAATTGGATCGAAAGTCCATGTCCCTGCGTTATTGGCACCGTAATTCAATGCCGCTGGGAATCGATCTAAAATTACTAGTTCTTCGACCGTGATATTACCTTGGTTACATACCTCAATTTCGAAGAAAACATTTCCTCCTGGCAAGTATGGCGGAGGAGTCACAACAGTTTTTCTTAAAGCCATATCTACCACTCTAATCCCTGCAGGATCGTGGTCATCTTCATCTTCACCCGCTAATGGCCCACATTCATTTATCTCATCATCATCTTCATCGCCAAAACAAACATCTCTTTCGGCACTTGAATCTGAAGCAGGGGTACTATCTGCATCATTGGCTGATTGATCTACATCACTGGCATCAGTGAAACTAATTATTTCACCATAGTTTGTATAATTTTTCAAACCACCTGATGTTTGAGTCAATTCTAGAATTACAATAACTGTAGAACTTGTTCCAGGCATTAAACTTGCCGAACCCGTTGGAGCGAACACGTAGGTGCCATTTGCATTCCATGTTGGATTATCTGCAGGATTAAATACCAATCCAACTGGGAAATAGTCCTCCACTACTACATTATTGACGGGCATATTACCCTGATTGAATACTTCAATAACAAATGGAATTTTATCACCGTAAGTACAATTTAAAGTATTTGTCGTTTTGCGTAATGCTAAATCAAAGATTTCAATTCGCTCACAATCGTGGTCATCTTCATCAGTTGCCGCTACTCCATCTCCTGGAACTCCAGTACCATCGCCATCAACGAAGTTATCTGCAGGAGTATTTACTCCGCCACCAGCATCATTGCCAGCGATTCCGTCAGGTGTACTATCTATATCTAATAGTAAGTCCCAGTTGCTATCCTCCAAATAATTGATTTCTGCACAATTATCGAAGACGCCCATTCCACCTTCCGTTTTCTTCAATTCGAGACAAATACTAATCGTTTCTGTCGCACAAGCTTCCAAGGTTTTAGTTTTATACGTTGCACTTGTACCGTTAGATCCGAGTATCCAACCTTGATCACCGCCTGTTCCTAAAACGAAACCTTCAGAAAACATATCAACAACACCTACACTAGCTACATCAACATTTCCTTGATTCGTAACTTCAATATCAAAACATACTTCGTCTCCATATTGATATGGTCCAGAAGTAGTTTCAATTTTAGCAAGGGCAACATCGACGATATCTATACCAGCTACATCATGATCGTCCTCATCTTCTCCCAAAGCAGGACCTTTGCCTAAAATGTTATCATCGTCTGCATCACCAGGCAATACAGAATTTTCAACTACAGAGTTTGAACCTGGAGTACTGTCATAATCATTGGCAGACATATCAACCCCACTATTGTTTTCAGCGTAAGTAATTTCTGCATAGTTTGTCCAGTCTTTTCTATCACCTGATTTCCTTTCGACTACAAGAGAAATCGTCACAACTCTGCATTGATCTGGAGCCAAAGCCGTAGTTATAGTATTCACTGCATTTGTTCCAACCAACGCCCAACCCGGACTTGCACCAGCATCCAAACTAAATCCTGGCGGAATATAATCTGTGACATCAATATTATTTGCTGTCATGTTACCTTGATTACATACGGTTATATCAAATTGAACACTTTGACCGTAGGCATAAGGTGGAGGAGTTACTACTTCTTTCCTCAATGCTAAGTCAAATATTGGTAACCGTTCACAATCATGGTCATCTTCATCTGTCGCAGCCACTCCATCTCCTACGGCACCTGTGCCATCTCCATCTAAATAATTATCGGCTGCACTAAACACTTGACCACCAGCATCATTTGAGGACAATGCATCAGCATTAGAGTCTTTGTCTTCTGCTGTAATATTATTATCAAATTCATCTTCAAAAGAGAATATCTCTGCACAATTATCCCATGCCGTTAAATACTGGCCTCCTTCAACGCATCCCAAGATTGCACTAATCGTCAAGGTCTCACAGTTACCTGGGTAAATTTTAGAATTAATGATCGCTGCCGCATTACCAGAAAAAGGATCAAAATTCCATGTTGGGAAATTTCCAGGACCAAAAGTCATTCCTGCTGGAAAATTATCAAAAACAATAAGCTCTTCTACAGTTACATTTCCTTGGTTGCATACTTCGATCTGGAAGATAACGTTGCTTCCTGGCAAATAAGGAGGTGCTGTTAAAACAGTTTTTCTTAGAGCCATATCGACAACACGAACACCTGCAGGATCATGGTCATCTTCATCTTCTCCTGGAATAACACCACCACATTCATTAATTTCATTATCATCTTCATCATCCACGCAAACACTATTTTCGGCAAAACTATTTGAGGCAGGATTACTATCCGCATCATTCGCAGAAATATCAACACCTGCTAAATTTTGAACCGACTGGATTTCGGCGAAATTTGTCCAATCTTTTAATCCACCCGATGTTTGTAAAACTTCTAAGTTAATTGTCGCCACACCCGTTGCACCTGGAGCAATAGGCCCTGGTATTGTAAAGGTAGGAACCGCTCCTGCTGTCCATCCTGGATTAGCACCAGGCACAAAACTAAAACCTGCTGGCACATAATCGCCAACAACAACATTTTGCACTGGTTCGTTACCCTGATTGTATACAGTGATTTCAAACTCGATGACATCTCCATAACTGCAGTTTGTGATGGTATTGGTTTTGGTCAATGCCAAATCAACAATTTGCAATCTTGAGCAATCGTGATCATCTTCATCTGTTTCTGCAACTGTACCACCAACGATTCCCGTACCATCTCCAAACAAATAGTCATCTGCTGGAGAATTCACTGCTCCGCCAGCATCATTATTTGGATTGGTATCAAGAACACTATCTATATCCTCAAGATCGTTCCAATCCATGTCCTCTAAGTAAAACACCTCGGCACAATTATCCCAAGACCCGATACTTGCGGCAGCATCTTTGTTTACAGTAAAACAAACATCTATACTTTGAGAAGAACAGGCTTCCAAATTTTTAAACTCATGTGTTAAAGATTGCGCGTCAGGACCTTGATTCCAATCCGGAAAGTTTGAAGCCACAGAGGTCAAACCAGTTCCAAATATATCTATCACCTTGGCAGTTGCAATGTCAACATTGCCTTGGTTATGTACTTCGATAGAATAACAAACCTCATCACCATATTGGTATGGACCTGTTGTTGTTTCCACCTTGATTAAAGCCACATCAACGATATCCAAACATGCTACATCGTGATCATCTTCATCTTCTCCCAAAGCAGCTCCTTTCCCACAAATATTATCATCGTCTTCACTACCCGGCTCAACCGCATTTTCCTCAGCTGTATTTGATCCCGTAACACTGTCAAAATCTTTGGCAGTCATATCAGCTCCGGTATTATCTTGAGCGGACATTATTGTTGCAAAATTGCACCAATCGCTGTCTGCAGTTTGTTTCTCATTTAACATAAGATTGATCACAACTGTTTCACAGGAGTTCATGGCGATTTGAGTAGGAATAGTTACCTCAGCATCTGTTCCTACCATTGTCCACGCACCAGCAAAAGCTGGATTTAGAGTAAATCCTGGAGGAATAAAATCTCTTACAACCACATTACTAGCAACGATGGTACCCTGATTACATACTTGTATTTCAAAAGCTACATTATTGCCATAGGCATATGGTCCAGGCGTTAATACCTTTTTAGTTAATGACAAATCAAATATTGCGAGCATTTCTGGATCATGATCGTCTTCATCCGTAATACCATCTCCATCTTTATCTGCACCATTGTCATCGATATGATCATCCGAATCGAATCCTGCCATTCCGCCTGGATCATTGGCCGGATCATTGTCATATGTGGAATCAAAATCAGAAGTACTCATATCGTTTCCTTGATCATCTTCTGCTGCAAATATTTCTGCAATATTGGTAAGATCTGTAGCGTCCTTGCCTCCTATTAATTCGAATTCAATAAATATACTTTGAGACTCTCCTGGAGCAATAATTCCAGAAATTAAATTTAAGGCAGTATTTGTTGTACCATTAAATGCCCAACCTCCATTGGCACCATGGGGTATCATTCCACTTGGAATATGATCAACGACTTGAACATCCTGAGCAGGTACTGTTCCTTGATTGAAAACTTCTATCTCAAAAATCACTACATCTCCAACTTTGGGGCAAGCAGGTGCACTAAAAGTGGTTTTTCTCAGGGCCAAATCAAATACTGGGGCCGAACATGTATCCGTATCATCTTCATCAAGAATGGCTGTCCCAGCATTACTGTCAATGTCATCTCTAAATCCATATAGATCCTGCGAAAAATTTATAACTGCAGTATTTTCTAGGTTGCCAAATGTAGCACAAGCATCAATGGTTGTATTGATTGGAAAGCTGTAACATTCACCTGGTAAAAGACCCGTTGCTGGAAACAATCCATTAGAAACACTTATTTCCTTTCTAAGAGTTGTTAAAGCTGTTGTAGATGACACTACAACCCAGCCTCCCCCTCCTGCGAAATTATATCCACTTGGAAGAAAATCATAAACCTCTATGGTGTCTAATGGAGACTCACCTTCGTTACAAACCTCAATAGTAAACTCATATGCCTGTCCCGATCCCACAGAAAGAACATCTTCTTCACAATTTTTGGAAAGACTGATGTCAAAGTCGCATTTTTCAACCAAAAGGTCCACAGAAGCCGTACTGGTACATCCCAATTGATCTGTAACCGTAACTTCAAATACTTCCGAAGCACTAACCGTATAAACTAAAAAATCATCGGTCGTGTTAGATCCGTCACTCCAACTATAAGTTAGTGGAGCAACTCCACCAGTTGCAACTGCCTGAATCATAACTGGCTCATTTTCACAAGCTTCTATTTGAATTGGCAACTCAACCTCTAGACCTTCACACAACGTGTAAAAACCAAAATCATAGGTTTTCACAGGCGCATCAAAGGGTCCTGTATTAATTTGCACGAATGGCTTTCCATCAATTGCAGCATTTATCCCACTTGCAATGACTCCATCCGAGTCAAACGCATCACTTCCAATATTTGGAAAAGTGGGCACCGTTGGATTTGAAGTGCCCGGTTCAGTTACCGCATCTTCTACCACTATATAATAGTTGGTAAAAGGCATAATTAGAGCATTATTGGTGTCAAAATTGTAATTACCCGTTTCATCTGTTGTAGTTTGACCAACAACGACAAAATTTCCTGGCGACGTTTCTTCATAAAGCCAAACTCTAACGCCTATATAAGGCAAATCACCGGCATCTTGAACACCATTATGATTGGAATCGTAAAACACCCAATCACCTATACATGCTTGAGAATTAAGGGTGTTATTTGGCAATAAAATAAGTAGACCAAATAAGAACACCACGAATTGAGCCGGAGTTTTCCAGCTCGATGGAGACCTTAACATCGATTGTAGTTTTGATTATTATCACAAAAATACAAAAACACATTAAATAAAAAAATATATGTATGAATAAGATTTATAGTAACATATAAATAATAATAAAAAATATGTAAAAAACATATTACATATATTCAACATCACTATATACAAATACCTGAATATCAGCCATTTAAAGGGTTTGTGAAAAATTGGCAATAATTGTAGATTAATCGTAGGGGTTGTGTAGTTGAAATGTGTCTAATTTTTGGCAAATCAGCTACAACTTCCACAATTTTGTTGCTTTCGAGTGACAATCTTACTTAGTTTGCATCCAATAGTAGGGTGAAAACTTTAAACCTTATTTACATAATTTGAGAAAATCTAAGAATCTTTCAATTGAATCTTTCAAGCCTTTGCGCTTTTCCATTGTCGTTCCTTATTTTTTCTACTAAGCGATTTTAACAATTTAACATTAGTAAAATGAAAAACTTTTACCTTTCTAAGGATCGAAGCACTTTGCTTGGCAAAGCTGTATTCATCCTCATGCTTTACCTAGCAGTATTTCTAGGGGCATCATCCATGTATGGACAGTGTTCTGTAGAAATCTCGAATGGTGAAGGAACTCCTGTTGATGACATTGAAGTTTGTCAAGGAGAATCTATTTATTTAACAGTTGGAGACGAACAATTTGGATTTCCAGCCAATACTACGTTTAATTGGGGAGCACCTATAAATGCCTCTACTTATTCAGTTACGGTGAATCCAACAGCTTCTATCGTATACAATGTTACTGTAACTTATGGAGACACAGGTTGTATGGCTACGGATGCGGTGAATGTTACAGTTGTGGTCCCACCTACCCCATCTGTTGCTCCTAGTGACGCGACTTGTGGAGGAAATGATGGTACTTTGGTGGCTTCACCTGGTAGTGCCAATGGTCCTTTTACTTACAAATGGAGTGGTGGCTACACTGGAAGTACAGTGAGCAATGTACCTGGGGGTACATATGTCGTTACTGTAACTGACGCTTCAGGATGTTCTGGGACGGCAGTCGGAGTTGTAGGCGTTTCTGGAAATACTGGTGTGAGTGGTGTTGTTTATGGTGATTACAACTATGACGCTGCGAACAATCAAGTATTCCAAGGGTACGCTGGTTTGAATGTTACGTTATATGATGACTCAAACTCAGCAGTTGCCACAACAACTACGGATGCAAACGGTTTTTACCAGTTTAATCCAAATTTTGCTAATGGTGATTGTTACCGTATGGAGTTTGATCTACCAAGCGGTCACGAAGTGACAACTAATGGAGATCAAGCAACAAATGGCTTAGTTATTAACAATACACAAATAAGATTTATATGTGGTCCTTCATGTGAAGAAAACTTGGCGATTTCAGTACCAACTGATTATTGTCACACAGACGATCCTACTGTAGTTGTACCATGTTATGTAAACGGTGATCCATTACTAGGCGGAACAGCAGGATCTTTAGATGCTATTGTAACGACTAACTATAGTAACGAGGGTTGGCCAGGAGAAGCAGGATACGCGCCTCCTACTCATGAAGCAAACAGTGATGAAGTGGGTTCGCTATACGGTGTGGCTTACGAAAGAATAGATAAGCAACTTTTCTATAGTGCATTTGTAAAAAGACACGTTGGGTTTGGTCCTGAAGGAATCGGGGCTATTTATAAACAAGATATTGGTGCTGGAGGTCCAGTTTTGCCTTACATCGACTTAGTCGGAGACTTTGGAGTAAATGTGGGAAATGTTGCAGGAGCTCTAGACAATAGTGGAAGAGATTTACCTGCAAATTACGGATCTCCATCTTACGATACTGATGCTTTTATCAAAACTGGTAAAGCAGGTATTGGTGATATTGACATGTCAGACAATGGAGATACATTGTATATTATGAACCTTCACAACAGGTCTATGGTATTGGTAAATATTTCAAATATTAACGCCCCGACATACATTAGTGAAGTTCCGGTCCCAGTTCCTGCTGGATGTCCAGTTTCTGATTGGAGGCCTTTTGGATTAAAGTATTATGGTGGACAAGTATATGCTGCTGGTGTTTGTTCGGGTGAAACTACTGGAGCTCAACCTACAGGTCATGTATTTAGATACGACCCAATAACTGGTTTTATCGGTGCTCCTATCCTTTCTTTTAGTTTCAATTATACTAGAGATGCAGCCTTTGGTTGTAGTGCTGGAGTAGGTCACCCTGGTGATTTTTGGTACCCTTGGGACGATACAGATCATGGTGGTGCCTATCCTCAACCAATTTTTGCTGATATCGAATTTGAAGTGGATGGATCTATGATCCTTGGTATTAGAGATAGAAATGCAGATCAGTACGGATTTAGAAACTACATATTTGATCCTACTGAATCAGCGACAACTTTGACTTCGGCTTTATCTGTTGGAGATATCTTAAGAGCTGACCCAGTTGGCGGTGGATTTTACCAATTAGAAAACAATGGAATTAGTCAAGGTAAAACAGGTTGCGGATCTGGTAATGGAGAAGGACCTGGAGGTGGAGAATTCTTCTGTGGTGATTTAAAATTGTGTCACAACGAAGGTGCTACCGGTGCTCTTGCGAAATTTGCAGGTTCTGGTGAAGTTCTTTCTACGGTATATGACCCTCATAGATCATACTCACAAGGTTTTTCAAGATTTAGTGCAGTAGATGGTAGTGGATTCGAAGGATATGAGGTATTTAGAGATGTTGTCGCAACAGGTATTCCTGATGACCCTGCTGGATTTGGTAAAGCAAACGGTCTTGGTGATATCGAAGTACTTTGTGATGCGGCACCAATCGAAGTTGGTGATTATGTATGGATTGATGCTAATAATAATGGTATCCAAGATCCAGGTGAATCGCCAATCGCAAATGCGACTATTACCCTTTATAAAAAAGATGGTAACTCAAAAATTCCTGTGGGTACAACAACAACGGATGGAAGAGGATACTACTACTTCTATGATTTAGAAGTTCAAACGGATTATTATGTTGTACTTGAAGGAGCAGTTGATCCTGCTACAGGTGCTTTTACAGCATATGATGATACAAACGGTGGATTAACATTAAACGGTACAGATTATAGCCCTACAATTGTAGATGTTAATAATAACACTGATGATTTAATAGATAACGATGCACAAGTTTTGGTTGCGAATGCACCAGCAAGTGTTATCGGATTCCCATCAATAGAATTTACAACAGGATTACCTGGAGAAACAAATCACTCTTTAGATTTTGGATTCTTCGGTTGTGAAGTAATTGTTGCTTGTTCTCCAGATGTATCTATTTGTTTGGGACAATGCGTAACATTAACGCATAGTATTATTCAAGGTACTGCGCCTTTTACTTACAGATGGCCAAATGCTGGTGGACAACAACCACCTACAACGCCTTCTTTGGAAGTTTGTCCTGCAGAAACTAGAACTTATTTGTTAGAAGTAACAGATGCAAACGGATGTGTAGGTACTTGTGAAGTAACTGTAAATGTAGAGAATGGTCCTATTCTTGGAATCAATGCTCCTCAGTTTACATGTACAGGAGTTTCTGTTCAGTTTTGCGTAGATAACCCAGACCCGAATGCCATGTATTCTTGGGACTTTGGTTGTGGTGTGGTTGATGATGGTGCTGCTGATGAAGCTTGTGAGGATGTTACTTTCCCAGCAAGTTGTGCAAACACTGATGTTACTGTAGGATTAACTGGAACTGGTGGTGCATTATTCTGTCAAAGTACAGATACGCACGTTATTCAAATAGGTGGAACAACAGGTGCCGATGCTGGCCCAGACAAAGTGGTTTGTCCTGGGGAGCAAACCATTATTGGTGGCAATCCTACCAATCCACAAGGAGGAACCATTCTTTGGTCTTCTACAGACTGTGCTAACTGCTTAACTTCTACGACTATATCTAACCCAGGGGTAACATTGCCTGCTGGTCAAAATTCTGGAACATTCACTGTTACTGTTACCAACAATGGTTGTGTAGCTACTGATGAAGTAACTGTTTCTATCGGTACTTGTGCAGAACTTGGTGATAGAATCTGGTACGATACAGATGGTGATGGTGTCCAAGATCCGGGTGAATCAGGAGTA
>JAHDGJ010000020.1:0-31022 GCA_020627705.1 Saprospiraceae bacterium
AAGATGTATTTGACTCTAATGGAGATATGACTGTTGATTTTGGATTCTTTGTACCAGCGCACATTGGTGATCAAGTATGGTTCGAAAATGGAATAAGTGCTGAAGACGATAAATTCAATGCTTTGACAGATGCATTTTTACCTGGGGTAACTGTGAATTTGTTAGATGGTACTGGAGCGCCGGTATTAGATGCTAATGGTTCACCTATTACTACGACCACAGATGCAAACGGTAGATACTTATTCTCTGGACTTGCTCCAGGAAATTATCAAGTAGAGTTTGATCCTAGTACTGTACCAGGTGGATGTGGATGTACCCTTGTGAATCCTAATGTAGGTGGAGACGCTAGTGATAGTGATGCTATGCCAACATCAGCTGGACGTGGTGTTTCCGCAACGTATACTTTAAGCTCAGGAGAGTTCAACGACTCTGTTGATGCAGGATTTAGAGCACCTGTAGTACCAATCGAACTGCTTGACTTCTACGGAAGACATAATGAAAGCGATAAAGTAAATGAAATAGTTTGGATTACTTCGACTGAAGTAAACAACGAGAAATTCATTTTAGAAAGATCGTTTGACAATATTGATAATTTTGTTGAAGTGAACGAGCAAGAAGGTGCGGGTAACAGTTCGCAAACGCTTACTTACTCGTTTGATGACGCAGATGTTGATCAATACGGTACGTATTTCTATCGTTTAAGACAGATTGACTTTAACGGAGCTGAAGAGCTGTTTGGGCCAATTGCGATTAGAGTAGAAAACAAAGTGAAAACTGTTGTGGACTTATTCCCTAATCCAGCAAACGATGAAGTAAATATTGAAGTTACTGTAGCTGATTTTGCAGAATTAAAAGTTACGATGTTTAATGTAGCTGGTCAATTAGTGAGACCAAACATGACTAGTGAAACTTTGAGCTCTGGTAAAACTAAACTGACATTGGATATTAATGAATTCACCGCTGGTTCTTATGTGTTAAGAATTAATGTCGGTAGGAAAGTATTCATTAAGAAACTGACGATCGTAGATTAATGATTTAAATATTTCACTGTTATAAAAATTCCGGCACGGTTCATTCCGTGTCGGGATTTTTTTTTCCACTTTCCAAACCTTCTTTACTTTTATAACCAATTTTAAATGTGTTGAATGTCTAAGCGAAAAATTTTACTTGAAGAAAGTTGGAAGACTGCGCTTTTGACTGAATTTGATCAAACCTATTTTCAAGAGTTAAGAACATTTTTAATCACTCAAAAAAAACAACAAAAGAACATTTATCCTCCAAGTTCTTTAATATTCAATGCATTTAATTCGACACCATTTGACAAAGTTAAAGTGGTAATACTTGGTCAAGATCCCTATCATCGACCAAATCAAGCGATGGGCTTATCATTTTCAGTGCCAAAATCTGTAAGAATTCCCCCATCATTAAACAATATTTATAAAGAATTAGAAAAGGACATCAATTTTAAAGTCCCTTCACATGGTGATCTTACATCATGGGCAACTCAAGGCGTATTCCTGCTCAACGCCTTTTTAACCGTAGAAGCAGGCAAACCAGGTTCGCATCGCAATATTGGCTGGGGTTTGTTTACGGATAAGGTGATTTCACTTCTTTCCGAACAAAGGCAAAACATTGTATTCATGCTTTGGGGAAATTTTGCAAAAAACAAAACAGATCTAATTAATCATTCAAAACATTTAGTCTTAACAGCAGCTCATCCATCTCCCCTAGCTCGCGGGGCTTTTTTTGGATCCAAACATTTCTCAAAAGCAAATGAGTATTTAATTAGTAAAAGCATAAAACCTATAGAATGGCAGATTTGAAAACACCAAAATATTGGATTGCACTTGCCTCTTTTTTAGGAGCATTAGCTGTAATCCTTGGTGCTTTTGGGGCACATTACCTGAAAACCAAAATTTCAGCACCATCGCATATTTCGTATACCACTGCAGTTCAATATCAATTTATTCATTCTGTAGTAATGCTAATAGTGGCATTTCACTATTATTCATCAAAAAGCCGCCAATTATTATGGGTTTTAAAAGGCTTTTTGGTTGGCATAATATGTTTTTCGGGATCAATATATTTTTTAAGTACAAGAGAATTAACAGAAATATCATTCACCCATCTATTAGGTCCAATAACACCTATTGGTGGTATAATCCTGATTTTTAGTTGGCTTTTTCTGTCTTATTTAGCCATAAAAGGGAAAATAGAATTTGAAAATCCATAGAAAAAATGATTCAATATTTTGGACCTAATAGAATACTGGATCAGTTTTTGCACATAAGAAATGTCAGTTATTAAGCATAATAATCATGCTAAATGTGCTACGTTTAGTCACTTTGGCCGTCTAAAAGTAGTGTGAAAACCAAAAATTTTGAGAAAAGCAATTATACCCTTTTTCTTGTTAAGCTTTTTATGTTTTACTCAGGTGCAAGCCCAAGACTACAACTCCGCGATGGGGATACGCGTCGGAAATGGCATTCAATGGTCGGGTAAGATATACCTCAATGCAGATGCAGCGCTTACTGGGTTTTTAGGAGTGACCAATAGAGGCAAAAGTGAAACACGAGCTGGTGCGAGTATGCAATATCAGAGAATAAGTAGATTATTTGATTCTGATAATATGTTTTTGCTCTACGGTGGTGGTGTCATTGGCGAATTTGGGGATCAGGATGGCTTTGGCGTAGGCCCCAAATTGGGACTTTCAACAGATATCAAAAGGAAGTTAAATGTGGAAGCGGATATTTTTCCTACATACTACGTTACTGGGAACTTAGAATTTGTGCTAAATTTTGGGGTCTCCTTTCGATTTATTTCTAAAGGATAACTGTTTTTCCGCTCTTTTTAATGCTTTACTAGGATTAGTTTAACACTAATTAACTATTCGATTTCGCTCTAGCTAACAAATAAATTGTTCACGCTAAATCGAATGCTATGAAAAACTTAGTAAAAACCTTCGTCGTTCTTTTCCTTTTCATTTCTCAAATTGGATTAGCTCAAATTTCTACTGATGTATTAATTGGACTCTCTTCAAACAGTGCTGTCGCACGTGGAGTTGACAATAGCCTAGTGCCAACCATTAGATCTAAAACCTACCCTAGTGTTCTCGTGAACGTCAACTATGCATTAGATAAACATTTTTTTGTTTCTTCAGGAATTGAGCTAACGCGTAGTGGATTTGATATCCTTGAGGGTACTTCATTCGATCTTTTGGGACTAAATGTACCGATTGGCGCCAAAGTAAGTTACTCAGAAAAAATATACAGCATACCGCTCCATTTGGGCTTTAATGTACCAACATCCTTCGGATCAGTATACGCTAAAAGCGGTGTAAATTATGCCATCGGAGGAGGAGGTAATTACCGACTTATAGCTGACAGCATTTTTGATTACGTTGTAGTTGATGACCCAATTCCATATGGTGATAGAGTAAATAAAACCGAACTCACTGCCTCTTTGGGACTAGGTCTAGCTTGGAACTATGGTCTAGGACAACTAAAAATAGAAGGCAATTACCAGCACGGTTTAACAGATAAACTTATCCAAGAGAATTTGGATCTTGCCATGCGCACGAAAAAAATTGGAGTAAGAGCAGGTTATTCTGTCCGGTTCTAATATGAAATACAAAAACTAGAGATTAGAGAGATTGGTCAACTTGATCAATCTCTTTTTTATTTCGATACCACAGATATCCTAAGACACATACTAAAGTATAAGGCATCAGAAGCATGTATAGAATTCCAGTATTCAATCCCTTCCCTTCTGTCCCTCCGTGTTTTAAATTAGAGTCTGCCGCCATTCGGCACATTGGACATTGGGCATCTAGATTGAACGCAACAAAAACAAGAAGCACTGTCAAGAAAAGGGCTAATACATACTTTATTTTCATTGTTTCAAAGTTAAATCTAATTGTAACAAGGTTTTAGCATCAAATAGACCAAAGGACCAGTCAACATTACATACAGCCATAAAGGGTATACCCACTTTGCCATTTTTTTGTGTTGCTCCACCATATAGGTAAAACCTCTACTAAATGTGAGTAGAATAAATGGAAGTGAAACCCCGGCAAGGATTATATGCGAAATCAATATAAAGAAGTAGAAATATCGAATTGCTCCTTCTTTACAATACTTGGTTTCCTCATTGGTAAAATGGTAAACAACATATGACACTAAAAAAAAGAATGAGCACACCATTGCACCATAGATCATATTTCGATGAGCAAGGATGTTTTTATTTTTAATAAAATAGAGTGCTGCAAGGAGGAATAAAGCACCTATTGAATTAATTATGGCATGCACCAAAGGCAAAAAGCTCAAATCCATGTCTACTTCAACCCTTTGGGCTGGACGCATATAAATCACAAGTAAGATAACTGCAGCAGATACAATATAGGCTGCATAATCCAATTTCTTTCGCAATTGATCGTTCGGCTTCATTCTATTTGTAATTTTTCTGACTGATGTCTTTTTCTTCTTGTCTTGGTAATACCACAGCCATATGTTCTATAACCTTTCCGAAGGAAGCTTCACTTCCGTCATACTCCATCCTTACTTGACCTGATGTGTCAATTAAAGTAATGGCCTGAAATTCTGACGAATTACATCCCACAAACATGTTTTTATTGGAGTCTTCATTTTGCATTAAATCCGTAGAATAAATATGAAGTTTGGGGACATCATCAAATTCTTTTTCTAATACCTCCTTAAACATCTTAAGGGCATCTCTGCCGTCCTTTGACTTAGAAGGATCTAGCAATACTGTGGTAAATCCGTTTGGGTAAGTACTTTCTTTACATTTATCTTTTACGTGGTATTTCGCTCTGAGTTCTTCCAAAGCATTTTTTCTATAATCTAGGCCAGACCTTAAATAATACCACGAACCCAAAGGCACGATAGCCAACAAAAAGAAAACTAATATTTTATTGAAGTTCTTCATTTATCTTATAACAATTAAAACCCAAAAAGGCTCACTATGCTAAAAAAAAAGCGGACTAAAATTTAGTCCGCATTATTTTTATAAAGAATTCAATTCTTTGGTTTCTATTAGGGAACCTTGCAATCGATTCTCTTGAAGCTCTTTCTTTACTTTAGCCGATTCTTTACTCTTCATTCTATTGTTTTTCCAATAGTTTCCTTCGCTAAAAAAGGCTATTACTGCCCAAACCAAAAGGAATACCGGCAGCATAACTGATTTCACTAAACCAGGTATTTCGTATTTCATGTGCATAAACTCATAAATGATAAGATAAGCCTTTACGATACTCATAATAATCATTACACCTCCTACGATCCAATTTGGAAATTCTACCCCATCGATTAAATATCCCTTACCTAATAGGGCGAAAGCAACTTCTGCAGCAGTGATTATTGCCAAAATGGTAATTACCTTAAATGCTTTGCTTACAGATTCTTCATGCGTCAAATTTGCCATAACTCTTAATCATTAAAATTTTAAATCAAATAAAATACTAGGAAAACGAATACCCAAACCAAATCGACAAAGTGCCAATACAGTCCAATTTTTTCTACCATTTCGTACTTATTCTTTCTTTCGACATACAGCCCACTGCGCACATTAAGCATGATAATTAATAAAAATATTACTCCTGATAAAACGTGTGTCCCGTGAAAACCGGTAATAAAAAAGAATAGGGCTCCAAAGGATTTTGGACCAAACTCTTCTTTCTTAATCATCCCAGCATTTTCGCCTTCTGTTACCTTAAACTTTCTATGAATGAATCCCAATTCATCCACTACAGCCTCATTATAATCACCTGCCTTATCATAGTGATGTCCATGCCCATGATCTCCATGTGCATCATCTCCATGAGCCGCACCATGCGAATCTCCATGGCTGTCATCTCCATGACTATGGCCATGGCCATGCCCACCTTCAAAGTCTGCTCTATGGATCAAATAGGTTTTACCTGCAATCGCTCTAACAACTTCTCCATTTTCATCTTTTAGTTCGTTGCCATTTTCGTCTAAATACACACCATTTTCGGTATGTGTTCCGAAAGTGTTTCTGGTCACTGACATATTTTCGTGAGCGATCAATTCCGTCCATTCCCAAGCTTGACAACCTAAAAAGCCTAAGCCTCCTAAAACGGTTAAGAACATCCAAAACACTACTCCATCTTTATTTTCCCGCGCACCTTCTTGCACTGCTCTTACCATCGTAAACGAGCTAAACAATAGAACGAAGGTCATGAAGGTTACAAAGATCAGAGGATATCCTGAACCAAAAAATGGTACCGTTTGAAAAACCTCATCTGCCACTGGCCAAGATGGCATTGCAAAACGCAAAGCACCATAGGCAATTAAAAACCCTGAGAATGTGAAGGCATCCGATAGAAGGAAATACCACATCATGAGTTTACCATAACTGGCTCCAAAAGGTTTTTTCTCTCCTCCTGACCAGTCTACCTTGTTATCGTGATGTACAGCTGATTCTGTAGCCATTTTTAAATTTTATTATCTATAAAGCAAAATAAATACAAATAAATACACCCACAACAAATCGACAAAATGCCAATAGTGTAAGGTTAATTGAAATCTTAGTTTTCTCTTATCGGTTACTTGATAAGGCAACGTAAACGCTTGCAACATGGCGACTATCATTGCGGCAATACCACCCAAAATATGCAGTGCATGCACTCCAGATATCAAATAAACAAATGAGCCAGAAATACTTCCCTTGAGATCTATTCCTATAGCGTACAATTCTTGCCAACCCAAATACTGCAATGCTAAAAAGCTTAGTCCAAGTAAAAAAGCTAAAACCAAAAACAATTTGTACTTTCTTTCCTGACCATTAATAAATGCAGAATAACTCATATGCAAAACAAGACTACTCGTAAGAATAACAATTGTACTTATGTAGAAAATCGTTGGCAGACTAAACTCCAACCAATTCCCAGCTGCTTGTTTCACAATGTAAGCACTTGTAAATGCACCAAACATCATAATGATACTGGCAAATGCTATATATAAAGCAAACATTTGCGGATGGAATCTATTTCTTTTATTTCCTACGGTCATATCCATTTAAAAAAGGATTAAGCTAATGAGGAAAAAAGGAAGATAGATAAAAGACGAAAACATCAAAATTCTCGCTGAATTGCGATCAAATTTTACATGAAAATTCAACGAACATATTAAGTAAGCAATCGAAAGCAATACTGTGATTGCAATGCCAATTGCATTTAATTCTGTATAAAACAAACTCAATGATAACAATACCAACAGCACAGCATAAAAACTGGAGTGCAGCCCTAAATTGCGATCAATTTGCCCTTCTTCAATAGGCAATAATTTGAACCCCGCTCTATCGTAATCTTCTTTGCTCAAATAACCAATGGACCAAAAATGCGGAAACTGCCATAAAAACTGCATTCCAAATAAAATCAAGCCTATTGTTGTTAAAGAGCCACTAAACGCAGTGCTACCGATTAAAATGGGTAAGGCACCAGGAATAGCTCCAATAGCAACAGCCAATGTGCTGTGGCGTTTCATCGGAGTATATAAAAAAGAATAGAGCAACAAAGAAATCATTGAAAGCAATCCAGTAAGAGGATTGATAAAAGCAAGGAGACTAACTCCAATCAGACTCATCAAGCCAGATAGCAAAACAGCTAAATTAGGTTTGATTGCTCCTGTGACCAATGGTCTTTGTTTGGTTCGATCCATCATCGCATCAAACTCTTTCTCTAACACTTGATTTAACGCACTTGCTGCGCCTGAAACCAATAGACCACCAAAAAACAACAAGCCGACGGTGAGCCAATTAAATTGAGCTCCAGCGACAATGAAATATGCCGCCTCCGAAGAAATCACAACCATTAGCGTAAGCTTCAACTTAACCAATTCCGCTAAATCCGCAACAATCGAGGTTTGCTTTATGCTAGAATCTAATACTTGTGCTTTTGTGTTTTTCACTAAAAACCTTTGCTTTAAATTTTAATGGTGATCTTCACCAGCTTTTTCTCCCTCTGCCATCGGCACGTTTTGAGGAACAAATTCTCTATCGTCTTTATTGTAATCATATGCCCATCTATGCACAGTTGGCAATTTGCCAGGCCAGTTTCCATGCCCTGCTTCGATCGGCGTTGTCCATTCTAGCGTTGTAGCGCCCCATGGATTTTTAGTCTTCATTTTCTTGCCATTCCAAATGCTCCAGAAGAAGTTAATAACAAACAAAACCTGAATCATAAATACAATAGCTGCTGCCACTGTGATAAACTTATTCATGTCATCGAAATGTGAAAAAGCATCAAAGTTTCCAAAACTATAATATCTTCTTGGGACACCTGCCATACCCAAATAGTGCATCGGCCAAAAGATTGCATAGGCACCAATTAAAGTTCCCCAGAAATGGATTTTACCCATGGTTTCGTCCATGAATGTTCCAAACATTCTTGGGTACCAATGATAAACCCCTGCAAACATTCCAAAAAATGCCGCGACTCCCATCACAATATGGAAGTGAGCTACAACAAAATAAGTGTCATGCAATTGAATATCAATTGCAGAATTACCCAAGAATATACCTGTAAGTCCTCCTGAAATAAAGAGGGAAACAAATCCGATGGCAAATAACATTGGAGAATTAAGTCTTAAATTTCCTTTCCAAATGGTAGTAATCCAGTTGAACACCTTTACCGCAGATGGAACCGCAATAATTAAGGTAAATACTACAAAGAAATTAGAAATGAATGGATTGACACCAGACATAAACATGTGGTGCGCCCAAACGATAAAAGCCAAGAATCCAATAGCTAAAATTGAATATACCATGGCTTTGTACCCGAATATCGGTTTTCTAGCATGTACTGAAAGTACCTCAGACACCAATCCCATGGCAGGCAGGATAATAATATAAACCTCAGGGTGTCCTAAGAACCAGAATAAATGCTGATACAATACAGGAGATCCACCAACAAATTCCATGGCTTGACCTTCTATGAAAATCTCACTCAAAAAGAATGAAGTACCTAATCCTCTATCACACATCAACATAAAAAATCCTGATACCAATACTGGGAAAGACAACAATCCCAAAATAGCTGTAACAAAGAATGCCCATATAGTAAGAGGCATTCTCCAAAGAGTCATCCCTTTAGTTCTTAAGTTAAGAACGGTAGTTATATAATTCACTCCACCGAGGAGTACTGATACCACAAAAAGTGTCAAACTCACAAGCCAAAGGGTCATACCTGTTCCAGAACCTGACGAGGCTTGGGGCAATGCACTTAATGGCGGGTAAGCCGTCCACCCTCCAGCAAAAGGCCCGGTGCTAATGAATAGAGAGTAAAACATAACCACACCAGCCAAAAAGAAAAACCAATAAGAAAGCATGTTCAAGAATGGCGAAGCCATATCTCTTGCACCCAGCTGAAGAGGAATCAGTAGGTTACTAAATGTCCCAGACAATCCGGCGGTAAGTACAAAGAATACGATTATGGTACCATGCATCGTAACCAAGGCGTAATAAAATTCTGGAGCCAAGGTCCCGATTCCAGCCTCATTAACAACGATCCACTTACCTAAAACGGGCTTTAACCAAGCCAAAGATTCTTCCGGAAAACCCAATTGTAATCTAAACACCACAGACATCGCTGCCCCAATCAAAGCCCAGAACATCCCCGTAATAAGGAATTGCCTAGCAATGATCTTGTGATCCATACTAAAAATATAGTGTGAAATAAAGTTGGATTGATATTTATCACCGTGGTGATGATCATGAAAGTGATCGTCCCATCCGTGCTCTTTAATCAATACATCTTCTTCGTGTGTTGCTACATGTGCCATAAAAATTCTTCTTCTTATTTAGACAAAATTTTCAACTCAGTTCTTCGATTCAAAGCTCTTCCCTCTTCGGTATCATTGGTTTCTCTTGGACTGGTTTCTCCATATCCTTTTGAAACCAAATTGGTGCTAGAAACACCCTTCGACACCAAATATTCTAATACAGAACCAGCTCTGTTCTCTGATAAAACTAAATTTGATTGATCGTCTCCTGTGTTATCAGTGTGACCACCTAATTCAACTTTTATTGATGGTTTACTTTTTAATAAACCAGAAAGATTATCAAGCTCTGCAAAAGATTTTTCATCCAATTCGGCAGAACCTGTTTTAAAGAAAACATGTTCAAGGTTTATAATGTTCGCACCATCGTCCTCAAAAGCAGCATTAAAACTTGCAGTAAGTTCTTTTGCTCTAGCTGCTTTTTCATAGCCCAACAAATCACCTTTAAAAGGATCTGCATCAGTACCTCTTATGCTTGTCTTATAAGTTGATTTTAATCCTGCTGCCCACTCAGCATATTCTTCAGGCGTTACTACTTCAACAATCCTCCTCATACTATAATGCCCTTTTCCACATAACTCTGCACAGGCCAATTCGTAATTGAATGCTTCCCATCTTTGTGGACCGTCTGGTTCGTCAGGATCTGCAGGCACTTGATATTCTGGATAGTCCTTCAATTTTTGTCGGTACTCTTCTGTAGTGGTAATCGGAGTGAAAATAAAATACGTAGGTAATCCTGGGATTGCATCCATTTTTACTCTAAAATGCGGCAGATAAAAATTATGTAATACATCCTTGGATGAAATAGCTACTCTTATTTGCGTATTAACTGGAAGAACAATTTTATCTGCACCACTTAATACAATATCATCTAAGGTGTTTTCATCCTCGAAATCCAAACCTAGTGGATTTACGGCCATATCTATTTTTCTAAAATTCTTTTCTCCTAGTATTCCATCAGGACCAGGATATCTAATGTCCCATGCAAACTGATACCCCGTAGCACCAATTTCTAAGTATGACTCTTCAGGAGATACATCAGGCATTACATCATTCCAAACTACTAAGCCTTTAACCACCAAAAAGCACATAACAATGGCCGGAATGGCAGTCCAAATCATTTCTAACTGCGTACTGTGTACAAAATAATTTACCTCAGCATTATCTCTTTCTCTGTATTTATAAGAAAACCAAAAAAGAGCAATATGCGTAACGACGAATACAATACCAGTAAAAAATAAGGTGACATTAAAAAGACTGTCAATACTTCCACCATGTGCTGAAGCAGCACCATGTGGTCCATAACCAAGCATTGAATCTTTATAATATAATGCAGAGACCACGCAAAGTATCAAAAACACCACCATAAATACCACTAAACTCATAGCGGTTCTGTTGTTGTTTTGACGCGCGACTCTTTCTTCTCCTCTAATTCGTGAAGTTAAATCTCTTACCCTACCCAATTGGATAACGATAACGATCAGAAGCAGAATAATTAAGAATAGAACTAAAAAATTCATTATTAGCTTTTATTTATCAAACGTGATGGTGTAAACTCTCTTCCAAATAAGGATCGTTCTTCGCAACCAAAGCTGCTCTTCCTAGCGCTCCGTAAATCACAAAAAGAAATAATCCCATAAAACCTATAGCTGTACCGATTTCTAAAAATCCTGGAAGCGTAAATCCAGAGGTGAACTCCATAACATGATGTGCAGCTTCAGCACCATGATCTCCATGTCCACCAATAACTTCATGCGCCGTATGTAAAGCACCTGGCTTTATCATTTGGAAAAAATCCCACCAGTGTCCAAATACAACAAGGGCTGCTACAAAAAGTACTGAACCGTACTTTCTCTTTGTATCGTTTCTCATTAGGATCAAGAATGGTAAAACAAAATTCATTACCAAGTTTCCATAAAACAGTACAGGATAATGATCTCTACGCAAGCGGAAGTATATTGTTTCTTCTCCAATGTTGGCATACCAGATCAACATAAACTGCGAAAACCACAGATATGTCCAAAAAATACTAAAGGCAAAAAGAAACTTACCTAAGTCATGGATATGTTCTCCAGTAACCTGCTCATAATATCCTTTACCTTTTAAATATATCAAGACCATAATGGTCATAGCTATCATAGATACAAACCAACTTGCACCAGTGTACCAAGCAAACATGGTGCTGTACCAATGCGAATCGATCGACATGATCCATTGCCAGATTATTGCCGCACTAGTGAAACCCGCAATCGGTAAAAATGCCGCAGCATAAATCCTTTGCGTCCTGTGGTTTTTAAAGTCTTCTCCCGGATCAGCATCTTCAGAAACAGATAATCCTCTCAATTTTACCGCAAAGAAGACCCAAAGGCCCACAATGATTAAGGTTCCAAACAAGTACCAATTTTTATTTAAGAACCCCGCTTTACTTGCCAAAATAGCATCATAGTTATCTGAAGTAGGATCATCGTATAAACTTGTATCCGTCCAATGATATAAGTGATGAATATCGAAATACGTACATAATGCAATAATCATCATTAGTAGGAAGCCCGGAATTAAAAACATTGAAAATGCTTCCCATATTCGCTTAAATACAGCATGCCATCCAGACCAAGCAGTGATGCAAACCGCAATAAAAAACGTCGCCATTAAGGCAATCCCAGTGAAGAAAACAGAATTGTGTAAAAAGTTGGTCCAAAATCTTGTATGCAACTCATCATCTCCCATCCAGGTAAAAGCCATAGAGACTACACCAATAGCAATCATCGCTAAAAAGATGATTCTCTGTTTTCCTGATATCGTATATTGATTCATTTGTTATTTGTCCGTTCTGTCAATTAATGATCGTGATGCTCTTCTCCTTCTCCATGGTGATGATTTGCGTCATCATGGCTGCCTTCCTTATGATCACCATGATCGTGGCCATGATGATCACTGTCGTGTCCATTGTCATGACCTTCTTCATTATGATGCTCCATAACAACAGCTGAAGCCAACACCATATCACCAGCAGGCTTATCTATCGCATTCAAAGTATTTTCCATTTGATTGTAAGCCAGTTTCTTATCTTTCGCTTGAAGAGATCTGATGTAGTGAATGACATTCCATCGCTCTTCATAACTCAATTTATCCGCATAACTTCCCATGAGGTTTTTTCCGTGCATGATTGAGTGATAATACCTTCCATTTGAAGCATTTACAAACTCATCTAGAAGGAAATTTGCAGGTTGAACAGGATATTTTCCCGCCTCTATTCCTTTTGCAGGATCTTCATCTCTTACAAGATAACCTGCACCGTCTCCTTTGTTTCCGTGACAAATGCCACAATTTACTTCATACAAGTCTTTAGCTTCTGCCAAACCTTTATCCGTAATTGGATAAGGGTTATCAATTAGCTCATTGATGGCTCTTGTCCGTTCTTCCTCTGTATCCGCATACGCATAAGGCATACTTCCAACACCTGGAATACTTATACCATTCTTACCCGTTGAAGTCCTAGGAATAGTCCCTTTTACTGGAGTTCTTGGTTGTACCATTTTGTAGTATTCTTCTTCAGAACCCCAGGTATTTTGGTAGTAATAATTGTAGTAATTCGCTTCGTACGCAATCGAATGCCCCATATCAGGCATATACTCCGATCCTGTAGAATTGCCTCCCGGCTGCTGACATGCAGCAAAAAACAGTACGAGTAATGCGGCAAAGACTAATGTTTTCAAACTAGCTTTCATTTCTAAATCGTCTTGGTTTTAACCGCACTTGCTCCAGTGCTTTGAAAAAATGATTCTGCTTGGCCGTGACTTACATCGTTTTGATCAAAAGCGATGCAGAATTTATCATCTGTGATTCTATTGTCCAAATAAGGATTAGTTACTCCAGGCCCCAAACCACAAACAGTGTAAAAACTTACTACCATACCGATAGAAGCAAATAGTACTGTGAGCTCAAATGTGATTGGAATAAATGCTGGTACAGACCAATATGGTTTACCACCAAATACAATAGGCCAATCTTTGGTAAATATCCAAGTCATACCAAGAAAAGCTGTAAGTGTACCCAACATACCGTAAACGAAACCCGCAATGTGCAACCTTGACTCAGATAAACCTAAAATAGGATCAAGTCCGTGCACAGGAAATGGAGAATATACGTCCATGATTTCTAAGTGATCTGCTTTGGCCTTTTTAACGGCGTTCATCAAATCGACTTCATCGTCGTACAATCCAAAAACAACTTCTTTATGCGCTGCCATTTTATTGTTTTTAAGCTCGACCCCCGTCAAGCCTGTCTTGTAAATCATTTAATTCGTCCCACTTCCCCTCAGCAGCTAATTGGGCTTGTTGAGGCCAGGTCGTAGGATCATGCATTTGGTATCTAGATCCAGCTTCTGTCAAAATATGCTTTAGTCTATTTACGTTAGCATTTGCTAATTGAGTAAAGGACATGATGCCGTCGTTATTCAATAACTCAGCAATCTTGGGTCCTATACCCTCTATTTTTTTCAAATCATCCACTACATTTTCGACCGCTGTGGCGGTGTCTGCTATGGAACTAGCAACCCCGTGATTTCCATCACCGGGTGTATCTGCAGCTAATGCTGATGCATAGCTATGGTCATGATTGTGGTCATGGCCATGATCGTGATCATGATGGATTGCATTTGCTCCAATGTATTGGTCTCCTGAAGTTTTCAAGATACTCTTTACCTCTGCAACAGCAACTACTGGAGCAACTCTTGAGAATATCAAATAAAGAGTAAAGAATAAGCCCATTGTACCAATGAAGATTCCTATTTCAACCCATGTTGGAGAATATAAACTCCAAGATGATGGTAAGTAGTCTCTCGCTAGTGTTGTAGCGATAATTACAAATCGCTCAAACCACATCCCTATATTTATCACAATAGAAAGGAAAAAAGTAAAAGCGATATTTCTTCTCCATTTCTTCACCCAGAAAAACTGTGGCGAAATCACGTTACAGAACATCATTCCGAAGTATGACCACCAATAAGGACCTGCAGCTCTGTTAAAGAACGCAAATTGCTCATAAACATAGCCTGAATACCATGCGATAAATAACTCTGTCAAGTATGCTACCCCAACGATAGTCCCTGTAACGAGAATAATTTTATTCATCGACTCGATGTGCTCGAGTGTGATGTAATCTTCCAGTTTTAACAACTTTCTAGTAATTAACATTAGGGTTAATACCATAGCGAAACCAGAAAAGATCGCTCCTGCCACGAAGTATGGTGGGAATATAGTAGTATGCCATCCAGGAATAACTGAGGTGGCGAAATCAAAACTTACGATGGTATGTACAGAAAGTACAAGTGGCGTAGCAATACCTGCTAAGACCAAAGACAATGCTTCCCATCTTTGCCAGTGTTTTGCTGAACCAGTCCAACCGAAAGAAAGGAAATTATAAATCTTCTTTCTAAATCCTTTCGCTCTATCTCTAACTGTTGCAAAATCAGGAACCAACCCAGTATACCAGAAAAGTAGCGACACGGTAAAGTAGGTCGAGATTGCAAAAACGTCCCACAACAATGGTGAGTTGAAGTTAGGCCATAATGGACCACGCGTATTAACATACGGGAAGATAAACATGGCCAACCAAAGTCTACCCATGTGAATCAAAGGGAACAACCCTGCACACATTACGGCGAATATTGTCATCGCCTCAGCTGCTCTGTTTACGCCTGTTCTCCATTTTTGTCTAAAAAGTAATAAAATCGCAGAAATCAATGTACCAGCGTGACCGATACCAATCCACCAAACGAAATTGGTAATATCCCAACCCCAACCGATGGTTCTGTTTAGATTCCACGTTCCGATTCCGTGCCAAATCGTCCAGAGTATACAAAATACCCCAAATGCCAATACAGCAACGGAAATAATAAAACCTATGACCCACGATACTGGAGGTGCTTTCTCCGTTGGAGAAACCAAATCTTCAGTTATATCATGGTAAGATTTATGTCCCGTGATGAGCGGTTCTCTTATCTTACTTACCGGAGCACTCATAAATTAGTTTTGTCGCTTGATTAATGATTAAGAAATTGCTTCGTCCCTGTTATTCACTTTCATCGTGTACGTTACAGATGAACGAACATTAATTTCTTCCAATGCTATATAGTTTAAAGGAGATCTCAGCTTTTTACCAAGCTCGCCTTTTTTATCGTTTTGATCTCCAAATGTAATCGCTCCAGAAGGACAAGCTGTTTGACATGCTGTTCTTACATCTCGGTCAACTAATCTTCTACCTTCCTTTTTAGCGGTCAACTTACCCTCTTGGATTCTTTGTACACAAAAACTACATTTCTCTATTACCCCTCTTGATCTTACTGTTACATCTGGATTAAGAACCATTCTGGTTAGATTGTCTGCGCCATAAGGCACTTCCTCTCCTGCAATCCTTGGTTGGTTTGCTGGGAAGATATCTGCAGTCGTGTAATCTAACCAATTGAATCTTCTTACCTTATATGGACAGTTGTTGGCACAATATCTTGTACCCACACATCTGTTATATGTCATTTGATTAAGCCCTTCAGCAGAATGGTTTGTCGCATTTACAGGACAAACATTTTCGCATGGCGCATTATCACAATGCTGACACATCAAAGGTTGATAGACTACATTAGGGTTCTCTATATCTCCGTAATAGTATCTATCAATCCGCAACCATGTCATTTCATGGTGTTTCGAAACTTCTTTTTTACCAACTACTGGTACGTTATTTTCGGACATACAAGCTACAGTACACGCTCCACAACCAGTACATGCATTTAAATCCACATGCATCCCCCAATGATGTCCTTGAGTATATCTTGTTTCTTCGTATTCTTTGTCTGGATATAACGTCTGCTCATTAAGATGTTGAGCATGATGCCTTTTCTTCTTAAGCTCAGCTAAGTTTTCTTTAAGGTCTTTTTGATTGGTCGTATAAATTACTGATCTATCAACTAAGGCCCCTTGATATCCACTTAATCCGTAAGCCATACCAAGCGTGGCTTCATCCGCATTAATTTCTTCTCCAGTAGCGGCGTCAGTACCTTTTACTCCATATGTATTAAAGTATTGTACCGCTGAAAAATGCTCTTCCTTTCCTTTTGAAGAACCCACACTTACGTTGGTATTATAGTATTGAGCTCTACCGTCAACTACAGTCAAGCAATCATTGACATTTACTCCAACACCAGTACCTGCCTTTCCAGCAGCCATTCGACCACCTCCAAGATTTAAAGATACCGTACCAGGCATTTGTCCAAATTGTTGAATTACAGGAACAGTAACTGTCTTAGAACCAATGGTTACATCCACCAAATCACCGTCTTCCAAATCGTTTAGTCCAACAAATTTTCTTACCCCATCAAAATTTACAGGAACTGCGAGGTAGGTCCCCCATGAGGTCCTTGTGATAGGATCAGGCATTTCTAGTAGCCATGGATTGCCAGCAAATTGACCATTTCCAAGACTCACAGATTCTACAAAACTTATTTCTACATCACCACCAGAAACTTTGGTTGGTGAACTTATGCTTGCCGCACTGTAACTCGCACTTCCTCCGGCTGAATGACCAGCTACACCATCTCTTAACGCACTCTCGAAACTGCCGTGTGACCAATTTGATTTTAAATAATTATAGTATGGCTGATCACCTGAAACATTTGCTCCAGACCATGCCAACATGGACAATTCTTTTTGTCTTGTTTCAAATAAAGGACTGATGGTAGGTTGGATCAAACTTACATGTCCTTGCTTAGGTTCTGCATCGCCCCAACTTTCTAAAACATGGTGTGTTGGTGCAACTATATTACAAAGTGCAGACGTCTCATCAGGTGCATAAGCCAATGATATTCTGTTGTTTACCTTGGCTAAAGCCGAAGTAAATTTGTCCGCTTCGCAATAGTCATACGCAGGATTGGCATCAAATACAATTACAGTATTTACTGCTCCACTGTTCATTTCATTTACTAATGCTGCAACCTCTCTTTCGTCTCCTTGTCTTTGTAATGATGCCCCTGACATGGTAAGCGTTTTGCCATAATTGCCGAGTTTATTGTTAATCGCATTGATCATTAACTGATCATTGGTAAGGTTTGAACCTCCGACAATTAATGAAGATTCTGCAGCGAATAAATCTTTTGCTATTTTATCAAGTTTAGACGTCACTGTAGCATCAAGTCCCTGAGTACTTAAGCCTGCTCCTACTACTTTGTTGTAAAGGTAAGCGATGGCTGCACTTTGTTGTGACGGCTTCACCAATACTCTGTTGTCCGCGTTTGAGCCTGTCAAAGACATATGGTTTTCAATACAAACCAATCTTGACATTGCTGGACTGTTGACATCCTTTATCTTTCTTCCCTGAGCAAATTGTCTTGTATACTCTACAGGAGAAATCCAAGTCCCTAAGAAATCAGCACCAAAAGAAACGATGTATTTAGCCTTATCAAAACTGTAATTTGGAATTGCTCTTTGCCCAAAATTCTTTTCGTTAGCCTCTAAAATGGCCGCACTTGAAACAGGATCATAACTCACCACCTTAGCTGAGGGATATTTAGCCGTAAAATCAGCCATCACTTTTTTGGCCGTTGGGCTCAATACTGTGTTGGTAATGATTCTAACGCTTCCTTGAGACAAAGCCTCACCAACCATCTTATCTACAGTCATCCATGAGCTTTCTGCCCAGGAGTCTCCATCTTTTAGCATGGGCTTTCTGTATCGATTGGTATCGTACAACTCCAAAACAGAAGCTTGAGCTCTAGCAGAAGTACCCCCTTGAGTCATGTCGCAAAGATCATTTCCCTCAATTTTAATAGGTCTTCCTTCTCTAGTTTTTACTAGGATAGAGCAAAAATCACCTCCTTTTACATACGAAGAGGCATAATACGTCGCTACACCTGGAACAATTTCCTCTGGTTTCACTACATATGGAATTGCTCTTTTTACAGGAATATCACATCCTGCAGCAACCGTTGCTGCTCCTAATCCAAAGCCCAAAAATTTCAAGAAATCTCTTCGATTCGCTTGAACCTCTCCGACGTTGTCGTCAATAATCTGGTCTTCCAGGGACACAAATTCTTTGTCCACCTCGCTCATGAATTTCTCATCGCGTGTGAGATCCTTTGTGCCAACCCAAATATTGTTTTGATTTTTCATCATCTGATGCTGGTCTCTAAATTTTAATAATGACATTTTTGACATTCCAATCCTCCGATATCCGAAACGGTTACCTTTTCTTTCTTACCACTTGCAATGTCATCGTGATATTTAACATATGACTTATAGTATTCATTGTCAGAAAACTGAACTTCAGTTTCTCTGTGACAGTTTATACACCAACCCATAGAAAGTGGTGCCGACTGCTCCAATACTTTCATTTCTTCAACTTTGCCATGACATGTTTGACAATCTAGTTGTCCGACTGTAACATGCTGTGCATGGTTAAAGTATACATGATCTGGGAGGTTATGCACTCGTATCCATTCGATTGGTCCTCTTATGCTTTTCTTTTGATCGTTGGTGAGTGAACTTACGATTTCACTCCATTGTGTAGCTACTAACGCTTCACCCTCTTCATCTAATTCTTCTAAACCTTTCTCTGTTTTATAATTATCAGCTATCCATTTGGTGAAGATCGCCTTATACTCATCTCCTTTTACTGATTCGTCAACATATTTATTAGTGGTTGGATCATAACCTACAGATGCAAAGATCTTAGTTAATTCTCCAGTGCCATATTCAGAACCTGCCTTTATGGCTCTGTGACAGTTCATACATGTATTCGCCGCAGGAATGACAGCATGCTTAGATCTTCGAGCGCCATCATGACAATATTTACAATCAATTTTATTGATTCCAGCATGAGTTTCGTGCGAGAACTTAATTGGTTGATCAGGAGCATATCCTTGTTGTCTTCCAAGGTTAACTGCATTGGTAACAGTGGTATACCCTGCAAATAAGACTAAAGCGAAAATGGCAAAACCAATAACTCCACTGGTGCTTAACGCTTCCAGCAGTGACTTAGGGTTATATTTTTCACCTGTTTTTTCGGATGCGATTTGCCCCAAACTTCCAGTTACTCTAAACAGAATAAGAGCCAATGCGCCCAAAAGTGCCAGAAGCAACCAATACATCCAAGAATTATTGGATTCATTGGTAACCTCTCCACCTACTGGAAGAGCTCCTGCAGGTCTTGGAGGATACACCCCATCATTCACCCCATCAACATAAAGAAGAATGGAGGCAATTTCTTCATCCGTTAAATCAGGATAAGCCGTCATTACTGTTGGCTTGTATTCATTCCAAAGTTCGGCAGCTCTCGGATGACCAGATGCGATCATTGCTTGAGAGTTTCTTATCCAGGAATATAGATCCGATAACGGGTAATCTGACCATCTTTCTGAGGCTCCTCCTAGAGCTGGACCAGTGGCAGCGGTCTTCATGTCTTTGGAATGACACTGCGCACAGAAGTTCTTAAATAGAGTCTTCCCTGCGTCTGGGGTCGGTTCTGCAATGAGCGTGAAGCTCAGGAGGGCGAAACAGATGGCTAATAAGCTTTTGTTTCTCAAATGATTATATATCATTTTTTTTCTAATTAAAGTCTGGTTTTGGAAGCGCCCGATTAATTGTCATTTTCAGGTCACAATCTTGGGGGCAAAGGTAAAACTCGAACGAACTTAAACCCAATAAAACCACCTATTGTGAAACTATTTAGACTTTATCTAAATAGAGCTTTCTTTCTTCTTACGTTTTTTTATCGAATACCTATATCCTGCAAGTAGAATAAAGTCTCTTTGTGGCCTAGATCGGTTAAACTCGTTTTGCAACATATACCCTAGTGATAAACGATGTCTTTTATCCAATCGATAGTTTAACTCCGCTACTAATCTAATCTTATCGCTGATCCATCCACGCCTTCGATTGCTTGTAAAAAGCTCTGCAGATATACCTGGGGATAATTTGTGCTTTTTTCTTTTATAGCGAAAGCTGAAACGGTTCCGTACTACATCAACAATATCATTGTTGCCTGATTCCAAATCAAATCTCAATCGATATCCTAGGTCGTATGGTTTAAATCTATAGGTATAGTTGGTTCGTGAAATAATTCTATTTACGCGCTCTTTATCTAGGAAGTCGTAATTGTATCGATAAGATAAGCTTGTTTCAAAGCGTTTTGTTATCTCATAGCTCAAGGCGGGTTCTATAAAGCTTGTTTTTTGAAAGCGTGCGTTATTTTCTAATCGATGAGCTATTTTGACCTCGGCATTAAATTTTTTGTTCAATTTCATGTCAACACTGGACGATAGCCAGACCTCAAAGTCTTCTCGAACTTTACTTTCTTGACCAAATAAGGCCATTGATCCGACAACACAAAAGAATGCTATTAGGACTTTTTTCATGATTGAGGAATATAAAACACTTTAAGTGCTGCAGAGTCATTTAGAAAGTTCATTGATTTAATCTCGAATCGCGTAACGTTTAGTTGAATTCTTTTGCGTAAATCTTCTAAAACAACATCTGACTTTCCTTCTTGGATGAGGTTAATCTTTTCGTACATGACTATCTTATACTGCTCATTGTTTCCGAACCAAAGCTTCTCCATAATAAATACAGAAGCAATGATTATAACAGTCATCATCAAGGTTTCATATCCCATTGGTCCAATCGCTGCAATCAAGGCAATGGCGATTGCAGTAAACAAATAGGTCATTTCCTTAATAGGAATCGTATCTGTCCGATAGCGCAATATTCCGAATATGGCAAAAAGACCAAAAGCAAACCCCATGGATATGTTGGACTTTTGCATAACGTAACAAACAAAAAAGATGACCAGGTTAAAAATGATCATAGTAAATGAAAATTCTTGATCTTTCTTTATGTTGAAATAAATCAATCGGACTAAAACGGTAATTGCAAGTAAATCCAGTACAAATCGAACAAGTATTTGTTGAAATTCACTTAAGTCGGTTAGGGCCATTAAAATCATACTGCCTCTTTTTCTATTTTTTCTAATATGCGAAGCCTCGCTTTAAATCTATTGTGACGAACGTCTTCTCTAAGATTTAGGATACCCAAACAATACTTCGAACACGAATTTAGGCGCAGCCCAATATCCCGAAGCAAATTCTTGGTTTTTATGTTTTTGTCAAAGGCCTCTTGTTTGAGCTCCAAGATCAATACGTTGTTATACGATTTTGATAAGCCATCTTCTTGAAACCGAATATTGGTGTCGATCGTAATCTTCTCATTATTGGTCTTGTGATAAAGGGTTATCCTTTTGTATTGGACTTCGATATTTTCTACCAGTTGATCAACATCACGGGGACTGTTTTCTTTAACAAAATCAATAGGAACATTGTGCAATTTCTCTTTAGACAGACGAAGGCGATCCTTTTCTGTTATCCCTTTATTGTTTTTGGTTTTGATCTCAAAAAAAGCATGCTCGTTTTGATATTTTCTGAGTCGAAATTTTTGTCTGTTGTTTCTTTCTTTTAGATGATTATAAAACGAAGTAAGTTGAGGATCATCATAATACCAAGACAAGTAAAGATGTTGTCGGAGTCCATCTACTTCTAAGATTTTCCATTCGGCCTTAAGCGTCTCCAATAACTTACCCAAAACACTAATGTTGGCCAAATACTTGGTATCTCTTCGCACATTAAATGCATCCTCTGGAATTTGATCCAATCCCAAAGAATCAAATGATTCTAATATGTTTTTTACATCTAACATTAATCGATCACATTCAAATCTGGAAGAACCAACACTTGACTTGCTTCTGTAATTTCGGCATTTAGAGTAATGGGTTCGATATTATTGGGACAACTGTTGCATTTACTGTAGGCAAATACAGTATAGTTTCCTTCATAGAGATATTCGAACTCATAGCTGCCGTCAAAATTAGTGACCGTTGCATCGTCTACAACTCCACTGTCTCCGTAGGTAATAAATACATCCCAATCGCCAACATAATCCTCGACAACTAGCATTCCTTCTTGGTTGAAATCCGTTACATAAACTTTCCCCTTAATGGTAGCTCTACCACCTTTCCCTTCTTCACCCTCGCATGACGCAAAAAGAAACATCATCAAAAATCCCATCAATATTTTATTCATAATCTGGCTTTAACTCAAAAATAGTTAAAATGAACTCAAGCTTACCCTAATGTTAGGGCAGTTTTAAGACGTGAGGTCGATACTTAATACGATTTAAAAATGAAAATAGTTTGATCGATCCTGAGTTTGATGAAAATTTAGAATGAAAGGAATGCTTCAAACCGACACTTCAACAAAAAGAAGTGAATTAACTTGTTGAGGCCAACAATCAATTTCAAAAATTTATATCATGCATAAAGTTGTTGGTTTGATTCTTCTTTTTCATTTGACTTGTTTACCACTTATCTATACACAATGTGATTTTCCTGCTTTATTCGAAACTTCTTACATCGAAAACAGCCACAGAACACAATCGCTCAAAATGTTAGGAATGTTGACTGATTATGAGGAAACTGAATACTTTAAAGATCAAGGGGTTGATCTATTTCAAATTGGCTACTCAAGCTCTTTTTGGTTTTCGGCTTTGGACGGTGAAGGGAATTTGCAAGTGGCCGCTAACCAATATGCTAATACTGCTAATTATGATTTTATCGCAGGACCTTATGTCCCATCGGATAATGGAAACAACGAATGGTGTGAATTTTATACAAGAACTTGGAAGGCCACTTCGCTTGAAATTCGAATATTGCGCTCGGCTTTTGCAAATGGCTCTTTAGAAAAAGAAGAAATCCCTGTAGACATTTTGGAATGGCCAGCATTGGGGAATGAGGAAATCGGAATATTTGGTGAAAACCAAGGTTACGCCCTTGCTCCGTTTTACGATTACAATCAAGATGGTATGTATGATCCAATGCTAGGAGATTATCCTATAGTCCTAAGTGAAAATCCATTTTTCCTGCCTCATCAATTTATGGTTTCATTCTACAACGACGGTTACTACCATAAAAATACTTTTGGAGATCGACTCAATATCGAAGTTCTACAGATTGATTATGTCCTCGACTGCCCTCAAACACCAGAAATTAATCAATGCATTTTTACAAGAGCAGTGGTTAGAAATCGAAGCGCTCAGGCATATGAACCATTGACGATTGGATTGTGGGAGGACAATACATTAGATTGTTATGATGAGGATAAAGTGGGTTGCAATGTGGGATTAAACGCCACCTACACCTACAATAAAGACGGGATAGAAAACTATGAATCATGCCCATTCTTGGCCGATATATTAGATGCTGGAACACCTCTTCATTCCAAGCTATTTCTTAGTCACCCCATTGAAGGATTTATGGCAACTTCTAGTGGGAAAAATATAGAAGTATCGAATATTAATAGTCCCAGCAGTCCAGAAGGATATCACAATTTACTCAAAGGACGATGGAACGACGGTACACCTTTAACCTTTGGAGGGAGTGGATATAATTTGGGAAGTACCGATACCACATTATTTATTTTCCCTGATTCACCATTAGATTCTCTTGGATGGTCCATGCAACATAGTGATAGCATAAACTTTTATGATATAAGAACTTTGACTACACTACATTCAAGTAAAGTAGATGTTGGTGAAACAGTAACTATCGACTTTGCTGATTTCGTTTTTTATGATAAAAACAAGGAAGGATTAGGTGTTTTTGAGGATTGGGAAAATGCTGTGATTCTTATCAAAGAAGCTTTTGAAGGTTTTAAAACTGATTTCTTCCCTTGCGCTTCGGTATCTTCCGTTACACCCGATCCAGAGTCTTTCGAATTTCAAATATTTCCCAATCCTTCTTCAGAAATAATAAATGTGGAATTTCCTGATCACTTAGCTAGTGGACAAATCGAATTGATCAATTTTGATGGGAAGCATATCGAAAGCTACACTATCAATTCTAAATTTTCCACTTTTTCAGTTGGGGAGTTACCTATCGGGATATATCTTTTGAGAGTGCGTACAGTGGATGGAAGGTTTAGCACAAAAAGATTTCTCAAGTCTTAAATTTTATACACTCACCTTTGCCTTGATGTGCGGGTCTGGATCATAATTTAAAATCTCGAAGTCCTCGAATTTAAAATCAAATATGGACTTTACCTCCGGATTAATTTTTAGCTGAGGAAGCTTTTTGGGCTGACGTGTCAATTGTAATTGGGCTTGTTCGAAATGATTGTTATACAAATGCACGTCTCCAAAATGATGCACAAATTCCCCTGGTTTTAGATCACAGACTTGTGCCATCATCATAGTCAATAATGCATAAGAGGCAATATTAAATGGCACACCTAAGAAAGTATCTGCAGATCTTTGATAAAGCAAGCATGAAAGCTTACCGTCAGCCACATAAAATTGAAACAAACAATGACAAGGCGTTAAAGCCATATCCTCCAATTCGCCAACATTCCAAGCATTAACAATTATCCTTCGAGAATCAGGATTGTTTTTAATCAAATCCACAGCTCTTGAAATCTGATCAATTACTCTTCCATCTGGACCTTCCCATCTTCTCCATTGCTTTCCATAGACTGGACCTAAATCGCCATTTTCGTCGGCCCATTCGTTCCAAATCCTAACTCCATTTTGTTTTAAATATTCAATGTTTGTGTCTCCATTTAGAAACCAAAGGAGTTCGTGTACAATGGACTTTATGTGAAGTTTTTTTGTGGTTAACATTGGAAACCCTTCGCTTAAATCAAACCTCATTTGATAACCAAAACATGATCGCGTACCTGTACCCGTTCGATCAGATTTATCATTGCCATTATCCAGTATATGTTGAAGTAAATCGAGGTATTGTTTCATAGTCTCAGCGTCGCAGCGAAGATATTAGAATTTATAGTTATGTTATAATTTGGAAATGTGATAATTTAAAAATCATTGATGGGCATTCGGGATTCGGGATTCGGGATTCGGGATTCGGGATTCGGGATTCGGGATTCGGATTCGGATTTGGTTATTGGTTATTGGTTATTGGTTATTGGTTATTGGTTATTGGTTATTTTTTTAAGCTGATATAAGCATTCTTATCTTTCGAGTTCAATTATGGCATTATGGGATTCTTTGACAAATTAAAACGAGTTAAAAATTACTTCACAGGTGGTGGTGCCGAAATAGAGATAGAATTTTTGGGAGAAAGCTATTTGCATCAGCCCTTTAACATCAAGGTAGTGGTAAAGATTGGAGAGCAAGAAATTGATTGCAACGAAGTATATCTAGTGGTTAAAAACACCGAACATGTAGAAGTCCAAGCTCGAACGTATAATTCTAACGGTCAATCTACTTCTAGGGTATTTCATAATGCAGCCACATTATACGAGGATCGCATAAGCTTCGCTCAAGACGTCATTTTGGAGGCCAATCAGATCTATGATTTTGAAGCTACGCTGCATTTTCCTCCAGAGGTAGTACCCTCGTTTCAAGGGATCAATTCCAAGTTGGTTTGGACCTTGCAAGCCTTTATTGATATGAGGGGAAATGATCCAAACTCTGAATTGGTGGAGTTTGAGCCTTTAGTTTAAATTTTAATAAATACATTTTTAGTTTAAGTCTATGTCAAAAAACAAAACAACAGAGAACGATGGAGATGTCATCGCATTTATAGAAAGTGTAGAAAACGAAAAAAGAAGAGCTGATGGATACAGGGCATTGGCTATGTTTGAAAAAATAACAAAGACTGAAGCCAAAATGTGGGGTCCCTCCATCATTGGATTTGGAAAATATCATTATCAATACGACAGTGGTAGAGAAGGAGAAATGTGCAAATGTGGGTTTTCACCTAGGAAAAATGCCTTGACTATTTATGTAATGTCTGGGTTCCCAAGAAGAGAAGAACTTATGTCAAAACTAGGAAAGTATAAAACTGGAAAGTCTTGTTTGTATATTAAAAAATGGGAAGACATTGATGAAAAAGTCTTAGAAGAAATCTGTAAATCAGATTGGGAGTATATGACAAAAAAATACGGCTAAACAATTTGTTTGTTTAAGGTTTGTATAGGATAGAAATATGTACAAGAGTTTACGACACTGCGCAAAAGACTTAGAACGATCCGGTCAATTGATTCGAATCAAAAGTGAAATAGATCCAAATCTTGAAATTGCTGAAATACATAGAAGAGTATTTGATAAAGCCGGGCCAGCGCTTTTATTTGAGAAAGTTAAAGGAAGTCCATTCCAAGCCCTTTCAAATCTCTATGGGACAGAAGAAAGAACTGATTATATTTTTAGGAAGACACTGCCGGCACTAAAAAAGGTTATCGCCTTAAAGGCCGATCCAACTCGACTGTTAAAGAATCCATTAAAATATTGGAACGCAGGTTTTACAGCGTTGAAAGCGCTTCCCAAAAAGGCTTGGTTTAATTCACCTGTAGAATATGGCCAAACCACTATTGACCAATTGCCAATGGTAAAATCTTGGCCTATGGATGGTGGAGCATTTGTGACGCTCCCACAAGTATTTACCCTTGGGCCTGAGGATACCAAGATGATGAAATCCAATCTGGGTATGTATCGCATACAGCTTTCGGGAAATGACTATAGACTAAACGAAGAAATCGGACTTCATTATCAGCTGCATCGAGGTATTGGGGTACATCACCAACAGTATAATCTTTCGGACAAACCTTTCAGAGCGTCAATTTTTATTGGAGGCCTACCTTCGCATGCCTTTTCGGCTATCATGCCGATGCCAGAGGGTTTAAGCGAGCTTACATTTGCTGGTATGTTGGGTGGCAAGCGTTTTAAATATGCCAAAGATGATCAAGGGCATATTCTTTCTTCGGATGCGGATTTTGTGATCACAGGGACCATTCAAAAAGGGATCAAAAAACCGGAGGGCCCTTTTGGAGATCACTTGGGCTATTACAGCTTAACCCATGACTTTCCAGTTATGAAAGTGGATCGTGTATATCATAGAAAGAATCCTTTATGGCATTTTTCGGTAGTGGGTAGACCACCACAAGAGGACAGCAGTTTTGGTTATCTCATCCATAAAATGGTGGGAGAATTGGCTGCTCAAGAATTCCCCGGTCTGGTAGAGCTCAATGCAGTCGATGCGGCTGGGGTCCATCCTTTGCTCATTGCTGTAGGTAAAGAAAGATATATGCCTTTTAGAGAAAAGGTACCCGAAGAAATTTTAACGATAGCCAATAGGATTTTAGGGTCAGGTCAAACGTCTTTGGCTAAATTTTTAATCATTGCCTCCGACGATGACGGTCCGATTGACACCCACAACATTGGTGCTTATTTTGACCATGTGTTGAGGCGCATTGATTGGAAAAGAGACCTACATTTTCAAACCAAGACCACAATTGACACTTTGGATTATTCTGGTTCTGGTTGGAACAGTGGAAGTAAAGTGGTTATGGCTTGTCGAGGGCCAGAAAAAAGACATTTGGCAACCGAAATAAATGCTGAGATCCAATTACCCAAGGCAGTAATGGATGCCTATGTTTTGAGGCCAGGAGTACTGGGTATTAAACTAAACACGTTTACTTCGTATGATGAAGCAAAAGAAGAAATTCAAGAACTTGGCCAACAGTTGAAAAACCAAAATCTTGACGAATTTCCTCTAATCGTACTTTGTGATGACCCTTCTTTTGCTTCACAAACATTAAATAATTTTTTGTGGGTCACTTTCACGAGAGCCAATCCTAGTCATGACATTTATGGGATAAACTCTTTCATAGAATTTAAACACTGGGGATGCCATGGATCATTGATTATTGATGCACGTATCAAGCCACATCATGCGCCTCAACTCATCGAAGATCCAGAAGTTTCCAAAAGAGTTGATGAGCTCTTCCTCAAAGAAGATTCATTAAAAAAATTCGTTTAATTTGGACTCTTACTGAACTCCAATTATGAGAATATTGTGCTTTATAATTTGTCTAAGTTTTGCCTGTAATACTAATGCCCAGGTTTACAAAATTTATGGCGCTGAAGAGATATCAGAAAGAAAATTCAAAAAACTAACAGAAAACTATGTGTTTTTGCCGATTGAATCTGAAAACAAAGACACCTTATATGCCGCACAAAGAAGTTTAAGTGGCTTTCTAGAAGGAAGTGAGCGTTATCTGGAGTTGTTGGCTTTGCAAAAAAAAGAAGCGCATAACAAACATCTGCCAACACTGGTTATATATTTTCCTAATATCCATGTAAAAAACCAAACGCAGCACGCACATATGCAAGAAACGCTTTCGCGTTATGAGCACACTCTAAAAAGATTAAATCAAATAAGTCCTTTAAACACTTATTATGTCACCAACAATGAATTGCACAAAATAAGAAGTGAATCAAATTACCCTTTTCAAATTGATACGCACCAATTTTTGAAAAGCAGATTCTTATTTGACGAAATCAAAAGTCAAAGCTTTATTTATTTCAAACCTGGTGGAATGTTTGAGGCATACTTGGGAGAATTTGCTTCCGTACAAATTGAAGAGATCCACGACAACCAAAAGGTATATTTTGATGATCAAGGTATTGAAATAACAAGGGAGGTGTTTCTAAATCTTTTGGATCAAGGAACCTATATAGATGTTGTGATAAATGAAAATGAAAAGAAATTAACCCCTAGACTAAATAGAGGAGAAATCAAAAACATGAAAGAATTCTATCAATACCTCAGCCAACACACGGAGACCACTTTGGAGGAGGATCAACCATTGATCATTCGATATAATTCTGGGATGATTGACTGTACGGACAACGTAGACAAGATTCTGATTAACGGGGCGAAAAAAGACATTCTAACTTGGAACAAAAAAATAAACAAACTAAATCAGTCTAACTTTTTGTATCTCAGCAGTGCACTCGAAAACATGGGTAAGTGGGTCAACACTGCCGATTGGAAAATGGATCCAGAAAACACCATGAAATCAACATTTTTCCCTGAACACTATCTCTGCGGGAGCTTTGTAATACTCTTTCCTGATACGACCTATTACGCCTACAAAGGAGAATATTGGGGCAAACAAATAGTCGATTTAATGAAAGAACACCTTCAGATAGACGAAAAAAAAGAAGGCAATAAAAGAAAGCGAAAGAAAAGAGAAAAATAGTATTTAGAACTTAGGTTTGATTCCATGCTTTCCAAATAAAATACCTACCCGAAATCCAATTTTAACTGCGACATTATTATTTGCGAAAATATCGCCATCCTCAAAACTGTTGGAGTCATTAAAGAACTGAGCACCATTGTTATTGCGATATTCTTCGAAATCACCATTATAATATAACAGACCAGTATATAAATCGAAAGATAGGAGATTGCCAAAAACCCATTGTGACCCCAAATCAAAGCCCAGGTATCCATAATTCCGGTTGGCATTTGTAAACTGAATAGACTGTGGAGAATAAACTTCTTCTCTTTCATTTACCGAGCCAAACCCTACGACTGCTTTAAGGTAAGTCCCTTGTAAAGTATGGCCATAATCATGCAACATATTCACCAAGCCGAACATCTTTTTTTTGTATCCAAACTCCATCCCAATCCCTCTTTTCTCTATAATATCTGACGGATTTAGCCCCCAACCATGCGCAGCAACAACCAATTCTAAAGAACTTGTCGTATTGATCCCATATTCATAACTTCCACCTAAACTCCCCAATTGGTATGCACTGATATTAAACTTGAGTGCTTGATTTGACTCATTGGGGTCTGGATTATATTGGATAGAATCTGTGTAATCCTCAACTATTCTATATGAGGAAGCATTTTCAATGTCCGAAGAGGTTTCTACATTCTCTGCATTTTCTACATCAGAACCATAAATGATCTCCCTAATTTGATTCTTTGGCAAGCTGAGCTTTTCCCATTTTCCATTTATTTCTCTTTCCAGTGTCAGGCCTGAATCGTCTATGGACAATATTTTACCTTCAACCCTACCCCCTTCTTTCAATAAAACCAAATCTGGTGATTGGCCGATAACATAAATGGAACATAAATAGAAAAATGAAAAAAGGATTGACCGTTTGCTCATACTAGAAAGATACTAAGCCTTGTACTGATAAATCAAGTGTTGTTTTATTTCATTCGAATTCAGGCATTAATTTTATAAATTGTAGAAAGGTGGATTTATATTTTTTACAATAAATAAACAAGATGTCAGATCAAGCCCATTTTCAAAAAAGATTTTTCGAAATCATAGCCAAACGAAAGGCACATCGAAATACG
>JAHDGJ010000020.1:31122-69314 GCA_020627705.1 Saprospiraceae bacterium
TTTTCAAAAAAGATTTTTCGAAATCATAGCCAAACGAAAGGCACATCGAAATACGAACATCTTACATGATGTCATGGACATGTTAAACATTAGAAAAGGGGCTGCCTATAAACGGATGAATGGCGAAACGGCATTAACACTGGAAGAGGTAATTAAGCTCTCGGAGCATTTTAATGTTTCTCTAGATTCTATTTTTAGAGAGCAAACATACATTTCCTTTTTTCACCCTTTTTTAACGGATAATCAATTAGGTACCACTGAAGAGTTTTTTGATCAGTTTTCTTCTTTTATGAAACCACTTAAGAAGAAAGAAGATGGAGAAGACCAAATTGCGATGTCTTATTTGGCCAATGAAATTCCAATCTTCTATTACTTTTCTCACCGATATATTTTTACTTTTTTGCTCTCCGTATGGAAGCACCTGCATTGGGATGAGGGCATGATCGAAATTAGGGACACCAATGATTTTGACAAGCAAATTGAAGAATTGAGAAAAGAAATCGCAGTTAATTATTATGGTCATCCGGTAACTGAAATATGGAATTCAAACATGCTCAACAATTTATATCAGCAAATTATTTTCTGCATAACCATCCGAGCGTTTAAGGATCAAACCTTTTTGACCAGACTAATCCTAGATGTAGAGAAACTGATTAATCACCTAAGAGAGATTGCTATTTCTGGTAAAAAATCCATTAAAGGCATTTCCACAGAAGAAGGTGAATTGAAAATTTATCTAAACGATTTCGGAAATTATTTAAACCTCGTGCTGTACGAATCCGAAGCAGCTAAAACGTCTTTTATTGGGTATGATTTTCCTCAGTTTATAGTTTCTTACAACAAAAGTTTTCACACGTTTTCGCAAAATTGGATTAATAAAATCAAAAAAAGATCAGTACTTATCAGTTCGGAGGGGTATCAATACAGAGAACTCTTTTTCATTAAAATGGAAAACGATTTTAAATACTTCAAAGAACGGGTAGATAAGCTCATGGGTATTTATTACAATTAGTCTTATATAATTTTTACAGAAGAATCTTTTTGATAATCCCTTTCAACTAAATACCTTACAGCTTCTCTTTAATAATCAATTCGTATGAACAAAGTCCTGCGCACTTGTAGTCTATTACTTTTAATGTTTCTTTCTCCGCTTTTTGCCTTTGCGCAAAATGCCTCTTCTACTGAAGAATTAGGTTTGGATGAGAGAATTAATGAAGCGTTTAAACCTGTTTCTGATTTTTTCAGTAATGTTATTTTCTTCGAAATTTTTGATGGTGTTCCATTCGTACTGGTACTGCTCGTAGTTAGTGCCTTGTTTTTTACGATATATTTTGGCTTCGTTAATATTCGAAGGTTTGGGACAGCCATACAGGTAGTTCGAGGAAAGTTCGACGATATTGAAGGCCACGATGGGGCTTCAGAGGATGCTGCTGTGGATGGCGATATTAGAGATACCATTCGAGATGAAAGTAAGGACGGAGAAGTTTCTCATTTCCAAGCGCTGGCTACAGCAGTGTCTGGCACCGTTGGAAATGGAAACATTGCCGGTGTTGCCCTTGCTATTGCCCTTGGAGGGCCAGGAGCTACTTTCTGGATGATCATTTGTGGATTATTGGGTATGTCTACCAAATTTGTTGAATGTACTTTGGGTGTAGCTTACCGAGATGTAGGTTCTGACGGTACTGTTTATGGTGGCCCTATGTATTACTTGAGTAAAGGACTACAAAAAAGAGGCTTTGCTTCTGCTGGAAAAGTCCTTGCTGTATTGTTTGCAATCTTTTGTATTGGCGGTTCTTTTGGTGGAGGAAATGCTGCGCAATCGAATCAAGCTACGATAGTACTGAAAGAATTACTTGGTCTAGAAAGCACCATGGCTGGAACTGTAATTGGTTTAATCCTAGCCATATTGGTAGGTATCATCATTATAGGAGGAATCAAAAGAATTGCCTCGGTGACTGAAAAAGTTGTACCGTTTATGGCAGGACTTTACATACTTGCTTGTCTTTATATTATTTTCTCCAATTTCTCTTTAGCAGGAAGTGCTTTGGGTCAAATTTTTTCTGAAGCATTTACCCCAAGAGCAAGTGTTGGAGCAGTAATCGGTGTATTGTTGGTCGGTTTTAAACGTGCGGCATTCTCAAATGAAGCAGGAGCAGGTTCGGCGTCGATTGCCCATTCTGCAGTTAAAACAAAATATCCAGCCTCAGAAGGATTAGTAGCATTGTTGGAGCCTTTTATTGATACTGTGGTTATATGTACCATGACCGCCTTAGTGATTATCATTTTTAATTCAGGAGCAGGTGCAGAATTTCTTTATGGACTACATCCTTCAGCAGTTTTACAACCTGATGGCACGTATAATCTCTTAATCGACGGAAAAGAATTTTTAGATGTAGAAGGACAAGTATATCTCAATGGAGCCATGGCAGAAGGGGCCGCAATTACAACAGCAGCATTTGGTAAATTCATCCCATTCTCAAAAATCTTTTTGACTATCGCAGTGGTACTGTTTGCAGTATCTACTATGATTTCTTGGTCTTACTATGGCCTACAGTCTTGGAAATTTTTGTTTGGAAGAGGTAAAACAGCGGATATGGTTTACAAACTAATCTTCTGTCTATTTATCATTATTGGAGCTGCCGCAAGTATGAAATCCATCTGGGATTTTTCTGACGCTATGATCTTTGCAATGGTATTTCCTAACATGATAGGATTATTCTTCCTTTTCCCAGAAGTAAAAAATCTTTTAAAGAAATATTTATCTGCCATTGGCAAATCATAAAATACAAGTGGGTGAATCCAGCGATTTCGCCCGCTCCTTAATATCTGAACAGGCCCCGATGTTTATTCATCGGGGTTTTTTATTTGTTTAAAATATATTAAGCTTTTTCTACATTTGTAGTTGCGCCAATCACTGCACTTTGAATAGATATCTTTTACATCTTGGTTCAAATTTAAACGAGCCTTTAAAACAGCTCATTGAGGCAGAAAAAAGATTGGAAGACGAAGGAAAAATAGTTTGTACTTCTAAAATATATAAGACAGAAGCATGGGGCTTAGCAGGGCAACCAGATTTTTTAAATCGTGCTTTGCATTTTGAATCCATGCTTTCTCCGCATGAATTACTCGAAGTAATTCATAACATTGAGCATGCTCAAAATAGAAATAGAAAGGAAAAATGGGGCCCTCGAACGATAGATATTGATATCTTGTTTTTTAATGAAGAAATAATAGAATCTGAAGTATTGACCATTCCTCACAAACATATAGCTGAAAGAAATTTTGTACTTATTCCATTGCTTGACATTGCAGCGGAGTATATTCATCCTAAGAATAAAAAAACTGTTGAAGAGCTTTACGAGCAATGCGAAGACCCTTCAGAAGTGATACTGCTTTAAATGGATCAAAAAATTCCATACAACTACATCTCCATCGAGGGGAATATTGGAACCGGCAAAACCTCATTTTGTCGGAAGATGCAAAATATTCACAGTTGTAAATTGGTGTTAGAGACTTTTAACGATAATCCTTTCTTGCCTATGTTTTATAAGGATCCAGAAAGGTATGCTTTTACTGTCGAGCTGTTCTTTATGACGGAGAGACATAAGCAACTTCAAAACAACCTTATATCGCAAGACCTCTTTTTTGATTTTACTTTGTCTGATTACTTCTTTACCAAGACTTTATTATTTGCTCGCAACAACTTAGGAGAGGAAGAATTTAGATTGTTTCAAAAGCTCTACAAAGTCTTAAATCAAACCTTCCCGCAGCCCGATATACTTGTTTATTTTCATCGACACGTCGATATTTTAATGGAAAACATTAAGGCTAGAGGCAGAGATTTTGAGAAGGACATTACAAAAGATTACCTTATTCAAATACAAGATTCATATTTCGAATATTTTCGGAACATCTTGTCTCACCCTGTGTTAATCATCGATATGGGAGAGATTGATTTTGTACATAACGAGAAATCATTCAACGCAGTACAATCATTATTCTACAAAGAATACAACCCAGGGGTCCATCGAATGACCCTATCTGTTTAAGCTAGAATTTAGGACATATGAGCTTCTTTCGGCGCTCAAACTCTTTACTTTGATAATTTATATTAAGCTCGAAAGCTCCTCTACGGCTATTATAACTTTGTAAGGAACTGACCGTAACATCATAGCCCAAGCCAATAGTCACCTTACCCATTTCTAGGGCTGTACTTATAATAAGTGCATCAAAATGATTGCCATCCAAACGCCGGCTGTAACGCAAAAACAATCCAGCACGAAGGGCAACTTCACCCCAATCATACCTAGAAAATCTAATTTGAGAACCAAAATTGTATTGCCTGTATGGTCCTTGGTCTAAGATCGTTACAGAAGGCAACAAATAGCTTCCTTGATTTATGCGAATAGATGCACCCAAAAGAATTGACAATTTTCGATACAAGGCAACATTTTGGCCAATCAATGAAATATTAGGCTCGTTAATATGATCCATCGAAACGCCGGCATAGTAACTGTCATCTTCAGAGGAGGCATACCACAACAAGCCCAATCCGAAGTCAGAAAAATTTTCGGTTGCCGTATCCGAAAAAGCCTCTCCATTAGGTGCCCAAGGGACTACTACCTCGGCATTTATATCGTACTGTCTTCCAAACCACAAATTGGACCAGGCCAGGCTGTTGTTTCCTCCGCCAGCCTTTAATCCCGCAATTAGAAATTGGGCATTTTTGGAATATTTGCTCCCCACTAATTTTTTGTGATAAGAAACCAAAAGGTGCCCATTGGTTTGACGATAATTACTCTCTCCTACTTCATCACCTAGTAGTGTGAAACCAAAGGATATAAAATCATTTTTCTTAAACGCCATTCTGACATCTGCGGAAGCCTTGATGGTTTTAAATGAATTTGAAGGCAACAAACTTGACCATTGATCTCGATAACTCACTGATGCTCTCAACCGGCCATCAAATACCCCTGACATCGCAGGATTGATTTGTAGCGGTGTAAAATAATGCTGTGAAAAATGAGGGTCTTGAGCAAAGAGCTCGAAGGAGATAAGTCCACAGAAAAACAAAATAAAAAATCGTGATTTTCTCATTTTATCAAAGTGGTTTCTCCGTTATAAAAATTGACTGTACCGTCGACATTTTCAGCTTCAACAGTCCAAACATACACTCCAGGTTGGGCACTCAATCCTTTAAATTGACCATCCCAACCTCTGGATAAATCGTTAGTTAAAAAATCATTGTCTTCATACACCATCTCACCCCATCTATCAAAAATTCTAAAATGCGTTATCCGCAAATCTTCTTTACCAAAGACATGTAAAAGATCATTGTTTCCATCACCATTAGGAGTAAATCCAGTGGGCACATCGACAAACTCTTTGAGTACAGCGATGATGTTTATTTTGATCTCATCTTCACAGCCATTTTCGTCTACTACCATCAGATCTACTGTTATATTCGTCGTGATACTATCTACAGTTGGAAAAGCACAATTGTCACAATTAAACTGATCAATATTCAAAGAGCTCCATTGAAAAGAAACTTCTCCTTGACCATTGATAATAGTTGGAAACATTTGGATTGATTCTCCATAATCGACGTACTTGAGCGTACCAATTTCGATGATTATTTCTTCTGGTTTTTCAATTTCAATTCCTTCAAGTATAGTTGTGCACCCTTCAAAATCCTGAACATATACAGTATAGGTCCCGGCAGTCAGCCCTATTAAGACCGGAGAAGAACTATACTCTTCCCCATCGATACTGTATTGATATATCCCATTTCCTCCAGAAGCTATTACTTCTATCATACCGTCAAACCCACCAAAACAACTTACATCCTCCGTCATAATTTCTAAGGATATGTCAGAATCTGGCTGCCCAACTTCGAAAGAATCAATTACTTCGCAACCCGACACATCAGTCAAAGTCACGGTATAGATTCCTGCAGTCAAATTCTCCAACCGCTCTTCCATACTTCCTGTTGACCAAAGGACATTAAAATCATTGCTGCCGCCTAGTGGATTAATTTCGAGTGCTCCGTCATTAGCTCCATTGCAAGTAGCATCTGTAATAGCCTCATTAAAACTAATTCCTACAGGATCCGTAATGGTATAGTCCTGTACAGCAGTACAGCCCTGATCATCTTCGACAGAAACAAAATAATTTCCAGCTAATAAATTGCTCGCTATTGGAGTATTCTGACTTCCTGCATTTCCATCCCACAAATAGCTTAATTGCCCATTTCCGCCAGTTGCAATCACCTCAATAAATCCATTGTCATCACCCGCACAAAGTGGATTTTGACTCTGTACCAAATCGATATCAATTTCTGCAGGTTGTAGAATATTTATCGATGCACTGGCAGTACATCCATTCACATCCTCCGCGGTAATAATATAACTTTGGTCACCTGCCAAACTTATCGCACTGGATGAATTTTGGATCGGCGTCGTATTCCACATTATTTGAAAATCTACAAGATTCCCAGAAACGCCATCAAAAAGAATGCTATCCACCGTTGCAGAACCATCGATAGCTCCAAAACAGGTCACATCTGTTGTACTTACAAAAAGAGCCATTTCTGGACTAGCCGTAATCATTCCTTGGGCAGTATTGCTACAATTATTTTCGTCAGAGACAGTAACAGTATACGTCCCAACTCCTAGATTCGCTATCTCTTGGCTTGTTTCGTTGTTGGACCACACATAATTGACCATTCCATTCGCTCCACTTACCTCGGCATTGAGCATGCCATCCGTTGCCTCAGGGCAAATAAGCGCATTATCAACTTGTACACTTAAGCCTTGATTGGGTTCTTCGATTTCAAAAAAGTAAGTGGCCATACAATTTGTATCATCCGTAAGTTGAAGTTGATACATACCCGCGCCAACATTTTCTAAATCTTCTAAAGCTGAAGAAAAACCATTTGGTCCTGTCCAATTAAATGTAAAAGGCATCACGCCAGTAATCACGGTCAAATTTATGCTACCGCTTTGTGCTCCCAAACAATCAACATTACTAATTTGACTTGTAATTTCTATATTGCCTCCTTCTGGTACTTCAACAGAAATGCTTTTTTGGCAATTCATGGCATCCGTGATTGTCGCATTATATGTCCCTGCTTCGAGACTCATCAAATCTTCATCATTAAACGAAACCTCATTTTCCCATTGCACATCAAAACTCGGAGTTCCCCCAGAGGTGGTAATGTCTATTGCTCCGTTTTCTTCTCCAGCACAACTTACTGGAACGACCACAATTTGGACATCTATCGAATCTGGTTGAGAAATTAAGAAACACTGCTCTACAGTACACATCATTTCGTCGGTTACCGTAACGCAATATTCTCCAGATTCTAAATCTTGAATGTTGTTTGAAGTGGAGTTAAAAACAAGATCTGGACTTGACCAGTCATAGCTTAAGTTGCCTGTGCCTCCGCTCGCTTCGAAATCAATCGACCCATTACCACTTTCAAAACAAGTCAAATCTTCAACAGTTTCGATATAACTTATTTGATCTGGACCATTAAACTCTATGGAATCTATGTGTATACAATTGTTCGTATCGGTAATGGTGACATAATGTTTTCCTGGTGCCAAATTGGAAGCCGAGTCTCCCATGTCTCCATTGCTCCAAACGAAGGAATACATACCTGTACCTCCAAAGGCTTGGGCGGTAGCCGTTCCATCTGATACACCAAAACAAGAATTATCGCTAACATCCAAAGTACTTGTTAGCTGAATGGCTTCATCGATAGAGAAATTACTCACTGCAGAACAATCGTTTTCGTCGTAAACAGTGACCGAGTAATTTCCACTTGACAAATTGTACAAGGTATCAATTAAGGTTATATCTGTGGTACTCCAATGATATTCGTATGTGCCCACGCCATTATCTGCCTCAACAACACCAATACCACTTGCCTCTTGGAAGCAGTCTACTGCCGCAAATTGCCCCGCTGAAGCCGTTAGTTCTACGGGTTGTTGAAGTGTTATGCTATCAATATGTTGGCACCCATTAAAATCTGTAATTGTCACATAAGTAAGTCCGTTGCTCAAAGCAAGGGCTGTATCATTCATTTCTCCAGTTCCCCATAAAAAAGTATATGGCGGAGTACCCTGGGATGGTGTCACGGTGGCACTTCCGTCATTTCCTCCAAAACAAGTAATTGCCGAATTTAGGACTACATCACTTTCTATTGCAGTGGGTTCATTAATATTAAAACCTAAACTAACTACACAGTTATTGCCATCCTCAACTTCCAAAGTATACATGCCGGCCGAGAGATTGTCAAAAACGCCAGTCATGTTTTGCTGTGCACCCACAGTAAAAACATAAGGAGGAGTTGTACCACTAGCAGAAAAATTTATACTGCCATTTGATTGCCCAAAACAACTCGGATTGTCTTGATCCAGAATACCAATGGCAGGCGCAATACAATTTAGCGAAGTACAACTATATGGAGCTACTTCGCTCAAGCATCCATTGGAAGAATAACGAACCAAAATATCCACATCAACTCCCAAGCCTAATCCTGTGATCGTATGAATCAAATTTTGACCTATGTTGCTCCACGTCAATCCTCCATCTAAACTTATCTCATAAAAATCAGCAATAGCTATTTGAGACCAGGTGAAGTTTATAGCTCCATTCATCGTATTGTCACACGAAATATCCTGAATGGCTGGCAAGCTTGAAACTACTTCAACAAAAAAGGAATCTACTCTTGTACAGCCATATGTATCCGTGGTATTTAAATAATACCATGTATCTACCGTTGGAGATATGACAGGGTCTTCGCACTCCGTGCAGCTTAGCGAACCATCAGGTTGGCTTGACCAACTGTAGCCAATATCATAGACAGAATTAAAACAAATAGACCACGAAGATAATTGCCCATCAAACCCTGATTCGTCATCAACGATTAGTAAGGTATAGGTCCCATTCGCTGGAGAATCTCCATCAAAAATATCGTCCCAAGTTCCTTCTGGTTGAAAGTTACCAGTATACGTTTCGTTCCCATTAAAAGTAGAGCCAATTATTGGATTGGCATTGTTGATATTTTGTATTGCATCGAGCGTAAAGCATGTATTTAGAAAGGTATCTATTTGAGCAAAATTATTATCAGGTGGAGGCCGTTGGCCATTGTCTGTACTTAATTCTAAAATTTGACCTCCCGGCGTAATAAGATAAATATCCAAATCAAAAGGGATTAAATGGGTCAGCGTGTCAATGCAGATAGATTTGATCACCCCAGGCCCCAATTGATCGGGAAAAACACCAGAAACCTCAATTTCTGAAGTGAAGCTTTGAAAGGAAACATCAATGGCTAGATCTGTATTGTTTTGAAACGCAGGAGGGTCAGGGAGCGTAAAACTTGGTGGTAATTCGATATCAATAAGCTCTGATTGTCCCGTACAAATAGTAAAGTCATCGGGCAATATCGGTATCTCTAAGACATCATCAACAATCTTGATATAAAAAGTATCTCTGTTACAAACATCTCTTTGAATATCAAAAACAAACCACTCATCACCTTCTACCAAACCATCTGAAAAAGCATTTAGTGTAAAGGTCGCTGTATTGCTTCCAGCATCGATTTGCAATGAAGAATTAATCATTTCGTAATCAATTCCATTTTCCGCAATCGTTATCCCTCCGAGGCCACTGTCAAGAATATTGAAATCCAATGGATAATCTGAATCTGTATTAGCGGGCAAGGAAAAACTGATCTCTGCCGTTGAACAACCCTCTGCGATATTACCATCGAGACTTAAGGCCTCGGTTTCTACCAACAAAGTCCCGGTACCAAAACTCTTGGCTTCCAGAAAAACTGCGGAATTAAACATATTATCGACACCATCTCCAATGGCCAATTTTATCGTGTATTCTTCACATGGTGTAACAATAGCCTGGGCTGTAAACGGAGAAATAATCCCATTATACACCGGGGTTTGGCCATTGGCTACAAACGAGAAGTATTGACTATACCCGGTTTCACAAATTGGGTTCCCCGGAGCGGCGACCCCATTATTTACAGTATTAATACTTACAGGTAAGTTCAAGAAAGTCAATCCGCTCGGATCTGCAGGATCTGGGATTAAGGCGATGTTTTCCCAGTTATAGGTACCACCAGCGGGATTGGGGCCATTGATAAAAAAGCCAAAAACATCATTAAACTCACTGCACACAAAATCTGGATATTCTTCTGAAGCAAAAACATAGCTAAAGCGCAAAGTATCTGAAATCGGAATAAAGCTGATTTCGTAAATATTCTGATCAATCAAGGTCGTCGTCGAAATTGAGGCTAATTGAGGGTCATTAATCGAAGTCCCAGAAGATCCTGAACTTTCAATTGCTGCTGAATTTTGATCAGACGCTGCCTGCGCACTTCCCGTGGTCATAACTATGCCCCGTTCTAGACCAACGGGTCCTAATCCATTGGAAAAGAATCCGACAGAAGAGGCTACGCCATTATGGGTAATGTTTGTTAATTCTACCCCATCGCCAAGAAATACATTTTCGATAAGATTGATCGGATCGTAAGGTGCAGTAGCCCCATCTACAACCTGCAATTGCCCATAGCTATCGATTACACCAAATACCAAAAAGGTATAAATCAAAGCCAATGAAAATCGATTCTTCATCCTTGGGGTAATCATCTGGGGATTTTGTAGCACAGCGAAATTAAATTAATTCAATGGAACACCTATCAATAAGTCCATCTATCTAAGCCAAATGCTGCTTGAACATCTAGAACAAGACATATGCCAAACAAAATCAAATCATTTTTTAGGTCTCATCCGTCTATACGAATTTTTCTTCCGTTTGGTTTGGGAATCCTAATGGGTTCTATGGCTTTTGCATTTATTGAACTTTCGATATCCTTTTTGGTACTTATCTGGTTTTTACAGGGCCTTATTTTGGTAATATATGCCCGCACATTTCAAACTATACTCCTTTACTTAATAGTCTTCTTTCTTGGATTTTTACATGCTGAAGAATTTGAGCCATCTCTTGAGATGGATTCTCAACAATCAAATCAATATATCGGTACTGTATTGTCTTCTAAAAAATCCAACTTCACCCAACTCGAAGTCTTCGTTCGTTATGTCAAAACTGGCGCGACATATACCCCGAACTCTTTTAAGGTTATACTCTATGTTGATGACGATAAAGTTGAATTTTTTGATCAGGTACCATCAAAATTCGAAGAGGGACAATGGATAAACTTAACAACAAAACTTAAAAGGGTTTCAGAAACGCGCTTTCCATATGCCTTCAATTATGGAAAATTCCTCCATCGAAAACACATTTATTATCAAGGGTTTGCTTCCCTTTCTGAAATCGATATTTATGAAACTGATCATGTTTCTTTCCGATCCATTTTGGCTAAGGCAAGAAATGCTTTAAAAGAGGTGATTGCAAAATATACCAAGGGAAAAGCATCCAGAGGCATTGCTTGCGCGCTATTGATTGGCGATAAATCAGCGTTGGACAAGGAGACCTATAGTCAGTTTTCGAATTCTGGCGCTGTACATGTCTTGGCCGTTTCTGGTTTACATGTCGGAATATTAACCCAGTTGCTCCTTTTTATTTCCAGCTTCTTACAGAATAAATGGTTAAGATTTCGAAGACTACAATTCTTTTTTGTCCTTATTGGCATATGGGGATTCGCTTTTGTTACTGGCTGCAGTCCTTCGGTGCTTAGGGCATCTTTAATGTTTTCACTTTTTTTAATCGCCAAGGACTTTTACCTCGTAGGTTCTAACTTTAATTTGCTCTTCGCCTCTGCCTTGATTCTTTTATGCATTAATCCAAATCAATTGTTCCAACTGGGCTTTCAGTTTTCATATTTAGCAGTTTTTGGGATTTTACTCCTTTATCGCCCACTCGAAAAACTATTGACCATAAAAAATAAATTGGGAGGCTATTTTTGGCAACTCACTTGTGTTTCGATTGCCGCTCAGCTTTGGGTCGCACCGCTAAGCATTTTTTACTTTAATCAATTTCCCTTGCAATTTATTCTGAGCGGGTGGGTAGCCATACCGTTGACGAGCCTGTGCTTAAGCATAGGAGTTTCACTCTTTGTCCTAGAACTTCTATGCCCAAGCCTGAATGTATTTGTTGGTTTTGGCTTTGAGTTAACCCTTTCGCTTTTTAGCAAAAGTATTTTTCACCTTGACAAAATCCCAAATGCCTTATTGAAAGAACTTTGGATTGATCCAATTCAAGTACTTTGGTTTTACCTCGTTCTATTGTTTCTTGGTATTTTTCTTCATCACAAAAAGAGAATATGGATTTATGCAACAGCATTCGTCCTACTCTTGAGCGGAGCTTCTAGTGTGTACAAAAAAGCAGTCCCGTTAAATTATCTTGCCTTTCATTTTTATCCTACCAAATTTGGATCTGCATTTGACCTGAACTACAAAAACAAACTCATTCAATTTAGATCAGAAAAATTTGATGAAAAAACTGTCAACTTTCTAAACACAAGATTCTACTTAAGTCTAGGTAATCAAGAAAAATTAATATGCTCGCGCAAACACCAAATTAGCTCCGAGGACCTCAATTTTTCGAATGGCGTTTTTCAGCTGTTTGGCGAAAAAAGTCTGCTCTGGGTAACAAAAGATTGGAAGCTTAATACGGAGAAACCTCAATTCGTTGACTATGTATTTGTCGAATCCCTTCCAAAAAACGAAGCACTTATCACTACAATACATTCGAGTCACTGGGTTTTTACTAAAGAAAAAGATTTGCAAAAAGCAAAAAAACACATCCCATTTGCCGAAGGGCAAAAGATGCACGCACTGGACCAAAAAGCTTATCACCACATCAAACTATATCATGGAACACATCAAAATTGACAAAAAAGAAAGAAGAGGGATATTTGTATTCATTTGCATTCTTACCCTTCTCCAAGTTTTTAAATTCTATCATTATCACCTAGGTAATTCGGAGTCTCAACTTGAGCTCGGTATATCTGAGATTGTTGAGAAACACAATCTCAACCCAATAAAGCCCACAGGAAGTCAAGAAACTAAGGATTCAACTGTAGCTCAGTTGGAAATAAAAGAATTCGATCAGTTGACCAAAAAAGAAAAATCATCTTTTCCTAGATCCAACACTACCAAAAAGATCAAAATATCAAACAAAAAGCCACCCAAAGCATTTGATCCAAACAAAGCACAGGCTCAAGACTTTGAGCCTTTCGATCTACCAGATTTTATAGTACAACGTATTTTAAAATTCCGATCAAAAGGAGGCAGATTTTACAAAAAAGAAGACTTGAAAAAAATTTATGGTTTAAGCGAACAACAGTACTTAAAAATTTCTCCATACATAACAATAGAAGACATAGGCCAGGCTCTTACAAAAAAATCATTGCCCGTGTTATCCTTCATTGATGTGAATGCTGCGACCCAAGAAGAGTTTCAGTCTTTACGGGGTATTGGGCCAGTACTTTCCAAACGGATTGTAAAATTCAGGGATTTATTGGGAGGGTTTTATGATATCACACAAATTTCTGAAACCTTCGGATTACCTGACAGCACGTACCAAAGCATTGAAAAACATTTAATGCTCCATACTCCATTTTCGAAAATTGCAATAAACAACATTGATGTAGAATCTTTGGCTAAGCATCCCTATATAAGCTACAAACTAGCTAAGATTATTCTAAATTATCGAGCCCAACATGGCCCGTTTGATACCAAAACTCAGCTGTTGGAAATAAAAATTATAGATCAAAAAACATTTGACAAAATTGCACCATACATCTCATTAGACCCAGCTCATAATACAACATCATAAATTTCTCTCCACTTCCTTACGCATGCATATTTAAACAAAATTGCGCATCGATTGTCTAGTTTTACGTTGGCATGAGAGAATTGTGGTCTTTAAATAAGTATTTCGTTCGTTACAAATGGCACTTTTTGCTTGGGACTCTTTTTGTAAGCGGTTCTAATTTTTTTAAAGTCAAAGTACCACAAGAAATTGCTAGGGCCTTGGATTTAATCAAGGATGCGCTTGAGGATCCAAGCACCTTAGACAAAGCTCAGTTAAGCAAGGATCTTTTGTGGTTTGCGGTTATGGTCATCGGACTTGCATTATGCATGGGAGGCTTAATGTACTTGATGCGCCAAACCATAATTGTTATGTCCCGTTTGATAGAATACGATCTGCGAAAAGATTTATTTGATCATTACCAAAAGCTTGACAGACAATTTTTTAAAGAAAACAGAACTGGAGATATCATGTCCCGAATATCAGAGGACGTGTCCAAAGTACGTATGTATTTAGGCCCAGCAGTATTGTATGGCATTAACTTAATGAGTTTGACTTTTCTTGTTATTTACTCGATGTTAAGCGTAAGTCCCACACTTACTTTGTATACCCTGTTGCCTCTTCCCATTTTATCTATCTCTATTTATTACGTCAGTACTATTATTCACAAAAAAAGTGGCCTGATCCAGGTCCAGTTAAGTAATATAACGAGCTCTAGTCAAGAAATCTATTCGGGGATTGCAGTGGTCAAATCATACGTACAACAAAATTCATTTCTAAAATATTTTGATGATGAAAGTTTGGAGTATAAAAAAAGATCCCTTGCACTAGCTCGAGTAAATGCTTTGTTTTTTCCACTCATGATATTACTGATAAGCAGCAGTACCATCTTAACGATTTATATGGGTGGATTGGAAGTTGCAAAAGGAAACATTAGCTATGGAAACATTGCTGAATTTGTGATTTATGTCAACTACCTCACTTGGCCCTTTACAGCGATAGGATGGGTGGCCTCTACTATTCAGCAAGCTGAGGCCTCACAGCTTCGAATAAACGCATTTTTGAAAAGGAAACCAAAAATAATCTCAGCTCTTGATGCTTCAAGTCAAATAAATAATGGAAACCTTGTTTTCGAAAACGTAAGTTTTACTTATCCAGAAACGGGAGTAAAAGCGATCGACAATTTAAGTTTTGAATTGGCCGCAGGTCAAAAGCTGGCGATCATTGGAAAAACAGCTTCTGGTAAATCAACAATAGCTGAACTTATATTAAGAACCTATGACATAGATGAAGGAAGCATAAAAATTGGAGGCATTGATATCAGGGAAATTTCGAAAAAGACCCTTAGAGAGTATATAGGATACGCACCCCAAGAAGTTTTTCTTTTTTCGGATTCGGTATCTGGAAATATCTCCTTTGGTCACCAGGAAGCTACTCAAAAAGACATCGCTCAAATGGCAATTAATGCAGCGGTACACGATGATATTGTGAAATTGCCAGAAGGGTATGATACTAAAGTTGGGGAAAGAGGCGTGACTTTATCCGGTGGTCAAAAACAACGAATCTCCTTAGCAAGAGCTTTGATTAAAAATCCAGAGTTGCTTATTCTAGATGACACATTATCTGCGGTAGATACTCAAACAGAAAGAAAGATTTTATCTTATTTGCAGGATGTTTTGAAATACAAAACAGCAATTATCATAACCCATCGCATACATGCCTTGTTAAAATTTGACAAAATTATCGTGTTAGAAAATGGGCAAAAAACTGAGGAAGGCACCCACGAAGAACTTTTAAACAACCAAGGATACTACTACGACATTTATATGCTGGATGAACATCGGTGATGGACGCAATTTATACTTGTTTTTTCATTTTTTTCCAGCCTACTGGCGGGCAGGCATAGATAAAAAAACGAAAAAAAAATCAAGTCAAATCAAACTCCTTCGTCGAACAATGATTTGACATGCCTACGCTCACACTGTAATATTTTTGCTAAGTGATTGATTAAAAATCCAGCGTGCATGAATAAGCTTAAACCCAACTTAATCAGACTTTTAAAAACCTTATCCAAGTTAAAAAGAAACTTTTCTCCCTCCATTTTAAGGGAAGGCTGGGATGGGTTCTAAAGGTTCTTCCTCTTTTGTTTACTTTATTTCAGAAAATTCTACCCGCCATTGTGGAGATTGAAAGAGTCCAAACTTAATTGAAAACAATCTCCTTTCATAAGATGATTAAGGACTAAGGCAAGAACAAAAAAATTGATGCAGGATTTCAGGTTCCGATTTTTTTTTACAAAAATTATGTTACTTGCGGTGTAAATGCTTATTTTGAAATAACAAACTATCGGAATAGTGGAAAACGGAGACAAGAAATTTGAAAGCGTCTACTCTACAAAAGTTAGAGCTGGGAAAAGACGAACCTATTTTTTTGATGTACGCAAGACAAAAGGGGACGACTATTATATCACCCTTACAGAAAGCACAAAGAAATTTGACGGCAATGGCTATGAGCGTCATAAGCTCTTTTTATACAAGGAGGATTTCAATAGATTCCTTGGAGGTATTCAAGATGCGATTAGTCATGTCAAGACCGAATTAATGCCTGACTATGATTATGAAGAGTTTGAAAGACGTCAGGCAGAATGGGAAGCAAAAAGAGCCGCTGAGGATGCAGCCGAAGCTGCGGGCGAAACAAGTGAAGCTTCAAAAACAGAAAGCACTGAAAATAAAGAATCCGACACGGATGAATCCTCTGGGGACGACGACATGAGTTGGTAAACAAGTAATATTATTTTAGAATATAAATGCAGTATCTCTTTTGGGGTACTGCATTTTTGTTTATATCAAGTATAAAAGTGTCTTGTATTTTTGTAATGGCAAAGTTTTAAAGTTGCTCACCTGAAGTAAATACGCAGTTTCAAATCATTGAAAGATCCTCTGATGCTAAAGTATGGGACGAACTTGAGAGATTAGAAATAGAATCCAATAGTGATGTTTTGAAATCTTATGAGGTATATGATTCGAATCCTTTGGATCTTACTTACTACAGAATAAAAACGATAGATTATGATGGATACACGGAGATTTTCTCACCAGTATCTGTTAGAAGATCGTCAAGCTTTGAAAAAACTACAATTCATGCACTGGTTCCCAACCCTGCTAGAGATGAAGTTAGTGTAAGTATTCGCTCAAAATTTGAAGAAATTGTTGAATTAACGGTAGTTGATATTAATGGGAAAATTATTAAGACCCAAAGAGTTGGCTTAGAAAAAAACAACAATAATATAATGCTTGATTTAGCGGATGTTGCTTCAGGAGTTTACTTCGTAAACATTAACTCGAATCAAAGTCAAGACATGAAAAAATTAATTGTCACTAAGTAATGAGTACTTAAGCAATAATAGAATTATAACTAATTCAAATGGGATGACCTTTTTAGGTTATCCCATTTTTTTATCAATACACCAAATGTTTAAATCTTTAATACTCAATGCAACTCTTGTTCTATTCTCCCAATCAGGCTTTACTCAAAATGGATTTTTAGACATTGCTAAACACATCTTAGATATCTACAAATCCTGCGGCAATTGCTTTTTGAGATCAGGGATATATACATGACTTTGATAACGAGGTCAAATAGTCATAATAACTAATACAAGCTATACTTATGTCTTATGTTTTTTTCTATCCAACTATAGACCACCAGAAACGCGATCTTCAAATTTTAATCTCAAAGAAATAATATGGGACGTTGGGATACCTGCAACATCAGCAATGTTGGCTAAAGCATAATCAACATTAATCCGACCAAGGTTTAATCCCAATCCAATGTTTGGCTGAAACTCAAGGGAAGATGCATTGGAGTTTACCTCATTGATAACATTCTGAATATTTCCGACTCCTGCTCGTACATAAACTTTGTTCGTAAATCCAACCTCAAATCCTAATGTCGGATCTAGATTAATGCTTTCTGAGGACAAGACACCGGCTTGAGTACCATTACTCGATATGTTTAACTGCCCATTAATCCTATAGGTTAATTTTTCTTTTTCAATTTTATAGGATGCTCCGAGCAAAAGCTTCGGCAGATTGACCTCTGTAGAACTTACCGGAATTTCGTTCCCCGTTTGTTGAAAAACGATTTTTTCTTCTTCCGTCAAATTAAAACTCCAAGTATTGAAAGTAGTTGTAATGTCTTTGGCCATAACACCTAAAGAAAGTTTATCGCGTTTCCACATCCAACCCAAATCTGCTCCAAATCCCCAAGCACCACCAAAACTTCCTATAGATCTTCTGATAACTTTGACGCTTCCACCAACGCTCATTCCTTCAGGTGCGAGGTTCCTTCCATACGAAAGAAAAATGCCATAATCTGCAGCAGAAAAAGAAGTAACCCTGTCGTAATCTACGCTGCCATCCGAACCTATAAGACTCAAAGTATTGGGTATGTTGTCCACAGCCATTCGAATTAAAGAAATAGCTCCGTATGAACCTATGTCTTTATCTAGTTGCTTCCCAAATGATAAATAATCATAGTTGGCCACCGAACCAAACCACTCTGCATGCATGGCACTTACTTCAAAAGGTGCTTCAATTTGACTCAGTCCAGCAGGATTCCAAAAGCCGGCAGTAACATCATTTACATCAGCTACTACACTGCCGAACATACCATGAGCACGTGCCCCTACCCCAATATTTAAAAACTCATTTACAAACTTCGGTGCCTGTGCATTTGTCACTTGACAAATGGCAAGGAAAAGAATAAATGATGAGATTTTTTTAAAAATGGCTTTCATCGTTTTCAGTTAATTATATATAAAGATAATTTATAATATGTATTTATTCTTCGATTAGATAGTAACCTATTTATAACGGATTTGAAGTATTTATATTTTATTGTATCATTCTCCATTCAGTTTCCTTCATTTTTTTCTTTGATAAAAAAACGAAGCAAAAAAATCATGTCAAATCAAACTCCTCCGTCAAACAATGATTTGACAACCTCCCCTCTTGCATTATTGGCATCGTTCAATTTAAACATATACCCTAGAGAACAAATACTTTGGATAATGCGCGTTGATTCATCCCATGTAAAAGAGTAAAATGACAATGTATCTTTAGGAACAATATTGAAATAAAGAACCCCAAAGCATTGATTAAACGCCAAATAAAAAAGTACTTATTTTCTCTTCGTTTCTGGCTCAGTAAAACCAATAACCCTTTATTTCTATATTACTACAATCATATCTACAAGACGAAAAAAGGCAGTCTTTCCGAAAAAATTGACCAGTTTTCTTCAAATGCTTCGAATAACATATTTGTCCTACAAGTTGGTGCCAATGACGGCATCAGCAATGATCCGATACACAAATTCATAAAACGCGATCATTGGAGTGGATTATTAATCGAGCCCCAACCTCAAGTGTTTCAAAATTACCTGACTAAACTTCATCAAAGAAATGCTCAGATTCAAGTATTACACGCAGCAATCGGTCCGAATAAAGGAAACCTACCGCTCTATAAACTTGCCTTTAGTGAAGACCGCTGGGCTACTGGACTGGCCAGCTTCAATAAAGAACATTTACTTAAGGCAATCGAAGCTGGCGATGTTCAACGGCAATGTCGTAAGAATAACATTTCATTCCCTTCCGAACCAAAAGATCAAATCACTATTGAACATGTGGAGGTATGGACCGTTAGGCAATTACTAGAGGTCTATCAAATCACACGGATTGATTTGTTGATGATAGATACTGAGTCCTACGATTTTGAAATTATTAAATTAGTCATGCCAGAAATCGAACCCAAGCACATCATTTACGAACACGAACATTTAAGTCAGAAAGATTTAATGGCATGCAGAGAAATGCTTACAAAAAAAGGCTACGATCTTCAATGCTATGGGTCAAATACTTGGGCTGAAAAAATTTAAATTATTTTATGACAAACTATTGCCTTCGATATACGTCAATTAAAATGTAACGGGCAATGTTTAAAAAGCTTTAAAAAATTAAAAATGAAATACTTCGCGCATATCTTATTTTTCCTTTCTCTTTCTTTAGCCTCGCATGGCCAATCCATTTTTGATCAAACGGACGCATTACTAAAAAAATATGTGTCCAACGGGGCTGTTTCGTACTCAGAAATAAATCAAGCTGAATTTGCCGATCTCATTAAAAAGTATAAATCTTTCGATCTCTCGACTAAAAATAAAAACTTCAAATCTGCTTTCTACATCAATGCGTATAACTTAAATGTGATTCAAAAAATCACGGAAAAACCGACAACTTCTGTCATTAAACGAAGCGGTTTTTTTGACAAGGATCAGATTACGGTTGCTGGAGAAACGATGACATTAAATCAATTGGAAAAAGAAAAATTACTTAAAGTTACCAAAGATCCAAGGTTGCATTTTGTTTTGGTTTGCGGTGCAAAAGGATGTCCACCAATCGAACCTTTTGCTTATCGCCCACAGCAATTAGAAAATCAATTGGAAGGACAAACTAAAAAAGCGCTAAATGATGATGCGTTTATTCGAACCAAAGGACAGACAGAGATTTCACAAATCTTTCAATGGTATATGGATGATTTCGGAGGATCCGAATCATCTATCTTAGAGTACATCAACTCCTACCGTGATTCAAAACTAAGCGGAGCAATAAAATATTATGAATATGATTGGAGTCCGAACGGAAAATAATTGAAAGCGCTATGGTGATTCAACATCATTTCTAAGTTTTATCTTTGGTCAAACCATTGAAAATGACCAAGATCAAAATTTGTATATTTTTTCTATGTTTTTTAAGTTTTTCTTGCGCAAGAAAAACCATCAGCACTGAAAATTCAACAAGTCAAACGGAGTTAAATACACTCTTGAATTGGATGACTGGCACCTTTGACAGTAGCTTACAAGCAAGTCAAGATTCGAGTTATTTTGATATTTCGTTGACCATGGTACCTATGTGGGAAAATGATCCTTCGTACAAATGGCTCTATGTCGAACAAGCAGTTTCTGCAAACAAAATGAAACCTTATAGACAACGTGTGTATCGTTTGGAAGAATATGTTGCCGGACGTTTTGAAAGTAAAGTATATACACTCGAAAACCCAAAAGAATTCATCCATGTTTGGAATAATCCTTCGCTTTTTGAAAAATTAACTCCCTCGGATTTGATAGAAAGAGAGGGTTGCTCAGTATTCTTAAATAAGGTCAAAAACTCATTTAGCGGATCGACTTTTGAGCACGACTGCAAAAGCACTATGCGGGGTGCGAGTTCAGCTACCAGTACAGTACAAATTACGCATGATCGTATTGTATCTTGGGATCAAGGTTGGGATAGTGAAAAAAATCAAGTTTGGGGCGCTGAAAAAGGAGGCTATGTTTTTATTAAATTGAATACATATTAGCTATTTTTTATCCTATATGAATTCATATTTTTAGTGAAACAAATATTTAGTTGGCTCCAAAATTATTACCTCATTTCACAAAGAAACAAACTGTAAATTCTTGCTCTTTACAAATTTGAATCATACTAAAAATCAATTAAATTATTAATGAAGCACCTCCAAAAATTCTCTATCTTTTTTGTAGTCCTTCTTGTTATTTCATGTGAAAATGAGCAAAGAAATAATCTGGAAAATCAAACGCCCGAAACTAAACTATTTAGTCGTGTTTCTTCCTTCGATTCAAATATTAAATTCAGAAATCAAATATTTGAAGACGAATCCAATAATCCTTTTGGCTATGATTATTATTATAATGGCGCAGGAGTAGCAACTGGAGATCTTGATAATGACGGTCTACCGGAAATATTTCTTGCGGGAAACACTTCCCCCAATAAGCTTTATAAAAACCTAGGAAACCTAAAATTTAAAGACGTTTCTTCTACTGCGGGTTTTACTAGAGTTCGTAAATGGGCCACTGGGGTCAACTTTATTGACATCAATCAAGATGGGCTTTTAGACATATATGTTTCTTACGCAGGACCGAGATATCTTAAAAATCGCAAAAATGAATTATATATAAATAATGGAAATTTATCCTTTTCTGAAAAAGCCAAAGAATATGGAATTGATGATGGTGGTTTTTCAACTCATTCTGCATTCTTTGATTTTGACAATGATAATGATTATGATCTTGTAGTATTAAATCATACTTCTTTCAACGAAGCTAGGGTAAGTGATTATTTTCAGGCTTTAGATGGGCTCCCAAATGAAAAAAGGAAAGAGCATATGACCCGATTTTATGAAAACAAGAATGGGGAATTTACTGATGTAACAGATGATTTAAATCTCAACCTTCCTAGCTATGGTTTAGGAATAATTGCGAATGATTTTAATCAGGATGGCTTCGTCGATATATATGTCGCTAATGATTATTTCATTCCAGACTATTTTTTAATTAACAAAGCAGGAAAAGGTTTTGAAAACAAAATTAAAGACAGTTTTAAGCATACACCATATTATTCTATGGGTGTAGATGCGGCTGATATAAATAACGATGGAATGTTAGATTTGGCAGTTGTGGATATGACTCCTGCGGATCATGTGAGATCAAAAGCCAATATGCCAAGTATGAATCCTAAATTATTTGAAACCTTAAAAACAAGATACAATTACACACCGCAATTCATGTTCAATAGTCTTCAATTGGCGGTGGACAATTGTAAGTATTCGGATATTGCTCTTATGAGTGGCGTAGCAAAAACAGAATGGAGCTGGGCACCTTTATTCGCAGATTTTGATTTGGACGGCGACAAGGACTTTTTTATAACAAATGGTTTTAGAAGAGATACTAGAAATAATGATTGGCTTAATAAAGTTGAAAAGATTGGAATTACAAGTTATTCTCCTGAAACTTTAAAGAAATATTACCAGCTACTACTTGAGACAAAAATGACCCCTACTACCAATTACTTTTATAAGAATATTGGTCCATTAGAATGGGAAAACGCCTCAGAAAAGAGCGGAATTATCGAAGAATCTTTTTCGAATGGAATGGCCTATAGCGATTTAGATAATGATGGTGATTTAGACATTATCATTAATAACATCGATAATGAAGCATTTTTATACAAAAATAATTCCTCTGAAGCAGGTAAAAGAAGTGTCGCTTTTAGTTTAAAAAATGCTAAGAATTGTGACGTTTTAAATGCTCATTTTACTTTAGAAACCACAAAAGGAAAACAGTATATCCAGTCTACAAATGTACGAGGCTATATGTCATCAATGGAGCCAATAGCAAGATTTGGACTTCAAAAAGATGATCAAATAATAAAAGTCCTTATTGAATTCCGAGGGCAAATTCTCGAAGTTCCTGTCCATAAGATATCATTTGATTCGATAAACACTTTCTATCTAAACGATTTGAAGCCAAAAGAAAAATACTTTTCTGATGAATCATCAACAATGTTTTTCATTGATGAAACAAGTATTTCTCATATTCATGCCGAAAACTCTTTTAACGATTTTGAGAAAGAGATTTTACTTCCACATAAACAATCCACATTAGGTCCTATGAGCTGTACTGGAGATATAAATGGGGATGGGTTAGATGATGTTTTTATTGGTGGAGCCAAAGGTCAGTCTCCAAAATTATATAGACAAAACACTGATGGTAAATTTGATTTACATTTTGAATTCGTCCAGGACAAGGACTATGAGGATATGGGATGTGTTTTTTTGGATATTGAAAGTGACGGAGATCTTGACTTATATATTGCCAGTGGTGGTGGCGGAGAATTTGAAAACAATAAAGATTTGTTAGAAGATAGATTTTATATCAATTTGGGAGATGGGACTTTTAAAAAGTCTAATACTTATCTTACTAAGAATCAAATAAGTGCCGGAAGAATTTTGAAAGACGACTGGGATGATGATGGAGATGAAGATTTACTGGTATTGGGTAGAACAAATCCTGGTAAATATCCTTTGCCAACTAAATCTATATTTCTTCGAAACGATAATTCAAACTTTACAGATATCACGGATCAAATAAATGATGATTTCAACAATTTGGGTATGATAACCGATGCTATTTGGATGGATTATAATCAAGACAAAAGAAAAGAGCTTTTTATCGTAGGTGAATGGACAGATATTTTGGTTTATGAATGGAATGATGGAAAATTAAAGCAATTAAATAATAAAGTTAATCTTGATAATACTTCAGGTTGGTGGTATTCAATAAACCATGGAGATTTTAACAATGATGGTAGAGAAGATATTCTGGTTGGAAATGTTGGTGAAAATTGCAAATTTAAGGCCACTAAAGATTCTCCCTTTTACCTGTATTCAAATGACTTTGATAGTAATGGGACATACGATATTGTTTTAAGTAATAAATATAAAAACAACTATGTCCCAACCAGAGGTAGACAATGTTCTTCTGATCAAATGCCTTTTATTAAAGAGAAGTTTGATACGTATCAATCTTTTGCAGACGCGACTTTAGTCGAAATCTATGGTCAAGACAAATTGAACAATTCAATTCAATTGAATGCAAGTTCATTTAAATCTTCAGTGTTTCTCAATAAACCAAATGGGTTTGAGCGAATAGATTTACCTAGGGAAGCACAGATTTCGCCGATCAATGGATCAATAATTAAAGACTTCAATCAAGATAATATTTTAGATGTTATAATTGCAGGAAATGCTTTTAATACTGAAGTTGAAACTCCGAGCTATGACTCGGGATATGGTCATCTACTTTTAGGTAATGGGAATGGAACTTTTAAACCGGTTCCAGCAACAGAAAGCGGAATTTTGTTGGGTGGAAATGTAAAAGACCTTCAAGCAATAAACCTGAGCAGTAAGAAAAAAGAAGCGTTTATCGTTACAAATAATAACTCAAAAACTCAATTACTTGTTCCTAGAAATTAATATAAAACCGAAGAGAATATATTCTTGAGCTTAGCATAAGCTGACTTACAACGAATTAATTATTTTTTTCATTCTCTTGGGATCAAGGTTGGGATAGTGAAAAAAATCAAGTTTGGGGCGCTGAAAAAGGAGGCTATGTATTTATCAAAAAATCCTGATATGATCAAACATCTATTGGCCGGCTTATTATTTTGCTTATGCCTTAGTGCTTGTGCAAATAAAAAAGCGGTATCCAACGAATACTGCACTTTTATTTTAGTACGCCACGCAGAAAAAGTTAAAAACACTCGAGATCCCGGGCTTACTGCTGAAGGAAAAGACAGAGCGTATTTTTTAGCAGAATATTTAAAGGGAGAAAACCTAACAGCTGTCTATAGCACGGATTATTTTAGAACCAGAAAAACTGCCCAGCCCACCGTAAGTCTTAATAATTTAAAGATGAACATTTACGATGCGGAAGATTTAAGATCGTTCTCAGCTATGCTACTAGAAAAACATAAAATAGGAGCAGTCCTTGTTGTAGGGCATTCCAACACTACGCCCATTTTGGCAAACCACTTAATTGGAGAAGACAAGTATGATTTTTTAGACGAATGGCAGTATGATCAAATATATTTCGTTCAGGTTTCATTGGATGGAACGTCTGAGGTTAAAGTCAAATCATTTGGAAAAAAATCAATTGCCCCTTAAACAAAAACCTAAGGCAAGAACATTTATTCCCAAAGTTAAATAGGTCAAATGCCAAGTAAAAAAATTGATGTTTTAAAAGATGATCAGGGTCTATCTATCATGATTGATTGGTTTACTCCGATGGCATATTTCTTTTTATTCTTTACACTCTTTTGGAACGGTATCCTATATTTTTTGATTCAAAATCTATGGTTTGGATCCAATGCTTCATTTATTGCAAAACTTGCCCCCATTTTTCATGTCTTGGTAGGTTTAGGCTTGATCTACCATGTGGCTAGTTTGTTTCTGAACAAATCGTTTATTGAAGTTAGCGATGGGCTCCTAAAAATACATCATGAGCCTATCCCGCATTATCTCAAAAAAAAATCGATTGAACTAGAAACCATAAAGCAACTATATGTCAAAGAAAAAATCTCTAAAACCAAAAATGGGGTTCAGCGCTCTTACGAACTGCGTGCAATATTAGAGGAGCACCAAGACATTAAACTGATTAAAATAGCAGGTCTCCAATCGCAGGATCTTTTTCAACTAGAAAAAGTATTAGAGGAGTATATAGGCATTGTGGACCAACCGGTCAAAGGAGAATATGGCTCAAAAGTTTACCAACTAAATGTTGAAAAATTAGATTTGCTTACCAACCCTCAGAGATCAAAAGTTAAAACTCCGTTAGTCAACAGGTCTAATGACTAAAAGTAAAATTGCAAATTATGTTTGATGAAAAAACGCTGATTGAGCTTAATGAATATAACCATTATTATAACGAAAAAATAATTGGCCATTGCAAAGAGAATAAAACGGCTATCACCGACAAAACCATCGAGTTATTAAATCATAGTGTTGCAGCCATGGTAATCTGGTGCGATAGAATTCAGGGCAAGAGTGATTGGCCAAAAACGCTTTGGACCAATAAAGATCTATCGATCATTGAAACCCAAGAATTACAATATTACCAAAAAGTAAAAATGATTTTATCCGAAAAAAACACGGATGAGTTGATTACATATAAAACATCTCAAGGTATTCATCATAAAAATCAAATGGGCGTCATACTTTTTCATGCACTAAATCACTTCACTTACCATCGAGGGCAAATAACTTTAGAATTTAGAAAGGCAGGAATTGATGTTATACCATCTGATTACATACTTTATAAACTATCTTAAAATCAAACTTGTGAAAAAAGCGATCAACTTTTTCTGGCTCAGCGTTTTAACCTTCTTATTTCTTCCTAATAACACTCAGGCACAACTTATTGATGCTTATTCGTACAATATCGGAACAGCAAGCACCTACAGCATTACTGATGCGAGACCGCCTGATCCAATGAACAATACGCCGAAATTCACCGAACATATGAGTCTGTTATTTCATCATAAGTTAAATGAGCACCTCGAATTGAAAACAGGAATTGGCGCATCAATGTTGGGCTACTATTTGTTTAAGGATCAGCCGACCACGACTGGTTCGATGGGAGAAATAGTCAATTCAACGCTTTCTGCACCAAATTTATATTTGGACATCCCTGTGCTCCTACATAGAAATTTTGGCCATGGAAAGTATAAGAGCTTTGTCGAAGTTGGTCTAATATATTCCAGATATCTTCAAACCTATACCATTCGCACTTTAGGAGACGACACCGATGTTTTTAATACGAAGTCTGACATAATTAGTGCCTCCAATCTGTTTACCATTGCTTCCTTTGGAGTTCAAACAAACCGAGAAAAGAAATGGGATTTCGCCTTGCAAGCAAACACTCGTTTTCAACTCAATTCGATTTATGGAGATTTGTTGAGTGAACGTTTCTACAATTTTGGCATATCCTTTTCTTTGATAAGACAGATAAGGGATTCAAAACCAGTTGAAGAAAATTAAATTATTGTAAAACCTTTAAATTTCACTCACCCTGATCATGGTGTCTTCGACCTGATGCACCAACTGTGTATAGCGAGGATCACGTTTAACTTGTCTATCACGTTGCAATGGTAGGTCTACTTTGATGTGCTCCACAAATTTGGAAGGCGCAGATTTCATGATGTAAATATCCTCACCCAAATACACCGCTTCAGAAATATCATGTGTAACAAATATGATGGTCGAATTAAACTTTCGCCAAATGCTAGATAACAGATCTTGCATCTTTAATCTAGTCTTGATGTCCAAGGCACCAAAGGGCTCGTCCATCAATAGAATTTCAGGATTGGCCAATAAGCTCCTTGCAATGGCGACTCTTTGTAATTGTCCTCCGGATAAAGAAGGATATTGGGCATATTTGTGCTCATGGCCTTTCAAACCCACTAATTCGAGCATTTCGTAGGCTTTAATATCTCTTTCCTTTTTGGACAAGCCTTTATATCTGAGGGCCAATCCAACATTATCCAAAACAGTCATCCACGGCAATGAGGAATATTGCTGAAAGACCATCGATACGCGATTGTTTTTATCTATTGGATTTCCTTTAACCAATACCTCTCCTTCCGTAGGTTTTTGCAAGCCCGCAATATATCTAAGCAACGTTGATTTGCCGCATCCCGACATTCCCATGATCACCACAAATTGGCCTTGATCAGGTTTGTTCTCCACCAAAAAATCAAGCCCTTTGATTATCCAATTTTGACCACCATCATAGCTCTGCCCTATCCCATTTAACTGGATAATATTTTCTCTGTTTGTATAGTCTTTGAAATCAACCATTATCTTCTTACTCGGGGTCTAAAAATTCTCCACAATTTATAAGCTATAATAGAAAGCATAACCACATGAACAGACCAGCAGGTTTTTCCAAACAAGAAGTCCAAGTATTTAAAGTCGCCTAAAAATCCTATAAACTCGTTGAGGAATAAAATTACATAGACAGCCAACAAGGACCATACAAAAGCTTGAAACGCATAATCCATGATGGACGAGACGATATCATCTTCATCTTGACTTTTGATCTTATGGGCATCTTTGACTTGATATTTGTGTGGAAACAACTCTTTATCTAAGCGAACAAAGATCCGATCTTGAATAAATCCGATCAGTACGAATAAAATAAGAATACCAAAAAGCTTATCCGTTTGGAACTGTCTTCTTGCTATATGAGTCAATGCACCCAAGCCTCCTTCATCTGCATTTACCGTCTCAGCCACTACAATATATGTCCAAGAAATAGCGGTTAAGATTCTGATGTCATCAATCAGTTTTGACATCACAGATGGGATGTACACTGTCCTTATAGTTTGCCAGTCCGTGGCCCCCAAAGTGTAGACTGTTTTGAGGTAAACATCCTTCACATCACCGATTCGTTGGATCACAATGGGCAAGAGAAATATAAAAATACCGAAGGCTAAAAAATTTTCCTTCATAGGGATACTGGTGCCATAGGTCAACATAAAAACACCTATACAAGCCGCCAAGGGCACAAATCGAATGGCATCAAACGTGTCTCGAAACAAACCCCGAAACAATGGATAAAGACCAATCACAAATCCCAAGGGCAAAGTCCATAGAATGGCTTTTAAATAGCCTCCAATATTTAAACCAATGGATCTAAAGGTGTTTTGCACCAAATCGTTTTGGTGCAACATTTCTCCATAAGCCAAAAACACTCTGCCGGGTGAAGGCAATGTTAGTTTTGCAACCACTGGGTTTTCTCCCATGGTCAATAGATACCATACCAGAAGAATGATGGCTATTCCAACAAACTGCAAGATCAATTTAGATTTTGCAGGAACCTCCCCTCTTAGTTTAAACAGCCAATCCATTATGCTATCCTGGTATCAACTGAAATTCAGTTCGTCTGTTTTTGGCTTTACATGATTCGTTTTGATTTGCTTCACATCCTTTGACCGGTCGGTCAGGACCATTCCCAACTATAATAAATCGGTTTGGATCCATTTGGTAAGTTTTACCCAAATACTCTGCAACCGATCGAGCTCGCGCCTCTGACAGTTTTTGATTCATTGCTCGATTCCCAACATTGTCTGTATTCCCTTCAACACGTACCCTCATATTACCAAATGATTTTGCCGTACCTGCAAATTCTAGATCAATAATTGTTTTCATGTTTTCTGTTAGGGCAGATTTACCCGTAGCAAAATTGATCTTAACCGGTTTGGAAGCAATGGAAGCCACAGTTTTATCTCGAGCCGTTGCAGGTTTAAATTCTTTTGCCCCTTCCGCAGCATATTGTTGACCTTGCAAATTTCGTTCGCCTGAAAGTATCGCTCTGGTATCAATTACATTTCTCCAATTGGGCCCTTCTCCTTCTGAATCTCCCATCTCCGCAAACTTTTTATTCATAGTAGAATACAAATTTTCCCCACTCATTCCTCGATAAGAATTATTTAACCCGAAAAAATTCATGTTGTCACCATGACTCGCATAATGTACTGTGGTCATGGCACCCAATGCATCTTCTGTAGGCAATTGCAAAAACTCACCAAGATATTTGGCTGCTTTTCTTTTATTGGATTGGCTCGCATTGATTTCAGCAACTGCTTTCATCCATCCTTCATAAAAACCATTAAACATATCTCGCTTTTGCCTCATCACGCTTTCTTTGGCAAACATAATGTCCCCGATAATATGAGATTGCTCTTTGGTTGTTAAAAGGATTTTAGATCCTGGGACCTTACTGGTTGCCTCTATATCAAAAGGACTCCATACTACTGCAGCATCAACGTCAGGAGATTGGAATTGCTCCGCTGCTGCAATATTATCTGTTGTTTTGACTAAGGTCACATCGTTAATGTTCATTCCGGCAGACTCTAAAGCAGATATTAACATCGTTTGAGCCGGAGCCGGAACTGCTATGGCAATTCGTTTCCCTTTAAGATCATTGATGCTGTTAATGCCTCTTTTTGCAATTATAGCATCTCCCCCTCTAGACCAATCCGTTTGGATAAATGCCCTTGGCTGTACATCCATGACATCTGGCACCGAGGTATACAAAGGAAAAGCATCAGCGGTCTGTACAAGTACATCATACTCATCTGCAAACCAAGCATTCAAAGCATTTATTAAATCATCTTCTCTTCGAAACTCCACTTTAAAGCCATATTCTTTGTAAAATCTACTGTTTATAGATGCCTCAGCCCCTTCGTTAAAATATAGCCCCGGAGCATACCCCGGCCAAGTTACCAACTGTACCCGCAATACATCTTCTCCTGAAGCCGTACTTCTTTTATTGTTGTCTTTATTAAACAACCCTCCATTATCCGAAGAGGCTTTCCCAGAATTACTCGATTCCGAACCCTTATTGTTTTCTTTCTCTCGTTGCCCTTCTGCGCGTTCTTGCTTTTCTTTTTCTCTGACTTCTTCTACCTTATCTCCCAGCCCAGTATTTTCTAATAAAAACTTTCCACCGAAAAATATAAGTGCCAGAATAAGCGCGGTAATTAAAAGTTTTGAAAATGATGTTAATCGTTGTGCCATTGTTTTATGTACTGTATTAATTAATCAAAAAATGTATCGTATTGATTGCCTCTGCCAGCCATTTCGGGCTGCTTTAGCGGCTCACTCAAATCCAGTGCCTCCGAATCATTATCTGCCAAATCTAAAATTTCTTCCTTCGCTTCTCCTAGTAACAAAGAATCGCTTTCGGCCTCCCACTTTTCTAGCATTTTTAATCCTTCTTCTTCAAAAACACCATTTTGAAGATCAACGGACTGCATAAATGATTCACTTAATTCCATGAAACGTTCCATCTCACCAACCTTGTTGCTGACATCATCTGCTACTGCCTCAAGCGCACGGTCAAACATTTCTTTTTTATCCGCATCGCCTTTGATAATATTCATCGCTGATTTCATGGCCGAATGCCCTGCCATCAGTGCTTTTCTTTCTTGCTCTTTAAGTTGTACTTGATCTTCAATATCTTCGCTCAAGATCGAGGAGTTTTCGTACATCTTCCTCAATACTCGATAAATGACCTCCATTTTTCGATGCAGATCCTCAAGCTTGACATTGGAGTCCCTCAATCTTCCCGCTTTACGACTTTTTAGTATCACGACTTTTCTTTCTTGACTTTCCTTTGCCGCGCTTGCCTGATTGAGGTTGCTGGCTATTTCTTTCTTATTGTTTAAGATCATTTCTTGCAACTTATGCATTTGACCTCTTAGACGATTGACTTGAATGTTCATTTTTCGAAGATTCTTTTTCAAATCGTCAACATATGACTTCAATACACTGATGGGATCTATTTTGATAAACAAACCGGTGATCCAACGCATGGTACTTTTGTACATGTAGCTAAACAACGCCCGACTCTTACCGTCAATCGCCATAAATATTAAAACACCCAAAACACCAAGTCCGACCAACATTCCAGTAGAACTTAAAAAGAATCCTATGAATTTTGCTACAAGAAATCCAGCACCTGCCAAAAGACCTATGAGAAATAAGGCTCCTGTAAATCCTTCAGGTCTGCGCCAAAAAGAACGTGGTTTATACGCTTCTGCCATTGAGTTAAAGTTGTCTGTAAAGATAAGGCTCAGGCTTAAATAGACATGATTATAACCTTGTTATCCTTGCAAAAGTTCCATTTAAAAATAGAACCCAAAAATTCGATTTTATTCGCGACAAGCGCTATAAATAGGATTGCATGTGTTCGATGTCTTTTAAAATTTGCCCTTTGACCGAATTAAACGCCAGCATAAATTTATCTGTGGTTAATTGCACTTTGGCCGAAGCGTTATTAAGGCTTGTTTTCGTTTTTTCAAGTTGTAATTTGTGCTGCTCAATCTCCTTTTGAAGCTTTTTGATCATCGCCTCTTTGTCTGCAATGGCTTTTTGGTGCCCTTTGATTTCGTCTTCCTTGCCCACAACCTGCTTTTGCATCTGGTTTTGAGAGGCTTGTTTAAACTTTGCTCCTTCGCTATCCAGTACTTTGGTGTACGCTTTGGCACTTTGCAATAAGGTGCTTTTGGTTGCTCCCATGGTTTTTGCCATGGCTAAAGCAGATTGGTATCGCGTTTTTTGATCCATATCTACATTACCAAGATTTTGCAGCGCTTGTTTAAATTCGAGGTAATCAAATCCTTTTTGATTGTTTTCTTCCAATGATTTTAACAACACATCCACAAATTTTGCATCCGGCTTACCAGATGGCGCGGCTTGAGAAGTATTTGATTTTAGCTCTGGTTTTTGAGAGGCAGGAGAAGATGTTGGACTAGAGCTAGCAGTTTGTTCACCACTCTGTTTTAAAGACTTTTCAATCTCTTCTATGCTGGGTTCCTTTGAAGGAGCCGTTTGAGATTTGTTTGCATTTTCGTCTTCAACTACGAATAATCCCTTTAATTTTTTTAGCATCGACATATGGAAAGATTTGCGAACACCAAATTTACCAATTTTTGATTTGCTATATTTCGGATATGTTCAGTACAGAAGTCAAAAAAAGAGTGAGATATGGAGAAACCGACAAAATGGGATATCTATACTATGGCAAGTATGCCAATCTTTACGAAATAGGCCGAGTAGAAATGCTTCGAGATTTAGATTTACCCTATGTCAAAATCGAAGACGAAATGGGCATAATGCTCCCTGTGCTTAGCGTCGAAGCCAAATATTTAAAGCCCGCTTATTATGATGACGAACTTACCATCAAATCCATTTTAAGAGAAATGCCCAGCAAACTGATTGCTGTACACGTCGAAATTTTCAATGGAAAAATGGAACTGATACATAAAGCATTGGTAAAACTCTTTTTCATTGACATGAAAACCAACAAAAGAATAAGTGCTCCCTCGGTATTAACTGATAAATTAAAACCTTTTTTCTAGTCCATAGTATGAGCGCTTTACGGCTTTTATTTTTTTCCTTAGTATTCATTATCGCAAATTCCTGCACCAACGAAAATGCACAACGAAACACGAGTCGTTTACAATCTGCCAATCTAAAAGTCCATACCAAACAAAGAGGGGCACATGTTTTTGGGCATTTGGATTCACTCAATATTCAGGATTTAAAGAAAAATAATATCGAATGGCTCACTTTTGTCCCTTATGGATCGCAAAAAGATTACAACACCACTGACCTCACCTATCACAGACACGATGCTATGTACCAATTGCGGATCGATTCGATGTGGCGTTCAAAAATAGAGGTGGCGCATCAAGCCGGTCTCAAAGTTTTCCTTAAACCGCATATTTGGCTTTACCAACCTTCAGATTCTAAATGGCGTTCAGATATTTTCTTCGACTCTTCAACGAAGTGGAAAATCTGGTCAGAAGCCTATCGAGATTTTATATTGAGATATGCAAAACTGGCCGAAGACAACCACATAGAAATGTATTGCATCGGGACTGAGCTTACTCGAATAACCTTAGAAAAACCTACATTCTGGACCGACCTAATTGCAGAGGTAAAAAAAGTTTACTCGGGTAAATTAACCTATGCAGCGAATTGGTACGAAGAATATGAAAAAATTACATTTTGGGACCAATTGGATTTTATAGGTATTCAAGCATATTTTCCCTTGACCAAATCCAAAAATCCAACGCTAGAAAATTTATCTAAAGGTTGGAATCGTTTTTTGCCCACACTCCAACAAACTTCCCAACGTTTTAATCGCCCCATCTTGTTTACAGAATTAGGTTATAAAAGCACTTCGGACAGTGCAATTACTCCTTGGGAATGGATCGAATTTGGAAAGGATTACAAAGACAAGCTCTCCTTAGAAACTCAAAGTCATTGCTATGTATCCTTTTTCGAAAACGTTTGGGACCACTCTTGGTTTGCGGGAGCCCATCTTTGGCAAATGAGAAGTAATCTAGAAAATGAAAATCATCATGAATCAATCAAGTTTGATTTCACGCCCCAAAACAAACCCGCTATGGATATCATCACCAAAGGTTTTGGCGAAGACCTAAACCAATAAAATTCGATCGACATGAGACCATGCTTTCCTCTACCTTTGACTAGTAATTTGTTTGAGGTTCTAAATATCGTCTAATGAAAAAGATAGGCCTACTTGTAATACTATGTATAAGTTCATTTACTCTTTTCGGGCAAAAGAAAGTATTGTTCGAAAAATACACCAATGCCTTTTGTGGGGTATGTCCTGATGCCACCATACTTATCGACGAAATCGTTAGGAACAATCCAGATGTAATTTGGATCAGCCACCACAAACCCATTGGATTTATGGAGCATCCGCTAAACAATGATGCGAGCGATGCCATTTGGGACGAGCTTGGGATAAACGGTGTGCCAACGGGTTTGGTAGATCGAAAGGTTTACGATGGCAACATCACCTTGAGCAGAACTCATTGGGAAGAAAAAATTCAAGAACAATTAGAAAAACCCGACCTCTTCCAAATCGAAGTATCCCAAATCCAATATGATGCAAGTCTGAGAGCCTTATCGTTTGACGTGGGTATCAATCCTTTGGTAGCAGACTTAACTGGTCCTTTCCGAGTGACAGCATACATTATTGAAGACTCCATCATCCGTGCGCAAAGCAGTTACTTTAATGATACTGCCGGACATCCTTTGGAAGGAAGAGGTGATCTTATCAATGATTATGAGCACCGCAATGTGGTACGCACTATTCTAGAAGATCATTGGGGTACTTCCAATGTTGTACCAGATCAACCAGAGCTAGGCACCATGTATACCCACAGTTATTCATATACAATGGACCAAGAAATCAATCCAGAAAACGTGCACATTGTCAGTATGATCTCTTCTTTTGACGAAGCAAACCATTATCCCGGAGAAGTACACACCGCCTCAAGAATCAAATTAAACGAACTAGGAATAAAACTTACCCATACTTTTGATTTGGAAAAATTGGAGATATCTCTAAGTCCAAATCCATCCAAAGATTTTATAAACCTTCAATTTGAAAACATTCCAGACCAAATATCAATTTGTAGTTTGGAAGGTGTATTTATAAAAACAATGAGGCCAAGTGCGAAGAATGTTCAATTAGATGTCAGCGCGTTTAAGCCAGGTGTTTATCTCTTAAGCGCTAAAGAAAAAGACAAATTGGGTATACAAAAATTCAACGTAGTTAGGCAGTAATCGGAGACTGATCACTCGGGCGAACCGTCATTAATCCAAGCTGTAATTTTCTCAATATCACAATCGCTTAATTTGTCCGCACCTTGAGGCAATGGCATTGGTATAAATCCAGCGTCATGATTTATAGCACCAATGATGCGTGCGTTATCAACAGCTGTTGTCGTTGCATAATTATACATTTCAAAAGTAGTTGTAGTACCTTCTCCATGACAAGCGCTGCTGGCACAACTGGTATTCAGGATAGTTGAAATACCATTATTGTATGTTAAATCTGTAGAATTACATTCTTCATCCCCTCCACAAGAAAGGATTAGAATGAAGGAAAACAGACACAATACACTGAGCTTAAGTTTCATTATCACTAAATTTAGTATTAACAATGTATAAACTTTTACTCACATAGTGGAAGAAGAAAAAAAGAAAAGCACGCTAAAACGTATTGAAAATTTTCCATTGTTTCAAAGTATGATTACCTGGAGCAAACGCATTTCGTTTCCCGGTTTCAAAGAAGTGCCATTGTACAATGTGTTTGTTTTTATTTATCGTGAGTGCATAAAAGATGATCTAATAACAAGAGCCAATTCTATAGCTTTTAGTTTGTTTTTGGCTCTCTTTCCAAGTTTGATTTTTCTCTTTACCATTGTCCCTTTGATTCCCGCCACTCAAGATCTGATCCCCATTATAGATCAATCTCTTGAAAGTCTTTTGCCCGAAACTGCGCACAAATATTTGTTTAGTATTATTAATGATGTCATGTCGATTCCTAGAACTGGACTCCTTTCATTAGGATTCTTTTTAGCGATTTATTTTGGCTCGGGTGGTTTAAAAACCCTAATGCGAGGTTTTGATAAAGCCTACGACCGTACATTCAAACCAAGATCTTGGGGCAAATTTCAATTGGTTGCTATTGGTTTAACTGTTTTGTTGGTGCTCATGTTGGTTATTTCTATCGTGCTTATCGTATTGGGCAAACCTGTTTTTGATGCTTTGTTTGGATTTTTAAATATCGAGTCTGCCGCAACGATGGTAAAAGTTTTTCGATGGTTCTTTGTGGCGCTTGTTTTTTACTTTATGATATCAATTCTTTACAAATATGGTCCTAGCATGTATAAGCGGACGAGTATTTTTAATCCTGGCGCTTACCTGTCTACCCTTTTGATGATTTTAGTTTCAGTATTGTTTTCATATTTCGTAAACAACTTTGGCAAATACAACGAATTGTACGGTTCGATCGGAGCGCTCATAGCTTTATTGGTTTGGCTTCAAATCAACGCCGTGATATTGTTGATCGGTTTTGAATTAAACACCAGCATTGCAGTCAATAAAGATTTAAGCCTAGACGAGGAATTACAAAATTGATACATGCGCTTAGGAGTGTACTATTAATAGAATCGATTGAGCCATTTCCATTGGTGTCTTTTTGGCAAGAATCTTTTTTGATCGCCAAATCTTAAACCAAAACAACTGCGTTTGGAATACACCGTAAAGACTTCATTTCTTCCATAAAAGCCGTTAAATGTTTTAAACTTTAAAAGATTGTCGCCCTGTTTGATTTCATTTAATTCTATGAAGATTTGAGGTGCTTCGATCCTAAGCATATCAAAACCAATGATAGAAACTTGCGAGGGATTACTAATTCTAAATTCTACCGTATTGGATTGTTGATCAAACACGTTTCTTATGTTTTGAAGTGCACTGTTTTTTAAGGTAACAAAGGGTTTCATCCACTTCCCGTTTTCTCCCAAAATTGAAAGTTGAAAAATGGACTCTTTTAAAGAATCCTTCCTAGAAATATATATGCTGATCGAATCTTCGCTGAGAAAAGTTAAGGCTAATGAATCCTTCTTCTTTACATAGGTGCCATATCCTTTATACTTGATATCCTCCCAAATTCGATCGTCTAGCGAATCCAATCGAACCGTATACGAATCGGTCCATTGCTTTAAATGAAATGTATTGTTTTTGGTCAAAACGATTTCTGTCCCAGCGAAAGCAGCTTGATTTTTTGGATTGGACGTATATACCCCATGTATGCTACAACCCTGGAGTACCAAAAAACTTAACACGGAAATAAATCCAACCTTCATATATATAAAGTAAAAGTTACTCCCTTTTTTGGTATGCATACTCATTATCTTTTGGTTGAAATTCCTTTTGGCTTTTTTCTTAATTCACTTACATGTCAAAAGTCTATTTTCTTATCTTGTAATATATGAATCAGCCTTATGATCTTCTCATCGAGGACAGTGCATTCCAAAAAACACTGGTAGCTCTTTCCTCTAAACTTGAAATATCTCAAGAAGAGGTCAACGCCTTAGCAACGAAGGCCTTAAAAGAGTTGTACACTATTCAACAACCGCTCCTACATACGATGGGTATTCAAATGGCCGAATTCATTGTTGGGCGGGCATATGAAAAAACAATAGATGTCAATATCTCCGAATTTAAGGAGTTAGCAAAATTGATGAGAAGGCATTCTGTGGCTTTCGTAATGACGCATAAAACGTATATCGACATGTTTGTCTTGGGTATTGCTCTGGCCCGTCACGGTCTAAAAATACCGTACATCTTTGCAGGCATCAATATGGCTTTTGCAGGTCTTGGCCAACTGGGAAGAAGAGCAGGTGCCATATTTATTCGTCGGAGTTTCAAGGAGGATGAAGTTTATAAGGCTACTCTTCGTCATTTTATTGGCCATTTGGTCAAAGAGAAATGCCACTTTATGTGGGCTATTGAAGGTACTAGAAGCCGAACGGGCAAATTGGTTTGGCCCAAAATGGGGATTTTAAAATACATTCAAGAGGCTGAGAAACACGC
>JAHDGJ010000003.1:0-206639 GCA_020627705.1 Saprospiraceae bacterium
GAACCTTGAACCTTGAACCTTGAACCTTGAACCTTGAACCTTGAACCTTGAACCTAATTAAACATCAATGTTCGCATACTTTGCATTCTCTTCAATAAATTGACGACGAGGGGGTACCTCATCACCCATTAATTTTGAAAAAGTAATGTCTGCGCTGGGTTCATCTTCTATGGTTACTTGACGTAAAATTCGCTCATCTGGATTCATGGTGGTCTCCCACAGTTGTCCGGCATTCATCTCACCAAGTCCCTTATATCTTTGAATCTTTACCTTAACATCTTCGTTGCCTTTGGTGTAAAGATTGATTGCCTCTAATCTCTCTTCTTCATCCCAACAATATCTAAATTGTTTTCCTTTTTTCACCATATACAATGGCGGTGTGGCAATGTATATATACCCCTCTTCAACAAGCGGTTTCATATATCTAAAGAAGAATGTTAAGATCAATGTCTGAATGTGGCTACCATCGACATCGGCATCACACATGATTACAATCTTATGATATCTAAGTTTTTCAATATTCAAAGATCTTTCGCCCTCATTTTCCTCAATGCTTACACCCAATGCCGTAAACATATTCTTAATCTCTTCGTTCTCATAGATTTTATGTTCCATGGCCTTTTCCACATTCAAAATCTTACCTCTCAATGGCAAAATGGCTTGAAACTTTCGATCTCTTCCCTGCTTGGCTGTACCCCCTGCAGAATCTCCCTCAACCAAAAATATTTCACTTTCTACTGGATCTTTTGAACTGCAATCCGATAATTTTCCAGGTAAGCCACTACCCGTCAATACGTTTTTCCGCTGGACCATTTCTCGGGCCTTTCTGGCAGCATGTCTAGCAGTAGCGGCAAGTATAACTTTGTTAATGATAACCCTCGCCTTCTTTGGGTTTTCTTCCAAAAAGTTTTTTAGAGCATCTCCCATAGCCCTAGATACAATACCTGTTACCTCAGAATTACCCAATTCACCTTTCGTTTGGCCTTTAAATTGAGGTTCCGGCACTTTTACTGAGACAATAGAAGTTAATCCCTCCCGAAAATCTTCTCCCGATATACTAAATTTTAGTTTACTGAAGAGTCCGTTCTCTTGAGCATATTTGGTAAACTCTCTATTAACAGCTCTTCTAAATCCAGAAACGTGGGTTCCGCCCTCTCTAGTATTAATATTGTTTACGAACGAATAAATGTTTTCCTTAAAGCTCGAATTGTATTGCATCGCCACTTCAACCTCAACGTTATCCTCTTTTCCTTTGACATAAATAGGTTCCTCTAAAATTGGCGTCCTTGTTTGATCCAAGTATTTGACAAACTCCTTAAGGCCTCCTTCAGAATAAAAAGTTTCTGACTTTGGCTTTCCCTCTACCATTTCTCGGTTATCCGTCAAAACCAAGGTCAAGCCAGAGTTTAGGTAAGACATTTCCCTAATACGATTGGCAAGAACATCGTATTTATACTCCAAGGTTTCAAAAATTTCTCCATCTGGCTTAAACGTTATAAAAGTTCCAGTGATGTCCGTAGTGTCCACTTCCTTCACTGCCTCCTTTGGTTTACCGATGCTGTATTCTTGAACAAATACTTTTCCTTCTCTGTGGACCTCTGCTTTTAAATAAGAGGACAATGCATTTACACACGAAACCCCTACACCGTGCAAACCACCTGACACTTTGTACGTGTCTTTATCAAATTTTCCACCAGCGTGCAAAACAGTCATTACAACCTCCAAGGCTGACTTTTGCAACTTTTCGTGCATTCCTGTCGGAATACCTCTTCCATTATCTTTTACAGTAATAGAATTGTCTTCATTTATAAATACTTCAATTTTACTGCAATGTCCCGCTAAATGTTCATCAATGGAGTTATCTATAACCTCCCAAACTAAATGGTGTAAACCTTTGCTATCGGTAGAACCGATATACATTCCAGGACGCTTTCTAACCGCCTCAAGACCTTCCAATGCGGTAATATTACTCGCACTATAATTTCCTTTTTTCTCGCTCATAAATTTTGTGAAATTCAGTGCGGCAAAGATACGTTATTTTAGCCCAATATCAGCATAGTGTATTGGCTATAAGTAGCTCATTATCAGCGTTTTTTATATTTAGTTTTTGTTCATCGGTTTAAAGAAGGAATTTCACTCACTTTTTGCATTCTTAATGCAAACTTTGGATTACAATTATGATTTAATTTAAGCTCATATCTGATTGTTATATATTTACTGAATGGTGCAATTTGAACTTCAAAATGTAGAAGAGTTAGAAGAGATTTGCAGTAAAATATTGGCTTCTTCGCAACACAAAATATTTCTTTTAATTGGCGACCTCGGTGCTGGAAAAACTACGTTTACCAAACATTTTGTTACGCTACTCAAATCAGAAGATATGGCAAGCAGCCCTACATATTCTGTTATTAATGAGTATAAACTTCAAAAGGGCAATGCTTATCATATTGATCTTTACCGCCTAAACTCATTGGAAGAGGCTATGAATATTGGCATTGAAGATTACTTATATTCTGACTCTTATTGTTTTATCGAGTGGCCCGAGCTCATCAAACCTATTTTGCCAAATACGCATCACTCTTTAGAATTTCATATATTGGATAACGGCAAACGAAAAATTCTGTTCAGTTAAATAACTTTTGCTCTATGAGCGACTTTGGAAAAAAAATTACTTTTTCAGACTTCTTTTCAGAAGGTCAATTCGAAACACAAGTCGAAACGCTTGCCGTGAGTCAAAAAAAGGAATCCCTTACTATTGGTGTCCCGGTAGAAATTACCTTAAGTGAGAATCGAGTTCCCATTGTTCCAAATTCAATTCGGACTCTAGTTGGTTATGGCCATCAGATTATAATCGAATCTGGAGCAGGTGACAATGCCCGATTTTCTGATCGCGATTATTCAGAAGCAGGAGCCAAAATTGTCCATAGCAAAGAGGAAGTATTCAAGGCAAATGTTGTCCTGAAAATTGCGCCTCCTACGCTCGAGGAAATTGATTTATTTAATCCTGATTCTATTTTAATTTCTCCCTTGCAAATACCCGTATTGTCTGAAGAGTATTTGCAAAGACTTAAAAAGAAAAAAGTGATTGCCTTAGCGATGGAGTATCTAAGGTCAGAGGATGGCACTTTCCCAATCGTACGGATTATTAGTGAGATTGCAGGTATGGAATCCATTTTAACTGCAGCCGAAATTTTAAGTAAATCAAATGGAGGACGTGGCACTTTATTGGGAGGAATTTCTGGAATTCCACCTGCCAAGGTGGTCATACTTGGTGCAGGTGTTGTTGGAGAATTTGCTACCAAAACTGCCTTAGGACTTGGAGCGTCCGTTCGAGTTTTTGACAACGACATATCCAAACTTATGAGGCTGCAATCTCAAGTTGGACGACAATTACATACCTCTGTAATTAACCCTGTGTACCTAGGATATCAATTGGTGAGTGCTGATGTAGTTATTGGAGCAATGCATTCTCAGACTGGGCGAACTCCTGTTATTGTCACGGAAGAAATGGTCAGCAAAATGAAAGAAGGTGCTGTAATTGTAGACATCTCTATTGACCAAGGTGGAATATTCGAAACTTCCGAAATAAGAACCTTAGAAAAACCAACATTTGTAAAACACGGCGTGATCCATTACTGTGTACCTAACATAGCTTCCAAAGTGGCAAGGACGGGTTCCATCGCCGTCAGTAACATCATAACGCCATTGCTCCTACGCGCTGGCTCTGCTTTAAATTTCGAGTCGCTTCTATATCAAAACAAAGGCATACGCCATGGCGTCTATGTGTACAAAGGTTGTTTGACTAACGAATACTTAAGCCGACGTTTTGGCATGAAGTATACAAGTTTGGATCTTCTCCTTACCAGCAATTTGTAACATCAGTGTGTGTAGCAGCCAAAAAAATCTTGCCGACGTATCAGCAAGAACTTCATCATCTATGAAAAAACTATTTTACTTTACTGTCAAAGCATATTGTTTCGTTGGATTCAACGGACAAAAGAAAACATACTCTCCACTTGTAAGATTTACTACTTGCGTTTTTTGACTTCCTCCTTCCTTTACTGGAGCCACCACGTACGCTTCTTTGATGTGATTTTCTGCTTCTGTTTTTCCCTTAGGGGCCAAAACAAAACCTACCTCATGATCTACTCCGTTGTTGCTAATTTCAAATTGATAATCGCCTGGTGCCAGGGTTAAACTTTCAATTGAAAATGCTCCAGGTGTTTGTTCTAAGGAGATATTTTTAACCTGAGCAAATGAGCTGTTTACAGAAACAAAAAACAAAGCCATTACTACACTTAATACAATTTTAGATTTCATCTTTTTAGATTTATTTATTAATTATTTGTTACTACAAAGTTGATCTGTAATCATAGGTGATAAGTAGTCTGCTTTTCCTTTTGACTTGTCATTCTTTCCCACATTTTCAAAATCTACGGAATTGACTAGTGACTTGATTTCATTTTTTTTCGTCTAAGATTTTACAAAAAACAATTATCAATGTTCGAAAGTCTTAAACGAATTGCCATGCAAAAATTGGCGGAAAAAATGGAATCAAACGTACTTGGTGGTGCAGCGACATCAGCAGCAGCTGAGGAAGGTGCAGGATCCATTATTGAAACTCTTAAAGCTAAAATAGCCGGTGGAAATATATCTGAAGTCCAGGATTTATTCAAAGGTGGCAGCCTTGAAAACAATGGAGTATTTGCAGAGGCAAAAAGTAAATTGGCTTCCATTTTGGAAAGCAAAGGCATGTCTAATCAAGAAGCTACAGCTGAAGCCGAAAGAACAGCACCAGATTTAATTGCTGGTTTAAAAGAAAAATTTGATTCCAAAGAAGAAGCGGATAAAGAATTTGATTTATCGAGCTTGACAGGAATGAATCCCAGCGATCTGCTTAATAAAGCGCAAGATCTTTTAGGAGGAAACGCAGGAAGCCTTCTTAACAAAGCAAAAGATTTGTTCTAATCTTTTGCTTTTGTAGAACAAAAAATTAAGACAAAAGCCTGCTTTGAAAACAAAGCAGGCTTTTTTTCGTCGACATCTTATTACATTTAAGAAAACCTTTCGCATTAAATAATGATGGTTTCAAAGAAAAATCAACCTTCTACTCTTTTCCATTGGGTTGTATTCTTTATACTTCTCTATACAATTCCTTCAGACTTAAAAAGTCAAACATTTTTCACTTCTGTAAAAAACATAGAACTAGTCGACAAAGAAAGCTGTGCTCGACCAAATCTAACTAGCTGCCAAAACGGAAAGTCTGCCTCAGACAACTGGAATTGCACGCTCAAAGAAGTTTATTCCGAAATATGGGGCAACTTAAAATATCCAGGCATTGCTAGAGAAAACGGAAGAGAACAAGAAAGCCCCGTACCTATGGAATGCAGAACAAATTTTTTGCGAACGAAATCCTCATTTTGAAACACAAAGAATCAAAGCAAAAAAATTCAGGAAAGCACTTTTAAATTCGAAGCCCCTGTCCCAAATGTGGTTGTATAAATTTGGTTTGGCCAAGTTTGAGTCCTTTGATTTAACGTGGAACAAAAAAAATAAGGAGCACATTACTTGGACGGATGTAAAAAATATTGATGAAAAACTAATTGAAGAACTCACGCAAGAATTAAGCAAAGGAGACGAGCTAATTTTCAATATCCATGATCTGGTACATTCTGAGCCCAAGCAATTTCAAAAAAGAATCGTTATTCAATAGAATCATAGGCGATCGAAACTGCAACATCTAATTATCCTATGTAGAAAGTCATTTCGTTTCAAAAATGATGACACTCCTTCCTTCTAAAGAACTTATATCTTTTTAATACTTTTGCAAGCGACATGAGAATCAAACGAATTATTAGTATTAGTATAATTAGAAATAAACACTCCTAGTCGGAAGAGTAATTGATATATATAGCTCTGACGATTGTCAGAGCTTTTTTTTTGCATGCTTATGAGTACATATAAAGAATTTAAACAGCTTAACCTCCCAGAAATAGATAAAGAAACTTTGGCCTTTTGGGAAAGCGAAAAAATATTTGAAAAAAGCGTATCTCAACGTCCTGAATCCAAACCTTTTGTATTCTATGAAGGGCCTCCTTCTGCCAATGGCAAACCTGGAATTCATCATGTGATGGCACGAGCGGTTAAAGATCTCTTTTGCCGTTACCAGACCATGAAAGGCCACAGAGTAGAACGAAAAGGTGGTTGGGATACACATGGTTTGCCTATAGAATTAAGTGTCGAAAAAGAATTGGGCATTACTAAAGAAGACATTGGCTCTAAAATTTCTGTGGACCAGTACAATCAGCAATGCCGGACCACAGTCATGCGGTACAAAGATCTTTGGGATGATATAACAAGAAAAATGGGCTATTGGGTGGACTTGGATAACCCATATATTACCTTCGAAAATAATTATATAGAATCAGTCTGGCATCTTCTTAAAATACTATACGACAAAGATTTACTTTATAAAGGATACACCATACAACCTTTTTCACCTGCAGCTGGAACAGGACTTAGTTCACACGAATTAAATCAACCGGGCTGCTATAAAGATGTCAAAGACACTTCTGCTGTCGCCCAATTTAAGGTGATTCAAAATGAAAAATCCAATTTTCTATTTGATGGAATTGAGGACGGTGATGTATTTTTTATTGCATGGACAACAACGCCTTGGACGCTTCCTTCCAACACTGCTTTGGCTGTTGGTAAAAAAATAGACTACGTTCGAGTTAAGACATTTAATCCTTATACCAAGCTACCCGTAAACCTCATTTTGGCGAAGGCCTTATTAAGTAAATGGTTTAAACCAGAACAAGCAGATTTAAGTTTTGAAGACTATTCGACTGAAGACAAATTAATTCCTTACCAAATAACGGGCGAATGGAAGGGTGCTGACTTTGAATTATTGGAGTACGAACAATTGTTGCCCTATGTACAACCTGAAGATGGCGATGCGTTCAAAGTTTTAATTGGTGATTTTGTTTCAACTGAAGACGGAACAGGTATTGTACACCTTGCACCTTCTTTTGGAGCAGACGATATGCGTGTTGCCACCAAGTATGGAATGGGTTCTTTGACTCTTGTAGATAAGCAGGGGAAATTTGTTGACAGTGTTACAGATTTTGCAGGGAGATACGTGAAGGATTATAAGGACGAAGGCGAGGCGTATGCCAATGTTGACGTGGACATCTCTATAAAGTTAAAAACCGAAAACAAAGCATTTAATGTACAAAAGTATAGCCACAATTATCCTCATTGCTGGCGGACCGATAAACCTATTTTGTACTACCCATTGGACAGTTGGTTTGTCAAAGCATCTTCTGTCAAAGAACGTATGCAACAGTTAAATAAGACGATCAATTGGAAACCTGCGCATACTGGCGAAAAACGATTCGGAAATTGGCTCGAAAATTTACAGGATTGGAATTTATCCAGATCCAGATATTGGGGGATTCCACTACCTATTTGGAGGACTGCAAATGGTGAGGAAGAAAAATGCATCGGCTCTATAGAAGAATTAGAGAAAGAAATAAATCTTGCCAATGCAACATTGGGCTTATCTCAAAGCGTACCAAAAGATTTACATAGACCGTATATCGATGACATCAAATTAGTCAATGGAAATGGTGAAGAAATGATCCGAGAATTAGACCTAATAGATGTTTGGTTTGATAGCGGATCAATGCCTTATGCGCAATGGCATGCCCCTTTTGAAAACGAAGATAAATTCAAACAAAATTTCCCCGCTGACTTTATTGCAGAAGGAGTAGATCAAACCAGAGGCTGGTTTTACACCTTACATGCGATAGCAGTCATGGTCTACGACAGTGTCGCTTATAAGAATGTCGTTTCTAATGGGCTTGTCTTAGACAAAAATGGAGTGAAAATGTCTAAACGCTTAGGCAATGCCATTGATCCATTCGAGACAATTGAAAAATATGGCGCCGATGCAACACGGTGGTACATGATATCAAATGCACCACCTTGGGATAACCTCAAATTTGACTTAGACGGTGTAGAGGAAGTACGTAGAAAGTTTTTTGGAACACTCTATAATACGTATTCCTTTTTTGCACTTTATGCCAACATTGATGGCTTTAGCTATAAAGAAGAACAAATTACTTTGGCCGAAAGGCAAGAAATAGATCGATGGATCATATCAAAATTAAATTCTTTAGTCGAAGAAGTCGATTCCGAATATGGGAAATACGAACCCACTTCTGCAGCTCGAAAAATTCAGTCGTTTGTAGAAGATCATTTGAGTAATTGGTATGTCCGCTTATGCCGAAGAAGGTTTTGGAAAGGAGAATATACCAAAGACAAAATCGCTGCATATCAAACCTTATACGAGTGCATGACCGCCATTGCAAAAATGATGGCACCAATCGCACCTTTCTTTGCAGACTGGCTATATAAAAACTTAAACGAAGCCACAGGTCAAGAGAAAAACGAATCCGTTCACCTTGCAAATTTTCCGAGCACCGAGGCATCAAATGTAGACAAGAGTTTGGAGCAACGCATGGATTATGCCCAACGCATTTCTTCGTTGGTACGATCCCTGCGCAAAAAAGAAAAACTCAGAGTAAGGCAACCTTTACAAAAGATATTGTTGCCTATTCTTGATAGTGATTTTCAAGATCAAGTTGATGCGGTTAAAGAACTGATTACTGCTGAGGTAAATGTCAAAAGCATTGAGTATTTGACCGATGATGGATTTATCAAAAAGAAAGTGAAGCCCAACTTTAAAACCCTGGGTAAAAAACTCGGCAAAAACATGAAGGCCGCAGCTGCCGCTATCTCTCAATTTGGACAAGATGAAATTTCGCAAATCGAAAAAAATGGCAGCTATGCCTTACAATTAGATGGCGTAACATTCGAATTACTTACGGAAGATTTTGAAATCAGTTCGGATGAAATTCCAGGATGGCAAGTAGCAAACGACAGAGACATTACCGTGGCTTTAGACGTAACATTAACCGAAGAATTATTAGCGGAAGGTACAGCTAGAGAGATTGTAAATAGAGTTCAAAACATCAGAAAAAACAATGATTTTAACGTAACGGATAGAATTCGTCTTTTGGTCTCATCAAACGAAAAGGCTCAAATGGCGATTCATCAGTTTGGAGATTATATAAAATCCGAAGTTCTGGCAGATTCGATAGAGCTCAAAGACAACGAAGGAGAATTGTTCGAACTCGTTGAGGGCGTTGAAGTAAACATTTATGTAGAGCGCGTTTAAAGAGTATTTATTTTATTGTTGGTATTCGAGCTTGCATGCATTAAAACTGCTTTGCAAGCAGAAATCCTAGGTATAAACCAAGGAGACACAAAAGGATACTCGCTGTGATATATACAAATGCCATAGTATGATTCCCACTTTGAAAATTGCGAAATACCTCCGCGGTAAACGTTGAAAAAGTGCTGAATCCACCACAAAAACCTGTCATTAAAAAAAGCTTGGTATTTCCCTCCATTCCTTTATACAACTCAGAAGATATTAAATAGCCCAGAATGAATGAGGCTATAAAATTTGCCGAAAAAGTTGCCCAAGAAAAATCATCATTTGGAAGAATTTTAGAGAGCCCAAAACGACAAATACTTCCAAGTCCGCCGCCAAGAAAAATCATCAAATAGGTCATGATCTACTTAATTCCTTTTTTCGATTGTTGGAAATTAACTGCAACAGCCCAGTAAGGAGTACAGCCAGGCCCAAAATCAAAATAAGCAAGTTCATGGCACCAATATGTTGGAGTTTGACCACAATGAAAATGAAAAACATATTAACCAAGACTAAAACACTAGTAGCTTGCATATGCGATAGTCCACAATCGATCAGTAAATGATGAATATGCGTCCGATCTGGATAAAAGGGAGACTTCCCTTTTGCAATACGCATTACAAAAACGCGTAAGGTATCAAACAAGGGCAAAATTAAAATACCAAATGCCACCGCCGGAGCAGATTGAAAGGCAAATTCAGCATATTGCGAATCCGGTAAATCTTTGTGCAACTCAATAAACTTTATTGCCAGAATAGAACAAACAGTTCCAAGAAGCAAAGAACCAGTATCCCCCATAAAAATCTTGGCAGGCGTAACATTAAATTTTAGAAATGCTAGTACAGATCCAGATAAGGCAAAAGCAACAATAGCAATCTCTATTCGGTCAATTTGATAAAACCAAACGCCCAAAACAACAGAAATCAAAATGCCCAAGCTTCCTGAGAGTCCATTAATACCATCTATTAGGTTAAAAGCATTGATGATAACTATGATCGTCAACAATGTCAAAATAACAGCTAAAGGATATGGAATCTCATGAATGCCAAACAATCCATGAAAACTAGTAAGTATAACTTTGGCCTTAAATATCAATATCAATGCGGCAAAAATCTGACCTGCAAATTTTTTATACGGCGACATTGGGTCTATGTCATCCTTGGCGCCAATAAGAAATATGATGATAAACGAACACAAAATATATTGAAGGTCTCCGAAATATCTAAAAGGTGTCCATAGAATTATAGAAAATATCATTCCAGCAAAAATCCCTATCCCACCTAAGCTAGGTGTACTTACCACATGAGAGCGACGCTCTCCTGGCTCATCCATCAACCTCTTTTTTACCGCCACACTGATAATTGAGGGTATGGCCATAAAGGTCAAGGTGAAGGCAGTTAAAAAGGAAAGAATAATATCATACATATACTATGCAAGGATAATCAGATTTATTCGTTTATTCTTCATCATTTGACGAGAATGCTTCATTTCAATAATAGAGCATGCCTTGACCTATTTTCTTACCTTTGTGGATTCTTTTTTACGCGCGAACCAATTCGATGTCTAAAGAGCTTAAAGAACAATTAGATCAAAATAAGATCCCTAAACACGTTGCCGTGATTATGGACGGTAATGGTCGTTGGGCGAAGCAAAAAGGAATGCCTCGAATATTTGGTCACAGAGAAGGCGTAAAATCTGTTAAAGAAATCACTGAAGCGGCGGCAGAGATAGGCATTAAGTATATTACTTTATACGCTTTTTCTACAGAAAATTGGAACCGCCCAGCATTTGAAGTCAATGCGCTAATGACACTTTTGGTTGATACCATTCGTAAAGAAATCGAAGATCTCAACAAAAACAATGTGAGACTCAATGCTATTGGAGACATAGACCAATTACCATCAAAGAGTAAAAAAGCATTGTTACAAGCGATTGAAAGCACCAAATCAAACGATAAGGTCGTTTTGTCCTTGGCTCTAAATTACAGTTCGAAGTGGGAAATCCTTGAAGCAGTTAAAACCATCGCTTCTAAAGTAAAAGAGGATAAAATCAACATCGAACAAATCGATGAAAATACCATAAGTCAACATCTTGCAACAAAGGGTATCCCTGATCCAGAATTATTAATTCGTACAAGCGGAGAAAAACGGATCAGCAATTATTTACTGTGGCAGTTGGCATACACTGAGCTTATGTTTCTTGACATATACTGGCCTGATTTTAAGAAAAAGCATCTTTACGAATGCATTTTGGACTTTCAAGGCAGAGAAAGAAGGTTTGGAAAAATTAGTGAACAGCTCATTTAATTATTAGTTAAAGAATCCTGATACCGATATCGTGCAATTAATTACCAATAAACTTGTGAGAAATTTTAAATCAATGTTTAGAATAAAAATCACGCATTGTGTTCTTTTCATGCTTTTAAGCTTATTTAGCACCGCACAGGATAGCCTAAGTATATATGATTATACGCAAAAAGGCCAGTTCGAAATAGGTGGGATTGAAGTTATAGGAGCGGAAACAAGAGACGAAAGAGCAATCATTTCTATCACTGGTTTGGCCGTTGGAAAGTCTATAGAATTACCTGGTGCCGAAATTCCACAAGCAATTAAGGCTTTATTGAGGCTCAACTTGTTTGAAGATGTACAAATAGTCCAAAAGAAAACTGCGGGTGACATTATATTCCTTGAAATTCGTTTGAGAGAAAGGCCTATCCTTTCCAGACATTCTTATGTGGGCATACGTAAAACGCTTCATGATGATTTAAATGAAATTGTAAACAATGTCTTTTCTAAAGGTTCGATCGTCACAGAAGACCAAAAAGAATTATCTAAAAGAAAAATAATAGATTTCTTCGATGGCAAAGGAAAACCGGGCACTATCGTAGAAATTGAAGAAATAAAAGATGAGGCCAAGGCCAATGCAGTTAGGCTTCAGTTTACTGTAACGCCTGGAGATCGAGTTAAAATTGCTGGCGTTTACTTTGTAGGCACAGAAAGTGTTAGTCCCAGAAAGCTCAGAAAGGCCATGAAAAACACGAAGCAAAAGGGGACCATATTTAAGCGGAGCAAACTGGTCAATGCCGATTATGAAGAAGACAAAGAAGGGATCATTGCATATTACAATAAAAAAGGGTTCCGAGATGCCAAAATTGTTAGTGACTCTGTGTGGCAAAACGCTTTGGGTGAATACATGGTCATGATTCATGTAGACGAGGGGAATCAATATTATTTCCGCGACATCAAATGGAAAGGAAATTCGAAATATACTGACGATCAATTGAGTCGAGTATTGGGTATTTTAAAGGGAGATGTTTTCAACCCTAGCCTTCTAGAAAACAGATTAAGGTTTAGTCAAGATGGAAGAGATATCTCTTCACTTTACCTTGATGATGGATACTTGTTTTTTGATCCACAAATTGTTGAAGTAGCTGTTGAAAACGATTCTATAGATTTAGAAATTCGACTTTATGAAGGCCCACAGGCTACCATTAGCAATGTTATTATCAAAGGTAATGATCGCACAAACGAACACGTTATTCGTCGAGAATTAAGAACTCGTCCGGGAGAAAAGTTTAGTAGATCTGACATTATAAGATCCCAAAGAGAAATTATCAATTTGGGGTATTTTAATCCAGAAAATCTTGACATTCAAACCCCTGTTAACCCTCAAAGAGGAACCGTTGATATAGAATATACTGTTGAAGAACGGCCGTCGGATCAATTGGAGCTTTCTGCCGGTTATGGAGGACAAAGTGGCTTACTAGGAACGTTGGGTGTAACCTTTAACAACTTCTCTATTGCAAACATTCGAGACCGATCTACATGGAGCCCGCTGCCACAGGGTGATGGTCAAAAAGTATCGCTCAGACTTCAATCCAACAGTCGATTTTTTAGATCAGGGAATGTATCCTTCACCGAGCCATGGCTTGGTGGAAAGAAAAGACAGTCCTTTACCTTAGGGGGATTATTTTCGGCTTTCGATTTTTCTGAATTCTCAGGAGGATCACTTTTTATCTATAGAGCTTATGCAGGGATCGGTTCTCAGCTAAAATGGCCAGATGATTTCTTTTCCAGAAACACCCAGTTAACACTAGAATTTTTGGACATGGCTAATTATCCACAGGGTAGATTCTTTGTGGATGATGCAAACGGAGGGTCATCCATAAACATACCTGATGGGAATTTCAAAAATTTCTCTATCCGACAAGTATTTACTCGAAGCTCTGTAAGTGAACCCATCTATCCTAGAAGAGGTTCTCGAATTTCGTTAACCATGCAGTTTACTCCTCCCTATTCTTTATTTAGAAAAGACAATTACTGGGATTGTGATGCAGATTGTCAAGAAGCGATCAAGAGAGAATTAGAATTTGAGCTAGGTCCAAGGGAGGTAGTGACAGAAGCTGCATTAGAACGAGCAGTCAGAGTACATGAAGAGTCAAGAAAACACGAGTGGTTAGAATATCATAAATGGAGAATAGATGCAGAGTGGTACTATAACATCGTTGACAAATTAGTTATTGCTGCCAATGCAAAAATCGGAATTTTAGGAAGGTATAACCGTGATATCGGATATTCGCCATTCGAGCGATTCGAACTGGGTGGAGATGGATTGTCAAACCAATCTGTAGGGATCACAGGTAAAGATATCTTAGCGCTTAGAGGGTATGAAGTAGAGGATCTTCCTCAAAATGATGTTGGGGGTGCTACGGTGTTTAATAAATATACCCTAGAGCTTAGATATCCTTTATCATTAAATCCTACGTCCTCCATTTACTTCCATACTTTCTTTCAGGGTGGAAACTCATGGGGTAACATTAGAGATTTTAACCCATTCCAATTACAACGATCTACAGGATTTGGTATGAGGGTGTTCTTACCGATGTTTGGATTGCTAGGATTTGATTATGGTCTAGGATTAGACAAAAATCTTCCAGAAGGTTCGAAACTAGGCCAATATGGTAAGTTTAGCATAGTTCTTGGTTTTGAACCTGACTAACGCATGACTAACATATGTTTTAATCTTACGTTAAAATGTTCAAAATATCTCCTTGATGGATATATTTGTCGTCCTTAAAGAAAAAATAAATGAAATCATTGAAAACTATAATAGCGTCATTGTGTCTTAGCTTCTTTGCCTTCACTGCAATACAAGCTCAAAAATTTGGTTATGTAAATTCTGCAAGCTTATTGACCCAAATGCCCGATGTAAAATCAGCTGATTCGGAGTTGCAAGCCTATCAAAAACAATTGGTTACAAAGGGAGAAAATATGATGAAAGCTTTTGAGCAGAAGTATCAAACCTACATGACAGAGGTTAATTCGGGTACGCTCTCTAAGATCCAGATGCAAAAGAAAGAAGGTGAATTGGCGGCAGAGCAACAAAACATCCAAAAGTACGAGGTAGAGGTACAACAAAAGTTATTGTCCAAAAGAGAAGAACTCTATAAGCCTATACTCGAAAAAGTACAAAATGCTATAAATGCTGTCGGTGCTGAAGGAAGCTATACCATGATCTTTGATACAAGTACAGGAGCTTTGCTTCATTCGTCCAAAAGCGATGACTTGACTTCAAAAGTGCATTCAAAACTTGGCATTTGATTTAGCTCTTTAGAAAAGAATTAATTCGATGGCGATCAATTACTCCAACAAGTTGATCGCCATTTTTTATTCCTGCAATAGCCCAGCCTTTTTCATTCATATATTTAAAGACGGTTTCGACGTCTTGATCTAATTGAAAAAACCCATACAAAGAACTCATAAAAGTACACGTCAACGCATCCATGCTTGTATTCGAATTGGACAGTTGATCCAGATAATATTGAGGCAAAGACCCAATCACATTATTGGACTCGTCAAATACCAAAAAATTTTTATACCCTGATTGTTGGTACAAATGCTTCACTTTCTCTAAATCATAAAAACCATAGATTCTCATGAAATTCGGTTCCATTATTTCATGCACTTTGGTCCTTTGTAACTTCTCCTGTATGACCGTTTGCTTATTTTCCATACCGGCCATTAAGTAGACAAATCCACCGATAAAAATTAAGGTTGGATGAGTAGCCCAAACGGCATATGCCATCATCATTACCGCCAAACATTGGCCTGTGATGCTTGCGATGCGGGTAGCCTTTAATCTACCAAACCTCATGGCTAATAAAGCCCTTAAGATTCTACCTCCATCCATCGGAAAGGCCGGAAATAAATTAAAGAGAAATAAGACTACGTTGATGATAATCATCATTCGAAGAAAATTCTCTACTCCTATCGGATTGGCATTTTGCTCCAAATTCGCAATCAGTGCACTACCGGAATAGAGTAAACTAAACAATAGAAAAACGGCTATGGCCAAAGCAACATTCACCAAAGGACCTGCTATTGCGATTACCAACTCTTCTTTTGGCTTTTTGGGCATTCCTTCCAAACGGGCAACCCCTCCAATTGGTGAGATGATGATATCCTTAGTAGGCACTCCATAATTTCGCGCGGCTAGCGCATGACCGTATTCGTGAAGAATGACGCAAAAAAATATAGCAACGATATAGGTGGAATACCAAAACAAACTGAGCCAGGAAAAGCCTTCCTCTACAGTTAGGAATAGGGCAAATAAAAACATAAAAGCAAAGGTCCAATGCACAAACACCGGAATTTTGGCATAGGTGCCAAGGTATAATGTTTTGCCTAATTTATCCTTCAACTAAAATATTCATTAATGTTCTGAAAGCTACGTATTTATCTTTGTAGCGCGTGGTATGCTCGGCTTGTAAATCCTTCGCATAGTTGGCCTGATATTCCATAAACTCATCCATATTGGCACTGACATACTGAATCGCAAAAGTTCTCCCTTGTTCGTCTTCCTCAATGATTTCGGAAAGCTTATATGATTCAAATTTTCCTGTTTTCATGACATCTGGAATATGCACATTCTGCATCCAATTCAACCATTCTTCTGCCAAAGGCTTAAGTATTTTGACCGTAACGTTGTAAAGAATTTTATTGGACATTTTCTTCTAATGCTTCTAAGAATCTATATTTTTTTCGAGCTTCCACAGCTAAGGTACTGTTAGAAAAATCTATGAATAACTTTTTATAAAGTTCCTTGGCTTTGGATCTATCTTCCAGTTGGTTTTCGTAAAGACTGGCAAGTTCATAAATCGAATTATCACATCGAATTTCTTCGGTATGCTTTTCTATAACTTGATTATACGCTGCTATTGCATAAGAAAAATCTTGTTTTTTAACATAGATCTGAGCCTTTTTATACAGGATATCATCGAGTAATGAATGCTCAGGAAATAAGGTATTAATAGAATCAAGTTTCGAAAAGGCTAAGTCAAACTTGTTTTGAAAAAACAGCAAATCAGCATCGGCAAACATTTTTAAGGGCACATCTGTCGTATCCAATCCCATATTGTCAATAATAAAGACTGACATATCAATGGCATCATTAGAAATCAGTCTGGATGTAGCAGCTTTTAGTATATCAAACTGCTCTTGCGCCCATTCAAAGTTCCCTCGATAATAACTAAACATCGCATTTTTAAAGCGTGCTTTTTCTCCGATCTGTTCTTCTTTAAACTCCTTATCCACTTGAGAATAGAGCAAGGTAGCTTCCCAAATTTGTTCATCGATTAAATAGTAGTCTGCCAAATTGATTTTGGCCCTGGCCCGCATTAAACGATTAATTCCTTTGAGTTCAACAATTTCCTCTAATATTGAAATGGCCGATTTTACATTGTCAGCATACTCGGCTTGTAACTCCGCAAAATCGAGCATCAACCAAGCAGTTTGACGGTTTTTCCCAAATTCTACCAAAAAGCTATCATACTCAATGGCAACTGGAGCAAAATCTTCAGCGGTAAAATTATAGCCCTCAACAATCATATTCTTTTTAGCCAACAACTGATATTGCTTCGAATCAAAGTAATAACTAGAATTTTGGCCTTTAGTATCGATTATATATTGAAATGCTTTAATAGCCGTATCATAATCTTTTGAAGCCCGCGCATTTTGCCCAAGCCTATACACACGTTCTCCATTCTCCTCATTTCTACGATCCAATGATTTTGCTTGCCGAAACGCTTTCGAAAATTCTTTTCTCTGTTCGAATACCCATTGTAATAATTCAGGAAAAACAATCATATCAGGAAATTCTTGGATCTCCTCATACAACTGAACCTTCAGTAGGTCCATGCCCTCTTCATACCCATCCTTTTCGAATATTTTAGATAAAGCCGTTTTGAGAGAATTGGCGTTTTTAGGGTTGCTTCTTAAGTTGTACAAATAGTATTTGATCGCATTTTTGAGATCACCTTTTTGCCGGTAAATTCCTGCCAGATTATATGAATAATAATCTTTAGGTGCGGTAATCTCCATACCCTTTTTATAAACCTCAATGGCAAGGTCATATTTTCTCAAATTTCGAAAGGAGGAACCCAATCGGTTTATGCTGTTTGGATCATTGCCAATGTTATCAATAGCTCTTGTATATATCTCCCTTGCTTTGTCCTTTTTATCTTGTCGATCATAAAGATTTCCTAGTGTCGTATACAACGAGATGTTTTTGGAGTCCCGTTTTATGACTTGCTGGATTTTCTTTTCGGCAATTTGGTAATCCTCTAAAGCAATCAAACAATCAATATATCGATTAAAATACGAGGTATTTCTGGTGTTCTGATTGTATAATTCTTCATACAATTGACCTGCCTTCTCATACTCGCCAGTGTTATAATATTGATAGGCCAGCTGCGTTTTATTGCCCTGCGCAGCAAGTTGAAGTAAGAAGAAACCAGAAAATATAATGCTAAAAATTACTCTCATAAATCATGCGCTATACTAAAGACGAAAAAACCTCAAATTTTGTACTTCAAAACCAAAAAAGGCTATCTTTTTTCAAAGATAGCCTTTAATTAATTTACAGTTTCTTTATTGATTATCCCTCAAGTTTAAACTTGACAGGAAGTGTGTAAAGCACTTTTACTGGAGTTCCTCTTTGCTTTCCTGGCGTCCACTTTTGACCCATGTTGTTCATAGACTCCACAATCTTCTTTGCTGCCGCTCCTGTACCTGCTCCTGGATCTCTAACCAACTCAACATCTTCAACAGAACCGTCTTTTCCAACAACAAATCTGATTACAGCCATACCTTCTACTCCATTTTCCCTTGCAATCGCCGGATACTTTAAGTTTTTATAAATGTATTGAAGCAATTTACCATCAGCACATTTTTTCTTTTCAGCATCGCTTCCACCCTGATCTTCACACCCAGGAAATCTAGGCATTTGCTCTACCACTTTAAAGATTTCTTCTTCTTCCGGCGCTGGTGGCGGTGGCGGAGGTGGTGGCGGAGGCGGCGCTTCTTCTTCAGCAACAGGAGCATCCTCAATAACAGTTTCTTCTTCTACGGTCATATCCTCGAAGACAGGCTCTTCTTCTTCAATAATTTCTTCTTCCGGTACTTCCTCTATCACAGGTGGTGGTGGCGGTGGTGGTGGTGGTGGTGGTTCCGCAGTTCTTGGAGGTTCAATTTCGATCTCTTCATCTAACTCCAAAGCACCATCTGGGATTATGACCGGCTCATCTTCAGAGGTCCAACTAAAAGCAAAAAGGACCATCGCCAAAGAAATTGCCAAACCATATCGAAAGACAGATCTTGATAATCCAAAAGCATTTGCTTCAGGATATTTATTTCTTCCTTGTAAAGGAGATTTCCATTTGTGATCTCTGTACTTATCTGTAAGATCTTGCGAGGATAGTTTATTGTATCTAAGACGCATAAACACAATAATACCAATGGTTAAAAGAACCAGAAACAAGATCAACAGCATGACACTTTTTCCTGAGATTGCTATTTCCATAATTTGATTATTTAATAAAACGTAACAGTAATACTCCTATAACAGAGCCTATAATATTAGCGATAATATCACCAATTTCAAAATAGCGTCCAGTAAAAAGAGAAAATTGAAGTATTTCCATTAATGTTCCGAAAAGAAACGCAACCATTAAGGCTAGAAAACACCATTTTTTATTCAATTCTACTCTCAAAATAAAGCCCAACCAAGCACCTAAAATTCCATAAGCAACCAAGTGCAAAATTTTGTCCGCATTCATAAAATCGAAAGGATTAATAAGACTTGCTTGGTTTCCGTTCATCAAAGATCCCACAGCAAGCAATATCATGTACGCGGCACAAAATGGTCTATATGACAGCCATTTTTTCAATATCCTTTGATATTAATTCTAAGATGAAATAATTTGAATTTTTGGTGTACGGCTATGAAATTAATTCGCCATACCCAGAGGCATCCATCAACTCTTCCAATTGAGACATATCCTCAATTTCAATTTTAATTATCCAGTTGGCATAGGCATCTTCGTTGATCGCTCCAGGATTGTCTCCTTCAGACTCGTCCAACTCGGCATTAAATTCTAAAACCTTTGCCGCAATGGGCATAAATAGTTCGGAGGTCGTCTTAACGGCTTCTGCAGTCCCAAAAACTCCATCCTTTTCAACCGATTCTCCAATGGTATCGACTTCAATATAGACCAATTCTCCAAGTTCTGATTGGGCATGATCCGTAATTCCGACATACGCAATATTTCCCTCTTCTACCCTTACCCACTCGTGCTCTTTAGAATATTTTAAATTTTCAGGAATGTTCATTCTTACTAGTTGTTGGTTATGATAAATTAAGTTGATCCTTCAGTGATTCCCAAGTCATAGATTTTGGTCGCTCCAATGGCATTCCCAAAGCTCGGGACCAACAAAGCGAAGCACAAACTCCAAGTGCTCTACTTACTCCAAAAAGTACCGTATAAAAACTGTATTCATTGAAACCATAATGCATAAGGATAGCTCCTGAATGGGCATCAACATTAGGCCAAGGATTTTTAACCTTACCCAAACTATCTAGGATCGGAGGAACCACTTCAAACAATTGCCAAACAATGTTGGTGTATATACTGTCCTTTATGTATTCTTCTGCAAAAATCTTTTGAGCTGTAAATCTTGGATCAGGCTTACGCAATACCGCATGACCATATCCTGGAATCACCTTTCTTGCATCCAAAGTCGCCTGAACATAGTCAGCAATCTGATCGTTTGTAGGCGTTTTGGTCCCGAGTTGCTCCGTCATTTCTACAATCCACTTTATCACCTCTTGATTGGCTAGACCATGTAAAGGTCCAGCTAAAGAAGTCATCGCACCAGCATATGACAAATAAACATCAGCCAAGGTCGAATTTACCAAGTGACCTGTATGTGCTGAGGCATTTCCACCTTCGTGGTCCGCATGGATGGTCAAATACAACCTCATGAGACTCTTAAAATCCTTGTCTTCTCCATAACCTAAGAGATGAGCAAAGTTTCCTGCCCAATCTAAAGAAAGGTCAGCTTCTTTTTGGTCATTATTTTTCCAAATTCTTCTATAGATATATGCAGCAACTACTGGCAATCTTGCCAATAAATTCATAGAGTCCTCGTATGTCGCATCCCAGTATTCGTTTTTGCCCATGCCTTCGGCATAACGTGTTGCAAAAACACTGTCAGTTTGCATCGCAGTGATAGCCAAAATAAACTGCGTCATCGGGTGTGTAGAAGAGGGCAAGGAGGACAACATATCAAACACGTGTTGCGGAACCTTACTTCTTTTTTCCCATTCATCTGAGAGCCACTGCACTTGTTCTTTAGTTGGGACCTCTCCCACAAGCATTAACCAAAACAACCCTTCTGGCAAAGGTTCTTTGCAATCATCTCGATGAGGCAATATTTCTTTTAATTCAGGGATCGAATATCCTCTAAACCTGATGCCTTCCTCAGGATCCAGTTTTGAGGTTTCCCAAAGCAAACTTTTTACACCTCTCATTCCTCCAAGGGTTTGAGCTAAAGTCACTTCGTCTATTTTCGTAGATCCGTGTTCTTTTAGGGTGCTTTTTATTTCGGTTTTTAATTTGGAAGTTTTCTCTTGGAATAGCGCTTTTAATGGATCCATTTAGTCGGTGAAAATTATAATATGTTAGAGGATTTAAGTCTCAAAAATACAGTTTTGGCCCTTAATCTTTAAAGCTCCATTGCAATTCTTTAAGCTTTTCTTTTAAATCAAGTTTAATCTTGTATTCAAACTAAGAGTTAACCCTATAACGCTTTTAGATTACAGTACGTTCACCGTAACTTTATAAAGTGATAGTAATTGACGAAATATTAATTAGTGATGAGATTTTAGAACAAAAATTTCATTGCAACTTAGAAAGCTGTAAAGGATCCTGCTGCGTTGAGGGTGAATTTGGAGCCCCTTTGGAAGAAAAAGAGATAGCAATACTAAATGACATTTATCCTAACATCAAACACTTGTTATCTAAAGAGGCAATCGATAAAATTGAAGCAGTTGGTGTAAGTCAAGAATTTAAAAAGGATAAATCTTTTCAAGGCACTGCTTTATTGGATGATGGCAAATGTGTTTTTGCGAACGAAGATGCCTTAGGAATAATGAGGTGTATGATAGAAAAAGCACATTTCGAAGGAATCATTCGTTTTAAAAAACCCATTTCTTGTCATTTATATCCAATACGCGTTTCAGAAAACGAAGAGATTGATCTATTTAGCGTCAATTACGACGAATGGGACATTTGCGCAGCAGCGTGTTCTCTAGGTGAACAAAAAAAGCTTCCATTATATCAATTTGTAAAAGATGCGTTGATCCGAAAATTTGGCCAGAATTTTTACGATAAATTGGATGGGTACTATCAGCAACATGGAGCACCGAAATAAACTGCCTTTTTCTCAGCAATGGTACTTTCTGCATTTGTTCCGATCCAAAGTTCTATAGTATATTCTCCTGATGACAGGATATAATCACGGATTCCATCACCATTTATATCTCCAGACCAATAAATCATAGCGCCAAACTCACTTATTAACTGCTTGCGGCGATCCTGAACCAAGAAAACATTGCAATACTCCAAAGAGAAATATTCTTCTCCCTTCCTATTTTCTTTACGCGAAGCCTTTGAAGTCACTTCTATAAAATTTTGAGTCCAAGTAGTTTCTAAGGTATCGTTGGGATTCTGTTTGACATATGCTGCTATTTTTCCTGTATTGATGCCTTGTGCTAGGGCCATTCGGTTTTGCTTATGTCCTATTATATAGCGCAAATCTTTATCCCTTTGAGCAACAATATGAAAATTCTGCATTTCATCTAAATCACAAAAAAATTCAAATTCGATGGGTTCAAATCTAAAACTGCTGTCGGCACTTTCGTACAATCCAAACCATTGATATTGTTGATAGGGATAAACATTTTGCGCACAATCTGAGCCAGGAATCAAAATCACCCATTCGTTATTGATCGAATCCCATTCTGGTGTTTGCTCTTGCTCAACATAATGCCAATGAGGAATCAAATATGCCGTATTTACAAATCCAACATATTCTTGATATTGCACCTTAAGCCAGTATCCTTCCACTTTATATTTTCCAATCTCTGTGTTGATCTCCTCAAATTTTTCTAAGCCATAAGTGTCCTTATGGTGTAACTTGACAAGTTCCATTTGAGGAATTTTAGTAATTATTTGGGATCTTGTATTTGGCTTGGCTCTAAGATTTAATCCAGATTTCGCAATTACCCTAAATCCTTTATGATATGGCCTAAAAGACACTTCCTGACCTAAGCAATGGCTCAATATTCCCAAAAAAACGAAAGCAAACACGCTGATTCTCATGATATAAATTTTATGACAGCAAGTTCGATTTATATTGCTTTTTACAACCCTCAGAATGAGTATTCGTAGCACAAAAGAGAATATTCGTTACAAAGAGTGCTCTTATTTGCTTTGTCTAAAATTGTTCCCTGGTAAAGTCGTTTGTAAAAACCACTAAATCAGCTACCTTTGCGACGCTTTTTTCAAAAGCATGTAAAGCAGAAATAAGATTTACTATGGCATTAATTGGTACTATTAGAAATAACTTTTGGTTCGTCCTTATTGTGTTAGGACTAGCCTTGGTGGCCTTTTTATTTATGGACATATTTGGTGGACCTGCCGGTGGTGGAGGTACATCTGGACCAACATTAGGTAAAGTAGCTGGAGAAGAAATTAGCTACAACGAATTTAGAGACGCTGAAGCCTCTTTATATCAGGGTTCAACCGCAAATACGAATGCAATCAAAAATAGTCTTTGGAACTTTTTCGTAGAAAGGGTTTTGGTAAACAAAGAATCCGAAGCTTTAGGTATTGACGTGAGCAAAGAAGAGCTTAGAGATTTGGAATTTGGAAATAATCCTCATCCAATGATTACAAATTATTTCCGAAATCCTCAAACTGGTCAATTAGATCGTGCGCAACTTAATCAAGTTCGTGATGCTATTGACAATGGCGAGGTGGACAACCCTGATTTCGAAAGACGTTGGTTGGAAATGAGAAAGCAGATTCGAAAAGATCAAAAACAAACGAAACTAAATTCTATGGTTTCTAAGGCTATGTTTACTCCAGGTTGGATGATCAATGAAATTAGTGCGCAAAACGCATCAACGGCCTCGTTTGATTATGTAAAAGTTCCCTTTGATTACATTGCCGATACAGATGTTGAGGTGAAAGATTCTGATATTTCTTCTTTCCTTAACAAAAACAAGGTGAAATATACTAACGAGAAAGAAACAAGAAGAGCTGAATACTTTGTTTTTAACGTTGTAGCCACAGCTGAGGACTCGATGGCAAATCGAAACCAAATGCTAGAATACATCAAAACGTTTCAAGAAGGTAAAGACGATTCTACCTTCGCCATCAACCACAATGGTTCTTATAGAAATTTCTACTCTGCAGCATCTGATATTCCAGAAAACGTTAGAGCTTCTGTTCAAAATCTAGAGATTGGTGAAGTGTACGGTCCTTACATAGATCAAGGACATTATAACGCGATCAAGCTTGTAGATAGAAAAGTAGTCCCAGATTCAGCCAAGGTAAGACATATTTTAAAGAACGCGAATCCATTGGATCCCACATCAATGGCTGCAGCAAGAGCACAAATTGATAGCATTTATACTGAGATCAGAGCAGGAAGAGCAAAATTTGCTGATATGGCTGAGCAGTTTAGTGATGATCCTGGGAGTAAAAATAATGGCGGAGAATATGATTATGCCCCTCAAGGTGCATATGTTCCAGAGTTTAATGAAGTGTGTTTCTTTGCCAATGAAGGAGATTATAAAATTGTACAAACCCAATTTGGAATTCATTTGATTAACGTTATTGATCAGAAGTTTAATAACAGAGATCCTAAGTATAAAACAGCCATCATTCGAGTTCCGATTATTCCTTCTCAAGATACCCAAGATGCGATGTACTCAGAAGTAACAGATCTTGTTAGTGCAAGCAAAGACGGTGCATCTTTAAGAGAAGCAGCACAAGCTAAAGGTGTTGAAGGCGAATTATCCACCTACTTGGATGACAGCGCATACGTTATCGGTAACCTTGGTGACGACAAATCTTCTAAAGAGATTGTCAAATGGATGTTTGACAGCGACACTGATGTTAACGAGATTTCTAAAGACATATATTCTTACAGCGATCCTTTACTTTATCACAACAACAAATATGTTGCAGTGATGCTAAACGACGTTTCTCCTAAAGGTTTAATGTCCGTTTCTGCAGCCAAGAATGATTTAGAATTTTTGGTTCGAAATGAACTCAAAGGTGAGAAGATAAAAGGTCAAATTTCTGGTAGTGACTTGGCAAGTATTGCACAGACTTTTGGTCAAGAAGTTTCGAGTGTTGCTTCTGTGAATTATAACTCTAACAACATACAAGGTTTGGGAAGTGAGCCCAAAGTTCTTGCTTATGTTATGAATGGTGATTTAAATAATGCGAGCGCTCCTATCGTTGGCAATTCTGGTGTTTTTGTTGTTAAACCAATAACAAGAAACGAAGGGGTTGCCTCAGGAAATGTTCCGTCTTTAAGAAGCACAACAAACAATGCAGATCGTGCTCGAGTTCAAACTGGGCTAATCAATGCTTTAAGAAAAAACGCAGATATTTCTGACTCTAGAATTTCACTAGATTTCTAGAAAAAGACTAGCATAATAAAACAAAACGCAAAAGGGCTTACAGTAAACTGTAAGCCCTTTTTTTGAAAACGTAGCTAGAATGATGATGAGCTTTACTCTTAAAACTCTCACAGAACATAGTTACTTCAATTCTGATGCTACAACCTAAATTTATCCTGGCCTCAATTCTCCTAAGTAAAATAAGTGACAATAAAATTTCATTTTGTAAGGTTCTTGTTTATAGAACGTAGGGTTTAGGTAATTTTCAAAAACAAGAACAATTGATTCCTTATCCTATTCGTTAGTTTTGAGATAGATAATTATGAAAAACCTCACACCACTACTTCTTTTAGCTCTACTAGTTTCTTGTAACCCCTTAGAAGAGATTCAACTCAAAGACGACCATGGAAATGTATCTGAAATTTTTTCAAAAGATAAAGAAGGGAAAAAGCAAGGCTTGAAAACCACTTTTTTGGAAGGAGTCAAATATTGTGAAGAGTTCTATCAAGACGATGTACTCAGTGGTACCAGAAAAATATTTTACCCAAACGGCAACATAGAGGTAGAAGAGAGGTATGTAGACGGCCTTTTGGATGGATTGGTCAAAAGTTATTATGAAGATGGGAAGCTGTTGCTTACAGCAGAGTATTCGAAAGGAACCATGTCAGGGATTGTAAAAAGTTACTATCAAGATGGCCAACTCAAAGAAGAAGTTACTTTTGTAAACAACGAAGAAAATGGGCCTTTTAAAGAATATCACTCCAATGGACAATTGTCCTGGGAGGGCACGTACATAAACGGAGAAAACGAAATAGGGCTAATTGTTCAATACGATGATAAAGGAGGATTACTTAAAAAAATGCAATGTGATACCTTTATGGGCTTTAGTAAATGTAAAACCATTTGGGAAGTAGGGAACGACTAAGAATTTATGAAACATAAACTATCTATTCTGATATTTCTTTTGCTGAGCCAATGTGCTTTTGGCCAATTGGGCGGTCAGCATTCTTTTGAGTTTCTCTCTCTGCCTTCTTCTGCACGTGTAACTGCTCTGGGTGGTTCTGTAATTGCCGTTAATGATGATGATTTAAGTTTAGCGCTTCATAATCCAGCAGTTTTGGATTCGAGTTCACATAACTTCATCTCTTTTAATCACCATTTTCATTTGGCAGACATAAGCAACGGATTTTTTAATTATGCCAGGAATCTTCCTTGGCTCGGCTTAACGGCACATGCCGGAGCACAGTATGTTAATTATGGAGAATTTGCTTTAACGGATGAAATTGGTAACACTTCAGGCACCTTTGATGCCAAGGATTTGGCACTGGTTTTTGGAGTTGCCCGCCAGATGAATGAACGCATTCGACTAGGCCTAAATCTAAAATTGATCAACTCATCGTATGAAAGCTATAGTTCTACGGGCTTAGCTAGTGATTTGGGTTTGTATTACGAAAATCCAGAATCAAATTTTTCTGCAGGAATTGTAGTACAACATGTAGGAATCCAGCTGTCTAGTTTTGTTGAAGAAAAAGAATCTTTGCCCTTAGATGTTCAGCTGGGTATATCTAAAAAACTAGAACATTTGCCCTTTAGATTTTCTGTCATAGCTCATAACTTACAAACGTTTGGAATTCGTTATGACGACCCCAACATTGCCCCAGTGACCGATATCTTTGGAGAGGTTCAGAGTTCTAGCCGATTTGAAGAAGGGCTAGATAACTTTTTTAGACACTTTATTTTTAGTGGTGAATTTTTATTGGGCAAAAAAGAAAATTTACGGTTGAGATTTGGCTACAATCATCTTCGAAGAAAGGAGCTTAAAGTCTCTGAGTTTCAAAGCATAGGAGGATTTTCATTGGGCTTTGGACTAAAAGTATATAAGTTTAGAATTGACTATGGTGTGGGCTATTACCATTTGGGGGGCAATACCAATCATTTGAGTATTACAACCAATCTTCAAGAATTCAGAAAGAAAATCTGATTTAAACTGCCCTATCTTAGCATAACTAATCCTTTAGATTAATATGCATCGTATTTCTTTCGTTGTTTTTATCGTATTTCTTTTAGTTTCTTGCTCTACGTCCAAAAATGTAAGAAAGGAAGCCCCTAAAACAACATCCAAAGAGGTGAGCGCAAATCCCAATCCTAAAATTTTGGAAAAAGCGCTTTCCAAAGAAGAAAAAATCATTAACACCTTTATTGAAAACCCCACTTTTCAAAACCACCTCTTTGGGATAGTCTTACACGATGTAGAAAAAAACAAATCAATATTAAACTTCAATGGTCAAAAACTTTTTACACCAGCATCGAACATTAAACTCTTCACCTTATACACCGCACTCAAATTACTTGATCAAAAAGAATCACTAATAAAATTTAAAGAAACCGATCAAGCTTTGTTTTTCAAAGGTACCGGTCATCCAGCGTTTTTACACCCCTACCTGCCTAAAGCGTCACAAGCTTTTGATTTTCTCAACGCAAGTAAAAAAAGCATCTACTATTGCTCCGATCATTTTGATGATCAGGTATTTAATCCTGGCTGGGCCATTGATGACATTCCTTTTTACTATCAGGTAGAAAAATCCAGTCTGCCTATGTTTGGGAATACTTCATGGCTAAGCAGAGCAAAGGGCCAAAAAGAGTTCAAAATTGTCCCTCCAAAACTTAAAAACAACATAAAGTATACTTCTCAGCGTCTAAAGTACCCTCTCCGCTCCACCACCGACAACACAATCCTAGTATCCAATGAATTGAGTAGTGAAAAGGACTGGAGTATGGATATACCAATCAAAACTTCTAACGAATTAATCACGCTTTTTTTAAGTGATACCTTAAACAGAAAAGTAAGCTATGGTTGTACAGATCAGATGAGCCAAACTATTTCGGACTATCCTACTGGAGAACTGTACAAAAGAATGATGCAAAAAAGCGACAACCACATAGCAGAACAATTGCTGCTTATGTGCAGTGACAAAATGTACGATACCTTAAACACTGCAAGAATTATTAGATATGCTCTGGACAGTCTCATGGAAGAAATTCCCAACAAACCACGATGGGTGGATGGCTCGGGCTTGTCCCGTTATAACCTGGCTACGCCGAGTTCTATGGTATGGGTGCTTGAAAGGATTCAAAGAAGATTAGGCCAAGAGTTAATCGAAACCTATTTCGAAAAAATTTATCTAGACGAAACAAAGTCAGTTGCTGTCTTTGCCAAAACAGGCTCATTGAGCAACAACTTTTGCCTAAGCGGATATCTTACAGGTGCTTCAGGTAAGAAATACCTCTTTTCCATCATGCACAATCATTTTATGGGTACCCGAAAGAAGATATACACAGAAGTAAAGAAACAATTGCTGATGCTGCATGACGAATTATAGCGTATCAGGCATTACAAATATTAATTTAGTTTCAATTGTTTTCTGTAGCGAAAATCAACTGCCCGTCATCCGCAATATCAATCTTAAAAACTTTGCTTTGTTTCGGATCATATTCTGTTGACGCAGATTCATTATGACCAGCAACAATTGAAATCGTCATGTTTTCATCAATTCGCGCGACAGATTTTTTAATGTTCTCTTCTTCTAAAAAACTGCTTGCGATTGACCTTCTACATATAAAATTGCCTTTAAGATCATAAGTAACCATCAAGTATTCTTTCTTTAATAAAGACGCCTTCCAATAAACTATGCCGGTAAAAAGCTCTGTATCGGGCAATCTAAAGCAAGGAACAAACTCCGTAAATTCATCAATTTCTGATTCTATGGGAATAATAAACTCTTGCACCGCTTCCAAAGTTAGGGGCTTGTTTTTTCTAGAAAACTCAATAGCAACTTCTTCCGTTAAGAGTACTGGCAACTCCAGTACTGGAAAAAACTTAAAGTATTGTTTGAGGGTTAATTTTTTCACGGCGCAAAAATACATCCAATAGATTCAACATGTTGCACTTAGATTGATTCTAAATAAGGATTGTGCGTAATCCCAATCCCTAATCTACTGTTGACTTAAGTAACTTTAGTTCATCGAAATTTTAAAGAAAACAACATGACTTGGATATTAAACCTATTGACTTCTAGTATTGGAAGGAAATTGGTCATGAGCCTTACCGGTTTGTTTCTTATTAGCTTCTTATTGATCCATCTATTGGGAAATTTTCAGCTTTTAATAAATGATGGTGGAGAAAGCTTTAATACCTACGCGTATTTCATGACCAACAATCCATTGATAAAGACGATTTCCTATGGATTATACTTCTTTATCCTATTGCACGCTTTCCAGGGACTGGCCTTGGCCTATACCAACAACAATAGAAGTGGAGGAAAGGCTACTGGTAAATATGCCGTTAAAACCTATTCCAATGGAAGTTGGGCATCAAAAAATATGGCCTTGCTGGGCACTTTTATTCTATTCTTCATTTGCATACATATGGGAGATTTCTGGTGGAAAATGAAGTTTGGTGATTTGCCAATGATCAAATACGATGGATTTGAAAACGAAGTGGTTGATTTATATACCAGAGTAAGTGTTGCATTTGATCAACTTTGGATAGTAATCGTTTACCTAATTGGTCTAATTGCGCTATGTTTTCACCTCATCCATGGATTTGGTAGCGCTTTCCAATCGCTGGGTTTAAGACACAAAAAATATACTCCGCTAATTAACGGTTTTGGAGTAGTTTTTTCCATATTAATTAGCCTCGGATTTGCAGCTATTCCTATTGTTCATTATTTCAATAACTAAGTATGAGTCTAAAGAATAATATTCCCAAAGGTCCCTTAGCGGAAAAATGGACCAACTATAAGTCCAAAATGGACCTTGTTGCACCAAACAACAAAAGAAGAATTGAAGTCATTGTTGTGGGGACAGGCTTGGCAGGAGCATCAGCCGCAGCTACTCTAGGAGAATTAGGCTATAAAGTAAAAGCATATACTTTTCATGATAGTCCTAGAAGAGCACACAGTATTGCCGCGCAAGGAGGAATAAACGCAGCCAAGAATTATCAAAATGATGGAGATAGTATTTGGAGGTTGTTTTATGATACGATTAAAGGGGGAGATTATAGATCAAGAGAGGCTAATGTCCACAGACTTGCTGAAGTGAGTACGGATATAATTGATCAATGTGTCGCCCAAGGGGTACCCTTCGCAAGAGAATATGGAGGCTTGTTACATAATCGATCATTTGGTGGTGTTCAGGTGTCTCGTACCTTTTATGCAAGAGGTCAAACGGGGCAGCAACTATTGATTGGAGCCTATCAAGCTTTATCACGTCAAATTGCAAATGGAAACGTTACGATGTACAACCGACATGAGATGTTGGATGTGGTTAAAATTGATGGCAAAGCTAGAGGAATAATAACCCGAAACCTCCTCAATGGAAAAATAGAAAGCCATGCGGCGCATTGTGTTGTATTAGCTACTGGTGGGTATGGTAATGTATTTTACCTTTCGACCAATGCCATGGGCTCCAATGTAACTGCAGCTTGGCGTGCCGTTAAAAGGGGCGCGTATATGGCCAATCCTTGCTATACACAAATTCACCCTACCTGTATTCCGGTTTCTGGTGAATACCAATCAAAACTGACCTTGATGTCAGAATCCTTAAGAAATGATGGGAGAGTTTGGGTGCCAAAATCTGTAAAAGATGCACAGGCCATTCAACGAGGAGAAAAAACAGGTTTGGACATTAAAGAAGAAGACCGAGATTATTACCTCGAAAGAAGATATCCTGCCTTTGGAAATTTAGTGCCAAGAGATGTAGCCTCAAGAGCGGCCAAAGTAGCATGTGATGAAGGCAAAGGCGTTTCAAAAACAGGATTAGCAGTATTCCTTGATTTTGCATCTGCCATACAGCGATATGGTAAATCTGCAGCTTTATCCCAAGGCATCTCTGATCCAGATGCTGGCACAGTTTTAAAATTGGGAGAAAAAGTTGTTGAAGAAAAGTATGGCAACCTTTTCCAGATGTATGAAAAAATTACTGGAGAAAATCCGTATAAATTTCCAATGAAGATTTACCCTGCAGTACATTACACCATGGGTGGATTATGGGTAGATTATAACCTTCAAACCAACATACCAGGATTATTTGCTCTTGGAGAGGCGAATTTCTCCGATCACGGTGCCAACAGACTTGGCGCCTCAGCATTGATGCAAGGCTTAGCCGATGGTTATTTTGTTATCCCTTATACGATTGGCACCTTCTTATCTCATGAGATTCGAACACCAATGATCTCTAACGAGACACCCGAATTTAAGGCCGCAGAAAAGGAGGTAAAAGAAAGAATACAAAGATTAGCTAATTCTCAAGGTAATCAGACGGTAGAATCCTTCCATAGAAGACTTGGAAAGATCATGTGGGAGTATTGTGGAATGTCTAGAAATGAAGAGGGTCTAAAAAAAGGAAGACAAATGATCCGAGAGCTAAGAAAAGAATTTTACAGCGACGTTTATGTTCCAGGATCCGATACCGAATATAATCCTGAATTAGAAAAGGCCGCAAGAGTAGCAGATTTCTTAGAAATGGGAGAAGTTATGATGTTGGATGCTTTAAATAGAAACGAATCTTGTGGAGGACACTTTAGAGAAGAATTCCAATCTCAAGAAGGAGAAGCCCAAAGAAACGATGCAGATTACACCTATGTAGCTGCTTGGGAGTGGGACGATGAAAATCCTATTTTACACAAAGAAGATTTGGAATTTGAAAATGTTGAATTGAAAACCAGAAGCTACAAGTAGTAGCCTAAAATATTTGAATTATGAAACTCAAACTTAGAGTCTGGAGACAAAAGAATAACCAAGCTAAAGGTGGATTTGAAGTATATAATGTGGAAGCTGATGAACATATGTCATTTTTAGAAATGATGGATGTCCTAAATGAAGAGTTAATTAGCAAGAAAAAAGAACCTGTAGCTTTCGAACATGATTGCCGTGAGGGCATTTGTGGTACTTGTAATATGGTGATTGATGGAAGACCTCATGGACCACAAAAAGGTACGACAGTTTGCCAATTGCATATGAGACATTACAAGGATGGAGATACTATTACCATTGAGCCATGGAGGGTAAGTTCCTTCCCATTAATCAAAGATTTGGTGGTGGATAGATCAGCATATGATAGAATTATACAAGCTGGTGGATATATTTCTGTAAATACAGGGCAAGCACCTGATGGCAATGCTATTCCAATTGATAAAGAAGTCTCGTCAGAAGCCTTTGATGCAGCAACTTGTATAGGTTGTGGAGCTTGCGCAGCTGCCTGTCCAAACGGTTCTGCAATGCTTTTTACCGCAGCAAAAGTGGCTCATTTAGGGAAGCTTCCGCAAGGAAAAGTGGAGCATAAAAAGCGTGTTCAAAAAATGGTTGGGCAAATGGATAAAGAAGGGTTCGGTTTTTGCTCTAATGTTGGAGCATGCGAAGTAGAATGTCCAAAAGAGATCTCTACAGAAAACATTGCAATGCTTAACAGGTCTTATTTAGGGTCTATGTTAAGTACAAATGATTGATATAAATATTAAGTAGGATATACAAAATCCATTAGTATTTAAACCTTAACAATCGGCTCTGGTGGGGACACCAGAGCTTTTTTTTATGCTTTCATATCACATCAACTCCTCAAGAAAAATAGTGCATATTGACATGGATGCATTCTATGCATCCGTAGAACAACGAGATAATCCTTCATTAAAAGGCAAAGCAATTGCCGTTGGAGGCGGAGGAAATAGAGGAGTAACTACAACAGCCAGTTATGAGGCCAGAAAATTTGGTGTACGCTCTGCGATGCCTGGTTGGAAAGCAAAACAACTTTGTCCGCACATTATTTTTGTCCCTCCTCGCTTTGAAGTATACAAAGAAGTATCTCGGCAAATTAGATCCATATTTCAAAGGTATACAGACCTCATAGAACCACTTTCTCTTGATGAAGCATTTCTGGATGTCACCGCCAACAAAAAGAATATTCCCTTTGCAATGGAAGTCGCTCAGCAGATCATGGATCTTATCAAGGAAGAAACTAGCTTAACTTGTTCAGCAGGAGTGTCATATTGTAAGTTTTTGGCCAAAGTAGCATCTGACATGAACAAGCCCAATGGGCTCACCATTATTACCCCACAAAAAGCAGTATCCTTTTTAGAAAAGCTCGAAATTGAAAAATTTTTTGGAGTCGGTAAGGTTACAGCAGATAAGATGAGACGTATGGGGATTCTACATGGAGCAGATATCAAAAAGCTTAGTAAATTGGAATTAGCCATGAAATTTGGTAAAGCAGGGCTTCATTTTTATGATATTGTTAGAGGCATTGATAATCGTCCCGTAAATCCTAATCGTACCCGTAAATCATTGGCAGTCGAGCGCACCTTAGAAGTGGATTTAGAGCAGCTTGAAGATATTTTACCTGTATTAAACGATATCACAGATAAATTTTTCAAACGACTAACGAAAGCCGATAATTTCGGCCGAACGATCACCTTAAAATTAAAACGCAGTGATTTTCAAACCATTACAAGAAGCATCTCCAAGAATTATTTCATCAAAGAAAAAGAAGAGTTAAATGAGATTGCTGTTAATCTCCTAAGGCAGCATCAAGATGCCTTCGACAAAATTCGCTTGATTGGTTTAACGGCAACCAACCTAGAAAAAGAGTTGAATGATTCAGAAAATCTACAACTCAGTTTTGATTGGGAAGAAGAATAAAGTATGGTTTATTCTTTTGCTATAACAATTTTCTTCGTAGTTCGGATTTCATCGTTTCTAATTGTTACCCAATAAATCCCGTTATTTACGGTAGAAAGGTTTATTTGTCCATTCTGTAGATTTCCCTTCAAAACTTCTCTACCCATTTGATCTATAACTTGCACATTGGCATCACCAACACCAGAGATGTTTAATACCGTGCTGACTGGATTTGGATAGAGCATTAGCTCAATTTGCTCTTCATTTTGAGTCGAACTTGGCTCAGCAAGTAGGGATTCTATATTATAGCTTTGCATTGATCTTGCAAAAGTAGCTGCCACCAGTTCTTTCTTTTCGACATTATAGGCCAGATCATAGGTGACAACGTTTGGCATATTTACACCCAAACGTTCCCATGTTTCCCCAGCATCTTGCGTCCCATAAACGCCTGCATCTGTGGCAACAAATAAAAGTTGGTCTTCAACATCTGGAATAATAAACAAATCATTAATGGCAATATTGGGCAAATTACCTATGATAGGTTCCCATGACTGACCATAGTCTTGGGTTCTATATAACCTTGGAGAGAAATCATTGTCTTTATATCCCGAAAAACTCACATAAGCCCATCCTTCATAATATGGCGAAGCTTTGATATCGGTAACATATCGCTCCGGCAAAGTCCCGGAGACCTTTTCCCAATCCCCTACTGGTCTTTTAACTTGGACATTACCATTATTTGTTCCAACATATAACACTCCCTGCTCTACTATTGATTCATCAAGACAGGTAATGTTAGCCGGCCGATTTGCGACAACGCCGGCATCTGTAAGGTCCTCAGAAATCGCAGTCCAAAACGGAAGATAAGAGTTATAACTAGCGTAGACTTTATCTGTTCCAGTATACATAACATTTGGATCATGCGGACTCATAATATACTGCATGTCCCAATCTCTTGGTCCTTCTAACCCTTCCGTCGCATCATTAGCCTCGCCATTTAAGTATTGGGTAATGCCGCCCAATTGGGTTTCGACAAAATATAATTCCGGATCCGTTGGATGAAAAACCATTTGAAAACCATCTCCACCATGATTCCTTACCCATTCATCTATTGCATTTGCATTACCACTCGTCGTACCGTTGTCCTGAGCTCCACCATAATATAACTCCGGATTATGTGGATTGTAGGCCGTACGATAAAATTGAGTAGCAGGAATATTCTCAATATCGGTCCAGTCCTCATCATCTATTTGCTTTTTGTAAACACCACCATCAGTAGCCAAAAACATTTGACCATTATTCAAAATTTGCAGATCGTGTTTGTCTGCATGTACGATATATGTCCACCATGGTGGAGCGGATTCTAACCATGTATCTCCCGCATCTCTGGTTTCAAAAAGATCAACTCCTAATATAAAAACGTGCTCAGGGTCTACAGTATTGACATGAAGTTTTCCAAAATACCATCCAAATCCCCCAAAAACACCAGGGTCCAAATTGTCAATAGGAATAGATTCAAAACTTGCCCCATAATCTTGACTACGATAAATGCCTTCCAAATTATGGGTCACATCAACAACCACAACATACACATTATTAGGTGCGGATTTACAAATGTCTATCCCATGCCTTCCTAGCCTACCATCAGGTAAACCATCTAGCACGGTCTCCCATGTATCTCCACCATCTGTGGATCTATATAAATTAGAACCTTCTCCATTAACTAAATTTATGGCATTGCTCCGCACTCTATCCCAACTTGTGGCATATACAATATTGGGCATTTCGGGATTTATAATTACATCTGTAAATCCTGTACTATCAGAAACCGATAAGACTTGCTCCCAGGAACTGCCTCCATTTTGAGATCGATATATTCCTCTTGTATTGTTTTTGGTGAAAGGCAATCCCATACTAGCTACAAAAATTTCTTGGTTGTTGTTAGGATTTACCTCAACTTTGGATATAATTCTTTGCTCTTCTAAGCCAATATACGTCCAGTTTAACCCTCCATCAATTGATTTGAAAACACCATTTCCAATATTTGGAAACCCGCCCAAATTGGGATCCCCCGTACCAACATAAATGGTTTGATCATCCATAGGATCAATACAAACATGTCCTATAGCCAAAAACGAATTTTGATCAAAAATAGGATCCCAAGTGTTTCCCCCATCAAGGGTTTTAAACAATCCTCCCCCACTAAAACCAGCATAAATCTCATTATGATTGTTTGGATTGATGGCTAAAGTATTGACTCTAGCTCCTATATTTCCTGGGCCCTGTACGGTCCACTCTTGGTCAAAACCAGGACTGCGATTTACAGCATTAAGTCGAAATGCGTTTGCTTCTTCCAAGCCTTCGACATAAGCCTTTATATCCACTTTATCATTTGGAAAATTAAACTCCAAATAACGATCATAATAGGGATACATCTTTTCTTCAAGCTTAGAAAGAATATTTGCTTCTTTCTCATGACAAGATGAAAACAAAAAAAACAGAATCAACAAGGCCAATAAACACCGCATATCAAAAAATTTAGTCGAATTTAAAAACTATCCATAGTTAATACGACAAGAAACACCCGCTTCGTCAGTTTATGCCCTTGTAACTTCGAAAATCACAAATTAATAACTAAAAAAAGCCCTCAGTAAAACTGAGAGCTTCTATTTTTTGAAGTTATGCAAAGTATTTTATACAGTCATTATTTCTTTTTCTTTGACAGCCAATAGCTCCTCCACTTTAGAGGCTCCTGATTTTATCATTCCATCTATTTCTCCCTCTTTTTTCTTTCCAGCATCTTCAGGATATCCATCCTTGACCTCTTTTTTCACAAAGTCCATCATTTTTTGCCTTGCTGTACGCAAACTAACTTTGGCATTCTCCCCAAGTGATTTGGTTTGTTTGACCAATTCTTTTCTTCGCTCTTGCGTTAAAGCAGGAATATTGATCCGGACAAACTCTCCGTCATTCATTGGAGTTAAACCCAAATTTGCTGCAAATATGGCTTGTTCGATTGGAGCAAGCATACTCTTTTCCCATGGCTGAATACTCAAGGTTCTTGAATCAGCAGCTGACACATTGGCCACTTGACTTAAGGCGGTAGGTGTACCATAGTAATCTACCTTAATAGAACTAAGCATGTTGGGCGAAGCTTTACCCGCCCTAATTTTACCCAATTCATCAGCCAGGTGTTGAATGGTTTTGTCAATTGATGACTTGCCGTGATTTATTGTTGATTCAATTGTTTCACTCATAACTCTAATAAATTATCGATTCTATGAATCTTAATCGTTTCCTAACATTTGAAGTGCAAAATAAAGAAACATAACCAGCGCAGAAAGTGCTGCTGAAACGTAAGTCATTGCTGCCCACCAAAGCGCATCTTTTGCACCTTCGTACTCAGCGCCCACTGTAGTTCCCGTATCATCCAACCAAGCGAGAGCTCTTCTTGAAGCATCGAATTCCACTGGTAAAGTAACCAAGCTGAATAAGGCAGTAACTCCAAAAGTAATGGTCAAGGCAATCATAAACATACCGCCAATACCGCTTCCTGCTCCAGCCATTCCAAATATGAATCCCATAAAAAGCAACTGTTGGATTCTGGATGAGAATTGAACCACAGGGACCAACTTAGATCTTGTTTGTAACATGCTGTATGCTGTAGCATGTTGTACCGCATGACCACATTCATGTGCTGCAACTGCTGCTGCGGCAACAGATCGGCCTTGATATACATCTGGACTCAAACTGATCGTTTTGGTCTGCGGATTGTAATGATCTGTAAGCATTCCTCGTCCTTGCGTAATTTTCACGTCGTGAATATTATAATGCGCCATCATTGCTTGGGCAATTTCTGCCCCGGACATCCCACTGCTTGTAGGTACCCTGCTGTATTTTTTAAATTTACTTTTTAGTCTAGAACTGATCAAAAATCCCACTAGAGTAAAAAATCCAATTATTACGTAATAGAATATCATCTTGTATGTTTTTTTCTAATTAATAATATCAAATCCGGTATACTTCCTTATGACCTCAGGTATAACGATTCCGTCACTGGTTTGGTTATTTTCTATCAACGAAGCCATAATCCTTGGTAAAGCCAAAGCACTTCCATTTAAAGTATGAACAAGGCTTTTTTTACCTTCCGTATCCTTAAATCGCATCTTCATACGATTGCTTTGAAAAGTTTCGAAATTCGAAACCGAACTCACTTCGAGCCATCTTTTTTGTGCTGCCGAATATACCTCAAAATCATAAGTAAGGGCAGATGCAAAACTAAGGTCTCCACCACATAAACGCAAAATACGGTATGGCAGTTCCAGTTTTTTAAGCAATCCTTCTACGTGAGCAAGCATTTGGTCTAAAACTTCATAAGATTTATCAGGATGAACCATTTGAACAATTTCTACTTTTTCAAATTGGTGCAAGCGATTTAATCCTTTAACGTCAGCTCCATACGAACCCGCCTCTCTTCTAAAACAGGGAGAAAAGGCAGTGTATTTTTTTGGAAGATCTGCTTGAGCTATGATTTCAGCCCTATGCATATTGGTCACTGGTACCTCTGCAGTTGGGATCAAATAAAAATTGTCTGTAGTACAATGATACATTTGTCCTTCTTTGTCAGGCAAATTTCCTGTACCTCTGGCTGAAGCTTCGTTTACCACAAATGGAGGGTTCAACTCCAAATAACCTGCATCTGAAGCTTCATTTAAAAAAAACTGTACCAAAGCTCTCTGAAGTTTGGCCCCTTTCCCCATATATACGGGAAATCCTGCCCCTGTAATTTTAACGCCTAATGCGAAATCGATCAGACTATACTTTTGAGCCAATTCCCAATGCGGTATGGCATCGGTACCCAAATCAGGTAATGCACCTTCTAATGCTTTAAAGACTTCATTATCCTCATCGGTTTGTCCATTGGGCACCAATTCGTTTGGAACATTGGGCACTTGATACAAGGATTCATTCAACATCTCTTGTACTTTTTTCATCTCAGCCTCTAAATCACCTGTCTTAATTTTCAAAGCACTTACCTCCCCTTTGAATTCGTTTGCTTTTTCGGCATTGCCTGATTTAAAGAGTTCGCCGATCTCTTTAGATTTTGCATTGATTTGCGAAAGAAATTGATCGTTTTGAGTCTGCAAGGACTTCCTCTTATCATCAAGGGATATAATTTCATCCAAAATATTCATTTTAGATGCTTCCCATCCACGTTTTGCTAACCCCTTGATTATCCGTTCTTTTTCTTCTCTTATAAATTGTACTTGCAACATATTTTAGACGATTAAGTCAACAAAATTGCGACTTTAAACATGGAGAAGGAAATTACAAACAAACTATTTCACAAATGATCAAAACAAACCAAGGGATATTCCTGAATTGTTAATTTTCACTTAATATCACATGGGACTTTACTTTTTGAATAAAACAATCTAATTTTAGGTATTCACAATTAAAAACTCTTGTCTATAAGTTCATAGTTACACTTTAATCGAATTACATCATTGTTAAAGTTGTCAGCTATGAGTTTAAAAAATCTCACGGATAGAGAGTTAATCCACGAATACTTAGGAGGAAAAGAAAAGGCATTTGAAGTCCTTTTAAATCGTCACAGAGAAAAGATCTACACGTCTATTTATCTTTTTGTAAAAGATAGAAATAAGGCTGATGATATTTTTCAAGACGTGTTTATTAAAATCATCAAAACATTGCGTAAAGGAAATTATAACCATGAAGGCAAATTTGTCCAATGGGCTATGAGAATTTCTTACAACATGTGTGTTGATAATTTTAGAAAGAACAGAAGAAGAACCAAAGTTAGTGCCACGGAGACCTTTGACATTTTTGATGTCCTAGAAAACAAGGATGATAATCAAGAGCTTACTATGATTAAAAATGAGGCGTACTCCAAAATCAAACAGCTCGTGGATCAATTGCCACCAGAACAAAGAGAAGTGGTAGTCTTGAGACATTATGCTGATATGAGCTTCAAAGAAATCTCGTTGCTGACCCGAGTTTCTATTAATACGGCTCTAGGTAGAATGCGCTACGCTTTAATCAATATGAGAAAAATGGTTGAAAACAAAGAGTACCTATTACAGTAGGTTTAAAGAATTAGCTTATATACAAACTATTTTGTAGAGGTGATGCTAAAGTGTGTCACCTTTTTTTATACCCCAACTCAAGACTTCAAAATGACCAAAAGATCGAATAAGTCAATGTATTTTTGAACCTGCAAGTCCTCTTACTTTTATGAAAAATGCTTTTTACTTACTCGTACTGCTCTTTATTGCATCCTGTAAAGGAGATTCCTCGCAAAAGGAGATAGTTAAAACGGGAGATGCTATTCTTGATCAAATGACTCAAGATATTTTGGACAAACCCTTAAAGCCAGATTTATATTTTACTAGAGCACAATACTTATACGAACAAGAAAATTATGAGCAAGCGCTTCAAGACATGCAAAAAGCGCTTCAAATAGATTCTATTAAGGCCGATTATTATCATTTGACTGCGGATATACTTTTGGATTATTACCAATCAGATAATGCGCTTAAAGCAATGCAAAAAGCGGTGGCCTTGCATCCACAAAGGACTCCCTCGCTTTTGAAGCTGTCCGAACTCCAAATGATTCTCAAACAATATGACCCTTCTATCAAAACGATAAATGATATATTATTTTATGACCCTCAAAATGCGGAAGCCTATTTTATGCTCGGGATGAATTTTAAAGAACTCAATGATATACCCAAAGCAATCAATAGTTTCCAAACCGCAGTAGAAAACGATCCCGAACTAGTAGACGCATGGATCATTTTAGGAGATCTTTATGATCAACAAAAAGACCTTAGAGCCATAGACTTTTATAATAATGCTGTTTCGGTAGCCCCAAAAAACATCCAAGCCCTTCACAGCAAAGCCTTCTATCTACAAAATCATGGTAAAATTGATGAGGCGATAAGTATCTATGACCAAATTATTGATATTGATTTACATTATAAGGAGGCCCACCTCAACAAAGGAATTCTTTTCATAGAAACCAAAAACTATGAAAATGCATATGAAGAATTCAACATTGTCTGCAAATCAAATCCAGTATATCCTCTGGGCTATTATTATCGAGGTGTGGCAAGTCAACTTAAAGGAGATATCGCTTCTGCTAAAAATGATTTTCAAAATTGTTTAAATCTAAATCCTGAATTTCAACGCGCTCAAGAAGCACTAAAGTCTATTCAATAACATAGAGGATTAGTAAATACAACACGTTTTCGCACTACTAAATTTTAAAATTCCTCTTTAGTGCACTGTAGAAGAAACCTATCTAAATATTAACATATTACGATTTTTTATAATATATTAGTATTCTCAAAACTCAAATACTCGATTATGGCGATACTAAAAGTAATAGAAGTACTAGCGAATTCCAGCAAGAGTTGGGAAGACGCTACAGCGAATGCAATTAAAAGAGCTTCAAAATCTGTCAAGAACATTAAATCTGCTTTTGTACAGAGTCAATCTGTCACGGTTGCAGGCGGAAAAATAAAAGACTATAGAGTCAATGTAAAGATTACGTTTGAAGTTAAAGCGTAGTTATAAAAATTTAAAGGCTGCCTAGAGAGTTATACCGCAATTCTCCGAATCCAAATATCTGAACAATATTTTTGGCAGCCTTTTTTCTCTTTCTTTCCGATCTACTAGATATTTCATTTATCAACTCCTTACCTTTGTACGCTTAATTGAAGAGTAAGGTTATGATCAACATCACTTTCCCAGACGGCAAAGTTCAACAATTTGAAAAAGGCACTTCGGCACTAGAGATTGCAAATTCTATAAGTGAAGGGTTGGCGCGAAATGTACTTTCCGCAAATGTCAACGGAGAAATATGGGATGCCACAAGACCCATAAATACAGATGCTGAGCTCAAACTTTATACTTTCAAAGATCAAGAAGGCAAGGCAAGTTTCTGGCACTCAAGTGCTCACTTAATGGCCGAGGCGCTTCAAGCACTTTATCCTCACACAAAATTTGGGATCGGTCCTTCGATCGATGCAGGGTTCTATTATGATGTGGATACAGGGGATAAAACGCTCGTTCCTGAAGACTTGATCCAAATAGAAAAGAAAATGATCGAGTTGGCTCGAGAAAAAAATCAATTCGTTCGTAAAGAAATTTCAAAAGACGAAGCAATTTCTTATTTCAAAGAAAAAGAAGACGAATACAAATTGGAGCTTCTGGAGGACCTCGAAGATGGTACGATCACATTTTATACGCAAGGGAGCTTCACGGATTTATGTCGTGGACCTCATATTCCTCATACTGGATTTATAAAGGCCACAAAGTTGACTGCTTTGGCTGGAGCGTATTGGAGAGGAGATGAAACGCGAAAGCAAATGACCAGAATCTATGGCGTAAGTTTTCCAAAACAAAAAGAACTAACCGAGCATCTTGAGCTAATTGAAGAAGCGAAAAAAAGAGATCATCGAAAATTGGGTAAGGAACTTGAGCTCTTTATGTTTTCACAGCGCGTAGGATCAGGACTACCTATTTGGTTGCCAAAAGGTACTCAATTGCGAGAACGTCTTCAAAACTTTTTGCGAAGTGAGCAAGAGAAACGTGGCTATAAGATGGTGGTAACCCCACACATCGGTGCAAAAGAATTGTACGAAACTTCTGGGCACTATGAGAAGTACGGAGAAGATAGTTTTCAACCTATCAAGACCCCAAGAGATGGTGAAGAGTTTCTCCTAAAACCAATGAACTGCCCACACCATTGTGAAATTTTTGCCAATGCTCCCCACTCCTACAAGGAGCTCCCTTTAAGAATTGGTGAATTCGGTACAGTATACAGATATGAGCAAAGTGGAGAGTTACATGGCCTATCAAGAGTGAGAGGGTTTACCCAAGACGATGCACATATTTTTTGTACCCCAGAGCAAGTGAAAGGAGAGTTTTTAGACGTTTTAGATCTAACGACACATGTCCTAAATAAAATGGGCTTTGAAAACTTTACCGCTCAGATTTCTTTGCGTGATCCAAATACTCCTGAGAAATATATTGGTTCTGATGAAAACTGGAAGACCGCCGAACAAGCCATTATTGATGCTTGCAGCGAGGTAGATTTAGAGACAGTTACCGAATATGGCGAAGCAGCATTCTATGGTCCGAAGTTGGACTTTATGATCAAAGATGCTTTGGGAAGATCTTGGCAGTTAGGGACTATACAAGTAGATTATAATCTTCCAGAAAGATTCGAACTAGAATATATAGGTTCAGACAATGCACCTCACAGACCTGTGATGATTCACCGAGCACCCTTTGGTTCTATGGAACGCTTTATCAGTATTCTAATAGAACACACAGGAGGAAAGTTTCCTTTGTGGCTGACGCCAGATCAGTTTGCTCTATTACCCATTTCTGATAGACTCATCCCCTATTGTAAAGAAATTGAAACAACCTTGGCAAAGCACGACATTAGAGGATTTATCGATGATCGTACGGAGTCAATCGGTAAAAAGATTCGAGACACTGAGCTAAAAAAAGTTCCAATCATGTTAATCATTGGAGATAAAGAACAAGAGGCCGGCAAAGTGTCTGTTCGTCTTCAAGGAGATGGAGACAAAGGCACAATGACCATTGAAGAATTCGTTAGCTACTTTCAAACCATAATTTAAGCAGACTTGAAGCAAATTTTAATTGATCATCCGTTGCTGCTTTTATTTTTAGTAGCGGCTATTGGCTATTCTATAGGTAGTATTAAAATTAAAGGCAGTTCGCTTGGTGTTGCGGCCATTCTTTTTGTCGGTTTGGCATTTGGGGCTACAAGCAAAGATTTTCAGATCCCCGAAATCATTTTCATGTTGGGTCTAGTCTTGTTTGTTTACTCAATAGGACTGAGCTCAGGAGATGCTTTTTTTAAATCTTACCAAAAAAACGGACTGCGAGATTTTCTTTTTATTATTTCCATGCTTCTCATCTCTGGTTTAATAGCCATTGGTGTCGGTTTTATATTTGGAATAGATCCAGCAAAAATCACAGGAATATATGCTGGGAGTACTACGAATACACCGGCCTTAGCAGGTATGTTGGATTATTTGGCAAGTAACGATTTAGCCCAATCTGTTCAATCAGACCATGTGGTAGTTGGTTATTCCTACAGTTATCCCATGGGTGTATTAGGCAGTATGATTGCTATAATTATACTCCAGTCTTTACTCAAAATAAATTTCAAAAAAGAACTTGATGACTTAAAGTCTGAGTATCCTGTGGGTACAAACCTAACGTCAAGATCTATCGAAGTAATCAATGAACAGGCCATAGGTGTTGAGCTTAGAGACCTGAAAAAATCGCAAAAATGGAATGTCATATTCGGCAGGATGAACATCAGCGACACCATTTCTTTATCTAACTATGACAAAAAATTTAAAAAGGGAGATCAAATTTTGGCGGTTGGCTCTGAAGAAGAATTATTGCGCGTAGCTAAGTTTATGGGAAGAGTTAGTGACAAAAGGGCCTGGCTAGGGAATGATTACGACTCGCGAAGAATATTTGTTTCTAACCCAGCAGTTGTGGGTAGAACCCTTGCCTCTTTAAACCTTGACGAAAAATATAGCGCTATAATTACAAGAATCAGAAGAGGAGATGTCGACATGTTGGCCAAAGGAAATACTATACTGCAACAAGGAGATCGAATCCGATTTGTTGCTCGACGTAAAGATTTAAAAGCACTAGCAAAATATTTTGGTGATTCGTATCAAGCAGTAAGTAAGGTTAATCTTTTCTCTTTTGGACTTGGTATTGGGATTGGATTGTTGCTTGGGTTAATCCAATTTTCGATAGGCGATTTTTTCTCTTTCAAACTTGGATATGCCGGGGGCCCACTTATTGTGGGATTGTTCTTAGGCGCCCTACGGCGAACTGGACCCATTGTTTGGTCTTTGCCCTATAGTGCAAACGTAACACTTCAGCAACTTGGACTTATATTATTGCTTTCTGCTGTAGGAGTGAGAGCTGGCAATGCCTTTGTAGAAAGCTTTACATCTGATGCCTTTGTTATGATTGGTGCAAGTGCCATAATCAGTATCCTTGGAGCCCTATTAACCTTATGGATAGGATACAAATTTGTGAAAATTCCATTTACACTACTTATGGGTATGGTCTCCAATCAACCCGCAATTTTAGATTTCGCCAACGAACGAAGCGGCAACAACATTCCAACCTTTGGTTACACTATGATGTTTCCAATCGCCTTGATTGGAAAAATTGTTATTGCACAGTTGATTTATGTCTTACTTACATAGAATCTCCAATGCTAGTAACGATTGGTCAATTCCAAAACCGATTCACCATAGTCCTCCAACTTCTTTTCGCCAACTCCATTGACGGTTAATAAGCTCATTTTTGTTTTTGGAACTGATGCGGCTATACCTTTTAGCGTCCGATCATTGAAAATAACATAAGGCGGCACCTTTTTCTCTTTGGCAATACGCAATCGCCAGGATTTTAATTGCGAAAATAATTCTTCATTGTATGCGCTAATGTCCACAGCATTCTTAACTGGCTTTTCTACTTTTTTCTTAGCAAGATCCACAAATTGAGCTAGTTCGACCTTAAACTCGTCTTTTAAAACCTCATGAGAGAGCGGTGTAGTTTTTAATCTTGACGAATCCGAAAAGTCGATACTCAAAATTCCCTGGTTAATCATTTGGTTGACGTAAAATACCCAATGCCTTTGAGGGACTTCTCTTCCTACACCGTAGGTCTTTAACTTATCTAATCCCAACTGCTTTACTTCATACTTATAGGAACCTCTTAACAGGTCCACCAGCAAAGATTGAGTAATGGATTGACCAGAACGAAGAATCCCCGAAATGGCCATCTTTGAGTACGTGGTACCATCAATATATTTTGGTGGTTCTAGACAGTTGTCACAATGTCCACATCCCTCTAATCGATATTCACCGAAATAATTCAAAATAAAATTGGTTCGACAATTAAAAGCATTTGCAAACTGCCACATCCGCTCAAGCTTCGCAGTTTGCACCTTCTTAAAAGTGTCCTCTGCTTGGCCTTCATCAATAAATTTCTTAAGCTGAATATAATCTCCCCAGCCGTAAAAAAGCAAGCTTTGGGAAGGTTCGCCATCTCGACCTGCTCTTCCAATCTCTTGATAAAAACTTTCGAGATTCTTAGGCATATTATAATGCACCACCCAACGAATATTGGGTTTATCAATGCCCATTCCGAATGCAATGGTAGCACACATTATCGTCAATTCATCTCGTTGAAATTTTTCTTGGACTTTGCTGCGGTCGTCTGCGGTTCTACCCGCATGATAATAATCAGCTTTATATCCTCGATCAGATAATTTTTTAGCCAGGTTCTCAGTATTCTTTCTACTGAGACAATAAATTATTCCAGACAAATGATTTTGGTCATTTATAAACTGATAAATCTGATCTATCCTATTCTGTCCAGGTCGTACATTTATGGATATATTTCTCCGTTCAAAACTCGAAAGAAACGTCCTGGGATTATCCAGCCTAAGTTGTTTTGCAATATCCGTTTGAGTGGCACTGTCGGCAGTTGCAGTTAGTGCAATAACTGGGATTTTAGGAAATTCCTTTTTAATGAAAGCCAGTTTGACATAATCAGGCCTAAAGTCATTTCCCCAAACACTAACACAGTGGGCTTCATCTATGGCAAATAAATCAATCTTTAGGTTTTTTAGATAATGGTAATTGTCTTTGTTCAATATACCCTCCGGCGAAATATAAAGCAACTTTAATTCACCACTATTTAATTTGGCATTAATTTTTGATCGCTCTTCAAAACCAATATTACTGTGCAGAGTGGCAGCCTCTACACCTAGTTGTTGTAACGCCAACACTTGATCATTCATCAATGCGATCAAAGGCGAGATAACAACTGTAAGCCCCTCCTGAATTATTGCTGGCAATTGATAACAAATGGATTTTCCTCCGCCCGTAGGCATAATGACCAAGGCATCTTTACGATCCAAGACATGCCTTATGATTTCCTCTTGTTGAGGACGAAAATGGCTATAACCAAAAGTCGATTTGAGTACATCGAATAGCACACTGTTTGACATACTCTACGTTAATTTTCTTAATGTGGTAGTTTGTTTTTTAGTGCTCCATAGAGCATTGCCCCAAAAAGAGCGGCTAGTAAAACAATAATAAAACCAAGGTTTCCAGCTCCTATCAAAACATAAATTGGTCCAGGACAAGCCCCCGTGATAGCCCACCCAAGTCCAAACAACGAGCCACCAACGATGCTTGCAAGGTATGTTTTAGGCTTGTCTTCAAAAACTATTTTTTGCCCTTCCAAATTCCTAGCCTCTGCCTTTTTAATTACAACATGGATTAATACACCCAATACCACCGTAACACCAATGATGCCATACATGTGAAAACTTTCGAAGAGAAACATCTCTTGTATTCTATACCAGCTGATGGCTTCAGACTTAAACATGGTAATGCCAAAAAATATCCCGATAAAAAGAAAGATTAATTTTTTCATATTAAAAGATATTTGGCATTATTAAATAGGTCATCAATAATCCTCCAATAAAAAATCCCATCACTGCAACCAAAGAAGGCAATTGCAAATTGGATAATCCCGAAATTGCATGGCCACTAGTACACCCTCCAGCATACCTCGTTCCGAATCCAATAAGTACCCCACCAATGATCATAAGAATCATCGAATGCCCAGAAAGACTATCCAAAGAAAAAATCGAAGTTGGCGCAAGCTCATTGATCCCAGGAGAGGCGATCCCCAAATCGGCAAGATGCGAAATTGTGCCTTCCGTAATTTGTACAGCCTCAGTATTTGCCATGAAGCTTGAAGCAAGAAATCCTCCAAATATAGATCCAATAACGAAAAGCAACAGCCAGTCATGGCTTTTCCAATTATAGTTAAAATAAGGAATATACTTTCCAAGTCCTGAAGCGCTACAAACTGCTTTGAAAGAAGAAGATACACCAAAACGCTTTCCTGCAAAAATGAGCGAAAGCATAACCAAAGCAATCATTGCCCCTGAAAAAGACCAATGCCAAGGAGAATGAATAAGATCCATACGTAAGTCTTAATTAGCCGTACAGGCTGTTTCTAAAATTTTAAAACCATCAGTTTGGGCAATGGCATTAAAACCACCTATGATATCCACAGGAGCCTTGTATCCCATTTTTTTCATCATGGATGCATAAACCATTGATCTATACCCGCTTCTGCAAAAGACAAAGTATTCTTTCGATTTATCCAAACTAGAAATATTTTGATCAATATAGTCTAAAGGAAAATTTTCAGCGGATTCGACAGTAGAACGCCCAAATTCTGAGGGCTTTCTTACATCAATAACGCTGAGCTGAGACATTTCCATTTTTTGTTGCAATTCCTCTGTTGGAATAGAAAGTATTTGATCAATAGGTTTTCCTGCACTAATCCAAGTGTCCATTCCTCCTTTCAAGAATCCAAGTACCTGATCAAACCCCACTCTAGCCAACCTTACTACCACCTCTTTTTCTTTTCCTTCTTCGCAAACAAACACAATCTTCTGATCAACATTTTTAAGCACACTAGCTACCCATGGAGCAAAACTTCCTTTAAGCCCAAAAAACAAGGCCCCTGGAATAAATGCTTTATTAAATATTTGCTGATGTCTTGTATCGATGATCAAAACATCTTCTTCTGAGGATAAGGATTTGAAATCTTGCAGACTCAGAGCTCGAGTACCTCTAGCAACAACTTCTTCAATGGAGGAATATCCTTGCTTATTTAGAAGCGCATTTAAAGCAAAATATTCTGGTGGAGGGGCGATGCCATCAAGGACTTCAGCGACAAAATCATCTTCAGTCATATCTGCCCGCAAAGCGTAATTTTTTTCTTTCTGATTTCCTAACGTATCAAAAGTTTCATCACTCATGTTTTTGCCACATGCCGAGCCCGCGCCGTGCGCAGGATAGATGGTAATGTGGTCAGGCAATACCATAATTTTTTCTCTTAAACTATGGTACATCATTTTAGCTAAATCTTTTTTGGATAAGCCATTATCGATAGCCAAGTCTGGCCTTCCAACATCTCCAATAAACAACGTATCTCCAGTAAAAATGGCCGTTTCCCTCTCTTCTTCATCAAACAATAGATAACAACTGCTTTCCAAAGTATGTCCCGGTGTATGGAGCAGTTTGAATCTTAGTTTACCAACTTTTAATTCATCACCATCGGCCAGCTGAATAACATCAAAATCGGGATTTGCGTTTGGCCCATAAACAATGGGAGCGTTAGCTTCTTTTGAAAGATCTAAGTGACCAGAGACAAAATCTGCATGAAAATGTGTTTCAAATATATATTTCAATTTGGCTCCATTCTTCTTCAATTTTGCCAAATAAGGTTCTGCTTCTCTTAAAGGATCAATAATTACCGCCTCGCCATCGCTTTCGATATAATAACTCGCCTCTGCTAAGCAACCTGTATATATTTGTTCTACAATCATAACTTTAAATCAGTGTGCAAAATTAGCTGAAAATCACTTACGACAAGTATTTTCCAACAATTGGCATTCTTCTACCCATTCCAAAAGCTTTGGGCGAAACCCTTAAAACGGGAGCAGTTTGATATCGCTTAAATTCGTTTCTGTTTACCAATCTCAAAATGCGCTTTACCAATCGCTCTTCATATCCCTGGGCGATGATCTCTGCTGGGCCCTTTCGTTCTTCAATATATAAAAATAAAATCTGGTCTAAAATCTCGTAATCAGGCAAACTGTCCGAATCTTTCTGATTAGGACGCAATTCTGCTGAAGGCGGCTTTTCGATGGTATTTGTCGGAATAACCTCTCCGTCTTTATTCATATACTTAGCCAAGGCATAAACCTCCATTTTGTACACATCTCCGATCACTGATAACCCTCCGCATAAATCACCGTAGAGCGTACCGTACCCCACAGCCATTTCACTTTTATTTGAGGTATTTAATACGATGTGCCCAAATTTATTTGACAGAGCCATATTTAACATGCCTCTAATTCTGGCTTGTATATTTTCTTCGGTAACATTAAAAGGCTTTTCTCCGAAAATTGGATCCAGTTTATTCATATATACATCGAAGATTTCCTTAATCGAGATAATATCGTATCGTATGCCCAAATTTTCTGCTAAAGCCATGGCGTCCGCCAAAGAATGATCAGAAGAAAATTGTGAGGGCATTAATAAGACTCGAACGTTCTCAGGACCCAATGCTCTTTGAGCGAGGACAGCTGTAACTGCTGAATCAATTCCACCAGATAATCCAAGAATGGCTTTTTTAAAGCCGAGCTTACCAAAATAATCCTTAAGTCCTAAAACGATAGCGTGGTGTATTTTTTCAATTTTATCCATGGACTGCACTTTGGATTCTCCTGGGACCAGCACCTTATCCAAATCAAAGGATTGTATTTCTTCTCGGAAATAACTCATTTCTTCATACAAGGTGCCGTCACCCCGCATTACTACGGAGCCTCCATCAAAAATCACTTCGGTCTGTGCCCCTACATGATTGACATAGAAAATAGGAATTTGGTATTTTTTAGAATTCTCTGTTAGTATATGATGCCTCTCTTTGGCTTGATTATAATTAAAAGGCGAGGCAGAAAGATTAATCACAAAGTCCGGATGGTAAGGCATCATTTCATCCAAGGGACAAATGGTATACAAAGGGTTTTCATTCCCTATATTCCATATGTCTTCACAAACAGTCAGTGCAATTTTTTTACCCTTAAACTGAACCACACCAAAGGTGGAGGCAGGTTCAAAATAACGGTATTCATCAAAAATGTCGTACGTAGGCAGCAAACATTTATGTTGCACATATTTAATTACCCCTTCAGATAAAAAATAAGCTGAGTTATACAAATCCTTGCCTTCAATAACAGGGTTTTTGGTTGGCGAACCCACTACAATAGCAATATCATGCGAATGCTTGACCAATTCTTGAATTGTTTCATTTGCAAGCCTGATAAAATCATCGAATTCTAAAAAATCACGCGGGGGATATCCACAAGTTGCCAACTCCCCAAAACATATAATATCAGATCCCTCTTTTTTGGCTTTATCAATGGCGTTTATCATTTTTTCGAGGTTTCCCTCAAAATTGCCAATGATATAGTTCAACTGCGCAATGGTTATTTTCATACAACAAACTTAGTAAGTGCTACTTAATTAGACATAGAAATGAATCTTATGTCTCGACAATTCACAACAAAAATGCTTAAAAAGGTATTTTTGTTTAGGAGGAGTATAAAATGAGCCAATATTTAGTTTCAGCAAGAAAATATAGACCTACTCGTTTCGACGAATTAGTAGGTCAATCGCATGTAGCAAATACATTGAAAAATGCCATTTTGAATGATCAATTGGCTCATGCTTTTTTGTTTTGCGGTCCAAGAGGCGTTGGGAAAACGAGCTGTGCAAGAATATTGGCTAAAGTGCTAAACTGTCAAAATCTTCAAAATCAGTTTGATCCTTGTGGAGAATGCAGTTCTTGCGTTTCATTTAATGATAATGCAAGCTTCAATATTATAGAATTAGATGCGGCTTCAAACAATTCTGTAGAACATATCCGAAACCTAACAGAACAAGTAAGGTTTCAACCGCAACATGGGACACACAAAGTGTTTATCATTGATGAGGTTCATATGTTGAGTAGTCAAGCATTTAATGCTTTTCTAAAAACACTCGAAGAACCACCACCTTATGCGGTATTTATCTTGGCTACAACTGAAAAACACAAGATTTTACCCACTATTCTATCGAGATGCCAAATATTTGATTTTAAACGAATTCAAGTAAATCAAATCGTAGAGCAGCTAAAATCTATTTCGACGAAAGAAAACATTACTTACGATGAACGTGCACTGAGTATTATTGGTCAAAAAGCAGATGGAGCAATGCGTGATGCCTTGTCCATTTTTGATAAAGTCGTAAGTTCTACAGATCGGCAAATAAGTTATGAGGAGCTCATAGAACATCTCAACATTTTAGACTATGATTACTACTTTAAACTAACAGAATACTTTTTAAGCGAGGACATTTCCAATGTCATGCTCTTGTTTGATGAAATTCTTTCCAAAGGTTTTGATCCCGAACTTTGCTTATTGGGACTTGCGGAGCATTTTAGAGAACTATTACTTGGTAAAAACCCTGCAACTCAAAAACTCCTCATTGGAAACCCAGAACTAATCACCCGATATAGCAATCAAAGCAAGTTATGTTCTCAATCCATGATTTTAAGTGCTCTAAGTATTTTAAATGCAGCGGATATCAATTTTCAAAAAGCTAAGAACAAAAGACTTCATGCCGAAATAAGTCTGTCGAAACTTACTTTTCTTAATAGAAGACTAGATTCTACATCTGCTCAAACTACTACCGCTACTAAACCTGCCGCTGTTGAATCAGCAAAAAACGTGGAAACTAATACCACAGCACCGCCAAAACCTAAGGTTATGGTGAAATCTAGCAGCCCAAGTAAGACTATACATCGTACAATAAAAAAAATTGGGTTTAGTACAGAAGAAGAAATATTAGAGCAAATAGAAATAGAAGAAGAGAAACAAAAAGTCAAGCCGAAAAAATTGGACTTAGAGTTGATCAAAGCCATTTGGGATACCTATTTAGAAAATATTAATTCGCCAACAATAGGGACCTCCCTCAGGCTTAAAAGCATCGAACTCCAAAGTAATAAAATACTTGTACATCTTCCTTCACCAAGTGCGTTGAACACCTTTGTGGCCGAAACCAAATTGGTAAATCAAATAAGGAATGCTTTTGACATCGACATGTTGAAAATCGAACCAATGGTTAACACGGTAATGTTTCCGGATTACGAAAAATTTACACCTAAAAAACGATTAAACCCTAGAGAGAAATACGAAAAATTAGTAGAGGCAAATCCTGATTTAATATTATTGAAACGAGCGTTTGACCTCAAAGTAGATTCCTAATTTCATAAACAGCCAACAATGAAAGATCAGTCTATTTGGTATTTAGAAAACATTAATGTCAATGACATCTTGTGTCCTAATAAATTGGGCCAAACGATGAATGACAACCATTTAAAAACATTTAAAAAGGGAGAGTATATCTATTTGCCTGATCAAGCTGCAGATAAAATCTTCTTTATTAATGAAGGAAGGGTCAAAATAGGAACGATTAACGAAAATGGCAAAGAAATTACCAAAGCCATCCTAAATAGTGGTGAAGTTTTCGGAGAGCTCTCATTTATTGGAGAGAATAAAAGAAGAGATTTCGCCTATGCTATGGAGTCAAGCAAAATTTGTGCAATTACGACGAGCGAAATGAAAGGACTTGTCAAAGACCATAGTACGCTTAATCTTTTTTTAATGCGCGCCATGGGTTCCAGAGTATTAGAAATGGAACAGCGCTTAGAATCGCTTGTGTTTAAAGACAGCCGTACGCGTATTATTCAATACTTATTGGACTTGGTCAACAAAAGTGGGCAACGTGTGGGCTATGAATGGGTGGTTCGTAAATTTATTACCCATCAAGAAATCGCCAACCTAACAGCCACCTCCAGACAAACTGTAACGACCATTCTCAATGAGTTAAGAAATGATGAGATTTTAACTTTTGATCGTAAAAGACTTTTGGTTAGAGATTTGGATAAATTGAAGAGCGAATTACAGCCAAATTAAAATTGTATCCAAACCTTGTTTTAAGGTCTAATTGTTAAGATTAAAAATAAGTGTTTACCCTACTTTCATATTACCTGCCTTTGTAATACTTTCGCGACTTATTTTAAATAAGTAATCTTAAAAAACCAACAATGAGACGATGTTTTTCAACAGTTGTGTTAGCTGTTTTTGTAAGTACTTTCCTATTGGGGCAAGAAATTGAATCAGTCGAATGGAAAGACAATAGTAAATTTTCAATTGGCTTGAATGTAGGCCTTTCTAATGCTGATACTGATACGCATAGTATTTTTAGAGATGGAGGAATGACCTTTGCGCATGCACATTTGATGTATGGACTAAACGCACAGTATAATATTTCTGATAATCTTGGGATTAGAGCAAATTGGTTTGAAACCAACATCTCTGGGGACGACAATGATTTTGACGGTCCTTGTAACGATGGAGATCCTGACACCCCAGATCCTTGTGAGCACAATGCCCGCGGATGGAGTTTTGAATCTCCTTTAAGAGAATTTAGTTTAGATTTAGCCTGGGAGCCATGGGGCCATAAGAGATATCAAACTCCTGCTTTTTTTGATGCCAACGGAAATAAAATCAGCAACTCCAGAATCAGCGTAAGTGATGCCACATACTACGACAAAGATGGAAATGAGTTAAACATAGCCTCTTTTGGCAAATTCAAGAAAATGATTTCTCCTTACCTTCTGTTTGGCGTAAGTGTGGCCCAGACTGACCCAGAGCTTAACTTTACAGAAACTCCAGGCTTTGCAACAGCTGCGAGACAAGAAGCAGATTTAGCACAAAGGCAAGACTTTTATGGTCATATGCAATGGGGCGTTGGTCTAAGATTTGATTTGAGTGAAAAGTTATTTTTAGATCTAGAAGCTAGAGGTGTAGTACCAACCACAGATATGATTGACGGAATGCGTGAGGTTGCGCATTCTTTTGATGGTGAAAATTTAGATAACAATGACGACTCATATCAGTTTGCTTTTGCAAGACTAGGCATGAGATTAGGCGGTGTAGGTGATTGTGATAGTGATGGTCTTAATGACAATTTCGACAGATGTAAATGCGAGCCAGGTGAAGTAAAAAATTGGGGATGTCCAGATACAGATGGAGATGGTATCATTGACAAAAATGATGAATGCCCAGGTGTACCGGGTCGTAAGATCCACAACGGGTGTCCTGATACAGATGGCGATGGTGTTCCAGATAAAAATGACACATGTCCAGAAGTCGCGGGCATGAAAAAATTCAATGGTTGTGCAGATACCGATGGTGACAATATTCCAGATAATATGGATGATTGCCCAACTGTGGCTGGAGAAAAAGAATTTAATGGTTGCTTGCCACCTGATACGGATGGCGACGGTGTATATGATAGAGACGACGAGTGTCCAAAAACCCCAGGAGACATCAACGGTTGTCCTGATACAGATGGTGATGGTATCGTAGACAAAAATGACAAATGTCCTGACACCCCAGGTATTGCTTCAGAAATGGGTTGCCCTAAGAAAGTAGTGGTAAACACGAATCCAGTTCTGTTGACTTGTGAAACTATTTATTTCAATACCAATCAGTCTTCCATTGATAACAAAACAAGAGATAGATATTTAGACGCCAAAGAAAATGTTGCGATCATGGAAAGAGCATTGGCTAAACTAAATGAAAATCCTTCGTATAGAGCAGTTGTTCAAGGACACACAGACAGTAGAAATACAGATGAGTACAATCAAAAACTTTCTGAACGAAGAGCCAATCAAGTTTTAGACGAAATGCTCAAAAGAGGATTTCCTGCTGCCAGAACTTCGTCTATTGGCTTTGGTGAAACAAACCCAGTAAGTACAAACGATACCAAAGAAGGAAGAGCGCAGAACCGAAGAGTTGAGATTTGTATTTACGATAAGTAATCAAACATATATAGGGTAAGATTAAATTCTTACAACAGAGGCTATGTCTTTCTTTAGACATAGCCTTTTTTATTTCCAACAGATTCAATATTGTATTTCAAATATTATATGGTGTTTTTAATTAATGTCAATTTTAAATGCTTCAATATTGATATCTTTAATAATTATTTATTAATTTTCCATTAACCCCAAGCAAGACCAATTGCTAACACCTTAAATAATACTTGTAAGATCTAGTCAATTTTCAAGTTTCAAAATGTAGTTGAATCAATTAATGATTCTTGACCAATTGAGTATTGTCTTTGGATATTACCGAATTGGACAAGGAATTAACTTTAAAACTCTTTCTTCTGGTACGCACTCGTCATACAGCAGAATTATCAAGAACTAAATAAATTATTATACTAGTTTTTTGGCCCTACTTTGAGTTGTCAAAGTGGGGCTTTTTTGTTTTTATTAACGTAACGAGATTGCCCACAACTGCACGAAATATTCTATTTTAAAGGCAATTAAAATACTACTACTACAATGAGCGAACAAGAAAAGCTTGGTTCCATAGACACAATGGGACTACCTCAGGCCTTTGGGCACCCGAAAGGCTTAATTTATTTATTCTTTGCTGAATTATGGGAACGTTTTTCATTCTATGGAATGAGGGCTCTACTGACCTTATACATGGTAAATGAGCTATACAAAGATTTAGCCAATGGTGAAACCAAAGGACTTGGAATCTATGCTGCATATGGTGCCTTAGTATATGCCACACCTCTTATAGGTGGATACATTGCTGATAAACTTATCGGTTATAGAAAATCCATTATGCTTGGAGCCGCCTTAATGACCTTGGGTCATTTTATCATGGCTTTTGAGAGTGAATTTTGGTTCTTTTCTGCCTTAGGCCTACTAATCGTCGGTAATGGATTTTTCAAACCAAACATTTCTAGTTTGGTCGGAACATTATATGCAGATGGTGATGTAAGACGAGATGCTGGTTTTACCATATTCTATATGTCGATAAATATTGGAGCTTTTCTGGCCCCTCTGGTTTGTGGGTGGTTAGCAGCCTCTTATGGATGGCATTATGGTTTTGGTGCTGCAGGAATTGGGATGTTTATTGGTTTGCTTTGCTTCCAACAGGGTTCGAGCAGTGGTGTGTTTGGGGATAATGGTTTGCAGCCAGAAAAATTTCAAGAGCAAAAATATGCAGGCATGAACATCTTTATGCTCATCATTATTGCGGCATTTATATTGGTTCCAATTTTCTCAGGGATGGTTTATTTCAATGAGAAAGTTATGGGTGCTTTCCTATGGGTAGTACTTGCCTTAGTAGGAGCCTTTTTGCTCTACTATTGCTTTGCCAAAGCAAACAAAGTGGAGAGAGAGCGAATCTTTGTGATTGTATTTATCACTGTTTTACTCACTGTATTTTGGTCTTTCTTCGAACAAGCAGGGAGTTCTTTGACACTTTTTGCTGAACGTAATGTGGATCTTAAATTTATAAACGCAGCACAAACAAATTCTATAAATCCAGGATGGATTGTTCTACTTGCTATTCCATTTGCCTCGCTTTGGACGCTTCTTACTAAAAGAGGTAGAAACCCAAGAACGCCATATAAATATGCTTTGGGTATTGCACAATTAGGTTTAGGGTTTTTACTCTTTGCTTGGTCAGCTCAATACATGAGTGCAGCGGGTCGAGTGCCTATGTTCTTCCTCCTTATTGGATGGTTTTTCGTAACCACAGGTGAGTTGTTTGTATCTCCTATTGGGCTTTCGAAAATCACAGAGTTAGCGCCAAAACATATGGTTGCCTTTTTCTTTGGGGTGTTTTTCCTCTCTTCGGCTTTTGCACACCACATTGCTGGGATTATCGCAAAGCTTACGGTTCCTGCAGAAAGCAAATCTGAGGTTTATGTTCCTAAAGATGACATCTTTACCAAATTCGGAACTTGGGTATCCGGCAATGATCAAAACAAAGTTGGTGAATTCGAATTTAATTTCAATAAACATTATGGTTCTCTTGTCGATACAATGTTGGAGAAAAACAACAGCTATCCTAGTATGGGAAGTCTAGATAACTATATCTCTACGATCAATAATATGGAATCTTTCCCTTCTTGGAAAGAGGCGGCAGCTCCTGTAAAAACGAAAGCAGCCGAACTAAAAGGAATTTTAGGGCAATTGTTGAGTTATCCAGACAGTACACATAGTTATCTAAAAAAGGACTATCACAGATTTACTAATGCCTATTTAGAAACGCAAAAGAAAGGTTCGGCTATTGCGGCCTATGAAAATCTAAAAAAGAGAGATGCTGGAACATTGGTAGGTGAAGAATTTGATAAAGCAATGTTTGATGTTTCTAAAGGATGGCAAGACAAAGCAGAAGAACGATATAAAATCGAAAAAGAACTGATGGCTAAAGATCCTCAATGGGCTAAAACTGTCATGGACTTTCATTCGACTTTAGAGGAAAACAAACAGCAGGCAAAACCGATTTTTGGATTGTCTTTATACTCAAAGATATTTTCGCAGATAGCTTTGATATCATTTATTATTGCATTGCTTACTTTATTGATCTCTCCCATTATAAAACGTTGGATGCATGGCATCAATTAAGTAATTAGGGTATAGCATTAGTTAAAAGCCGAATAGAATTATTTTCTATTCGGCTTTTTATGTAAATCATATTCTATACCCTCCACTTTTTTTATCACAGCTTTGACCGAACCTACAGATATCGGCGATTCTGCCATTAAGGCAAATTGATGTTGATCGTTGGATACCCAGATGTTCATTTGTGAATCTTCATTAAAAACAGTCCCAGCAACAACTTGAGGAGAAATCAAATGACAAAATCGTTTTCCCAATTTGCGAATCTTCTTCTTTTTGATCCCTTTGTATTTCATTTTAAGCGGAAATTCTTCCTTGTCAAACAATAAAACAAAGGGAATTTCTTCACCACCCTGTAAATCATTAAACTGTATGTTGCGAAAAGCATAAATTATAGAAAGCATATCATGTGCACACTCACTAATAGCTAAATCATATGGGCTTGCCAATGCTTTTGATTTACCCAAAGCACCTGTAGCCCTGAGATTGGTATGGTCAAAATGAATACTATCAAACTTGGTATAGCCCCCTTCATTAATGTCACGTATAAACTCGATAGGTCTGCCCGTTTTTTTATCAATTCTACTAGAAAAATAATCGCTAACCTCAAAAATCGAATTGTACGATTCATATGTCTTTCCTCTACATTGGATAAAATATTCATCTGGTGATTCAAAAACCTCAAATTGGAATTCACCAGCAGGTATCCAAACAAAAGAAACATTGTAAAAAACCTGATAGGTTACTTTTTCCTTCGCCTGAAATACTGTGTTTTGATATTCACACTGTTGGGCAATTGTGTTATGTGAAAAAAAGACAAAAGCTAGAAATGATACTATTACTCTCAACCCTGATTATTGATGTTCGTTTTTAAAACGAAAAAAGAGCCCAAAATGGATGGAATAATTAGATTAATTATCCATAATGCAAAAGTTGAGGACAACATAGCAAGTACATTATCCGAATAGATACTCCAAATTAGTACAGAAATTTCTGCTCTAGCTGCTATATCCAGAAGAGGTGGCAAAGGTATTCCTGATTGGATTAAATATATAGTGGAGATTCCGATCATTCCCTCAACTGCACTAACGTCAATTCCGAAAAACCACAGCAGAAACAAATATTGACACAGATATACAGCATATCTCAAAATTGAAAGAACCAAAACTTGCACGTGTTCGCTCAAGTCTATTTTCTTGAAATAAGAAAGTTTGTAAATCCAATCTTTGTATTTGGAAGGAAGCTTGGTATTATTCAAAATCCTCTTCACAACATCTGTATTTCGATAGATGAGATAAAAGAGTATGAATATCAATACTCCGCTCACCACTATAAATATCATCCAATACTTGCTGAGAAGCTCGAGCTGATCATTTAAAAAATAAAGCCCAAGGAAACCAAATCCAATGTTTACAATGTTTTGCATTATGCTGCAAAGCAAAGTAGCTAGTATTCCATTTACCCGATGCTTTGTAGGAATGGACAATATTCTTCCGCCATATTCACCAATCCTTTGAGGCGTAATAATTCCAATAGATATTCCAGAAATGATAGCACGCAATGAACGTTTAAAAGAAATAGAAAAATCCTTTTGTATCAAGGTCTTCCATTTTAAGGCCTCCAACGACCAATTAATTGGCATCAAAAACAATACAACAAAAATTAGTAGCCAGCCTTTGGAAGCCAAGTTTGATCTATATAAATCAAGGATTTGATTCAAATCATTTCGTCCAATCACTTGACTATAGATCAAATAAATCAGTAGGACCAAAAAAATGATCTTCGCTAAAATTGCCCAACTTAATCTTACTCTACTCATATGTTCTGTCCCACAGCATTTAACATATAATAGTAATTTTGCTATGTGAGTGAAAAATACAAAATATTAGGAGTTGACCCCGGCACAAATGTACTGGGTTATGGACTCATTGAAATAGATAAAAAAAAATGCTCCATGATCACCATGGGCGTTATTAATCTTAAAAAGTTTGAAACGCATCAAGTAAAACTAAAAGAAATCTACCTGCAACTTCAAGAAATTATTGAAACATATCTACCTAAAGTACTAGCAATTGAGGCACCATTCTTTGGCAAAAACGTTCAATCAATGCTTAAGCTAGGCCGAGCACAAGGAGTATCCATGGCCGCTGCAATAACAATGGGATTAGAAATTGTGGATTATTCTCCCAAAGAGATCAAAAAATCGATAACGGGTAATGGCAATGCCTCTAAAGAACAAGTGGCTTCAATGTTAAAAAGCATACTAAAAATAAATATTGATAACCAACCCTTAGATGCCACGGATGCATTGGCTGCTGCATACACATATTTCAATCAGAGCAGCTCTCCACTTATAGCAAAAAAGAAATATTCTGGTTGGGACAGTTATTTGAAGGATAACCCAAAAAAGTTGGTTAGGTAAAATTACTAGCCACCAACCTCGCAATCTCTATCATTTCTTCTTTTGTAAATTGAAGTCTTTTAGAATTAAAAGACATTTGGCTTTCTTCTTGAAAAGGAATTAAATGAATATGCGCATGAGGAACCTCTGTCCCAATAACAACTGAACCTATTCTTTTACACTCTATTGATTTATCTAAGGCCTTTGCAACTCTTCTAGAAAATGCATGAAGTCCTAAATAAAGATCTTGACTAAGGTCAAAAATATAATCAACTTCTTGTTTGGGAATTACCAATGTGTGTCCCTTGGCTAAGGGATTTATATCCAAAAATGAAAGATAGTTTTCGTCTTCCGCAATTTTATATGCCGGAATTTGACCTAATATAATTTTGGTAAAAATACTGGCCATTAGATACTAATGTCTAATATTTCAAACTCCATCTTTCCTCGTGGCGTTGAAATCGTGGCTACCTCCCCTACTTTCTTACCTAACAAACCTTTACCAATTGGAGAAGTTACAGAGATTTTTTTCTCCTTCAAATTGGCTTCAGATTCAGAAACCAAATTATAGGTCACTTCCATGCCGTTGGCAAGGTTCTTTATACTCACCTTACACAAAACCATTACCTTAGACGTGTCAATATCTTTTTCATCTAAGATTCGTGTATTGGATAAGGCTTTCTCCATTTCATTAATGCGCAGTTCAAGCATTCCTTGGGCATCCTTGGCTGCATCATACTCTGCATTTTCGGAGAGATCTCCTTTCTCGCGAGCCTCTGCTATAGCCTTAGCGACTTCTTGACGACCACGTGTTTTTAAATCGTCCACCTCAGCTTGAAGCTTATCGTAGCCCTCTTGCGTCATGTAGTTTATTCCAGACATAACTATTATTTTAAGCTTTTAATATATAAATAGAACGTTTTCACCTTTCGACGAAAACGTTCTATTTATCTAAAATAAGTTTTTCTTGTAAAAAAGTTCCCGCTAGAAATTAACTCTAATGCTAAAATTATGAGAACCTCTAAACGGATCAGTAGTACGATATGCATAATCGATACCAAGTCTAAAATTTGATGAAATATCAAAGTTTGCTGAAGCACCCGCTGCTACCCCGGTATAGATGTTGTCCCCTGCACCTGCAGAATCACCAAAATCAAGTTTGTATCCTGCTCTAACTGCAAAGTCATTAAAGATTGCTAATTCTAAGCCAGCTCCGATCTGATCTCTTGAAAAGGCATTAGAAGTAAAGTTTGCAACTGTACGCAATACATTTTCAGTACCAAGAGCAATGTCATATGATACACCAATATTTAATGCTGAAGGCATTTGAAAAGGTTCAGGTCTCTGCTGTACCGTAATTGGTTGATCACCATCCAATACCGTTTGTACAGACAAGCCTTGTCCATCAAACTTCATTGGAGACCCTACATTACGTAAAGAAATACCCAATTTAAATTCATCATTATCTCCTGAGACATATTGCACACCCGCATCTATGGCAAAACCTGAAGCGGATACATCTGTTATTGACTCAAAAACACCTCTTAGAAGAATACCAACGGAAATTTTATTATCATATGTGTGCGCATAACCCAGCCCCATATGGAAAAAACTTGGAGAATATGTACCTCCTATTCCTTCGGGCTGATCAACAGTTGTGATTCGGATATCACCAAAATCAACCGCAGCCATCGTTACACCAAAAGCGCCGTTCGTTCCAACTTTCTTTACAAACCCAAAGGCATTGAATTGTAAGTCAGCACCTTCATAAAGTCTCGCATTACCTGCGGAAAACTCTATATTTTCAATTCTTCCTATTCCTGCTACGTTTAATCTCATAGCCTCAACTCCTGTAACGAAGGAAGTACTCATGCTGTGTAATCCAGCACTTCTAGCCCAAGGATTAAAAAGTAACTCTGTTGCTCCTGCCTCACCTTGTCTGTCAGGATTTCCAGCAAATAAAATTGGTGTTACCAATAAGCAAATTAAAATAGAGTATAAAATTCTTCTCATACTGTTCCTTTTTCTTTTTAGAAAGTGGAAGGAGTAAACTCCTTCCACATCTTATAATATTATAATCCTGTCGGATCAAATTGTCTATGTACTCCAAACCATTTAATGGTTCTTTCCTCTCCTAACTCCGGTGCACTAATGTGAACCAAATACACTCCACTCGCTACTGGTATTCCAGCGAAATTTTCTAGATCCCATTCTACGTCTGGGAAAACTTGATTATTAATTACACCAGGATTGTTTCCGGCTTTAGCCCCAGGATTTTCATTTCTTCTAAACTCTCTAATAAACTTACCATCTAAAGAATAAATAGTCACTGTACAAACAGCTGGTAAATTGGTAATCTTCACTGTATTCGTAAACTGAGTCGTTTCATATTGGGAATATCCGTAATAAGGGTTAGGTACAACGTTGATGTTTTCTAAAGCCCCTGAATATTCTTCTTGTTCTAAGACACCTGCCGCCTGCGCTCTGAAATCCAATCGATATCTTGGTAAATCTCCAATCCTAGCACAGTTGTTTGAACCACCATAATCCACTACTCTTTCTTTATTGTAATTGTTCGACACTCGCAATTTGACCTTCATGTCATTTGGAATTAGTCCATCCGCAAGCGAAAGCAACTCTTGTCCAGGCGCAGTCATTGCCATTCCCGTCCAAGTAACAACTGATAGAGCATTGTTTTTCTGGAAACATATGAAATTACATGGGCCTTCCAAATCACCTCTCATTTCTGCACATCCATCGTATTCTTGTCTTGTAACAAAAATCTGATGCCCACCTCCAATATACCAATCAAACAAACCGATTCCTGCATTGTCATCTTCAAGCATCAATTGATTGCCAGGATTAAAGATCATATCAGCACCTCTCGCTACACCATCATCATACAATTCGACATGCTCGTCGTCATACATAGAGTTTTCACCAAAGAAGATATTCAATCTTTTACCCGTTTCAACATCAATGGCATATCCTGGGAACCAGCCCATACCATTGCCATCTCCATCTGGGTTTCCATCTTTGTCTACAGATGCCGCAGCTCTCAAATCAAATTGATTCATATTGCCCTCTGAAGAATATCCTTCTTGTCTGTATAGCGCATGTGATGTTTCCACAACCGCACATCTACTCCATTTGGATTTATCAGAAGTAAGAATAATATCGACATTATTTAAATCTCCCAAATCTGTATTTCCTCTTAAAAATCCACCACCATTATGTTCGATATAACCTGGTGATACATAAGGAGGACTTTGCATTAAATCAGGAGTCAAGTAATCACATAGAGATAAAGGATAAAAATATCCATCTCCCAGAGTCGAAAATTCTCCTTGAGGATCAAGGTTATTGTCTGCCTCTCCACCTCCAGTTTTCATGAAATTGAAAAAAGCTCTTACAAAACCTTCTGCTTGAATGCTGTTCCCATCATCACTTAATCCTAAATACCAGTTAGGACTTGAATTGTCTTCATATTCCACACTAGCACTTAATGCACCAACACCATTTTCTGGATTTTGGCCTGCATCCTCTGTTTGACTTACAGATACAGAGAATCCATACTCAGTAATCAATTGTTCGTTTAATTGCGAAATCGTTGTTTCAGAGGCAATGACTTCTCCAGTTTCTTCATTCGTCATTTGCCATCTTGTATCACTAGTTAAAGAACATGCTGTTCCACCAGTAACATCTCCTACCATTTCTAATATGAAGCTTGCTGACTGTACTTCTAATGGGTTATATACTTTGACATTTACAGGAGCTTTGCTCTGCTTGTAAGTTACCTCTCCATTTAGTGTTCCTTCCAAAATAGCATCATATGTCTCGTCCACCACTTCTACATCCAAATCACCCAAACCTTCACCTGCCAAACGAGTAACAATAGGGCCGTCTCCATAGTTAGACGCAATGGTAGTATATACAATTGGTCTAGGTACTACAGTATACGTTTCTACATTACCCCTTCCTTCCAGATATGGTTTTCTTTGACCAGTTTCTGTTTCTGGATCCCAGTCTTGCCAATTATTGTGAGCATATGCCAAAGCCATAAAATAATACTCCGTGTGATTTCTTAAACGGGTATCGTTACCACTGGCAAACAAATCATTTGTGATTCTAATGGTGTTTCTTAATCCATTATCCGCACCTTCTACAGCTTTTTCTACAGTCCAAATTCTTTCTTCAGTAAAAGGATTCAGTTCTGGGAACCAATTGTAGATTGTATTAATTCCATTTTGAACATCCACTTGAGAAACTAATCTGGCCTTATCAATATTATCTAATTCTTGAGGAGATACCTGAGCATCAACTAATTGATAAACCAAATACCCTTCAAATAGATACAAAGAGTCTCCGTTTCCATCAGGTGATAAAAGATCTTTTTCCTGATAGTTTAAGAATGCATTGTTGGATTGTACTTCATCGTTGCTTAAAACAAGCACAACTTCCTGATCCAGTTCTACTGCACAAACGTCTGGAGCATCTGGACCATCCGTAATATCAAAACAGTTGTCAAATAAAGCTTGCGCTAAATCATCCGCTGTTTGTAATCTAGAAATATCTGGACATGGGTACGTAATGTCTGGTACCCAAACTGCACCAATAATCAACTCATTAATTGCTCCAGGTTGTAGCAAAAATGGACCAGAAGCTTGAATTGTTCTTCTATCACCAAAAGGTTGGTTGGAAGTACACATACTCCATTCTGAATCAACATTTGGTCTTCCAGGAAAAGCGAATTCTGAAAAATCCGTACTTCCAGGATTATATCCACTACCACCTACTGTAAAAGGCGTACCATCTCTCCAATTACCTGTTAGGTAATTGTAAAATTCATCCGCAATTCCAGGGTCAGTGGTTGCAGCATCTGGAGATCCTACCCCAGCGTTATTAGAATATGTAAATGAAGACATCCCTAATTCGATAAAAATATCTGGCTCTTCCATATCCTCCAATAGGACATCAATCACATAAATGGTATCGCCTTCTCTATATAAATCTTCATCATAATCTTCGTCCGCTTTGGTAATCACATGTACTTCACCTTGTCCTTGACCTACAATATATTTTGGACCCAAAGGACCACGGAAGTAATCTACTCCCAAAATCGGAACTTCGTCACAGTAGGTAGCAACACCACCTGGGCATGCACATCCTGTTTCTCCATCCAATATGTCTTCATTATAAACATAAGCCAATGATCTTTCAACGTCACAGCCTATATAGTCATCTGAGTAACATCCCAAATCAGGGTCTACCCACATAGCGAAATAACAATCTCTAATATCTTGTTGAGCTCTATTGATCAACTTATATCTCTGGAAAGTCATATCGTTTATCTCATCGTTCGTTGCATAAGCAAAAGCTTGAACTTGAATTTCCATCTGGATAGCATCACCAAAACTTAAAGTGTGGGGCCCACCAGCATCATTGTAAATCCAGAAGATCATATCATCTGGAACAAGTTCTACGGCTTGTTTTCTGTTGTCAGGCTCACATCCTCTAATGTCGATAATTGGAAAATCTCCTTTACATGGATCGTAAAAACCATCTTGATCTTCATCCCAAAATGATCCTAGTCCTTGACCAGTAACAGGCAATTCGAAATCGAATTTTTCCAACCAATAAGGATTACCCTTTCCTGGCCAATAACGCACCCCGGTTTTTACCGAATCACAAGGAATTGCACCACCATTAGCATCATAAATTTTAGCTACCGTTCGGATATCATCTCCATTTACTTGGAAAAATCTATCCCAACTTTCACAAACTTGAAGCTCTGTAGTTCCTTCAAATGGATCCAAAGGTCCAGTGAAATAATCGTTGTTAGCACTGTTTCTGTATTGGCCGGCTGCTAGTTTCAAATTACCAGCAGGATCAAATCCTCCAATCCATACCGAACCGGCGAAAATAGAGGAAACTTCAGGTTCACCTGGAGGAGGTTTAGGGACGACATAACGTCCGTCACTTAAATCCCACCAAACATCACCACCAGTTGTAAGTCTTGCTCTTACATTATTGATACTCATATCAATCTGGGCTTCTGCGGGGATACAGTCCATCCTATAATTAACTGTTGGCTCTTTCGGTTGAGGACTGGGGCTATTTTCTCTGTCTGGGTTTATATGTGCTTGAGCACTAAAAAATCCCATAAAGAAGATCAAAACCAATCCTAATGATTTGATACTTTTCATACGTTCGAAAAATTTGTAATTATATAATGGTTTTATTTTCAAAATTAAAAGTCAAACATTGCTCCTATATAAATCCTTCTAGGAAGTGTATAGTTACCTGGATCTAACAATCTCGCCTGATAAGAAGACAAGAAGTTTGTTACATCCGCTCCAATATTTTCAACCTGCTCGATGTTGTCTCTACCAAAAGAAGAAACAATATATCCATCATCATCAGCACTTGCAGTTACAGGGAAAACACCTATGATGTTACGGGTGTCTAAGAGGTTTTCTACTCTTAAGTAAGCAGTACAATTAAGCGCTCTCGCATTTTCAGCTTTTCCTAATTTAAAACTGAATGATTTATCAATTCTTAAATCCACATCAAAAATCCATGGCAATCTAGCACCATTAATTGCTCCGATATATCCTGAGCCTTCTCCATTGTTTATGGATTGAGGCGTTGAAAATCTTGTATAAGGCCTTCCTGAAACAGCTGTCATAATCAAGTTAGCTCCTGCGTTCGCAAAAATGTCAGCATTTCCTATTCGCGGTCCATTGTACGCTTTTCCGCTGCCATATCTATAATCCAATACACCTGTCAATCTATGTCTCTCGTCATAAGAAAGAGGTAGTAATGTTCTAATGTTTCCTCTACTGTTAAGTCCTTGAGAAGAGTTTGCATCAGATCCAGTCCCTTCCGCAAACTGCAGCGTATAGGTAGCATTAAACTGAATGTTATTGGTTCTTCTCAAATCATACCCAAAGGAAAACCCTTTTACTGTACCGAAGTCTAGGTTACCAAAAGCTTCGTAATTATTAACCGGCGCTGGAATAAACAAATAAGTTCTTCTCTGAATCATATCCCTAAGCTCCTTATAGTAAGCCGAAATTTTAATTGCTGAAGACCCTGACAATTTTTGTTGGAATCCTACTTCGTAGTCAATCGTGGTTTCTGGCGTTAGGTTTGGATTGCTCAAAGGCGTTCTATCCGGGTTATTGAAGTAATAATAGCTTCTTGCGGTAGCACCTGTACCAGAAGGAGGTCTTTGCACCAATATATCATAATGAGCAAAGAAGTTTGCATCCTCTGAAATAGGGAATGAAAACGCCAATCTAGGCATGAAGTTTATTTGAGGCGTATAATCCTCAAAAGAATCGTCTGGATTAAATCTTAATAATTCTCCAGTTTCATCATCAACATCATATAATTGAATATTTCTTAAGGTCTCATCTTTTTGCTCATAAGATGGATTAACCAATCCACCTCCAAACAATAAAGCACCATTAGAAACTTCTGTACCGTTAGGCAAAAAGAACTGATCACCCTGTCTGTAACCCAATAAATCATCTGAATCTCCTGAAGTCAGATACACTTCGTAATTAGGGTCGATGTTGTCTGGCATTGTCTCTTCTCTTCTAGCAAAATATTGCTCTGCCGTTTCAATAGCATACAACGAATGTGGCGTACGCAATACCTTAGTATTGGCATCAAAATAATCCACTCTAAGCCCTAGCCTAAAGATGATGTCTTTATAAGAGAATTTATCTTGGATATATGCTGCACCATAAATTGGTCTAAGCGGAGCCACTTTGAAGTCTCTTACTCCTGTTTCAGGATCAACACTTGTGAAAAACTCATTAAATGTTGAATTACCATCATACTTATCACCAGTATAATCATACCCGTAATAGTTGATCAAACCAAAGTTGTTTAATTCTGCTGCTGAAAAATAATCCAGTCTTAATTGATCCGGACTTAATCCATCAATGTTAATTCTTTCGTTTAAGCTAATGCCTAATGCCTCTCTGATATTTTTGTAAAAAGCAGCCTCGTTGTCTTCTTCCAACAAGGTTTGGTATTGCTTAAATTCTGTTCCAGGCAAACCTGGGATATCCTGTAAAAAAGTACCTACACTTTGGGTGGTATCTACACCCAATATGTGCGAGTTGGCTTGTAGATTTGCCAAAGCCCACAACCGCTCAGGAGCCACAGCAAAAAATCTATTTACTCGCTGTTCGTAATTGATTCCAAACTGAATCGAATGTCTTCCTGCTTCTGATCCTCCTGGCAGTAAGTCCGTTCCAAAAGTTAGGTTAAACGTATAACGATCCGATTCGGATTTTTCGAATCTATTATATACCTGACCAACATTTTGATGCAAACCATTCCAAACTGTAAACAATGGATTGTTAGTAAACCCATTAACCTCTGTGTATAAGGCCAAAGTAGGATTTAAGGTACCTGGTGTAAAATCACCAAGTTGCTCTTGATCCCCTAAGTGATCCCATACATTTCCAAAGATATCTACTTGCTGACCCATGCCGTTCCAGTTGTCCGGATCTGTAACAATAGAAGCTGTTGGCTCCCATGTTCTTTCTTGATTACCATAATACCCATAGCCAAATAAATTGTCTTTGTGTCTTATGTCTTCTTCACTTGTAAATCTTTTCTCAAATCCAGCCTGTAAGGTGTAATACGCATTTCTTAAAATACTTTTAGAACCTTCAGATTCATTTTCGGTATCCTCTCCCAATCCTTGCTTTCCTATTCGGTGTCTAAATCTGAAAGAAGTACGAAAACCATTTCTTTTGTCAACAGGGTTGTTGTGCCAATTTAACAAAGCCCAACCCGTTTCAGGGATAAAGTAGTTTTCAGAATTTTCTAAACCTCCAGAAATTGAAATGTCGATGTTATCTGTAACACGAGCATCAATTTTTCCAGTGATGTTATAATCTGTATTGTTGTTATTTGGTCTAGCGTGCAATGGGTCTCCAATTGGGTTTCCTTCCAATAATTGTACGCTTGGAAGTGGGCTTCCCCCTAAAAATCCTACCGGATTAGCTTCTAACTCTTGAATCGTTGATAAAGGCATCCTGTATACTCCAACAGCAGAAGGGCTTCTATCGTCGATAGATCTAAATTGCCCCGCAACCCTAAAACCAAGTAAAGTAGTACCTGTATCTTTCTTTTTTAAGATTGGTCCTGATAAATATCCACTTAACAAATTATAACCAAAGCCATCTAAAAACTCTGATGTTTCAACTTCCAGACCACCGGTATATTTTTTAGAAGGCCCTTTCGATGTAATAGAAATAATACCTCCAGTAACATCACCATACTTCGCTTCCATACCTCCTGTAATTACTTGAAGTTGGTCAATTTCTGAAGCTGGAATACTAGCAGCAGCAACCCGAACACCATCTACATAATAGTTTGTGGCATCTGGTCTTGAACCTCTAATCGCTACATCGTCATTACTATCTGAGGTAGCCAAACCTGCTGATGTGGCAGCAATTGCAGCAATATTTTTAGTAGGCAACGATCGTATTTCTTCCGCAGTTACTGTTTTTCCCTGAGTGGTATTGTCCTGCTCAATCAAAGGCGCTTTATACTCAACAATCACAATGGTCTCTATTTCGACTCCTTGAGAAAGACTAATGTTTACTCTGTTCGTTTTACCTGCTTTTACAGTAACACCCGTAGTTCTTTTAGCAGGATATCCCGTATATTGTGCTTCTACGGCATAGGTCCCTGGTTCGATACTTGTGATCGCATAATTCCCATCGAAATCCGTTACGGTACCCGTAATAAAAACATCATTTTTATACAAGGCTACTTGGGCAGAGATTAAGCCCTCATTAGTTTCTTCGTCAATAATTTTTCCTTCAATTGAAGTCTGAGCGCTTAATACCACGCATGAGAATACACAAAAGAGGAGTAGTAAATGTTTTTTCATATCACTAGTTACAGTTGATTATTGAATACCTTAATTGCTGGCAGTGTGCAATGTTATGAATATTGTAAAGGTTTTCAAAATTAATCTTTGATGCCACAAATCGTGAAATTAATGATTCTGAACGTCGCCTGTAACACTTTAGGAATACATATTTTTTATTTTAATGAATAACGTATCTGCAATCTTGTATAAAGACTCGTTTGTCCATCCCGCCACATGTGGAGAACAGAGAACATTTGAAAATTTAAACAACCTTTGATACATCGATTTTTCTTCTTTATTGTAGGACATAACTTTCTCATTTTCAAATACATCTAGACAACATCCTCCAATTTGTCGTATTTCTAAATTCTGTATAACATCCTTTGTGTTAAATATTTTCCCTCTACTTGTATTGATAAGGATCACGCCATTTTTACAATGCTTGATAAAACGATCATTTACCAAATGATGGGTTTCTGGCGTGTAGGGCAAATGAAAGCTTATAATATCTGCTTCCTTCTGTATTTCTTCAAGCTTTGCACTCTTTATCTTATTTGCCTTTTGGAAGTTTAACTCTTTGTATTTATCAAATGCTAACATACTTACATCGAATCCTCGCAACACTTTAGAGAAAGCCTCTCCCGTATTTCCGTAACCAACAATTCCGATGGTTTTACCTTCCAATTCAAATCCCCGATTTTTCTCCCTATTCCAAATAAAGTCTTTAACCTGAGCATTACCTGGTATCAAATTGTTGGCCAAAGCCAGCAACATTCCCAAAGCATGCTCGGCCACAGCGTTTCTATTTCCCTCTGGAGAATTAAAGACCTGGATGTCTTTTTCTTTGGCATATTTTAAATCTATAATCTCCAAACCAGATCCCAATCGACCAATAAACTCAAGTTGTATGCCTAGATCGATCATAGCTCTATCCATAATGGTTTTCGAATTTATCACAACCCCTTGATAATCAGATATAATTTCCTTGGTAGACCTTAGATCAATATCTTTTTGATAATCTACATCGAAGCCTAGAGAACTTAAGCCTTCTATTAAATGAGGATGTACGCGATCAGCGATTAAGACCTTTTTCATATGCCTATTTAAAATATATCACGAATATCTATATTTGCCCCCGATTTATCGGAAAGTATGCCAAAAGACACATCAATCAAATCCATCCTAATTATTGGCAGCGGTCCAATCATTATAGGACAAGCCTGCGAATTTGATTATTCAGGATCCCAAGCTTCTCGTTCGTTGCGAGAAGAAGGAATAGAAGTTAGTTTGATCAACAGTAACCCAGCGACGATTATGACAGATCCCGTTACTGCAGATCATATTTATCTTAAACCTTTGACGCCAGAAAGTATTGAAGAAATACTTCAAATTCGAAACATAGATGCGGTGTTGCCAACTATGGGTGGCCAAACGGCTTTGAATCTTGCTATAGAAGCAGGAAAGATGGGTATTTGGGAAAAATACAATGTTAAACTCGTAGGTGTTGACTTGGAGGCCATAGAATTAGCCGAAAACCGTGAACGCTTTAAAGAGCATGTTATAAACATCGGGCTATCTCATGCACCTTCAAAAATTGCAAATTCCTTTTTAGAAGGAATGGAGGCCGCACAAGAAATAGGGTTCCCGCTTGTTATAAGACCATCTTATACCCTTGGAGGTTCTGGTGCAGGCTTTGTGATGAAAGCAGAAGATTATGATGCTGCTTTACGTCGTGGATTAAATGCTTCTCCGACACATGAAGTAATGATAGACAAAGCAGTGTTTGGTTGGAAAGAATATGAGTTGGAATTGCTCAGAGACTCCAATGACAATGTGACCATCATTTGTACCGTCGAAAACCTAGATCCAATGGGGATTCATACAGGAGACAGTATAACTGTAGCTCCTGCAATGACCTTATCTGATACAGCATTTCAGCAAATGAGAAGTGAAGCGATAAAACTCATGCGTTCGATGGGGAATTTTGCAGGTGGGTGTAACGTCCAATTTGCCATGAATCCAGAAACGGAAGAATTAATTTGTATTGAAATAAACCCCAGAGTTTCGCGTTCTTCTGCATTGGCAAGTAAAGCCACTGGATACCCTATTGCTAAAATTGCCGCTAAACTTGCTATTGGGTATACGCTTGATGAGTTAAAAAATCAAATTACTAAAACGACCTCTGCGTTTTTTGAACCTACCTTAGACTACGTCATCGTCAAAATGCCAAGATGGAATTTTGAAAAATTCTATGGATCAGAACCCACTTTGGGCCTTCAAATGAAATCCGTTGGGGAGGTTATGGCGATCGGTCGAACATTTTTGGAGGCTTTGCAAAAGGCTTGTCAAAGTCAAGAAAACAATAGAAGTGGTTTAGGAGCGGATAAAAAAGAATGGATCAGAACCGAGGATATCATAAAGAGGCTGGAAGTAGCAAGTGACGATCGCATTTACAGAGTAAAAGACGCACTCCGCTTAGGAGTTCCCTTAAAAACCATTCAACGACTCACCAACATTGATCCTTGGTATTTACATCAGATCAAAAGACTCGTGAAGTATGAAGATCGGTTACTAAAATTCAACGTAGCAGAAGACATTCCAAAAGAATTCTTTAGAGAATTAAAAGAGGTGGGGTATTCGGATGCTCAAATCGCTTGGGTACTCAGAATAGATGAAGACGAGGTCACCAAACAAAGAAAAAAACTAGGTATTCGCCGTACTTGGAAAATGGTCGATACATGTGCTGCAGAATTTGAGGCGCAAACCCCTTACTTCTACTCCACATTTGATCAAGAGAACGAAAGCATTGTTTCCGATAAAAAGAAGATTATCGTTTTAGGCTCAGGGCCTAATCGTATTGGTCAAGGAATAGAATTTGATTATTGCTGCGTACATGGTCTTTTGGCAATTAAAGAAGCGGGCTACGAAGCGATTATGATCAATTGCAATCCAGAAACCGTTTCTACCGATTTTGACGTAGCTGACAAATTATATTTCGAACCCGTTTTTTGGGAGCATATTGAAGAAATCATCGAGCACGAGAAACCGGAAGGGGTAATCGTACAACTGGGAGGACAAACCGCATTAAAGCTTGCAGAGAAATTTACCGAAAGAGGAATCAAGATTATTGGATCAAGTTTTGATGCTTTAGACTTAGCAGAAGATCGAGGAAGATTCTCTAATATGCTCAAGGAGTTGGATATTCCTTATCCCAATTTCGGTACTGCTGCAGATGCTGACGAGGCCTTAGATGTTGCCAAAGAAGTAAGTTATCCAGTATTGGTTCGACCATCATATGTTTTGGGAGGACAGCGTATGCGAATTGTTATCAATGATTCAGAGCTGGAGCGACATGTGTTGAGCATTTTTAAGCACATGCCTGGAAATAAAGTGCTTATAGATCAATTCTTAGAAAGAGCAAAAGAAGCTGAAGTAGATGCCATCTGTGATGGAGACGAGGTTTTGATCATGGGGATCATGGAACACATTGAACCTGCAGGAATTCACTCTGGGGACAGCTCTGCTGTATTGCCCACCTATAGCCTTTCGGAAAAGGTTGTAGAAAAGATGAAAGAGTATACCAAAAAACTTGCTTTTGCTTTGAAGATTAAAGGGCTTATAAATATTCAATTTGCAATCAAAAACGATGAGGTGTATGTGATTGAAGCTAACCCTAGAGCATCGCGTACCACACCTTTTATTGCCAAAGCATATCAAGTGCCGTTCTTAAATATTGCTACCCATGTAATGATGGGCAATAAAAAGATTAAGGACTTTAAAGTCGATAAGAAGTTAAGTGGTTTCGCCATCAAAGTCCCTGTGTTTTCGTTCAACAAATTTCCTAATGTCGACAAGCAATTAGGTCCAGAAATGAAGTCAACCGGAGAGGCCATTCGTTTTATTAAAGATCTGAATGATCCTTTCTTTAGAGAACTAGACCGTAATCGTTCTATTTATCTTTCGAGATAATGTATGTGCTAATCAACACTCAATGTGTATAAGTAATAATTTTCTTGTTTGAAATTTGAGCTGTTGAATTCTTTCCAGAGTTGAGCATTGGGGAAACGTCCTGAATCAATAGGTTTGGGACTTATCAAAATGACCCCACCTACATTTTTAAATTTTCCAAACAATTGTATCTCGTTTTGAGTGGGGATATATATTTTTTCTAACCACTTAAAATATGAAAATGCTTCTCCTGTAGGCAAGGAATTAAATGTTCTACCCGCATAACCAATCACTGGAGTAGATTCAAATTTGTTTAGAGAAACAACAGGCACTTTTGAAGGAACTTTCTCTTTAATAAACTGGCCAGCTAATTCTGCATTAGTAAAAGGCATGGTAACATCCATGTGTAAAGCCCGAATATTATGCACAGCTAAAAACAACCCAAAAATCAGCAATGGAATATAGTTCAATGACCATTTCATCGGTTGGGTTTTAAAACTTAAATGGGACAAACAAAGAAAAAATATAAAGAACATGCCCCATTGACGAACTCCTCCATTAAAAATCAAAACAGAAAACCCGAAAAAGAGTAAAAAGCCAACAGCAATGGTCAATTGAAAAATACTTTTATTCCGTAACGACCAAATCAATGAAAACAAAACAAAAATACCAGCAAGTAATCCCAACCAAGTATAGCCGTTGCGTGAAGTATCTTCGGTTAGACCAATTAAAAAAGTATTGCTCGTTAAACCTTGAAAAGCATTAAGAACCGTCTCTGATGTGAAAATTTCTTGATTATATGCCCTCGTAAAATCATCCCTATTGCCCCTAGGAAAAACAGTAAGGACAAAGGTCATAATGCCCAAGGCTATGGACCAAAGTGTACTAGATTTTAGCAACTTGCTGAAGGATACTTTTTGAATCAATGAATTAACCAAAAAATAAAAACCAAAGCCCATTGCTATCAACACGCCATAAACTTCTGTTTGACACAGAAGAAACAACAACAAGGGAAGCAACCAGTTCGCTTTTAGTTGTTTTTTACCAAAAAGAATAGTTACCCAAAACGATATAAAGATTACGAAGGCATATCCCCTATTTACTATTCCATATTCGAAACTTAAAAAATAGCCAAAAGCCAATAGGACTTTAAGGTAAAGTGGAAGACTAAATTTTTTGAAAAAAAGAAACAAGAAACCCAAAACAGGCAAACAATGTGCAAATTGAACTATGTGCTCTGCATTGTGTGGAAATAGAAATTCTAGCAAAGAGAAAACCTTTAGGTACAAATACCATAGCGCAGGATGACCTTCATAGTTTAAAAAGCCCAACATTTTTAAAAGATCCATATCAGAAGCCACAAACCATGCTTGCCATTCGTCTTTCCATAATTCGTGGAAAAAGAACTTAAATGCTATGATTAGAATGGAAAAAAAGACAAATGCACCCCATTCTTTTGACCCTTTGCTAATAAACATGCCCGAAAGATACTAGACTACTTACATTTTGACGTGGTAACAAATGCATTAAACTTTAACATATATAATACCCATACATTTTTAATTTTGTAATGTTTTTATAACCCTGTACAGATCAAAACGAAATACTACGGACACGGTAAACTGCTATTGACTGGTGAATATGCAGTTTTGGATGGTGCTAAAGCATTGGCCTTGCCTACAAAGAAGGGACAAAGCATGACTATCAAAAAGACCAGAGGCTCAGATCTGATTTGGGAAAGTCTGGATGATCAAGGCGAAGTGTGGTTTAGGTCAACCATTTCTCTGTTGGATTTTTCTGCAATTGCTACTTCTGATGAGCAAGTATCTAAGAAACTGCAAAAGATGCTTAAAAGTTGTGTTAGATTAAATTCAGAGTTTTTATCTAAATGGAACGGTTTTAAGGTCGAAACCCAATTGGAATTTCCCAGAAATTGGGGATTAGGATCGAGTTCTACCCTAGTACATGCTTTGGCAGAATGGGCCGAAGTACATCCATTAATGCTCTGTTATAAATGCAGCAATGGATCAGGATATGACGTAGCATGTGCCGGAGCTGAAGGACCAATTGTTTTTCAAAGCGATGCTGAATCAGTAAGCTATACCCCAATAGAATTTAATCCATCCTTCAAAAACAACTTGTTTTTCTTACACCTTGGCAAAAAACAAGATTCAGAATCTCAAGTAGAGTTTTATCTCAAAAAAGCCAAAAACAGAAAGAATCTTGTTAAGGAAATAAACGCCATTACCGAAAAAATGATGGTCGTTAAAACATTAGATGAATTCGAAGCTTTAATTTGCTCTCATGAGGATTTACTCTCGCAATGTTTGGGTGTTCCAAAAATTAAAACCCAATTTCCTGATTATTGGGGGTGCATCAAATCTCTAGGTGCGTGGGGTGGAGATTTTGCGCTGGTTACTTCTACTCAATCTTTTGAGGATACAAAGAAGTACTTTTCTGAAAAAGGCTTAGACACATTGATTGCTTTTGAAGAGATGGTCCTTTAAAGGTTTAAGGTTTAAGGTTTAAGGTTTAAGGTAGTTACAAATTAGAGTTGATCGCAAACTAAATGTGATTTACAAATGTTCTATTTTTGCACTATCAAAATTTAAAAATTATGGAAGCTACAGTGAAGAGTCCAGTAATGATATATACCGAGCAGACACCAAATCCGGAGTCTCTCAAGTTCGTAACGAATAAGATGCTATACAGAGGGACAGCAGATTTTAGAGAAGCGGATCTTGCAAAAGAATGGTCTCCATTAGCAGCGTTTTTGTTTGACCTCCCTTATGTCAAAGGGATTTACATCTGTAATAATTTTGTCACCGTAACTAAAGAATTCAATTTTAGTTGGGAAGACATTATGCTCAAACTAAAAGAAGAAATCAAGGCGTACGTTCAGGAAGATAAAGTAATCTTAAAAGAAGGTTTTGCCGAGGCAATGGCCAAAATTGAAGAAGAAAAAGGCGTGGGTTACGAATACACTGGGGAAGAGGCCGAGCTGGTTAAAAAAATAAAAGATTTAATTGATACCTATGTTAAACCAGCTGTAGAAATGGATGGTGGAAATATAGAGTTTAAGTCCTTTGATCAAGGGAAAGTAACTGTAGAGCTTCAAGGATCTTGCAGTGGATGTCCTTCTTCTTCTGTCACACTTAAAGCAGGAATTGAAGGAATGCTAAAAAGAATGGTTCCTGAGGTTACTGAAGTAGTAGCGCAGATGGGATAAACTAACCTTTTGAAAAATTACAACGTATAATAAGTAAGCTTAGAAATAAGCAGCCAACAATTAAAGCTCCGATGGTACGATCGGGGCTTTTTTTAATCCCTAAATCCAATGGATTGGTCTATCAATTGGCTTTAATCCTCAAAATCATTTCACTTTGTGATCCAAGGACTTGATATTTGTACAAATTGATATTCTGGAGTTACTTCAAAACATACGAGTTGCCATTCTTTCGGTAAAAGCGAATTTCCTGCGCTCTTTACTTACCTTGATGATTATTGCAGTAGGTATATGTTGCCTGGTGGGAATTTTGACAGCAATCGATACCATTTTGTTTTCAATGAGTGACAACTTTAATCGCCTTGGTGCCAATTCGTTTAGTATTTATCCTAAATCAGAAACCATTAAGAGCAGCAAAAAGGGAAGAGCTGCAGAAAAATGGACTCCCATTAGTTTTGACGAAGCCATGCGATATAAAGAAAGATATGAATTTGGTAGCGCTCGGGTCGCCATTGATTTATACTGTACGAATTCTGCAGCATTAAGATATAAGGATATCAAAACCAATCCTACCTATCGAGTTATAGGCGTAGATGAAAATTACTTTTATGTGACTGCTTTTGAAATTGATCAAGGTCGGAATTTTAGCCAGACAGAAATTGAAAATGGAAACAGTAAAGTGATTTTGGGAAGTGATGTAGTAAAAAAATTGTTTAAGGGAAAAGCAGAAAAGGCCATTGGCGAGTTTATGTACATCGGAAGTAACAAGTATAAAATCATTGGAACCTTAAAGCAAAAAGGAAGCAGCGGTGGAGGCTCTAATGACAGCAGAGTTTTTATTCCATTGCTCAAAGCCAAACACCTGTTCGCTACAAAAAACAGCAATTTCGCCATCACCACATCTGTTCAAAATTCGTCAGAAGTGGATGAAGCGGTATCGACTGCTACGGGTTTAATGCGAAATGTCAGGAAGTTAAAAGCTTCTAGAGATAATAATTTTAGAATCCGTAAAAGCGATGGCATTCTTGATATTCTAAAAGATATGACCACCGAACTGCGCTTGGCAACTATTGCCATTGCCCTTATGACACTTTTGGGTGCGGCGATAGGATTAATGAATATTATGCTCGTTTCTGTTACCGAGCGCACCAAAGAAATAGGTGTTAGAAAAGCCCTTGGAGCAACACGTAAAAATATTTTGACTCAGTTCTTGACTGAAGCCATTGTCATATGTCAAATAGGAGGAATCGTCGGAATTATTCTTGGTGTCTTTATGGGATACGGTGTCGCTTCATATTCGAATGCGAAATTTGTAATTCCTTGGCAATGGATGTTTTTAGGATTTACCGTTTGCATGATCGTTGGTGTAATATCAGGTCTCTACCCTGCTATGAAAGCTTCTCGTTTGGATCCGATTGAATCCTTGAGGTACGAATAGTAATTTTTAATTCACGCTTTCTTTGCGCAATAAAATATCAGCGGCTATAACGGCTTCGCTTTTGTTACCATAAGCAATCAACTTACCTTTTAATTGGTCTCCTTCCGAAGAAAGCTCTAGAATATAATGCCCAAAATGAGTTTTTTGGTCATTCTTATTGTAATAATCTAAAACCAAAAACCGATCATGTTTAAACCCTCCCTTTAACAGAATATTTTCTCGATAAGAAAATTGATCGCCATACTTTCCGCCATATTCACCAAAACCTTTGACTAATTTTCCTTTGGTTTTTAAATTTATCATCATTGTTCCAACGAGCTCTTTTTCATTAACCAAATTATCTTGTCTAAAAGTACCTGTCCATTTGCCGTTTATGGCAGACTGCCTACCTCTGGATAAACTTATAAACTCTTTTTTTGAATCTAAAATTTGGAATACAGCAACACCTATAGATAACAATGTTATCGCAACACTTACACAGGTAATTATGGTCACTAAATCCATAGCCAAAATTTCTTTCGCCCTTCGCTCTGAGTTTTATTTTTTAATGGCCTTTCCATGAAATTCTGTATCACCCAAAGTCACTTGATAAAAATAGACGCCAGAGGGATATGGACTTAGGTCCGTCTCGAATGATTGAATCCCTTTTTCAAGAAATGCGGATCGACGATATACCTTTTTACCGTTGGCATTAAAAATTTGCATCTGAATAATCTGCGATTTTGGATTTTTAATGGACAGTACAAATTGCTCACTAAAAGGGTTAGGATATAATTCAAATTCTGCAGGTGTTGAATAGATGCGATCCAATTCTGATTTTATTTCAGTTCTAAATACCAGCGGTAACTTTTCTGAAATAGAGGTTAAAATATTCATATCTGATGAAGGATTAATTAAAGAAGTTTCGTGTGAGCATAAGTTTCCTTTTGTTAATAATGTAAAATCCGCGGTAAGTAAATCGTTTTCTATATCAATGCAATGAATGGCTTTATCAGATTCTTGTTTAAATTGTTCAGACTCCTTAGGAAAAACATAAACTGTTTTATCGCAAGGCAATGCCTCAATGGCGCCAGATAAATAAAAAATCAAATTCTTTAAATCATCAAAATCCACTTGATCATTACAATCAACATCGGCTGCAAACAACAATTGATGGTCTTCTATTAGTTGAACTCCAGTGATATGATCAACCAACACATTTAAATCACACTTGTCAAGTTGTACAAGATTAGTTTCGTCACTTAAGCCATACACTTCATAATTCTTATTTATTTGAACGCTATCAAACAGATAAGATCCTTGATCATCCGTAAATCTATGTGTGATTTTTCTGTACTCCACATAGCTAGTATCACTGGTCACAAAAACATCTTCATGCTGTTCGTAATTGTGGATAAGTATTCCTGCCGCATTGTAAAAACTATCGATGAGTACATAACTGACCACTGTATCAACTTCAGTGATAATGGTGGTATCGATATAGCTATGTAAGCATTCTATCATTAGCTCTTCAACTGATTGATCAAAAACATCTTTAACGCCGCCAGCAATTCGAACCAATCCAGAATCGACATCATCTATGGCTTCGCAATTTGGAATTTGGCTGTTGTTTTGAACATCCAATATTACCGTACAGTACGAGACATTCCCATTAGCACTGTGATAGTAAATATTGATTGTATTCTCTCCAACATCGGAGCAATCAAAGGACATGTTCATTAAAATTTCATCTGGAGAAAAAGAAGGCGTTACATCAAAGCCACATAAAGAATAAGAACCCTGATCAAAATCTTTAGCCCATATTTCTAATAAACCATTGTCTTTAACTCCATCTCCATCAGTATCTACAGGAGATAAGGGAACGTGTAATTTTGGATAACAGTAAGGTATTGGTGCAGAACCATCCTCCATAATTACATCCACATACCAATATGCCTTCTTATTACACCCATATTCAATGGTATATTTTACTGGAGTCGTGCCTAAGGGATAAGTACCAGAAATGTCAGCTCCTCCACTCAGGGCATACGGCGAGTTGTTGGTAATCTTAAAATCCACCCCGCAAGAATTAGGGGGTACTTCTAAGGCTGGAAATACTATTTCTCCTTGTTCGCAATTGTGGGTTTTTCCAGTAACCTCTTGAGGACACAAACTTAAATCTGGTTGATCAGTTTGAACAATTTTAATTTCTTGAAAATATTTGTATTCTCCCCCACCTACACCAGTTTTATTGTACACACACCAATCAATCAAGGTCCATTTTCTGATGATTTTTTTGCAGCTTGGACTAATTACAAAGACATTATCCTGATAATTGACTCCAATATTCGAACAAATTGAAGGCGTATACACTGGATATCCATTTGCCGAGGGGAAACTACTGGGATGTATGTCTGGATCGCAACCTTCCAATTGGTGATTCTCCGGCCATTCAATGGTCGAAGGATCAAAACCACCGTTAGAACTGACATGTATGGTTTGAGTGCAAGAGTGTACCACACCAGAATAGTCTTTGGTAGACCACGTCCTTAAAACCTCTCCAACATCACACGCATTGAGATTCCACTGAACAACTGGATCTCCAGCGGGTATGGCTCCTTTATAGGTATGGATATAAGCATTGCCGTAAATCGACAAATCCCATATCTCATCCTCACAGCTTACAAAATAGTCTGGAGGACAACTTAGTGCAAAAGCATCAGGCGCACTTGCATGGAGAGTAATACAGTGGGCTGCCCACGCAAAGAGCATGAGCGCTCCCGTTAAGGAACGTGTAGTTTTCATACATGAATTTTATCCCTTCACCGAAGTGAAATTACATATTATGATAAAATTACATATATAATATAACTATTGTATGGTATATGTGCTTAAACTTTTTCGAACCTATTTTGTCCAAATAGTCTGTTCGTTGGTCGCATTGCCTTCCCAAGGCACTCCATTGCACGTAGTAAGTCCGGCAGTGCCACCCATTGTACATATTAGGGTGCAGTTTTCATCATAGATATCAGCTATACCAACAGAAGTACACGTTCCATAGGCAAAACAATACACTTTATCGCCTTGAAAATTCCAACTTGCCAAGTTGTCTCCTTCACATGCTGCAGTAGTTTGGAAATCAGTTAGCAAATCTTCAATACATTGAGGTGTTGGAGTGTCCGTGTCATCGGTACATGCGAAAACTCCTATTGTCAAAAGAAATAAAAAGCATTTTTTCATCGTATTCATACTCCAAAAATAATCCCCTTTCCACAGTATTTTCAATATTCCAAATGGATTTAACTTGATTCTAACTTGACGTTTATCAAATGTGAAGAATCCTTTAAAAAATCATCCTTCAATATTCGATATACTAGCCATTTTTTGTCCTCAATAATGCGATTTTCGAATTTTTCCATTCCAATTTTTAACAAGACTTTTGAAGATGCTTTGTTTTGTGGAAGGCATTTACCGACTATTTGATCAAGCTTGAAATGCACAAATCCTATGTGTAGGCAAATTAAACTCGATTGTGTAGCATAACCTCTGCCCCAGAATTCTCTAAAAAATCTAAAGCCCAAATCAATTTCACCCTGTGTATTCTTTCGCAAACCACACCAACCCAAATCCTTTTTTAAACTCCTTTCGTATACAATCCATCTTCCAAATCCATGATTCGAATATTCCGAATATGCAGTCAAAAATTTTTTGGCTGTATTTATATTTTCAAATGGGGCATCACCAGTAAACCTCAAAACTTCAGGATCACTGTTAAGCTTGTACATGGTTAGTGCATCCTTTTCCTCAAATTGTCTTAATATTAGTCTTTTAGTTATGTATTGTTTACTCATCATCCATTTGATTGAATGAAAATCCATCTTTTTCTACTGTTTATACTCTTGTCATTTTCTTGTTCTAGACCAAACCTAAACTCTTTAGAAATGTCTACACCAACATTGATCACTCCATTTGAAAAAAACAACAATTACTCGGCGGCATACGACGAAATTATATCCCATTACGAAACATTATCTGCAAAATACTCAGAAATCCAATGTAACAAATTTGGGCAGACCGATATAGGTAAGCCCTTGCATGAAATAATTATTTCGAGCTCAAAAGTTTTTGATCCGATACAAATAAAAAAATCAGGTAAAACAGTCTTGTTCATCAATAACGGAATCCATCCGGGCGAACCGTGTGGCATTGATGCCAGTATGATGCTTGTAAGAGATCTCGTAGATGGAACATTAAAAAATGACTTGCTTCAAAATCTCGTCATCGTAGTAGTCCCTGTCTATAATGTTGGGGGTTGTTTAAACCGAGGACCTAGCAGTCGGGCCAATCAAGAAGGACCCGAGCTATATGGCTTTAGAGGTAATGCTAAAAACTTAGATCTAAACAGAGATTTTATTAAATGCGACAGTAAAAATGCTCAATCTTTTAATAAGCTTTTCAACAAATGGAATCCTTCCATTATGATTGACAATCATACTTCCAATGGTGCGGATTATCAATACACCATGACTTTGATCGCCACTCAAAAAGATAAGTTGTCTAAACCTCTATCACAATTGATGGTCAAAGAAATGATTCCCTATTTGTACCAAAAAATGAAAAAGAAAAAATGGGAAATGACGCCTTATGTATATAGTCGATCAACACCAGATGAGGGCATAGCAGGATTTCTAGATTTACCTCGTTATTCATCAGGTTATGCCACCTTGCACAATACAATTTCATTTATGCCAGAAACGCATATGCTAAAACCATACAAAGACCGGGTTCTTAGCACCTATGCTTTTATGACAACAATGTTAGAATATTTGGAGAAGGATCATAGCAAAGTGATCGTGGCAAAAAAGAAAGCTGATTCCAATTACAACAAAAACAAAAATGCTGCCCTTAATTGGACAATGGATATGGAAAAGGTTGAAGAACTTAAATTTAAAGGCTTTGAGGCCAGCTATAAACCTAGTGAAGTAACTGGGCATTCGAGGTTGTTTTACGATCGTTCTAAAAAGTATAACAAAAAAGTGCCTTTTTATAATACCTACAAGGCGAGTCTAAATGTAGAAGTGCCCAAAAAATATATTATACCGCAGGCATACCATGACGTTATACAAAGACTCAAATGGAATGGTGTTGAAATGACGCAACTAAAGAAGGATTCTGTTGTAAGTGGTCAGCTGTACTATATCAGCGATTACAGCTCAGTGCCAAGACCATATGAAGGGCATTTTTTACACAAAGATGTTGAGCTCGAAATTATTGAAACGAAAAAACAATATTATGCTGGAGATTTTATTGTAGCAACTTCTCAAGAGAAGCAACGGTATATTGTCGAAACACTGGAGCCGCATGCGCCTGATTCATTTTTTGCGTGGAATTTTTTCGATGGTATTCTCATGCAAAAAGAATATTTCTCGCCTTATGTTTTCGAAGATCTTGCCAAGAGCATCCTTAAAAAAGACAAAAAACTACGTAAAGCTTTCGAAGCAAAGAAAAAAGAAGACAGTGCATTTTCGGAAGATCCTAATGCTCAACTTCGTTTTATATATGAGCGAAGTCCACATTACGAACAAACCTTTCAGCAATATCCTGTAATGCGAATTCTTTGAAGCAATTGATCACATTTAGAAAAGCACAAATTAAAGACCTCGATGTACTAGAATATTGGGATACAAAAGAACATGTGATTAATTCGGACGACGATGAAGATTGGAATTGGAGTTTTGAATTAAATAGAAATCCTTCTTGGAGACAAATACTCCTTGCAGAAATTGATCATCCACACAACAACACTCATCGATTTTATCAACGATTAGGATTTAAGTTTCTCAGAAAACAATTCTTCAATTCCTCCGAATGTTTGGTGTTTGAACTTGTGCGAAAATAAAATACCACCGCTTTATTCAAGCGGTGGCTGCAAATAGTCTATGAAAAACTACTTCACAATAGTTAACTCTTTATGTACTTCATGTTCTACTGAGGAGTGACAGTAATTTAGCACTCCATTAAACATAACCACATATACTCCAGGCAATAAATCCTTGTTTTTAAATCTACCATCCCAAGGAGCTGTCGGATCATCAGTACTGTAAACTAATCCTCCCCAACGATCTAATATCTTTAATTGCGAATCTTCAAATTGCGCTGCAGGATTAGTCATAAAATAAAACTCATCGTTGCTTCCATCTGCATTTGGAGAAAAAATATTAGGAACATAAAATCCACCATTCTCCAAATCTTCACTTTCGACTCGAATTTGTTCTTCTAATATTTGGCAATCATTTTCTAACATAAAGTTATACGTGCCAGGTTGAGTAACCGTTAGGATTTTATCTGTACTTCCATCATTCCAACTTATATCTACATTGGAAGATAATATTTCAACCTCTATCAGATCCTCCGTTTCATCACAAGCCAACTCAGGGACTGTTACATTAAAATCAATAGGCCCAATTTCCTCAATCTCAAATTCCACTTCTGCAGAACAACCCAGAGCATCTGAAACAAGCAAATTGTATGTACCAGCTGAAAGAGAAAGCGTCGAGAAATCGGTAATAGATTGATTATTTAACTCATAGCTGTACGTGCCTTGGCCTCCTACTGTAGAACTTAAACTTACCGTCCCAGTATCCGCATTAAAACATGAAGGTGAAGAATTTACCTCTGCTACAATTTCGTCTAATTCAACAATCTCAAATTCATCTGTCAACAAACAGCCTAATTCATCTCTGATTTCTATGGTGTGCATGCCTACTTCATAAAGTTCATTTGATGGATCAACGATCACTTGACCATCAATAAAAATTTCGTATGCACCCTTGCCACCTGAAAGACTTTCGATAGATAAAGAACCACTGTTGGCCTCATAACACGACAGCCCTTCCGTAAAATCCAATTGGAGTTCGTCATAAACAACAGCGCTCACATTTACTATAGAATCACAGCCTTCAAAAGTTTGAAGAGTTTGAACAAAACTTGTGTCTTGGTCAATAAGGATGCCTTCAAAAGAATTTGTACCATGACAAAACTCGATCAATGTGTCTCGCTGAACAGTGATGCAAACCTTTTGGCATAAAATTTCAAAACTAACTTCAGCATCACAACCAAGGAGTTCTGCACCTACTGGGTTAGTATAAGGCTCAACACCCAAAGGAAGAGTGGAAACATCTACAGAAACATCGTACAAAACTGAAGGCACTTCTTCAAATATTATTTCTCCGTTTGTGTTGGTGATCAAAGAATCAACATCACCTAAAGATCCATTGCTAAGGAATACTTGAGCTCCTTCTATAGGCGTATCGCCGCTGTCCAATATGCCATTTTCGTTGACATCTAAGTACACCACTCCATCAATGTTACCTATTGGGTCAATCAAAGTCACAGTAAATTCTTCAGAGGTGGTCATACATCCTGAAGCGTCTATCATTTCGACATAATAGCTTCCAGATTGCTCGATAATAAAATCAGATGACATGGCAGTAGGACCCGTGGCTTGCTGCCCTTCATAATACCATTGGAAACTCACAACATTCGGAATGTTAGGAAGGCACAAGGTATCTGGACCACATCGCTCAAAACAACCATTTGGAATCAGTCCTATATCCGGTCCTGCATTTACCTCGATGGTATTGCTCTCTGCTTCACAGCCAAATTGGTTTACCGCAACGACATAATAATCACCTGCCATAGAAACAGAAGTACTTGTACCGATTACCCCGGTGTTCCAATAATAGGTGAAGTTATTGTTGGGGCTGGACACTTCTAATTCGACATTACTGCCTCCACACAAATACCCAGATGGTGTCGAAACTATAGTGACATTTAGTGGTACCGGATTGACAATAATCTCTATTGGTCCAATGGTATTAGAACAGCCTGTATTGGTATCCGTTAATTGCACAGTATACTCATAAGTGCCGGCCTCTAACTGATTGCCACGATCTTCTGAAAATTCGATCGTACTGCCAGATTCACTTGTAGACCATTGATAGCTGTAATTTTCTTTTTCAATTACTTCTAAATAAACATCCTCTCCCTCACAAACAGAATAGGTACCATAAGTATACATTAACGGTTGTCCGTATTCGTTAACGCTGACTGCACGAATTGTACTAGTAGGCTTGGGCAGTAACTCTTGGGTATATTCTAAAGGAGTATACATGCAACCATTAACATCTGTAATGGTTACATTATATACATCCGAACTAGTGATATTTATTGATTCGGTAATGGCACCTGTACTCCACAACCATTCTACTCCTCCTGATGGAGCTGTCAACATGGCTGTTTCACCATCACACATAGGATTAGGTTGATCCGAAATAATTGGACCATTGAGTCCATTGTTTTCTATCTCTACTATAATTTGTTCGGTTTCCTGGCATCCATAAACATTCGTTGTTGTGAGCGAAACTGTATAGCTTCCAGAGGTAGAAAAAGAATGAAATGCTCTTTTTACCGAAGCTACATTAAGATCACCTGATGCTGGATCGCCAAAATCCCATGACCATTTTACAATTGGATCAGAAGTTAAGCCATCAAATTCTATAGAGGTATTAGCGCACAAGACATCAGGTTCTATAATGGTAACTTCTGGTTTTGGGTAAACCGTTATTTCTTGGATGTATCGAGAAACACAGCTTGCCGTAGCTATTTCTAAACTAACTACATAGCTGCCTACTTCGGTATATATATGCGTAGGATCTTGATCATTTGATATGTTATTTGCACCAGAAAGCGGATCGCCAAAATCCCATGACCAACTAACGATATCTTCTCCTGGAATGAAAGTTGAATTGTCGTAAAATTTCGTTATTTCTCCAGGACAACCTGTATCCAAATCAAATTTCGCTGCCGCCGGTACGGTTACAACCTTGCTTCGCCAAATATCGCAATAAGAACCAAGATTATCTCCATCCTCAACTCTACCTGTCAATAATACATGATAAAATCCTGCATTGGTAAATGTATAACTCGGATTATCCAAGGTAGAAACATCATTAAACACTGCTTCGTCACCAAAATTCCACTCTAAGCTTCCAGTTTCATAATTAACAGAGGTATTGGTAAAATCCCATTCGTTGCACTGGCCCGCTTGGACAAAAGTAAAGTCCAAAACACCATTAGGATTCTCACAATAATCAAGATTACAATTGCCACCATTACAAACACCTCCCCCATTAGGATCACACCAGTCAAAAACTACCAAGGTATTCGAAATGTTTTTACATCCATTTAAAGCTGTGACTTCAACATGATAGATTCCAACAGCTTTCACGTCTAGCGTCGCATTTGTTTCTCCAGCCATCAAAGTACCATCCATGTACCATTGCCATGAATATCCGACATCTGAGTCGAGGGCATACAACAAAGGAAAAGGATCATTTATTGCTAAACAAATTCCTGTTGCATCCGGTGTTGAAATTCTGATATTAGGGATAGGAAGTGTTTCTACTGTAAAGTATGTATTGCCTGTACAACCGTTATCATCTGTAACAACCAATTCATAGCTTCCAGGAAATAAATCGGGAGCATCTGCACTCGAAACAAGTACCAAATCTTCATTATACCACCGATAGTCGTTGTAATTGCTATTGGTAGTAAACGAACCTGTTTCGTTAGCACAAAGCTCACTAGGTCCTGCAACCACAGGTTCTGGCAAGGCATTTATTTTGATTTCCCTGCTTTCACTAAAGCCACATAAATCAACGGTGAGTTGAGCAGTTCCTACTTTACTCCACTGAATTTCTATTTCATTTTTATCTTCTTCTGTAGTAATAACGCCCATATCCGAAGGGCTTATGGTCCAAGTATAACTTGCGTTTTCAATAAAGTCTGCTACATAACTATGTATTTCTTGATCGCATACTTCATTGTTGCCCGCAAGCGAAACTCCAGTAATTGTATTTATACTTTGTGTAAATCTTTCTGATTCACATGGCAATCTATCGTAAAGGGTTTGCGAAACCATGAGCTCATATGGCCCAGTAGAAGCCCAAGTAACTGCAATTGGATTCCCCTCAAATTCTTCAATGACACCTCCATTGTTTACATACCAATTAAAGCTAGCATCAGACAATGTTGTTGATGCCTCATATTGATAAGATGATCCTGGACAAATGGCTAATTCGCCTAGTATGCCCGTGGGAGGAACAGGTCTTTCGATAATATTAATGATCATCTCGACAAAATCATTACAGTAATCATTGGCATTAATGGGCTCGATAATTAACATATAGGCTCCTACCTCAGATGGAAAAGGAATGTTTACAGTTTCTGTGTTGTTGAAAGACCAAACCACGACATCGTCTTTGTCTTTTAGTGTCCAATTACTCATTACTTTTCCGATACCTCCAACTTCTAAGGTCGTGTACTCCTCTATAGATTCAGGACATACTTCAATAGGACCTACTCCCAAAAATTCATCAACTATTCTTATTTGCTTCGAATCTGCTCCTGTACATTCGAAATAACAATTTTCATAGTCAACAGATATCTCTGCCATTCCAGGTACATTTCCAGGACTTGACCATTCGACAATAACTTCATTCGTGCCTTGTCCAGAAATAATTTGACCAGATGACACAGACCAGTTGTAGTAGGTAGCATTGTAGTCTTGTATGGTGTACACTTCAGTTGATCCTTTGCATACATTTTCGGGTCCCTCAATTTTGGCATCACCCGTTATTATGGGGACTTGAGCCAATGCCGGTTCTACACAATAAATCCCATTGCAATTATCCACACTCAACTCAATATTACCCACTGGACCTCCTTGCCAATCAATGGATACAAAATTGTCCGAGGTTCCGCCTCCGCCAACAATTACTCCATTGGATGAAACCGTCCAGAAAAACTGAGTACAATCAGCATCAGAAGTATAGCTTACGGTATCTAACTTGCAAATAGTCCCAACGCAATCAATGATAGGTGTAAGGTTTTGCTCAACAATTACTTCCAGTCTGGAAGTATCCGTACAAAGGCATTCGTTTTTAGCAATTAACTTCACTTCAAACGTTCCTATATTAGAAAAAACATGCTCTGGATTAGCTTCAATAGAAGTCCCTCCATCACCAAAATTCCAATCATAATAAATCGCGCCTAAAGACTCATTCTCAAAACTCACTTCTTGTCCTTGACAAACCGTTAAAACCCCATTTTCTACGCCCGGCATGGTGTTAAACTCTGCTTCAGGCGAAGCAAGAATTTCCACACATTTCGAAGCACTATTTGCGCATCCACCCCAATCTTCAAAAAAAACATCTACTTGACCTGTTCCGGCAGAGCCCCAATTTACTACAAGCTCATCCAAACCATTTAATTGCCAAGACTCCGCCCCTGTTACATTCCATTCATACAAGCCTACTTGACCAGTACTGTTCCAGTCTGTAGCGTAGTAAGTAACCGTAGTGAATTCACAAACTTTATCACATCCAAAACTTGGACTAGCAGGACAAAAATCCATAGCATTAGAATATATTTCTATAAATGGTGTTTCCTGGATATAAAAGTCTGTTTCCAAATATTGAAGTGTATTCCCATTAGGACCAAAAATGAAAATGGGCATTCCATCATGATCATAAAGGAATGCTTGTGCTGTGTAGGTTCCTGGAGCTAATCCCCAAATTTCTACGCATTGCCCAATGGTATCTACTTGCTCAAAAATCACATTACCTGCAAATTGGAAAACCGTCCATTCAATTAATCCAATTTCTTCAGAATTGGGTTCAACACAAAGAATGGCTCCATCACAAAAGACAGATTCTTGCACGATATAATAGGGTTCTGTTTGTGCGGAAATATTTTGAATACAGCTTAGAAGGGCGATTAGTATAAAAGTTAATTTTTTCATGGTGGTACGAAGTTTTCTAAAGGGAACTTGACTTTAAGACCTAAGTCTTTTTCTTTTCGCTGCTTGATTTGAATCTTTTCTCTGACTTTTTGGCAACATTTGAATAGAAAACTGACATTCTTAGAAAAAAAGGGAACCAAATGCGCTTTGGTCACTATTTTGATATTGTATTAGCAAGAAGTACTACTTATGACTTACGATAACTTTACAATAAAGGCTCAAGAAGCCATTTTGAAGGCACAACAATTGGCCGGGAGCTTGGATCAACAGCAAGTGGATACCACCCATTTGGTTAAAAGCATTATTGATACGGACGAGCAATTGTCAGAGTTTCTCTTTAATAAAATGGAAGTGAATCTTGCTGTCCTAAAAAGAGAACTTAACAAAGCGTTCGAAAAATTACCTAAAGTATCTGGTGATGGAATTGGCAAACAATATCTTACCAACGATGCCAATCAAGCTCTCAGCAGAGCTAAAAAGAAAATGAAGGATTTTGGGGATGACTATATATCCCTGGAATTAATTCTTGTTGGTATTATATCAGGAAAAGACAAGGCTTCCAAAATCTTAAAAGATCTTGGAGCGTCAGAGAAAAATCTAAAACTAGCTATTGAAGAATTAAGAAAAGGAAGAAAAGTGACAGAACAATCAGATCAAGAATTCAATGCCTTGAAAAAGTATGCCATTAATTTATGTGAGCGTGCGGAAACAGGAAAACTAGATCCTATCATTGGACGAGATGAAGAAATAAGAAGAATCCTTCACATCTTAAGTAGAAGAAAAAAGAACAACCCCATTCTTATAGGAGAGGCTGGAGTCGGTAAGACAGCTATTGTTGAGGGTATTGCTTGGAGAATTGTGAAACAGGATATTCCTGAAAACTTAGCCTCCAAAAGAATTTTTACATTGGATTTAGCCGCGCTGGTTGCAGGGGCAAAATTTAAAGGAGAATTTGAAGAAAGGTTAAAGGCCGTTATTAAAGAGGTACAGCAAGCTGATGGAGAAATTATTCTATTTATCGATGAAATTCACACTTTGATAGGTACCGGTGGAGGAAACGGTGCTATGGATGCAGCCAACATATTAAAACCGGCTTTGGCAAGAGGTGAATTGCGCACAATAGGGGCAACCACACTTGATGAATACCAAAAACATTTCGAAAAGGACAAAGCTTTGGTTCGAAGGTTTCAAACGGTATACATTGATGAACCCTCTGTAGAAGACACGATCAGTATCCTGAGAGGAATTCAAGATAAATACGAAGTGTACCACAAAATGGACATTCTTGACGAAGCGTTGGTTGCGGCTGTCGAATTGTCTCATAGATATATAACAGAGCGTAAACTTCCAGACAAAGCGATTGACCTCATTGATGAAGCGGCAGCCAAACTAAGGCTAGAGTTGGATTCTGTTCCGGAAGAAATAGATGAAATGGACAGAAAATTGAGGCAGCTAGAAATAGAACGTGAAACTGTCAAAAGAGAAAAAAATGAAAAGAAGCTTAAGTCAATTACCGAACAAATTGCTAACACAAAAGAAAAACTAGACAGTGTGCGTGCGGCATGGAAAAGTGAAAAAGAAATAGTTGACGAAATACAAAAGATAAAAAAGGACATTGAAGACCTGGAACATTTAGCCCAAGTAGCGGAAAGAGAAAGCGACTTTGCTAAAGTTGCAAAAATTCAACATGGAGACATAAAGGCAAAAGAAGAATTGCTCAAAAAAGCGGAAGCCAAATTGGACAAACTTCCGGAAGGCTCAAGATTTACCAATGAAGAAGTTACTGGCAATGACATTGCAGAAGTAATTGCTAAGTGGACTGGAATTCCTGTTACAAAAATGATGAAGTCCGAAAAAGAAAGACTTCTGCATTTGGAAGATGAAATTGGCAAAAGATTGATTGGGCAAAAAAAAGCAGTGGTAGCGGTGAGTGATGCTATTCGAAGATCACGAGCGGGACTTTCTGATCCAAATAAACCCATCGGATCATTCATATTTTTGGGACCAACTGGAGTGGGTAAAACCGAGTTAGCCAAATCCTTAGCGGAAGTTCTTTTTGACGACGACAAAGCAATTACTCGTATAGACATGAGTGAATATCAAGAAAAGCACAGTGTATCTCGTTTGGTTGGAGCGCCTCCTGGTTATGTAGGTTATGATGAAGGAGGCCAACTTACTGAAGCGGTTAGAAGAAGGCCCTATTCCATTATTCTACTTGATGAAATAGAAAAAGCACATCCTGATACATTTAATATCCTATTACAAGTGTTGGATGATGGAAGATTGACGGACAACAAAGGAAGAGTCGCTAATTTTAAAAACACTATCATAATCATGACTTCCAATATGGGAGCTCCAACTATTCTAGAAAATTTCGAAGATCTGGAGGCCGTTGGAGATGAGCACAAACAAGATATTATAGAGACGACTCGTCTTGAGGTTTTTGAAGCGCTGAAAGAAAATTTAAGGCCAGAATTTTTGAATCGTATTGATGACAAAATCATGTTTCTTCCTTTGACCAAAGAAGAAATTAAAAAGATTGCGTTTTTAGTTCTGAAGAAAACCAAAAAGAATCTTGCCAAACAAGAGATAGCCATTGAGTTTTCTGATTCGGCGATGGATTTATTAGCAGATCTTGGTTATGATCCACAATTTGGTGCTCGACCCCTGAAGCGAGTAATTCAAAAAGAGATCATAAACGAATTGTCTAAACAAGTGCTAAGTGGTGCATATGGTCCGGGCGACACCATCTACATAGGTACGGATAACAAAGGGTTTACATTTTCGGAAGAAGAATCCAAGTCCAAAACCAAACCAAAAGTTGAAAAAAAGAAAGGCAAAGAAAGTGATTTAGCCAAACTCAAAAAAGCCACAAAGGATGTGGAAGATGCCGTGAAGGATGTCAAAAAGGATAAAGACAAAGAGTAAAAAAATGGGGGCGAAATTTTCGCCCCCATTTTTTTTAAATCGTTCTTAATCTTCGACTTTCTTGTCCTTGCAATTCAAACTCGAGCTTGGTTTTACCTGTTAAAGGAAAACCCGTAAGCTTTTCGTACAAGCGCAAATATTTCTGGTGAATATTTCGAGGCATTTTGTCTCGATTAATTTTCAAATGTTTTTTTGTCAACTCTATCTTATTGAGCTTCCCTATTTCTAAGAGTCCATCCCTATTCAATTCTTTATGCAGTTTAGAATAAGAACTGTTTCTGTTAGTAAAATTATTATGATTAAAATTTAATGGAAGATCATTGTGAAAATCAAAGGGTCGCAAATTTTCAAGGTCTTTGAGTTTTTGAAAATTTTTGTCATGTTCGAGTTTATGAATTTCAAAATTTCCTTCATGAATTTTTTCCATTGCTTCAGCAAGACTCTTTTCTATATCTTCTTCAAAATTTAAGCCCTGAGGAAATTCAAACTCATAATCTTTAAATTTCCTTTTAACGGACTTTTGAAACTCCTTTATCTTTTGTTTGAATTCTTCTGGGCCATCTCCTTCTTCCCAATCAAATGCAGATGCCAAGGCCTCATCTGGAAATATCCAAACATTTGAATTCTCATCTAATTGTGGAAAATTGTAATGTTGAATATGCCAATCCTCTAAATGTTCAAGATTTTCGAACATCTCCGCAAATTCTTCGGATTTACCTTCGAGTAATTCTTGATAATTTCCACCAAAGTATAATTGCATTTGATCGTTTTCTTCATCAATATTTAATTGATCCAATCTATTGGTGAGTCGATCGATTAATTCTTGATGCTCCACATATTCTGATTTGGGAATCTTACGTCCATCTATCGACAGTCTTTGAATACCCTCTTCATTCATTTCCAACTCTACTTCCTCATCATTCTTTTTGATTCGAATGTCAATCTGTTTTTCAACGGATTTAGGGATAGTATCCTCTACCAGTCGATTCAAAGTCAATGCCGTTTCATCAAGAGCTAAAGGCGCTATTTCGGCAGCATTCATAAGAGGTTCCATTTCATTTACCCATCGGTCATTTTTGATGGTAAAAGAAAAAATGACAAACAACGACAAAACTAAAATGGTGGTTAGAAGCTTTGTTTTAAAATTTACTTTGCTTTGTTTCATATTTAAAATTCTTTTGATCCTATTTGATAAGGTGTGTGCATTAGTGCTTAGAGGCATAGCTAATACAGGTGGTTTTTGCCAACTTAGTTCTTGCAGTTTGACCAAAATTTTGGCATACTGCATATCATCAAAATATTTCAATGCGAACTGATCGCAACATAATTCTCTTTCATTCTTAATATTTCTTGAAATCCACCACACCACTGGATGATAATAGAAAAGGGTTTCTATTAATGATTGGCCCAAGTTGACGATAAAATCATTGCGTAAAATATGCCCAATTTCATGATCTAAAATTGCCTCAATTTCTTGAACTTCCAGTTGGTTTAAAATCCCAATAGGCAATAAGATAATTGATCGAAACCAACCAAAACTTACAGGTGATGAAACATAAGAAGACTCATAGACAGAAATATTTTTTGAGGAATTCCATCGGTTTTTACATTCCTCCAAAAGACGGCTTAAAAAAACGTTTTCGTGAGTATTTCTTTTTTGGGCAATAAATTTTAGGTGCAAAAAATTTAAAAGCAGCCTTAAACTCAATACCAATACCCCTGTAATCCAGACAATAAAAACTAAAGGCCTAAATGATGCAAATAATATTTCCTGCTCGTATTGATCTGAACCTGTGGTATATAACAAATTAGATATTTCGTACCAACTTCCTTCAAAACTCAATGTTGCATTTTGTGCTACATTCGAAAAATACAAAAATGTGCAAATGCCACTTACCAGGAGAAGCATCAATGCCATTAAACTTAAATGATATCTTAATCTAACATTAGCTATAGGGGCTACTCTTAATGCCAACCATAATACCAAACCAATCATTACCCCTTGCCACAACGAATGCAAAACGGTAAGGCTAATGGCATTTGCCATATCACTGCTGAATATAGACTCCATCATTATTTATTGATTTTCAAGTTTGTTGATTAATTTTTTAATCTCTTCAAGTTCTTCTTTAGTCGTTTTACTTCCACCCAATGCTTGCATGACCAATTTACTTGTCGAGCCTTGAAATGTCGCCTTGATAAATTCATTCAGAAGTCCTTTCTTGGTACTTTCTTCATTTGCTATTGCATAATAGATATGCCCTCTGCCTTCCGCCTTTCGTTTAACCAATCCTTTTTGATACATGATTTGCATTGTTTTTAGCGTCGTTGTATATCCAACCACTCTTAAAGATTGAAGTTTTTGGTTGATCTCCCTTACGGTTGATCCGCCTTGAGTCCAAAGAAGTTGTAAGATTTCTAATTCTGCCTCTGAAGGTTTTTTCATGGTGTGATTTTTAATACGAAACACATCGTAATTATCTACGAATATAATCGTAGTTCGTGAAACTTACTACGAACAGATTCGTATTAATAATTCTTTAACAAATGCAACGTTTTTTTAATATATCAATCTTAGATTTATTGCCTTATTCGGTATTGTAGCGTCCTTTTTACGAAATTGATTTAGACCGAACATGAGTGTAAAAAATATATTTCTTGTTGATCCCAATAAATATTCCACGGAGAGAAATTTCAATCTGGCGGTAGGTTTTCATTTATTTCTGTGTTCAGGATTTGTCTGTGGACTTATCATTTTGGCCATAGAATTGTTGCAGCAAAATCCATTAGGAAGTCAACTAACTCTGTTGTGGTTGGTCTTGAATTTTATTTGGCTTTTACTCAATCGCAAAGGCTATAATGTTTTAGCAAGTGGAACCTTCTGTGTTGTTTCTACCTTGTTCTTAACTTTTCTTAATCTCAATTATGCCGAAATAAACAACCTTATGTTTTGCTATACCATAATACTTATGGTTGGGATTACTTTTGGGAGAAGGGAAATTTACAAATTTCTTTTTTTGATTTTTTTATGCATCTGTTATGCTGCAAGCGCTTATTGGACTCAAAAGAATGGTCACTTTTCTCCATTTGAATTTAGTACACAAAGCAACACTATTCTTCTCATCGCTTTTTTATTCTCAGGCCTAATTTTGATATTTAGCATAACCAAAAGATTTAGAGTTAGCACCAAAAGGATTCAAGATCTGGTAGGGCAACTGCAGAAAAGCAACTCAGAATTAGTACAGTCCAATGAAAAATTGCGTGCTTTCGGTCATCTTGTTTCTCACGATTTAAAAGCCCCGCTAAATTCAATCCAAGGATTCGCAAATCTTGCCAAAGCGAAATCCGAAGACAAAGTTGAAGGTGTGGCCAATTATTTTGACATCATCAATTCAAACGTCAAACAAATGAGAGAATTGATCAATGATACACTGCAAAAAAGTTTGATAGAAGAAGATACTAAATCGAAAAAACCGGTGAATCTCAATAATGTCGTAGATAAGTTGAAGTTGATTCTTTCTGCAGAATATCCTGATTTAGAAATCATTTCTGACGCGCTACCTACAGTTTTGGCGCACTACACCGAAATCTTCAAAATATTTAAAAACTTATTGGAAAATGGCGCCAAATACAATCGAAGCAAACCCAAATTGACCATTGGCTACGAACAAACTTCTAAGTACGTTAAAATTAGTTTTAAAGACAATGGCATCGGGATTGAAGCCAACGAGTACGACAAAATATTTGATAAAAGTTACCGAGTAGAAAATAATGAATTTAAGGGAACCGGCTTGGGGCTTTCTATCGTTAAAGAAACAGTTGAGGAAATGGGCGGGACAATAAAAGTTGGTTCTCAAATAAATACAGGCAGTGAATTTGTTCTCACTTTTGATGTTGACATTCTTGTTGGAAACTAATATTTTAAGACCCAAACTCTAGTGTCAGTTGAAACATTATTGAAACAAACGAATATTTCGTGACCATATTAAATAGACTAACTTCCTTTTTTCAAATTGATATCTCCAAATATCCGACAGAAAGAAAACGTAATCTTTCTATAGGGTTTCAGCGCTTCTTGGGATTTGTTTCTATTTCTATTTTTATTTCATTGATCGTTGAGTTGTCTTTGGCTCATCAAGTCGGGTCAATAATCGCATCGACAGCTTTTGTTTTTTCGTTGCTGTGGTTGTACTTAAATAAAATTGGAAAGAACACCTGGTCCAGTGCTCTATTTTGCTTTTTAGTTAGCGCCACACTTTCTTTCCTTAATATGTATTATGCTGGCGTTCAAAATTTGGTATTTTATAACACCATTATTTTGATGATTGCATTGACCTATGCTCCATCAGATCTACTAAAGGCTCTTTTTATAGTTTTAATTATAGGTATTCACTTTGGAGGTCAATATATTACCTCTCGATATGGTCATATTTCGGAGCATACTTTCAATCAAGCAACCAATACCGTTTTGCTTGCTATATTTTTTTTAGGGACCATTCTACTAGTACTTAATATAACGCGCAGATCAGAACGATCGGATCAACGAATTTCAGAATTAGTGGAAGAATTAAAATTAAGAAATGAAGAATTGGAGTCTTCGAATGCAAAATTAGAATCCTTTAGCTATTTGGTCTCACACGACTTGAAGGCTCCACTAAATTCAATTAAAGCGTTTTCATCCCTACTTCGAAAAAAGGTTTTACAAGATTCAACTCAAGTTGGAAAATATTTTGATGTCATAGAAACCAACGTTTCTCAAATGAAAGAAATGATCACCGACAGTCTTGACAAAAGCTTGATTGGAGCGAGTCCTCAAGAAAAAGCACAGGTTATTTCTTTGGATAATATGCTTTCCTATCTAAAATTGATCTTATCTGCCAATTATTCGAACCTAAGTATTGATTCTAATCCACTGCCCGAAATTTTTAGTGTTTATACGGATGTCTATAAAATCTTTTTAAATCTTCTCGAGAACGGGGCCAAGTACAATGACAAATTGGACAAAGATCTTCGAGTTACTTTCTCAAAGTCCGAAAAATATATTCATTTTACTTTTGAAGACAATGGCATTGGCATCCCATCAGATCAATTAGAAAATATATTTGACAAGCGTTTTCGTATCGAAAACAAAAACTACGAAGGTTCCGGACTTGGACTGGCTATAACCAAAGAAGCCATTAAGGACTTAAACGGAAAAATCAGTGTCAGTTCAACACTTGGAGAAGGAAGTACCTTTGTTTTATCGCTTCCAATTTCGCTGCTTATCGAAAATCAGAGGTTGTCCAAGGACGTGGCTTAAATAAATAACGTACTGAAATTTGGACGCCATTTCTTTGCTCCCCTACCACCTCGTTGAGGCTATAAAAATAATTGAGATCTACTTCTAAAGCACTGTCATCAAAATCAGTCATGTCAAATCCGAGAGAAAGAATCAAATCTTGACTGGTTCTATATCCTGCCGAAACACTGAGATAAGAAAAATCCTTGATGCCTAAAAGCACAGCCAAATTGGTATTTTGTCCACCAAAGGTCAAAAAAGATCTAGCATCAATTAAAAATCCCTCCATATCTATTTCCCACTCCGCAAAAGCAAACCATTGCCTTGGCCGGTCCAACTGAGAAACACTGTCCTGAAATACTGTTGGATTGGACCGGATTCGATTGACAGAAAAACCCGCAGAAATGTACTGATCTCGTACCGCAAGATCACTGGCTATGTATAGTTTATAAAATAATCCAGCATTTACATCTATCCCCCATTTAGTTCTATTCTCTACCGGAATAAGTGGATCCAACTCATCTCTAAAGAAAAAATTAGTGCCAAACAAACGTTGATGTTTAAAATCCACTGAAATGCCGGCATACAATCTTTGATCGTCCAACCTGTGATTGAATATAGAATAACGATATCCAAGATTTAAGGCATTCTGCCTCTGGTCCCCAAGAAAATCTTTACTCAAAACTGCAGAGAACGCTGAATTTTGAAATCTCACTGGCCATTGAATATTTGCCGCATAATTTAAAGGGGCGGCATCCAAACCAAAATTGATCTCTCGGTAAATCAAGCCAACGGAAGGTCTGCTATCCAAACCAATGGCAGCGGGATTCCAATACACCAAATCTCTTTGCGTCACAGCATATAACTCATTCAGTAATTGGGCGGTTAAATCTTGAAAGCCAAGAAGTCCAAAAGTTAATATGACAATATACCTATTCATAGATTATGGTAAGCTTGTTTCTTAATTCTTGTCCATTGACTGTGAGAATATAATAATAGGTTCCCGACGGCAATTGAGAACCATTATGGGTCCCTGCCCAATCGTTTTGATATTCTTCAGACTGGTAAACTACTTTTTTCCTACGATCAAATATGACCAATTTCCTTTCTTGTGATTTGTCAAGGCCATCAAAAAATAATACATCATTTTTACCATCACCATTTGGCGTTATTACATTGTACAAGGGTATAAATGAAACAATATCTTCAATTACTTCGACTGCAACACTATCCTTCGTAACGCAGCCATTTTCGTCCATCATTTCAACTATATAAACAGTTGATTCTGAGGGATTGACAATTGGATCCGCAATATCAGGATTACTTACAGGTCCAATCGGATTAGCTTCCCAAAAATAATCCACTGCTCCTGAAGCATTTAATTGAATTCCATTACCTCCTAAAGCCAAACAATTATCTTCTCCTGCTGAGGGTTGGTCATAGACAGATATAATTATATCGGAAGTATCCGACTTACAAAAATCTGTTCCAACTACATAGATGTAACTGTTTGAATTTAAAACTACTAAGGTGCTGTCCTCATTAGGATTTAAAATTGAAGCAGTACCAATCCATTGATATTCCAAGGCACCCTGGCCAATAAGAAGTATTGTGTCGCCTTTGCATGCTTGCTGTGCCTCAGCCAAAATAGAAACGGAAGGGCCTTCCGAAAAAGAAACATCTAAGGTGTCCGATGTAACACAGTCCTCCTGACTAACGGTAACTGCGTATTGCCCTTCTGATGTAATCAATAACGACTCTTCGGCATGCCCGTTATTCCAGGTATATTGGCAACCATCACATTCCAAAGCATTACTTACCAACAAAGTATCACATGAAGTAATGGTCGAATCTATTAAAAATTCAAAAGGCGGCATCGAAGGATTTTCAATTAAATCAATACTGACGCTATCAGCACATCCGTCTTGACGAACAGTTATGGTATAGGTGTCCACAGCAAGTCCAAATAATTTGGATGAATTTAAAAATGGATTGTGCGACCATTCATAAGAAAAATTACCATTGCCTTGAACTACAAGTTCGATGCTGCCAAATTCTTGATTACAATTTGGAAAGTCTATTAAGGGTGGCAAAATCTTAAACGGACTGCTCGCTTCCATCGTACTCAGTTGAAAAAGCAAGCCCTCTGAAAAAAATTCAAATCCAATTCCATGGCCTTGAAAAAATACATTTGGTGCTTGAGCAAAGCAGACCCCATCAATTGATAGCAAAAAACTGATTTGCTCATTTGGTTTATAGCCTACTTCTGAATTGGTTTCTCCAAAAATCTCAATTATGGTATCCTGCGCATTCCAAATAAATGGTTCCGAACAACAATTGCCATCCTCATCTACAGCAACTATAATCGAACCCAATGGAAGAGGAGCACCATCGTATAGAATATTTGAAGAGGTCGAGAACGAAACTTGAGCACTACTACTTGTCCCAAGAAAAGCGGGGCAAGGATTTTGTGCCAAGGCAAATAAACTGCAAAGGATAAGACAGAAGCTTGTTAAACCTACCTTCATTTCTTTTCTGGTATTCGCTCCAAAACAGTAAGAAAATACTTCCAAAATTTCTGGACCGAACTTATCTGCACTTTCTCATCTGGTGAATGTGCTCCACGAATGTTTGGACCAAATGAAATCATTTCCATTTCGGGATAATTTGTTCCTAATATTCCACATTCCAAACCCGCATGACAAGCATTTACCTCCGGCATGGAATCAAACATTTCTTGATAAACAGTGGTCATTAAAGACACAATTGCCGCAGAAGGTTTCGGAGTCCAACCAGGATAAGAACCTCCATATGAAATTTGAGCCCCAATCAATTCAAAACAAGATTTAATGGCTTGAGCCAAATCCATCTTTTCGGTATCCACAGAGCTTCGTGTTAAACACAAAATTTCGTATTTGCCATTCTTTAAAAGTACCCTTGCCAAGTTGTTTGATGTTTGTACCAAATCATCAATATCAGGAGACATTCTATAAATGCCATTTGGGCAAGCATAAATCGCTCTAAGAATTTGCTGAGCAATTTCAGTACTTATAAACGACTTCGTTGATCCCACCGTTTCTAAGTCAAGACTACAATCTTCATCTGTCGTACCGTACTCGTCTTTTATAATGTTGTTCCATTTGATTATGGACTCACGAACTTGATCAACATTATGTGACAATATTGCAAGAGTTGCAAACGATTCACGCGGTATTGCATTTCGCAAGCCGCCACCATCAATTTCACTAATTTCTACTTTAAACCTTTCTATTAAATCGAGCAAAACTCGATTCATTAATTTATTGGCGTTGCCCAAACCTTTGTGAATATCCATGCCTGAATGCCCACCATTTAAGCCAGTTATTGAAAGTTTATAAAACTCATATTTACTCGCATCTAATTCTGTTTGTTGATATTCTCCCGTGGCGGTAATATCAATTCCTCCTGCACAACCAATGGTTAACTCGCGGTCATCTTCTGTATCCAAATTGAGCATTATAGCTCCATCCAACAAACCGCCCTTCAGGCCCAATGCTCCAGTCATTCCAGTTTCTTCATCAATGGTAAACAAAGCTTCTATTGGGGGATGCACAATTTCTGAACTACTCAAAACCGCCATAATCGTAGCCACACCAATTCCGTTATCTGCTCCCAAAGTTGTTCCGTCAGCTCTAACCCAATCCTGTTCTACCAACATTTTTATTCCCTCAGTATCAAAATCAAAAAGGGTGTCGGCATTTTTTTGATGTACCATGTCCAAATGAGATTGAAGGACGACTGTTTCTCGATTTTCCAAACCAGGGGTAGCTGGTTTTTTAATTATAACATTACCCAACTCATCAACTATATGATGCAATCCAAGCCTTTCGGCGAAAGCCACCATAAACTGTATGATACGCTCCTCCTTTTTAGAAGCTCTAGGTACTTCGTTTAAATCAGTAAAATGGTTCCAAAGAATTTTGGGTTCTAGATTTCGTACCGCTGTACTCATGAATACAATTTTACATGAAGGTATAAAAGCTAAAGACCAAACACAATGGGCATTTAGCTAAAATGTTTCAACATGATGATTTCTTTTTCCGTCAAGTGACGAAAGAATCCTCTAGGCAAATCTTTTTTGGTTAGGCCACCAAAATAAACACGGTCTAGTTTTAACACTTGATAATCAAAATGCTCGAAGATTCGGCGAACGATCCGATTTTTACCCATATGGATTTCTATACCTACGGTGTTTTTGGATTCGTTTTTCACATATTGCACTGCATCCACATTTACCTTACCATCTTCTAATTCAAATCCATTTCGGATGGTCTCCAAATCTGTTTCTGTCACTTCTCTGTTTAGAGTAACTTGATATATTTTTTTGACTCCGTGACTCGGGTGCGTTAACTTTTTTGCGATGTCCCCATCGTTTGTTAACATGAGCAAACCTGTGGTCATTCGATCAAGACGTCCAACCGGATAAATACGCTCTTTGACTTTTCCCTTGATTAGGTCCATCACCGTTTTGCGACCCATTTCATCGGACAATGTAGTCACAAAATTTTTGGGTTTATTCATCAACAAATAAACCTTTGTAGATTCCAATTTTAAGACTTTCCCTGAGTATTCAACTTTATCGGTGTCAGAAATTTCTACAGCTGGATTGAGCTCAACTTTTCCATTGAGCTTGATCTCGCCTCCTTTTATTAAATCCACAGCCTTCCTTCTAGAACAAACACCTGCATGTGCGATATATTTATTTAAGCGCATCATGATTGCTAAAATGGAACGTCTTGATCATCATTTAGCTTCGAAGGTCGTGTGACTATCCCCCCGGCCGTAGGGTCTCCAAATATATCTTCGGGAGAAATATTTAAATCATCAAAACCTGTTTGATCTGGCTCAGCAAATTTTACATATTCTCCAATAAATCTCAGATTGACAGTTCCCAAACTTCCATTTCTATGTTTTGAAAGTATAATTTCTGCTAATCCTTGAGGGCCTTGAAAATCCCCTTCCAGTTCGTAGTAGTCTGGTCTGTAAATAAAGGTTACAATATCTGCATCTTGCTCAATTGCTCCAGATTCTCTCAAATCCGAGAGCACCGGTTTTTTTGATCCCCTGGTTTCTACCGCTCTACTTAGCTGCGATAAGGCGATCACAGGAATATTTAACTCTTTGGCCAAGGCTTTCAAGGCACGAGAAATAGATGAAATTTCTTGTTCTCTATTTCCTCTATTCTTGCCAGGAGCAGCTTGCATCAACTGTAGATAATCAATAACAATCATGTCAAGATTATGCTGTTGACTCAACCTTCGTCCCTTGGCTCTTAATTCGTAAATATTAAGTGCAGGGGTGTCATCAATAAACATGTTCAACTCAGAAAGTTTATCGACAGCTTTATGCAATTTTTCCCATTCCAGTTCATTTAACTGGCCATTACGAAGCTTCTTCGAATTTATCTCGGCCTCCATCGAAATCAAACGTGAGACCAATTGATTCTTACTCATCTCCAAGGAGAATATGGCAATGGATTTACCATGTTCGGCAGCATTTTTACCCAAAGAAAGCGTAAACGCTGTTTTACCCATACCTGGTCGAGCAGCAATAATAATGAGATCAGATTTTTGCCACCCGTTTGTCATTTTATCAAGCTCCACAAAACCAGTGGTAACCCCAGTTAAAGCATCACCCTGTTGCGCAGATTTTTCTATTTCGAGTTTTACGTCGGTCAGAATACTTGCCACATTTTTGTATTCAGAAGAAAGGTTGTTGTCCGAAATATTATACAAGTTTCGTTCTGCTTCATCCAGTAGATCTAATACATCTTTGGTGTCTTCATAAGAATCCTTAATGACTTCAGTTGAAACTTTAATTAGTTCTCGCTGAATATATTTCTGAGAAACAATTTTGGCGTGGTATTCTATGTTTGCTGAAGAAGCTACTTTATCGGCCAATTGCATGAGATAAGTTGGTCCCCCAACTTCATCCATTTTCTTCCTCTTCCTTAATTCCTCATGTACTGTTAACAAATCGACAGGGCTCGAACTTGAAAATAAAAATTCCATGACAGAATATATTTCTTGATGAGCGGGCAAGTAAAAACTTTCGGGTTTTAATACGTGCAGGACAGAAGGAAGAGCATCCTTATCAAGCATTATTGCACCCAAAACTGCCTCTTCTAACGGAATGGCCTGAGGGGGCACTCTTCCATATACCAGTTTGTTTACATCAGCATCTTGCTTTACTGGCTGTAATCTGCCACCAACGGATTTTATTGGGTTTTGGTCTGACATTTTTGAGTTCTACTATGAATTAAACTGGTATTAAATAAAATACTAATGCAAAGCTAAAAGTTCCATTGGAACCCATCTTTGAACCAAAAGGAAAGAATGTGGATACTAAGAGCATAATTGTGGAAAATAATAGCCCAATGTGGAAAACCGGATTTTGTCAAGTAGTAATCATATAAAAGTCAATCATATACGATTTTGGATCCAACATCAAAATAAAATCCAAATGTTGAAAAGAAAAAATAAAGGCCAAAACAAAAAAAAGGCCAGCATCAAAAGCTGATACTGACCCTATAATTTGATTTGAATAAAGGCTTATCCTTTACCAATACTATTGTATGCGTCTTTTAGCTCACTCACCTTGACCTTCTGTCCTTCAATGTCTTCTTTTGCCGCATCTTGATCTTTTAGGTTTTGCTGTATATCTGCTTCCGCCTCTGCAATTTTCTTTTTGAATTTTTCGATATCATCGTGAAGCTTTTTGTTTTTCTTTTCAAGCTTAGACAATGATTTTTCAAATTTCTTTAATTCACCTTCACCATCCTTAAGTGCAATTTTTGCAACTTCCTTATCTACAAGAATGACATAATCTCTTAAAAAGACTTTTGCCGCATCGGCATCTTCGTCTCCCTCTTCAATAAACTTGGTGCCATTATCGAAGAAAAAATATACTCGAGTAAGGTCTTTTCCTTCTTCAGCCTTGAAAGTTACATTTGTTGGGCCTTCAAAACCAGGTAAAGAAGCTTGCAAAACAGATTGTTCTTTGGCCTTTTTATTTTTTTCAATTTTGCCGTAGTCTTTTATAAATTCTTTCCATTTCTTGTCGGCCATTTTTTTATCAGCACCACTTAAATCCATAACAAAGGAAGACTTAGAGCCCAAGCTCATGCTTTCATTTTGTATACTAATTTGTGCATGCACATTTCCAGAAAGAGAAAAAATCAATGCAAAGGATATTGCAAGTAAAATTTTGACGATTTTCATTTTCAAAGTTTTTATTGGTTTTCGTACACCCTTAAGACTTTTTAAAATCTTAAGGTCTCATTACCGTTTTCATAAAATTATGTTAAGATGAAGATCAAATATCACGCCCAAACCAGAAGCTCATCGAACATTTCAATTGAAATGTCGAAGAGTAGAGTAAGCTTTTATAGCTTTGATCTAATATTGGATCAAGAAAAATCAATTAAGCAATGAGTATTCTTTCTTTACAAAATGTGGTAAAGCAATACCACAACCATCGAGCTGTTGATGGGGTAAGTTTTGATATCCCAAAAGGAAGCATCTTTGGACTATTAGGACCAAATGGTGCAGGCAAAACATCCTTGATTCGGATTATTACCACGATTACTGGAGCGGATTCTGGAAAAGTCTATTTGGATGGCAATCCTATCAATGCCGATTCACCAAAATTCATAGGGTACATGCCTGAGGAACGTGGCCTTTATAAAAAAATGAAGGTTGGTGAACAACTGTTGTACTTGGCTCAGTTACGTGGAATGAACAAAAATGAAGCTAAATCAGCCATTCTATACTGGTTGGAAAAATTTGACAACAAAGATTGGTGGAATAAGAAGATAGAAGAATTGTCTAAGGGGATGCAACAAAAAATACAGTTTATCGCAACTGTAATGCATAAGCCTAAGATTCTGATTTTGGATGAGCCTTTTACTGGACTAGATCCTTTAAACACCAATTTGATGAAAGAAGAAATTAATCAAATGAATCAACAAGGTACAAGCATTATTTTTTCTACCCACCGAATGGAGCAGGTAGAAGAAATATGTAAAGACATCGTACTTATCAATCAGGGTAAAAAAATCCTAGAGGGAAAAGTAGATGAGATAAAGAACCAACACAAAAACAATCTCTTCCGAATAGAGTTTGATGGCTCTTTCCCAAAAGATTTATTGAATTCTGACTTCCAATTGGTAGAAGACACACCAGAGTATGTATTGATCAAAGTTTCGGCCAATCATAACTCCAATGAATTACTCCGTGCATTAATAGCCAAAGGCATTCAAATCAAAAGTTTTACGGAAGTGCTTCCAAGCTTAAATGAAATATTTATCAAACTAGTAGAGAAATAATTATGAGCAAATTAGGACTGATCACAAAAAGAGAATACCTCACTAGAGTTAAGAAAAAAAGTTTTTTACTAGCCACCTTTTTAACCCCATTGGCCTTTGGGCTTATTATATTCTTGTCTGGATACTTTGCTTCTCAAATGGGAGAATCAGAGCAATCAATAGTTATTGCAGATGCAAACAATATTATTAAGCAATACCCAATAGAGGATAAAAATTTAACCATAGATTTTAGTGATGAACTAATTGATAGTTTAAAAAAGAACTACATCAACAATGGTTATGACATGCTCATACACTTACCAAAGTTTGATAACATAGAATCAAACAAGTTTAATGTTAACTATTATTCTAAAGAAAAATTAGGTATTGCCAAAATTGAAAAATTAGAACGTTCAATTGGCAAATCGTTGAAGAGTTTCAAATTAGAAAACTCCTCTATTGATAAAGTAGAATACGATAAACTTAGAACCAATGTCATTCTAGAAAATGCACTCTTGGCAGAAAAGGACAGCGATATTGAAGGAGACAGATCAAGTAAATTTTCATCTGGTATAGCTACTGCATTGAGCTATGGGATGGGTTTTATGATGTATATGGTCATCTTCATTTTCGGAGGTATGGTTATGCGTTCGGTTATGGAGGAAAAATTAAATCGCATCGTCGAGGTAATTGTTTCTACAGTAAAACCCTTTCAACTCATGTTAGGGAAATTACTCGGCGTGGGTGCAGTAGGATTAACTCAGCTTATTATTTGGATGATATTATTCTCCATTATAAGCATGATTGCTGGATCTTATTTTGGAGGCGATACTTCGTCAATCACAGGTATGGATGCTCAGCAAACTGCCGAAATGATGAAGCAACTTGAGGATGAAGAAGGATTTAGTGTCACAAGTTTGCTCAATGAAATAAAGGCGCTAAACTGGCTTCTAATCCTCCCGACCTTTATCATATTCTTCCTTGGAGGTTATTTTATTTATTCTTCTTTATTTGCCGCAGTTGGATCAGCGATCTCAGAAGATATGGGCGAAGCTCAACAGTTTATGTTACCAATCTCTATTCCAGTAATCATTGCGATCATTATGGTTCCAGCGGTCATGGGAAATCCAAATGGTCCGTTGGCTGTTTTTGGTTCGATGTTTCCTCTTCTTTCACCAATATTGATGCCAGCAAGATTACCCTTCGATCCTCCACTTTGGCAAGTATTGATTTCTACCCTAATTCTTATCGCATCTGTTATTTTCTTTGTTTGGTTAGCCGGCAGGATATATAGAGTAGGAATTTTTATGCATGGCAAGAAAATTAGCTTTAAGGAACTAGCTAAGTGGATCAGGTATAAGTATTAATTAATATGATTTATTTGTAATCTAAAATTTATCATGGAATAGAATTGAAGAAGTCAAAAATAATGTAGAGTTTTATAGTATGAATATGATTAATACAAATTGGTGGTGGCAAAAACTCAACTCGAAGGGATGAGGATGAGATAGTCATACTATTTGTTTAAATATATAAGGCTTGTCGAATTCCCGGCAAGCCTTTTTTTATTGACATCAAATGAAATATAAAAATTATATAAGCCATCAATTGGGAGATTTAGTGACTCCATTGGGTCTCTTTCTAAAAGTAAGAGAAAAATACAGCGAGGTTTTGTTGCTCGAAAGCTCTGACTATTCATCAAAAGAAGATAGTCAATCATATATCTGCTTTGAGAGTTTGACCCAATTCGAACTTAAAGAAAACAAGCTCACTGTCAATCAGCTTCCAAAAGAGTTTGATAACATCGTAACCGAAATAAACCAATACTTAAACGCACATTCTAGCGAGAATCCTGACCCTATCGATGGCCTATTTGGCTACACTGGATTTGAGAGTGTCGCACATTTTGAAAAACTTAATCTTACCAATAAGCCTTTTGAAAAATCCATACCCACCATCAGGTATGACTTTTTCCGATTTGTCATAGAGTTTGATCATTTTAGAAATACCATTAAAATCATCGAACATTGTCCAATTGGAGAAGAATCACAACTAAACGACGTGCAGCGCTTATTGCAAAGTCAAGACGTGCAATCATTTTCTTTCGCACGAACTGAATCAAGCCCATCTTCTAACTTTGAAGACAACGAATTTAAAGAACTCGTGGACAGAGCTAAGGAGCACTGCCAAAGAGGAGATGTGTTTCAGCTTGTCCTTTCTAGAAGATATCAACAAAAATTTTCTGGAGATGATCTCAATGTATATCGGAGTTTGCGTTCGATTAATCCTAGCCCGTATTTATTTTATTTTGATTATGGATCCTACAAAATTTTTGGTTCCTCTCCAGAAGCTCAACTAAAGGTCGAAGATGGCATTGCCGAAATTCACCCTATTGCCGGAACCTTTAAAAGAACTGGAGACTTCGATAAGGATCGATTGAGTGCAGAAGCTTTAAAAAAAGATCCAAAAGAAAGCGCCGAGCATGTCATGCTGGTAGATCTGGCAAGAAACGATTTAAGCAAAAATTGTCAAAATGTTGAGGTTACCAAATTCAAGCAAGTCCAATTTTTTTCTCACGTAATTCATCTGGTTTCGGTAGTTGAAGGAAAAGTAAAACCCGATACTTCGTCCTATCAGGTATTTGCAGATAGTTTTCCAGCAGGAACTTTATCTGGAGCTCCTAAACGAAAAGCGCTAGAGCTCATCGACAAGTATGAACCTCAAGGAAGAGGATTTTATGGAGGAGGTATAGGGATGCTTGGTTTCAATGGAAATTTGAATCATGCGATCATCATTAGAACTTTTGTTTCGCATCATAACTCTTTATACTTCCAAGCCGGGGCGGGATTAGTTATTTCTTCTGTCAGAGAAAGTGAGCTTCAAGAAGTAAATAATAAACTGGCGGCCCTGAATAAAGCACTCAAAAACGCAGAAACGATATGAGCAAGTTAGTAATCATTGATAATTACGATTCATTTACCTACAACTTGGTACATGCTGTAGAAGAAATATTAGGCGAGCAGGTAGATGTTTTTAAAAATGATCTTGAAGACATCGAAATACTCAACCATTACGAATATTTCATTTTGTCGCCAGGACCAGGACTTCCCAAAGAATCGGGAAAACTTATGGAAATAATTGAAAAATATAAGTCCACTAAAAAAATTCTTGGGGTTTGCTTGGGTCTTCAAGCCTTGGCAGAAAGTTATGGTTGCCAATTAAAAAATCTTCCATCAGTCTTCCATGGGATCCGAGATCTAATGAGCCAAACCGAAAGCCATTCCATTCTCTATGATGGTTTAGAAAAAGAATTTTACGCTGGACGGTATCATTCATGGGTTATTAGCAAAGAAACGCTTACGCCAGAATTAGAAATTACCAGTCTAGATTCCAACGGTGAAATAATGTCTATTCAACATAAAACAGATCATGTACACGCGGTGCAATTTCACCCAGAATCTATTATGACGGATGATGGGAAAAAGATGCTTCAAAACTTCATTGTCAAATCCTAAATATGAAAAAGGTATTAAATCAATTATTCGATCACCACAAACTTTCTGCTACACAAGCTAAAGAGATTCTAATTGACATCTCAAAAGAGAAATACAACCCGGCTCAAGTAGCTAGTTTTATAAGTGTATATCTTATGCGGGGAATTTCGGTAGAAGAGCTTGGAGGATTTAGGTCTGCCTTATTAGAATTGTGTATACCAGTCGATTTGGGCGGCATAGAAAGCATCGATGTCTGCGGGACTGGCGGCGATGGAAAAAATACTTTCAACATTTCCACGGCGTCTTCATTTGTCATTGCCGGTGCCGGAATAAAAGTATCAAAACATGGCAACTATGGCGTGTCTTCTATTTGTGGCTCAAGTAATGTACTTGAGTATCTAGGTTATTCTTTTTCTAACAATGTCGATCTTTTAAAAAAACAATTGGACAAAGCCAATATTTGTTTTTTTCATGCTCCCCTTTTTCATCCTGCACTTAAATCTGTCGGACCCATTAGAAAACAATTGGGTGTCAAAACCTTCTTTAATCTTTTAGGACCCTTGGTCAATCCAGCTAGACCAAGTCATCAACTTGTTGGAGTGTTTAACCTAAAAACCTTAAGATTATACCAATACTTACTGCAGCAAAGCACCAATAACTTTAGCGTGTTGCATTCTTTAGATGGCTATGATGAAGTCTCTCTTACCTCCAAAGTTAGAATTGCACAAAAATCAAAAGAGCTTTTGCTAAGCCCCAATGATCTATTGATGCCTAGGTATAAACCAGAAGATATTTATGGAGGTGAAGATATTGCCTCAGCTGCTCAAATTTTAACAAATGTACTTGACGGAAAAGGCACCAGTGCCCAAACAGATGTTGTTCTAGTAAATTCAGCACTGGCCATACAAACGATCAATACGCATCTTCCCTTAGAAGATTGCATAGCAAAAGCCAAAGAAAGCATTGCTTCAGGTAGAGCAAAAAATGCATTAACTACACTAATTGAATTCTCCAAATAATGCATATCCTTGATAAAATAGTAGCGCATAAAAAAAAGGAAATTGCGGTTTTGAAGCAAGAAACTTCTATGTCCACTTTAGAGCAATCGCCCTTGTTTAAACGAACAGTACACTCTGCCAAAGCAAGCATTATAAGCAATCAACTAAGTGGAGTGATTGCCGAGTTTAAACGACGATCACCAAGCAAACCCACAATAAATCTTTCGGCCAAGGTTGATCAGATCATTCCGAAGTATGCCCGAGCAAAAGCTTCTGCCATTTCTGTACTGACTGATGCACATTTTTTTGGAGGCAACCCGATCGATCTAATCAATGCACGTAAGCACTGCGAGTTAGCCTTGCTAAGAAAAGATTTTATTGTTGATGAATATCAAATCGTCGAATCAAAAGCTATTGGAGCAGATTTAATTTTATTGATTGCTAGAATTCTTGATTCCGCAACCCTCCAACATTTTACCCAAACTGCAAAAAAACTAGGTCTGGAAGTTTTAGTCGAAATACACAATCAGGAGGAGTTAGAAAAAATAAAATGCTTGCCCGATATAATAGGCATTAACAACAGAGATCTTGATACCTTTACCGTTGATTATTCGAGATCCAAAGCCTTATTGAGCCAATTACCTTTGGGCGTTTGTAAAATTTCTGAAAGCGGGATTACAAACGAATCCGTTATGCTTGATCTTTCTCAGGCTGGTTTCGATGGCTTTCTTATTGGAGAACGTTTTATGGCTACTCCTAATCCTGGAGAAAGTTGCCAAAATTTTATTTCTAATTTCCTCGACCTAAAAACTGTGTCATGATTGTAAAGGTCTGTGGTATTAATTCTCAACGTGCATTGGATATGCTTCAAGGAATAGATCTTGATATGATTGGTTTGAATTTTTATCCAAGCTCCAAAAGATTCCTAACCCAAAAACTAAATTTTTCCAATTTTAATCCCGCTGTAAAAAAGGTTGGAGTTTTTGTAAACGCTAGTAAGAAAGAAATATTAGCGCTTTCGGGATTACACGATTTAGATTATGCTCAACTGCATGGAGATGAGGATATAAATTTTTGTCAATCCATCAGTGAAAAGATTAAAGTCATTAAGGTATTCAGAGTAAACCAAACTTTAGAAACAATAGACTGGAACCTTTACAATTTCGTCTCCTACAATCTCTTTGACAAAAAAGACCCTAATTACGGCGGAAGCGGTGAAAAATTTAACTGGCAAATACTTCAAAACTATAGTAGTTCAAATCCCTTTTTACTAAGTGGTGGTATTGGTCCAGATGATGCAGAAGAAATTCAAAAAATAAATATCGATGCGTTTCATGGCGTAGATGTAAATAGCAGGTTTGAAACCAAACCTGGAACAAAAGATCCGTATGCATTACAGCGATTTATTAAATCCCTTAAATCTTAAGTACTATGAAATATTCAGTTAATGACAAAGGCTATTATGGAAAATTTGGGGGTGCATTTATTCCCGAAATGCTCTTTGCCCCGATAGATGAACTGCGTAAAAACTACCAGTTAATTGCCAAAGAGGTAGAATTTCAAAAAGAGTTTCATTCGCTTCTTAAAGATTATGTTGGAAGGCCATCACCGCTATACTTAGCCCCTAACCTCTCCGACAAATATGGTTGTCAACTTTATCTAAAACGAGAGGATCTAAATCATACAGGGGCACACAAAATCAACAATACCATTGGTCAAATTTTATTGGCCCAAAGAATGGGTAAAAAGAGAATTATTGCTGAAACTGGAGCCGGGCAACATGGAGTTGCAACGGCCACCGTATGCGCCCTCATGGGTCTGGAATGCATTGTGTATATGGGCAGCGTAGACATCGAAAGGCAAGCACCAAATGTAGCCCGGATGAAAATGCTAGGAGCTACTGTTCGACCGGCTAAGTCAGGTTCGCAAACCCTAAAAGATGCCACTAATGAAGCCATACGAGATTGGATCAACAACCCAAGCAATACGCATTATATTATCGGTTCGGTAGTGGGACCTCATCCTTATCCTGATATGGTTGCAAAATTTCAATCCGTTATTTCGCAAGAAATAAAAATGCAATTAAAACAAAAACTTGATCGAGAAAGTCCCGATCATATTATTGCCTGTGTTGGCGGAGGATCAAATGCTGCAGGAGCAATGTTCCATTATCTAGAAGATGAAAAAGTAAACCTCATACTCGTGGAAGCAGCCGGCAAAGGAATAGATAGTGGGCACTCAGCTGCTACGAGTATTTTAGGAACGGAAGGAATAATTCATGGAAGTAAAACCATTCTTATGCAGACTGAAGACGGCCAAATAGTGGAGCCCTACTCCCTATCGGCCGGATTGGATTATCCAGGAATTGGACCCATGCATGCGCATCTTATCGACTCCAAAAGAGCAGAAGTTTTTGCAGCAACTGACCAAGAAGCGTTAGACGCCGCATACGAGCTCAGCAGATTGGAGGGTATTATTCCTGCCTTAGAAACTTCGCATGCCTTAGCTGTTCTTTCGAAAAGGTCATTCAAAAAAGATGATGTGGTTGTTTTATGCCTCTCAGGCAGAGGAGATAAAGATCTTGAAACCTATATAAAACATTTGCCAAATCAAATGGCAAACAACAAGTCAGATAATGAATAGAATAGAACAACTCTTTTCTGAAAAAAAAGAAAACATTCTCAATGTATACTTTACCGCCGGTTATCCCAAGCTTGATGATACTCCAAAAGTAGCAAGGGCTTTATCAAGTCTAGGAGTGGATCTCATAGAGTTGGGTATGCCCTATTCTGACCCCATGGCTGATGGTCCAACCATTCAACAAAGCTCTCAGGTCGCCCTAAAAAATGGAATGAACTTGAGACTTCTTTTTAAGCAAGTACAAGAGATTAGAGCAAATACTCAAATTCCAATGGTACTTATGGGTTATTATAATCAAATGATGCAATTTGGGGTGGAGCATTTTTTAGATCGCTGCATGGAAGTAGGAATTGACGGACTGATTATTCCTGATTTACCACTAGATGTTTTTGAAAATAAATGGAAAACAGAATTTGATAAACGAAAACTTTCAATGTCGTTTTTAATGACTCCTGAGACTTCTAATGAAAGAATAAAAAAAATAGACCAGCTCAGCAATGGCTTTGTATATGTGGTATCTCAATCAAGCATCACAGGAAATGCTCAAAGCATTTCAAAAAAACAATTGGAGTACTTTGAAAAAGTCAAATCATTAGAATTTAAAAATGCCAAATTGATCGGTTTTGGAATTCACGACAAGGTCAGTTTTGATCAAGCCTGTAGGTTTGCTCATGGCGCAATAATTGGTTCGGCATTTATTAAGGCACTTAGCAAGACCTCCTCTTTGGAAAACAATATCAAAGATTTTATAACATCTATTAGGTAAGCAGGATTGATCAATGTACATTAACCAAAAAAAAAGTAGCGATGTTAAAATCAATACAAAAAGTTCTTTTGGTTTGTTTACTCCTTTGTGGAAGTCTTTCGATTTATGCTCAAGAGGATTGTAATAAACTTGGAGCGTGGTTGTGGTTTATTGAGATCACTGGATATGATTCTCATGAAGAGCTAGCAGACAAACTTTCGTCAGTTGGTGCGAATCGAATTTATGTCAAGGTTGCTGATGGTGGGATTGACAGTTCGACTTGGCCCGAACTTGTTGATGAAAACTTGATTCAAGCTTATCAAGCCAAAGGTTTGGAAGTCTGGGGTTGGTCCTATAATTATCCCGGCAACGAAATAAACCAGGCCAAAGCCCTTTATCGCGCCGCTCAAAATGGTTATGAAGGTTTTGTTGTAGACGTAGAAATGGAATTTGACGGAAATCCCAATGCCATTAGTGCTTTATTCGAGGCTTTTTCTAATGAAAGGCAACGCGCCATTGATGACGGAATAGTGGTCGATACATTTAATTTATATGTCACTACTTGGGGCAATCCAATGGATCATAATTTCCCAATTTCTTCAATGGATCCATATGTTACAGGATATATGCCACAAACCTATGTTGAACAATGGGGTCAGTCTTTTGTGGATAATTTAGAATATTGGATAGATGTCGGTAATGAAGAATACGCGAATTTAGGAGCCACTAAAGGTATTCATCACATTATTGCCGCCGAAAATGGAGACATTACTCCTCAAAATGTAAATGACTTTTTTCGAGCTTCTGGAAGAGAAAGTTCGCTTTGGCGCATTCCCGGCGGTGGCGTATCCCTTGATATTTGGAACATGTGGGAACAGGTAAATTGGGATATGGATTTTTGTGAAACCACAAGTACAAAGGATAATCAAGAATCCTTCAATCTCAATCTTTTTCCAAACCCTAGCCGGGAATATGTTTATTTGAAGCATCCGATTCGAGGTATTGAGAATATGTATTGGGTTGATTTTTTAGGTGTTCAATATCCTGCCCAAGTAAATCAACAAAATCAAATTTTAATTCCTCAAACTCAATCGACGGTTTTGACTTTGGTTATCGAAACAAAAAATAAAAGACATCAAAAGAAAGTAGTAATCCTTGAATGAAAACTAAGTTGCAACTTCACCTAAATACGCTTCAATTAAAGCATACGTTTACGATTTCTAGAGGCTCTAGAGATGCTGTAGATAGTTTAATTGTAGCTTTGAAGGCTAAGGATGTAACTGGATTTGGAGAGGCAACGGCAAACCCCTATTATCACAGCACAACCCAACAAATGGCAGATCGCATTCTTGCCATCAAATCAAGCATAGAGCAGCTAGAGTGGGTCAATCCCTTAGAGTTTAGCCGATGGGTCGAAAAAGAATTTGCAGACCAACCGTTTATTCAATGCGCTTTAAACAATGCATCTTTTGATTTAAAATCTCGCATCGAAGGAAAAACGTTACGCAATTATCTTGGCTTTTCTGAGGACAAAAAGCCCCTAAGCAATTATACCATAGGACTCGACACTATTGATCGTATGATCGCAAAAATAAAAGAGCAACCCTGGCCCATTTACAAAATCAAATTAGGTACAAACGATGACATGAATATCATCCGGGCACTAAGAAAAGAAACCTCTTCCCTCTTCCGTATTGATGCCAATTGCGCTTGGACAGCAGCCGAAACAATCGAAAGATCCATAGAATTAAAAGACTTAGGAGTTGAATTTATCGAACAACCCATGCCTGCGAATCAATGGGAACAAATGAAGGCAATAAAAAACAAAAGTGCCTTGCCAATCATAGCCGATGAAAGTTGCTGTACATTGGAAGATGTTGCTAAATGTCAAGATGCTTTCCATGGCATCAATATTAAATTGATGAAGTGTGGAGGCATTCCGTATGCTTTACAAATGATTCAAGAAGCAAGAAAATTTGGATTACAAGTTATGATGGGATGTATGACCGAATCTTCCATTGGCATCTCTACCATCGCCCAGTTTTCAGGAACATTAGATTATATAGATTTGGATGGTGCCATGCTCATCAAAAATGATCCTGCACATGGAATAAAACTGAAAAGTGGTGAAATAATATATTCGAATACCGCTGGAATTGGCGCACAATTATTCAAACAGAAAAACTAAATCATGAAAAATTCACTTTGGTTTATTTTTTTACTTGCTAGTCTTTTGGCACAAGTTCACGCCCAGGCTCAAACTCAAACTCAAACTCAAACTGAAGCAGAGAATCCTTTGGATCGAATAATTAATTCTCAAAGTCCTGAATTTCAACAAAGCTTAAAAGACAATGAGGTTCAGATTATTTATACCCAAATCAATCGTAACAAAGACAACGAACCATCCTTTATCGATTTTACCTATGGCGTGGATACAACGCGTTATTTCTACCCTGCGAGTTCGATCAAAATGCCTATCGCCATTTTAGCTTTAGAAAAGTTAAATAAACTTGGAATTCAAAAGCTTGATGAACATACTCCAATGTATCACGGGGCAACCAAAGAATTACAGACGAGTGTTGTCCAAGATTCAAGCGCTGCTAGTGGTTATGCAAGTGTTGCGCATTATATAAGAAAGATATTTACTGTAAGTGACAATGATGCATACAACAGATTGTTTGAGTTTTTAGGCGCTGCATATATTAACGATCAATTGTGGGATAAAGGATTTACTTCAAGCAGATTGATTCATCGACTGGCCATTTTTGGAATCGATAATCGCTCTACCAATCCAATTTGTTTCGCGGACGAAGATGGATTATTGTATTTTCAAAACGAAGGCTATAGTACTTACTCAAAATCCCTCAATCTTAAGGGACAACTAAAAGGCAAAGCGTATTCCACTAATGAAGGAGAATTGATTGCAGAGCCTTTTGATTTCAGAAAGAAAAATTTCATCACAATTACAGACCTTCATCAAATTTTACGTTCGGTTTTATTTCCGCAAAGCGTTGAACTTCAAAATCAATTTGATTTGAGTCCTAAACAATACCAATTATTGTTAGACGAAATGCAAAGACTGCCCAAAGAAAGTACACATCCCAAATATGATAAACCAGACAATTATGTAAAGTTTTGGATTTATGGTGATCAAGAAAATGGAGACATCCCGGAGCATATCAGAATCTTCAATAAGGTAGGATGGGCATATGGCTTTTTGACTGATGTAGCTTATATTATCGATACCAAAAACAACATCGAGTTTATGGTCTCTGCTGTAATTCATGTAAACGACAATCAAACATTTAATGATGGCGTTTATGAATATGAAAGCGAAGGACTTCCATTTTTTGGTATCATGGGAAGAGCACTTTTAGATTATGAGCAAAATAGAAAACGGTCTTATCCTCCAAATCTCTCGGCCTTCAATATGAAGAATTGACCTTACTATGATTAATCATTCTTTCGGATGTTATAGTTTTATACGCAATGCCTAGAAGTTTACTTTACATAATACTCGGATTAATATTGGTTCTCATCTCCAATATTTTTAAACCAGTCCCTATTGTTGCAGAATCCGAAGCTCTTGAAGAAAAAGGAATAGTAGAAAATATTTACGAAACAGGTGATAAGGACATTACCTTTATTTTGAAGGGAAACAACAATAGTTTTTACATTAACAGAGGCATAGAAAAAGGATTAAACGTTCAAGACTTAAAAGTTTTGTTAAAAGGAAAAGAAGTCATTCTAAAATATCCGGATTACAAAAACGTATTCTCTCGGTTTGCGAAAAAAAGATCCATTCATATTTCTAAAGTGCAATTTGAAGAACAAGTTTTGTATAACGAACTTTTAGATCACTAAGATCATCTGATCTTTTTAGGTTTACGATGAAAGGAGCATTTTCTTATCTCAATTCTATTTCGTTACTTTTAAATCATTAGTCACCTTAAATCAATTGAAAATGAAAAAATCAATTTTACTTAGTCTTGCCATTTTGCTTTGTAGTCTGCCAAGTCTTAAAGCACAAAAATTTCTAAAACCTTTTGATAGCATTTCAAAAAAGAAGACCTCATTCATAACGCTAGAAAATGGAGAAGAAATAGAGGGGAAAGTAAAGAAAATCAAAAGAGCCAAAAAGGGTCTTATTAAAGAGGTGGTTGTAGAAGTAGACGGAGAAAAAACTACCTACCCTGTAGAAGAAATCAAACATGCTTATTTTCCTCAAAGCGGTTTAGACAAGTTTTTAAAATTTGATGACTTTGTTACTGATGCAACGCAATGGAATGAATCCTCTTATAATGCTGATAGATTAAAAGATGGGTATGCGTTGTTCGAAAAAATAGACATCACCATCAAAGGAGATGATAGAAAGTTATTAATGCAATTGTTGAACCCTTTCCCAGGAAACAAAATAAAAGTTTATCACGATCCACAAGCCGGTGAAAAAGGCGGAATGCGCGTCGGTGGGTTTAAGGTTACCAAATCTTTGGAGAGCAACTATTATGTATCTAAAGATGGAGAAATTGCATCTCGGCTTCGAGACAAAGACTACAAAAAACAATTTGACGATCTGTTTGGAGATTGTAGAATGGTAGAAAAAGAATACGGCAAAAAGAAAAGCTGGAAAAAATTTGATGTTACCGTTTTTGATTACAACAACTGCAAGTAATATTTATAAAACTTCCTCAAGACGTTAAAACAAAGAGGGGTTGCTTTTTAAGGCACCCCTCTTTGTTTTTTAGAAATATTTGACTTCTAAATCAATTAGACGTCATAATTAATCTCGACTTCTGGAGTTGAAGGATGTGCTTGACAGGTTAGAATATAGCCGTCCTTTATCTCATCATCATCTAGAGCAAAACAAGCGTCCATTTTGACCTCTCCCTTGGTTACTTTGGCAATACAAGTTGAACATGCCCCGCTTGTACATGAAAAAGGAGGTTCGTTGCCTTTTTCAATCATGGCATCCAAAATAGTTGTGTTATCATTTATTACCACCTCGTAATCGTTACCTTCTAACCTAACCTTTACTTTACTTCCACCTGCTAATGCTGTATTCGCAATTTTCTGATCCTCTGGACTAGAAAAGTATTCTATCATAATTTTTTTCTTGTCTACTCCAAGATCTTGAAGGGCAGATTCTACCATCTCCATCATAGGAGTTGGGCCACAAATCAAATATTTTTGATCCTCTGCCAAGGACTGATTATTATTTAAAAATTCTTCAATTTTTGAACGGTCCATAAAACCAGTCCACCCTTGCCATGAAGTTTTCTTCTTCCCAAAAAACCCACCTAATCCACCCGCTGATTCTTGTTTAGGATCACTTAAAATATGTTTTAAAACAAACTGACCTGCATAAGTATGATTTAACGAGTCAAGTTCATCTTCAAAAATGATTTGATCTTCATTCTTATTGCCGTACAATAAATGACATTTGCTTTTAGGCTCCTGCTCCAGTATGGTTTTAATCAAAGAAATAATGGGCGTTATGCCGCTTCCTCCTGCAAAAAAGAAATAATCCTTGCGTTGTGCATGTTCGGTAGAAACTGTGAATCTACCTTCAGGCGGCATAACATCTACTGTCGAACCAGCCACTATGTTGTCATTAAGAAAGTTGCTAACACGTCCTCTTACTACCCTTTTGACAGTAACCGCCAACTGGTTTTCATCAGGACTTTTACATATCGAATAGGCCCTTCGTAACTCTTCTCCTTTTACGTTGACCTTTAAGGTCAAATATTGCCCAGCTTTAAATTCGAAAGATTCTTTCTGCTCTTCGCTGAGCCCAAAATATATCGTGGAAGCTTCCGAAGTTTCTTTTACAACTTTATCTACTACCAATCCATAAAAGCTACTACTCATCAGTTTGTTATTTTAGCGCCAAAATTAAAATTTCTTCAATTGAGCGTACGGTCAAAATTATCAATTGTTATACCTGCTTACAACGAAAGTAGAAGTATTGTTCAAATACTAGACAAAGTTTCTGAAGTAAAGCTTATCGGGAATCTCGAAAAAGAGCTGGTTCTTATCAATGATTGCTCTACAGATGATACCGAAGAAAAAATTCTTCAATATCAAAAAGATCATCCAGAATTGATGATTAGTTACTTTAAACATAAAGTAAATAAAGGCAAAGGAGCTGCACTACATACTGGAATTAAGAGAGCTACAGGTGATTTTCTTGTTATTCAAGATGCAGACCTCGAATATGACCCTCATGAGTTCAACAAATTACTGCAACCCATTTTAGATGACTTTGCAGATGTAGTATATGGAAGCCGTTTTATCGGTGGTAATCCACATAGAATTTTATTCTTCTGGCATTCCATTGGAAACAAATGGTTGACCTTTTTGTCCAATGCATTTACCAACCTTAATCTTACGGATATGGAAACCTGCTACAAGATGTGGCGGGCTGATATTATCAAATCGGTAAACCTTAAAGAAAATCGATTTGGCTTCGAGCCAGAAGTAACGGCCAAAGTATCAAGGATTCCAAAAGTTCGAATATATGAGGTGGGCATTTCGTATTACGGGAGAACATACGAAGAAGGAAAAAAAATAAATTGGAAAGATGGCGTTCGAGCGATTTACTGTATCCTTAAGTACAACATTTGGTCAAGGAAATAACAAAATTTAGGGCTTCCCTAAACAACTTTCCAAATCATATATAGACCACACAAGACCAAGCCAATACCTGACAGTTTAGAAAACCAATAAATATGTTTTTTGGTTAAATTTTTACGTATCGCTTTAGCACCGAAGACCAACAGACTATTGGCTATTACAATGGTAATAATTATACTGGATAAAAACAACCAGGCTTCTTGGGTTGAGGCTTTTCTTCCTATCAAGTACGTCGAAATTAAGCCCAACCAAAAAACAAAAGTGAAGGGATTTATGGTGTTTACTAAAAAGCCTTTCAACCAAAAGCCAATCATGTTTCTATAACTGTGCTTCTTTTTTTGAATATCAAGATCAATGGATTTAATAAAAGCGCCTATCCCAAAAATAATGAGTATCAAGCCCCCACTTAATCCGAAATATAATCGAAAATCGTTGCTTTCAACTGTTTCACTAATCGATTGAATAAAAGAATAAGATAAAACCACAATGATCACATCGCTTATCCAGATGCCAAGACCCACCAGCAATCCAGCTACTGCTCCTTTTTCTATACTTGTTTGAGTAAGGGCTATAAAAATGGGACCGAGCATTACGCCCAGCATCAATCCAAATAAAATCCCCTCTACAACATATGACATGTGCTTCTATTGATATACACTTACAGTGAGTTTTCGACGTCCCCCATTGTTTCTAAATTCACAAAGATACACCCCTTGCCACGTTCCTAGACTTAATCTACCCTTAACTATAGGTATGCTGACGGACGATCCCACTAAACTGGCCTTTATATGCGCTGGCATATCATCTGGACCTTCTAAGGTATGCTTTAAGAATGGTAAGTTTTCGGGAACTAGACAATTAAAAATAGCTTCGTAATCTTCTCTAACCGTAGGATCCGCATTTTCATTTACAGTTAAGCCCGCAGAGGTATGATGAATAAAAACATGAAAAATGCCATTTTCGGGCATCTTTTCTTTTTGATTTATATGCTCTAGTAAAAGATTGGTTATTAAATGAAATCCTCTCGGGAAAGCAGGAAGTTGGATTTCATAATGGCGAATCATATCAAAATCACCATTTAGGTTGTGAGATTTTTGGGCATGGCAGGGTGCTAAAATACCTCATTATTGAGATGCCTAAAAAACTAAAGGAGTCGTTGTCTTTACTGTTTCCACGTTGACGACCTTCTCCACTTATACCATCAACCAAAGATCTGTCGGATAAATCAACACCTATTTGACCTTGTTGATTTAATAATGTGGTTTCGTTAGGATACACAGAACTGACATCGTCAAAATAATCAGTAAATAATCTTCGATATGTAAATTCTATATTAATGCTAATTCTGCGGTTCAAATCAACTTTCCATCCACCGCCAACAGTTAAGCCTCCACTAAAATTTCCATACCTAACCAATTCGGTTTGGTGTTCTCTAAGATTATACTCTTGCCCATTTAACTCCGCCTTAGGATTAAATCTAAATATTGAAAAACCCGCCAATAAATAAGGCGTGTAATAATAGTCCTCGTGCCCATGAACGTATGGAAAAAAATTAAACTCCATGGTGTTGGTCAAATCAAAAACATTGGAACTAAAACTTAGATTTCGATCTCTTTCAAAGTTGTTCGGACTGTCCGCATCATCTGCGGATAATCGCGCATAGCTCAACGATGATTTGGCACAAATACGCGTATTAAAGTTAAATCTTCCATTAACTCCCCCTGCGATACCAGGCCTTGTTATATCTAAGCGATTGTTTAAGTCCCCAAAATATACCGCTGTCCCTAGCCATCCGCCAGCTTCCCAACCTCTTTGGGCTTGGCCTTCAACCAAAAAAAATAAACCTGCTAAAAGAATTAAAAATCTACTCATGTTACGAATGCAATGCAAAAGTAATTCGTTATTGGCTCTATATGACGTGTTTAAGCCTAATATTATTTTAAAAATTTAGTTATATCTATAAATAAATTTTGGGCTATTCTGTTTGAATTTTCCTCTGATATGCTGCATTGGCTCTTTTTGTTATACAGCAAATAGCGGGTCTTTGAAACCAATTTATAAATTGGTCTTGCTAAAAAATTTGGTAAAATACCTAGGAATGTAATTTTCCAATTTTTTAATCCAGCTATTTGAGCTATTCGAATCACTGCCTTTGCCTCCCGTAACACCTGCTGTTTTTCGAGTAAAACTATGCTATCAGTAGGCAAATGATCCAATGCTTGCAAAGGGCTAAATCTTAAAATTGACTCTTGATCGGCGTTAATCAATCTAATGACCCAATGTTCGCAAAGCATACAATAACCGTCAAAAAAAACAATGGGATGCGCGTTGGAAAGTTTTAAAATGGGCTCAGGAATCATGTGAATAGCTGATAAAAAAGATCCTCGACTTTTTTCAATGCAACGATTTCGATATCATAATTTTTTTGGTCGATGCCCTTACCATTATACTTAGAAATATAAATTTTCTCGAACCCCAATCGGTCGGCTTCTTGAATTCTTTGTTCGATCCGAGTAACAGCTCTGATTTCTCCAGACAATCCAACTTCCGCAGCAAAACATGTCTTTCGATCTATTGGAATATCTTGCAAAGACGAAATCAATGCGCTTACAATAGCAAGATCTATCGAAGGGTCTATAACTTTTATACCTCCCACGAGATTGAGAAAGACGTCATTTTGAGCAAAAGGCAAACCGCAACGCTTCTCCAAAACAGCCAACAACATACTGAGTCTTCTCAAATCAAATCCAGTGGCTGATCTCTGGGGGGTCCCATAAACCGAATTGCTCACTAAAGCTTGGGTTTCGATCATCATCGGTCGCAAACCCTCAATGGTGGAAGAAATCGCACTTCCCGACAAATTTTCATCGGATTGAGAAATCAAAAGCTCTGAAGGATTGCTTACCTGACGCAAACCCAAAGCAACCATTTCGTAAATCCCTATTTCGTCAGTAGAACCAAATCTATTTTTAATGGTCCTTAAGATTCTATATGTATAGTTTCTATCTCCCTCAAACTGTAACACTACATCTACCATATGTTCTAGCAATTTTGGACCAGCAATTTGGCCATCCTTGGTTATATGGCCAATAACAAACACAGGGATTTTGCTTTCTTTAGCAAAACGCTGCAATTCGCCGGTGCACTCTCTAATCTGAGATACAGAACCTGGTGTAGATTCGATGTACGGACTTAAAAGCGTCTGGATAGAATCGATGATTAATAAATCCGCTTGCAACTTTTTGGCATGTTGCAAAATTTTAATGACGTTTGTTTCTGTTAAAATCAGGCATTGTTTGTTGCGATAACCGATGCGTTCTGCGCGCATTTTAATCTGTTCTTCACTCTCCTCACCTGATATATATAATATTTTTTTGTTCAAACGAACAGCCAATTGAAGCAACAATGTAGACTTTCCAATACCCGGATGTCCACCAATTAGGACCAAGGACCCCAACACAATCCCACCGCCCAATACTCGATTTAATTCGTCATCGCCAGTTAAAATCCTAGGCGTTTCCCCAAATTCGATATCCTGTAAGGCTTTGGGACTACTCTTTTCTTCATCCTTCCAAATTTTTTGCTTTTCCTCTTGTTTGGATTCTTTACTTAGGATTTCCTCAACGATGGTATTCCATTCTCCACAAGAATGGCATTTCCCTTCCCATTTGGAACTGTGCGCACCGCAGGCATTACAAACGAATATTTTTTTCAGTTTAGCCAATAATCTCAATGTTTTAAAAAAGTTCCAAAATCATCTTTTTTTTCAAAAGTTTCGGTGGTTTTATCAATTACAACCGTCTTAAACCGTAACGAAGTTATATCCGCTCGAAAGGGCGAAAATATATTTTTTTCAATTGGTTTTTTGGGGTTATGCAGGGTGCTCACAATACGTAGGTACCCTGTTCTTTTTTTATCACCTAGAAGCACATCTAATGCACAAGGTGCTTTCGGGTAAATACATCAACCGCATTGATTGAATTTGGTTCTTACAATTTTTACAAATTCCAAAATCATCGTCTTCAATTTTGAGCATAGCAAGTTTGAGCTTTGCAATTTTGGCTTCTTTGTTTCTTTGTGCAGCCTCCATAACAGACTTATTATTTATGGCATCCATGCGGCTGATGCGCCCTAATGAATTTTCGGGCTTCACAGGCTGTGTCATTTTTTGAATCTCAATTAAGTCCGCTTCAGACTTCTTTAGGAGTTCAATTATTTTATTTTTTAGTTCTGCTTTCTGATCGCCAGTCATACCTTGCTAGTTACGAAAAAAGTAGATTTGTAGGATGGGAGAAGGTCAAATATTTATGATACCCTGTCCAATTGAAGAAGGTGGGCTTGATACCATACCGAAGGACACTCTATCTGCCCTGTACAATTTAACGCACTTTGTTGTAGAGCGATCTAAAACTGCAAGGGCCTTCCTAAAGTTAGTAAAGCATCCTACCCCTCAAAACGAGTTTGTTCTTTTCGAACTGGACAAGAACAATCCAGAAAGCGGCTTGTATACGTTTCTCAAAAAAACAAGTCAAAGTTTTTCGATTGGCGTGATCTCCGAAGCAGGATGTCCAGGAGTTGCAGATCCTGGTGCACTAATCGTTTCTTGGGCTCATAAAAACAACATAAAAGTATCTCCAATGGTAGGTCCTTCTTCGATTTTATTGGCATTGATGGCCTCAGGGTTTTCGGGTCAAAGCTTTTGTTTCCATGGATATTTGCCCATTAAAAAAGATGAACTGCCAGCAAAACTTAGACAGCTAGAATCATTAGTACACAAAAGAGGACAAACTCAGATTTTTATGGAGACGCCCTATCGAAATAATGGAATGCTTCAAAGTTTGTTAAAATATCTTTCGCCTAATACCAATCTCTGTATTGCCAAATCAATTACCAGCGAAGAGGAATGGATTAAAACTGCCACCATAGCTAAGTGGAAATCAATAAAGATAGATTTACACAAAAAGCCCTGCATATTTTTACTAGGTAAGAACTAAGTATAGTAACGCGAATAAATACTTAGTAGTAGTACACTATTAGATAGTATCAGTATGGTTCGGTGCCAATAATTGGTTGGAATACAAATTCTTTTCGGAAAAAGAAATAAACCAATAAAAACCAATGGAAAGATCGGAATAAAATACCTTCCCGATAAACTCCATACCCTTTCGTTTCCTACAGGACTCCATTGCATATAAATGGAAATCGTAAAGGCAAGTATCATGAGAAAAATTGACAACAGCATTGGAGTCCATTTTATTTTGGGCTCAACATTAGTCCTTCTATTTTGAAAAATCAATTGAACCAAAACAAAAGAAAGTAATGCAATGCACCAGGTCGGAATGTAATTTTTCTCCCAGCCAAATTTGCCTATATAATGCGCCCATGTTGCTGGAGCAGATTCTATATAAGACAGAAAAGCTGTTTTGATAAAATCAAAAGGATGTGAAAGAATGTATTGCAATTGCTCTGCTGGGTTTACTCCAGGGTTTAATTGCTGCGCTGCACGATATGTCTCATGATACGAATCAAAAGGAATAAAAATATTGCCTGCATACAATGCCCACAACACAGCCACTAGTACTACACTTAACATCAGCGCCCCTTTTTGTACTATAGAAATTATCCGATTAGGGACAATAATGAGAAGCAAAATCATAGGGCTATAAACCAATTTATTGATCGTGATCGTCAAGATCACCATTGTTATCAACATCAATGTTTTAGTATTGATCTTTTCTTTCTTTTTTCTCAAATGAAAAACCATTGCGATAAAAAGAAAACTTAAGGCATTAGAAAATACATCCCCACTCAACGAAGAATTGATAGACAGAGATGCTGGAAGAAGCGCAACAAACAATAAGATTTCTTTTGCACTTGGAATAATTCGAATCGCAAAAAAAACAATGGCCGCCCAAAAAAGCAAACTCATAATTCTCCCAACATACATCAAAGTCAAAGGATCTGAAGTACATACTTTGCCAATAGCAATACCAATAGTTTGTGGCACATAAACAGTAGGAGCATAATATCCTACATTAGCAAAATCGACAAAACCTTTTTCCTCAAATGTTGGATCACTAACAAATTTCTGATTAAAATCATCAGTAGGTATTTGATGCTTTCGGACATGGTCATAATAATTCGTAACATGCCAATAACGAAGATTCAAAACTCCACCCAGTCGGTTTCCATCAAGCGTTTCTCCCATCAAATGTCCGTTGGAAATATGTAAGCTTCGATGAAAATGATTGCTTTCGTCCGGAGACTGGAACGGAGGCAACAACACCAAATGAATCATTCCAAATACACCGGCCACAAGGATAAAGAAATACTCGGCTGGCATACGCTTGAACATATTGAAATGATTATTCTAGAATTTGCAATTTAGCATATTGCAGCATGATTCTTTTGTCTGGATTGTCGGGAATACTTTCGAAACGTATCGTAGCGACCTGTCTGGCATCAACAGAAAGCACTTTCCCTTCTCCAAATTTTAAATGCAACACCTTCATACCCTCCTTAATTTTAGAAGATGGGTCCGGTTTAAAAGTACTTGGGTCTACTTGTGGCAATGCCTTTTTGGCTCTACCTAGAGGTTTAAAGTTTCCAAGAATTCTAGGCTTTCCAAAACCTGGTGACTTGTTTTTAGATATGGAAATAAGAGAATCAATGGCACTGTCTGGAAGTTCTTCCAAAAATCTGCTTGGATCATTGAATCTCATTTGACCAAATGTATATCGACTGTTACTATAACTTAAAGTCAGATGCTCTTCTGCTCTTGTTACCGCTACATAAAAAAGTCTTCGTTCTTCATCTATTTGGTCTGGAGATGACAAGGACATATATGATGGAAACAGATTTTCTTCAAGACCTACGACAAAAACAGATTTAAATTCTAAACCCTTGGCAGAATGCACACTCATCAAAGTAATGGCATCCATAGTACCATCATCATTATCCGCATCTGTCATCAAAGAAATTGTTTGTAAAAACTTTGAAAGCGACTTGTCCACAATTTCTTCTCCAGCTTCCAATTCATCGTCTTCCGTAAACTCTTTGATCCCATCAAGTAAAGCATTGAGGTTTTCTACTCTTCCCATCCCCTCCGGTGTGGTATCCGCTTTAAGCAAATCGACAATGCCAGATTGACGCGAAATATACAAAGCCGCGTCATAGGCAGTACTCGAATCAGCTTTCTTTTTAAAAGCAGCAATCATCTTTACAAAATCAAGTAATTTTTGTTTTGCACGAACAGTGAGATCTACCTTCATCAGGACCTCCATCATGCTGATGTCGTTGTCATTGGAGATTAACGCAATTTCTTCTATTGTCTTATTGCCCAAACCACGCCTTGGGTAATTTATAGCTCTTTTAAAGGCCTCGTCATCTTTATAGTTAACTGCTAATCTCAGATAAGCAATTAAATCTTTGATTTCTTTTCGCGCGTAAAAAGACAATCCTCCATATATTCTGTACGGAATATTTTGTCTTCTCAAATGCTCCTCAAAAATTCTTGATTGAGCATTGGTTCGATATAATATAGCCATTTGTTTGTTGGCCAGATTAAATCTATGTTTCTGCTCGATAATCGAATCTGCCACCCTTCTTCCCTCTTCAGAGTCAGACATCGCTTTTATAATCTTAATCTTTTTCCCTTCCTCTTTATCAGTCCAGATCTTCTTCGGAATTTGCTTTTTATTATAGTTGATTATAGCGTTGGCCGTTTCTATAATAAAGCTTGTGGAACGATAGTTTTGTTCTAGCTTAAAAGTTTGCACTTCAGGAAAGTCATTTGAAAACTGCAAAATATTTTCGATCGTCGCTCCTCGAAAAGAGTAGATACTTTGTGCATCATCACCAACGATACAAATATTGTGCTCACTATCATTGTATACCGTTAATAACTTCAAGATTTCGTATTGCAAATAATTGGTGTCCTGAAACTCATCTACCAAAACATATCGAAATTGTGCTTGATATTTCGCCCTTACGTTATCGGGATTTTGATAAAGTAATCGAAACATTTGCAATAATAAATCATCAAAGTCCATAGCCCCTGAACGTTGGCATTTCTTGACATATTGATCATAAATCATTTGTGTCATTGGCCGACGATTCATCTTGTCGTAAGCGATCAATTCTTCATTCGCCGCATAAGCCTTGGGCGTAATCAAATTGCTTTTGGCATGCGAAATCCGTGAAAGAATCGAGCTTACATTGTAAACTTTAGAATCGAGTTTATGGGACTTGATAATTTCTCGAATGACTGATTTAGAATCATCAGTATCATAAATACTAAAATCATTGGGATAACCTATATGGTGTGCCTCAACACGTAAAATTCTCGAAAACAAAGAGTGAAAGGTGCCAGCCCAAACTTTATATGCCATAGGACCAACAACTTTTTCGATCCGGTCCTTCATCTCTCTCGCCGCCTTATTGGTAAAAGTTAGCGCTAAAATATTCCAAGGAGCCACTCCAATTTTCATTAGGTGTGCTATACGGTAGGTGAGCACCCTGGTCTTTCCTGAACCAGGACCTGCAATAACCATAACCGGTCCCTCGGTACAGGTCACTGCCTGTCTTTGAATATCATTTAACTCATCTAAATATGGAAATGCAACTTCTGACATATGGTGCAAAGGTGTATAAATCTGAAAAAAGAAATAGAGGATTGACCTATTAAATTTTATTCAAAATTTTTACTCTAAAAAATCAATATTTCCACAATTCTTTGCTTTTACTTGCGGTAATAAATTAATGAATAACTGTTGGTCTTTTATAAAGTACTCTAAGCGATTCCCGCCTCGATCTTGACTCCCTTTATTTGGATCTGTTTGATAAAAAAAGGCAACAGTATAAAAAAGGCAATCTTCATTAGGCTGAAGCACTATGTTTATACTTGTTGGCTTGCCCAAAGAAGTCAATTCGTTTATTCCATAGCTAAATAGGCCATGCTTTTCTAGGCTCATTGTTTCACTTGGAAGATACAACTGCATAAAGGTCTCGGGAGACTTAGGTATAGCAAATGACTCTTGTGTAAAATCAATTGAAATTTTAAAGCGGCAATCTGTTTGATTGGTTATACGTGTATAAAAAACCAGATAACTGTGATTAAAATAGTTGATTGTCGGTCCTGGATAAGGTCCCCCTTTGGGGTAACTGTTTTGAATTAGGATGCCATCTTGTTGAGATACTTTGAACCAATCCAACTCTTTCTCCTGACCTTTTAAGAGACTAAAATTCAAAAACATCAGCACCAAGAATATTAGATTTTTCATTTTAAACTTTGCGAACAGGATAGAGTGATCTCTACTAAATTGCAACAATAATTGGTTTTTTGTCCTCAATATGATTTACCTGCAGAAACTTTTTTAATTCGTAAGTAATCATACAAACTGGGATCAACAAATACTGAATCTCCTGTTAGATTATTTGAAAGCATATTAAAATCATGGTCTTTGAAAAAAGAGCTTTCAAAAAATTGGTGAATATTAAATCCAAGAAAATGCATTTCCCCAATCATATGCTTTGCCTGTATTTGCTCGGTTAGATTATTTTTCGAAACCAAGTAGAGCACGATAGAATTAAATAGCGCAGAATATCCTATACAATTTGCCTTCTTCAATTTTTGCAAGGTATTGGGATCTTGGGAAGTGTTTTGAGATGAAAATTGGACTTGATTTGAGGTGATTTCTAAAGCAATATCTACAATGTCATCAAGCTTCAGATTATGATCAGCAGATTTTTGATCAATTAATTCCATTAACTTTTTGTCCGTCAATTTAATACTTGCTCTGGAGCCCACTTCATGATAGTGTATGGTCCAACGATAGATTGGACCTCGAAATAAAACGACAAGAACAATACTAATCCCTAATGTTTTTAAAATTTTTTTCAACATGTATTCATAAGCAATGGCTTAAGCAGTTTCCGTATGAGGAATGCCTCACCTACTTTTGTAAAATAAATCTTAAACTACTAGTATGAAAAGGAGATTCTACAGTTATAAAGTACATGCCATTTTCTAGGTTTCTACAATCTAGTACTTCCGATCCTTGGCTTACTTTTTTAGTAAATAAGATCTGTCCATCGAGAGTAATCAACTTAAGATTTCCTTCAAAAGGCACTTCAAATCTTACTTCATCATTGGTCGGATTGGGATAAGCTTTGAGCTCTTCAAATTGATCAAGGATGTTATGGGTAGACACTACATCTTCGTCACAATTTCCAGGAATATTGGCATCAATCCAAGCAATTCGATTTGAAATCCATGATTTTAAATAGTCAATTTCGCCAACATAAGTTTGAGGAAAAGGATCGGGTTCAATCCAAATTTGTTCTCCAATAAAATCCCAACGTTCAAAATTGCGATCCAAAGGTTCTTGTAAATTCAAAACATTAGAATCAATCCATGAAAAAATTGAATCCTCGTTGTATTGATTTTCTTTTGCCTTTTCCCAGCGGCATTTCAAATGATTTACGAAAACTGGGTCTTCCATCATTCTAGCCCACCACAAAGGCATCGATTCTAAATCTGTGCAATCGTCTTGGTTTTGCAAATACGTCCACCCGTCAGTTTGGTGACTCGAGCATACTGTTGACAATCCATATGTTTGATCAAAATCCCAAATCGGACCCATTTTGATTCTTCCATCTTTGCTGTCTTTGTCTTTATGTAGATAGGTGCTCAATTTATAGCCATCAGAATTTTTACTAAACTCATTGATTAGTAGAAAATCAGCGAAAACACTCAAGTCAATATAATCCGTATATTTTTTACCTAAACTATTGGTAAAGCTTGGATCAAGAACCGCTTCTTGAAACAAGTCTATATGGTTCATAATATATTCGGCCTGCTGGTCTTTGATTTCATCCGCTTTGGGATAATACCAATGAAAAAATTGTGGGTCCCCAGACATAGATTCAAAGTCCGAGAAAAAACCTTCTTGCTCGTCCCACCAGTCAATCCGTAGTATATAACCACCAGTGAGCGAATCACCAGCAATATCATCTTCGTCTAATCTGGCAATATCTACGCGATCATCATCTCTTTTAATTTTTTCACAGAGTATATACAGCCCCTGATATTCGCCGTTTAGTACCAGTTCTACAAAGCGGTAATCGGAGGCATAATGGCCCATGCTTCTAAACAAGTCAAAACTCATGGGAATTCTCAATTGCGATTTATCAATGACCATGGCATGCAAAATCCAATCTTCTTCTTTTCCCATTCCTAAAAGTGGTTCAGATTTATCTACCCAATTGTCGGTTTTTAATTCAAACGAATAGGTCTTTTTTTCAAAACCTTGTGTAGAATTTCCTCTTGTTTCTATAGCTACGTTGCTCTCAAACGATAAGGTGTCACTAAGAGCATTAATCGTCCCATCTCCATTATAGATGATTCCAATATTGCCCTCTATTTTCGGCTCGTCCGGAATTTCTTGATTCGTCTGGATCAGAATAATTGGAAGAGTAGACGAATCAAAATTTTGGCCAAAAACCTTTGCAGAAACGAGTAGTGACAAAAGCCACAAGTGTTTTATTATATACTTCATATCAAGATGCAAGTTACTTATACATTACTCAATTAGTCTCGTCATTTATTCATCAATCCCAAGCATCAAAAAAATAATCCATTACTCACCCAACCCTTTGATGACCTGTTGATGTCTTCCTAATAAAACAATCTAATCAATGAAAAAATTATTCGTAACCACCTTTAGCTTTTTTCTTTTATTTAGCATGCAAAGCTGTTTAGAGGATCAATGCACAGACATTTCGACCTATTATATTTTTGAACCCGTCTATTTAAGCGAGGAACAACTGCGTCAAGAGATTATGCTCGAAAACGCAAGGGCTTTAAAAAATCCTGGCAAAATGTATTTCTACCAAAACATGATCTTTATCAGTGAAAAATATGAGGGAGTACATATCTATAACAATACGGATCCATCTGCTCCGGATAAAATTGGATTCTTACCCATACCTGGAAATCAAGACATAAGTATTAAAAATGATGTGCTGTATGCAGATGCCTTGATTGACATATTGACTATTGATATTTCTAACATTCAGAGTCCTTCACTGATACAGAGAACAGAAGATGTCATTTTTGCTCAACAAAATGGCGAAAATCAGTATGTAGCGTATTACGAAAAAGTTGAAGTGAGAAACGAATACGACTGCTCGGGAGGTGTTTCAATAAGCGAAGGATGGTTGGCCTTTGATGATGCTAGTCTCGCAAACGTTGAAGTCATTTCTAACACAGGTGTACCTTCTGGAGCTTCGCAAGTTGGTGTAGGAGGATCAACAGCACGAATGCGCATCGTTAATAATCACATGTATGTGGTAGATCAAACCAGCCTAAAATCTTTTGATATTTCGGTTGACGGATTCCCTTCGATACAAAGCGAACAAAACTTAGGCTGGGGAATAGAAACGATTTACCCATATGAAGACAAGTTGTTTATCGGTTCAGAAACGGGCATGTTTATTTTTGACAATTCCAATCCAGCTTCGCCAGAATACCTTTCAGAGTTTAGGCACTGGAGATCTTGTGATCCAGTAGTTGTTGAAGGAGAAACAGCATATGTTACACTTAGAGATGGAAACCAGTGCGCAGGCTTTATTAATCAACTTGATGTCATTGATATAAGCAACGTGTTGGAACCAGAACTAATTAAAACCTTCGACATGACTAATCCACACGGTTTAGCTATAAGAGACAATCGCTTGTTTATTTGCGAGGGTACCGATGGATTAAAGATTTATGATGCCAGCGACAGCGAAAATATCGATGAAAACTTGTTGCATCACAACCGAGGGTTTCACGCCTTTGACGTAATCTCCTTGAATGAAAATTTAGCATTTATTATTGGGGAAGATGGATTTTTCCAATACAACATGAGCAATCCTAGCGAACCGCAGCTACTAAGTTCTATTTTGATAGAAAGATAAATCCACTTCATGTTATGGGCAGGAAGTTCCTGCCCATATTCAAAATTTAAAAAATGAAAAAAATAACATCTATTCTTTGCTTACTATTTTGTTTGAGTCAATTTGGATTGGGTCAAGAAAAAATTGAAGTGGGCAAGGATCTAGTTCTTCTTAAAAATGGCAGTCGATTTGTAGGCACTTTATTAGAATACAATCATACAAGTCACGTCTTATTACAAACCAGCTTTGAAGACCCTATTCGATTTGATATCCAGATGGTGGACAAAGTGTTGCAAGACATTCCAAAATATTCCAAGCCATTTGAATACAATAAAATGTACTACACTATTGAGCTTGGCTCTCCAGTAAATAGTGAAGGAAGGTTTGGGCAAGAAGCTGCTTTTACAGCAATCAAACAGCTAAATCGTTGGATGGGCTTCGGAGCAGGATTTTCTTATGTACATTATAACGATCATTATTGGAGGTCCGAAAGAACCGAACGCCTACCCGTATATGCCTCATATCGCGCGTATCTTAAAGAAGGAAAAATTGCACCTTTTTTTCAATTAAACGCAGGGTATGCTTTTAACCTACATGATGATGGATATAAAGACGGGAGCTTCATTTATCCAAAAGTAGGATTCCAATTCGGCGCAGATGACATCATGTTTTCATTCTATTTGGGAGCACACTTTACAAAAAGTGATTCTGAGTTAATTGAGGATCCATGGGGCAGTTGGGAGCGCAATCAAACATTAAGAAGAAGTACTTTTGGTGTTGGAGTGACATTCTAAAAAGTGAAAAAAGAAATTCAAAATATCATTGCTGGTTGCTGTAAGAACGACCGTAGAGCGCAGGAAATACTATATCGCATGTTTTTCCCTAAAATGATGGGTATGTGTATGCGCCATACTAAAGATGAGGGAGAAGCAATGATGATTTTGAATAATGGGTTCTTAAAAGTTTTCAAAAACATCTCGAGCTATAAAGGAACAGGAAGTTTTGAGGGTTGGGTACGCAGGATAGTCTACCACAGCATCTCAGATTATTTTAGATCTCAATCCAAGTACCTTAAGTTTTTAATGTTTGAAGAATATGATCAAAAAATTAATACTGTAGAGCATGGCTTGTTTGAAGAAGATATTTTAAAACTTATTGGTCAGCTTCCGGATGCTAGCGCTTCCGTGTTTATCAAATATTGTATCGAAGGATACACACACGTCGAGATTGCTAAACTCAAAAATATAAGTGTAGGCACCTCAAAATGGCATTTAGCAAATGCCCGAAAAAAATTACAAGAAATGCTCTTGCATCAATCTAACTCAAGGAACATTGCAAATGGATAATAAATACACTAAACAATTTGAAGATCAGGCATGGCAAGGCATGAAGGCTCTTTTGGACAAAGAAATGCCTGAAAAGAAAAAAAGAAGGATTCCTTTTTTACTTCTTATTCCTGCCCTGTTTCTATTTGTTAGCGTTCTTTCTTGGTTTGGATTATCTCCGCGTTCCTCACAATCCGTAGTAAAAGATAAAACAGAAAAAAGTATTGGAGCATCCTCGGTACTAAAAGAACAAAAAAGTACAGATCAGTCGATAACTAATCAAGTAAAGCACTTGGAAGAAACTTCAAGGGCTGAAAATTCAAAAGAAGAAAACAAAAAAAGATTAGCTTCATCAAAATCAAGTCAACCAGCATCTTCCAGCCAGTATAGCTTTTCTACTCAGCCACTAAATGAAATTTCAACCAAGGTCAGTCTTGCTCTATACCCAAGCGACCCGGTTGTAAACGAATCGATACCATCTATTATCGAAAAATTACCCGCAAAACCAATCTTCAAAAAGGAACTCAAAACACGGCCTAGCTATAAGTACTATTTCTTTAAACCAATAGATATAAAAGAAATCCCCCTTCCCTTTAGGAAGTACACTTTTAACCAAGAAGCATTTACAATTCCCACGATTAAAAACACCCTTGCTGTTCCCAGTTTTTCGCTAGCACTTGGAGGGCTTTTTAAAACCAATATTGAAAGAAAATTAATGGGACCAGGTATAGCGCTTAGGCCTACCCTGTCGTATCGTAAACTCTTTTTAGAAGCAGGGATTGATTTGTTTGTTTTAAAGTCATCCTTCGAATATGGTGATCTTAGGTCTGAGCTCGTTGACGAGACCGAAATAGCTGAAGATTTTATGACTCTAAATGCAGCACAGCAATACATTTCTGTACTTGAAAGCGAAACCGAATTAAATACTAGGCTAGGTATTGGTTTTCAATTGACACCGAAGTTTTCTATGGCTGGTGGAGTACAAGTCAGACATATTCTTCATCGAAAGTTTTCTAATGAGGAAGAAATTTCTAATGTTGGGGTCAATCTAGATCCCAGCAAGGAAACCACACCCCCTAATAGGTATTGGGGGCCATATGCAACAATTGTTTTCGCACCAACTAAAAAACTTCAGCTTAAAGTTCAAGCTGATTATAACTCTCCTTCCTTTTTAAACATTAACTCCCTTTCGGAAAATTGGAAAAGAAATACCTTCTTAAGTGCTGGTATGCTCTATAAATTTTAGAGTCATTTATAAAAAAGAGCGATTTTTTTATTGAAAATCAACAGTTTACAAGCATTGGTGTAAAAAAATATGCTTTAAATCCTTGTTTTAAAGGTGATTCACCCCTACATTTGCAGCCCGTTAGAAAAGCACACGTTTGAAGTGCATTTTAATTGATTTAAAAACATATCGTTGTGGATACACTAAGTTACAGAACACAATCGGCCAAGAAATCTGAAGTAGATCGAAATTGGTGGATAATTGATGGCGACGGAGTTATTGTTGGTCGCAAGGCGACAGCAATTGCTACTGTTCTGAGAGGCAAGCACAAGCCAAGTTATACCCCTCATGTTGACACCGGAGATTACGTTATTGTAATCAACGCTGAAAAAATGAGATTTACTGGGAATAAGCGTGCTGACAAAGTTTATTTGACTTATTCAGGTTATCCTGGAGGTCAAAAAAGTAGAACAGCTGAAGAAATGTTTGCGAAAAAACCAATCGCGGTCATAGAAAAAGCTGTCCGAGGAATGCTTCCTAAAAATAAATTAGGAAGAGCAATGTTTAAAAAATTATTCGTTTACGAAGGTTCAGAGCATCCGCATGGCGCTCAGAAACCAGAACCTTTTAATTTTTAATATAGATGGAACAAGTTAATACAATAGGTAGAAGAAAAGCTTCTGTAGCCAGAGTATACGTAAAGAAGGGTTCTGGTAATTTTAAAATCAATGGAAAAGATTACAAAGATTATTTTCCAATGAGCCATATTCAGTTTAAAGTTGTGGATCCTCTTTTGACAGTGGAAGCTGTTCAGGATTATGACATTAATGTCAATGTTCAAGGAGGTGGATTTAAAGGACAAGCTGAGGCTATTAGACTTGGACTTTCTAGAGCACTTTCTAAGATTAATGAAGACTACAGAAAACCTCTAAAAGTGAAGAAGTACTTAGTCCGAGATGCAAGAGTTGTGGAACGTAAGAAGTTTGGTAAGCCAAAGGCAAGAAAGAGCTTCCAATTCTCTAAACGTTAGAATTTCATTATTGAACCTATTAAGCAAAGACAAATGAGTAAAGCCTTATATAAAGATTTATTGGACGCAGGAGTGCATTTTGGTCATATGAAATCCAAATGGAATCCAAAGATGCTTCCTTATATTTTCATGGAGCGTAAAGGTATTCACATAATCGATCTAAACAGAACGATCGAGTGTATGGAAGATGCAGCCGCTGCAATGAAGCAAATTGCCAAATCTGGAAGAAAAATCATGTTTGTAGCCACAAAAAAGCAGGCTAAGGACATCGTTGCAAATGCAGCAAGATCTGTAAACATGCCATACGTTACCGAAAGGTGGTTAGGTGGTATGATGACAAACTTTTCAACCATCCGAAGATCAGTTAAAAAAATGCAGAACATTGAAAAAATGTTAGGCGATGCTGGTACTGCGAGCTCCTTAAATAAAAAGGAGAAGTTAATGATGGATAGAGAAAGAATCAAATTAGACAGAGTGCTTGGTGGAGTTGCTGGTCTAAACCGTCTTCCTTCCGCAATATTTGTAGTAGATATTCACCACGAACATATTGCTGTAGCAGAAGCTAAAAAATTGGGTATTAGAACGTTTGCATTGGTAGATACAAACTCTGATCCAACGAAAGTAGACTTCCCTATTCCAGCAAACGATGATGCTTCAAAGTCGATTACGATGATGATGGATTATTTCACTGCTGCAATCAAAGAAGGATTAACAGAAAGAAAGAACAGCAAAGAGACTGCTGAAGCTTAATTCAAAAAACTTAAAATTTAAATTATAAATGAGTATTTCCGCTAAAGATGTTAAAGCATTAAGGGATCAGACAGGTGCTGGTATGATGGATTGTAAGAAAGCACTTACTGAATCGAATGGCGATATGGAAAAGGCCATCGAATATTTAAGAAAGAAAGGTCAAAAACTTTCTGAAAAAAGAGCTGATAGAGAAACCAAAGAAGGTGTTGTTATTGCACTGACTTCTGACAACAGAAACAAAGGTGTTGTGGTACGATTGAGTTGTGAAACTGACTTTGTTGCCAAAAATGATGATTTTGTTGACCTGACTAGACAAATTGCGCAAATTGCTTTAGACAATATGCCTGCAGACCTTGAAGCTCTTAAAGCTTTGCCGTTTGGAGATATATCCATAGGTGAAAAAGCAATTGAGCAAACTGGTGTTATTGGAGAGAAAATAGAATTGAGTGATTATGGAAAGATAGAAACTGCAGCAGGAGATGGACAAGTAGTACCTTATATTCATATGGGAAATAGAGCTGGTGTAATTGTGGCATTGAATCAAGAAGGACCAGAACTAGTTGATGCAGGAAAAAATGTTGCTATGCAAGTTGCGGCAATGAAACCAATTGCAGTAGATAAAGACGGTATTGACTCTAGCGTAGTTGAAAAAGAAATAGAAATTGGAAAAGAGATTGCTAGAAAAGAGGGCAAACCAGAAGAAATGCTACAGCGAATAGCTGAGGGTAAATTGAACAAATTTTTCAAAGAGAAAACATTATTAAACCAACAATATGTTAGGGGAAATAAAGAATCTGTTTCGGATTATTTGAATGCAACAAGCCCGAATTTATCCGTTACTGGCTTCGTGCATATTGCACTTGGCTAAATAAAATTTAAAAGCGATCAGTGATGATCGCTTTTTTTTTGTCTAAATTAATTAGAAAATATCTTTACCCCAACATGAAGAAATTCAAAAAGAAATCAAACAAAAAAAAGGACAAGGAATTAGAAAAAAAAGTAACCTCGTCGAAAAAGAAAAAAGATTCCAAGAAGAAAGAATCCAAAAAGAAAAAGGCTAAAACAGCAGTAAAGGCCAAAACAACTAAAACTCCAAAGAAGAAAGTTGTTGCTAAACCTGCGGTAAAAAAAACCACCAAAGCGAGCAAACCAGTTGCTAAAAAAACAAAAACAACTGCGGCAAAAAAAACAACCGCTAAAAAAACGGTATCTAAAGCAACGGCGAAACCAAAGAAAAAAGTCAGCTCCACTAGAACAACCAAGCCAAAAACAAGGACTCAGTCAACAAAGAGTACCACTGCGGCTAAGCCTCGTGCTTCGAAAAGTACTACAGCTAAATCCACACGTGCTAAGTCAACAAGAAAAACTACGGTTGCGAAGAAAACGACAAAACGTATTGTAAAGGCCAAAACTCCAAAGCCTATTAATAAAGTACAAGCTTTGAAAAATGAAGTTTGGAAAAAAATTAAACTGCCCCATCCAGCGATAACAAGCGAATACTTCGTATCCAACATGGGAAGGTTAAAAAATAAAAACAAGGCTACCAAATCAGAAATGTTACTTAAAGGATATTTCTCTAAACCTAGAGGCTATCAAATGCTGAATTTGAAACTTGCCAATGGCAAAAGAGCATCCTATTACGTGCATAAACTAGTTGCCGAATTTTTCGTGTCAAAAAACAGAAGAAGAGAACAATTATTTGCTACTCATAAAGATGGTGTTAGGTCAAACAACAAGGCCTCAAATATCACATGGATGAATCAAAAAGAATTGACTGCCCACCATGTTGGTCTTGGTACATATACCAACAATAGACCTTATACGCTTGGAAGCCATGTCGTCATGACTGAAGCGAAAGTAAGGAGACTTAAAAAAGATCTTATGAAAGGCAAGTTGACCCGAACAAAGATGGCGGAGAAATACGGCATTACCATGACCCAAATAAAACGAATTGATCGAGGGGAGAATTGGGGACATGTTACCATTGACTAGCATATTTAAATTATCTTAGATATATATAATATCATAATATGAGTTTAAGCTATAAACGTATTCTCCTCAAATTAAGCGGAGAATCCTTAATGGGAGATCAAGGTTTTGGTATTGATCCCAAAATGGTTAACTCATATGCCAATCAGATAAAGAACCTTCAAGAAAGAGGAGTAGAAGTGGCCATTGTAATTGGTGGAGGTAATATTTACAGAGGCTTAAATGCTGTAGAATCCGGAATGGAAAGAGTTCAAGGAGATTACATGGGCATGTTAGCTACTTGTATCAATGGCATGGCTTTGCAATCGGCTTGTGAGGCACTGGGCGTATACACGCGATTGATTTCGGCAATAGATATGAAGCAAATCGCTGAACCATATATTAGAAGAAAAGCTACTAGACATTTGGAAAAAGGTCGAGTAGTTATATTCTGTGCTGGCACTGGCAGCCCTTACTTTACTACTGATTCTGCTGCTGCTTTAAGAGCAAATGAAATTGATGCTGATGTAATACTTAAAGGAACTCGAGTTGATGGTATTTACTCAGCAGATCCCGAAAAGGACCCCAATGCTATAAAATTTGATGCCATTCCTTTTCATAAAGTAATTAGTCTTGGCTTGGCCGTGATGGATATGACTGCATTTACGATGTGTCAAGAAAACAACTTACCCATTGTTGTTTTTGATATAAATGATCCATCCAACTTGGGTAAAATAATTGATGGGGAGCACGTAGGCACTTTGGTATGCAACGAAGAACATATGGAAGACTACAAGACCCGTACCTCTGGTGTCTGATTTTCTGAAAGAAGCTTGTGTTGAATCTTATGATCAAAGTCTAAAGGCTCTAAATGGTGGCGCTTCACAGATTGAATTATGCACTCAACTAGAGGTAGACGGACTCACCCCTTCTTTGTCGTTAGCAAAAAAAATTGTTGAAGAACTTAAGATTCCCACCAAAGTTATGATTCGTAATAGAGCTGGTGATTTTGTGTATAACCACTCGGATCTTCAAGAAATGCAACAACAAATTACAGCATTTAAAACCTTGGACATCCAAGGCTTTGTTTTGGGTGCGTTGACCTTAGAAAACAATCTTGATTTTGATGCCCTTTCTATTCTTTGTCAAGTCGCACAACCCTATCCTGTAACCGTTCACAAATGTGTGGATCTCTTGTCGGAAATCACTCAACTACAAAGACTAAAGGAAATATCTAACATAAAATTCGTTCTTAGCTCGGGAGGTGAAACCACAGCACAAAAAGGAATTGAGAGACTAAAACAGATGGCAGCACTCCTCAATCCACAAATCCAAATCATACCTGCCGGCAAAATTACGAGCCGTAATGTTCAAAATTTACATGCGGTCTTGGGTGCTAAAATTTATCACGGAAAAAAAATAGTTTTTTGACTTAACTGCTCCTGACATCTAAATCCATATCACCATAGAACTTCAGATCAACATTCTTTAACAACTTGGTGTAAAAAGCAATTTGCCCAGTATGATACGATAGATGCTCGGTTATGTGAATCAAAATGCTCGTACCACTCATACTAAATCCCTGCACCATTCTTTCCTTAATCAAATTGGAAACAGAAAGGGTTTGAATAATTGGAGCAATTTCTGACTCCAATTGATCTAGCATATCTATCAGCTGTTTTATAGCAATCGGACCTCTTTGAGAAAACTCTAAACTGCGCTCTCGAACATCAACTTTTTCAGAAAGGCCACTTATTACGTATTGTCTTAGGTTCCCGCACAAGTGAAGCACTAAATTGCCAATGCTGTTAGAATTTTGATTTGGTCTTTGCCATACCTCATCAATGCTTAAGCAGTTTAAACATTGACGTATTCTTGGAAAAGATTCTTCGAAAATTCTAATTTGTACATCTTTTATTAACTGTGATGTTAGAATTTCTAATGACTCCATTATCTAGATTTAGCTGTTGCTAAGGTAACGAAGGAGAGTAAGCCTATCCCATGATCCATCAATTTTAATGCACAGGATTCTAAGGTGGCTCCAGTTGTCAATACATCATCAACCAATAAAATATGTTTTCCTTTTAGTGTCTTGGGTGATTTTACAAACAAACTGTTTGATACCGATAAGGACCGCTCAGCTCTATTTTTTTTGCTCATTGTTTGTGTTTCCTTTTTCTTTACCAATACATCCTTTCGAATGGGTATATCTAAGATTTTAGAAATTTCATTGGCTATGATCCATGCTTGATTGTATCCTCTTCGATTTTCTTTTTTCCAAGTTAAGGGTACAGGAATTATGAGGTCCGGTGTTTTAAAAAAGGGACATAGTTTTAATTTTTGCGCCAACTCTTTTCCCAATACTTCTCCTACCTGTCTTTGATGTTTGTATTTAAAGCGATGCATCATTTCTTGGGTCGTACTCTTCTTATAAAAATTAATCAAGGATGCACCAAACACCAGGGGAACCCTACCATAAAATTTCTCCATAAAGGCATTCTCTCTTTGTAAAAAATCAACACCATAACTCATTTGTAAAATACATTCAAAACAAAAAGGACTGGCCTTTATTGGCCATTCATAATTACAAGAGAGGCATAATCTGGGATAAAATATATGCAACAGAGCGCGCAAATACTCTTTGAAAGATTCGTTCATCACTTGTTAATTCCAAAGGTACGATGGATGTAATCTTAAAAGAACAAGCTCCTCTATAACAAAAAAACGTCCACCCCTGGGAAAGGTGGACGTCATCAAAACAAAACGAAAAACCAACTTTTTTCTTAAACCAATGCTCTAAATTCCTTTTCGTAGAGCCACTGGAATTGTTTTCTTCTTATTTTTTCTTACGACATCAACATTTAAGACATCTCCTACTTTTTTATATTTCATCAATTCTACCAAATCATCACCATTCTTAATCCGTGTACCATCTATGGCAGTAATCACATCTCCAGGAATAATTCCTGCAAACTGAGCGGCACTTCTTTTCTCCACGGCATCAACAAAAACACCTTCATCTACTTTCAACTTCATTTCTTCTTTTAGACTCTTGTCTATATCATAAGTGTAGATTCCCAAATTTGTTCGTTCGATGCTTCCTCCATACTCCATTATGTCGTCAACAATACGTTTAACAAGATTAGATGGTATGGCAAAAGAATAACCCGCATAGACTCCCGTCGGTGTCGCTATTGCCGTATTTATCCCTATCAAATTACCCTTAGCATCTACTAGTGCACCCCCACTATTTCCTGGATTGACCGCTGCGTCCGTTTGTATAAACTCCTCGATGGTTTTCTCCCCTTTAATGATGTTTAAATCCCTTCCTTTGGCGGATACAATTCCAGCGGTTACTGTGGAAGTTAAATCAAAGGGATTTCCTACAGCCAAAACCCACTCACCTATTTGCACCTTCTCACTATCACCCCATCCAATTTCTTTAAGGTTAGATTCTTTGATTTTAATTACAGCCAAATCTGTGCTGGGATCAGTTCCAATTTTCTCGGCTTCTATTTTTCGACCATCTGCTAAGGTCACCAATATATAGTCTGCAAAGCCCACAACATGATTGTTGGTTACGATATAACCATCATCAGAAATAATAACTCCTGACCCGGTTCCATTTTTTGGCCGATAAAAGTTTTGTCCAAAAATATCGCCTCCAAAAAAATCATTCATATCAAAAAATCCACCAAAAGGATCTCTTCGCCTTTGCTGCTCTGCTTGCTGCTGTCTTCGCTGCATAGCAAGTTGATCACTTTCTTCCGCATATATATGTACAACCGCTTCTGTAGCTGATTTTGAAGCATCCACAAAGTCCATTGTACCTGCAAGAGAAGGACTGACGTTTAAATCATTTACCAAATGAGCTTTTGAGTGATCCAAAAATGGACCTTCGTAAGAATTAGTACCGTTCCAAGAAAAGATACCGAAAGCAATACATGCTCCTATAAAACCCGCACCTATAAGTTGAATAAAGCTTTTCATTTCGCAATTAATTTTTTAACTCGTAATGTGAGTATGTAACGCCCAAAGTATAGACTTGTTTTGAATGCTAAATTCCTTTAACAGTATATTAACAGCACACTTAGACGAAGACTAAAATTTCATCGATTAAAGTAGATGTTTGCTTTTGGGAACTGATACTCTCGTTTTCATTTCTACCTAGAGAAGGCAATTTTTAAAAAGACCAGATCAATATCCGGAGCTTTTTATTTCCTAGATGCATTTTGAGAATGGAATATTCCTTGACTTTTTTAAACTCCAAAAACTTGATCAAGTTTGGAATATGCTGCCTATTGGAAATCAGCGCGCTTGACCATTTTATTTGAGTCCTAAACTCTAAAGATTCACTAATTAAGAGTTTTACAAAAGCCAATTCACCACCAGGATAGGTTAATTCGCTTTTTGTACCATCAAACGTACTGCGGTCTGTTTTTCTTAATTTGAGATTTGTGATTTTTCGCTTACTCTTTTCTGTAGCTTCTTCAATAGAGGCATAAAATGGAGGGTTGCACATCAGTAAATCTATCCGTTCGTGCGGTTTGACTATATTTTTAAGAATTAAATTTCTATCCTTTTGTCGACGTAACTCTATAACTGATCCCAAACCATTGGCTTCAATAATTCCTTTTGCACAGCGCAGCGATACCTCATCAACTTCCGAAGCAATAAAGGACCAATTATGAATTCGATGCCCGAGTAAGGGGTAAATGATACTAGGACCAGTCCCAATATCTATGCACTTTAAATTCTTGACAGAGTCTAATTTGGTGTTCAAAAACTCTGCCGCGTAATGAATATAATCCGCTCTACCAGGGACTCCTGGACATAAATGGCCTGGAGGTATATCCCAAAACGTAATATTATAGCACGACTTCAATAATGCTTTATTCAAGGCACGAACAGCCTCAAATTCGCCAAAATCTATGGTTTTATTGCCATCTTTTTTGGTGAAAATATATTGCTCTAAGATAGGTTCAGCTTTGACCAAAACATCGAGCATATAGCCCTCTTTATGAATGTTGTTTGGATGCAATGAGGCTAATCAAATTTTTTATAAATCTCCGAAATCGTTTCAGCCAGTGTATAATCTTTATCCGTTACGACATTTCCTGCGTCGTGTGTGCTTAATTTAATATTTACCTTATTCCAAACGTTTGACCAATTGGGATGATGGTTTTGCTTTTCTGCAGCAAAGGCAACTTCTGTCATAAACGAGAAGGCTTGAGCGAAATCCTTGAACTCAAAATCCTGTACTAAGGCATCGCCCTGTTCTTTCCAACTCATTTAAAACTCCAATCGTATTTGTCGAGATTACTTAAGCATGCTGCCAACAAATCAATAGATGCTTGTGTATCGTCTTTATTGACCATCTCAATAACCTGATGTAAATATCTGCATGGAATAGAAATACCACCTGCAATAGAACCTCCATTGGAGTCTCTTTGAATGGATGCGGTATCTGTCCCACCAGCAGTTAATACTTCAAGTTGCGTTTTGATTTTGTGTTTTTTAGCTATTTGTTTCATATAGGCCACCATTCTATAATCACAGATCGTCCTTCCATCTAATACTTTTATTGCAGTGCCATTTCCGAGCTTCGTACAATACTCATGCGGAGGGATGTTGGGCATGTCATTAGCCAAGGTAACATCTAGATTAATCCCAAAATCAGGATTGATCCCTGAAGCCGCGGCAGTAGCCCCTCTTAACCCTACTTCTTCCTGAACAGTAAATACAGCGTAGATATCATAGGGGACTTTTTTCTTTTTAAGTTTACGCAAAGCTTCTAGCACTATAAAAACGGATACTCTATTATCTAGTGACTTAGCATTTACATTATTGCCCATTTCTATCAATTCACGTTCTCTAGTAATCGGCGTTCCTATTTCAATATATTTCTCAACTTCTTTCTTACTGAGTCCTGTGTCAATAAAGTACTCAGTAGTTTTAACAACTCTGTTTCTTTCTTCAGGTGTCATTATATGGATAGGCTTACAACCCATTACACCTATAATGTCCTTTTTGCCATGGATGATTACCCTTTGGGCGGTTAAGGTTTTGGGATCAAAACCTCCAAGAGTGGTGAACCGTAAATAACCGTCTTCTTCAATGTGGGTTACGGCAAAAGCAATCTCATCCATATGAGCTGCTACCATAACCTTCTTCCTTTTTGCTCCTTTCTTGATCGCAATTAGGTTTCCCATGGCATCCGTTTTAACTTCATCCACCAAAGGCTTTACTTGTTTTTCAAGAAATGCTCGAATTGGTTGTTCGTAACCTGGAGCACCTGGAACTCTACATACTTCACTAAGTAGTTTGATATTCATTGACAATTCTTTTGGAGTTGCAAAAGTAGAAAATTAGTAAGGACCAACTACAATAATTGACAAGTCTCAAAAGTTAAATAGAACCTGCCAAAGACATCTTTCACAGAACCATCTTTTTTAAGCATCTTCGTGTAAGCTATGTCATTAATCAAACAATTAGCCGGCCAAACCGTAATTTATGGCTTGAGTAACATCCTGCCCAGAATATTACATTTTGTTGTTTTCACTATTTATTTAACCTATCGTTTTCCGAAACAATTTGATTTTGCCGTTTACTTAGAGCTTTATGCTTATGCAACCATTATTTTGATTTTTATGACCTATCGGATGGAAACAGCGTTTTTTCGATTTGGAGCAGATCAAGAAGCGCGAGAAAAAGCCTTTAGCACAGCATTGATACCTTTGATTGGAATTGTTGTTTTTATTGTGGCATTAATGGTGCTTTTTAGCAACCAACTCGCAAACCTGATTGATTACCCGCACAAACCCTACTATATTAAATGGTTTGCCTTTATTCTAGGATTCGACGCCTTGGTTGCTTTACCATACGCCCGAATGCGCCTAGATAATAAAGCCAAAAAATTTCTTTTTTATCGCCTGGCAAATATTTTTATAACCATACTTGTGGTATTGTTCTGCTTAGAAATCTTACCAAAATTTAATGATCGGATCTCGTTTATAAACTATGATGCCTCCAATCGTATTGACTACGTATTTATTGCAAATTTGATCGCAAGTACGTGCATTTTTATTTTGATGTTTCGTGAGTTCTTCAAGCTGAAATTTCGATTTGATGTTGGACTCTGGAAAAAAATGATTTGGTATTCTTTACCCCTAGTTGTTGTTGGGATTGCAGGCAGCATCAATCAATCTTTTGCACCAGTACTTCAAAAGAAATTCTTAGCGGGAGATTATTTAAATAATATGACCAATGCTGGTATCTACGGAGCAGCAGCAAAATTAGCCCTTCTTCTAAATTTGTTTACTGTTGCCTTTAACTATGCCGCAGAACCCTTCTTTTTTAACAATGCTAAAAACAAAGATTCAAAGCTCGTCTATGGTAAAGTAGCCTTGGCATTTACTTTGGTAGCAACGAGTGTTTTACTTTTTATCAGTACTTATATGGCGCAGATTGGGAACATCCTTGGGCCTAACTATAGAGCAGCTTTGCCTATTGTCCCTATTTTGCTTTACGCCTATCTCTTTTTGGGGCTCTATTATAATTTTTCCATTTGGTATAAACTGAACGACAAAACATATTGGGGAGCAATCATTTCGATCTGTGCAGCACTCATAACTTTGGTCGTGAGTATCTATACACTACCTAGATTAGGATACATAGGTTCAGCTTGGGCTGCACTTGCCTGTTATAGTTTTATGGCTCTGACCGGGTGGCTCACTGGTCAAAAATATTATCCGATAAACTATCCAATGCTAAAAATATTGAGATACATCTTCTTAGCACTGCTCTTTTCACTTGCCCTTTATTTGATCGACCAAAGCAACTGGAGCAGTTCTCTTATTTTGGGCGGTAAAACACTTTTGCTTTTGGCTTTTATCGCAATGGCATGGTTTCGCGATGGCAAAAAATTGATTATTTCCTAAAGTAGATTTTCATTTAGCTTGGGCGATCCACCCGATTTCAGCTTTGCTGAACATCGGGGTCAGGCCATTCAGTACTCCGCATTCGCTTCGGCCTCGCCAAAGGCGGGCTAAATACTTACTGCCCTTATCGCATTGGTTCTAACTAATCCTAGTTGACCAATAAAAACTTTTTTCTTAAAATCCCTTTTGAAGTAGAAATGGCCAAAATATGTATTCCTGTATCCTGATTATCAAATGTAATAATCCAAGAATTTTGAGATTGGGTAAAACTAAATTTTTTTGATTTGCCCTTTAAATCATAAAGTGCAAAATTTAAAACTTCTAGAGTTGATGATTTAATTTGCAATTCACCTTGAGAAGGATTAGGATAAATCAAAAACTCTTGGGTTAAAAGTTCATTATTATTGAGCTCAAAATCAAAACAAGTTAAAATCCCCTGCTTAAACGGAACATACTCCATTTCTGTAAGTACTCCGTCGATGTTACCAAGTACTTTGCCATTGGAATAATGCAAATAATGACGTGAACAACCATCAATGCTATAATAATAAGTATTGCCGGTAATCCAGTTTTCGATCCCATTAGGATGAAACCGCATATTAAAAATTAAAGTATCACCAACTTCAAACTGATACAATTCCAATAAGCAGTTCAAGCCATCTTGCCCAAATACACCAAAGGTATCTGGAAGAGTCATATTAATACTATCGATTAAACTAAATTGAGCGGCTGTTTCATCATCAAATTCAATAAGCTTAACCATAGCTATATGATCCAATGAATCAGCGCTATGACAAAATTCATCAACGATTACATTGCAGGTGCATGCTGCAAGAAATGAAGCTTGGAAAGAAAGAATAAAAACCAATAGCTGTTTCTTCATCCTTCTTAAGTTATATAATAGAGGTCAAAATAAAAATATCAAACACGACATATTGCTTAATAAAAGTATGTCGACCAATGATCCTTAATGGCGTGGCGATTTTTGTAGATAAGCATTGCCGCGATGATCATTCCAAAAATTATGATCCATTTAAAGCGTTGAATAAAATTCTTGTTTTTTTCTCTTCGGCTTTTATACCTGACTCGACCTGAATAACTCATATATTTTTATGTCTTTCCCAATAATTTTGATCTTCAATTTCTTCCAAGATCTGTAAATAATTTAGATATCGCAACTCACTTATACTCCCCTTTTCGATGCCTTCCTTCACGGCGCAATTGGGTTCATTTCTATGAAAACAATTACCAAATTTACATTCTTGAGACAATTCAAAAATTTCTTTGAAATTGTGAAGTACATCTTGTTCTTCCAAAAAATTAAACGATAGAGTCTTGATTCCAGGGGTATCAATGATGGTTGTTTTTTCATCTATTGTATGCATTTCGGCAAACGTAGTGGTGTGTTGTCCTTTCCCACTATAGTTGGAAAGTTCTTGGGTTTTAATCTCGACGTTTGAGGCCAACATATTTACCAAAGTGGATTTTCCAACTCCAGATTGTCCTCCAAATAATGTCTGTTTTCCGCTTAATACTTCTTTCAATTTGTCCATACCCTCTCCAGTTTCTGCAGAAGTAAGAATCACCCCGTAGCCAATATTTTCATAGATCTCTTTTAAATACAAAAACATATTCATGTCTGCCTCAGCATAGAGGTCCGACTTATTAAAAACAATAGTGGCTGGAATACTGTATGGTTCTGTCATCAACAAAAAACGATCAATAAAACCTTGCTTGAGTTTGGGTTGGCAAATAGTAATGATCAAGATGGCTTGATCGACATTACTGGCCAATAAATGCACAAAATGTTTCTTTCGCGGTGATTGCCGAACTACATAATTCTTGCGGTCCGCAATTTTTTTTATGATGCCTTTTCCTTCTTCCTCCAGTTCAAATTCTACCAGATCTCCAACAGCTACTGGATTGGTCACCTTGAGTTTCCCTAATCGAAACTTCCCGACAATACGACAATCAAAAATCTCTTGATTGACTTTTACTTGATACCAGCTACCAGTAGACTTTATTACAACCCCTCTATGCATAGTTAGAATTTCAAAGGCACTTCTTCTTCGAGGTCTATGGACTTGCTAATTTTTACTCCGGCAATATCAAAATACAAATAGCCTTTATAGTGAACAGTGGCTTTTTCTTCCAACAGGACGCTGAGTGCACTTTTTAATAAGCCTTCTTTTTTTACAATTTCATTCAAAGGAAATTGTATTGCGACAGGGATGGTAAAATCATTATTACCAGTAATTTCTATCTCTTTTAACTGATTGACCTTACCAATAGAGATGCCGTCTACGGAAACATCAATGTCTACCGAACTTAAATTGACCCCAATAGGATTGGCATTGAAGTAAATGAGATCAGCGCTTAGACTCACCAAATCCCTGTTTAGTTTTTTTAGTTTGAAGTTCTCTACCTTTTTAAACTCAGGTTCTTTGTAGGAAGAACAAGAAATAATGCCGAAAAGTAAAATGAAAAATAATGCCCGCACTAGCTTGAGACTTTGACTGAGTGAATGGCTGCAGACATATCTATAATCAGTTCTGGATCTTTTTCGATGGCGTTGCCTACCACAACAACATCTGCTCCTGCTTTTACATTTGCCATAGCCTTTTCTGGAGTTCTAATGCCTCCACCTACGATCAATGGAATATCTACAGCCGAACTGACCATATCTATCATCGACTCCGAAATTGGATTTTGTGCTCCACTTCCAGCATCCATATAAATACATTTTAGACCAAGGTATTGTCCGGCTATAGCAGTACTCATCGCGATATCTGCTTTTTCTGCCGGTATGGGTCTAGTATTGCTTATGTATTGGACCGTGGTACTTACCCCCCCATCAATAAGCATATAGCCAGTAGAGATTATTTCTAAAGGGCTCATTTTTAAATAAGGTGCAGCCAAAACATGATTGCCTATTAATAATTCTGCGTTTCGTCCAGAAATCAGCGAAAGAAACAAAAGAGCATCTGCTTTGTAACTTAATTGAAACGAATTTCCTGGAAAAAGGACACAAGGAATGCTTGTGTTTTCTTTGATGGACTTGATCAATAAGTCCAACATATCATTTACAATCAAACTTCCGCCAATAAAAAAATAATCCACATTGGCATCTTTCGCCAATTGCAAGACGCTGTCAATTTTACCCATTCTCAACTTATCGGGATCAATGAGCACGGCAAACTTCTTTTCCCCTGAAGCCTTGGCGTTTTTTAAATCCGAATAAATTTCTTTCACTTGATGTGCTTTACTATAAAGATACTGGAATTCGTACTCATTCATAAAGACTATCAAACAAGTCTCTACCCTCAATTATTTAAAATAATTTTTAAAATTCTTAAACCTTTTGGTTTTATATTTATTTCATTGTTTAAACATTGAATTATAGGCGATGAAAATCGAAGAAGCCATAAAACAAAAAACACCTTTCAAAACTCCTCAGCAGCGCTTGATGGTTAATCTATTGTTTACAAACAATTGGTTGCAAGGTGAAATGAAGAACTTCCTAAAGGAATTTGATATTACTATACAGCAATACAATATTCTTCGAATACTTAGAGGTGCCAACAAACCCATAAGTACTTCGATAATTAGAAAACGGATGATAGACAAAATGTCTGACACCACTCGGCTAATAAGTCGTTTGCAAAAAAAATCATGGGTTACCAAAGTTACTTGTACCAAAGACAAACGATTGGTGGACATTCTAATAACACAAGCAGGCCTTGCATTGCTCCAAAAAATTGATCTCAAAACATCCAGTATAGATAATCTCTTAAATCAATTAAGTGAAAAAGAGATAAACGAATTAAATATTCTCCTAGATAAACTAAGAGGGTAATCAATCAATTACAATTATTTAAAATGAATTATTTAAAAAGTTTAAGCTTATTATTTGCAGCTGCTGCAATGTTTTCTTTTGCCTACACTTCATCTCCACATCTGATGAATGATGGAAGTAAAATAGTTTGGAAAGGGAAAAAAGTATTGGGAGCGCACGAAGGAACAATTAATTTAAAAGATGGCAATCTAGAATATGTAGATGGAATCCTAAAAGGAGGGGCTTTCACCATTGATATGACTACTATTGAGTGTACCGATTTAGAGGGAGCCTATGGAGATAAACTTGTCGGCCATTTAAAGTCTGATGACTTTTTTGGGGTAGAAAAATTTCCCACTGCCGACTTTACCATTACGAGAGTAGATGCTGCCAACAATGAGAACGAATATAAAATTGAAGGCAATCTCACAATCAAAGGAATTACTAAAAAAATCTCATTCAAAACAATGGTCACCAAAGAAGGAGGGCATATGATTGCGCATTCAAACATAAAAGTGGACCGCACTATGTTTAACGTAAAGTATGGTTCTAGTAAGTTTTTTGATAACTTGGGAGATAATATTATTAGCGATGAATTCGAATTAGACGTTACTATCGTAAGTCATTAGATATAACCTCAACAAACCAGTTTGTTTTAAGGGAGTACTCTTTGGTGCTCCCTTTTTTTATGCTTGGCGAAGAACATACTCTAACTATCTTTGTTTTGCTTTTAGTGTATTGCATATGAACTGTCAAAAATTACTTCAAAGAGCTTTAAATCGTGAGTTCCTTTCCGCAGAGGAAGGGGTGTTTCTTTTCGAAAATGCCACCACCTCAGAACTCATGTATGTTGGAAATGCCCTAAGGCAATATCACCAACCCAACAACATTGTTAGTTGGATTATTGATCGCAATACCAATACGACCAATGTTTGCATTGCCAATTGCAAATTCTGTAATTTTTATCGTCGTCCTGGACACGAAGAAAGTTACATTACAGACATAGAGACCTACAAACAAAAAATCGACGAGCTGTTCGAATATGGAGGAGAACAATTACTCTTACAAGGGGGACATCATCCTGATCTTGGCTTGGACTATTATTGTGACACTTTTAGAGAACTAAAACTACTCTACCCTACGCTAAAACTACACGCATTAGGTCCACCAGAAATAGCGCATATTGCAAAATTAGAACAGCGCTCTCATATTGAAGTTTTAACTGCGCTTAAAGAAGCGGGTTTGGATTCCCTTCCAGGCGCAGGAGCCGAAATTCTAAATGATCGAGTGCGTCGCTTAATCTCAAAAGGCAAATGTGGCGGCAAAGAATGGTTAGATGTAATGCGTGCAGCTCATAAGGTAGGACTTACTACGTCTGCAACCATGATGTTTGGGCATATTGAAACCAACTTCGAACGCATGGAGCATTTGGTTTGGTTAAGAGAAGTACAAGAAGAAAAGCCTGCCGATGCCAAAGGGTTTCTTGCCTTTATTCCTTGGCCCTTCATGGATGAGGATACCATTTTAAAAAGAATAAAACGAGCGCGCAATACTTGCACCAGTGATGAATATATCCGCATGATTGCTATGAGTCGGATCATGCTTCCCAATGTTAAGAACATCCAGGCGTCTTGGCTGACAGTGGGCAAGAAAGTAGCCCAAGTCTGCCTTCATGCAGGAGCCAATGATTTTGGCTCCATTATGATCGAAGAAAATGTGGTGTCTGCTGCCGGTGCGGCATTCAGATTTACGGCCAACGGCATTCAAGAAGCAATTACAGAGGCTGGTTTTGAACCTCGCCTTCGCAATCAAGAATACGAATATAGAGATGTACCTGCCCACATTAAGCAACAGGCATTAGATCACCAAACCATGGTTGTAGACTAAATGGAATTTTTGTTCGAAAAAGGACTTGAAGCCGCCCAATACATTAAAGATACCAAAGGCAATCTCCCAAAAAAATGTATACAACTTGGAACTGGATTAACGCATGTAATTGATCAAATCGTTTGGAGCATACCCTATGCTCAGATTCCTCACTTTCCGTCAAATGATTTAGAAGGACACAAAGGAGAGTTGCAATTGGCCAAAATTGGCAGTGAAGAATTGTTGGTCTTATCCGGAAGGTTTCATTATTACGAAGGGTATAGCATGCAAGAGCTTACATTTCCGATCCGGGTGCTTAAAGCTTTAGGAATTTCAGAACTTATCATTACGAATGTTGCAGGAAGCCTAAATCCTAATTATCAAGCTGGTGATTTAATCTTCATCAATGATCACATTAATTTTTTTCCTGACAGTCCTTTGAGAGGGCTCAACGACAATAGGCTAGGTATTCGTTTTCCAGATATGAAAAATGCCTATCATCCAAGCCTATTGCTAAAGGCAAAAAAAACCTGGAATGCACTGTATTCAAATTTTACTTCCGGAGTATACTTTGGCCTTCAAGGACCAAGTTTGGAAACAAAAGCCGAATACAATTTTATACATAAGGCTGAAGCCGATTTGGTAGGAATGAGCACAGTCCCAGAAATTATTGTAGCAAAACAATGCGAACTGCCCACCTTAGCGATATCTTGTGTATCTAATGTTTGCTACCCAATAGAAGACATTACCGAAACTACAATAGAAGAGGTGATCCAAGTAGTACAACAAAGTGTACCCAAGCTAAAAGCATTTCTTGAAGCTTATTTAAAATGATCATGACCAAATAAAAAAATGAGTAAAGCCAAAGATTTGGAATTCATAGAGGTTATAGGGGCGAAAGAAAATAACCTAAAAGACATTTCTGTAAACATTCCCAGAAACCAGCTTGTGGTCATTACTGGTATAAGTGGAAGCGGAAAATCCTCTTTGGCATTTGACACTATATATGCCGAAGGGCAAAGGCGTTATATCGAAACTTTTTCTTCATATGCTCGTCAATTTTTGGGTAAAATGGAACGCCCAGAGGTAGAAAAAATTGATGGGCTAAGTCCGGTAATTTCTATAGAGCAAAAAACCACCGCTTGGAATCCTAGATCTACTGTTGGCACAACTACTGAGATTTATGATTTTCTAAGATTGCTTTATGCCCGTATTGGGGAAGCCTATTCTATGGTTACTGGAAAAAAAATGACCCAGTACACAGAAGTACAAATTCAACAAAATATACTTAAGAAATTTGCAAACCGAAAAATTGCCATTCTTTCTCCTGTAGTACGCTCAAGAAAAGGCCATTATAGAGAACTCTTTGATCAAATCAGGAAAAAAGGATATACCAAAGTCAGGGTCGATGGACAAATCGTAGATCTTGTACCAGGCTACCAGGTGGATAGATATAAAGTTCATGACATCGAAATGGTCATTGACCGAATCAATCTAACAAAAGATAAAAAAGACCGTTTGGTAGAATCTCTACAAATGGCCCTCAAGCAAAGCAATGATTTTATCTACATTCTAGATTTAGATAAAGACGAGGCCTTTCCTTACAGTAAGCGTTTGATGTGTCCAGATTCTGGAATTTCATATGAAGAACCATCTCCCAATTCTTTTTCCTTTAATTCACCTTACGGATCGTGTCCCTCTTGTAAAGGATTGGGTCTGTTTAACCAAGTGGTAATGGAAAAAGTAATTCCAGATGATTCCAAAAGCATCAATAAAATTGGAATTGTTCCCTTTGGAGAAGTTAGAGATAATCTTACGTTTAAACAACTTCGGGCAATAGCCAAACGATACAAATTTAGTTTCGCTACTCCCGTCAAAGAGATACCTGAGAAAGCTTTACAAATTATTCTTCATGGAGGAGATGAAAGCTTTGGAAAAAACCCGGCTTATGGACAACATGATTTAGTTTACAACTTAGCCAACGAAGGGTTAATACGAATGATCGAAAGATGGTATCGTGATTCCAGTTCTGAAAGAATTAGAAAATGGGCAGAAGAATTTATGACCATTAAAGTTTGCCCAGACTGTAATGGTTATCGATTGAAACAAGAGTCCTTGCACTTTAAACTTGGAGAAAAACATGTTGGTCATTTAGCAACCATGGATCTCAACGAGTTATATGATTGGATCGAAAAGCTTCCCAAAAAATTAAACACAAAACAAAACGAAATTGCGTTTGAAGTAATCAAAGAAATACAACTTCGCCTTGGTTTCTTACTTGAAGTTGGTTTAGATTATCTTTCATTAAATCGACCAACAAGAACACTTTCTGGTGGCGAATCACAGCGAACACGTTTGGCTACCCAAATAGGTTCTCAATTGACCGGAATAACTTATGTGATGGACGAACCTTCCATTGGTCTTCATCAGCGGGATAATCAAAGATTAATCAAGGCTTTAAAAAATCTAACCAAAATTGGGAATAGTGTCTTGGTTGTGGAACACGACAAAGACATCATGCTTGCTTCGGACTATATTATTGACCTTGGACCAGGCGCTGGAAATTATGGTGGAAAAATTGTAAGCGAAGGGACACCTGCGGCTTTCAAAAAAAACGGTTCCCTTACTGCCAAATATTTGGCCAATAAGGAAAAAATAGAAATCCCTTCTGAAAGAAGAAAAGGAAGTGGTAAAAAAATAATTCTCAAAGGAGCTGAAGGGAATAATCTAAAAAAAGTAAATCTTACTATCCCATTAGGGAAACTAATTTGTGTCACTGGGGTTTCCGGAAGTGGCAAGTCCTCCCTAATCAACAACACGCTTTATCCCATTTTAAGATCCAAATTTCATAAAGCCATTGATCGATCATTAAGCTATAAGACTATCAAGGGGATTGATCAAATTGATAAGGTTATAGAAATTAATCAATCACCCATTGGACGAACTCCGCGTTCTAACCCCGCGACTTATGTTGGGATCTTTTCTTATGTCAGAAACATCTTTACAAATCTTCCAGAATCCAAAATAAGAGGATACAAAGCTGGAAGGTTCTCTTTCAATGTCAAAGGAGGAAGATGTGAAACCTGTCAAGGAGGAGGAAAGAGAGTAATCGAAATGAATTTTCTGCCTGATGTATTAATTGACTGTGAAGAGTGTCAAGCAAAAAGATACAATCGCGAAACCCTAGAGATTTTGTATAAAGGAAAATCGATTTCTGATGTATTAGAGATGACGGTTTCTCAAGCTGTGGAATTCTTTAAACACATCCCTTCAATCTATCGAAAACTTAAAACGCTCCATGATGTAGGTTTAGGGTATATCACTTTAGGTCAACAAGCTACGACCCTTTCTGGAGGTGAAGCCCAAAGGATTAAACTCTCTTTGGAGCTATCCAAAAGAGATACGGGCAATACCTTGTATATACTTGATGAACCTACTACTGGGCTTCACTTTGAAGATATTAAACATTTAATTTACGTTTTGGATCGATTGGTAGAAAAAGGAAATACTGTGATTGTCATCGAACATAATATGGATGTGATTAAAGTGGCAGATCATATTATTGACTTAGGCCCTGAAGGAGGCAAAGGAGGAGGCAATATATTATTTGAAGGAACGCCTGAAGATATACTTAAAGTAAAGAACAGTCACACAGGGAAATACCTCAAACTAGAAATGACCTAGGCATAAAAAAGAAAATCTCCGAATGAGAGTCAGAGATTTTCCTAAAACACCTTAAATAATTTGAGAACTAGTGCAAATTTATACGTCCTAAAGGTATATTTCAAATTTTCTTCTCTATATTTTTAGAAAGCGCGCTAATTGAGAGGTTTGCGACATTTAGAAAACCAATACTAAGGGTTTACCCTGACCAATCTTGCCTGTCAAGGCTTCTAAATTGAATAGCTTCGGCAATCTCCTCTAATCCAATATCCTTTTTTGCCTTCAAATCAGCAGAAGTTCGGGCTACTTTAAGAATTCTGTCGTAGGCCCTTGCTGAAAGCTGAAGTTTTTCCATGGCTTTTTTTAGCAAAACCAAAGAGGGACCATTGATTTTACAGATTTGTTTGACCATGTTTCCTGGCATTTGAGAGTTACAAAAAATATGAGCATTAGATTCAAATCTTTTGCGTTGAATTTCTCTGGCAGCAATGACCCTTTTCCGTATTTCCTGACTCGATTCGGACACGAGTCTTGAATTTGCTATTTCATCAACCCCAACTGGAGTAACCTCAACATGCAAATCAATGCGATCCAATAAAGGGCCAGAAATTTTATTTAAATATTTTTTGACCACGGATGGCCCACAAACGCATTCTTTCTCTGGGTGATTATAATTACCGCATGGGCAAGGATTCATCGAAGCAATGAGCATAAAGCTCGCTGGATAATCTACAGTCATACGAGCTCTTGAGATAGTAATCCTTCTTTCTTCCATAGGTTGGCGAAGTACCTCCAATACAGATCTTTTAAATTCGGGTAATTCATCTAAAAACAGTACACCATGATGAGCTAATGATATCTCTCCAGGATGAGGATTAGAGCCTCCCCCTACCAACGCGACATCACTTATAGTATGGTGCGGGGACCTGAATGGCCTCAAAGCAATCAATCCTTGGTTGCTGTTGAGCAATCCCGCAACGGAATGAATCTTAGTCGTTTCTAAGGCCTCATGGAGATCCATAGGTGGCAATATAGTCGACAAACGTTTGGCCAACATTGTTTTCCCTGCTCCTGGTGGGCCAATCAATACTGCATTGTGTCCTCCAGCAGCAGCCAATTCCAAAGCCCGTTTTATGTTCCCTTGTCCTTTGACATCCGAAAAATCTAGCTTAGGTTTTTTTTGGTGATAATCAAATAACTCTCTTGTGTCTACTTTGGTTTCAGGCAAATCCAATACCCCATCTAAAAATTGAGCGGCCTCTTTAATATTAGTTATACCTATAACCTTTAAATCATTGACAATTGCGGCTTCTTTGGCATTTTCCCTTGGAAGAATTAAGCCTTTAAAGTTTTCCTTTCTAGCTTGTATTGCAATCGGAAGAGCACCTTTTATTGGGCGCAAAGATCCATCTAGAGCCAGTTCTCCCATCAAAAGATAATCTTTAAATTTTTGATCCGAAATTTGTTTGGTAGCACCCAAAATTCCAAGGGCAATGGGAAGATCATAAAAGGATCCTTGTTTCTTAATATTGGCAGGGGCCATATTAATCACCATTTTTAGTCTAGGATATTTGAACGCACTGTTTTTTAAAGCCGCTTCTATCCGTTGCTGGCCCTCTTTTACAGCATTATCTGGAAGACCAACCATAAAATACATTTGCTTTCCAGCTGCAACGGTTCCTCCCGCGTTTACTTCTATGGTAATTTTTTGAGCTTCTACCCCAATCAATGTGCTCGCAAAAGTTTTTACTAACATGGTAACTAATCGCTGTTCATCATTTTTTTAAATAAAGCCTCCGTTTGATCTATGGTTTGATCTATGTGGAGATTGTCTTGTACATACCTCTTAGCTTCTTGACCCATAGTTATTCTCTGTTTTGGATCCCTGTATATTTTCAAAATCATTTCAGCCAACTGCTTGGAGTTTTGACTTTCGAATACAAAGCCATTATATCCGTGTTTTACCAATTCGACATTACCTCGGATATCAGAAATAATCGCAGGTTTAGCACATGCCATGGCCTCTATCACAGCTTTTGTGATGGATTCTCCAGAAATCGAAGGAAGAATTTTTACGTCTCCAGCAGCTACTAATCTCAATACATCCTCGCGATAAGCTAATATTTTGACTTTTGAATCTAAGTTGTATTTCTCTATACACTTCAAATTAGATTTGTCATCCATATTAGATCCAATTAATAACAGAACAAGGTCTAATTCTTTTGGTAATATGGTCATTGCTTTTAGTAGTACAGGAATTCCTTTCATCTTTCGATTAACGGCAACGGTAAATAATATCAAAGAAGATTCTTTTAATCCTAATTCTTTACGTATCGGATATTCCTTATCTATTTGGTACCATGAGAGTCGATGGCCTTTGTTTATAGTTACTAATTTGTCAAAATTTAAAAAGCGTTGCTTTCTAAATTCTTCCTCCACTCCTATCGAATTACAAACAATCTTATCTACGCAGGGATGATAAAATTTTAAGTACATCGTTGGATCATACCAACTTACATTGGCGGATAAACCCCGATACAACACTATTTTAATAGGAAGTCTCTTTAAAGCCTGAATGCCGTTTAAGATAGACCTGCTGTTGAACAAGTAGGCTATATTGGGTTTCCAATCCTTGGCAAAAGCTCTAATAAATTTAATTTCAGATCGAGCCAACCTCTTGACAGGATGAAAATCAATGACTTTAATTTTTGCCGCTTCAAATTCTTGAATATGTCTGCCTTGTTTAAAAGTCATTATACAAATTTCAAACCCCCTGTTGGCAAGCGTTTTAAATATCTCAGCTTCCCCTCGGGTAGAATGATACTTCCGATAATCACTTATTACTAAAACTCTAATCGACATTCTCTGTTTACTTATATGGACAGGAAAATGAAAGTAGAATTTATTTATCTATTATTTGATTTTCGATCAAGAAGTGTAGAGTTTTGCAGGCGCTTAAAGAAATTATGATTCAAACAGATATATTAATTATTGGAGCCGGACCATGTGGGTTATTTACCGTATTTGAAGCAGGTCTATTAAAATTAAAATGTCATTTGGTTGATGTACTTCCAAATATTGGAGGACAATTGTCTGAGATTTATCCCAAAAAACCAATCTATGATATTCCGGGATATCCTTCCATCTTGGCTGGCGATTTGATCCATAACCTAATGGAACAAATAGCGCCATTTAAACCAGGATTTACCTTGGGTGAAAAGGCCGAAAAAATCGAAAAAACTGGGGAAAAAGAATATACACTAACTACTAACAAAGGTACCGTAATCCAAGCTCCGGTTATTATGATTGCAGGAGGATTGGGCGTTTTCACTCCCCGAAAACCGCCTATTGAAGGCTTAGAAAAGTTTGAGGATTGTGGTGTGGATTATATGGTCAAGGATCCAGAAAAATATAGAAACAAAAACATCCTTATCGCCGGTGGCGGTGATTCGGCATTAGATTGGACTATAGAACTTTCTTCTATCGCCGCATCTACTACCCTGATTCATAGAAGAACGAGTTTTAGAGGAGCGCTTGACAGTGTGGATAAGGTCATGGAATTGGCCAAAGCAGGCAAAGTAAATCTTATTACCGAAGCTCAAGCAGTTGGAGTAAACGGAGATGACACTTTAGAATCCATTACAATAAAGCAAAAAGAAAAGGGCAACATTGATATTAACACAAACTATTTTATCCCCTTGTTTGGACTTACTCCCAAACTAGGTCCTATAGCTGAGTGGGGATTAAATTTGGATCGAAGTGCTATTGAGGTTGATACCAAAGACTACAGCACAAATGTTTCTGGCATTTACGCTATTGGTGACATCAATACCTATGAAGGGAAACTAAAACTTATTCTTTGTGGTTTTCATGAAGGAACTATGGCAGTACAATCTGCCTTTAAATACATTTATCCAGATCAAAAATTAAGTTTCAAATACACTACGGTTACGGGCATTGAAGGACTCTAATGGAAGAAGCAAACATACATATCACAGTAAAAGATCGAGAGGGCAAAGAGCAAAAACTAGAAGCTCCCACGGATATGAATCTTAATCTGATGGAGGTGTTTAAATCATATGATCTCCCGGTTGAAGGAACATGTGGTGGCATGGCTTTATGTGCATCTTGCCATTGTTATGTACATTCTTCTCATGAGTTACCCCAAGCTTCAGATGATGAAGAAGATATGCTGGATCAAGCCTTTTATGTTGAAGATAATTCTCGCTTGAGTTGTCAACTAAAAATCCAAAAATCCCTAGATGGCCTGAAGGTCGAGCTTGCCCCAGTAAGCGAATAAAAGCAGTTGTTAAAGAATATTTAAGCCTTTAATAGAAGAGCAAATCTTGCCAGGAAAACTATAGCTTGTCGGTATGAAAATTAAACATACCCTCTCATTAGTGTTTGTTCTATACACTGTGGCATCCTTTGCTCAATATCAAATAGGAATAATCCCAAGAACAAGCCCAGATAAAAGAATCTATCAAAAAGTTGGTTTCACCGAAATAGAAATATCCTATGGTAGTCCTTCAGTAAAAAACAGAAAGCTCATTGATAATCTAATTCCATACAACCAAATATGGCGAGCTGGAGCAAATGAAGCCACCCGAATTAAAACTTCTTCGGATCTAAATTTCGATGGAAAAATTCTGCCTGCGGGCGAATATGCCTTTTTTGTTAAGGCACGTAAAAACCTGCCATGGCAATGCATCTTTAACAAGAAATCGGAACAATGGGGTGCATTTAACTACGATTCTTTAGAAAATGCGCTGGAGTTGGACGTAGAAAGATTAAGTGGAAATTTTACAGAAGCGCTCACATATACCATTGATCAAACTGCTCCCGACAGTGCATCTATTGTATTGAATTGGGGGGATATTGAATTACGAATGCCCTTTTCGCTCAATTACCAAAATGAGTTTGTAAAGAAAATTGAAAACGTCGTTCAACATCTTGATGACCACTTAAAATGGGTTGCCTATGTGCAAGGCGCAGATCATATTAGTCGAAACGGATTAGAGGCAGACGTAGGCCTTTCATGGATTGATCAGGCGGAAAAATGGGAAGAAAAATCACAACTTTGGGATGATCGTTATTATCCTCGAGAGTATATCAAACAACATAGAAACTGGACAAAAGCCAAGCTTCTTGGAGCAAAAGGTATGAATGAAGCGGCGCTTAAAGCATATGAAAAAGTAGTGGGCACCAGCTACTATAAAAGAAAAATAGCAGAAGAACCTTTTGAGGAGTTATCCCAGTCTTGGAAAACAAAAAGGAGATAAGTCAATGAACTTATCTCCTTTTATACAGTAAGAATTCTGAGAATTCTTGCTTATTACGTTCTGTTGGCTATAAACTGAGCTACCGTATCCTGGAATTCACCTAATGTTTTGGTATACCCTGTTTTTCCTAAAGCCTTAATTTGAAATTTTCCAGCATCATCTTTATCTAAATCAAATACCCAAATCGTTGGATAACCTCTTACGCCAAAAGCTTGTTGTAAACCTCTGTTTTGATCAGAGATGTCTTTAGGTATCTTAAATCTTCTTGGGAAATCCAATTCTAATAAAACCACTGTATCATCAGCCCACTTTTCAAAACCTGGTTGATGAAATACCGATTTATCTAATCTCTTACACCATCCACACCAATCACTTCCAGTAAAGTTGGCCAAAATAGGCTTACCTGTCTTTTCGGCTTCTGCATATGCTTTTTCTAATTCAACATACCAACCTTCGTTTTTAGCTGAATATTCTTGAGCAAATGAGGCATTTGCAAGTAACAAAAGTCCGCTTAATACAATAAAGGATTTGAATATTTTCATTGTTGTTATATTATTCTTATACAAATATGATGCTTTCTTTGAAAAGCACCTCTCTTTCTACGACGCAAATTTCAGGGAAATTGTTTAGTTGAATTCGAGTAATCCCTAATTTTAAGCTTTATTTAATACTTTATGAAAGTTAAACTTCGCACAGGCGACAATCTCGATCATTTTGTTGGCACCAATGAAAAAGGGCATAGCATCGAATTAGGGAATGGCTCTGCCGTTGGACCTATGGAATCTGTTCTTCTCGCTATTGCAGGCTGTAGTACCATTGATATTGTAATGATTCTCAAAAAAATGCGACAAGATGTCCAAGGCATCGAAGTGGATGTTGAAGGAATTCGAAGAGACGAACATCCAAGAATTTTCACAGAAGTGAATGTAACATACCATGTAACGGGTAAGGTAAAAGAAGAAAAACTTCAAGAAGCCATTCGATTGTCTTTAGATAAGTATTGTTCTGTGTCTATGATGATTGCTAAATCAGCTAAAATCACTTCATCTTATGAGATACAATGATAATTAAGGTACTTTCCCATTGCGGCAAAGTACCCAAAGCGCTAGACTTGTTTTAGGATATTTCTCTATCGAGAAACATTCTCTTATAAAAAATTAGCCTTTTTCCGCTTTCGCGGAGGCTCAATTTTTTATCGTTCATTATATCTTTAAACAAGTCGACATTACTTAAACGTTAGAAATCAAGTGATATAGAGTGAAGAAATGGATGTGCTTTCCGATCTAATCGGAAAACAGCACGGAATTTTGAAACGAAAGGTTTGACGAAGTCAAAATCACCTTATTTCTAACTAGATTTTTGATTCTTTTCATCAATGGAAAAGAATAGGACTGAATAAAAAATATATTTAAGAATACTATTTTTTAATCTCAAAATGCAAAGAAAACACACCCACTTGACCCCCTTTCTTTTTTTTGATTTTTGCTCCCCGTGAAGATTCCAGTTTAAAACTTTCTACCAAGGCATGTTCAAAATCATTGAGTTGATCAAATCCTCGAGAAGTTTGGCCTCCAGAAGAGAGTAAATGGGATAGATTTAGAGCATCTTTAGAGCAAATTAATTTAAGCATTTCGCCTCCAATGGGTTTGGATACTTCGATAACATAATCCGTAGTATAACTCTCCCCTGCTGCTAAATAATATTCATCGGCTGTATACCCCAATTCTACCGCTGGAATTAATAGATTTAACTGATTGTCAGGTTGAATATCCAACAAAGAAAAATATCCTGCTTTACGTCCAAGGTTACTTACTTTGATTTTTATGTTTGTCCCTATCTCCAATTGTATGTTTTCATCAGGACCATATTCCTTTATGGGGTTTTCTGTATCTGGATCAACTTCGACAAGAGATAATTGAAACTGATAGCCTGCTGAACCTGTGTCAAAGTTTTTAATAAATTTTCCTTGGGCATACTGGTTTAATATCCTTTTTGCCTTTTGAAAACTTCTCGTTTTGTGTGCATTTGCCAATTCTTCTTCAAACAAAATTTCGCCATCAAAATTTAAAATCTGGAATACCTCATCATTAGAACAAGCACTCAAAATCAATTCTGGGTTTTGATCAACCGTTTGGACCAGTGGCAATTGTTGTAGGGATTGATTTATTTCGTTCCATTGACTAGAGCTAGAGATATCGGACTTCAAATTACACTTGACCTTTGGATAGCTATAAGAAAGAATACGGGCTTTGAAGTTGCGCTTTTTATTGCTGTTTATGTTCTTATCCAACTTGAGTGTACATTCGGTAAGCGTCGAATGTGTTACTGTGCCTTTGCTAAGGATTTTGTTTGAATTAAAATCAAAAATTTCTAATTCGCTTCCCTCATATATATCCATAAGTGTCCCTGCTTTTACAAGGGCTTTGGTATCGCTCAAAAAGCTTGACACATCAAAAATGCTCACAGATTTTTTGATTTCATTTCCTAAAAAGGAGATTTGCCCTTGGCCCTCCCATAGTGGGTTTTGCCTTGGTGCTTTATCTTTCATCAAATACCGTACTCTTTGAAACAAAGATTCGAATGAAATCGAAGGATCTACTTTAGCCAGCGTGGAATAAAAACAAAAACTCAAACTTCCCACAGGCTTTAAATCCTCATCTAATGTTTCATAATTTAATTCCCTAGAGCTGGATCCAAAAAAACTTGCCATAGGGGCAAGTCCAGCCTTATCAGAGCGTACCAAGCCAACTGAACGTTCGGAAGTATTTGATTTTTTGAAATTCTTTGGAGCCATTAATTTGGTGGTTCCTCTTGAATTACCAAATCCTCTAGTCCCCGAGCCCGAGTGACAAGAGTCCATGATAAGTACGAGTCTTCCATCGGACCTTAATTTCTTTCTGATGGCATCGGTTACGATTCCGATTTCGTCATCTCTAATTAATCTTTCTCCTTCATAGACTCCTTGCTCAAAATCTAATGGAGAATCATACGGAACAATCGCCTCATCTAATTGATCTATTTCTTCATTGTTGTCATCCACTATTTGCTGTCCATGCCCCGAAAAATGAATCAGAACAAAATCTCCAGGATTGACTTTGCGCTCTAAAGCATCAAATGCATTCAAAATGCCTTCCTTGGTGGCCTGAGCATTTTTGACCACAGTTATATCAGAACTTTTAAAATTTAAAACATCCAAGGTAGCCTTCACGTGGGCAATATCATTTGTACTTGCGATATCAGGCCAACCGCCAGCTTCGGGATAATCACCGACGGCAATTATTAAAGCATGCTTTTGAGAAAAAAGTAGACCTACTGAACAAAAAGCTATAACGAACAGAAGAAGTTGTTTTTTCATCTTTTATAATTAGCAAGTATTGAATAATATGATTTTATGTCGTTAGATGCATTAGACATTTGTGTTAATAATGTCCAAGCGTTCTCAAACATTTTGTTTTCCAAATAAAAATTTAGGAGCACAATGTCTGGCAACTCTAAATCTAAAAGAGCTATTTGTTCTTTTTGCAATTGCTCCAAATTTTCTTGAGATATCAAATTGAGTTCAACGCTTTTGTGTTTTTTATTACAAACATACCGAACCGTTAGTATGCGGTCCTCTCTTATGTTTCTCCATTTTGAAACATCATAAATAAAGTCCCTATCCAAAGTCTCATGAATGAGCTCGTCATCAACAAACATTTTGATTACACAAGACTCTTTTGCCTTCTCTCTAATTTTTATCTGTATCTCAGAACTGCAAATGGATTCTAGGTTCATCCAATTGATTGCCAATTCGCCCGCTCTAGAAGTTCCACCAAATACTCTTTGCCGCAAAACAGGCTCCGAAGATTTTAGGTTCTCCTTTATTAAAGACACGTATTTTTCATTAAATGATTTCACCTGAGATGAAGAAATTGAAAAATCTTTGAGCTGCAAAGGGCCTAGAATTTGAAACATCATCCCCCCAGCAATATCATTAAGTAAAAGCTTTTGTCCTTTTTCCAAAACAACATTCGTTTGCTGTAAGTCCAAGGTGTCTCCTTCCTTAAAAGCATTTTCGCTGTTTACATTGCCGTGATTATACGTGACCACAACGAATTTCTTTGACGAATCTTCCTTGCAAGAGTAAACCAAAAAAATTAAAGCGATATAAAGAAGCTTTTTCATATAGAGAGCTTTTTATAGATATAACTCTTTGTGCCGTATTTGTTACCCAAATAAAACATGATGTATACATATATCATAGACAATTCAAAAGATCCTACTAAAGCTATCATCCACTCTGCCCACTCCAGTTTTAAGTTATACAAGTGAAAAATTAAAAAAATTAAATAGGTAAGCACACTTAAAAACACAATCTGAAACAAACGAGATTTCAAAAAGAAGGACACACTCATCCTTTTAAAATTTCTTAGATAAAAGAAATTGGCTATTAATAGAAGTAAAAACAAAATGAAGTAGCTAACAATTGGACTCAAGTTTTTGATGAAGTTTTGATCCAAAACATTTTTCAGTACATTGGCATGAATCACCATTCCAGGGGTGGTCGGTCCAATAAGTCTGTTGTCAGAAAAATTTATTGGTGTATAAAACATGTCCGTGTGATAGGTGAGGTCGGACCAAGTGTTGCCCGCATACCCGATAATAAAAATCTTATCACTTAAGCTTTCGGGATTGTCTAAATCAATGAACTCTGAAGCCTCGAAAATTAAAAAAGACTCTTTGTTTCCGAAGTAGTTGATTTCTTTGAGACCTGCATCGCCGGATTCTCCAGTAATTAGTTTGCTTGCAATTTGACTCAAAACATAATCGGAATCATGCTGTCCCAAATCTATATATTTTACTATTCCCCGTTCGTCTGTAATAAATTCATTTGACGCAAAATAAACATGCTGATTTTGCATCCAAGGGACTACAAACTTAGAATTGTCAAAATGCGGCAATACAATGGAGCCATGATCAGCCACCGAGTGAAGTAATTGAGCATCTTGAAGCGAATCTTTTTCGCCAACAAACAAAAGATCTAATATGGTAAGTTTTGGTTTGCATGCTTTGACAGCATTTAGCAGTCTTGAAATGTCTCCCCTTTGGTAACCGCCAATGTTGATTAACACCATTTTATCGTCTATACCTGATGGGTCGAACAAATTTTGATAATATAGATCCGTGTATTCTTTTTGTGAAGAGAGAAAACTAAAACTATTAAAAGCATTCAAATTCCATCGAACAAACCAACTTCCAGCCAGTATCAAAATCATACTGAACAAAGAACAACGGACCAAATCTATAAGAAATCCTTTCGGCATCTTACTATTGAACTATACTAAAAGATATTCCAAGAAAATACCCCAATTCATAATTCTGTGATGTTGGAATAAACCCTCCCTCGTTGGTATACATGTCACCCACTTCAAGTCCTCCTGAAAGCCTTTCCGCTTTTGCGCCCATTAGACCGGTGGTGAGCATAAATTTCTGATTGCGGCCCAATACCAACGTTGGACCAGCAAAAAACGAGGCCGATTGAATATTGTCTCCACCAACCATGGGCAGCCCAATTCCGAAAGAAGCACCAACGGAATAATTCAAATGAGTGCGTCTTGTAAAATGAACGAAACTTGCAACTAACGGGATAAACTCATCTTTTTTATCTGCCACTAAAGTCTCCTCATTGATATAATATCGAAATTGCTCTTCTTTAAATTTACCAAAGCACAGCCCCAAGCTTCCAGAAATTTTCCAACCACTCGTTACAGGTACCGTTTGTTTAAAAAATCTAAAAGGCACGAAGGTCCCTGTTTCATCTCTTTGCTGAACATCAACTTCTAAAACAATTTCATCTCCTTCCGCTTGAATGGGAGCAAAAGAATATTCAAATTTCCCATTGAGTAATTCTTCGTACACTTGCCTCAAATAGGTCATATCATCAACATTTGTTAAAGTAATGACATCTTCTTCAGATACATCAAATTGCATTTTTTCAAAGGAATCAATGTTTTGTTCCATGGTACCCAACAAGTCTTGGGTCGAGTTTTGAATAAATTCTAATTGATCATCATCGTCAGCTGTAATGCTACTTAACTCCAAATTCATGTTATTGAATTCACCTGAAAGTTTTACATAATCTGCTGTTGCAGATTGGTAAGATTCGATATTGCTTTTCAATTCGTTCACAGCTTTTGACTTGTCCACCAAATCTTCAATTTCTATATCCTCATCTTCTCGTTTTGCAAATGCATGCCTAATTTCAGTCAATAACATTGCCTTGATTCGAGAAGGCTTAATCATTGTATTGTTGGTCAACGTTTGTACATCTCTTAAAGCTACTTTCTTGCTTTCTTCTGCTTGCTTAAACAATTTGATCTTCTCATAAGACTTATTTAATCTTTCTTCGACCTGTGCTAGTTCTTGAGTTAAGCTCTTGTAATTGGACTTTATCGTGCGTACTTTCTTTTCGCTCACACCTCTCGATCCTGGGATCCCAGAGAAAATACTTCCCATTTCTCCCCCAGCACCAAACCCGCCAAGCAAGCCAGAAATACCACCTAAAAAACCCGACGACCCTCCATCCATAGAAACCGAACCCATGGCTGTGGTTCCTTGCGAGTAATTTATATTTTGAACTTGGATATTTGCTCTGCTGATGTATGGATTAAATTCTTTGAGCACCACTTTCAGGTTCTGGCCACTTTCTATTCTTGGTGTAGTAATCTCTTTTCCATTCTTAAAATATTTCACCTCGTTTTCGAAAAGATCATATTCTAGAATCAATCCCGTTTGACCAGATGCTGTGAAACAAAGTAGAAGCGCTACTAGTAAGAAAGTTGGTTTCATGATTATGGTTTTTTTAAAAGTACAGAAGTTTATTAGTTTTCAAAACACTATTTATTAATAACCAATACAACAAATCCTGTTACCTAATTAAATAGCTCGTAAATAATTTTATAATTTGCAGCAACTCAACTTCTGTGAACCATACAACATTAATTGACAATCTTCTTATGGGAGGTGCACTACATGATAAAGCACTTTCTAGTTTATATAGCGACCAAGACTTAAAACAAAAGCTTTTTGGTTTATTCAAAAGCAAAGGACTTGGCAAGAACGTCAGTGAAACACTTTGGACTGACCTTGTCATTCAATTTGGCTATTTGGTCAAAGAAGGAAAATATAAAGAAGAAGGGAAATTGGCGGCATATCTCAAAAATCTTGGTCATTACTTAGTGCTAAATCATTTCAGAAGTGAGAGAAAAAACACATTGGATTTAAATGCAGAGCCACTAGAAATTATTCAAGAATTCGAAGCATTACCAATTTTTAAAAAAGAACTAAAATCTCTATTGTCCGATCAACTCAATAAGCTTGGTGAAACATGCAAGAAAATATTATTGCTTTGGGCAGCTAAATATTCGATGCAAGAAATTCAAAGCCAATTAGGTATAGTTAGCCCTGAAGCAACGCGCAAGAGGAAACATTCTTGCTATAAAAAGTTATTGAGTAATATAGAATCTAATCCAAGTATCAAAAAAGAATTAATGCAATACCTTTAAATATGTCAGAAGATTGGGAAAAAAATATTGAAAAATTCCTTTATGAAGAACATGCTAAAGGCGTCTTGCGTTCTGATTCAAGTCAGTCAAATAACAAAAGAATTATTCTAGCCATTGCCGCAAGTTTAATCATTGTTTGTGCATTTCTTTTTTTATTTCAAACGGACAACCGAGCAGAATTTATAAGCTCAAATTATGAATTCCCAGAAATACATTCTTCTAGAGCTGCGATGAGTGTATGGTCTAGCAAACTAAAAATTGCACAAAAAGATGGGTGGTCATCTGAAGATTTAAGCTTGTTTTCTGGAAGATTAAATGAGGAACAAAAATATTATTATGCTCATGTGCTTTTTGCTCTAGATTCTTTGGATGCGGCCGACAATATTATTCGTACTACTTCTTGGAAAAACAATTTCTTCGAATCTGATGTGCGGTGGTTAAGTTTTTTAGGTTCGCTTAAAAAAAATGATTCAAAGGACGTTCTTAAGGAAAAGTTTCAATTTCTTGACCAAAAACATCAAACTCTTGCTCACCCTTGGATTGATTAATTAACTCAAGATTATTCTCTTTTCAAGATTACCCATTGTCTAATTTTTTCATTTTCGACAAAGTAAAGCAACCCATGGTGAGGAAATTCTTTTCTATCGGTATAGCCGTAAATATTCCCTTTAGGAAGTTCAAAAATTCTATTTGGAGCTCCTTGCTTTTCAACAAGTGAGGCAGCCGAATCACCATTGGTCACGTCGAAAACTGGCATCAATCCGCTATCTTCTTTAACCGCTAATAGATTGATGGTTTCTAATATCTCGGAACCTTCTTTCTCAACCAACCATTGATAAGCCGTGCAATTTTCGTTTTCAAAAACACGAACAGAAGTAATGATAGGAAACAAGGACTCTGGGTTTTTTGTAAACACCGCTTTGTTTATTTGATAATCCTTTTGAATGTCTTCAAAAAATTGATCAATATTTTTTTCATCCCATAACAATTGGTTGAATTCCTCCTTCTCTTTATGTGCAGTACTGGTTCCAATGATTTGCTCCTCTACTTCATCGAATAAAATCCCATCTGGAGGCATTATCATTTGCGCCATCCTCTCTCCATTTATCACTTCTTTATTTATAAAAGTTATGAACCTATTAGGGAAAAGCGATTCTGCCTCTTCGATGTTGATCTTTGCCTTCGCTTCATCATTAGCTTCAAAATGCAAGGCTGCCAACACATTATAAGCATCAGATAATGCTTTTTTATTCTTTGAAGTATCCTGAATCAACAGTTGCTTTGCAGAGGTAGCTGAAGCTATACCGTGATAGAGATAATCCTTATTCGTTTCATCAAAATCAAAGTCTTGTTGTACTCTGTGCGCAACATAATAGGTTATCGCTCGATTTAAATAAGCTATATGATACTCTGGGTTTAGTTGAATGGCTTTGTTAAAGTGCTCTAAGGACTTTTTGCACGTTTTGATATTTTCCAAATAGGTCAAGAATCTCTGCCGCTCCATTTGTTTCATTCGTTCCATCATTTCTGGATCATCCGTAAAAACAATCGTGCCTTCAGTCGGTAACTTAAATTCAAAAACGAGTGGAAATTTATAAGGTATATCGATCTCACTATTATTGACAAAATCCATAATCAACGAGGCACCTATATTATTATGAAGCAAGGGGCTATCAAAATGATTCAAAACATACTCGTATCCTGATTGGGCAATCTCTTTTTCATCAACGAGTAAAGCCATATTGGAAGCTTCAAAAACTTTAACTAAGGTGTCCAACTCTCTCACCGCTTTTCTTACGATATCTTTTCGCTCTTCTAATGAAGCATAATTACCTCCCTCTTTTTTTAAATTAAACTTTGCATATAATCGATCCAAGCAGTTTGCACCTGCTTCCAAAGATTCATATCCCGCCAAATAACTCATAAATCCAGCTTCTATATCCGCTTCAACTTCGTTGTGTTTTATCTCATAACGATTCATGATTTCATCAAAATCTTCTTCATTCGCATCATGTGCTAACTCTGAAGTTCCAACGGCTTTTAAAAGCTCCATTTTACGGTCTGCCTTATCCTCTTCAATGTATCGATGTCTGACTAAATGCTCCTTGGTAAAGTGAGCTAATTCGTGCGCCAAAATAAAGGCCAAAGCGTTATCTGCTTCCTTTCCCATCTTCATACATTCATCGTAAGTGGGTTCATCCATAAAAATATTTGAACCCGTAATCATGGCAATAGAGAAATTTTGATTAGGCAATCGTCTGACCAGATGAAAAAAGGGAGGACCATCAGGTAGAAGCGCCTTAGTGGCTTTTAGTTTGTTGAAAATGCGAAGGCAATGTTCGCTCTTTGACTCTTCAGGTAGCTTGATAACATTTGATAGCGATATGTTACTAATAAGAAAGCAAAAGAGAAGTAATATATTTTTTAACATTGGTGTGGAAATTGTCGTTATTTGAAAAGATACGAAACTTCTTTGTACCCATAAAAACTTCATGAAACCAATCAACTTCCTTTTATTTGTTTTCTTTCTCACAGCCTATCATGGTATTGGACAAGAAATAAATACCAAAGGAAGTCAATCACTCAAACCAAAAAGGTCGCTCAAAAAAGAAAAAACCAGAGCAGTAGTTATTGGAGTGTCAGATTACCTTGATGAGCAAATACCCGATTTAGAATTTGCTCATAAGGATGCTCAGGCCTTCGCCGATTATTTACAATCACCTGCAGGAGGTTCGTTATCCTCACAAAATCTCAAAATATTATTAAATGAAACAGCCACCGGTGGAAATGTACATGCTGCACTGGATTGGTTGAAGCTTGAATCCAAAAAAGGAGATAAGTGTTTTATTTATTTTTCTGGCCATGGAGATGTTGAAACTTTGTTTGAAAATGAACCGGGTCATTTTTTGGTGCATGATTCACCGAGCGAAACGTATCAAATAAATTCTTTACGTGTGGAAGACCTTCAAACAATTGTGAAGCAGCTTACAAATGAAGTCGAAGCTAAAGTCATCGTAATCACAGATGCATGTAGATCTGGAAAACTTGCCGGATCCGCCATTAGTGGTGCACAAGCTACTGCGGCGGCTTTTTTAAATCAATTTTCCAATGAGGTGAAAATCATGTCTTGTCAGGCAGATGAATTTTCTTACGAAGGAGAACAATGGGGAGGAGGAAGAGGAATGTTTAGTTATCATTTGATCAAAGGACTAAAAGGATTGGCGGACAGAAACGAAAACGACCAAGTAAATTCGATGGAGCTCCAGCGTCATCTTGAAGATAATTTTGAATTAGATCTAATGGATGCCCGACAAACTCCTGTCTTTGTCGGAGATCGAAGAGCAGTACTTGCACATATTCACAAAGAGAGTCTAAAGGCTATAGAGGAGCAAGAGTCCGAACAAAAATTGGATTCAGATGCTGCGCTAATGGATCAATTTTATACTGCATTGAAATCAAATAATCTTATTGAGGATGAGCAAAACTCCGCATTGTATTTTTTAAATCTTTTGGAAACTAAAAATTCGGACCCAGCGAGAATTGCCATTGCTAAAGGAGATCTAATTGCAGGTTTGCAAAACGATGCACACCAAGCCATCAATAAATATTTGTCTTTAGATCCCGAAGAGGTAAAACGAAGATGGAATGAAGATGGTTCTCAATATTTCAAATATGCAATGTACTTAGAAAAGGCTGCCGAATTATTGGGTGAATTTCATTACATCTATCCTCAAATAAAAGCCAAAGCCATCTATTTTGATGTAGTTGCACAACGTATTGATCTTTTTAGATCTAAAGCGAAACCAGAAAACTATGAAAAACTGATCAAGCGACTTGAACAAGCATTGGTTTATCAACCTCGTTCTCCATTCATTAATAATGAGATGGGCGTACTGTTTACGTATTTAAAAAAATACGACCAAGCGCTCAATCAATTCAACATAGCATTAGAAATAAGTCCTACTTGGGCATTACCTTACAACAACATTGGCAGTGTTTATTATTCTAAATATCAAATTGACACCTCGATAGAATGGTTTCAAAAATGCATAGAGCTGAATCCTGAATTTTCTGAAGTTTATTCAAATCTATATTATTCATTTATGGATAAAGGTGATTTTAAAAATGCCGAGAAAAGCGTTAGAAAACTTCTCTCATTTTATCCAAATCATCCTAATTACTCTAACGATTTAAGTTTTGCACTTATCCAACAAAAAAATTGGGAAGAGGCAATAGAGATCTTAGACCAAAACATCATTAGCTATCCAAAAAATGAACTTTCCTATTTAAATAAAGCGTATGCTTATGAATTACAAGAAAAAAATAAAAAAGCCTTAAGTGTTTTGAATGAGGTTTTAATCGTTAATCCAAATAATGTTTATGCACTTAGAAACAAAGGAAGAGTATGTTCAAAACTTAGCGATTACACATCTTCGATTAAAGAACTTTTGAAAGCTATAGAAATTGATCCTAAAAGCAATGCCCGAATAGAACTAGCGAAGAGTTATTTACACACAAACAGAATTAGAGAAGCAAAAGAAGAATTGGACTACTATTTAGATAATATAAACGCCAAAAGTCACGATGCACTATTTCTTTTAGCTTGTGTAGCCGCTCTACAAGACAACTTTGAAGCCTTTGATCGAAATTTAAGTCTGGCAATAGACAATGGATTTAAAAATAAAATACCAATGGAAGAAAGCACCTTTCTTTCTTCCATTCGTACGAAAGAAGTGTATAAAAAACATCTTGCAAGGCTGAATAAATAGGTCTACTTAGAAATTACTTATCCATTTTACAAACACAATCTATTTTGGCTTTTTCACGTATTCTATCTCTCAATTCTCGCATTTCTTGAGCATCATTTTCGTCTTCTACGTAAATCATAACTCTATTCATTGCTTCATAATAAAACTGCGAACTAAATAATACGCTTGCTTCCATGCTACTTTGGTTACTAGCACCTTGAGTATAATAGTGGTCTTGCATTTTTAAAGGATTCAATACTGTATTTACGTCCTCTTGACTTGTAATAGTAAAGATTGCTTTAATTGAAAAAAGATTTGCTGGCAAACTCTTAACCTGTACAGAGTACGTCATTCCCACTTCCATATTCAATTGATCCATTGGAATTACATAACTCTTATCTCTTGTGTATTCTACATGGACTAGAGATCCAATGTCTTCGTTTTTCACTATAACTAAATAAGGAGAAATTTCCGAAGCTTTCTTCGGCAACCATCTTAGTAGACTTGGTTGAGCCAACATTTTGGCATCTTCATTTCCAGACCAATCAATGTTGATTCCAATGGGAACCTGTCCGCTACCCGCTCCTACTCCAGATCGATCTCCACTTGATCCTTGAGCAAAAGATTCATTGAAACAAAAAAGAAGGCCACCAAGAAACAATAGGCAATAGCATACCTTATTGCTACAAATATTTAATGATTTCATAATTAATATTGGTTTTAAGTTGTTTAAATATAAATTTTTGTTTGATCTGAGGTGTTTTCAATTTGAGTAACGTTTTGTTCCACTTGGTTTTCTTCCACTTCGTTTCTCGAGAGTTTTGATTGCTCTTCTTCGAGTGATTCCCTAAAAAAATAAAGGCCTTTTAGTTGATTATTCTGAAAGCAAAATGTTGTCCCGTATGAAACATTACCATCTACTCGAACATAAACTAACAATTTTCCATTTGGAATTTTCCAGATCCATTTTGGTGGATTATATTCTTTGGTAAAAGCATCCATTGCGCTACCCAATTCAAACTCCATTATAGATGAAACTTGTTGCTCATCAATGCTTACTAAAGTAAAGCTTTGGCTACAATAATTTTCTTCTTCTATATATTTCTCCCACCTTATAACTTCGCCAAACTTTGTGTTTTCAAAACCTACGCCTGTATATATATTATATAGTCCACTTGTATCTTTTTCTATTTTCAAACTATTGGAAACAAGTTCAGGAAGATCTGTCAAAACTTTCTTTACGATGTTTTCAGCAACATCCGTAGGCGATCTTTTGCCACTAAATTTTTCAGTTAATATCGTGTTGTTGCAGATTTTAACCAAAATATTTTCATCTATCCCTTCTCTTTTCAACAGCTCAAATAACGAATCCTCTAACGCTGTTTCTCGGTACTCAACTGCATCGTTTTGTGCGTTAAATTCTAAAACTGAAGCCATCATCTTTCTTATCTCACTTTTTTTATCTCCCCCTTTTTTCAAAATATTAGAATATTGTAAACCTATGAGATTAGATAAAGCAATAGAATAATTTTTATGCTGATGAGATATGAGTCGCAAACCACTTTCGATTTGACCTAGAGAGGCAGGTCCTTCATTTTTACTTTCACGTATTCTACGAAAATCTTCATGGCCTTCACTTTGCTGAAAATTTTCATTCGAAAAAGCCAATGATCCATGTTGATAATCTAAAGCGAATCCTATGTTGAAAAAAAGCTCTGGGTCAAACTGATTTTGTATCCGATTAATATAATAGTTGTTTAATAATTTGGGAGTTGTGAGATAGTCTTCAATAAAATTGAAACCCTTCCAGGAAAAATCGCTATTAGAACATGCCATGGTTAAAGAACTTATGTCTAGTATGCGTTCTATAGTATTAAGCTTATCCGCAGTTTTTGTGATGTGCAATTTCCGTACCGGTAAGCTGCAGTACTTGGATGAGGATCTTGCCATCGAACCAGACTCAACCATTAAGTTCAATAAATCATTGGCAATAATGCTTAAATTATACCCTGCCTTGTGGCAAAGAAACAAAGAGAAAAAATCAGCTCGAGATTCGTGCTTTTTGGTATAGTGGTCTAGAACTTCTTGTTTCAATTGAGGCACTACATCTTTATCCACTTTTTGCTGACTTAGCGCCTTCGAAATTATATGTTCTAATTCGTCATCAATGTGTTCTTCAAAAAAAAAGTACTCTGCATCTTCATGAAGAATATGCATTAACTCGTGCCCTAAAACAAAAGCCAAAGCATTATCTACATTTTCCTCTAATGTGACTCCCCCTTTTTTGATGAGTTGCGTGGCTACTTCCACACAGGCCTCATAGGTGGTCACATCCATTTCTATTTGCATGCCATAGGCAAGCGCAATAGAAAAACCAGAATTTTCAATGTTATCAATTACTGTTAAAAAAGGAGGGTCATTTTCGTTGAGACCAGCGGCGTGTTTAAGGTTTAGAAATACCTTTTGTGATGCTTCATTAGCAATATTCTTGCGCTCTTGGAGCGTCAGTTTAGTGGAAGTTGACATTCTAATGGAAGATAATGTTTTAAGTTATGGAATTTCTAACAACCATTTCTCAAAATCTTTGAATATATCACGGTTGGATTTTTCGGACAAATAAACCAATCTTCCATTTTTATTTATGATTTCATATCTAGGCAAACTTGTTATCTGATAATCCATCATCACTTGATCATAGTTTTCTACAATAAAATGATGACCAATGATATCTTGCTTCTCCAATGCCTCCAACCAATGAGTCCTGTCTTTATCCATAGAAACATTGAGCAAAACTACGCCCATATCCAATAGCTTTCTTCTGACTTCCTTGTACTTGTAAAAATTATGTTTACAAGCCCCACACCAGCTTGCCCAAAAACTAAGATATACGACTTGTCCTCTAAAATCTTCTAGCTCCAATTCTTGATCCGTTGCGTCTTTGAATTTTACGTTAACAGCTTCTTGACTTTGTAAGCAGTTTGCACAAAGTAAAAATGACCAGAGCAAATACCTTTTCATTAATTCTCTCTAGTTAGGTCAGTCCAAATGGTGTCAATAAAAGATTCTGCATTAATAAAACCAGCACCCCATGATTCGAAACCTTTGTCTAATCCTGCATTTTTTAATTCCTCTATGGACAATCCTTCTTCAATTCCTGTGGAGACCCGATCGCGCATAATCTTGAGCATAGATAAATAATTCTTTAGGTCTTTAGTATTCGCCAAGTCTCCATGTCCAGGTATAATCTTCGTGTCTTGGTCCAAATAAAACAAAGCATTTTCAACAGAAGAGATATATCCATCTATGGTCCCTCCACTGGAAAAATCAATATATGGAAAGCGGTCTTTAAAAAAAGTATCGCCCATATGAATAATATTTCTATCCACAAATGCAACTTGAGTATCACCGTCCGTATGTCCATTGGGGTGGTGGAGCAATACAATAAGTTGAGAATCAAATCGAATTTCCATACGATTAGTATAAACTATATCTGGCCAAAAACTTTCTGGCTTGGCCTCGACCGTAGCTTGAAACGCCTTTATAAATTGATCCTCCGAAAGTCTTTTGTGGACATTTTGATGGGCAATAATATCTGCCTTATTAAAATTTTCGTTGCCTCCTGTGTGGTCTCCTTGATAATGAGTATTGATCAAATATTTGATTGGACGCTCTCCACCTAGCTCAGTAATTTTAGCTCGAATTTTTTCTGACAATGGAGCAAATTGACAGTCGATCATTAATATTTCCTCTACTCCAACATAGATCAAAATATTTCCACCACTTCCCTGCAGCATGTAAAAATTGGAATCAACTTCTAGAGCAGAAATTTCAATTTTCGAGAAATCTCTTTGTGCAAATGTTAAATGTGTTAAGAGTAGGCAAACGAATAAGAAAGTTATTTTCTTCATAATTCTTAATGAACTGTGAATATCGGTTAAACATAGTTTAAATGCCTAATTAGCTGTTAATCTCTCCGCAATTACACTCTAATTTTAGGTTAGAATCAAACAGCAACTACTATGAAAAAAGTACTATTATTCGCACTACTCGGATTATTTTTTGCATCATGTAGTCCAAAAAGATTTGTGACGCACGATTATTATCGATATGCAAAATCTCACAAAACAATCGCCGTATTGCCTTTTGAAAATTACTATACCGGACGTTTGCCAAAAGGAATGACCATGGAAGATGTTGAAGGCCTTCAAGAGGCTGAAGCTGTTTTATTTCAGCGATCACTCTATTTTCAACTTCTTGAAGAATCTAGAATGAGTCGCAAAAAAGGAATTCGAATCTCAATTCAAAACATTGAAAGAACGAATACCCTTTTGGAAGAGGCAGGCATAACACTTAAAGATTCTTGGAACATGAGTCCTTCAAAGCTAGCTGCCGCATTAAATGTAGATGCAGTGGTCAAAGTAGATCTACATAAGGATTTTTGGTTGACTGATGGAGAATCGCTCGCCATTGATGTGGCTACAGAAGTTATTGGATTAGCTTTTCCAAGATTGACAGGCAGCAACCGATTGACGAGAACGTCAGAAATGTATATAAATGCCAACCTCATTGATGGTCAAGAGGGTGTTTCTTTATGGTCATGGAATCGTAAAATAGACACCGATTGGAACTGCGAAACTGATGAGGCCATTGCTCGAGTAAACCACCAAATTTCTAGAAGGTTCCCTTACCGAGATAATATGTAAAAGAATAGAGAACATCAAAAGCGTGACATAATCACGTGGATCAAATAAAAGTTCGTTTTTAAAATAGAAAAGCTCGTCTAAAAAATAGATGAGCTTTTTTATTTAAATACTGATAATCATAAGCACATCGTATACCTTTGCATCCTTTAAAAAAAGTGCAAAAAATGTTTCGATCTCATAATTGTGGTGCGTTACGCATTTCGGATGTAGGCAATGAAGTAACACTCAGCGGATGGGTGCAAATTAGTAGAGATTTAGGAGGATTGACCTTTGTAGATCTCCGAGATAGGTATGGCATAACTCAACTCGTTTTCAATATGGATGAAAACGAAGATCTTTGCTCAAGAGCAAGAAAGCTGGGAAGGGAGTTTGTTATACAAGCCACTGGAATAGTGCGCGAAAGGAGTAATAAAAATCCAAACAGGGCCACTGGAGAAATAGAAATAGAAGTAAAATCCCTCAATGTTTTAAATGTTTCTAAAACTCCTCCTTTTACCATTGAGGAAGAATCAGATGGAGGAGATGAATTGAGAATGCAATACAGATATTTGGATTTGCGCAGAAGCCCGTTGCAAAACAATATCCTGTTTAGATCCAAACTTGCTATCGAAACTAGAAAATACCTCGATGGTCAAAATTTTGTTGAAGTAGAAACGCCTGTACTTATAAAAACTACTCCCGAGGGTGCTCGTGATTTTGTTGTACCGAGTAGAATGAATCCTGGACAATTTTATGCCTTGCCCCAATCACCGCAAACTTTCAAACAGATTTTGATGGTTGCCGGATTTGATAGATATTTTCAGATTGTAAAGTGTTTTAGAGATGAGGATTTACGCGCAGATCGACAACCAGAGTTTACTCAAATAGATTGCGAAATGGCCTTTGTCACAAGAGATGAAATCTTAGACACCTTCGAAGGTCTTACCAAGTATTTGTTTAAAACGATCAAAGGAATTGAACTTCAAGATTTTCCTAAAATGTCCTACGACGAAGCAATGAGAAGATATGGAAGCGACAAACCTGATGTTCGTTTTGACATGGAGTTTATCGATTTTGCCAGTGATATGAAAGGAAAAGGGTTCGGAGTATTCGACAATGCCGAGGCTATTATTGGAATTTGTGCTGAAGGAATTGCCGAAAAATACTCAAATAAAGACCTTAAAAATCTTACCGAGTGGATGCAACGTCCACAAATAGGAGCTAAAGGCTTGGTCTACATAAAATACAATGAAGACGGATCAATCAAATCTACCATAGGTAAGTTTTACGACGATGCATTTTTAAAAGCACTTGGAGAAAAGTTTGGAGCTAAAACAGGAGACATCATATTCATGCTCAGTGGGGAAGAAGAAAAAACAAGAAAGCAACTCAATGAGCTTCGTTTAGAAATGGGTCAACGTATGGGACTGATCAAAGAGGGAGATTTTAAACCTTTGTGGGTCGTGGATTTTCCTTTACTAGAATGGGACGAAGAGTCTGAGCGTTTTCATGCAATGCACCATCCATTTACATCACCAAAACAAGAAGAAATTGGACGTATGTTAAACGGGGATCACGAAACCATGAAATCCCTCAAAGCCGATGCATACGATTTGGTAATAAATGGCGTTGAAATAGGTGGAGGCTCAATACGAATCCATGATAGAGATTTGCAATCTAAAAATTTCGACTTGCTGGGATTTAGCAAAGAAGAAGCAGAAAAACAATTTGGATTTTTGTTAGGTGCTTTCGAATATGGTGCTCCACCCCATGGAGGAATCGCTTTTGGATTTGATCGACTTTGTGCCGTATTAAACGGAAAAAATTCAATCAGAGATTTTATAGCATTCCCAAAAAACAATCAAGGAAGAGACATGATGATTGATGCCCCTTCTGACATTCATCAAGAACAACTCGACGAACTATATCTGGATACAACTTATAGTAAAGAGGAAAATTGATAGTGGAAAAAACACAAATACAGGCACTTGTCATTACGCTACTAATCATAGGTGGACTGACATATTTCGCCCTACCCGATTCTATTGTTGATGGTATAAAACTTCCTGAGTGGAATGTATCCTCCAATGACAGCGGTAAAAAAAATACGACCAATACCAAAACCAAAAGGGTTTCTTCTTCAAAACATGTTACTCGAAAAATTATTGATTCTCATTACGGTGTTCCGGTGTATCATAATGGTTCTTTAGGATCCGTATATGGCAGAAACATCACTCCAGATGGATATAACCTTGGATTAAAATATCAGTGCGTAGAATTCGTAAAACGTTTTTACTACGAGTATTACAATCATAAAATGAAACAAAGTTATGGACATGCCAAAGAGTTTTTTGATTGGTCAGTTGGTGACGGAGAGTTTAATGATAAGCGCGGGTTAAACCAATATAAAAATGGCAGCGCTTATCCTCCAAAAGAAAATGCCATCATTGTTTTTCGACCTGACCGAAACAATTCTTTTGGGCATGTGGGGATCATTTCTTCGATCAAATCAGGTAAAGTACAGATGATTTCTCAAAATAATGGACACGCGCAAAAACCAAGAAGCACCTTCCCATTGGTTTTTGAAAATGGTAAATACAGGATTGATCACGACCATGTAATCGGCTGGTTGTCCAGATAAGGAAAGCAATTTTTATATTTAATTGATGCTAGTTTTTCTGAAAAGAAATTATGTGGCTTTTATAGGACTGATATGCCTATTTAGCCTACTTATACTATCCTTATACTTTTACAGGGAAAGGATTTATTTTTCTGATCCTGCATATCAATTATTCTTATTGATTAATGATCAGCGCATAGAAGTCATGACTAACCGTTGGCCTTCAACGATATTTCGACTTTTGCCATTTATAGGACTAAAGCTTGGAATGTCTTCAGCAACATTGGCCAAACTATTTTCTATATCCTTTCCATTGTTTCATTTAATATCTTTTTGTTTCTGCTCTTTGTACTTAAAAGAAAAGTCACTTTCACTGCTCCTCCTATTTGTTTTGGTTCTTTTGACCAATGATAGTTTTTATTGGTGTTCTTCTGATTTGCTTCAAGGCATTACCACTTCCCTACTTGGACTTGCTCTATTGAGAAACACAAAATCCATATTGCCAAAATATTTAATCAGCAGTTTCTTAATGGTAGCGGCTGTTTTTTTTCATCCCTTGTGCTTGTTTCCACTTTTTTACATTTTAATCGATGACACTTTAGAAAAAACGATGTACTGGAAACCACAATGGGTTCTAGGATTGGTATTTGCAAGTACTTGGATTATAAGAAATACGTTTTTTTCTACGTGGTATGATCAAGCAAAAAGCACTGAGTTTTGGAACAATTACCACAGTCTAGACTGGTTATCGATACCAACGCATCACACCTTTTTTACTTCCGAACTACCAGTATATTACCCAACACTTATTCTTATTGCTCTGATTAGCATAGTTGTTTTAATTAAACAAAGAAGTTGGATCCGCTTGCTACTAATGGCAGTAAGTGTGTTAGGGTTTATTTTACTGGTTCATATCAGCAATCCTAGAAATACTTGGATGTTTTATAGAGAGTCAAACTATGTTTGTCTTGTCGTTTTCGCGAGTTACCCATTTGTAAAGCATCTATTTGAAAGCAATACGTTAAAATTCAAATACAAAATTTTTCTACCCTTGTTGTTCTTGTTTTGCATCATACGAATAGGATATCGTCATGCTCCGTTTACAGAAAGAGTACAGCTTTTACGTGAAAAATCTATGGAGTCTTCTTGTAACAAGATTAAATTAGAAAAACAATCAACGTGGGACCACATCATTAAAATGGAATGGGCCATACCATTCGAAAGCTTACTAATTACCTCTGAGCATGGCACTTGCAAAACTATATTCTACGCTAAGTCAGACAAAGATCTTGATATCAAACAAAGAACAGACGTATTTTTAAGTCCTTTCAAAACGCTATACACCACAGATTTTAATCCTTCTTATTTTGATTTCGAAAGCGCGTATTATTGTAATGAAAAGTAAAGCACATCATGCAGTTTAGATTGTTTGAGATTAAACAAGAAGGAGTCTTCAAAACTAGGTTTATCATAACCGAAAATCAGAAAACAAAATATACTGCTGTCTTTTCAGGTGTCTTTAGCAAATTATATCAAATCTTCGACGAAAAAGGAAAACTCGTGATCGTCATAGAAAAGCCCTTTCATTGGGGTGAATCAAATTTTGAAGTTTCTGTTTACGGAAGTAAAGTTTGCACCTTTAAGCCCTCGATATTTAGTAATAATCTAGAAATCAATTCTACTTATGGGTTTTACTCTTTTAGGACAGAATCCTCATGGCGCACGCATTTCACGATTTGAAACAGCACTACGGAAATAGGCAAAATTTCTAGAAAAAATGGCTTCTTCAAAGATGTGTTCGGCTTGGCTTTATTAGCTAATGAAAACATTGAATTTCTTTTAGGAATGGTTGTCTATATAATCAAAAGAAAAAAAGAGCAAGAGGCAGCTGCTGCGTCTTCTTAGGCTTAATCATTGTTTGTCTACTTTTATCTCATATTTGCAGACCATATTTCAATATGAGCATTTCGAATAAAGAACAATTTTTGAACCTTCTTTTCCAAAGTTTTGAAGAAAACAACTTTGTCCATTTATCCTTGATAAATAAGCGCAATAAATTGGGAGAGCTCCAAAAGATTTTAGTAAAACCCATCTTGATTAAGGGACAGCCTAAGCTCTCTATTGTTTCAAGACTTCCTACTCAGGACATAACTAAAAATCATTCTCTTGAAGAAGCAATAAGTAATATAAGTCAACATCTAGAAGAGCATTTTATTCAAGGCGAACTTCAAACGACCGAGTACATTCATCATTTTAACTATCCTAAATCTGGAAAATCCAAATTAAAATCAATACTTCAAAAAAAGTCTCAACCCATTAGTTGGGACCATGATCATAAAAAAAACAGATTAGTATCAGCCGACAAAGCATTTTTATTTCATTTGGGCATTGCTAATAAAGAAGGAAAAATTAAATCTGCCAAACAAGCAAAATTTCGTCAAATAAATCGATTTGTCGAACTTCTAAATCCATCACTACAATCGTTGTTGAAAAACGATTCGCTTGACATTGTTGATTTCGGCTCAGGCAAAGCCTATTTAAGCTTCGCGCTCTATGCATACCTAGAACCTTTGAACAAAAATGTTCAACTTACTGGAGTGGAGCTTCGAAAAAATTTGGTTGACAAATGCAATAAGATTGCTACTGATTTAGAATATGAAAAGTTGCGATTTATACACAGTAGTATAGAGGAATATCAAAATCGAAACTTGGATGTCCTGATCGCACTACATGCATGCGACACTGCCACAGATGATGCCATTGCAGCTGGAATAAAAAATAACGCCAAGCTTATTGTTTGTTCTCCTTGTTGTCATAAAGCTTTGCGTAAGCAATTAAAGTCAAGCAATGAGTTTTCTCAAATCACTCAATTTGGAATTCTTCAAGAGCGACAAGCAGAAATAATAACAGATACCATCAGGGCTTTAATTTTACAGGCTCATGGTTACGAAACCAAAGTCATCGAATTTATTTCCTCAGAACATACTTCCAAAAATTTAATGATTATCGCCAAGAAAAAAGACAATGTTGGAAGAAAACTTGATGAATCAAAACTGAAGGAACTCAAAAGTTTAAAAAAGAGCTTTGGTCTTAGTGAATACTATTTAGAGACAACATTGAAATAAGGACAATGCCATATAATCACTTATAATTTGATTTACCTTTATACGAATTCAAAACGAACATTATGAGTAAGCATTCCAACATAAAAGAATACATTGCCACTCTTCCTGAAGATAGATTAGAGGCCTTCGAAAAATTAAGAGCTACAATTAATAAAAATATACCCAAAGGATTTGAAGAGGTTTTTGTGTATGGAATGCCAGGGCATGTCGTGCCTTTATCAACTTATCCAGATGGATATCATTGTGCCAAAGATGCACCGTTGCCATTTTCAAACCTTGGAAATCGAGGAAAGTTTATTGCTGTATATCATATGGGTGTGTATGCCAATCAAGAATTACACCATTGGTTTACTGAAGAATATGCCAAGAGATGCAAATACAAATTGGATATGGGCAAAAGTTGTATCCGTTTAAAAAAAATGGATGACATCCCCTATGATCTAATTGGTGAATTGTACTCCAAAATGACAGTTCAAAATTGGATTGATTTGTATGAGAAAAACATTCTCAAAAAATAAATCTAGAAATTATTCTTGATCAAAGACTCCACTAAAATTGGTTTTTCTTTCTTTTGAAAACTCCAATCTTCTGTTTGCTTTATCTTTTAATTCATACTCCTTATTGTCCTTTACAAATTTGAATTCGATTGAAGTAAATGGACTATCGAAGACAATAGACTTGGTATAAATGCCATCCGAATTTGGATCCTCTAGAATAAGATCTTCTTTCCAACTTAGAGGTTCAAAATTGCCTCTTATCCCCACAGTATTAAACGTATCCACATTTCTCATGTCTATAGAAAAATTAACTTCTTGTTTAAATGTTGGCTGCACGCAATTTTGACATACTATACAAGCCAATAACCCGAAAATTACTCTAAATCTTTTCATATTAACTTTTCCATTTTTTACTGATCAAGTAATCCAATCCAAAACGTCCTGATCCCAGAACCATCGCATAAATACCTACCCATAAAAACCCCAATGCGGCAGACATTCCCCACAATCCACTGTTCCATTGTTGGCAAAATATCGCAACCAACATCGTACAGACAATCAAAAATCCAGCAATTCTTGTTTGAAAACCAAGGGCCATCAACAAGCCTCCCACAGCTTCACTAAAAGCTCCCATCCATGCAAAGAAAACAGGAAACATGGCAAAGACACCACCAAAACTTTCTACATCCTGCGGAAACCAATAGATAACTTCAAACAAATCCAAATTGCGATCTTCTGCCGTCCAAGGCATTCCAAATTTATCTGCACCGTAGAAAAAACTTAATAGCAAACCGCAAATTATTCTTGGAATTGCAAGAATCAAATCAATTATCCAATGACCAAATGGCATCGGATAATTCAATTTTTTAAACAAATGGATTAATCGATTCATTAGAAGCATTTTATAATTATACAGCAATAATTTAAAATTGGATCTGGCTAAAGATTAAAAACTTTTACAAATACAAGGGTTTCTAAAACATAAGGATTCTTATTATCTTATTCATATAAAAACAACTACTATGAATTATTTAGCAATTTTAGCCGGTGCCGTTTCTATCATGGCGCTTGGTTTTGTTTGGTTCCATCCTAAAGTTTTTGGCACCCCTTGGATGAAAGGGGCAGGATTAACAGAAGAAGACATGAAGTCACCAAATCCGTTGATCATGGTTGGAGCACTTTTAATGGGGCTGGTAATTTCTTGGACCTTATCAAGATACGCTGGTCATACAGAGGAAGGGATGAGCCAATTCGTCCATGGCATGTACCACGGATTCCTTCCCGGTATTACCTTAGTGACTCCAGCTCTAATCAGCAAAGGTTTGTTTGAACAAAAAAACCTAGGTTGGATTTTATTGGGCGCTGTCTATTGGGTATTAGCAATTACAATAGCTGGGGGTGTAGTCTATGCACTTACTCCGATAAGCTAATTTATTATCTAACAAGCGATGGTGAGTCCTCGCTTGTTATTTTAACTTTTTCACATAACCCCAAATTCTATTTTGGACTATCTGAATGTTTGATAATCCAAAAAGTAAACGATACGCAGTGAAACACTATTGGTCTGAAAATGCTCTCCTAGGTTAGACAAGTTTGCAAGGTAATTTCTTTCAAATCGATCATCATTTCCAAAAATTAGTTTTTGCCAAACAAAAATAATATCACTACCAGGAGCAAATCTTTTAATATACTGCAAATCCATATTTAAAAAATTTGCATTCTGATCAAAGACAGGTTTGTTATCTACTACGCCATCAAAAGAAATTGGGTTTAATAGTCCATCAGATCTTAAAGTAGCAAGATCGTGCCACTCCACTTCGTCGTGGTTATGTCTTAAGTTCAGTGTTATGGAGGACGTATTGCTCAATACATAATTGGCAGATATCGAATTAGTCCAGGTAAAACGATCTCTTAAGCCATACAAAATATCTTGATCCGAGACTTCTGCAATAGGCTCGTCATAACCATTCCGATTCACATATTGTACGCTGTTGCGCAATTGCTCATAATCAAAACCAAGAATTATCAATAATTGATCATTAACTCTCCAACGAGGTTCGAATCTTAAATTAAGATACCGAACTCCTCTTTTAAAACTCATTCCTCTGGTTACTCTAAAATCATATGCAAATGTTTTTCTATAATCTGTTGAAATAAAGCCTCCTGCATATTGGAAAGCCGGATTTCTAGAATAGCTTACAAAATCAAAAGTTCTTGGTTCGAAATAATCATGCTTATCCATGGGTTGTCCTCCTGTATAAAACCCGAAGCCCAAAAATTTCTTAGTGAAGAAAAAACTGTTGATTTCGTATTCTAATTGAGAATACACATTTGGTTGATACAATCTGCCATAAAACCAGTTCATGGCCACACGCCATCTATTAAAATTCTTTTTTGGGGCAAATTCGTTGTAACTAATGTTTGCTCGATAGCTTCTTTCGTTATTGCTAAATAGTATGCCTAAATCGTTAATGTCATAGGTGTCACTCTCAATATTATAGCCAAGACTGTAGTTTAGCTTTCCTCCAATTTTACCAATATTTAAGCGATAAGCATGTCCCGAAATGTCATCACTATCCGAGTAAAATTGATTGCTTAATGCCCCAAAGGCACTCACACCCCACATTTGATCCTTCGTTTTTAGGTTGGTTTCAAATCCAGAAACGTTGGCATCATACTCCGACCCAAAGCGCAAAGTGTTGGTATTAATAAAACTCACAAAAGAATTGTTCTTTAAGTTTTGATCAACCACCACCACATTATAATTGGTTAATGGGTTTACCAATTCTTCCCTTGTGTTTCCAGCGTCATCTTGAATAACAGCAAATTCTTTAGCTTCTACGGCATTAAAAATTCCAATTCCTGTTCCTTTAGCTGTACGTCCAGAAATTTTAAAAGCATTGTATAATTGGGTCCGAGATGGATTTTCAATAAACGTTTCTCCTTCTTGCAATTCGGCTGATCTAAAAGTCCTATCCCCTACTCGCCTACTATAAAACAATCCTCCTTTATTAAACAACTCAATGCCTTCCGTAAAAAATGGTCTGCGTTCTTCAAAAAATTGTTCGAATGGCCCCAAGTTTAAAACGACATTGTCAGATTGTGTTTGCCCAAAATCAGGAATTAAGGTCATATCTAAAGTAAAGGCGTCATTGAGACCATATTTTAAATCCATACCTAATCCGTAAGCCGTCCCCCTTTCCTTGATTGGATTGGCATCGGGATCTTTTATCGAATTGACATAGCCAACCGCAAATGGATTTATACTTATTCGAGGGGGAGATTTAATGTTTCTAATATTATCTAACACTCCAAACATGGCCACCCCATTATCAATATTTGGGTCTCTTCTGTTCCAATTTACATTTTCCCTATATCTGCGTATATGCCTTTCGAATTGCATACGCCAAGATTGAACAGGTTCCTCAGCAAATCTTATAGCAGAATATGGAATCATAAATTCTGCGTACCAGCCATCGTCAGTTATACGAGTGGCGCTTTCCCATACGGCATCCCAATTTTCGTCTTCACCATCACTAGATGCTTTGAGGTCAATCTGTACACCGGCGGCAGTTACAAAAAATAAAAAGGCGTTTTGACCATCTTTATAGGTATCAAAACCAAATCCAAACCAATCTGAGTTTCCTGTTTGGTCACGTAAGGTCAATTGTGTCAGTATAGAATCTGGTTGATTGTCCAACAGTTTTGCAAAAACGTATATGGCTTGATCATCGTACATTATTTTAACTTCAGTAGGCTGAGAGGGAAAGCCATCTACAACGGGAGAAAACTGACTAAAATCACTGGCAACAGGTGCTAAGGACCAAGAAGATTCGTCATCTCTTGCATCAATGTTTACCGACTCACTGGTTCGAAATGCTTCGTAGGATTTTCTTGGAAAATCTTCTTGCGCGTTCAAATTCAAAAAAGTGGTGGCTAGTAGAATTGTTAGAATTCTTTTCACATCATAAAAATACTGATGCAAAACAGTTTATAAAAGACAAATAGATGTGGTTATTTTTAGATAAGTCTAATTATTTTATTTTGTTGCGCTAAACAATAGGGCGATTTGTAGGAGATTTTGCCCAAAGTCGCTGTATTTGCCCGTAACTTTATAGAAATCAAAGCAATTAAAGATGAGTATAGTTGAAATGAAAGTCCCTACAATTGGTGAATCCATTACTGAGGTGACATTATCTCAGTGGCTAAAAAACGACGGGGAATATGTAAACATCGACGAACCCATTTGTGAATTTGAATCGGATAAAGCAACCTTAGAGTTTCCAGCAGAAGTTGCAGGTAAACTAATTTATGTTGCTGAAGAAGGTGATGATTTAGAAATTGGAGCTTTGGTTGCGAAAATTGACACGAGTGTTTCGGCTCCTCAAGGAGGTACTGATCCTGAAACCCCAAAAGAATCAAAAGATGTTGCGCCAGAGCCTGTCAAAAAGGAAATAGAATCATCCCCTGCCGCAGGCCATCCTTCTCCAGCAGCTGGCAAAGTATTAAGAGAAGGGGGCGTTGATCCTTCAGCTGTTCAGGGTACTGGAAAAGGAGGAAGAATTACTAAAGAAGATGCAGTAAAAGCAGTTTCCAACAAACCTAAAACCGCTGCTTCAGCAAGCAAAGCAGCACCAGCCCCTTCGAGCTCTCCTTCCTTTAGCAGAAATACCAGCAGGAAGAAAATGTCGAGAATGCGAAGAACCATTGCTTCTCGCTTGGTTGAAGCCAAAAATGCTACGGCCATGCTCACCACTTTTAACGAAGTAGACCTTACAGCCATCAAAGCATTGCGAAAAAAATACCAAGAACAATTTATTGATAGATACGGCATCAAATTAGGTTATATGTCTTTGTTTACAAAGGCCTGTGCCAACGCGTTGATGGAATTCCCAGATGTAAATAGTTTTATAGATGAGGAGACCAACGAAATGATTTACCATGATTTTGCAGACATCTCCATAGCAATTTCGACAGACAATGGATTAGTTGTACCTCCTGTACATAATTGTGAGTCACTTGGCCTTCACGAAATAGAAGAAAAAATAAAATACTTGGCGGGAAGAGCACGTAGTGGAGAACTGACACTTGATGAAATGAAGGGCGGGACTTTTACCATTACCAATGGAGGAATTTTCGGGTCACTTATGAGCACTCCTATTATTAATAGACCTCAATCAGCTATACTTGGAATGCACGGGATTCAAGACCGTCCAGTAGTAGTAAACGGAGAAATTCAAATTCGACCAATGATGTATCTGGCCGTTTCGTATGACCACAGAGTTATTGATGGCAGTACATCTGTTCGTTTTCTAGTGCGTATTAAAGAACAGTTGGAAGATCCTATTCGCTTGTTTATGGGATTTTAAGCCGTTAAAACAATTTAGATATGACTTTAGGTGAATGCTTTGAAGCAATTGGCAAAAACCCCAATTGGGTATTGTTCTATTTTATTGCTGTTCCGCTTGTCGCTTTTTTAGCTTGGATTTTTGGTAAAAATGAAGGAACCAAAGAGCCATGGAATTATCTGTATGCAATGCTCGTCTATCTCATCTGTATCCCAGGAATTTTTGCCATCACACTAAATATATATCTCTTTCTATTCGAACGACAAAGTGTTTTCGACGCTAATATATTCACTCAAATTCTTCCAATCATTTCAATGTTTATCACCTTGTTTCTTATTCGTAGAAATGTTTGTTTTGAAGATATCCCTGGGTTTGGCAAACTGTCCGGTTTGGTATTAATCATTGCCTCCTTGATGGGACTAATGTGGTTTTTAGAAAAAACAAGAATCTTCATTTTCAGCTTCCTCCCTGCTCAATGGATCTTAATAATATTCGTAGCTGCTATTGTCTTTATAGCAGTCGGATGGAAACGCATGTTTTCGAAGTAATAGAGTAAAAAGCTTCGCTTACTTTTTCTTTTCTTTAATCTGCTGAGCATCGACAATTTTAAACATCAAATTGTTTATGTCTTCGGCATTAAGTTTCATAACTCCGCGTAATCGAATGGCACTAGAGGTATATTTCACTGGATCTATTGCCTCAACCTCCATAACGGTTTCAGGACCAGCACCACCACAGAAAAAACACATGTTATAAGGGAATGCAGAGAATATAAACTCGTGATGACTTTTATACCCTTCAACTGGGATAATGTATCCTTTCACTTCAATCACTTGACCTTCGAGATCTAATACATCTTGAGAAAATACAGGGACATCAACTTTAAATCCCATGATCTCATTGTACTGTTTCTTGTAGGTAATTTTAGCGAGTGTTTTCCAAATATTTTCTTTTTTCTTTTCAGACTGCTCCACAGCCGGTTCTTCTTTACTTGACTGAGCAAAGCTTATTTGGCTCCATCCAAAAAAAAGGACAAAAAGAAATACATAGTTAATTCTCATTTATGATCTTTTTGTTTAGACGTTATTTACCACTTAAAGTTCTATTAATATCCGTATTGTATGCTTTCCAAGCAGGAATCAATGCTGCTGTGGTTCCAATAGCTAATGATGCTATGAGTAAGAGGCCCTCGTTTCTTCCAAACTTCCAAGAGGAAAAATTATACTGATATGCATCACTCATAGCCCCAGCCATTAAGGCAGAAGCCAAATGACCTACAACAATACCAACAACGAAACCAACGACGGCCAAAATTAATCCCTCTAACAAAATGAGCCATGAAAGTTGAAACGGACTTGCCCCGCTAACTCTCATTAAAGCCAGTTCATATTTCCGCTCTTGAAGGGATTTAAATAGACTGATGAAAATACTAAAGCCAGAAACTAAGGCAATTAATAATGCGAGATATCGCAAAGCTTGTGTCCCAACGCCTATGTTTGCACGCAAATTATTTATTTGATATGCTGGGGATGCTGCCATCAATTCTGTATTCTCATTGATATTTCGGGGCATGCTTAGAGCTTGAAAATTCTTTTTACTCTTAAACTGTACCAAGATGTTAGTGATTTCTTTATCCAAATTTAAGAGTAACCCTTCGTTTGAATTTTCAAAAATATTTTCAGGTCCAAGACCTGCTGTATTCTCTACATAATTCAAATTGTGTTCGTGATGATTATCGTCGTGATCACAATGCTCTGAATGTTTGTGATCGTGGTGATCATGTCCGTCATGATCATGCCCGTCATGACCGTGAGCAGAATGATCGTGTCCGTCATGATTATGATCGTGATCGTGATCACTATCATGGTCATTTCCGGAATGGTCATGAGCATCATCTCCTGAATGATCACGGTCATGATCTTCATGATCATGGACATTCCAAACAGAGGAGGTATTGGACAGAATGAGTTGGTCTATTACTGTTCCGGTCGGTTTTAGTATCCCCACTACTTTGAATGCTGCATGTGCATGAGCTAAATCATCATCCTCTTCAAAACCATGACTGCTTACAAACTTATCTCCAAGTTTGAGATTTGTTTTTTCTGCTACAATAGCACCGATAGTAACTTCTAAATCCCTTGCCCATTTCCGACCATAAGAAATTTCGGCATTATAAAGATCTAGTAAGTCATATGTAGTTCCCACAATTCTGTACGAACGATAATTATCACCCAAAGAAAGGGGAACTGCTCTTTTTATTAAAGGGTGTTTCGGATTTAAAAAAGGCCTAGCATGTTCTAGTTTAATATTTCCAGTGGGGTTATCCACATGATACATCCCACACAGAATCATTTGCAATGGGCTTCCTTTAGCACCAATCACCATATCAATGTCAGCAAGGTTTTTTTCGAATTTGTCTTTGACTTGATCGTTAAACAAAAGAAGAAAACTTATTAATCCGATACCTAGAGCAAATAATATGATATTGAGCAACAAGGACCAAGGATTGGAGACTATGTTTTTCCAAGCAAGTTTGAATAGATTCATGATAATACAATTTGCTTTTCAACAATATTTTTCAACCTAGTATCATGCGTTACAATCAATAATGCAGCGCCAATTTCTTGTGCTTGTGTTCTGAGTAACTCTACAACTTTTGCGCAATTTTCGTCATCCAAGGCAGAAGTAGGTTCGTCTGCCAAAACGACTTTGGGTTTATGAACAACAGCTCGGGCAATATTAACTCTTTGTTTCTCTCCTTCGCTCAAATTTCTAATCTTACTTTTCGCTTTATGCTGAATATTTAGAGTTTCTAATGTTTTCAAACAAAACGCTTTATCCACCTTAGCCCCAGCAAGTTTTTGACTTAGTAGTAAATTTTCCAACACATTTAAAGATTCAATAAAATGGTTTTTCTGGAAAATGATGCCAATGTTTTCTCCACGAAAACGATCCAAAGTACTCGTCCCTAAATTCACCAACTCTGTTTCATTAATTTGAATAGAGCCATGATTTGGTTTCATTAATCCTCCTAAGAGATTCAATAATGTTGACTTACCGATTCCAGATTTACCTAAAATGAGCAGCATCTCTCCCTTTGCACAAGACAAATCTGGAAATGAAAAGGCATTTTCTTTATCGTATCGAAATTGTAATTCAGCTGTTCTAATCATCACCGTAAAACTACTATGTTTTAGAGACTAAAATAGTGTCTAATCATATGTGTCATGCGTTAAATAAACGTGAAATATCATGAATGGTTTGAGGTATTAAAAAACATTCTACCTTTGCATATTCCGAACGAGGTTAATTTTAAATATTTCTTATCAAGAAAGGTGGAGGGTAAGGCCCTTTGAAACCTTAGCAACCCTTAAAAATTAAGAAGGTGCTAAATCCGATCGCTCCTAGGCGATGAGATAAGTCAAAAGAATATAGTTCTATATAAGGCTCTTTGACTAATTGTTAAAGGGCTTTTTTGCTATTCGGCTTTCTTGGAATATTCGTCAACCTCAAATCAAAATTACCCTCTTTCTTAAAGAGAATAATTAAATGTCATTTGGCAGAAAAAAGAGCATATGAAAGTTTTAAAATTTGGAGGCAGTTCCGTTAAAAACGCTACAAATATTCTTAAAGTCTATGAAATTTTGAAAACCCAGTTTCATAAGAACGGAGAATATACCGTGGTAGTTTCTGCTTTTGGAGGCGTAACGGATGAACTAATTAAAATAAGTACGCTGGCCTCAAAGGGAAACAAACGATACGTCAGGATATTTTTAAAACTAAAAGAAAGACACTTAGCCACTGCTAAAGAACTTCTTAATGCTAAGTGGTATAAAATAGCATCCAAGCATCTAAATGAAAGTTTTCACTCCTTAGAAAAAGTGCTCAATGGGATTTTCTTAGTTCAAGAACTAACCCTAAAAACTAAAGACTATGTTCTAAGCTTTGGAGAAAGAAGTTCTGCATACATAATAGCCTGTGCATTAAGCCAAAGAGGCATAGAGTCAGAATTTCTAGATGCCCGAGAAATAATTACCACAGACAAAAAATTTGGCAATGCCACAGTAAACTTCAGTCTTACTGGAAAAAAAATAAAGGCACTTTACAAAGATTCGACGAAGGTTAAAATTGTTACGGGATTTATTTCTGCAGACAAAGGAGGACTTACAACTACCTTAGGAAGAGGCGGATCTGATTATACGGCAGCCATTTTAGCCAATGCACTTAATGCTAAGGTATTAGAAATTTGGACCGATGTTGACGGTATATTAACGGGAAATCCAAATAAGGTCAAACAAGCATTTACTATTAACAACTTGTCGTATAGAGAGGCAATGGAGCTGTCTCATATGGGAGCAAAAGTCATTTATCCTCCAACCATTAAACCGGCCCTAAACAAAAACATACCCATTAAAATTCGGAACACTTTTAATCCTTCATTTAGTGGGTCCATCATTGCTAAGGCGTCAAAAAACTCTGACTTTCACGAAATAACTGGATTGTCCAGTATCTCAGGCATAAGTCTTTTGAACTTGCATGGCAGCGGAATGATAGACATAACGGGTATTCATACCCGACTTTTTTCGGCACTATCCAGAGAAGAAATAGATGTGCTTTTTATTACAAAGGGTTCTTCAGAATATTCTATTTGTTTTGCCATTCATACAGATCAAAGAAAAAAGACAGAGGGAATTATTCAAAAAACTTTCGAAAACGAATTGAATAAAAAACTAATCAATGAAGTTTCGATAAAGGACGAAATGAGTATGATTGCTATTGTGAGTGAACAAATGCGAACTCAACCTGGTGTTGCGGGCAAACTCTTTGGCTCCTTAGGACGCGAAGGAATCAATGTGACTGCCATCGCTCAAGGCTCCTCCGAATTAAATATTACGTTTGTGATTAACACAAAAGATGAAGAAAAGGCACTTAATCTAATTCATGACTCCTTCTTTTTGTCTCAAAATAAAATCATTCATCTATACCTTATTGGCGTTGGACTAATTGGTGGTACTTTATTAGAACAGATACAAAGGAAAACCAAAAGCCTAGAAAATGAAGACAAGATTCAAATTAAACTTTGTGGCATAAGCAACAGTGAGAAACAATTGGTACAACCCAAAGGGATCTCGTTTAAAACTTGGAATAAAGAGCTAAGTAAAAAAGGTGTTGAAAGCAACAGCATAGCATTTCTAAAGGAAATTCAAAATCTGAATTTACCCAACAGCATTTTGGTGGATGCCACTTCTTCAAAGAAAATCGCATCTCTTTATGCCGAGGCTTTAGAATCAAACATCTCAGTCATTACGCCAAACAAACTGGCCTCCTCTGGTCCTTTATCTAAATTTGAAGAATTAAAACAACTCGCCTTAAAACGAAACGTTTCCTTTTTATACGAAACCAATGTAGGCGCCGGTTTGCCTATTTTGTCGACCATAGAAAATTTAGTTTCTAGTGGGGATGAAATTGTTGAACTCAAAGCTGTTTTGTCTGGAACGATTTCATACATCTTCAATTCTTTTTCCTCAAAAATTCCTTTTAGTAGTATTGTCAAGCAGGCACAAGAATTAGGCCTAACAGAACCTGACCCAAGGGATGATTTAAACGGTACCGATGTAAAAAGAAAAATTACCATTTTAGCTAGAGCTGCTGGCTTTCCAGTTGAAATGTCTAATGTTGCCATGGAACAAATTGTAAAGCCTTCTGTGATGAAAGCAAAAAATGTAGAAGATTTTTACATAAAACTTAAAGGCCAAGATGCGCATTTCGAAGAATTGGCAAAACAAACCGAAGCAAAGGGAAAGAAGTTAAGATATATTGCCGAACTTAAAAATGGTAAATGCAGTGTTAAACTGGTCGCAGTAAAAGAGGATGATCCATTTTATCATTTACAAGGCAGTGATAACTTATTAGTGCTTTATACCAAAAGATATACCGAGCGTCCAATGATTATTCGAGGACCAGGTGCAGGAGCGAATGTAACTGCTGCTGGAGTCTTTGCAGAAATAATGTCAGTTGCTAAAAAACGAATGTGAAAAAAGTAAAAGTATTTGCTCCCGCGTCCATTGGAAACGTAGCCATCGGATTTGATTTTTTAGGTCTGGCTTTAGAGCAACCTGGTGACGAATTAACCATTACCGAAGGAGATAAACCAGGAATTGTAATTCAAGAAATCATCGGGGACAATGGAAAACTTTCCAAAGACGTTCTAAAAAATACTGCATCGTTTGCTGCACATCGTTTGCTTCAACATTTGGGTCAAAGTGAAGTACCAGTGAAATTAACACTGCATAAAAAAATGGCTATGGGTACAGGTCTTGGATCCAGTGCTGCAAGCGCCGTTGCAGGAGTTTATGGAATGAATGAGTACCTCGGGTCCCCCTTATCAAAAAAAGAACTTTTGCCTTTTGCCGTAGAAGCAGAACAAATGGCGGATGGCGCATTTCATGCAGACAATGTAGCACCCTCCCTTTTGGGTGGGTTGGTTTTTGTCCGTCCAGAGAAAAGCCTTAATCACATTTGCCTCCCCATGCCTTGGGACTTAAGCATCGTTATGGTCTTTCCGCACATGCAAATTCTTACCAGTGAATCTAGAGCCGTATTAAAAAAAGAAATTGATCTAAAATCCTTTATTACGCAAGGTTGCAACATTATGCAATGTACCTCAGCACTATATACTGGAGATCTCGAACAATTTAGAGACGGGTTTAAAGATCTTATTATAGAGCCGCAACGCGCGCATTTGATTCCTGATTTTTATGACATCCGAGATATTGCTGAAAAAAACGAATGCATTGGTTATAGCATAAGCGGTGCAGGGCCTTCCCTATTTGCTTTGTTTGATCAGGAAGAATCCGCAAAAAATTATTTATCACAAGTGGAAAGCTATTTTGAGTCTAATCAAAAAAAGGCAGACTGCTTTATTTCCAAAGTCAATAACCAAGGAGCCAAAAGAATAGATTGATGAAACTATATTCCACAAACGACACTAATAATGTAGTGGATCTCAAAACCGCGGTTTTAAAGTCTCTTGCTTCAGACAGAGGGCTTTATATGCCTCAGTTTATTCCAAAATTAAAAGAGTCCTTTTTTAACACATTGGATACTCAAAGCTTTCAAGAAATAGCATTTCAAGTCAGTGCTGCTCTAATGGAAAACTATATTTCAGCCAATGATTTAATGAAAGTTTGTCGAGATACCATACAATTTACTGCGCCAGTAAAACATATAACCAACAATATTTCTACGCTAGAACTATTTCATGGACCGTCTCTAGCATTCAAGGATTTTGGTGCCCGATATATGGCTTCCTTAATGTCTCACTTCAATAAAGGTGCAGACAAAAAATTAACCATATTGGTCGCCACCAGTGGAGATACCGGAGGTGCAGTTGCTGCGGGATTTTATAAGGTGCCCAATGTCGAGGTAATTATACTTTATCCAAGTGGTAGAGTAAGTCCTCTTCAAGAAAAACAACTAACTGCCTTAGGAGAAAACATTGAAGCACTGGAGATCGATGGTAGTTTTGATGATTGTCAGTCCTTGGTTAAAAGTGCTTTTCTAGATGATGATTTAAATCGAGTTTATGCTTTGAGCTCAGCAAATTCTATAAACATCGCTCGTTTGATTCCACAAAGTTTTTATTATTTCGAAGCATTCAAACAATTGCCAAAAAATAAGCCCATTGTATTTTGCGTGCCTAGTGGAAATTTTGGAAACCTAACTGCTGGTTTAATAGCAAAAAAAATGGGACTCCCGGTGCATCAGTTTATAGCGGCGACCAATTTGAACAATGTTGTTCCTCAATATTTAAAATCAGGAAAGTTTTTGCCGATGGAATCCATTGCGACAATTTCTAATGCAATGGATGTAGGCAACCCTTCTAATTTTCAGCGCATGCTAAAGCTTTATCAGGATGACTGGAATGCTCTAACGCAAGACGTTGTAGGGTACTTTTGTGATGACCAAACAACTAGGTCAACCATGCTAAAGACGTATACTAATCATCGTTACGTACTTGATCCACATGGAGCCATTGGGTTTAAAGCGGCTGAAGATTATTTAGCGCATCATCCAAACACCCATGTTTGTTTTTTAGAAACAGCACATCCTTCCAAATTTCTTGATGTCGTTGAAAACACGATAAAGTCGAAAATAAAAGTCCCTCAAAGACTTGCCCGATTAGAAAATGAAAAGAAAGTCGCTACTCAACTAGACAAAAATTTTGGAAACTTTAAATCATTTTTACTAACTAGAAAATGATTGCATGATATGCCTAAAATGAGCCTATCTAAAAACGAACGTTTAAAAAGTCGTAAGTCCATTGAGCTTCTTTTTCAAGAAGGGAAGAGTTTTGCCAAATTTCCTATCCGTGTAGTATATAATCTGCAAGAACCTTCAAAGGATAATGTTCCAGTATTATTTGGGGTAAGTGTTAGCAAGCGCAATTTTAAAACAGCAGTGCACAGAAACCGAATAAAAAGACTCATGCGGGAAGCCTTCAGAACCCAATGCCAGAATCTTAGAGACGTAGTTAAAAATTTAGATCGTCAACTTATCCTTATGATGTTATTTCAAGGCAAATCACTTCCTAGTCAAGCCGAAATAAATCTTGCAGTAGACAAACTACTGAGTATGCTGTCAAAAAAACTCCACTAATTTTTATATCTCTAATGAGCGCTTTTCTTTCTATTCATCCCCACTGCTCACACGCTTAGATTCTTCCTCTATTCCCGTTTTTCTTTTACGGCTTCCTTTCAACTTAGTGTTTCCAAAATCGTAACCTAAACTAAGACCGACAGTACGGCTATCCCAGTTTCCGCGACCTTCTCCAACCAATCCATTAAATTCGGAAACACCGGACCACCCTGATTGAAAGGTGATATCTTGAGCACTAATCTTTATATTTAGTTTGTTGAATTTCTTTTGGATACCTAAATTCAGCGAATAGCTTTCGTCGTACTTAAATACACCACCCCAAACACCAGGGCCGCTCCACCATCCACTAATTTCTCCTTTGTATCCTTTTCCTAACTCAAATGTAGATTGCTGAAATATGTTATAAGAAAATGCCTGCACATCAACAATCCCACCTCCCTCGTTGGTATAATCTGCCTGATTATCAATATAAGAAGCACCTGCATTTACAAACATACTCCATTTTGGACTAACGGTAAAGGGTGCTGAAACATTAAAATTATATATTTTCTGCTCAGCTAAATTATCCCAAGAAATAAAACTAGCTCTAGGGTCCGAATCATCAGGTCCAATCAAACGGGTAATTTGATCAGTGGTATAACTATAAGCCAATTTAAAGTTGTATCTAAAGTTATACAGATAAGAGAGTTCAACATTACTCACTATCTCCGGCTGCAAAGTTTCGTTTCCTTTTTCAAAAGTCAATTCACTGATTTGTGTCCGAAACGGGTTTAAGACATTGTAATCAGGTCTATTTATTCTTCTTCCATAATTTAAAGAGAATACCTTGTTTGGTTTGTGTTGATACGTCAACCCTCCGCTAGGGAAATAATTTATATAATTCTGTTCTACAGGAGGTTGTTGCAGATCAGGGGTAAAAGCCATTAACTCGCCTTTACTATTTGTTTGTTCCACTCGAAGACCAGAGGTCATACTCCATTTATCGCTCAACTTTCTAGCATAACTCAAATATCCCGCAACAACTTTTTCTGAATAATCAAATTGATTTGATCTAAGATTGTTTTGTACTAAATCTCCATTGATTTTATTGCTGAATAAAAATGTATTCTCTGTACGAACGTCGCTATATTTTGACCCAAGTCCCACCTTTCCGCCAAACATTTCTTTTTCGAAATCAATTTTGGCCGTTCCTATGTTGATGTCCACAGGTGTTTCCATAGTTATTGTTTCTGAGCTCAAAGCAGTGGTTCTATTCAAGTCAGAGAAATACTCATTTGGCTGGGTAAAGAACGCATCGTTGACATATTTTCCATAATCCAAATCGACATTGATGCTCATGTCCTTTTCTCTAAACAAATAGTTGAGATTATATGTATTTTGGTCTCTTACAGAGTTTACCATACTTTCAGAAAACAACACACTATCAATTACTGTTGGAGTAATGGCCTGAGTAAGCAATATTTCATTAGAAATGTCTGAATCCTCTTCACTAAATGACCCGGTAACAATGAATCCAATGGTATGCTTTTCGTTAAGAAAAAAATCTGTGCCTATTCTAAAGCTTGGAGTTAATCCTTGATTGTTTATGACGTTGCTTTCTTCTAACCTTAATTCATTTTGAAAATTGGTAAAATCCATTCTATTCCATCTTCCCGCAGAAAAAAGTCCTGCACTTCCGAAAAAGTTAAGCTTATCGTTTCGGTAATTTCCAGACACATTGGCATTAGCTCTAGTTCTTCTTCCTTGAGTATAATTGGTATTAATTCGGCCATTATAACCTAGAGCCTTTTGCTTCTTTAGAATGATGTCAATAATTCCAGCATTACCTTCCGCTTCATATTTTGCCCCAGGACTTGTAATAATGTCAATACGGTCAATTTGTTCAGCTGGAATGTTCTCTAAATATGCGGTTAAATCGTCCCCAGAAAGTGGCAATCTTTTTCCATCTACATAAAACAAAACCCCGGCTCTTCCGAGTACTACCACATTATTATTGTTATCTACCAAAACTCCCGGCGCCTTGCGCAATAAGCCCAATCCGTTGTCCCCGGCACTATTGATAGTTCCTTCAACATTAAACACAGTTTTGTCGGGTTTAACCTCTACCATCGCACGCTGTGCTGTCACTATTGCCGTTTCAAGCTCAATGCCTTTAGCAGCAAAGGCAATAGAACCGAGATCTAAGGTTTCATTTTCTAGAACATTTAGATCCGTTTTATCTACATCCGCAAAACCAATATAACTTGCGTTTAAACTGTAGGTCCCTGGCGTAATATTTGAAAATTGGAAAGCGCCTTTTTCATCGGACGTTTCTACTTTAATCAATAAGGTTTTGTCTGCATTGTAAAGAGCAATATTGGAGTAAATGACAGGATCATTGGCGTCATCAACAAGAACTCCCTTTATTATTCCGTTTTGAGCAAATGCTCCAAAAAACAATAAAAAACTAAAAATTATGGTGGTGGTGGTTTTCATGGTTTAGTTTGAATTATAAAGTTACACACTCTACTAAGGACCAAATCAATTGATCCGATAAATGCTTTAAAATATTATACCAACGAAATTTGACTTTGGATTTATGGACGTATTAATCTTCTTGCCCGTAGGATTCAAGCCATTGAATAGCTTCATCATATCCTTTTAACCCTTTACCCACGATTACATGCTTTGCCGCTTGTGATATATACGAATGATGACGGTACGCTTCTCTTTCGTATATATTGCTTATATGTACTTCTACTACAGGAGAAGAGATGGCCAATATACTGTCCATTAAGGCAATAGAAGTATGCGTATATCCTGCAGCATTAAGAATAATACCATCAAAATCAAATCCTACTTCTTGTATTTTATCAATCAACTGGCCTTCGTGATTTGATTGAAAATATGACAATTCTTGTTGTGCATGCTTTACACTTAAGGCATGAAAATAATCTTCAAAAGATTGATCCCCATAAATGTCCTGCTGTCTTTTACCAAGCAGGTTTAAATTAGGTCCATTAATGATTATAATTTTCATTTTTACTAGTTGGCATGCACTGTCATATACTTAATTCGAGCAACTTGAATTTCCTCTAAAGTAATATCTTCTTCCTTAAGCTCATCAAAAGCTAATTCAGGACTATCCGAATCTGCTTCCCCAAAATACTCGAAGATATCTTCCAAAACTTCTTCATCTACAATTTCTTCCAGAAAATAATCAATATTTAATCGTGTCCCAGAGTCTACAATTACATTCATTTCTTGCAGTAATTCAGGAACATCCATTTTGACAGAACTCGCAATATCATCGAACGGAAGCTTCCTATCTATACCTTGAATGATTGCTACCTTGTTTTTAGATTTATCTGCCTTTTGCTTGATCACCAATTCTGTAGGTCTGGTAATTTGATTAGCCTCTACATAATCTTTAATTAGATGTATAAAAGCAGCAGCATACCTTTTGGCCTTTCCTTGACTAACGCCACTTATGTTAAGCATGTCTTCCTCAGATATGGGGTAATGCGTTGCCATGTCTTTAAGTGATGCCTCTTGAAAAATAACCCAAGGTTGTACTCCCTTCTTTTTGGCTTCGCTTTTTCGAAGCGACAACAATTCGTCAAATAAAACTTCATCTAAAGCCACTGAATTTTTAGCCTTAGTATAAATCTCTTCATTGTTCTCAGATACAAAATCACGATTTAATACTAGCATATAAGACACTGGCTTTTTTAAGAATGCTCTACCCTCTGCAGTCAATTTCAAAACGCCATATTCTTCCACTTCTTTTCGCAAATAGCCTTCAGTAATAGCTCTTCGTACCAACGAATGCCAATACGATTCATCTTGGTCTTTACCTAAACCAAACTCCGACTTAAGTTCTAAGCCAAAATCTATTAATTCGCTGGTATGGTTCCCAATTATAAAATCAACCAATGGCTTGAGGGTAAGTTTTTCTTTTAAAACTTCTACAGCTTGCAAAGCGATTGCTAACTGATCTTTGGCTTCTTGTCGAGCTCTAGGATTTCGGCAATTATCACACATTTTAGAACAGTTCTTTTCGTCGAATGACTCGCCAAAATACCGTAATACTTCCTTTCTCCGACAAGCACCACTTTCAGAAAAAGCCACTACTTCTTCCAATAATTGTCCTTGCATTTCTCTTTCTGCCAATGGTTTGTCTTTTAGGAATTTTTCAAACCTCAAGACATCTTTATGAGAAAAGTATGCAATACATTTTCCTTCTAATCCATCTCTTCCCGCTCTTCCTGTTTCCTGATAATAATTTTCTAAACTTTTGGGGATATCATAATGAATAACATATCTCACATCCGGCTTATCTATTCCCATTCCAAAAGCAATGGTTGCAACAATTACATGAACATCATCCATCAAAAACTCCTCTTGCACTTTTGCCCTTGTCTTTGTATCCATCCCAGCGTGATATGCCTTAGCTGCCACACCATTCATTCGAAGAAATTCTGATATCTCTTCTGTTGACTTCCTACTAAGTACATATACAATTCCAGATTGGTTAGGCTTTGATTTTACAAATTGTACGATTGACTTTTGTGCCTCTTCAGGATTGCTTTTGGGTCTTATTTCATAAAACAAATTATCTCTATTAAAAGAAGATTTGAAAAGTGGCGCATCTTCTATTCCCAAATTCTTTACAATATCTGATTGCACTTTGGGTGTTGCTGTCGCTGTCAATGCCATAAGAGGAATATCAGAGGAAACATTATCAATCATTCCTCTAATTTTCCGGTAAACAGGTCTAAAGTCATGACCCCACTCAGAAATACAATGCGCTTCATCTACAGCAAGAAAGGATATGTTTATAGATTTTAAAAGTTCTTGATTGGATTCTTTAGATAATGATTCAGGAGCCAAGTAAAGCAATTTTGTCTCCCCAGATTTTAAATCTTCGGCAACCTCATTTAATTGAGACTTATTGAGTGTTGAATTTAAATAATGAGCCACAGAGTCCTTCCCATAATGCCCGCGAATTGCATCTACTTGATCTTTCATAAGTGCAATTAATGGAGAAATAATTATCGCCGTACCCTCAGATATTAGGGCAGGCAACTGATAGCAAAGAGACTTACCTCCGCCAGTTGGCATAATAACAAAACAGTTGTTACCATCCATTACGGTTTGAATAATGCTTTCTTGTTCGCCTCTGAACGCATCATATCCAAAATACTGTTTTAAAGCAGATCGCAATTCACTCATTTTTATTCTTGAATTTCTGTTTTACTCTGAAACGAGTAATCTCGTTATATAAAATACAAACTATTTAAAGTACTTAGCTTAGGAAGAATCCCTCAAATTGAAGCGCAAATGTATAACATCTATATATACCATGTAGGCTTAATAATGTCTCATTTTAGACAATAATTTTTAAAAAAATATGAGGCTGTATTTTGATTTAATACACCTGCGAATTCGCTAAGGCGAACCAGTATAATTCACGGCTCTTATAATAACACTTGCTGCGGCAGAGACGCCGCAGTTCCTGCCTTTTCAAAGGTGCATTTAGCACCTTCGAATTCGCCTGAAGCGAACCAGT
>JAHDGJ010000003.1:206739-227444 GCA_020627705.1 Saprospiraceae bacterium
CCTGCCTTTTCAAAGGTGCATTTAGCACCTTCGAATTCGCCTGAAGCGAACCAGTTAGTCATCCTCAATATATACACCTTCAAACTTAGGGCTAAAAGAATCAGGGCTTGAAACTGCCATATTGCGTTTCCAGGAGGCCGGGATACTATTTGAATTAAGCAAACAACCTTCCATGATATAAGGAAAAATCTCAACGTAAGAACGCGTTTTGTTTTTATCAATCCTTCGGTTCACATGAGATCTATTTATTTTATCCGGATCATCAATTCCTGCCGCAGCCATTAATTCAACAAAGCTCTTTATAGTTTCTTTGTGATAATTCGCCACTCTAACCTTTTTATCGCTTACATCTAAACCTTTGACTAACGAAGGGTTTTGTGTAGCAACACCTGTTGGGCAGGTATTATGATTGCACTCTAGGGCTTGGATACAGCCTACTGCCATCATCATTGCTCGAGCCGAATAACATGCATCAGCTCCCAAGGCGATGGCCCTGAAAATATGAAAACCAGAAACAATTTTACCAGAGGCAATTAAAGTGATTTCTTTTTTGATATTGAAGCCAATCAATGTGTTGTATACAAACGTTAGGCCTTCCATATAAGGAGTACCCACCGAATTACTAAATTCTAACGGAGCAGCACCAGTGCCGCCTTCCCCTCCATCAACAGATATGAAATCCGGTTTTATTCCGGTCTCAAGCATAGCCTTACAAATAGCAATAAACTCGGATTTTTGGCCTACACATAGTTTAAATCCAATAGGTTTTCCCCCGGAGAGCTTTCGGCATTTTCCTAAAAACTGCACAAATTCTTTAGGGGTTTGAAATGCTTTATGATACGGTGGTGATAAAACAGCTTTATGCGGTTCAATGTTTCTAATTTTCGCAATCTCCGGAGTCGCTTTTTTGGCAGGCAGAATTCCACCATGGCCTGGTTTAGCACCTTGAGAGAGCTTTATTTCAATCATTTTGACATTTTCAGCTGCAGTCCTTTCGGCAAATAATTCATCTGAAAAATTTCCATCTTTCGTTCTACACCCAAAATAACCCGTGCCTATCTGATAAATTAAATCTCCATTGAACTTATCATGATATTCAGAAATTCCACCTTCTCCCGTGTTATGCGCAAATTTCCCAATGGCGGCCCCACCATTAAGAGCCATGACAGCGTTTTTACTCAGTGAACCAAAACTCATTGCAGCAACATTAAAAAGACTCAGGCTGTATGGCTTCGAACAATTTGGACCGCCTACTACAACACGAGGATCCGGATTGAGTGCATGATGATCCAAGGCAGCAATGCTATGATTTAGCCATTCGTAGCCATCATTGTATATATTGAGTTGAGTTCCAAAAGGAGTGGTATCATTTACCTGTTTAGATCTTTGATAAACAATATTTCGATCCAACCTATTAAAAGGCCTGCCATCAGTATCTGGCTCAATAAAATATTGATAGATCTTCGGACGCAACCATTCTGCAGCGTATCTAGATCTCCCAAGGATTGGAAAGTTTTTTATAATTGCTCGTTTGGTTTGCAAAGAATCGTACGTCGCCAATACAAACAAGGGGACAAAAACCAATGCACAAAACCAAAAACCCGAATGCACAAGGCATGCCAATCCAATGCTTGCTGCTGCCAGAAGAAACGTAGATACTAAAACTATTAATCTCATAGATTTAATATTACTACAATTGAGCGAATCGTAAAAACATATTATAATTTTCTTTAATATCTTTATTTAATGGACTGGAATTCTGCTCTCAATGGATTTAAAGCATATTTGATGTTAGAGCGTTCTCTATCAGAGAATTCTATCGTGGCATATGAAGACGATGTATTAAAACTGTTTCAATTCTTTGAAAGCGAACAAAGCTCTATCTCACCACTAAACGTCAAATACGAAGACCTAGAGCGCTTTATAAAATGGATTAACAAAATTGGTTTAGGTGCTCGGTCACAAGCGCGTATAATTTCGGGCATTAAAGCGTTTTACAAATATCTTTTACTCGAAGATCTGATTGAAGACCTGCCTACTGAACTCTTAGAAGGACCAAAACTGCCTAGAAAAATTCCTGTTGTTCTATCTGTTGATGAAATTGCCTTGATATTTGCTGCTATTGATATGAGTACAGCCCAAGGACAACGTGATCGTGCAATGTTAGAAACCTTATATGCCTGCGGCCTTAGAGTCAGCGAATTGATAAGTCTAAAACTTAGCAACTATTTCCCTGATGCTGGTTTTGTCAAAGTATTAGGTAAAAACGATAAAGAAAGAATTATTCCTATTGGAGAAGAAGCCATTAAACAAATCGCTTTTTACGTTGAAGGTTATCGCAGATTTATGGATAATATTCACAGTGATCATTTAGATTTTGTATTTCTCAACAGAAGAGGTAAAAGCTTATCCAGAATAAGTGTATTTAATATGATTAAAACATATGTACAAAAAGCTGGAATAAAAAAGAATGTTAGCCCACATACCTTTAGACATTCCTTTGCTACCCACCTGGTTGAAGGGGGTGCGGACCTTCGAGCGGTACAAGATATGTTGGGGCATGAATCAATTACTACCACAGAAATATATACACATCTAGATACTGACTATCTTAGAGATACCATTCTGAATTTTCATCCACGAAACAAAAGTCAGAGTGCATTCGTATATACCTAGATGGTGAACAAAAGTTGGTCAATTTATTTATTCGTTTTATTTACATGCCTTTTACTAGGATGTGCTACCCAAGGGTTACTCACTGGAGGTCAAACCGATGAAGAGCCACCACAATTGCGCGTGGATAAGTCTACTGCGAATTTCCAAACCAACTTTCATCCAAAAGAGATTGTACTCGTCTTTGATGAGTTTATAAAAGTTACAAATCCACTGAAAGAAACTGGGATTTCCCCTCCCTTAAAACATTTGCCTCAATTTGAATCAAAAGGAAAAAAGTTGGTTGTAAAATTTTCTAAAGAAGAAGTATTAAAGGAAAACGCAACCTATACCATTAACTTCGGAAATGCAATTAAAGATTTTAGAGAAGGCAATACACTCGAAGATTTTAGCTTTGTTTTTTCCACTGGTGATGTTTTGGATTCACTTCAAATACATGGTAGAGTTACGGATGCCAAAACGGGAAAAGGTGTTGAAAATGCTGTAGTTCTTTTATATGATGTCCTTGGCGACTCCGCCGTAATTAATGAAAAACCATTTTATTTCGACAAAACCAATAAAGAAGGTGCGTATAAAATTCAAAATGTAAAAGCGGACACTTTTGCCATTTATGCATTGTTGGATGAAAACTTAAGTTACACTTGGGATTTGCCAAATGAATCCATTGGATTTATTGATTCAACTTTTGTTTTACATGATTCTTCAAAGACACATTTTGACTTAATTCTTTCTTCTCCTCAATTAAATCCTAAACTCGTTTCTACCGAAAGTTTTAAAGACGGTTTTATTCGAATGGCTTTTGATGCACCTTTGGAGGACAAACCAGTATTGGAATTCTCCAAACCATTGAACTACATTTCTACCTTTGATAAGGATTCCTTGTTTGTCTGGTACGATACAACTGCGGTTGGCAATTTTTCAATGTATGCCGCAAACGATACAATTAGCGTCAAACCCAAAAAGCGCAAATCAAAATCTCCTCAGAAAATTAACATGCAGTTTTCTAAAAATCTGACCTCCATTACACCCAATGACTCTTTGACGGTATACTTTGATCGTCCAATTTTATCTATTGACAGCTCCAAAATAGTTCTTACGGATACTACCAATATCGCCTTGCCATATCAATTCAATATGACAGATAATAAATTGGGAATCAGCTTTAACACAACAGAAAAATTTGACATCAACTATTCCTTACAATTTTTAGACAGTTGTTTGGTAAGCTATAATGAAATTTATAATGATTCCACAACTGTTAATTTTAGCTTTATTAATCCTGAAGATTTAGGCACTATATATTTTGTAAAAGACAGTATTTCTAACAATTACAATTTTGCCTTTGAGTTAAAAGAGGGCAAAACTTCTTTAGGTATGTACACCTTACCCTCGTTGCAAGAAAAATTAACTCTAAATCATCTTCCTCCAAAAAAATACACGCTCCATATCATTGATGATAAGAACGGCAACGGCAAATGGGATACTGGAGATTATACGACAAAGCAACAACCAGAAAGAATTATAGTTAAAGAACTAGAAAAACTAAGAGCCAATTGGGAACTTGAAGTTATTCTAAGTAAATCAGTATTTAATATCTCAAACGACCATGATACTAAAGGGAATTGATCTTGTTAAAAAGTATGGTAACAGAGAAGTGGTAAAATCTATTTCTATAAATGTTAATCAAGGTGAAATCGTTGGTCTACTCGGCCCTAATGGAGCAGGCAAAACAACCAGTTTTTATATGATTGTTGGTTTTGTTAAACCCAATGCTGGCAATGTGTTTTTAAACGATGTGGACATCACGGATTTGCCCATGTACAAAAGGGCACAACAAGGCATCGGCTATTTGCCTCAAGAAGCATCGGTCTTTAGAAAATTAAGTGTTGAAAACAACATTAAAGCTGTATTAGAAATGAGAGCACTTTCCAAAGAAGCTCAAAAGGAAAAATTAGAATCGTTAATTCATGAGTTTGGTTTAGAAAAAGTTAGAAAAAATCAAGGAGATTCGTTATCAGGGGGAGAGCGCAGAAGGACCGAAATTGCCAGAGCGCTTGCCAGTGATCCAAATTTTATTTTACTTGATGAACCCTTCGCCGGCATCGACCCCATAGCTGTAGAGGACATTCAGCATATTGTCGCCAAACTAAAAGAGAAAAACATTGGAATCTTGATCACTGATCATAATGTGCAAGAAACGCTCTCTATCACTGATCGTGCTTATTTGATGTTTGAAGGAAATATTTTAAAGTCAGGTACGGCAGAAGAGTTAGCCTCTGACGAAATGGTTCGTAAAGTATATTTAGGCCAAAACTTTGAATTGCGAAGAAAAAATCTCAACAACTAGTGATGCCTAATAAATTGATTGATCAAAAGCTGGTACGCATGTACACTTTCGGTATGGTGCTCGTTATGCTATTAGGTCTCATTAGATGCTCTGATCCACCGTCTCCAATGCTCACAAAGGCTATGAAAAAAGAACTTGACTCGTTATATACACTTTCATTAGATTCCATTAAACTCGAGATTGATGTAGAATGCGACAAAAGATTTACTTCCATCTACCAACAAGCGATAGATTCGATTCAAGATTTAAGGGAAGAAGAAATACTAAATCTTGTTAATTGATGAAAAAATTTCTCCTTCTATTTCTTTCTCTTTCTCTTTCTCTTTATGCTTGTGATCAAAATCTTCCTATGGAGGATAGAAGTCTTATTTATAAAGAACTCAAGAAAAAACAAGATAATTTTAGAAAAACGGAGTTATCAAATTGTAAAGAAAACGCAATACTTCAAGCCGAAATTTATGTTGATTCTATCATTTATGATATTAAAAGATTTTCGGTACTTGAGGATTCTCTTGAGATGATTCTAAAACCCAGTCGCCCAAAAAGACCTGAATACATTAAAATAAAAGACACCGGGCCTATCGTTCCCTTTAAAGAAAAAAAGAAGCTCAAACAGAAGTAATGCTTCTGTTTTTATCAATTAGAATAGTCATATTATTTTTGCATCAAACAATTAAATCGCATGGAATCAGCATTAGATATCGAGTTATTGAATGAGCAGATTAGAGAATCAGGTGCTTTTATAGATGACCTAAAACTTGCCACCTCCAAAGTAATTGTAGGACAAGAAAAAATGGTTGATCGACTCCTTCTAGGTTTATTAGCCAAGGGGCATATTCTCCTTGAAGGATTACCGGGGTTAGCAAAAACATTAACCATCAAAACGGTTGCTTCTGCCATTGAAACGAATTTTAAAAGAATACAGTTTACGCCTGATTTGTTGCCTGCTGATATCATAGGTACGATGATATTTAATCCTAGTACTAATGAATTCTCGATCCGAAAGGGACCCATTTTTACCAATTTTGTTTTAGCAGATGAAATCAACAGGGCCCCTGCCAAAGTACAAAGTGCTTTGCTTGAGGCAATGCAAGAAAAGCAAGTAACGATTGGAAAAGAAAGCTTTTCATTAAAAGAACCTTTTTTGGTTTTAGCTACTCAAAATCCAATCGAACAAGAAGGGACCTATCCCCTGCCAGAAGCACAAGTTGATAGGTTTATGTTTAAAGTAAAGATTGGATATCCTTCGAAATCAGAAGAACGGATTATTATCCGAAAATCACTTTCTGGGGAAACAACAAAACCGATTGCTAAAGTTGTAGATCAAACTACAATCTTAGAAGCAAGAGAAATGGTTCAAAAAATATACATGGATGAAAAAATTGAAAACTATATTCTGGATATAGTATTTGCCACAAGAACCAAAGTTGAAGGAGGATTAAAAGAATTAGACATGCTCATTTCGCACGGTGCTTCACCGAGAGCAAGCATTTACCTAGCCCTTGCCGCAAAAGCTAATGCCTTTTTAAACCGGAGAGGCTATGTGATTCCAGATGATATAAGAGAAATATGCAATGACGTTTTAGGCCATAGAATCGGATTAAGTTATGAAGCCGAAGCAGAAAACATTTCTAACGAAGACATCGTCGAGATAATATTAAACAAAGTAGTAGTACCTTAAACGCCATGAAACTTCATTTATTCATAGCATTTGTTTTCAGCTTCTTGGCCGGGTGGTCCCAAGATAACTCTAACGATGTCTCCATGTGGTCCGGAACCATTGATGGAATTCACCCTATAGAACTAATGCTCCAGCAAGAAGCTCAGATGACTACTGGAAAACTCACCCTTCTGAGTTCTGGAAAAACCTTCTTATTAGAAGGTAAAAAAGAAGGCCAAGGTTGGAAACTGGATGAAATAGATGAAAACTTTAAGGTATCTGGGCAGTTAACCCTAAATTATACTCAAAACAAATTGGATGGCATTTGGTCTAATCATACGGGTGATCTTTTCTTGAGAATCGAATTGACTCCACGTAGTAAGCAAAAAAGGAACTTCGAATGTTCTGAAGAAAATTGGACCAAAACCTTCGTTGGTTCTTTTGAAAAATCATTAGTAAAGACGGTTATCCGCAAAGAGAATAATGCACAAGTTTATGTAGAGGTATACTTTGATGATATTCCGATCGAAGGCAAACTAAATTGCTTGACGAAATCCTGTAACAATTTTGAATTCACTTCAAAGCAATTACATCATCTTTTTAATTCTTTGGAATTTAGACTAAATAAAAAAAATGAACTGTTTGCATTTATAAATCGCGCGAATAAAAAAACGCAGATTCGAATGGTGCAACAAACAAGTATTGCCTATGTGTGCGATAGTTATGCAGACTACTCAAGAAGAATAGATTTTGTCATACCAAACACCTCAAACGACGCCTTTAATGCTTTTTTGAAAAGCACTATTGATCGCTTTCGAAAGCAACAAAATTACGTACTAGCACAAAACAACAACATAGAAAATCCAAGCAGTAGGTTTCAAATTACTTCGTCTATTTGGACAGATATTCACTATTTCTCTAGCAGATATATTAGTGGAACAATTACAGATCAAAACAGTATTGCCAACAAAAACCAACGTGTTTCCTTTATATTCGATTTGAAAGAAAACAAATTAATTGAGCCATCTACTCTTTTCAACAAACAGAAAAATTTCTCAAAACAAGTAGAAAGTTTCTTACTCGAACAAAAGAAATTATACATTTCACTCAATGAGAAATACATCAAAGATTGGGCTCAAAAACAAGATTTCGAATTCATCACCATAAATAAAAATGGGTTTCTTCTAAACAGTAATTTTCACAATGTTTATGGTGAACGACAGCTTGTATTGCCTTTTGAGACTGTACAAAAGCAGCTTAAAAAGGACTTTAAAAAGGAAATGAAGATTCAATAGAAATGGACGCAGCTGATCTCCTGAAAAAAGTGAGGCATATTGAAATTAAAACCAAAGGCCTCAGTAAACATATTTTCTCTGGTGATTATCAAAGTGCCTTCAAAGGCAGAGGAATGTCATTTTCGGAAGTGCGAGAATATCAATATGGCGACGATGTAAGAAACATCGATTGGAACGTAACAGCCAGAACAGGAGATCCGCATGTTAAAATTCATGAAGAAGAACGCGAACTCACGTTGATGTTGCTCATTGATCAAAGTAACTCATCGCTCTTTGGAACACAAAAAAGATATAAAAACGAAATCATTGCAGAAATTGCAGCAGTACTTTCGTTTTCAGCGATTAGCAACAGCGATAAAGTAGGTGCCATTTTGTTCTCCAATAGGATTGACAAATTTATTGCTCCTAAAAAAGGGCGAAAGCATATTTTACACATTGTAAGAGAATTGGTCGACGACAATAAAAAATCTCAAGGTACTGATCTTAAAAAAGCCTTGGAATATCTCAATAACCTTCAAAAAAGAAGAGCTATAGTGTTTATCATTTCAGATTTTCTTTGTGATGATTATATGGATGATTTAAAGCTTGCAGCAAAGAGGCATGACATAATAGGTATTCGTGTATTTGATCATAGAGAGGTAGAGTTACCAAATGTTGGATTGCTGCAAGTCATTGATTCCGAAACCAATATCAAAAAGACCATTGACACTTCTTCCTCATACGTTAGAGCACAATATGCTAAATGGCAAAAAGAAAAAATGGACCAACTAAAAAATGCCTTTGTTGGTACTAATTCGGACCTCATCCATATCCAAACGGAAGATGATTATGTAAAATCACTTATCAAATTTTTCAAAAGAAGGATTGGATGATTAGGTTAATATTCTTCCATATACTCTTGATTGCGTTACCAATCTTGGTTAATGCGCAATTCGACGCACGTGTAAACCTTGATAGGTATCAAATTGATGTAGGATCTCCTATTGCTGGAACACTAAAAATTACATGTCCAAAAAACAAACAATTTGAATCATTTAGTCTTGCTGAAGTAGAGAAAATATTCACTGTCGAAAACAATTATGCAAGGCAAGATTCTAATGGCAATTTCACAAAACCAGATGCAGAAATAAACTGGAAACGATTTAAAACCTCACCCAAAACAACGGTCTTAAAATACGATGATTTCGAATGGATCGAAAAAGGAAACGTTCTAGAAACCATAGAAAAATTTGAAGCGCTTTTTTGGGATGCAGGAAGATTTAAAATCCCCGGTGGCAAGTTTTACGTAGAAGATTCATTACTTACTCAGCGATGCCCCATTTCCAACACGATTGTAGTCAATGACCCCTTTGTCTCCAAGGATGAGTTAACCAAAACACCACCAAACGATATTAAGTCCATTCTTTTGGAGGAAAAAATTTGGAGCGATTACATTTTAATGTATGTATTGCTCGCTTTAGCCCTGCTTATTTGTTTTCTTCTTTTTCGTACAAAGCAAACTAAAAACGCAAACAAACCATCAACACAATATTTAAATCCTACCCAAAAAGCGATAAATCAATTAGATCAATTAGAAAAAACGCACCCTTGGAAAACCCAAAAAATAAAACCCTACCATTCGGAACTTTCCAAAATCGTTAGAGAATTTATTAAGCACCACTTTGGTATTCCAGCACTAGAATCAAGTTCCAAACAAATAATTGCACAATTGTCTAAAAGAAATACGCCCGCCTTACCACTTAGAAAGGTTAATGAAATTTTGCAGATAACCGATGCTGTCAAATTTGCAAAACTTATCCCTGATCCTGAAAAGCAGATTACCTATTTGCAAAGTACTAGAAACATAATCATTTCTTTATCACAAATGATGGACGAAGAAGAGTGAATTCATTAGAGAACATAACATTTTTACATCCGCAATATTTTTTATTGCTCTTATTGCCATTACTATGGGGGATTTGGAATTATTGGAAAAAACCAGTTACCAAAACTCATCTCCCCTTACCAAGTTTGGAGGGAATAAAAAACATAGATTCCATCCGTGCTAAATTTAGGTCAATACTTCCCCTACTTCGGCTGTTGGCCTTTGTTCTTATTGTGTTGGCCATAGCCCGACCTCAGCTAATGTTGAAAGAAGAAGAACAAGAAAGTGAAGGTATTGATATTATGATGGTCATGGATGTATCCCCGTCAATGGACGAGCGCGATATTAATCCTAATCGAATTGAAGCAAGTAAGTCATTGGCAATTGAATTTGTGGAAAAAAGAAAATTTGATCGCATTGGCCTAGTTGTTTTTGCCCTCGAAGCTTATGCGCTCTGCCCTCTAACTACAGACCACTTAATCTTGTCAAACTTTATTCGACAGATAACGCTTATGGGTATGGGCATAAGAAACGGCACTTCTATTGGGGTGGGATTAGCTACTGCAATAAACAAACTTGAAAATAGTAATGCAAAAAGTAAAATAATAATATTACTTACCGACGGTGCAGACGATGGACAGATCATAATCAATCCTGAACATGCTGCCGAAGCTGCCAAAGAAAAGGGCATTAAAATATATACTATTGGTTTAGGTAGAAAAAATCCACTGGCTAACTATAATTATCGAGCACTAAACGAAAAGATACTTTTATCGGTAGCTAAGATTTCTGGAGGACAATATTTCAGAGCACAATCGAGACAAAACTTAGCTGAAATCTACGACTATATCGATCAATTAGAAAAAAGTAAAATCGAAGTCTCGATTTTCAAAAGGTATTCTGAAGAATTTAGAATTTTCCTATCTGTGGCTATTATTCTTTTGTTGCTTGAATTTTTGCTTCGAAACACAATCCTTAAATCACTTCCTTAATGTTTAGGTTCGAACATATAAGTTATTTACAAGGTCTGTGGCTGATCCCAGTACTATTGATTATTTTTTATTGGTCCTACAATAGGAGCAAATTCAAGCTAAATAAATTAGGTCAAATAGAAATGCTTCAGAGGCTGATGCCCAAATGGAACCCCAAGCGAATTTGGACAAAGCATCTGTTTTTTTGTTTGGCCATGGTTTGTTTATTCATCGCCTACGCCAATCCTCAATGGGGCTATAAAAAATCCAAAGCCACCGCTAAAAGCACGGATATTTATTTTGCTTTGGACATATCACAAAGTATGTTAGCCAAAGATGTATCACCCAGTCGTTTAGAACGGTCTAAAAAGTTTCTGCTAGAACTTCTTAAAGAATTGAGAACAGAGCGAATAGGCTTGATCCTTTTTGCCGGGGATGCCTATATCCAAGTTCCCCTAACACAAGATCATGCTGCCGTCGAAATGTTTATTAAATCCGCTAATACTGGAAAGTCTTCAAGACAAGGGACGGCTATTGGACAGGCCATCGAATTAGCGAAGCAATCGATAGAAGGAGAAGAAGACAATTATAAAAAGTGTTTGATTCTTATAACCGATGGAGAAAACCATGAATCAGAATTTTTGGAAGCTGCAAAACAAGCATTGGAGCAAGGAATGATCACCTATAGTATCGGCGTCGGAACTGAGGAAGGTGATTATGTGCAAATAATTGAAAGAGGATATACACGCTACAAGAAAGACGAAAGTGGTAATCCAGTAAGGACCAAATTAAATCCGCAACTTATCAAGGATATAGCTCTATCCGGAGGTGGATTGTCCTTTGTTCTCAATGATGATAAAGCCATTGCGGAAAAAATTAAAACTGATGTCGAAAAATTGGAAAAGAGAGAAATGGAACAAAATGCATTCAAAGAATATCACAGCTACTTTCAATATTTTTTACTCGCAGCACTCTTGTTTTTGATTTTAGAATTTGTGATTTTTAATCAAGCTTTCGAAAAAAAATGAAGAAGTTTTTTCAATTACTTATTCTTGCAAAATGTTTGTTGTCGAGTATTCTCTGCCTTGGACAGACTGCGCATTCGCATTTACTCAATGGAGACGATTTCTATATCTCTAATGATTATGAAGCTGCTCAAAAGCAGTATTTAGCTGCTTCCAATATTGAGCCGGAATTTCAGTCCATATTTAATCAAGGCAACAGTTTGTACCAATTACAAAAATTTGAGGAAGCTGCTGAGGCTTATCAAAATGCAATTAACTCTACCATATTAGGATCTGAAAAAAGTAAAGCCCATTATAATTTGGGCAATGTTATGTTAGAATTGAAACAATATGATAAAGCTATCTCCAATTACAAAAAGGGATTAAGAGAAAACCCAAGGGATAAGAAAATGCGAGAGAACTTGATGATCGCCAAACACAGAAAAAAAGAAATGGAAGATCAAAAACAAGATCAGGAACAGGAGCAAGATCAGGAACAGGAGCAAGAGCAGAATCAAGAAGACAACAAAGATCAAAAACAAGAAAACCAAGACCAACCATCCAATGAAACTGATCCAAATGAAGAGAATTCTCAAGATCAGAGTCAAGAGAACCAAGACCAAAGTGAGCAGGATTCTAAACAACAAGAATCAAATGGAAAGGATAAGCTTCAAGGCTTATCAAAAAGAGACATTGAGCGGCTATTAGAAATAGCAAAAAAAGAAGAGGGAAAAGTCCTAGAGAAAATGCGACTCAGAAAAAACCCAAATAACAAGCCAGATAAAGATTGGTAAACCCTGAAATTGAAAAATGAGAATTACGTTATTATTTTGTTTCATACTAATTTCCAAAGGAGTTTTATTTTGTCAAGACAGCAGCATAACGGCAGAAATAAACCTGGACACCGTGTATTTAGGAAACAGCTTTTCCTTACAAATTGAATCCAAAAACACCACCCTAAATGACGCAAAATTAGAATTAGATCATTGCAATGTTCGACTTCAACATAGCGCTTCTTCTCGATCTATTGTAAATGGAATAGTTTCCTCTTCTTTGACAAAAAACTACATCATTACACCCAGTCAAATAGGCCTAATAAAGATTCCTTCGTTTGAAGCTCAAGTTGATCAAACCACACTTTATACAGAAGAACTCACTGTAGTTGTTGTCCCAAATCCTAATCAGATTGTACAAGACAACGATCCAAGTTTCTTCAGTAAAGAATCATTCCCTGTCACCTCTCCCATGAAATCAAAAACAAGGGAAGGAATTCTAAATAAATCCGCCAAAAACCGTAAAAGAAGAAAGTTTTAATGAGATTCATCGCCCTCTTTCTTTTCATATCACTAACTAGTCAGTGTCTTTCGCAAGGTTCATTCTATTCTACTATTGATACCGATACAATTTTTTCTGACGGGTATTTAAAGTTTTCAATCATTCAAGAAAACGGTCCAGGATTTAAACTTCTAAATACGGATCTAAAAGATTTTAAAATTGCCCAAGGCCCCAGTCAGTTTAGGAGAAGCCATAACAGCAATGGACAACGTTTTCAAGCCAATGGTTTGGAGTATTTTTTAAAACCTAAAAAATCAGGAAAACTTAAGATTGGAAAGGTGGACATTGATGTAAACGGTCAAAAATTTAGTTCTCAAGAAAAACAGGTGTTTGTAATTCCAAAATCTAAACGTAAAAAATCTTTGCCAACTTATGTTACCGCCGAAACGCTTGATTCAACTATATACATCGGTCAACAAGCAGTATTACGTTGTAATAGTTATCTAAATCCGAAGGACAAAGATTATGCTCCCAAAGATTATTACAATTTAGATCTTTCTGAATTCTATTATCAAATTCAAAAAAACTATGCTAAAAAACCTGTCAAAAGAATAGTGGATTTTAGAGAGCAATATTTCTTAAATGATAAAACCATTAGCCTGTTTCCCAAATCAACTGGCGAATTTGTTGTTGGCCCCTACAATACATTTTTAGAAACACGTTTCTTTAGAAGAGCCTCCGGGAAACTTACGAGTAACGCAGTGAAATTTGAAGTAAAAGAGCTACCTCCTGCTCCCAATGATTTTATAGGCGCTGTTGGCAATTATACACTAAGTGCGGCTGTCAATAATTCTTCAGTAAAGACCGATGAATCCTTGACCTTAACCATCGTACTACGTGGTGATGGAGATCCAAAACTTATAAAAGCGCCGAAAATTGAAGTGCCTGATGCTATAGAAATATATGATGCATCATTGGTTTCAGAAAATAGTTTTGTAGAAAAGGGCAGGATTGTTTACACCCTTACCTACGAATATCTACTTATACCTAAATCCAGGGGAAATTTTGCTTTAAGACCTTCAACGGTTGTTTTCAATCCAATCCTGGAAACGTACGATACATTAACTACCGACATAATTCAATTTCAATCTTTTCGTGGAGCTAAATCCAAAAACCAGTCGGTCACGCAATATTCAGAAAGAGAAGATCAAATAATAGGACCACTTGAAAATATTTCCATTTCAAAACAAGGAAGAGGAATTTACGATACCTTTTTGTTTTGGATTCCAATCGCCGTGTTGCTGATGGCCTTCCCAATTCTTTGGATTATACAATATATCAACAAGAAAAAAGCCAATATTGATCCAGAAAGGATAAAGTATGAAAAAGCCAAATCTCTTGCCTTGGATAGACTTAATAAGGCAAAAACACATCTTGATTCGAATAATTCCAGAGCATTTTTTGATGCAATATCCAAAGCCATATTTGGCTATGCCTCTGATAAGTTGAAGGTTCCAAGCGCACAATTAAATAGTACAAACATCAATGCAAAACTAAATTCCTTACAACTTTCTAATCAAGTGCAAGATTCATTAAATCAAATATTAGAAGCATGTGAATTGGCTCTTTTTGCGGGTACAAATCAATCCAATAAAATGTCAGAAATTTATAATCAATCCTTGAATACGCTGGAAGAAATAGAACACCAGCTATATCTGCACAAATAGCTTTCTGTGGTTTTCATTGATGCATGAAATTACACTAACTTCGCAAATTCAAATTATTGGATATGGCGAAAAGAACGAAAATTAAAGCTCTATATACTTCAGGAAAGATCAATGAAACCTATACCGTAATGGGTTGGGTAAGAACATTTAGAAACAACCAATTTATAGCTCTAAATGACGGGTCATGTTTAAAAACACTTCAAGTCGTTGTAGATTTTGAAAACACGGACGATGCGCTGCTAAAAAGAATTACAACAGGTGCTGCAATTTCAGCGACCGGTACTCTTATAGAATCTCAAGGAAGAGGTCAAACGATAGAATTATCTGCAACAGACATTGAGATTTTAGGGGACAGTGATCCAGAAAAATATCCTTTACAACCCAAAAGGCATAGCCTAGAATTCTTAAGAGAAATCGCTCATCTGAGATTTAGAACCAATACTTTCAGCGCTGTATTTAGAATAAGACATTCTGTGGCTTTTGCTATTCATAAGTTTTTCAATGATAAAGGTTTTGTTTATGTCCACTCCCCTATTATAACTGGTTCTGATGCAGAAGGTGCGGGTGAAATGTTTAAGGTTACCAACTTTGACTTGGACAGTATTCCTAAAAAAGAAGATGGTACGATAGATTACTCAAATGATTTCTTCGGAAAAGCTACCAACCTTACGGTTTCAGGACAACTAGAAGCAGAACTAGGTGCCTTGGCGCTTAGTGAAGTATATACTTTTGGACCTACTTTTCGTGCAGAGAACTCAAACACTTCTCGTCACCTTGCTGAGTTTTGGATGATCGAACCAGAAGTGGCTTTTGCAGATTTAGTTGACAATATGGATTTGGCCGAAGAAATGTTAAAGTATGTCATCCAATATGTAATGGAAAACAATGAGGAAGATCTCGAATTTTTAGAAACGAGATTGCTCAACGAAGAAAAACAAAAGCCACAAAACGAAAGGTCTCCAATGGCTTTGCGAGAAAAACTCGAATTCTGTCTCAACAATGATTTTGAAAGACTAACGTATACCGAGGCTATTCGAATCCTTCAAAATTCTAAACCTAATAAAAAAGGCAAATTTCAATTCCCAATTGATCAATGGGGTGCCGATCTCCAATCTGAGCACGAAAGGTTTTTGGTAGAAAAGCATTTTAAAAAACCAGTAATTTTAATTGATTATCCTAAAGAGATAAAATCGTTTTATATGCGTCTTAATGAGGACGAAAAGACGGTAGCTGCAATGGATGTTTTGTTTCCGGGTATAGGAGAAATTATAGGAGGTTCTCAAAGGGAAGAAAGACTTGATGTACTTGAAAGAAGAATGGAAGAAATGGATATACCTTCAGAAGAAATGCAATGGTTTTTAGATACGCGTCGCTTTGGTACTTGTAAGCATGCGGGATACGGATTAGGATTTGAAAGATTAATTCTTTTTGTCACTGGAATGACTAACATTCGGGACGTGATACCGTTTCCTAGATATCCAGGTAATGCTGAATTTTAATAAATCTTAATTATGAAATACATCTCCATATTATTAGTTTTTTGTTTTCTACAACTAGATGCTCAAAGACGTGATCCTTTGGACATTACTATTGATTGGGAATCCTATGATCCCCCAAGCACATTAGTTGTAGATGAAAATCCAATTAAACGAGCAAAATTTCCTGTTGTAGATATCCATAGTCACCATTGGAATATGGATCCTGAAAAACTTGAAATGTTGATTAAACAATTGGATACAATCAATGTCGCTGTTACTGTAAATCTAAGTGGAAGAAACAGTAAAAAGCTCAAGACTTATATGGAGAACATTGCCAATAGTTCTCAGCCCAATCGTTTTATTGTATTTTCTAACATCGAACTACGAAGTATTGACGCCCCGGATTGGACTAAAGAAACAGTCAAACAAATCGAATACGATTACAAAAATGGTTCAAGGGGATTAAAAATCTACAAAAGTCAAGGAATGCACCATAAGGACAGCCTTGGAAACCGTATTGCCATAGATGATCCTAGAATAGGACCAGTTTGGGATAAATGTGGTGAATTGGGGATGCCTGTATTAATTCATTCTGCAGATCCCAAGCCTTTTTGGATGCCACATGATAGTTTAAATGAACGATGGCTAGAGTTGAAACTGAAACCTTCCCGAAAACGTGAAGATGATGATCCTGCTTCATTTGAACAAATAATTTCAGAACAACACAATGTTTTCAAAAAGCACAAGAATACCACATTTATAAATGCACATATGGGCTGGTATGCCAACGATCTTCTGAAACTTAGCACAATCATGGATGATATCCCCAATATGTATGTAGAAATTGGAGCTGTTATCGCAGAATTAGGTAGACAGCCAAGAGCTGCTAAGGCCTTTCTAGAAAAATATCAAGACCGCGTCTTATTTGGTAAAGATTCTTTCAAGCCTAGAGAATTCGAAACCTACTTTAGAGTATTAGAAACAGAAGATGAGTATTTTCCCTACTACAAAAGATATCACGCCTTTTGGAGAATGTATGGACTTGGTTTAAGCGATGAGGTGTTAAAAAAATTGTATTACAAAAATGCACTTAAGATTTTACCTTCGATAGATAAAAGCTTATTTCCCGACTAAACCAAACCTGCTTAGTAGTTATCAATTCTAAATTCAACGATTCGATTGTTTTCATAGTAAATGAAAACGCGATAGTTGCCCTTCGTTGATTTGAGTTTTCCTACTTCATAGAAGGTGCCTTTCTCTTTTGAATTGCCATTGTGCAGTTTTCTGCATGATTTTACTTCAATTTCATCTAAAAAGGCTAGGGTTGTTTTGATAGCAAACTCTTTAGAAACCATCCGTTGTCCATCATTAATGCAAAAATCCAATTTATCTTTCATCAGGGATTCAAGTTTTACTAGATCCTTTTTACCTATTGAAGAAAGGATATCCTGAGACTGAGAAAACCCTAAGGATACACAACCTAAGCTCAATAACATTATAAAAATTGTTTTTCGCATAATCTTTTCGATTTACTAATTAACGATATATACTTGCACTTAGGTTCGAAAAATTAGTTTTTTTTCAAAATTTTCCATGAATAATCAACGTATAGCATTAGTCATTTTGGATGGATGGGGTATTGCCACCGATCCGAATCGTAGTGCGATTGACCAAGCATTTACGCCATTTATCGATAGTCTATATCAACAATATCCACATTCGACCTTAGTTACTTTTGGTGAAGATGTTGGATTACCTGAAGGTCAAATGGGGAATTCTGAGGTAGGGCATCTAAATATTGGAGCGGGTAGAATCGTATATCAAGACTTTGCTAGAATAAATAAGGATATAAAATCGGGAGATTTGGATAACCAAAAGCAGCTCGTTGCTTTTTTTGAGAAGGCGCAAAAAGATGGCGGAAAGGTCCATTTGATAGGATTGGTATCTGATGGCGGTGTACACTCGCATATAAATCATTTGAAGGCACTTACCACTGTTGCTCAAAAGTACAAACTCCAAAAGGTATGTATTCATGCTTTTATGGATGGTAGAGATTGTGACCCAAAATCAGGGGCTGCACATTTAGAAAATGTAAATAATCACATTAAAGACTTTGACAATACCCATATTTCGTCCGTTATTGGGAGGTATTATGCCATGGATAGAGACCAAAGGTGGGAACGAACCAAAAAAGCATATGATCTTCTGGTAAATGGAAAATCCGACCTTATTTCTACCAATATCCAAGAAACCATACTTGCGCAATACGAACAAACCATAACAGATGAATTCTTACCAGCGATACTTTTAGACAAGAATGCAAAAATTGAAAATGGGGATTCTGTTTTATTTTTTAATTTTCGAACGGATCGCCCTAGGCAATTGACAGATGTACTGTGTCAGAATGCCTATCCTGAATTCGACATGAATCCGCTGAAATTACACTTTGCAACAATGACAAAGTATGATGAAGCCTTTAAAAACGTCTGCGTTATTTATGAAAAAGATAATCTTGTAAATACAATTGGTGAAGTATTGTCAACACACCAAAAAACACAAGTTAGAATTGCGGAAACAGAAAAATATCCACATGTGACCTTTTTCTTTTCTGGAGGTCAAGAACAACCATTTCCTAATGAACGCCGTATACTCATACCTTCTCCAAATGTTGCGACATATGATCTCGCTCCAGAAATGAGTGCGGTTGAATTGACAGATTCTATTATTCAAGATATCCAAACCAACTGTCCAGATTTTATTTGTCTTAACTATGCAAATGCAGATATGGTAGGACACACTGGAGATTTTGAAGCTGCTAAGGCTGCCTGTGAAACTGTTGATCATCAATTGGAAAGATTGGTAAACATTGCAAAAGATGAGTATGATCTATTCATTATTGCAGATCATGGCAATTCTGATATTCTGATAAACCAAGATGGTTCGCCCCACACTGCACATACTACCAACTTTGTACCTTGTTTCTTTGTATCCAAGGATGCCCAAGAAATTTCTCTTCAAAATGGAAAACTTGCGGATTTGGCAGTCACCATACTTAAGAGAATGGGGCTTGCCGTGCCAAATGAAATGACTGGAAATAATCTTCTTTCGTTTAAAGAATAATAACACAGGCTATTATTCATGAAGTCGAGTATAAGAACAGTTCATGAAGTCGAGTATAAGAACAGTACTCAAAATCACTATCCCAAAATATGGATGGAATGCTGATGCGTTACTTCTATTTTTTGTAACAACACACTATAAAAAAGAACTCCTATAAATGGAGAAAGCCCTCAAGTTTTCACTTGAAGGCTTTCATAAAAGGCGGCGACCTACTCTCCCACAATGTAGTACCATCGGCGCTATAGGGCTTAACTTCTCTGTTCGGAAAGGGAAGAGGTGGAACCCCTATGCTATAACCACCAAATCTTTCTTTACCCCGACTATTCGGGAAAAGCCGCATTAAAGCGGATATGTCTTAAAGTTAATTTTGACAGGGGAAGGAAAAAAGAGTAATTAAAAGGAAAGCTTTCGGGTAATTAGTACTACTCGACTCCATGCATCACTGCACTTCCATCTATAGCCTATCAACGTGGTCATCTTCCACGACCCTTTGAGACGAATCTCTGGAGCTCTCATCTTGGAGTTGGCTTCGTGCTTAGATGCTTTCAGCACTTATCCATTCCGAACATAGCTACTCTGCGATGCACCTGGCGGCACAACAGATACACTAGGGGTTCGTCCAACACGGTCCTCTCGTACTAGTGTCAGATCTCCTCAAAACTCCAACGCCCACAGCAGATAGAGACCGAACTGTCTTGCGACGTTCTGAACCCAGCTCGCGTGCCACTTTAATGGGCGAACAGCCCAACCCTTGGGACCTTCTCCAGCCCCAGGATGTGACGAGCCGACATCGAGGTGCCAAACCTCCCCGTCGATATGAGCTCTTGGGGGAGATCAGCCTGTTATCCCCGGAGTACCTTTTATCCTTTGAGCGATGGCCCTTCCATACGGAACCACCGGATCACTTTAGCCTACTTTCGTACCTGTTCGACCCGTCGGTCTCACAGTCAAGCACCCTTGTACTAATACGCTCTGCGCATGATTACCAACCATGCTGAGGGTACCTTTGCGAGCCTCCGTTACTTTTTAGGAGGCGACCACCCCAGTCAAACTACCCACCACACAATGTCCTCGCCAAAGGCGAGTTAGAACCTAAATATAAGAAGGGTGGTATTTCAAGGATGACTCCCCAACCACTGGCGTGGCTGGTTCAAAGTCTCCCACCTATCCTACACATCTTATATTCAAGCTCAATGTGAAGCTGTAGTAAAGGTTCACGGGGTCTTTTCGTCCCGCTGCGGGTAATCGGCATCTTCACCGATACTTCAATTTCACCGAGCTCATGGCTGAG
>JAHDGJ010000001.1:0-153760 GCA_020627705.1 Saprospiraceae bacterium
TGTCTTTTTTATGTTGGTTATGAATTTTACAAAATCTTACAATTGGTTTTTGACATCAGCGCTGCTTTTTTGGGCATCAATTAGCGGAATTTCTCAGTCATGTTCAATACAAGGGCCGATTAGTATTTTGGATGCCGATACAACTCAATTAACGATAGTCGTAGAAGGAGCGTTAAATCAAACAATAGGAGAAAATGGTCAAGGCATCTGTGCTGTTCAATTAGAATTTGAACATGGATATGTCGCAGATTTGTTGGTTGAATTAATTTCTCCTAGTGGGCAAAGCGTGATTTTATTGGGTCCACCGACAACAAATTCATCTGCAACTCCCAACATAACTTGGGATGTAGATTTTTTGCCTTGTGGATTTCCAGTTTCACCAGATCCTGGCTTTAGTGGCAATTGGAACAATATTCAACCTTGGGCAATATTATCTTCTTATGATGGGAGTTATCATCCCTTTTTTGGTTGTTTTGAAGATTTTGATGGTTCCGATGTAAATGGAAATTGGACAATTCGGTTTTTTGATGATTCTGCGATTGGTGAAGGTGTTCTTCTAAATTTCTCTATAATTTTTTGTGATGGGAATGGGCTTGATTGCTCTATATGTGATGCTGTTGGAGGTGATATTGACGAGGTCTCTTTGGCTTATTGTGAAGGTGATCCCAATTTAAACTTCACTATCCTCCCACAATATAATGGGCAAAGTCCTAGTGTCGGAGAGTTTACAACAATGCACGCAATTCAAAATTCGGACGGCCAAATTATTTCCATCAGTCCTTTCGTTGATTTGACGAATAGTTTACCAGGGGATTATAAAGTAAATGTTTTTAATATTTTGACCGATCAGGTTTTAGATCTTCCGCAAGTTGATTTTAGCTTTGGGCAAGATTCTATCGAGTCAATGTTTTTTAATGGTGCGCTTTGTGGAGCATTTGCTACAGGCTGTACAAGTATTGAGGTGTATGACGTGCCCGATACAACGTATCTGAATGAGGTGCTTTGTGAAGGAGAATCTTTTATTCTTGACAATGAAGTGTATAATGTAGAGGGTAGTTATATCGCTACGTTGACAAATGGCCAATGCGATTCTATTGTCCAGTTAGATTTAGAGGTAATCGTTTTGGAAGCTCAGATTGATGAGTCTCTCCTGCAAATAACTTGTGACGCACCTAGTTTGATATTAAAATCAGGTGGGTCAATTGTAGATGATGTGACCACATACCATTGGACAACAACAGATGGGTTGATATCAGGGCCAAATGGATTTCCCGATGTTGAGATAAGTGCTCCGGGCGAATATATACTTGAGTTAAGTGATCGAGGATGTATTAGTAAGGACACGGTAATTGTTGAGGATTTTACTATTCCTTCTATCATAAACATCGAACCAGCAATATTGAGCTGTACGCAAACAATAGTTTCTTTAGAGGCTATGTCTGACGATAATATTATAGGTTATTCGTGGGAAGGTCCATTAGGAGAAACTTTTGTTACACAAGAAATAAACATTGATATTCCTGGTTGGTATAATTTGGAATCTACAAATGAATATGGTTGTGTCTCGCTTGATAGTGTGGAAGTAACTGTAGATTATTTTTTAGATATTCCATCATTTAGTGTGGATACGCTCACCTGTGATTCAATTTCGGTTACTATTGAAACAAGCATTGATAACCAAATGGACTATGCCTTTAGTTGGACCAATGCCCAAGGCTTTTTAAGTCAAGTGGCCTCTCCAAATGTTACTCAAGCAGGTACATACATATTAGAAATAACAGGTGTAAATGGATGCGTTGAAAGTCATATCGTCGATGTTGAAATTGATGTAGATATCCCTGAAGTTTCAATAGAGCAAGATACGATCCGTTGCTTAGATCCGGAAGCCATGTTTGAATTGCAAATAGAACCAGGGGATAATATTACTTGGACTGACCCTTCCATAAGTGGCACTTCTTTTACAACAACAAACACGGGCTTTTATCCTTTTCAAATCGAAAGCTCAAATGGATGTGTTCTTGATTCTTTTATTCAAGTAGTAACTGAGGTAAGTGTGCCAGATTTTACTTTAAACGATACTGAAATAAATTGCCAAGACAGTATTTTACTCCAGCATGTGTTCACAAATACGGATCAAAATAGTGTGTTTTCTTGGACTGGGCCGTTTGGCTTTCAGAGTATGGAGCAAGATCCATACATCTATGATCATGGCCAATATATATTAGAAGTAACCAATGAAAACGGTTGCTTGTATATTGACACTTTATTCGTTTTTCAAGGCAATCTTGAACCCGATGTTACTTTCCTCATAGATACCATAACTTGCCAAAACCCGAATGCTGATGTTAGCGTCAGCGGAGGACAAATTCAATTTTCTTATAATTGGTCAGGGCCCAATGGATTTGAGTCTGTCAACCAAAACATCAATGTAATTCAAGGAGGAACTTATGCAGTCACGATTACTGATCAGAATACAGGTTGTTCGGCAAGATCAGCCATAGTTGTTCAAGATGATAGAGAAGAAATAGAGATTGAATTGTTTTCTGATGTTTTAACTTGTTCTTCTGATCCTTCTGAGGTGTATTTTCAAACCGAGGAATCTATTGCATGGAGCGAATGGTCCAATGAAACTGGTCTGCTCAGTACAATGGATACATTATTTACGAATCAAGAAGGAGTCTATTATTTGACTATAGAGCTAGCGGATTCAGGTTGTCAATATGTCGATTCTGTCGAAGTTTTAAGTGATACAGATCAGCCAGAATTAATAATTAATGATTTAGAAATTGGATGTAACGAAACGGGAGTAACTGCTCAGATCCAATCTAATGCCAACTTGATTTCATATCAATGGCAAGGACCAATGGGCTTTATTTCTGATGAAAGTAGTCCATTCTTAGAGATTCCAGGTAATTACGATGTAACCATTCAAGGAGAAAACGAATGTTTTTCCTCAACGCAATTTGAGGTGCTCATAGATCAAGGAATTCCGGATTTGAGCGTACAAGGTGATTTGTTTATTAATTGTTTGCAACCGCAATCGGATATAGAAATACTTAGTAGTGAATCCATTGTAAGTTATGATTGGGAAGGTCCGCAGACCATTGGGAACCAAGCCCAAGTTTCTATTACTCAAGCAGGGGATTATCAGTTAACGGTTACTGCAAGTAATTCGTGTACCAATGAAATTAGTTTTACAATTATCGCTGATACTGATCTGCCGGACTTCGAATTGCAAACGGATGCGATCTCATGTGCAAATAATGAAACTGGTTTAATAGACTTGATCGCTGTAAATACAGATTATGTGTATAGCTGGACTGGACCTAACGGCTTTGCTTCAGATATGGAAGATCTCGTTGTATCTGAAGTTGGAATTTATACCGTAACGGTTTCGGATCAACAAGGGTGTACAAGTTCACAAAGTGCGGAGGTGTTTTCTGATATTCAAAATCCTGTGGTTACCAATATTATAAATCCAACGCTTGATTGTTCAAATTTAAATGCGACTATCGGTGTTGAATCTGATGATGAAATTGATGAATGGAATTGGTCAGGGCCAAATGGTTTTAGCTTCAATGATCAATTTCCACTTATTTGGGAACCAGGATTGTATAATGTAGAATTGGTCGATACAGCAGGATGCAGTACGGTACAAGAGATCATGGTTCAAATTGATACTATATCTCCAATAGTACAAGTCAGTGGATCTGATATTAACTGCTTGGAAAATAAAATCGAATTAGGGTTTTCTGCCAATCTCAGCGAGTTTGAATTTATTTGGGTAGGGCCCAATGGCTTCAATTCTATGGAGTTAAATCCAGTGGTTGACGAACCAGGGATTTACGAACTTACTGTGGTAGGAGAAAATGGGTGTAGTACCTTAAGTAGCTATATGGTGAATGAAAATTTCGTAGAACCAGAAATTCAGGCTTTTGATGTTTCACTCCCCTGCAGTGGGGATGCTGTCAATTTATCTGTGTCCAGTAATGATTTGGGTACAGACTTTAAATGGTTTGGACCAAATAATTTTTATAGTGAAGAGCAGAGTCCTTTGACAGCGCTTTTGGGTGAATATATAGTAGTGGCAACAGGAGCGAATGGATGTATTTCTAGAGATACCATTGAGGTCAATGACATAGAAGTTCCTCCAGTGTTTAATTTTAGTTCTGGAACCATTACTTGTGATAATCCGACTGTGGATTTGACTGCTCTCTTCGTTGAAGATGATGCTTTGGTTGAATGGCATTTATTAGATGGAAGCGTAAGTAATAATAATCCTTATGTTTCTTCCGAAGCAGGGGAATATAAACTTGTGGTAACTGGATTAAATGCATGTAAAGATTCCGTTTTGGTTAATGTTGAAATTGATACCATTGTACCGACAGTTGAAATTTTGTCAACGCAAGAATTAAAATGCAGTATAAATGAAATTCGTTTGGATGCATCGGGTTCTTCCAATGGTATTTTTTATGAGTTGTTTTGGAATACAATAGATGGCCAATTTGAAGACGGTACCTCTTCTTATCAACCACTTATTTCTGCTCCTGGCATGTATTTTTTACAGATAGAAGATATTCGAAATGGCTGTCTAGGACAAGATAGCATTTTGGTTGATCCGGCTGAGAACACCTTGGATCAAATCAATTTTGAAACGCAAGTGCCGCAATGTTTTGGTTTTACTAATGGATCAATTTCAGTATCAAGTATTTCTGGTGGCGAAGCACCGTATCTTTTTTCACTAAACAATGGCTTGTATTCAACTATTAATGAATTTTATTTTTTAGAACCGGGACAATATAGTCTTTCGGTTATGGACAGCTCAGGATGTGAACTTGATACGATGGTAACCATTCAGAACGGTCCAGATATCAATGTAAGTTTAGGTCCTGATACCTTGATTCGCTTGGGTGAAACAATAAATATTCAAGCCTTATTGAACATTGATCCTGCTGATGTAAATGACGTTAATTGGTCTCCAATCACGGATTATGAATGCCTTGAAAACTCATGTTTAGAAATTGCGATTACGCCTTTTGAGACCATTCAATTGCAAATCGAAGTAGAAGATCAAAATGGATGTTTGGATACGGATATCATTGTGGTTAGGGTAGAAGATAAATCGCCCTTATACATACCTAATATATTTTCCCCAAATGGCGATAACAACAATGATTTGTTTATGGTTTTTGGAGGTAAAGGGGTAGAACAAATTGACTTTATTCATATTCTGGATAGATGGGGTAATATTGTTTTTGATCGGTACGATTTTGCTCCAGAAGACGCATTGTTTGCTTGGGATGGGGTATACCGTGGAAGAAAACTTCAACCTGCTACATTCGCCTATATTGTTGAATACACGATGATAAATGGTGCAATAAAGCAAGAAAAAGGAACGATCACCTTGATACGGTAAGAACTGGACATTTTAGTTCAAAAAGTCAATAATTTTAGAGTGTTTTGGTCTATTAATTGCATATCTTTCGATGGTCTTAGACTTGTCTAAGGGCTCCCCTGTATAAATAACTTATAAATGAAAAAAGCTTTACTTGTAGTACTGGCGATAGTCGGGCTAAACTTGGACTCCATTGCTCAGGATATTTCTGGGATAATATGGGAAGATAACAACGGAAATGGTGTGATGGAAGGAACTGATGCTGGTATTTCTGGGGTTTCTGTCGTATTAACAGACTGCGCTGGTGGTATGCTTATGCCTGCTGTAGTGACCGATGGAACTGGAAATTACAGTTTTACTAATCCAATTCCAGCTTCTGGCTCTTATTGTGTCGAAATAAATACTACTACCTTACCCGCTGGGTCTCTTTGGTGTACCACTGCAGGTGGAGCTGATTCTGATGCACCAATAAATACTTCCTCAAATACCAACCCAATTATTGTTGGTCCTGCGTCTGTTTTTCCTGGTACAATAAACGCAGGGTTTTCTCAAATGAATACCATTGCCGGAGAAATATTTGAAGATGCTGATGCCGATGGATTACAGGTAGGTACTGATGATTTAGCTTCTTGTAATATTACTGTATGCTTGTTTGATGTTGGAGGGGTTGCTGCTTTAGATTGTGAGGGAAATGCGATACCATGTCAAACAACTTCTAGTGGCAGTTATAGTTTTACAGATGTGGTGCCTCCGGGAATGTATTACGTTGAATTTGATATAGCTTCTTGTGATTTATGTGCAAATGGAACTCCTAGTTTTTTTACGAACAATGGAGGTACGAGTTTAATTTCAAGTGACAATCATGATATAGACGAAACGTTTGGTCCAGGGACGACTGGAAGTTTTACAGTTTCTAGCAATGGTGGGGATGTTGAGATAGATGCAGGTGTTATTGGAGGGGCGGTTTTGACGGGTGAAGTTTGGGAGGATGCCAATTTTAATGGTACACAAGAGGGGGCTGAACTTCCAATCGCAGGAGTTCAAGTATGTTTAAATTATGTGAGTACAGGTATGGCGGCGAACGACTTTAGTGGAGCTCCTATTCCTTGTGTTTTTACCGATGCATCTGGAGTATATACTTTTAATGATGTTCCCCCGTTGGATCCGGCAAATGACTTTTATAAAATTTCGTTTGAAGCAAATCCTATGATTGGAGGAGTTAGCTTTACTCCAACAATCTTTGCAGGTGTTGGAGTTGATCCTTTGCTAAATAACAATGATAGTGATGCTTGTTGGCCAAGCTGTACACCTGCTGATGGTTGTACAAATGGATTTTCGTTAGAATCTTGTCAAAATGGTATGAACGTCGATGCTGGGTATATTCGTCCTCAGGCTATTTCTGGTTCCGTTTTTAAAGATGCCAACAACAATTGCTTGGAGGATGATGGGATAGCTTACATAGGTCCCCCTTTAACTGTAGAATTAATTGACGTTAATACGGGAGCTGTACCAGTAGATGTCAACGGCAACACAGTGGTTTCTGTCATGACAGATGCCAATGGTATGTATTTTTTCTGTGATCTTACTCCTGGAATGTACCAAGTACAATTTCCTAATACTTTAATGACTGGTTGGAGTTACTCCAATGATAACTGCACTGGTCCTACCTCAGATCCAATAACCAATGGAGACATGATTTCGGATGTAGATCCAAACACAGGGCTTACAGAAGTCTTTACCTTGACTAGCGATAATATGGCCGATAACAACTGTGCTGGACCTTCAATAAATTCAATTGATGCGGGCGTTTGGAGATGTGTGGCTATTGGAGGAACTGTGTGGGCTGATGATGATATGAATTGCCAATTTGATGTTGGAGTAGAGTCCCCAATCGCAAATGTAGAAATTCAATTAACTGCGATAAGTGGTGTGGAGGCAGGAAATACTTGGACCTGGCAAACTGATGTTAATGGAGAATATACTTTCGGAACCACTGCATCTGGGCCCAATGCGAATAATGTATGTTATCCTCCAGGTAACTATCAATTGGAGGTATTACAAAGTAATTGGAATGGTGTATTGCTAAATCATGAGCCTTCAGCAATGTGTGGAAGTGATAATTGTATAGATAATGACAATAATGGGTCAGGTGTTATTGGTGGGCCTTCGGTTTCAAATATATTCACTTTAGAATGTGGAAATGAATGTATTAATGAAGATGGGATGGGAGATACCGATCTTACTGCAGATTTTGGATTTTTCTTTATGTGTGATCCAAACTCAAACGGTTCGAACAGTACTCTTATGTGTGATGCAGCTCTATTATTATGTGACTTAGCTGATTTGGACAACATTTGTGGAGCTTTGCCTCCTGCAAATACAACACCCTCAGGAACTCCAGGTGTTCCGAATACCTTGTGCAATGGGGCAGGTGTTCCCAATAATATTGCTTGGTTCTCATTTATTGCTCCAAGTGTGAGTTCTTTAGAAATAGTTGTTGAACCTTTTGGCTGTAACATGATTAATGGTCAAAATCCGGGCATGCAGTATGGTATTTATGATGGTTGTGATTTTACAAATACAATTGTTTGTGATCCTGGATGTAATGTGGGAACAATTACAGTTCAATTGACCAATGGTCAATATATACCTGGTAATCAATATTGGTTTTTTCTAGATGGATGTTCTGGATCCGAATGCTCGTATACAGTCGAAGTTACACAGGGTGCTGGTTTTACCTTTGATATGCCAAATCCTAGTGACATAGCTTGCCCAGAGTGTACCTTGATTTCGAATAGTCCATTTGGGAGTCCTTCATCTGTGTATGAAGTTTGTGAAGGGGCAGCAGGCATCAGTTTTAATCTAACAGATCCTACTATGTTTTTTGATAATTTTGAATCACCAGATGCTTATAACTGGTCAATTAGTCCGTCTCTACCTACTTTGACGCCTGTAACGAGTGATAGTGAGCAAGTTTTGGATTTTAACCAAGGACCTGGACTATATACTTTGTGTATGGATTTGGTAGATTCAAGTTGTGATAGCGAAGGCCCTCGGTGTGTAGAGATAAATGTAATTCCAACACCCATGATCGTTTTTGATCCTCTAGATGTTTGCTTAGATGCCAGTGGGCAACTTAATTTACATCAAGGTATTCCTGATGCAATTTCTGGCGGATCAACAGTTTCATGGTTGGGAGACTTACCGAGCAACAATGCAAGTAATAATTCTTTGGAGACTTATAATTTTATCGAGCAGAATACGCCAATATTTGGTTGTGAAGTAAGTCAACAAATAGATATTACTGACTTTCCTATAACTACAGGAGTTTGGCAAGATGTGGTTTGTGCAAGTGATATGAATTTTGACGGAACGTACGAAGTTGGTTTGGATATAGGTCAATCTACATTGGTTTCTATTCCTACGGGTAACACACCAGTAGTATTTACAATGGGATCACTCAGTCCTTTGGATTATACGGGTAATGGTTGTGATAGTATCTTAAACGTTTCAGTTGATGTCATAGATATTGATGGTTTTCTTTCGGATGGACCATGTATGCAAACTTCGGGCGTTCAATTGAACTGGACGAATACAGCTGATGATTTAGGAGATTATAACAATGTTACATACGAGTGGGTTAATGTATCGACTAGCACGACTTTAACCCCGAATGGTAGTGGATTTACAGATCAGTTTGTGTTTGAAAGTGGTGATTATGAATTAATTATTTGTGGTTCCCTACCTTTAACAAATCCTGCGGATCATGGAGGAATGACAGAAAAAGAATGTTGTACCTCATTTTCTATCTCCTTGGTTATCAACGGACCTGATACCCCTGTAGTATCTGGAGATCAAGTAGTTTGCGGAGGTGGATCTAATTCGATATATACATTTGATGATTCTATGATTGGTTCTGCAAATATTGTTTGGACTGTTATTGGTTCTGATGCCACAATTGTGAGCGGTCAAGGATCTAATACCTTAGAAATTGATTGGGGAACAACGACCAACGGCGAAGTCATGGTTTCTGTACAAGGTTTTTGTGGATCAAGTGATTCAGCTCCTATAATGGTAGAGATCACCAGTGTTCCTGATCCAGTTATTTTGCCGGCTGGTCCAATTTGTGTTGGCGAAGCCTTAGATATAATTTACGATGGTATACCATTAGATATGAATGCAACATATAACTGGGATTTTGATACCGGTGTTGTTCAGAACGGAACAGGCTCTGCTGGACCAGGTGTTCATGAAGTGGCTTGGGCAACGTCAGGGATGAAAACCATCACCTTGACTACTGAGTTAAACGGTTGTGGATCTACCCAAGCGATGATAGAAGTTGAAGTGGTTGAACCATTGGATACTCCAGACGTAATATGTGCTGCAGGTAGTACAACCACTACACTTGTTTATTGCTGGGAAGATGTTGGGGCGGATGAATATATTCCGACCATAATATCTCAAACCGGGGCAGGTACCATTAATTATGTAGCTGGAGAATTATGCGTAACCATAGAGGGATTAAATACATCAGAAGAAGTTGTGGTTCAAGTTACGGCTGTTGATAATGGCGTATGTTCTAATGTTTTGTCCAACGAACAGATGTGTACAGTACAAGATTGTGTAGTGCCTACCTTGACAAATACGTGTAATATGCTTTCTGATATATGTTTGGACGGCACGCAAACAACGATCGATTTGTCTATGTGTATTACAGCTGATCTCGACGGATCTGGTGTATATTCTGGTAATGGGGTAAATGCGGCTGCCAACACATTTGATCCCAATGACCCTGCGGTTGTTGAAGGAGCAAATACAATTAATTATTTATATACTTCAGTAGATAATTGTGTAGCTAATGCTTCGATTACGATAAATGTTTATTCGATTCCGATAGCAGAATTTACTGTAGAATCACCGATTTGCGTCACTGATCAATCCATGGTTGAGTTTACAGGGGCAACTGTTCCAGACGGTGGATATACTTGGGGAATTCCAACTGAGGCCAACGAAACTTCAATTTCTGGCTCGGCTGGTTCTTTGTCGTTTAATGATCCTGGGACGTATATGGTAACATTGACTACAACCAATAATGGATGTGATTCAGAGCCAGTGATGATGCCCATAGAGGTTGTTGAAGAGTTGGCAGTGCCAGATGTACAATGTGACCCAGATTTAACTTCTACAACGAGTACAGGCTTTATGTGGACGGAGGTGCCAGGTTTAGTTTATACTGTAAATGAGGTAAGTATTCCAGCTAATGGGATGGTTACTTCTTCGTCAGGGAGTTATAGTGTTACTGGATTGACCGAGGGGCAATCTGTGATCATTGAGGTGACTTGTGAAGATCCTCTTTCTCCTTGTCCTGCACAGACTTCACTTCCTGTGGAGTGCTTTGCTCAGTCTTGTCCAGTAGCAAACATTTCTATTACTGCTCCATCAACGGTTTGTTTTAATTCTCAAACTGTTCAACTAACAGCTGAGAGTGATAATACGGCTGTCGTTGATTTACTGAACGCGGATATGATTACATGGGCTATAAATACTCCCAACGGAATGGGAGTAGATCAAACAGGAGTCTTTGACCCAACTATTTCTGGAGATGGGATTTGGACAATCAGTTATGAAGCTCAGTTTGGAGATTGTGTCTATCCTGGATCTGCAATGATCGAAGTGTTGGGAGAGGGAACGGTTACTCTTACCGCAGACTTTGACATATGTGATTCTGCTGATCCTGTGCAGTTAACGGCTACGGTGACAGATCCTACCCCTTCAAATTCAGTAATTACGTGGTCAGGAAATGGGGTGGACGCCATGTCAGGTGTTTTTGATCCCTCAATGGCCGCCATGGGTATCAATGTTATAAATTACTCCGAAGTTGACGAATTTGGATGTGAGTATACAGGGATGATAAATATAAACGTTCAACCGGGTTTATCTGATCCGGATTGGATTTGTAATTCTACGATTTCTTCTGCCGAAATAACTTGGACTGAGATTTCTGGACTAGTATATGAAGTGAATCCTATTCAGATTCCTGCTAATGGAACTGTTAGTTCTAATCCTGGAAGTTTTGAAGTTTTGGATTTGCTTGAGGATCAAACTATAATTATAGAACTAACGGTTTCAGATCCTGCGTCTAGTTGCGATCCTGTAGTTATAGAAATACCATGTACAGCGCAATCTTGCCCTTCTGCAGTAATTACCTTAACAGCATCTCAAGTAGTATGTTTCGGGTCTTCTGCCTTACAAATTACCGCTGAAAGTAACAACCCAGGTGCAGTCAACTTGATGATGGCAGATGCAATCACTTGGACTATAGATACACCAAATGGAATGGGTGTTGATGGTTCAGGTTTGGTTGATCCAAGTGTTACAGGAGCTGGCCTTTGGACCATAAGTTATAATGCGCAATTTATAGATTGCAATTATCCAGGTTCGACCACAGTAGAGGTTTTAGGCGAAGGTGAAGTTACGCTTACCCCTGATTTTGCTGCTTGTTCTTCCGCCGCTCCAGTTCAATTAACAGGATCTGTAATAAATCCTGTTCCGTCAAATTCTTCGGTTATGTGGTCTGGAAATGGGGTGGATCCTCTTTCTGGTCTGTTTACTCCAGCCGATGCTAATAGCGGTATTAATGTTATTACTTATACAGAAATTGATGAATTTGGATGTCAATACACGGGCACCTTGGAAATCGATATTCAACCAGGTCTTCCGCCTGTGGACTGGACATGTTCTCCGACATTGACTTCTGCTACATTGAGTTGGGTAGAAATTCCGGGCTTAGTATATACAGTTAACCCGATAAATGTCCCTGGCAATGGAACAGTAACTTCGAACCCTGGTAGTTTTGAAGTACTTGATTTGAATGAAGGGCAAACAGTAACTATTGAACTTACTGTATCAGATCCTGCCTCTTCGTGTGATAATATCGTATTGATGTTAGATTGTACGGCGCAATCGTGTCCGTCCATTATGGTTAGTTTCCAAGCGCATACGAATGAATTTTGTGTGGGTGAAAATGCAGCACCATTTGCGATCGTGCCGATAGTAGATGGTGGAGATGGCTCCGGGTCCGGAGAATGGACAATAAATTCTTCAACATTTAATGGGCAATTTGACCCAGCGGTAGGTGTAGGAGTATATGCCATAGAGTATGTCTGGACCGAAATGGGATGTCCATTTAGTGCCACAACGGAGATTAGTATTTTTGAAGATCCACAATTAACATTAAGTGTAGAAGATCCCTCGTGTTTCTTAAATAATTTAGGAACTGTTGATGTTGCTGCAAGCGCTGGAGATGGGAATTATATACTGACATTAGATGATAATCCTATAGAAAACAATAGCCAAGTAACTGCTTCTGTAGGAGTACACACCATAGTCGTGACGGATGGCAATGCTTGTTCTGCGACAGAGAGCTTCACAATAGCTGAGGCTGCTACACCTCCATTAGCCATTGAAGGTATGACAGATGTTGTAAGCCCAGATTCTTTGACTTTGGAGTATTCTACCACATTAGATATTTCTACAGCAGACTCATTAATTTGGACATTGGATGGCTTAGAATTATGTTCTGGAATTCAGTGTGATCAAATTGTTTTAGATACACTGGCATCAAGTCCAGCTAATTTATGCCTTACTATTCATTATGGTGATGGGTGCTTGGTAGAAGCATGCGAGATGGTTTCAATCAGAACTGTTACTCAAACCTTTTATCCGAATATATTCACACCTAATGGTGATGGATTTAATGATTGGTTTATCATTGGGTCAAATGATATTACTAGTATTCAAAGCTTTAAAGTTTTTGATCGCTGGGGTGAGCTCGTACTTGATATAGATGACTCGGATGTACATCCAGATGATGGGCCATATTCAGGACCAATACTTGAATTAAATAATGCCAATGAAGCCTATGTTTGGAATGGTGATTTCAGAGGTAGGGGTGTAGTGCCAGGTATTTACGTTTTTGTAATTGAATATGTCGATAGTCTCGGTGATACAATAATTGAGTCGGGTGATATTACGGTACTAGAAAGTAATTGATAAGGCATAAATCGTAAGATAAAAAGCATGTAAATCATTGTGGTTTACATGCTTTTTTAGTTTCAGTAGAATCAAGTAAATAATTGTGTTATCGAGTTTCTAGATATACATTTTAGTGAGCTTGAGAACTGCTTGTAGTTGTTGTTTTGTAGAAAGTTCTGAGTTGTCCAGTACAATGGCATCATCAGCTTGTCTTAAAGGGCTGTCATCCCTGGTGGAGTCAATAGTATCCCGCTTAATTAAGTTTGCTTTAACACGGTCAAAAGGTACTTCTTTTCCTCTCGTTTTTAATTCCAAGTATCTTCGATGAGAACGAACTTCTATGTTTGCTGTGACGAATATTTTTAATTCGGCATTAGGGAAGACTACCGTTCCTATATCTCTTCCATCCATCACGATACCTTTTTTCTCACCAAAAGCCTTTTGTTGCTCCACCAATACTCTTCGAACTTGAGAGATGGCGGCAACTTCACTGACCATGTCTGAGACTTCTTGTGATCTAATATCGTCTTCAACCAATTCGCCGTTTAAGTAGCATAGGTTTTTTCTTCGCTTCGTTTTAAACTGAATTTTGATGTTGTTCAGCGCAGACCCAATTTCTATTTCATTGGTTAAATCAATCTCATTCCAAATAAAGTAGAGCGTGACAGCACGATACATGGCCCCAGAATCTACATAGATGTATCTCAATTTTTTGGCTAAATCTCTTGCTAATGTAGATTTTCCACAAGAGGAGTGTCCATCAATGGCTATGGTTATTTTTCTTTTCTTAAACAGATTGAGCATCAGCGGCGAAAAATAAAAAAAGCTTTGCAATTTTTGCAAAGCTTTATATAGTTTTTGGTAAGGTAAATTAGACTCTACCTAGAGGATTCATTTAATATTCGTCTTCATTGAAAAGAAAATCATCTTTTCTAGGATAATCAGGCCAAATATCAACCATGTTATCATAAATTTCTCCTTCATCTTCTATCTGTTGAAGATTCTCAAGAACCTCTAAAGGAGCTCCTGAACGGATAGCAAAATCAATAAGCTCATCGCGAGATGCTGGCCAAGGGCCGTCTTCTAAATGGTGAGCAAGTTCTAATGTCCAATACATAAATCAAAAAATGTTTTATAGCTGTTCTCAACTATCTGCAAAAGTATCATTTTTTAACAATCGTGCAAGTCGTGAAAACATTATTCTTTCTAATAATGAACCTAAAAATTTGGGTTCAAATTGTATACGTTGAAAAGAACTAATTGGTTTCCTGAATTTAGAATAAATTCTAAATACGTAGTGATATAATTACAGTATTAGCATTGCATCCCCGTAGCTAAAGAATTTGTATTTCTTCTTAGCCGCTACTTTGTATGCCTCTGCCATAAGTTCTGTTCCTGCAAATGCAGAAACCATAATCATTAAACTCGACTTTGGTAAATGAAAATTAGTAATCATGCAATTTGCAATACTAAAATCATAGGGTGGGTAAACGAACAGGTTTGTCCAACCTTCAGCTGATTTTAGTTTACCTGTTGCTGACACCGCAGATTCAATGCTTCTCATGGAAGTAGTACCTACAGCGCAAACCTTTTTACCTGCGTCCTTAGCGGCATTAACCGTCTGAGCAGTTATTTCTGGAATTCGAAAATACTCGGCGTCCATTTTATGCTTTGATAAATCTTCTACATCAATACTTCGAAAAGTACCTAAACCAATATGTAAGGTCAATTCAGTTAGGTTGATTCCTTTGATCTCCATTCTTTTCATCAATTCTCGACTAAAATGAAGTCCGGCAGTTGGAGCGGCTACCGCACCCATTTCTTTCGCATAAATTGTTTGATATCTATGCTCATCAACAGGATCAACTTGTTTGGTGGCTGGCCGAAGTTGGCGGATATAAGGAGGAATAGGCGTATGCCCTAAAATTCCTAGCGCATCTCTAAATTCTTCGTCAGTTCCTTCAAAGAAAAATCGAATAGTTCTTCCTCTGCTTGTAGTATTATCTACGACTTCAGCAACTAAAATTTCATTACCTTCTTTGTCAAAGAAATGGAGTTTATTGCCTACTCTGATTTTACGCGCTGGATCTACTAAAACGTCCCATAACTTTGCATCTGCATTTAATTCTCTTAGAAGGAATACTTCTATGTTTGCTCCTGTCTTTTCTTTTTTACCGTTTAAGCGTGCAGGGAAAACTTTGGTATTATTAAAAATGAAGGCGTCATCTTCTTCAAAATAATCCAAAAGATCTTTAAATACTCTATGCTCAATTTCTCCAGTGTCTCGATGAACAACCATCAATTTAGACTCATCTCTTTCTTTAGATGGAAAGCTGGCTACTAATTTTTCATTTAGTTTATAGTCAAATTGAGAAAGTTTGGTCCTCATAAATTAAGTTTGGATTATGGTAAAATGTTCGCAAAAATAACTAAAATAGACATATTAAGTTGAGGTAATATTCTACTTTGAAAAAAGACATTTGCCCTTTTCATAGTTAAACTGTTTAACTTCATCGAAGTCTTTTTAGTTCATTGCAAAAGCTGTTTATTTTTATAGTACAAAGTACAAACGTGAAAGTTTACGCCAAATTAGTATTAGAAAGTGTTCGACAGGCTATAAGCTCCTTGGGGTCTAACAAATTGCGTTCTTTTCTTTCACTGTTGGGAATAGCGATCGGTATCTTTTGCATTATCGCTGTTCTTTCTGCGGTTAATTCTTTAGAACAATCTATCAAAGGAGGACTCGGGGAAATGGGGAGCGATGTAATCATAGTGGATGTCATGCCATGGGGAGAGGATCCGGAAGAAAATTTCTGGAAGTATTTAAAGCGTCCAGTCCCGACACATAGAGATTACGAAGAGGTAAAAGAAAGATTGGGAGATAAGGCTCAATTTGCACTTTCTGCATTTGTTTCAGGGAAGACGATTAAGTACAAATCCAGCAGTGTACAAGGGGGCTTTACACTTGCTACAACTTTTGCTTATCCTGAAGTACAGAGCATGACCATTGAGAAAGGAAGATATTTTACTGCGTCAGAATATCAAACGGGTGCCAAAAAAGTAATTTTGGGCTATCAAATCGCCTCAGAATTATTCGAAAATATTGATCCAATAGGAAAGAACGTAAAGATTTTTGGCCAAAGATTTCAAGTAATTGGTGTGCTTGAATCGGAAGGAGATAATCCACTGAATTTTTTCAATTATGATGAAGCTATTTGGATTGGTTGGCAAACCGCTGAAAATTTCATCAATCTAAAAGAGAATTCTAGGAACTCAAGCGCCAAATTGTTGTATGCTAAGATTAGGGAAGGGGAGGATATTGAATACTTCAAAGGAGAATTACAAGGAACGCTTCGTCAAGTACGTAGACTAAGACCACGAGAAGAAGACAACTTTGCTATGAATGAATTAAGTATGCTCAATGATGTAATTGATAACATATTCAAGGTGCTGTATTCCTCTGGCTTTATCATTGGTATGTTTGCATTAATTGTAGGAATGATCAGTGTTGCAAATATTATGTTTGTGTCAGTCAAAGAGCGCACTAATATAATAGGGATCAAAAAGGCATTGGGCGCGAAAAAGGGCATTATATTATTTGAATTTTTAGTGGAGGCAGTTATTCTTTGTTTAATCGGTGGAGCGATTGGTTTGGTGTTAGTTTTTGTTGTGCTAAAAGTCGTTTCGGGACTAATATCTTTTGACATTTCAGCAACTCCAATGTTTATACTTATCGGTGTTATATGCTCTATTGTAGTGGGTGTTATTTCAGGGTTGATTCCAGCGTTTCAGGCTTCTCGAATGGATCCTGTGGTGGCCATGAGGCAATAATTTGCAGCAATAAAAAAAGCCATTGAAAAAAATCAATGGCTTTTAATAAGTAATTCTTATAAAGAGCTTCTTTATTTCACTTTATCCACTATTGCTTTAAATTGCTCTGGATGATTCATTGCAAGGTCCGCAAGTACTTTTCTGTTTAATGAAGTACCGTTTTTAGATAAACCATACATGAATTTTGAGTAAGACATCCCGTGTTGTCTCGTAGCCGCATTGATACGGGCAATCCACAATCTTCTGAATGCTCTTTTCTTATTTTTTCTATCTCGGTAAGCATATGATAAAGCTTTTTCAACTGCATTTTTTGCAACTGTATAAACTTTACTTCTTGCTCCAAAATAACCTCTGGCTGCTTTAAGGATTTTTTTTCTTCGTCTTCTAGACGCTACAGCGTTGACTGATCTAGGCATGTTGTTGTTTTTAGTTCCTCACAGGGATTCAAAGAATTCTTTTGGCCTGTAAGCTCGTTAAAAAATAATTTTAAATAGCTAAGAGATCTTTGATTCTCTTCTCATCTGATTTCGCAACTAAAGCTGAACCGGTTAAATTTAGCTTTGCTCTTTTACCTTTTTTTCTCAAAAGGTGCCTTTTCCCGGCTTGAAATCTTTTAATTTTTCCTGATCCGGTTACCTTAAATCTCTTCTTGGCACTGGAATTGGTTTTCATCTTAGGCATTTCCTAACTTTTTATCGGGCGCAAAGGTAACCTTTAAGCCCATGTAGAGCAATTTTTTAGAGTTTTTTATTTCTTCTTTTTAGGCGAGATAATGACTAACATTCTTCTACCTTCCATTTTTGGTAATTCTTCTGCCGCACCATATTCTTCTAACGCTTTTAAAAGCTTCAAAAGCAATAGTTCACCTCTGTCTTTGAAAACAATAGTTCTTCCTCGGAAGTGTACATAAGCTTTGACCTTAGCGCCATCTTCCAGAAACTTTTGAGCATGCTTTAGTTTGAATTGAAAGTCATGTTCGTCCGTGTTAGGCCCAAATCGAATTTCTTTGATTACGGTCTTTTTTGTTTTTGCCTTCATTTCTTTCTCACGCTTTTTAGCCTGATAAAGAAATTTCTTATAATCAATGATTTTACATACCGGTGGAACAGCTTTAGGACTGATCTCTACGAGGTCGATATCCATAGCCTTTGCCCACTTGATTACTTCATATGTTTTAAAAATTCCGGATTCGATGGTTTTACCCGCTGCCTCACTGATTTCATCAAAATTATCCCCAACCAATCTGATTTCTGAAATCATGATCTTTTCATTGATTCTATGTTGGGGTTCTAGATTTCTTCTTTGAGGTCTTCTTCGTTTGTGTCTAATTGCCAAATGTTTGCTTTTTAATTATTTGATGTGAAAATAGGTTTATTTCAATAGTTTATATGTCTTGCTTTGATGTAGACTTAACTAAACTTATTTCTAAACCATCCTTTTCTTTATTAAGTTTCGCTTTAAACTTACTGTTCTCAGGCGGGTTTTCGTTTAATATAAATTCAGCCAGAGGATCTTCGATATATTTTTGAATGGCTCGATGTAATGGTCTAGCACCAAATTGCGGGTCAAAGCCTTTTTCGGCCACAAATTTTTTGGCTGCAGCATCCAAGGTCAAACCATAATTTAAGTTATTTAGTCTTTCCAAAAGGGAGCCTAATGTTATGTCGATAATTTTGAATATATCTTCTTGTTCGAGCGAATTGAAAATTACAATATCGTCAATACGATTTAAGAATTCTGGGCTAAACGTTTTTTTCAAAGCCTTTTGAATCACAGCCTTAGAATGATCTCCTGAAGACTCTTTTCTAGTCTTCGTTGCAAAGCCAACACCTTGTCCAAAATCTTTTAAATCTCTAACTCCAATATTTGAAGTCATTATGATCATCGTATTCTTGAAATCAATTTTACGACCCAATCCATCTGTTAATACTCCGTCATCTAAGACTTGTAGAAGTATATTGTATACATCTGGATGCGCTTTTTCAATTTCATCAAGCAATATAACAGAATAAGGCTTTCGTCTTACTTTTTCTGTCAGCTGACCACCTTCTTCATAACCAACATATCCCGGAGGTGCTCCTATTAGTCTACTAATGGAGAACTTTTCCATGTATTCACTCATGTCAATTCTGATGAGTGATTCTTCACTATCAAAAATATAACGTGCTAGGGCTTTCGCTAATTCGGTCTTTCCAACTCCAGTAGGACCCAAGAAAATAAAAGTACCAATGGGTTTTGAAGGGTCTTTTAAACCAACTCTGTTTCTCTGAATCGCTTTGGTAACTTTAACAATTGCTTCATCCTGACCGATAATCATTTTTTTCATGTCATCTGCCATTCCAACCAATTTGTTGCTTTCGCTTTGCGCTACACGTTGAACTGGTATGCCAGTCATCATGGCAACGACCTCTGCAATTTCTTCTTCACCAACAGGGTATTTTTTCGTTTTGGATTCTTCCTCCCAAGCCGCTTTGGACTGCTCAAGTTTTTTGAGAAGCTTTGATTCTGAATCTCTCAAATCAGCAGCTTTTTCGTATTGCTGATTTTTAACTGCTTTGTTTTTTTCTTTTTTTACTTCCTCAATCTCTTGCTCAAGATCTTCGATATATTTTGGAACATGAATGTTTTTGAGATGCGTTCTTGCTCCAACCTCATCCATTACATCAATTGCTTTATCCGGCAAAAATCGATCTGAAATATAGCGTTCGGATAATTTAACGCAGGCTTCGATGGCCTCATCAGAATAATGGACATAATGAAAGTCTTCATATTTTGACTTAATATTATCCAAAATATGCACTGTTTCTTCTGGCGATGGTGGATCGACGATTACTTTTTGAAATCTTCTGTCTAAAGCCCCATCTTTTTCTATGTGCTGACGATATTCGTCTAATGTTGAAGCACCGATGCATTGCAAATCTCCTCTTGCCAAGGCAGGTTTAAATATGTTGGAAGCATCTAGCGAACCGGTTGCTCCACCTGCGCCGACAATGGTATGTATTTCATCAATAAAGAGAATGACATCACTGGTGTTTTCCAACTCATTCATTATAGCCTTCATTCTTTCTTCAAATTGCCCTCTATATTTTGTGCCAGCCACTAAAGCAGCTAAGTCCAACATAACAATACGTTTGTTGAATAAAGTTCGAGATACTTTTTTGTTATGAATCTTAAGAGCAAGCCCTTCTGCTATGGCTGTTTTACCCACCCCAGGTTCTCCAATAAGAATTGGGTTGTTTTTCTTTCGTCTACTCAATATTTGTGAAACCCGTTCGATTTCTTTTTCTCGGCCTATGATTGGATCCAGTTTGTTTTCTTCGGCTAAACGAGTCATATCTCTGCCGAAATTATCTAAGACAGGAGTTCTTGATCTATTGGTTCCTTTTTTTCCTTTTGAAGAAGAACCAAAACTATCCTCGTCGTCTTCCATTGGTATATCGGATTCTCCAGCAGAAGAGAAAAATTCGGTGTATCCCGTTTGTTCTTCTTGAATCACATATTCTAATTCGGACTTGAAAGCCTCATAATCAACATCAAAATTTTTGAGCAGTTTGGAGGCGAGGTTGTCGTTGTGCTTTAGAATGGATAGCATAAGGTGCTCTGGTGCAATTTCTTCGTTTTTATACAATTTGGCTTCCAGAAAAGTAACCTTTAAAACTTTCTCGGCATGTTTATTCAAAGGAATGTTCCCAACATTCAATCCTGTGTTGTCGGATTTTTTAGCGGTCGTATTGTCTTCGATTTTAAATCGAAGTTCGTCCACATCAATGTCCAAGGAATCTAACACTTTCATAGCCAAACTGTCCTTGTCTACAATCATTCCTAAAAGTAAATGCTCAGTGCCTATGTAATCATGCCCTAATCGAACTGCTTCATCTCTGCTAAAAGAGATTATTTTTTTGACCTTTGGTGAGAATTTTCTGTTCATACACTTGCTATTCCTATTATTAAAATTACGGCTTTATAACGGCTTATTAATCTAAGTATGTGCTAAAATCTATGCCATTACTTTCTTTGCGCCTTTTTGTCATGATTAAACGACAGAAGCGCAGTGATTGTTGAAAGGCTTGCATAAGAACATGTTGATTTTGATTGATGTAGATAAAAAGATAAATTTGCGGTTCGATTAGGAAATAAGAAGACATGAAATTTTCATTAGATAAAAAAGACCGTTACGCAATTTTTCAATTAGAAGAAGAAAATTTAAACGCAGTACTTGCACCCAATCTCAAGTCTGAATTTGTCTTCTTAAGAAATGAAGGCGTAAGAAATTTGATATTTGATTTATCCAAAGTCAAATACGTAGATTCTTCTGGATTAAGTGCGATACTTACTGCCAACAGGTTGTGGAAGGATTATGGGTCATTCATCCTTTCTGAGATTGATCATCCTGCGGTGAAAAAGTTGATTGAGATATCGCGGTTAGAAACTATCCTTACCATAATTCCAACTAAAAAGGAATCCGTTGATTTTATTATGATGAATGAAATCGAAAGTGAATTATTGGGGGAACAAGAGTAAATGGCTTTTGAGCTTACTATTTTAGGCGCTAGTTCAGCAAAACCTGCGTATGGAAGACATACTACCTCTCAATTGCTCTCCTCGGATGATTTTTCCATTTTGATCGACGCAGGTGAGTTTGTTCAAGCGCAAATTTCGAAGTTTAGACTCAAGCCATCTAGAATAAAATATGTTGTATTGAGTCATAATCACGGAGACCATATCTTAGGTCTTCCCGGATTTTTGGGATCTCTGAGTTTAAATCAAAGAAAAACTCCTTTAACGATTTTCGCTCAACCCGGGGTTAAAGAATGGTTTGAAAAGTTCGTGGAAATTTCGGAATCACATTACACGTTTGATCTTCAGTTTAAAAATTTAAATGTTAGTGGTATTGAGAAAATCATTGATGAAGATGATTTAGAAGTGCATTCTTTTCCCGTTGTGCATAGGGTCCCAACATGTGGTTTTTTGTTTAAACAAAAGAAGCAAAAAATAAAACTAGACGCCAAAGCGATTCAGAGGTATAATTTGAGTTATGAGGAAATAAGGACATTGAAAAATGGGGGAGACTTAAATAGAAAAGAAGCAGAAATTACTAAGGATGTTTTTATTGAAAGTATTGTGGAGCCCAGATCATATGCTTATTGTGCGGATACCTTGAAGCATTCTTCTTATATGGAATATATACAAAACGTAAATCTCCTCTATCATGAAGCTACGTATTTGGAAAATCTTCAAGATAAGGCAATAGAAAGAATGCATAGCACAGCGACTGATGCTGCTAAAGTAGCTCGCGAAGTTGGGGCAGAAAAGCTGATTATAGGGCACTATTCGAGCAGATACAAAGCTTTGGATGATTTTTTATTCGAGGCAAAAAGAGATTTTGAAAATGTGAATTTGGCGATAGAAGGAGAAAAGCACATAATTTAAATAAATAATGTTTGCTTGATTATTGTATTAATCAAAAGAGAAAGTATCTTTGCAGCGCTTTTTAAAGCAGATCGGTTAGCTCAGTTGGTAGAGCAACGGCCTTTTAAGCCGTGGGTCCTGGGTTCGAGCCCCAGACCGATCACAGGAAAGGAGATCAAATATGGTCTCCTTTTTTTATTGCAGCTAGTAGCTTAATTAAATTAAATCTTGTTTTTGTGTGGCAAAAGATTATTGGATTTTTGGCTCTTGTCTTCACGGCTTATGGAGGTCTAAAGCTAATTTCTTTTTATACTAAGAGCGAGGAGCCGAGAGAAGGATTCGCAGAAATTGCCCTATGGATGGAATGGTTTTTCGCTCTTTTCATTAGCGTTGTACTTTGGCTGATATATTTTTTCATTCGGAAAAGAAGAGTTGATAACAAAAAGATTAATTGAGATTACTAACTTCTCATCATAGAGCCTTCTACTAAAAAAATTGTCATCTCCAGTCTAAGTTATGACGCAATTTCTCCGCCACAACTTGAGCCAGCACCAGCAGTACAACCATAGCAGTGCTGATTGAGCACGATGTTTCGATCTTCAAGACGTGCAAGGTTAAAGTCATCAATGTGCTGAATTTTACTTTGCACTTTTAAATCCAGCATCTGATTAAAATCACAATCATGAATATATCCATCCCACGAAATACTTAATGTGTTTTTACACATCAATCCATCTAAGGTGCTGGGGTTGAATGCGTTAATGAGTTCTTCCATATAGGAAGCATAATTTCCTGATTCTATTAAATATTCTAAAAATCTAGAGATGGGTAAGTTAGTAATGGCAAATAAACTGTTGAATTCTATGTTGTATTTACGCTTGAGTTGCCTTTTGAATTCACCTTCTAACGAGGCCTGATCGCCGGGTAAAAAGGCACCTGATGGATTATAAACTAAATGAAGGTCTAGGCCAGTACCAGGTTTTCCATATCCTACTTCGTTAAGCATTTGTAATGCTTTGATCGAATCTTCGAACACGCCATCGCCTCTTTGATTATCTGTTCGGCTCTTGGAGAAATAGGGCAAAGAAGATATTACCTCCACGCCGTTTTGAGCGAAAAATTGAGGCAGATCATAATATTTAGGGTTGGCGACTATTATGGTCAGATTGCATCGATTCATGACCTTTGCACCTGCTTGAGTACATTGCTCTACAAACCATCTGAAGTGTGGATTCATTTCTGGCGCTCCGCCAGTAATGTCTACTTTTTTAATCCTGTGTGTTTTGATTATCTCGAGACATTTTTCTAATGTTTCTCGAGACATGTTTTCTTCTTTCTTATCAGGTCCTGCATCTACGTGACAATGTGCACACGTTTGATTACAAAGCTTGCCAATATTGATTTGAAAAATTTCTAAGGCTTCAGGTTTAATGTTGTCGTATCCATGGGTCTTAATTGCGTCATAAAAAGATTTTTGTTTTTTTTCTGACTCAATTATTTTACCATTCAAGACATCCAACTGATAGTAGGAGTCCGATAGTTGAGAATTTCTGGATTTTAAGGATTTAGATTTTTGCTTGACCCCCATTTACATTGTTAATTTTTTCACGTGATTCATCATTTGCACACTGTTTACTAATGTTGCACCTCCTTTTATTGCTGCCGCAACATGAACTGCCTCCATCATTTGTTCTTCGTCGGCTCCATTTTGAAGACATGAACTTGAGTAGGCATCAATACAATAAGGACAAGCCTCCGAATGCGCCACTGCCAAAGCAATTAAACATTTTTCCCTTTTTGATAATGCTCCCTCCTCAAAAACTTCACCATACCAATCAAAAAACTTTTTGCCCATGGCCTCTTGAAATTCGGTAATGTTGCTAAATTTTTTTAAATCTTCTGGTTTATAGTAGGACATAACAATTGAGTTAAATTTTGAACTGAAAATTAAAGAAATTTATAACCTCAAAATGAATTGAATTGTTTTAAGGCAGGATTATGTTGGGATAAGGACAATAAATAAATTCGCATCTTTAAGCATATTGTGTTAATTAGTGATATGAAATCAGGTTATCTTTTCTTTCTGGGTACTATTATGTTGTGTGCGTGCAATACCGATTTTAATAAAAAAGAACGTAAAAGTGATGATGGAGTATCCGTTAGAGTGACACATAGAATGGGAGAATTACCTTCTGATACTATACAATATTTACCACTCATTGGTAGTTTAGCTGAAGGCAAAGATGAAGAGGACAAGAAAAATCAATATTTAATAATTGGTAAAGATCTAGATAATGGTGACAATCTGCGGGTTTATCCTTTATCGACACTTGTTTTTGAATCTGGTAATGTCGAACAAAAATTAAAATTGTCCGTTCCAACTTCTGAAAAGTTTAGTTCCATTAAAGTCAGGGACTTTGAAGAATTTGCAACAAATTATGCTTCAATTAAAATCGCAATCGAAAACTGGTACAATCATTTTGGCGGTCTTGGAAATTCAAAATTTTTAAGATGGGAATACATTGGAAAAGAATAACTTAACGCTAGAGGGGTAGTTTAGGATAGAATGGAAATGTCGAACATGAATCATGAAGTCTTCGATCTTTTTGATGGATATCAGATCGAGTATAGAAAGAGTATTCAAGGAATTGAATCCAAATGGGATAATTACGTTGGAAGTGATTTTTTTATAAGCTCTAGGTATTTAGGTGTTTTAGAAATGTTTCCGCCTAAGAATATGCGCTTTCGATATGTTTGTTTGTTAAAGGAAGGAAAGGCTATAGGCGTTCTATATTATCAGGTTATTCATATAAGTTTGTCTAATTCGCTTCAAGGAAGTTCTGCGATCAAAAGAAGCCTTGCTGCACCATTTCAGGCAGATCTCTTAGTAAACGGCAACACTTTGGTCACAGGGGCTTATGGGCACTATTTTCAAGATGATTTGGGAGCAGATCTGGTTTTTCGTATTGTAGATAAGGCCTCAGACATTGTTGCTAAGGAATTAAAGAAAGACGGGATAAAAATTCGAGCCCACCTTAAAAAAGATTACCCAATTGTTACCATTCCATCTGATTTGTCGAAGTCAAAATATGTAGCTTTTCATGTTCAGCCAAACATGGAGTTTCATTTAAAACCAGAGTGGGAAACAATTGAAGACTACAAATCTGCCTTGAAATCGAAGTATAGAGTTCGTATGAAACGTGCCAAAAAAAAGGCAAGTGCTATTTTTAAAAAGGAGCTAGATGTAGATGATTTGATTACGCATCAGGAGGTTATGTATAACCAATATATGCAGACCGTTGACGGTGCTGGGTTTAATCTTTTCTACTTGCATAAGGAGTATAACATAGGGCTAAAAAAGAAGTTGGGAGAAGATTTTAAAGTGGTAGGCTATTTTAAAAATGAGAATCAGCATGAGCTCCTAGGATACTACACATTAATAAAAAATGAACAAAATTTGGATGCGCATTTTTTAGGATATGAACATTCTGAAAATTCAAAATATCAAACCTACTTAAACTTTTTGTTTGACATGATTGAATACGGAATTGATGCTTCTTGTCAATCTATCAATTTGAGCAGGACTGCTATGGAAATCAAAAGTTCTGTTGGAGCTACTGATGTTCCGCTCAAAATATTTATGAAATACAATGGAATTTTAAATCGTCTGTTGCCAAAGGCATTAGATTATTTTGTGCCTGAGGATAAATGGCTGCCGCGTAATCCTTTTAAATAATTATTTAGTCTTAAAACAACGGTTTAGTGCGTCGTTTCAATCATAAAAAAGTTATTCTTATATTTTTAATACTTCTTTTGATCCTAGTTTGGATCGAATTGGCTGTAGGTGTTTTGGGAACCCCCTTTGCTGGTAACTGAAATATTAGTTGGCTCTTGATTTATAGAAGTTATTTAGCGAGACCATTTTGCTCAACTCATACATAGAATCCGAATGGGCATTTAATTCCTCCATATGAAAAGGTTCAAAATTTCTACTTGTCGTAAATAATTTAGGATTATACTGTTTGAGGTAAAGGTTTGTAACGGCTAAAACAGAGAAGACAGCAACCAAAGAAGCCGCAATACTTAGATTACGAAATTTTTTTATTCTCCTTTTATTCTTAAGGTGCTCTAATTTATTGTCTACTCTTTGCCACAGATGGTTGGCAGGAGCCTCCTTATAATTTCTTAATTTATCTTCAAATTGTTCCATTACGAACCGAATTTATAGTTAAGTTTTTTTTTCAATAATTCTTTGAGTCTTTTCTTCGCAAGAATAAGTTGTGATTTTGAGGTGTTTATGCTTATCCCTAATTCTTCAGCAATTTCTCGGTGTTTATATCCTTCAATCACATATAGATTGAAGATGGTTCTATATCCCGTTGGCAAATGATTTAGCACATTTAAAATATCCTTATAGTGCATGTCGCCAATAATGGTGGGTTGGAATTGGACCTGAACATTGTCGCTTTCTATAGACAAATGGAATACTTTCTTTTTTCTCAAATGCATTAAAGATTCGTTGATCATAATGCGTTTCATCCAACCTTCAAAGCTTCCTTCTCCTTTGAATCCGTCAATTTTTTTAAATATTTTATAAAAGGCTTCGACAAAAACATCCTCGGCATCTTCTGTATTTTTGATGTAACGTCGGCAAATTCCAAAAAGAAGGTCTTTATATTTTGCATAAAGCTCTTGTTGGGCATTTTTATCTGCCTTTTTACAACCTCGTATGATGCGCTCTAAAGTCATATGCAAGAACTCTTATGTATTGTAGATGCAAGTTGTTGATAAAATGGTGTATATGGCCTAAAAGTTATACCATTTTGACGATATCTAATGCGTAATATGGATTGATAACAAACAAAAGAATCTAAATTTGCTGTTTCAAGTTTTGTAAACATGTTAATTGAAAACGGACAAGTAAGTATACAACCCAATGTATCAGTCAATGACCTGGTAGAAAAGTATGATTGTCCTTTGTATGTATATGATGGAAATCAAATTGAAGCGCAGTATGATAAGCTGGTCTCTGCCTTTGACTTACCAAAGTTGAAGCTAAATTATGCGTGCAAGGCCTTAACCAATTTAAGCATCTTAAAACTTCTCAAAAATAAAGGTGCGAATTTAGACGCTGTTAGTTTTCAAGAAGTTCGGCTTGGTTTAATGGCAGGTTTTAAACCAGAACAAATATTATATACGCCTAATTGCGTTGGCTTGTCAGAAATTCGTCAGTCTGTAAATGCTGGCGTCAAAATAAATATTGACAACCTTTCCATTTTAGAACAATTTGGAGTGGCGTTTCCCAATAAAGAGATTTGTATTCGTATCAATCCGCATATTTTGGCAGGAGGAAATCATAAAATTTCAACTGGCCATATTGACTCCAAATTTGGCATATCAGTGCATCAAGTCCCTCATATAAAGCGGATAATTGAAAATACTGGACTAAAAGTGAAGGGCATCCATATGCACACAGGCTCGGATATTTTGGATGCAGAGGTGTTTTTGCAAGGGGCCGAAATATTACTATCCATCTGTAAAGAATTTAGCGAAGTAGAATACATTGATCTTGGAAGCGGGTTTAAAGTTTCTTACAAAAAAGATGGTATTGAGACCGACATTGAAGATTTGGGCGATCAGATTTCTAAACGGATGAAAAAATTCTTCTCAGAAATAGGACGAGAATTAACGGTGATATTTGAACCTGGAAAGTTTTTGGTTTCCCAAGCTGGTAAATTTTTGGTTCGAGTAAATGTGGTCAAACAAACCACTGCAAATGTTTTTATCGGAGTAGATTCTGGACTCAATCATTTAATTCGGCCAATGCTTTATGATGCTTATCATAAAATAGAAAATGTTTCGAATATTGAAGGAAGGGAAAGGATCTACAGTATTGTTGGATATATATGCGAAACAGACACCTTTGGAGTGAATAGGAGATTAAAGGAAGTTCATGAAGGAGACATTTTGGCTTTTCACAATGCAGGGGCATACTGCTATCAAATGTCGAGCAATTATAACAGCAGATATCGTCCTGCTGAGGTTTTAGTTTACAATGGCAAGGATTACTTAATCCGAGAAAGAGAAAATTTTGAAGATTTAATTAAAGGATTAGTACATCCTGAAATATTTTAAGGAAATGAGCATAAGCAAACATTTTACCCCAGCAGAAGTTGAATCCAAGTGGTACGAACACTGGGAAGAGAAGGGTTATTTTTATTCGACCCCAGATGAAAGAGAGGCATTTACGATAGTTATTCCTCCTCCCAATGTTACAGGAGTGTTGCATATGGGGCATATGCTAAACAATACCATTCAAGATGTACTGGTAAGAAAAGCTCGGATGGACGGTAAAAACGCCTGCTGGGTTCCTGGGACTGATCATGCTTCTATTGCAACAGAGGCCAAAGTGGTCAAAATGCTTCGTGAAAAAGGCATTAAAAAGTCAGATCTCACAAGAGAAGAATTTCTAAAATATGCCTTTGAATGGAAAGATGAATATGGGGGCATTATTCTAAAGCAACTTCGAAAACTTGGAGCATCCTGCGATTGGAAACGAACAGCGTTTACAATGGACGACTCTCGTTCTGAAGCAGTGATACAATGTTTTGTAGATCTTTTCAATAGAGGCAAGCTTTATCGCAAACAACGTATGGTTAACTGGGACCCTGAAGCCCAAACTGTTCTTTCGAATGAAGAAGTTATACACAAAGAAGAGCAAGGCAAATTATATCACTTAAAATATGCGGTAGTAGGAGAGCAAGAACGGTTTGTAACTATCGCTACGACTCGACCAGAGACCATTCTAGGAGATAGCGGGGTAGCGGTACATCCAGAAGATGAGCGATATGCTGATCTTAAGGGCAAAAGGCTGATTGTGCCCTTGGTCGGCAGAGAAGTGCCAGTAATTTTTGACGATTATGTAGATAAAGAATTTGGGACTGGGGCCTTAAAAGTTACTCCAGCGCATGATGTCAATGATTATGAAATAGGCGAAAGACACAAGCTAGATCTGATTGATATATTTAACGACAACGGGACGGTGAATGACAACGGAGTGCTCTACATAGGAGAGGATCGTTTTAGTGTTCGAAAACAAATTGTAAAAGACCTCGAGGAGAAAGGACATCTTGCGGAAGTAGAAGATTATGCACATAGTATTGGTCGATCAGAAAGAACGAATGCCGTGGTAGAGCCCAAACTATCTTTGCAATGGTACGTAGATATGAAGGCTTTAGCGGCACCTGCACTAGAAAATGTGGAATCCGATGAGGTAGAGTTTTTTCCTAAAAATCAAAAAAATACTTACCGTCATTGGATGACTAATATTCGTGACTGGTGTATCTCTCGACAGCTTTGGTGGGGGCATCGAATTCCTGCTTGGTATTACAAGGAGGATGTTTTTGTTGCCACTAATTTGGAAAAGGCTTTGGTACAAGCTAAAGAAAAATACCCGGGCATTAGCGCAGAAGATTTGAAGCAGGATGAAGATGTATTGGATACTTGGTTCTCTTCTTGGCTGTGGCCAATGTCAGTATTTGATGGTTTTAAAAACAAAGAAGAACTAGACTACTATTATCCTACGTCAGTTTTAGTCACAGGTTGGGATATTATATTCTTATGGGTTGCACGAATGATTATGGCAGGATATGAATGGGAAAAAGTCAAGCCTTTTGATCATGTTTATTTTACAGGAATGGTTCGAGACAAGCAGCGTCGAAAAATGAGCAAGTCTCTTGGAAATTCTCCAGATGCTTTGCAGCTGATTGAAAAATTTGGTGCGGACGGTGTGCGTTTTGGAATGCTGTCTTGCAGCCCTGCTGGGGGAGATTTGCTCTTTGATGAAAAGTTATGCGAGCAAGGAAAGAACTTTTCCAACAAACTTTGGAACGCTCTCAGACTAATCGAAATGTGGGAAGTGGATGAGACCTTACAAGCTTCACCAAAAGACGAATTGGCAATACGTTGGATTCGGAACCGAATGAACGAAGTGCTCAAAAGTATATCAGACAACTTTGAACAGTATCGATTATCAGAAGCATTAATCACCTTGTATTCCTTTAGTTGGGGAGATTTTTGTTCTTGGTTTTTAGAAATGATCAAACCTCCTTATCAGCATAAGATAAGTGCTGAAGTCAAAAAAGAGGCCATTGAGATTTATTCGGACATTTGTAAATTATTGCATCCGTACATGCCTTTTGTTACTGAGGAAATATGGCATGCATTAAAAACTCGAGAAGAAGGAGAGGATTGTATGAGTAGCAGTTATCCGACAATAAATGAGGTGGATGATAAGCTAATCGCAGATGTAGCCCTCATTCAAGATGTTGTTGCTAATGTGAGAGATGTCAGAAATAAAAAAGCACTGAAGAAGAATGATCTTCTTCAACTTCAAGCCATAAAGACTCCAAGGTTAGAAGATCTATTGTCGCAATCGGGGTTTAAAGAGCTCTTGTTTAAATTGGCAGTAATTGATGAATTGTCCCTTTCCGATGAGGAAGCTGATAATGCAGTTTCGTTTGTAAGCGGTGTGGAAAAATTTGCAGTGCTCTTGGATGAGGAAATAGACGTTGAAGCTGAATTGGCAAACTTATCTAAAGAATTAGAGTATCAAAAAGGATTTGTTTCATCTATCGAAAAGAAATTGTCCAACGAACGTTTTGTTTCGGGTGCTCCGGAAGCTGTGGTAAACAAGGAGCGCAAAAAATTAGCAGATGGATTAGAACGTGTGAAAGCGATTGAAGCCAGTATCGAAAAGTTGAAGGGTTAAAGGAAAAGTTGAGATTGCAAAAAAAAATAGCCCACTTGAAAATAAGTAGGCTATTTTTTAGATCTGAAATTTCTTCCTATGCGCCGGCTTTCGAACGCTTTATTTTCTTTTTTCCTTTTGTATTCATTGCAAGCTTAACTGCTTTATAAGCATTAACCACACCACCACTTACACTCAAACTACTGAAAGGGACTTTTTTAGATTCATCTCCGGGTAGCAAAACTTCAAAATCTAATTTGTCTGAAGACTTCATAAGGATGTCTTTCACTTGAACTGCCGAAAGGCTAGGGAAGTAACTTCGAAGCAAGGCAGCTGTTCCAGCAATTACAGGAGAAGCCATTGAGGTTCCTTGAGCATTTTGATATTTATCATCTGGGGTAGTAGAGTAAATTTGAACACCAGGAGCAAAGATGTCCACATTTTTTTTCCCATAATTAGAGAAGCCCGCAACACTGTTTTCTTCCCTTTTGTAAGACATCGCACCAACCTCTATCCATGTATTGGAACTTTTCTTTTTCCAAAACCAAAATCCAAATCCTTTTTCATAGGTATCATTCGGGAAGTTGTCCGTAGAGTCGTTATCCTGTGCCGAATTACCTGCTGCATGAACCAACAACACATCTTTTTTTGTTGCATAATGCACAGCCTTATCGACAGCTTCTTTGTTCCAGCTAAAGCCCTTGCCAAAACTCATATTAATCACAGAAGCCCCATTGTCGACAGCGTAAATAATAGCATTTGCTACATCTTTATCTCTTTCATCACCGTCTGGTACAGCTCTCAAAGTCATGATTTGAACATTGGCAGCAACACCATCCATTCCTAAATCATTGTTTCTTATGGCGCCGATTATACCCGCTACATGTGAACCATGAAAAGCATCAGGTCCTTCAAAATCATTATTTCCGTAACCAATCTCTTTTACATCATTGTAATTGTCTCCAACAATGGTTCGTGGGTTGAAGTCAGGGTTATATGCGTAATCCAATTGGCCTTGATAGTAATCAAACCCACCTTGAAATTGATTTTCAATATTTGCAAGAAGCTCATCGCCATTTTCGTAAGACTCATCATCTGACATATTTCTTGAAAGAATATTTTTGCCATAAGCAGCACCTGAGTCATTGGTTTCTACTGCCATAATGTTTGCTTTGTTTATTTCTTGCCCATCTAAAAGCGCTAGAAGCGATTTGATTCCTCCAAGAACATTCTTTTTCGTTTCCTTTAGGTTTTCAATGTTCTTTTCTGCACTTTCTCTTTTGCTTTCTAATTCTTTTTTTACCCTTTGATATTGTAGATATTCGTGCTTTTGAGATTTAGAAAGCGTTACAGGATTAGCGTCCTTAAATTTATAGTGAAATTTTTTGTACAACCTTGTAGCTTCATAAGTGTCTTTTCCAACATTCTCGCCGTTTTTGCCACCAATAAAATTCCAACCGTGGACATCGTCAATGTAACCATTGTTGTCATCGTCAACGCCATTGTCTGGGATTTCGTCCAAGTTTACCCACATGTTTTTAGCTAAATCTTCGTGCTCATGATCCACTCCAGAGTCAATCACTGCTACCACCACAGGGTAGGAGCTTCTATTTTTTAATAATTCATCATAAGCTTTGTCTGTTCCAATTCCTTGATATTCACTAGTCATTGGATCACTATGATACCAATTGTGTGGGGGTTCTTGTGCAAAAAGACGTCCTATTACTAAGAACATTCCCAATACCATAATATTTTTCATAAGTCGAGTCGTTAATTTAAAGAAGGCGTAAAGCTATGACTATTCAAAAATTAATGCTCAATTGCATGAAATAAATTTTTATTTATTGAACGAATTACATAATTTATTAATGTATCTTTACTGCACTTACCAACCTGCAGAAGAATCATTAAAATGATTAAAAAATGAAACGGATTTTTCTTGCATTGTTTTTCTTAACATCCTTGTCTTACACTTCATTCTCACAGTCCATGGAAGTTGGTGCCCAACTTGGCGTCATGGGGTATACTGGTGATCTTGATCCAAAAGAATTTAGTCAACATTTTGCGAACGCTCGAGGAGCGGTTGGACTACATCTGAAGTATAATGTTAACGACTTATTTAATGTCAGGTTAAATTTCTTGAAAGGTTCTGTTATTGGTCGGGATAGTCTTTCTGACGAAGAATGGCAAAAGCGAAGAAACCTTTCCTTCGAATCAGGCATTACGGAGTTCGCAATAATGATTGAAAACAATTTTCTTGGGTTCAATATTGACGAAAATGAAAACAAAACCTTTACACCCTATGCTTTTGCTGGTATAGCTGTGTATCGATTTAATCCTCGAACGCTATATCAAGGCGTTTACCATGACCTACAACCTCTTGGTACCGAAGGACAAGGACTTCCTGGTTTTGATGATAAATATTCTTTGACTCAAATTGCTGTCCCATTGGGGGGAGGAATTAAGATGAGACTTACGGATAAATTAAGTATTGGTTTGGAAGTGAATTCAAGATTTCTATTTACCGATTATCTCGATGACTTGAGTGGTACTTATGTAGCCTATGAAGAATTAATGGCTGGTAATGGCGAATTGGCCGCTCGATTAGCGAATAGAGAACATGAGTTTACTGGCATTGATACGCCTTATTCCCAACCCACTGGCGAAATTCGTGGTAAGGCAGACGTAAACGATTATTATATGTCAGCTATGTTTAGCTTATCGTATCACTTTAAGGGAAGTGGATTGAAATTTGGAAGATCGAATCAGATTGGTTGCCCTACATTCTAATTTTTTAATTTTACCGAGTGTCAGAGTACTTCGGTGATATTGAAGCCCATTTAGTTAATCTTATCCAAAGGTATTGGGGATTTGAAACATTTCGCGAAGGTCAATTAGAACTAATACAGCGTACGATTAAGGGCTTAGATTCAATAGTCTTGTTTCCTACAGGTGGAGGTAAGTCTCTTTGTTTTCAAATACCAGCATTATACTTCGAAGGAATATCCATTGTGATTTCTCCACTTATCGCCTTAATGAATGATCAAGTTAAATCATTGAGACACAAAGGGATTAGTGCAGTTGCATTAAACAGCAGTTTAAACAGCAGCCAACAAGAAATTGTCCGAAACAACCTCAGACTAAACAAATACAAACTTCTTTATCTTTCTCCCGAGCGGTTTATTTCACCCAATTTTCAGCGTTTTATTCCATCGTTAAACATAGCTCAAGTTGCCATTGATGAAGCACACTGTGTATCGATTTGGGGGCATGATTTTAGACCTTCATATTTGCGTCTAGCAGAAAATTTGCGTGAGTTAAATGTTCCTAAAATTGCCCTTACCGCAACCGCAACAATGATGACTCTCGAGGACATCAAAAGCTATTTGTCATTATCGTCTCCAAAAACGATTCAGACGTCTTTTAAAAGATCAAACCTTGCATTTGCTGTATGTTATTCTGAATATAAGCTTAAGTGGCTTCACGACTTTTTTAAGGTTCAAATGGGGTGTTCTATTATATATGTGCGTTCGAGACGAACTACCATGATGCTTGGGCAGCGCTTGGCGCAAATGGGGTGTAACACAACGGTATATCATGCTGGATTGTCTAAAGCACAAAGAGAAAAAAGTCAATCTGATTGGATGAATGGCCGTAGTCAAATCATGGTCAGTACCAATGCGTTTGGTATGGGTATAGATAAAGGTGACGTTCGAAACGTGGTTCACTTTGATCCACCTCCGAGTCTAGAGGATTATTATCAGGAAGCAGGTAGAGCTGGTAGAGATCGGGCACAAGCACGGGCTGTGCTTCTTTACAACAATGATGATTTAGCAGCATTACAAAGAGATTGGGAATTGAGTTATCCAAGTGATAACCAACTGTTAGATTTTTACAAATCAATACTTAATTTTTTGGAAGTTCCAATTGGTTTCGGAAAAGATCAGGCATTTGAATTTTATGATCATCACTTTCACGAGTTCACTGGATACTCTAGAAGAAAAATTTATTTTGGACTAGAAGCTTTACGCAAAATAGGCTTGGTTCGATTCTCTGATTCCTTTTTTCAGCACACAAAAATTCAAATTATTCGAGACAAAAGATCCATGTTCGAATTCTATGAAGATCATGAAGATAAAAAGGAATTCATTCAGGCTATACTGAGAAAATATGAGGGAGTGTTTACCTTACCAACAAGAATTAATGAGCTTGATCTTGCAAATCAATTGGGCATGGAACAAGGTGAGGTTATTAAAAACTTGCGACAGCTCGCTGAACAGGGATTCATTTCACTGAGTTTAAATAGGAAGGAGAAAGCTATAATTTTTAATGAAAACCGAATTCCTATTTCTCAAATGGAAATCAGAAGTAAAGAATTTAGAAAGCTCCAACAAAGTGCTAAAACCAAAATTGAAAAAATTATAGAGTATGTAAAATTTGAGGATTGTAGTCAAAATTTTATCATAAGATATCTTGACCAAGGGGTTAATGAAGTATGCGGCATTTGTCACAATTGTAAAAGCAATGTAAAAAATGACACGTTAGAGTTGAGTACAAAAATTGCGACTAGATTAAAAAAATCACCCATTGCGTTAAAAGCATTACTGGAAGAATTTTCCAACTATTCAGATGTCCAAATTCTTCAAGTGGTAAGAGATTTTCAGAGCGAAGAGAGATTAGGATATACGGATAGTAAGTTGTTTTGGATAGAGGAATGAAAAAAATTGTATTAACAGCGAGTTCAGATTTGTGTTCGGATCAACGAATGCAAAGAATTAGTTTGGCTTTAGAGTCAAATGATTTCGAAGTGGAATTGGTAGGACGTTATTTAGGCCAAGCATTTGATGCGAGTTATAAATCAAAACAAATAAAGTGCTTTTTTAATTCGGGTTTTTTGTTCTATGCAGAATACAACATTCGACTCTTGTTTTATTTAATGTCAAACAAATTTGATTGCTTATGCTCTGTAGATCTCGATACGATGTTGGCAGGAGCTACGGTACGTAAGTTAAAAAATATTAAGTGGGTTTTCGATGCCCATGAATATTATGAAGAAACTCCTGAACTGAACCAAAGGAGGATGTTGAAAAAATTCTGGGAGTGGATCGGACGTACAACAGTACCGGGAGTGGATATGGCATACACTGTGAGTGCTTCACTTCAAAATGTTTTTCAAAAAAAATACGAAAGGACTTTTAAGCTAATAAGGAATCTTCCGATACATTCGATCGACTCAGGATATAATGCAGGTTCCTCATTGCTTTTGTATCAAGGGGTATTGAATAAAGGGAGAGGCTTAGAAGCTTTGATACTTTGTATGAAAGAATTGAATGGGTACAAACTCGCATTAGCTGGCTCTGGAGATATTGAAAAACAACTAAAGAATTTGGTTGAGGTTAATAATCTATCTTCTCAGGTAGAATTTTATGGAACTGTTTTGCCTTCAAAATTAAAGACGCTCACCAGCAAAGCGGTGCTTGGTTTTAATTTGCTCGAAGGAGATTCACTCAACTATTACTATTCTCTGGCCAACAAATACTTTGATTATATGATGGCCGGGGTGCCTTGTGTAACCATGGATTTTCCGGAGTATCGAACACTAAATGGGCAATTTGAAACCTCAGTTTTGGTAGAAGATTTGGAACCAAGGAAGCTCTCCAAAAGGATTAAGGAACTACTAGAAAATCGAAGTTTTCTACAAAAGCTTTCGGATAATTCTATCCAAGCTGCGCAAATGCTCAACTGGGAAAATGAAAGTAATTCATTGGTGTCCTTTTACAAAGAGCTTCTTACTCCGTAATGCCCTCTAGATCTAAAAAGAAAGCATACTCCATAGCAGTTTCTTTGTACCTCTTAAATCTTCCCGAGGCTCCTCCATGGCCAGCTTCCATATCACAATACATAATCAGTGGGTTTTGATCAGTTTTTAATTCCCTAAGCTTTGCCACCCATTTTGCTGGCTCCCAATACTGAACTTGCGAATCATGATATCCAGTAGTAACAAGCATTGAAGGGTAGTCTTGAGCGACAACATTATCATAAGGTGAATACGATTTCATGTATTCGTAATAGTCTTTTTCGTTCGGATTGCCCCATTCATCATATTCCCCTGTAGTCAGAGGAATAGTTTCATCCAACATGGTTGTAACTACATCGACAAAAGGAACTGCAGCAATCACTCCATTCCATAACTCCGGTTCCATATTTATGACCGCTCCAATCAACAAACCTCCTGCACTTCCACCCATCCCATATAAGTGGTCAGAAGAAGTATACTTGTTTGCAACCAAATGTTTTCCGCAATCTATAAAATCAGTGAAGGTGTTTTTCTTCTTGAAAAATTTTCCGTCTTCATACCACTGTCTTCCCATCTCTTGTCCTCCTCGAATGTGGGCTATGGCAAACACAAATCCTCTATCTAAAAGACTAAGTCGAACACTGCTGAAGTAAGGATCCATACTGTTTCCATATGAGCCATACCCATATAAAAGACAAGGGGCGTTCCCGTCTTTCTTTAAACCTTTTTTATAAACCAATGAGATAGGAACTTTTACACCATCTCTGGCCGTAGCCATGATTCTTTCTGATTTATATAAACTAGGGTCAAAATCACCAACCACTTCTTGCTGCTTTAACAGTGTTTTTTCTTTAGACTTCATGTTGAAGTCATACGTACTGTTAGGAGTCGTGAGCGAGGTGTACCCTAATCTCAAGTTTTCGGTATCAAACTCTAAATTAGTGGTGGTGTACGTGAGGTATGCTTCGTCTTCAAAATCAATGTAGTACTCTTTGCCTTCGTTTGGAATTACTCTTAGTTGGGTTATTCCTTCAATTCTTTCTGATAAAACCAGATAATCCTTAAATATGTCCATTCCTTCCAATAGGACATCATCTCTGTGAGCGATTACGTCCTTCCAGTTTTCTTTGGTTGTAGCATTTTCAGGACAGCTCATAAGCTTAAAGTTTTTTGCGCCGTCTTTATTTGTATAGACATACCATTTGTCTTCAAAATGACTGATGCTATATTCCAAATTTCGCTCTCTGGGTTGAAACATTGTAAATGCATCGTCGGGGCTGTCAGCACTGACATATTTATACTCGTTAGATAGCGTAGCATAAGAGCCAATAACGATGTATTTCTGAGATTTGGTTTTATAAACAAAGGTTCCAAAAGTCTCATCCTTTTCATGGAATATTTCAACATCTTGTGAAACCGGGGTGCCCAATTTATGTTTGAAGATTTTATACGAACGAAGGGCATCATCTTTTCGAGTATAAAAAACAGTCTTGTTGTCATTGGCCCAAACTACTCCTCCAGTGGTATTTTCAATAACCTCATCTAGAAGCTCACCTGTTTCTAAATCTTTGAATTTTACATTATAGATCCGTCGACTAAGCGTATCCTCTCCATAAGCGAGTATTTTGTTGTTGGGGCTGATAGATCTTCCACCTACGGCATAATAATTAAACCCTTCTGCTAATTCGTTGACATTCAAAAGAATTTCTTCTTCGTTTTCTAAGTTGTCCTTTTTTCGAGAATGAATAGGATACTCTTTGCCTTCTTCGTAGCGCGTTAAATAATAATACCCATTCTTTTTGTAGGGCACAGACATGTCTGTTTGCTTAATTCTGCCAATTATCTCATTATACAATTTGTCTTGAAGTCCATTGGTATGCGAAAGCAAATCGTCTTTGTAAGTATTTTCGCTATTTAAATAATCAACAACTTTCTGCGTTTGAGCATCTAATTCTGTCGCATTTTTCTGATCATCACTCAATTTCATCCAATAATAATTATCTATACGTTTGTCTCCATGAGCGACCATTTCATAGGGCTCTTTGGCAGCTACTGGCAAACCAACACTCATCTTTTCAAACATTGGACTTAATGTACGTTCGACTTTCATATTTTTTTGATCTGAACAAGATTGAATTAAGAAACACGCAAAAATGGAAAATAAGACGGATTTTTTCATAGTAGAAAGATTAAGAACTTGATATTTAAACCAATATACAAGTTACTATATTGCATTTGGATTGTAAGTGTAATCAAATCCATCGATAAAATTGTAAGCTAAATTAAATTTTGGAGGTTCTTCAACCCAACTATAAAACAATATTTACTATTTCCGCACCTCTGATGTTGGGAAGTGCTACGCAACAGATAATTGTGTTGAGTGATAATGTTTTTTTGTACCACCAAAGCTTACAAGATTTTGGAGCGATAGCGCTTGTAGGTGTTTTTTATCTCTTGATTACTGCAATTGGGTTCGGATTCTCAAGAGGAGGTCAGATTCTGATAGCTCGAAGACATGGTGAAGGCAATGCAGAAGAAGTAAAGTCCAACTTTTATACCTTGTTGGCGTTTCAGGTGGGTTTGGCCTTTTTATTGTTTTTTCTGATCTATTTTTTTGCTGATGAATTCTTTGCCATCTTCATAAACAGTGATGCCTATTACGAACGGATATTGTCTTATATATATCCAAGATCTTATGGGATATTTTTTAGTTATATCGGCTTTACATTCATTGCTTTTTATAGTGGGATAGCGATCACCCGGATAATAGTAATTGATACCATTATTTTGGCAGTAGTCAATGTGGTTCTCAATTATGCACTGATTTTGGGGAAATTTGGCTTTGAGCCAATGGGAATACGAGGAGCGGCTATTGCAAGTACTATGGCCGAAATCATTGCCTTTTTGTTTTTTGTAGGGTATATGCTATTCGATAAGTCTATTCGAGAATTTCGTCTATGGGGGAAGGTCAAATACAACAAGGCCATCGGGAAGAAAATGTTTTCATTATCTAGTCCGATCGTGATGCAGTCATTTTTAGGCCTGGGCTCTTATTTTATCTTTTTTTCCATCATAGAACAAAACATGGGGGAAAAACCTTTGGAGATTTCCAATTTGATTCGCAATGTTTATCTCATTTTGTCTATTCCTTGCTGGGGATTTGCGGCAGGAATAAATACGCTTGTCAGTAATTTTATAGGTCAAAAGCGTCCCAAGGCAGCTATCCTGGTGATCAAACGCACAGTAATTCTCTGCTTGATTATTACACTGGCCTTTACGATACCCATCGTTATTGATCCCGAATATTTCTTATATCCTCTATACGGTGGATCAAATGGGGCTCTAATATCTGAGTCAGTGCTCTCTTTTCGAGTATTGCTTTTAATTCTGTTGACCTTCAGCTTAAGTACGATTTTGATGAACAGTGTAATGGGGGCTGGAGCAACTGTGTTGGCCTTTAATATTCAATTTTGGGCTACTGCTTTTTACTTGGGCCTAACTTGGTTTTTGGTTTACATTAAAGAATGTCCCATTCATCTAGTATGGACTGCAGAAATATTTTATTGGCTTATTATACTGATTGCCACTTACCGATATATGATCACCGCTAGATGGTGGAATAGGAGCCTCTAAACTTTAGGTTTTTTTCTCCTACATAACTAAAAAAATTATATTCGTAAAAGACATATATTTGCGCGCCATGAGATTGAAGACCCTTGAAATAAAAGGTTTTAAAAGTTTTGCAAACCATACCGTGCTTCATTTTAATGAAGCTGTAACTGGCGTTGTAGGTCCTAATGGATCTGGTAAATCGAATATTGTCGATGCCATACGTTGGGTTTTAGGAGAACAAAAAGGAAAGGAGCTTAGATTAGACAACAGATCAGATGTAATTTTTAACGGTGCAGAGGGTAAAAAACCAGCAGGAGTAGCACAAGTTTCGATCACTTTTGAGAATACCAAAAATATACTTCCGACAGAATTTAATGAAGTGAAACTGTCTCGTTATCTATATCGTAACGGAGATAGTGAATATCACCTCAATGGCGTTAAATGTAGACTGCGAGATATTCATGATTTGTTAGTGGATACTGGTATTGGGTCAAACTCCTACGCCATTATTGCTCTGGGGATGGTTGAAGACATCCTAAAAGATAAAGATAATGCTCGAAGAAAAATGTTTGAGCAAGTTGCAGGGATATCGAAGTTTAAAAAAAGGAAACGAGAAACCCTCAATAAATTAAAAAGCACTTCTGAAGATCTAGAACGGGTAGAGGATTTGCTTCATGAAATTGAAGCAAACATGAAAACCCTTGAAAAGCAAGCCAAAAGAGCAGCGAAATACCAGGCGCTAAAAGAAGAATACAAGACAAAAAGTATTAATTATACCATTTTGTCTATTGCTGATCTAAAAGAAAAGCACGAAAAATTTACTTCAAGAATTACCGAATCAGAAAATAAATATGGTGCATTAGAAGCGCTTATTTCGAAACTTGAAGCAGAATTACAAGAGGGGAAGAAAGACCAAGTTAATGAAGAACAAAACCTAAGTGGAAAGCAAAAAGTAGTCAACGAATTGGTGAGTGAAATCCGTGAAATGGAGAGTAAAAAGGATTTGTTGGCTCAGCAACTTGAGTTTAAAGAAATAGAGAAAAATACAAACACTTCGTTACTTGCGGAATCTACACCACAACTCAACGAATTGGAAAGCTTATTGGCTACAAAAACGAAAGAACAGGAAAAACTTTCGCTTGAGTTGGAAGCGCTAAAAGTAGAATTTGAAAAATTGGATGAAGAGTTTAAGCATAAGGAATCTCAATATTTGCAATCTAAGCAACTCTTCGATTCAACAAGTTCTAAAGTGCAAACTTTAGAAAAATCCAAATATGAGAAAGAGAAGAATTTGGCGATACTGCAAAATCGCTTAAGCGTGGTGGAGAATGAAGTGCGAAATTTTAAATCTTTGTTCAAAACTCGAAACTCAGATTTTGATGCCTTGCAAAAACAAAAAGCGTCCAATCAAAAATCTTTAGAAGAGGTAAAAAGTAAGCGGCGTGAAAAATTAGAAGCTCGCGATGTTTTGCTTCAAGAAAAGGATGTTTTAGCTGGAGATGTTTTAAAGTTAGATCAAAAGCTTCAAGAATTACATCGAACCTCAGACGTTAAATCTAATCAATATAACTTGTTGAAGTCGATGATTGAGAATCAAGAAGGATTCCCAGAATCCATGAAGTTTCTCTCAAAAAATTGGAATTCTAAAGTTCCTGTACTTGCTGATATTGTTGATGTTGATAAGGATTATAAAGGGATTATAGAGCATTTTTTAAGCCCGTTTTTAAATTATCTTATTGTGGATAATGTGAAAGAAGCAGGCAAAGCTATTGATGTACTTCAAAAGTCTCAAAAAGGAAAAGCTCAGTTTTTTCTATTAGATAAGATGCCATCTACGAAAAAATCAAATTCGAATCTCGGAATTCCAGCAGGAGATGTGGTTAAAGTAAACGGCAAATATCAACGTCTAATTGACCACTTACTCGAAAATGTTTTTATTACGGATAAGTCTATCGGACAGTTGGATGGAGATCAAATTTATTTGTCAAAGAGGGGAGACTTCGTTAAGAGTCTTACTTCGGTCTCAGGGGGATCAGTAGGCTTGTTTGAAGGCAAACGAATAGGTCGAAAAAAAGAGCTTGAAAAATTAGAGAAGGAGATTAAAGTCCTTAAGGTAGATGTCAAAAAACTTGAGGAAGAAAAAGCAAAAAAGGATAAGCGCATAGAAGCGTTCAATTTCGAGAGGCTCAATACTGAGGTGGATGATTTGGCTCAACAAATTATTCAACTAGAACGGATAGAAGTTGAATTCGATACCAAAATAGAGGGCTTAGGATCAATTACAAATGAATTGTCTGAGAAAGTATTATCGAATGAAACAGCTTTAGTTGAGATCAATGCTCAATTGATTCAAAATCAAAACGAGCTTAATCAAATAAATGAATCATTATTGCATCCAGATGTCGCTATAGGTGATACGGATGCTTTAGATAAACTTTCGGCAAGTGCTTCCACTGCAGCTCAGCATGTCAATGAAAAAAACATTGCCATAATTCATAAAAAAGCCGAAGTTGAAAAAACGCAAAACGATATTTCATTTTCTTTACAGAGAAAGCAAGAGTTGACTTTAAGAGTGGAGCAAGCCAGCGATTCTTTGTCCAAAATTGATTCAGAAAAAGAACGGATTCAAAAAGAGTTCAATTCTTGCGAAGGCCGGCTTATTGAGTTTTATGAAAAGAAGAAATCAGCAGAAGGAGATTTGTCTGAGTTTGAGCAACGGTTTTTTAAAGGCCGAAACGAAATTGCGGAGCGGGAGGACAGGATTCGAGAAGAAAACAGAAAACTTCAAAAGACTCAAATACTAATAAATGAATCTAAGGACAAATTAAATGGAGTCAAATTTCAAATGGCCTCTGTAGGTGAACGAGTAAAAATTGAATTTGATATTGAGCTTGAAGAAGTGCTCAAGCTTGAGGCAGACGAGACTTTAAGCGTCAGTGAGTTAAAAGCAGCTGTTGAAGGAATACGTAGAAAACTGAATGGTTTTGGAGAAATAAACCCCATGGCGGTTGAGGCATTTAATACCATGCAAGAAAGACATGAGCTCATTTCAGGACAAAGAAATGATATTTTGGATGCCAAAGAATCTTTGTTGGATACGATATATGAAATTGAAGAAACTGCAACCGATTTGTTTAATCAAACCTTTAACAAGGTTAGAGACAACTTTAAGAAAGTTTTCCAAAGCCTCTTTAATGAGGGCGATACCTGTGATTTAATTATTGAGAATCCTGACAATCCGTTGGATTCTACTATAGAGATCATTGCTAGACCAAAAGGGAAGCGCCCCCTTTCGTTAAGTCAATTGTCTGGGGGAGAAATGACCTTAACAGCTACTGCATTACTCTTTGCCTTCTACCTTCAGAAACCTGCGCCTTTCTGTATTTTTGATGAGGTTGATGCGCCTTTGGATGATGTCAATGTCTTAAAGTTTAACAACATAATCAAAGAGTTTTCTAAAGACTCGCAATTTGTCATTGTTACCCACAACAAAGCGACAATGGCTGAAGTTGATGTGCTCTACGGGGTATACATGCAGGATATGGGAATATCAGGAGTATCACCTGTTGATTTTAGAAATTTCGATCACGACCCCATATTGAGTTCGGTGTAAAAAAAAAAGCCACTCGAAAGTGGCTGATGTTGGTTTTAACAATTGCTTGTTATATTATATATTAGTCTAATATCATGCCAACTTTAAAAAGCATAGCCCAAAGTGAGCAATAATCGGTTGGCATTATTTGAGAAGGACAATTCTTGACCATCTATTGTGATGTGATCACCAAATCTTGACAAATTGGTTTCATAATTTATATCAAGACGAAATTTCCATATGTCCACTCCTGCACCAAGCCAAAGACCATAGGTCGCGTCAGTAAATCTTTGAGAATATCCTTTTATTTGAAAAAGCTCTGAGGTAGAATTCAAAACAATATGCGCAACAGGTCCAGCACTTAAACGTAAGAAAGCCAATTTAAAGCCAATTTCGACTGGGATGTCCAGTTTTGTGAATGATTCGGACTTTACCGAAGATATTATTTCATCACCAATAATTTCTTCAATGTTATAATTGACTTGAGAAGAATTGAGTAGGGCAGAAGGCTTTACGTAAATACCAAAAACTTTGATTCTCGAGTATAGTCCAAATTGATATCCGTATTCTACATTTTGAAGGTTAAGATTAATGATGCCTTCAGAGCCTTGATGCGAAATGGGATTTGTCGCTAAATCTGTTGAATTTATACCCATGGACATGCCTAACTCTATCTGGGCAAAGGCCGTACTACTTAAAAAAAGAAGCACCAAAAAGGAAGTGATTTTGTTCATATTAAAAAGAATTAAATGATGTAGTTCAAATTTAACGCCAACTTTAGGGCGAATTATACGTTAAACTCTTTTTTAATATAATCTTAAAGCTTCAGATTGGTGGGTTTAGAATACCAACTGGCTTAGAGATTGTAGATATTTGTTTTATGAATGTTTCTGATGTAAAATTTATTGGAAGTTTTGATCGCGAATCGGCTTGTCCTAAGTCAGAATTGCCTGAATTTGCATTTATTGGTAGATCCAATGTTGGTAAGTCCTCCTTGATAAATATGCTGACAGGAAGAAAAAAGATTGCCAAAGTTTCGAGCACTCCTGGCAAAACACAATTGCTAAATTTTTTCGAAATTAATGAATCCTGGTATTTGGTTGATTTGCCTGGTTATGGATATGCTAAAATTTCTAAATACAAAAGAGAGGAATGGCGTAAGATGATCGCTCGCTATTTGGAAACTAGAGCGACATTGGTCTGTACATTTTTGCTTATCGATTCTAGACATGAGTTACAAAATATTGATCTTGATTTTATTAATTACTTAGGAGAAGCTGGATTACCTTTTGTTATTGTGTATACCAAATCCGATAAGGTCAAAGAGATCAAACTGTCAGAAAACATTCAAGCTATTGAGGATGCCCTATTGGAGCATTGGGAAGCCTTGCCACAACGCTTTTTGACAAGTTCTGAAAAAAAGATAGGGCAGACAGAAATATTAGATTTTATCGAAGGAGTTTTAACTAATGTCTAACTTCATAAACTATTTTGTCTGAGCGTAAACCGCATATCATAAGTAAAGTCTCTGATTGGCCAATTTATAAATTGAGTCAAAACAGATACGAATTCATCCAAAATGTAAATGAGGAGGTTTTACATAGGTTAAGCGACAACCATGGACCTGATTTTGAGTCCTTACTCGAAAAAACAGCCTATTTAGAAAAAATACGTATCAAGACCAATGCATGGAAAGTTGATCCTCGAGATGAAAAAAAGTATTGGAACGGTCTTGCCCAGAGTATTAAGTCAAACTCTTTAGCTGAGGATAAAGAAATCCTTAACAAAGAAATTTTAAAGCGCATCATAAATAGATATTCTGAGGAAATAACAGGAAACTTTAAAATCGGTACGTATCGGTTTGCGGTATCTTTTCTGACTAAGCTTTTCCGAAGGATTTTAAATACCTTTTGGTCGACAAAAAATAGATTTTACTGGGGAACCAAGCGCCAGCTTTACGATAGGTTGGAATTAGACGGCTATATTGAAGAAATGAGGACCCTGTTCTCAAAGGGTACAGTTGTGGTCGTACCAACACATTTTAGCAATTTGGATTCGGTAATGATGGGATATATCCTTGATCGCATGACGGGATTGCCCTCTTTCGCCTATGCCGCTGGTCTAAATCTTTTTGACAGTGAGATTTTGGCGTTTTTTATGAATCGATTGGGAGCCTACAGAGTAGACCGAAGAAAGAAAAATCCGGTTTACTTAGAATGCTTGAAAGGTGTAACTAGACTTTATCTTCAAAATGGCGTGAATAATATATTTTTTCCTGGAGGTACAAGATCTAGGCAAGGAAGTATAGAGAAAAAACTAAAGTTGGGATTGTTGGGCTCTGTAGTTGAAGCACAACGGGCTAATTTTCAAAAAGGGGATAACACAAAGATATTCATAGTGCCAGTCGTAGCTGGTTATCCTTTTGTTTTAGAAGCAAAATCTTTGATCAATCAATTCTTACGAAATTCTGGTAAAGAAAAATATATTCATTCTAGAGACGAATTGTCCATCTTAAAAAAAACGATTCGGTTTTTCAAAAAGATCATGAACAACAGTTCTAAAATTCATTTAACCATTGGAGAACCTATGGATGTCATGGGTAATTTGGTAGATAAGGATGGCAACAGTTTGGACACCAATGGAGAGACCATTGATATAAAGGATTATTTTATCGGTCGAAGTAAAGTGCTATCCGAAAATGCCCAGAGGGAATCTGTCTATACGAAGATTTTAGGCGAAAAAATATTAGAAAGTTTCATGCGAAATAATCTGGTTCTTGCGCCTCATCTCATAGCATATCTTGCGTTTCAATACATTGCCCACGAAAAGAAAAAGTTGAGCATATTTAATATTCTAAGCCTTAATAGAAAGGAAGTTTATATTCCTTTAGAAGAATTTAAGAGAGTGGTAGCTGAGGCGCAAAATGTTTTATTTTCTTGGGAAGAAGAAAAAGTACTCAAACTTGACAAGGCCATACATTTATCTCCAGAGGAGCTTATCATGGAAGGAATTAATACTGTAGGCATCTTTCATCCTCAAAAAACATTGTACATGGATAAACATGGCAATATTAAATCAGAAGATTTGAAGCTCCTCTATTATTACCACAATAGAATGAGGGGATATGATCTTCAAGAATTTATACAATGGAAAAGCCCTAACGAAAGCCCTATATTGCAGGAAGTTTAATAGAGGACGATTTGATATTTATAATTTTTGATTTAGAAGCTACTTGTTGGAGAGGAAGACCACCTAAAGGAATCAACGAAATTATTGAGGTAGGTGCGGTTAAGGTAAATCAATATGGAGAGGTATTAGGAAGCTTCGAAAGATTTATTCGTCCTTTTGTCAATCCGTTGCTTAGTGGATTTTGTCAAAAACTAACTTCAATTCGCCAAAAAGATGTAGATCGAGCTTCCTTTTTCCCAAAAGTTATAGAGGATTTTAAAGATTGGATTTTTGAGGACGATGCTGATTATTTGCTTTGCAGTTGGGGCTCATTTGACAAACAATTTATAATCAATGATTGTCGATTGCACAAATTAGATACGGATTGGATAATGGATCGATATACCGATCTTAAAGATCAATACACGAGTATCAAAGGATTAGAGAAGCATAAAGGGCTCAAAGCAGCAGTTAAAATGGAGGGTTTTGAATTTACAGGAGTCCATCACCGAGCTATATCCGATGCAGAAAATTTGGCTAAAGTATTTATAAAATATGTAGATGAATGGAGATATTAATCGAGCTTTAAGATTCGTTTATCGATATTCGTAACAGATTGAAACCTTTGACGTCTAATAATTATTAACAGTATTGTATTAACTAGAAACTTTAAAACTTAAATAAACTAAATGAAAAATCTAATATTAAGATCACTTTTATTATCAACGTTTGTGTTTGCCTTTGCTTTTACCAATGCACAAAAGGTATTGACTGAAGGATATTTGAAAATGGAAATTACAGATGTTGCTTCTGATGACGAGCAGGTAGCTGCAATGCTACAAATGATGAAGGGCTCTCAAACAGAGATACATTTTAAAGATGGTAAGAACCTTTCTTCAATGAATATGATGGGAGGAATGGTACAAATGAAAACTTTGTACGACAACAAAACGGAGAAAATGAATATGTTGATGGATATGATGGGTCAGAAAATGAACATCGAATCCACCAAAAAAGAAATGGAAGCTTTAAATGAAGAGCAAGCTGAGCAGTTTGAAGACTTCGAAGTACAATATGACGATAATGATACAAAGGAAATTTTAGGATACAAGTGCGTAAAAGCAACGATAGTTGATACAAAATCAAAAGATGCTGCTTTCTCCATGTATGTATCCAAAGATGTCAAAGCAGATTCTAAAATGTTGCAGGGAATGCAATATTTCGAAATTGATGGTTTCCCACTAGAGTTGGTCGTAAAACAACCTCAAATGACGATGACCATGACGGCTGTTGCCTTAGAAGATAAAATAGATGAGTCTGTATTCCAATTGGACGCCTCAGGGTATACGAAGATGACGTTTGAAGAATTCATGGAGAAAATGGGTTCTATGGGAGGCGGAATGGGCTTCTAAGAAATATTTTATCGAAAGTTTGGGGTTGATTGCTTCAAACTTTCGATATTTTTTTGATTTTAAGTAACTTTTCTTGAAAGGGTTGCGTTGTACTACTAACCACTATTATTGCTGATCTACTATGAAAACAACTCGTAAACTACTTTCTTATTCTTTAATCGCCCTCAGTATTTTAAGCTTTTTATACTTAAACATCATTGGAGTAGGAGACACCTCCGAATTCTCAATAAGCAGTATAAACGCATATAACGAAGCCGAATCAAATTCATTTCAAGAGCTCCGAGCTGTAGGAGCAATTTTTGAGCGAATTGTGGAAATTGTTACGCTCAAATAAGAAGCTGACTTCCATTTAAAAAGTCTTTCGCGTCCATTGCTTTTTTGCCCTCTACTTTAAGTTTCAATACTTCTATGGAACCATCTGTGGTACAATAGTTTATGTAAGATTTATTGTCAGTTACCAAAGTGCCAGGAAAGTAATTGAATTTCTTATCTGAGATTTTGGCTTCAATTATTTTGGTCTCTTTATGCATCAAATGTGTCCATGCTAAAGGAAACGGATTTAATCCTCGAATTTGATTGTAGACTTCTTTGGAGGTTTTCATAAAATCAATCTTACAGTTAAACCGATTTAGTTTGGGTGCATGGCTAACTAAAGTTTCCTTTTGAGTATGAAGCGTTACCTCATTCTTTTCAATTGCTTTCACAGTTTTTAGTACTACTCCAGCCCCCAGGGTTTTCAATTTGTTGTAGATCATCCCTGTATTGTCGGCAGGATCAATTTTTATCTTTTCTTGAAACAAAAGATCTCCTGTATCAATTTTGTGTTGCAATTTGAAACTTGTCACACCGGTTTCTGTTTCTCCATTTATTACTGCCCAATGAATGGGTGCAGCGCCGCGATATTTAGGCAGCAATGAGCCATGTAAATTGTAGGTCCCAAAATGAGGCATATCCCAAACGATTTTTGGCAACATTCTAAACGCTACCACTATTTGTAAATTTGCCTGTAAATGCTTCAAGTCTTCAACAAATGATTTAGATTTTAGATTGGTAGGTTGTAAAATATTTAGGCCAAGTTCTACTGCCGCTTTTTTAACTTCCGATTGCATAATTTTTTTTCCTCCTCTTCCTCCAAATTTATCTGTAGCCGTGATAACTCCAACTATATTGTAACCGTTTTTATGAAGTATACGTAAAGAATCAACCGCAAAATCAGGAGTGCCCATAAATATGATTCGTAAGTCGTTTTTCATATTAGAATTAACTTTAATGTAAAAGTAACTATTGAGGATATTTTACACTTGTTAATCGAGTTACTAATGTAGTTTTGTTGGTCTAAATTGTATAACAATTATTAAATATTAATTAATGAGAACCCTTCTGCTTGGCCTTGTATTATTTCTAAACCTGACTCTAGGTGCGCAAAATTCCGTTCAGATTGATGGATATGTTTATGAAAGTGGGAACAGAGGATTTTTACAAAACATACTCATAGAGGTATTTGATCAATATTCCGATACCTTGGTTGGAAGAGCTAATTCTGACGTCAATGGATATTTTACCCTTCCCGTTTCAATAGATCAAAAATTTACATTAAAAGCATCGCACGAATATTTTTATGAAAAATCAATTGCCATTGAAAGCATTGGCAAAGGTGAAGGCGATAAGATTTTTGTTAAGTTGGAGTTGAATCGTTCTCCTGGGTATCTGTTCGAGATTACGATGTCTGAAGAACGAGAAGACAATTCTACTCCGGTAGATGCTATCAAAAGTTCTAAAATTGAAGTGTATAACAATACAACAAAAGAACTTGTCCTAAAGCTGGATGATTATTTAAATCCAGATTTTAAAGTACATCTTAAAAAGGGGAATCACTACACTTTGATGATTCGTAAAAATGGCTTCTTAACCAAACGAATGGAGGCTTTCGTCGATGTGAAAGGCTGCATCTTGTGCTTTGAAGGAATAGGTGAAGTGAGACCAGGAGTTACAGATAATCTGACAGAAAAAAATTCCTTTGGTACGCTTCTAGCCAATGTGGAGCTGGAGCGGGTTTATCCTGGCAAAGAGATTAAAGTCAATACGATTTATTATGCTCCGGGCACCCACGAGTTGTCTTCTACTGCCAAGCTAGAATTGGATAGACTAGAGCTTTTTATGATGGATAATCCTAACCTGATTATCGAATTGGGTTCTCATACAGATGCCAGGGGAAATATCAAAGACAATACCGCCTTATCTCAAAAGAGAGCGGATACTGCAGTAGATTATATTTTGCGTAACGGAAACATTGATCAATCAAGACTAGTGGCTAAAGGTTATGGTTTTTCCAATATTTTGAATCATTGCAAACCGGGAGTAAAATGTACTAAAGAGGAGCATGGAGTAAATAGGCGCACCGAATTGAAATTGATTGGAGTGTTGAATGAAAATGGCTTTGTTGAAAAATCGTTGGCGTCCATGAAACAAATCGAACATATGGATGAATTGCTTGCAGAGATAGAAAAAGAAGGAACGATAGCGGTACCAAGTGATCGCGAAGTCAAAAAGAATGAGGATTTGTCTCGAAGAGAAGTAAATAAAATCAATGAAGAATTTGAAAACGAATCAAAGAATATCCGGTCTGCTGTAAAAGAAACGGTTAAAGAGATTGTTGGAGATACTGAAGAACGCGTCATGTTGCAAGTAGACCATCAAGAGGACTTTGATAAAGCAGTTGATTCCAAAGAATCTATCGAAGAATTGGTGGATGAAAGTTCTATCTCTAATGAAATGACTACTCCTTCAAACGAAATGACAGATAATGAAGAACTTCTCGAGGAGGAAATTGTAAATAAAGAAATCGCCAATACTTCCGAAGTAATTCTAGAAGACAAGAGAGTAGATACCATGATCGACGAAAAGAATGAAGTGAGTAGAAAGGTAGAACTGGATAGTAAATACGAAATAATTAGCGGAGATGAAAATTGGATGAAAGGGCATAAAATAGTTGTTTTTGAATCGAAAGAAGAGTTGCCAGAATCACATGAGATTTATAAAAGATTCAAAAAGTTCAAAACCCTTAAGTCTCCTATTTCAAATAAAATACTCTACATCATAGGGGATTTTCCTTCAGAAAAACTAGCTAAGAATTATTTAGAATCAAAAATTAGAAAGGAATACTCTGGGGCTTATTTAATAGCTTTTTAGCGTCAATTTATATGGTATATAAATCCGATGGTTGGGATCGGGGCTGCATTGGGTATCATTATTTGTTCTGGCTTAATCCTAAAACTTAAGTCATCACTGACATCAAATTCTAACAAATGTGCGTTTACAAAAGCTTCTAGACTGACCACTACATGAGCTAAGCTCCAATAAACCCATGACCATTCCATTAATTTTCTAGCCGCATCGCGGTCGGGTTTTATTTGAAAAGGACTCATATAGTTGATGTCACAATTAATGCTTTCACCGGCCAATAAGGTTCTCCATTTTCTATCGAGTCTTCTGAAATTATTGGTTTGATGTACTATGTTATAGATGAATGCCCCTTCAATACCTAAGGCAATCGGTACCTTCCACCATTTTTTATTATACGCTTGCCCTGCACCTGGAAGTACCAATGAAAATAAAGCAGCCTTTCCTGGCTTGCCTTCGAATAAATCAATGAGAGTTCTCTTGCTATATTGCTCAGAAGTCGCTGATGTATCTGCTTTGATCAGCGCATCCTCTTCTCTTTGGATTTGAGAATAAATGTTTGTGGCGAATACGCAAAGCAGAAATATGCAAAGAGTCCTAATCATATTATTACTCTTTAAGGACGTCTAAAATGTAATTTAGTTCTGAATCGTTCGAAAATGGTATAACTATCTTTCCTTTTCCAGCCTTGGACCGTTCAATCCGCACTGAAGTTCCAAATTGCCCTTTCATTTCTTTTTGTATAATCAACAATTCTGTGGGCAGTTGTGCACCCCCTAAGGATTTTTTGGATGTTGATTTTTTCTGGGTCCAAGAGCTGTAAAGAGATTCGGTTTGTCTTACAGATAGCTTACCATTAATTATTTTATCGAATAATGTGAGTTGCAAGGCAATGTCATCGGTACCTGCCAAGACCCGTGCATGTCCCATAGAAATACTTTTGGATTTAAGTGCTTCTTGAATTTCTGGAGGAAGTTTCAATAGTCGAAGATAATTGGATACCGTACTTCTTTTTTTTGCAACACGCTGAGCTAGATTTTCATGACTTAGATTACATTCTTCGACAAGTCTTTGCAATGCAAAAGCAACTTCTAAAGCATTTAAATCCTCTCGCTGAATATTTTCTATAAGAGCCATTTCAAGGAGCTCTTGATCATTGACCTTACGGATGTATACTGGAACCTCAGTTAATCCTGCCAGTTTTGATGCTCTATATCTCCTTTCACCTGAGATAAGTTGATACTTACCTGAAGCAATTTTTCTAACCGTTAAGGGTTGAATAATCCCATGTGTTTTGATGGAGTCAGCCAATTCTTCAATAGCTTCTTCATCAAACTGCTTTCTGGGTTGTGATAGGTTTACCTCAATTTGAGATAGCAGGATTTTGTTTGATTCAAGGTTTTGATTTGCCTTTTCGGATGACTCATTTTTGGAATCAATGTTAGATAAAAGCGCTCGAATTCCTTTACTGATGTCTTTTTTCTTAGCCATTATTCAATTTTAGTTAAAAGGGCAATTTTTCTTTTAGTTCGTCATCGTTGTTAAGAACCAAAATTTCGTAGGCGAGGTTTAGGAAATTAGCACTTCCTTTCGAAGAGGAATCGTAGTGAATTACAGGTAAACCAACGCTTGGGGCTTCGCCAATTTTGGAATTACGATGAATGATCGTCTCAAAAACCTTGTCCTTTATCATTGATCTTAATTCATCAATTACCATATTAGCCATTCGTAATCTTTTATCATACATTGATAAAACGATTCCTTCTATGGTAAGATTTGGGTTTAGATTTTCTTGAACCAGTTTTATAGTATCCTTTAGTTTTCCTAATCCTTCTAAACTATAAATTTCGCATTGCACAGGAATAATAACAGAATCTGCAGCGCATAAGGCATTTATAGTAATTAAACCAAGTGAGGGTAAACAATCAATGATTATATAGTCGTAGTCTTCTTTCACTTCATCCAAAATCTGTTTTAATTGAAACTCTCTACGAGAGACATTAACCAATTCGATTTCTGCGCCAACTAAATCAATGGAAGAAGGCAAGACATCAAGCTTGTCAATCCCAGATTCTATAATCACGTCTTTTGGGCTATTGCCATCTATCAGACAACTATATAAATCATGACCACTAAAATCTTTTTTATGCCCTAACCCTGAAGTTGCGTTTGCTTGAGAATCGCAATCAATCAGAAGTACTCTTTTTTCTAATATCGATAATGCCGCTGCGACATTAATAGAAGTTGTCGTTTTGCCAACGCCACCTTTTTGATTTGCAATTGCAATTATTTTACCCATTTACAATTCTATAGTTTCTTCAATATCGAGTAATATTAATTCTTTGCCATCTTGTTCAAAGTAATTTTTTGCTTTCTGATGATCAATTTTGATGTAAGGGAAAGAGTCGAAATGACATCCAATAATTTTGGAGCATTCCACAAATTGTGCTGCCAAAAGTGCGTCTTCATATCCCATAGTAAAATTGTCGCCAACAGGTAGAATACAAAAATCCAAAGCAGGACAAATCACAGGGATTAACTTCATATCATAAGTCAAAGCCGTATCTCCGGCAAAATAAAAACAAGTCTCTGAATTCCAAATTACAAAGCCCACTGGATTGCTGCCATAAGTCCCATCCGGCAATACACTAGAATGTACAGCATTGACGAGTTTTACCGTTCCAAAATCGAAATTCCATTTTCCTCCGGTGTTCATCGGATGCCCTTTGTATCCTTTTTCTCCGAAATAGCTAACTAATTCGTAAGTCGAAATCAAAGTAGCATTTGACCTTTGCAGTATATTTTCAACATCTGCACTATGATCGCCATGTCCATGACTCAATAATACATAATCCGGATTTAATGCATTTAACAAGGCATCAGAAGCAATTGGGTTTTGAGAAATTGCTGGATCAAAAAGTAGTTTTTTCCCACCAAACTCGATTAGAACACAAGATTGTCCAAAATATTGAAGATTAATATTCATTTTCACAGGGCAAAGGTAAACCTTAACCCAAAATATCTATTGATATCTATAGTATTAAAAACGTACTAAATAATACCTAATGATTCTAATTATAAGTGCTACGAATAGAGCAAACAGTATGACTTCTAAAGTTTCAATGAAATGTAAAGAACTTTTAGAAAGGAGCGTAACCGAGGAAGTTCAATTATTGGATTTGGCAAACGTCGAAAACTTTGGGCTTTCATCACAAATGTATTCTCCCGACAATCAGTCTGAAGAATTACGAAGAATTCAAGATGATTTACTTAAAAAATCATCAAAATGGATTCTAGTCTTGCCCGAATATAATGGAGGACTGCCGGGTATATTCAAGCTCTTCATTGATGCCGTTTCTATACGAGATAAAGACGAAACCTTTAGAGGAAGACATGCTGCGTTGATTGGTGTGGCTGCGGGAAGAGCGGGTAATTTGAGGGGCTTAGATTATCTAACCAATTGTTTAAATTATCTAGGGATGCATGTACATTCTAATAAGCTTCCAATTTCTTCTCTTGGAAGGGTATATGATTCTGGAGAAATGGATGAAGGCACGAGCAATGTGCTCGACACGTTGCTTATGGAATTTTGTAAATAAAAAAAGGCCTGTCTAATTTTTCAACTAGACAGGCCAACTATTTAGGGGGTAAACTCTATTTACTTACAATTATTCGTTTCGAAATTAAATCCGAACCGTTGTTTACTTGTAACATATAAATTCCATTTTGAAGATCTGCCACATCGATTTGCAGCACCTTATTGGCTTCAACATTTTTTATTGTTCTCACAACTTTTCCTTCAATATTTAATAATTGTGCATCCAGCCAATCTGCCTGGTCGCTGTTAATATTGATGTTAAGAATTGAACTTACCGGGTTTGGATATACTTGTACTGCAATTCTTGTGTCATCAATGGAAGGTTGATACGGTGGAATGAATTCGCCCAGATTTATTGGATCCAATTCTTCCCTATACGCAATATCTGTACTTGCCACGTTGGCCTCAGGAGGAAGCACATTTAAGCAATAGTCCTCTGTTTCTCCGTGTGGGAAAATTTCGCAGGGCCCGGTAGGATAAGAGCCATATTTCATAACAACTCTTACTCGACATTGTCCTGATACATTTCCTGGCACATTGTAAAATCCAGTTAATGTTCCAGTTCCTGCACCATAAGCGCAAAGTTCTCCAGAATCAAAGAAATCATAATCTTGATTCCAATCACAGTAAATTTTCCAATAGCAAACCAGTTTTCCACTAGAACCAAAACCCGGTGTTAAATTGATTGGAATGTTGTCTCCTGGGCTGACGTCATGACAGGTGGAGCTAAAATCTGCATACCCTCCGTTATTTCCGGACTGGTGGTTGATAGGGCCAAATCCGCACTGTTCTATGTAAACATAGTTGCTGTTTTGTCCACCCGATAAACAATAATTGGCAGAAATAACGATATCAAAGCTGCATGTCGTTGAATTGCCACAAGCATCTTGCGCTTGATAGGTAATAGTGGTTGTTGTGTTAGGCGCAAAATATGATCCGCTAGGCGGTCCTGCAATTTGACTCACGTTGATGCAAGCAGGAATCTCCATAACATACTCTAAAGTAGTTTTAGCATATTGATCATTCCATTGACCGTTGCTTAGCATTTCACAATAATGCTGTGACCCATTTTGATTGTTAGGTTGTCCCGGATACCAATTGCTATAAGTTACGGTAGAACCATCGTTCCAAGTCCAGTTGCCCTCGTTGTTAAAGTCGGAGCATCCGATGTAAGCTGTTTGCGTAGTTAATAAACTGGCCACGAAAGCATTTTCATTGGCATCATTTATAATTGCCAAATGGCCACCTAAAGACGCACAATTGGCCTGCGCATTTACCCAAGTGTCTGGACTCGTGGAGCAATAATAATGCGAACCTCCGTAGTTGCCCATGTAAACAAAGCCATCTATGTGACCTCCATCTTGACAACTGTTTGCAGAACAACATGAATTGACTTCAGGAGTATTCCAATTTACAATTAAACCGCTTTTACCATTAGGCACAGTAAAATGAGCATCGTTATAACAGTTTATGGAGATGGAAGATTCAACAGTCACGTTAAAGCAGCAATTTGCTTTGCTTCCGCAATTATCTGTAAGCTCATAACAAACTTCATGTGTTCCCGTAGGTATAACGGACCCATTTGCAGGACCACTTGTTTGTACAATGTTGTCACATGGGATTTCCATTACAAATTCTAAAGCGACTTTTCCATATTGATCGTTCCATTGCCCGTTGTTTAGCATTTCGCAAAAATGTTGGGCTCCATTAAAATTGTTCGGTTGGTCTGTATACCAATTGCTATATGTAACTGGCGAGCCATCTACCCACGTCCATTGTCCTTCATTTGTATGGTCACTACATCCGATATAAGCGGATTGCGTAGTTAGGAAATTAGCGATAAATGCATTTTCTGCCGCAGAATTTACAATAGCCAAATGTCCTCCTGCAGAATCACAAAAAGCTTGCGCATTAGCCCAGGTGTCTGGTTGTTCTGAGCAGTAGTAATGGTGTCCATTAAAAGTACCCATGTAAACAAAGCCTGCAATGGCTCCTCCTCCTAAGCAATCAACGCCACATCCACTTTGTACCGCTGGTAACTCCCAATGAACCGCAGTCCCATTTGGCCCATTGCATTGTACAATGGTATCTGAAGGACATGTAATTTGGAAATTAGACTCTATCGTTATATCAAAACTGCAAGTACTTGTGTTTCCGCAATTATTTGTTGCAGTATAGGTGACAGTAGTAGTACCGATTGGGAAAATATCACCACTATTATAATTGGAAGTGATGTTTGTAGATCCACAATTGTCTGATGCCACAGGGGCTGTCCAATGAATCTCCATTGATAAACCATCTGGTGAAGTTTGAGTTATGTCATCTATACACGTTATAACTGGAGCGTAGATGTCGTTTCGAGTAATGGTCTGGACACAGGTCGAAACCAACGAGGGCTTCAATGGATCATACGCCTTCCAAGTTCTCTCGATTTTGTATGACCCAGTACATGGGAATGGATAACTCACTTCATCCGAATATTCAACTATTGGATCAGCACACAATGAAGAACCAGCAATTGCAGTTGCAAAACCGGATATGCTTGGGTCGGTTGAAATGTGTGGACATGAATTATCTACATCTGGACAGGAAATTATTGGAGCAGTATTACAACTGTTATCGATTATCTCAATGGTGAATTCACAGCTACTAGTGTTTCCACAAACATCAGTAGCGGTATAAGTAACCGTTGATGTTCCAATAGGAAATGTATCGCCACTTGTAAAATTACTGGATAGTGTCGTAGCTCCACAATTGTCCGATGCTGTTGGAGCTGTCCAAGTTACTTCCACAGGCAAGCCATCAATTGATGTTTCGATAATATCATCCACGCATGTAATTACTGGTGCATATATGTCATTTCTTGTAATGATTTGTACACAAGAAGAGGACAAACTTGGTTTGTCAGGGTCATAGCTGGTCCATGTTCTTTCAATTTTAAATGATCCTGTACATGGGTAAGGATAGCTGATGATGTCGCTAAATTCAACGATTGGTGTACTACATAAACTTGAACCTGCAATGGCAATAGCATAACCAGAGATGCTGGGATCTGTTGATATATGTGGACATGAATTATCTTCATCAGGGCAAGTTATAATTGGGGCAGTATTACAGCTGTTGTCAATTATTTCAATCAAGAATTCGCACCTACTTGTATTTCCACATAGATCTGTAGCAGTATAGCTAACTACAGTAGTACCAACTGGAAAGTCATCTCCACTAGAATAATTTGACGTTACAGAAACAGAACCACAATTATCAGTAGCCGATGGTGCATTCCACGAAACCGAAACAGGTAAACCGTCCAAAGAAACTAAACTTATATCATTGGGGCAGCTAATAAGCGGTACATTGATATCGTTTCTAGTAATTATTTGGGTACATGAAGCTGTTAAATTTGGATTGTTTGGATCTGTAGCTGTCCATATCCTTTCTATTTGATACGTGTTGTTGCATGGAAATGGATTCGTAACTATATCTTCAAATGTAACTAAAGGAGGGTCGCAAAAAGTAGAACCTGCAGTTGCTGTTGCATATCCAGAAATCGTTGGGTCTGTAGAAATTTGAGGACAAGAGTTGTCTACATTAGGACAACTAATCAAAGGCAAGGCTGTGCAACTATTATCGACAACTTCGATAGTAAAGCTGCAACTGCTCGTGTTTCCACATCCATCTGTCGCCAGATAGCTTACTTCAGTAATACCCAATGGAAGGCATTCGCCAGCATTGTGTGTAGCAGTAAATGAAGCTAAGTCACAATTATCTGAAGCCTGTGGCAAATTCCAGTTTGCTTCTACACAATTGCCATCAATTGAACTTAAAGTCTGGTTTTGCGGGCAATTCGTAATTACAGGGTTAAGATTGTCAATAAACGAAATTGTTTGAATACAGCTGCTAATGAAGCTTGGGTTATCTGCGTCGTATGCGGTCCAGGTTCTTTCTATAATTTGTTCGCCACAAGTTGAAGTGCTTATAACATTGTCCGTAAAAGCAACAACAGGTGCTCCGCAATTAGGTCCTCCTGGAGTTACTTGTGGAAGGCCTGTTTCTTTGGGATTAGAGTCATTGGTGCCAGGACACGAGGTGTAATCGTCAGGACAGATCAAATTCGGGCCATTCATACAACTTACATCATTGACAGTTACAATGAAACTACAGCTTGTATTATTGCCGCAGCCATCTAAAGCCAAATATGTAACCGTCGTGCTACCAACCGGAAAGCATTCTCCAATCGTGTAATCTGCAGTAAGAGAACTAATTTGGCAGTTGTCCATAGCGGTTGGAGCTGTCCAATTTACACTCACACATAAACCATCATTGGAGTCTACGCTTAGATCAGTAGGGCAATTTGTTAATGTTGGCTCTTCTGTATCTCGCAGTTGTATGAGTTGTGTGCAAGTACTGGTATTGGATGGGTCCTCTGGATCAGTAGCTATCCAAGTCCTTGTTATTTCTCTTGAAATGGCACAATTGAAAGGATTGGTTTCAGCATCCACATAGCTTAAATTCGGGTTTAAACAATTCGTGCTTCCTGGAGCAACCGTTCCAGTTCCAGTATTGCTTGGATCAATCGAATCCGTTGGACAGCCCACATAAGTTGGCGGACAACTAATTATTGGAGGATCAAAACAACACGAGCCATCGACTGTAACATCAAAGGAGCAACTGGTCGTATTTCCACATAGATCGGTGGCGGTATAAATGACTGTGGTTGTTGTGCCATTTGCAAATGCATCTCCACTATTATAATTAGAACTTACAACTAGTGCTGTACAATTATCGCTGAATTGTGGGTTGATCCAAGTTACTGTTGCGGTACAGTTATTTTGATTTGGAACAACGGATATATTTGCAGGGCAGAAATCAGTAATTGGATCGGTCTCGTCAATTAATGTTATTTCTTGAGCACAGTCTACGTATAAACTTGCGTCTGACGGATCATAAGCATACCAAATTCTTTTGATAAATAATTGACCTGTACATGGTCCGGTTGAAATCGGGAGGTCATATGACCCAATGATGGGTTGAGAACAATTAGATCCACCTGGGAGTGCCGTTGCAACACCAAGGCTAGCACTGGAGATATCGTCTCCAGGGCATCCAATAAAGTCAGGGGGACAAGTAATTATTGGAAGAGTGGTACAATTAAATTCATTCTCAATCGGTGTTTCATAAAGGTTGATTGCTTCATTAAATGCATTTGCATTTTGAGCAAAGAAGAAGAGTCCAAAACAAAGCAGATGAACTTTCTTTAGTAAACAAGCATAAATGTCTCTCATTACATGAGTTTTTGTTACGAAATACAAGAACATTCGCTTGTGTCAATATGTACGATCAGCAGGTGGAAGTTGCTTCGCGTTTCTAAACATTCATTAAAAAAGGAAATAAGTGAGAAGGTGGTTTTTCAATTATTATTTCCTGCTCGAAAACGCAATTTAGACTAGAGGTGTCCGCATAAAAATGTGAAGAAAATGTTAACATATGTTATTCTTTATTTTTACATCAGTTATGGTAACCAGAAGTGCATTTATATCAACTTTATTCATGCTAATTTTTGTAGCGTGTGCTTCAAATCAAGATGAATCGGAGTATAAAGTCTTGCATTATAACCAACCAAATGCAATTACAAGCTTAGATCCCGCCTTTGCTAAAAGCCAAAATAATATTTGGGCGGTGGAGCATATATTTGATGGATTGGTCTGCCTAGACAGTACGTTAAAGGTCGTGCCTTCTATAGCCAAATCATGGGAGATAAGTAACAATGGCCTTGAATACACTTTCCATTTAAGAAATGATGTCTTTTTTCATGAGGATGCTTGTTTTGCCAACAAAAGCCGAAAGGTGGTTGCTGCAGATTGCGAATACAGTTTTAATAGACTTATTGACACGGAAGTAAATTCACCAGGTGCATGGTTGTTTAGTGATAAGGTTGACACTTTGCAGCCATTTAGGGCACTAAATGATTCTACTTTTCAAATTAAGCTTCTAACACCTTTTCGCCCTTTTTTAGGGATACTTTCAATGCAGTATTGTTCCATTGTTCCTAAAGAAGCGTTGGACTATTACAGAGAGGGATTTAGGACCCATCCGGTAGGAACTGGACCATTCATGTTTAAGAAGTGGCTTGAGAATCAAGCCTTGTTTTTATCTAGAAATGAAAAATATTATCTCGGACCCAGTCAACTCGAAGGAGTTAGGACAAGTTTTATCGCAGATCGGAAAATAGCTTTTTTGGAGTTGATGAAAGGAAACATAGAATTGAATTCTGGATTAGAATCTTCGTTTGTAAATGAGCTGCTTACAAAGGATGGCAACTTAAAAGAAGAAATGAAAGAAAAGGTGAAGTATATAAAGTCTCCATATCTCAATATGGAATACTTAGGAATTAATATGGAGTTGGCAAAGACATCCAAATTGAATGCTAAAAAAGTACGGCAAGCTTTAAATTATGCCATCAATAGACCTCTAATGTTAAAGGCTTTAAGGAATAATGTTGGGGTTCCTGCAAATGCTGGATTTATTCCAAGAGGGTTGCCATCTCACAATTCTACTGTGGTTAAAGGCTATAACTATGATTTAGAAAAAGCAAGAGCACTTCTTCAAGAAGCAGGGTTTCCCAAAGGCAATGGGTTGGATCCATTAACCATTTATACAAACTCGGATTACATAGACCTTTGCACATTCATTGCTAAAGAATGGGAAAAGATAGGATTACGCGTCGAAATAGAATTAATGGAGTCTGCAGTGTTGAGGGCTGGAATGCGCAAGTCTTCGATTCCATTATTTCGAGGATCTTGGATCGCAGATTATCCAGATGGAGAAAGCTTTTTGTGTATGTTTTATAGTAAAAATCCTGCTCCTCCAAACTATACAAGGTTTGAAAACAAAGCCTTTGATCAACTCTATGAACGGGCGATACAAGAAAATAATGACAGCCTACGAATTGATTTGTATCAACAAATGGATAAGATACTTGTAGACGAAGCACCAGTTGTGTTTTTATTTTATGATGAGTCTTCCATTTTTACAACTCCAAACATTGAAAATTTGGAACGGAATGCGTTAAATCAACTCAAGGCTTATCCACTAAAACATCATTAGTGAATGTCTCCAGTCGTAACTCGAACTACTCGGATGGTATACTCTGTCCCTTCGGTAAAAGGCAAGCTGTATTCTTGGCAATTGGCACAATCTGGAAAATAAAAATTATAGACAGGTTTTAATGGGTATGTTGGAAGGATATTTAGAAGCACTTTTCGAATTTCCAAAAGATCCAAGGCTGTAATACTTGAAGAACTATTGGCATCTGCGGCCAGTAGTTGGTACGGACTTTCAAAAGGCTGGATGTTTAGCAAATGCTTTTGAATTTGTAGTAAGTCTATAGCGGAAACGCCACTAATTTGTTGTTCTGTATTCAAAACACTTAAGGTTGGGTTCAAAACTTCTGGTATATCGTCGCTGGGATAAGTAAAAGTCCCATTTGAAATAAAAGGTGTAATGTTTAAACTATAGTTGGCATCGCTGTTGGATTTCATGAAAACTTGACTGTTCCCATAAGCAAGAGATACGTTGTGTCTGTCTGTAATGTTTAGGGTATAATTTGATGGAGGCGGAGAGCTTCCCATTCCATTTGCTCCAGTCTGTGAGATCGCATCATCGAGTCCACTAAGACCAACATCCCATATTACCTCACCGGATGGTGCGATAACAATATAGGTAGGTGCTCCATAATAGGTACCAAAAGTGCCTGACGTAAATTGGCTGATAGCATCTACAGACCCACCTTGATTACCGGCTGCAGGCATAGTTGTACCATAAGTAGCTGCAAAATTTGAAACGGCGGAATTGCTGTCGTTCGTTTTATTTGATAATTCAAAAAATTCAACATCGTATTGACCCGCTCCCCAAGACTGATACTTGTCTTCGTATAGAGGAGCTTGTGCTTGACAGGGAGGGCAATAAGTAAAAAATATTTTTATTGCTACGGTTTTGCCCTGGTTCAAATAATCATCATATAAATCATGTTCGACATTGTTGTAATCCGTAACAACAAAATTCTGCGCAACTTGCCCTGATAAGTTTGTCGTTAACATGATAGCTAAAGGAAGTATATATTTGATCACAATTATCGATTTTGATCTTTTAAATTTATTGACTTTATAAGTGTAATGAAAGGGCTTCCTAAGCAAAAAGTTGTCGTTCACGAGATGGATCGCATTGATTTTTCCACCGCTTGGAAGCTCCAAGAAGAGCGACTCAATGAAATGCGGACAAACAAAACATCGACTAAAATACCGATCGCTCAAAGAAAATGTGTGCATCATCTCTTTGTTTGTGAACACAATCCAGTATATACTTTGGGCAAAAGCGGTAAGCAGGAGCATTTATTGTTATCAGAGAAAGAATTGAAAGAAAAAGGATTTGAATATTACAAAATCAATAGAGGAGGAGATATTACTTACCACGGTCCTGGACAACTTACGGTATATCCAATTCTTGATTTGGATTTCTTTTATCATGACATCCATAGATATGTGCGGAATCTCGAGGAATGCGTGATTCAGTTTTTAAAAAGTTACAATGTTGTAGGTACCAGAATAAAGGGCTTCACTGGTGTTTGGATTGATGGAAATCCTTCGCGAAAAATTTGCGCTATTGGAGTGCATATGTCTCGTTGGATCAGTATGCATGGTTTTGCCTTGAATATTGAAACTGATTTGAGCCACTTTGAAAACATAGTCCCATGCGGAATAAACGAGAAAGAAAAAACGATCACAAGTCTTGCTCAGGAGTTAAACAAAGAAATAGATTTGGCGGAAGCCAAGCATAGGCTTTTAAAGTCTTTTGCAGATTGTTTTGAGGTAGATCTTATCACTTAGTTTAGGACCACGCTCATTTCATTTAAGTTATTAAGATTGACATCAATATGTTCTTGAACTGTAGTGGCAAGTGAAAGTCCTACATAGTCTACCTTTACAGGGAAAGATTTGTGCTTTCTGTCTACAAGTACTGCCACTTCAATCTTTTTGGGAAGTGCTTTCAGTAATGGTTGAAATGAATAAAAAAGTGTGCGTCCTGTATTGGCCACGTCATCCACTAACAATATACATTTGTTTTTTAGCAGGTCGGTGTCGATGTCAAGCTCTATCGGATCTGTTATTGGACTGGCTGGATTTAATCTTACCCTTGATAAAATAATTTCTAATTCGCTAATCTTATTGAGTTCACGTTTAATTCTTTGGGCAAATGAATAACCATTATTATTTATACCCAATATGAAAATTTTTGTTTCGTCGTGATTTACCTCAAGTATCTGGAATGCAAGACGCTTAATTTTTTGTTGAATCTGAGTAGAATTTAGTATTTGCATTTTTTAGAATATCTGATTAGAGTCAAAGATCAATTCCTATTTTTGTCCTATGATCCAACAACTAATATTTGCTGTACTTACTATTGTTGCCGGATGGTTTGCGTTCAGTAATTTCTTTAAAATTAGAAGAAATATTCTTTTGGGTAGAGAACTCGAAGAAAATGAAGAGGCAAGTGGAAATTGGAAAAATGTTTTTTTGATCGCTTTTGGTCAAAAGAAAATGTTTAAAAGGTTTGTTCCAGCAGTTTTACATTTATTCATTTATGTGGCTTTTTTGTTTACTCAGATAGAATTGATCGAAATATTTATTGATGGGATAACGGGGAAACATAGAATTTTCGCGAGCGCATTATCACCTTTTTATGGGTTTCTAATAAGTTTTATCGAAATTTTATCCGTACTAGCCTTTGTAGCTACGGTCATATTCCTTTGGCGAAGAAATTTACTTAAAGTACCAAGATTGGTAAAATCTGAGATGAACGGGTGGCCAACATTAGATGGAAACTTGATTCTTATAGGAGAAATTTTGTTGTTGCTTGGGATATTTACGATGAATGGTACAGATGTACTGCTCCAAAAATTGGATCCAAGTCATTTCCCGTCTACTGGAAACCTAGCAGTGAGTTCGTTTCTAGGTCCGTTCTTATTCGACGGTTTAGATGTAGGTACTTTAAAAATTCTTGAACGAACCGGCTGGTGGTTGCATTTTATCACCATTCTAGGTTTTCTAAATTATCTCCCATTTTCAAAACATCTACATATATTTTTGGCTTTCCCTAATGTCTATTATTCCAAGGAGCAAAGAGGCGCTATGGAAAACATGCCTCAAATTATGAATGAGGTGAAATCTATGATGGGCTTGATTGAAGAAGAAACACCAATGACAGAGGAGCTTCCAGAATTTGGAGCAAAAGATGTCAATGGTTTAAGCTGGAAAAATATTTTGGAAGCATATACCTGTACCGAATGTGGTAGATGTACCTCAGCGTGTCCAGCAAACATAACGGGTAAAAAACTTTCGCCGCGTAAAGTGATGATGGATGTTAGAGATCGGGCAGAAGAAGTCGGAAAAGAATTGGACAAAGGAGTTGCCCTGGAAGAAATTATAAAGGATACAAGTCTATTTGATCGAATCACAGAAGAAGAGCTCTTTGCTTGCACGGCTTGTAATGCATGTGTGGAAGAGTGTCCTGTAATGATTAACCCCTTGGACGTTATTTTGCAGATGAGAAGATATAAAATTCTCACCGAGGCAGGAGGACCAAGTGAATGGTTGCCAATGTTTACAAGTATAGAGAACAGTGGATCTGTTTGGCAGGTTTCGGATGCTAGAGATGCATGGACTAAAGAATAAATCTTATGAGTAAAGTAAAAACAATAGCCGAAATGAAAGCCGAGGGCAAAAGCCCTGAGGTATTTTTTTGGGTTGGTTGTGCAGGCAGTTTTGATGCCAGAGCACAAAGAGTAACCAAAGCATTAGTCAAAATACTTGATTCAGTTGGTATTGATTATGCTATTTTGGGAAGCGAAGAATCGTGCACCGGGGATCCAGCCCGTCGAGCTGGAAATGAGTTTGTATTTCAAATGACTGCATTGCAAAATATTGAAACACTCAATATGTATGAGGTTAAAAAAATGATTACTGCTTGCCCGCATTGTTTTAATACCATAAAAAATGATTATCCAGCTTTAGGAGGAAACTATGAAATTCAGCACCATACGCAATTTATCAATGCTTTAATCGCAGAAGGTAAGTTGAAGATTGACGGTGGGGGATTTGAAGGTAAAAAGATTACCTACCATGATTCTTGTTATTTGGGAAGAGTGAATGATGAATATATTGCGCCAAGAAAGGTGATGGAAGCTTTGGATATAGATCTTATTGAGCTCAAGAGATCAAAGAAAAATGGTCTTTGTTGCGGTGCCGGAGGAGCGCAAATGTTTAAAGAAGACGAACCAGGAAATACAAGAATCAACGAAAAAAGAATGGATGAAATCATTGCGACGGGTGCAGATATTGTTGCAGCTAATTGTCCATTTTGCATTACGATGTTGGGCGATGGGGCCAAAGCCAAAGAATCAGATGTAATGGTATATGATATTTCTGAGTTAATCGTACAATCAAACAATCTCTAAAAATGGTTTTAGATCTTATTGCTTTATCTTCTGAATCACGTGTTTGGATATATGTGGCGGATAGAGAACTTACATATGACGAAATATATATTGTTAGAGACAAATTAGAAGGGTTTTTAAACAATTGGGCGAGTCATAATGTGTCATTAGATTGTTACGGCAATGTGTTCCATAAAAGATTTTTAGCCTTATTTGTGGATCCTTCACGTTCTGGAGCAAGTGGTTGCTCTATTGATAGTTCTGTACATTTTATCGAAGAACTTGGGAAAGAACTTGGGGTTGATTTTTTTAACCGAAGACAATACAGTTATTTCCAGGCGGATGAGGAAATTATTACTTTATCTGAATCTGATTTTAAGGAGAAGTACGTTCAAAAAGAAATAGATGGAGATACTTTAGTATTTGATCATTTAGTAAACTCAAAAGAAAAATTCATCAACCAATGGGTTCGCCCTTTGAGTACCTCATGGTTGACAAGAATACTATAGGTCAATAAGTAACTTTTTCCAGGATATCAAGGTTGCTAAAAAACTCGATGTTATCCAGTGTTATGCTGTTTCCTCTTTTGGTTGTTGCCACTTTTATGCTAACCGCAAGTCTGTGTCTTTTGTCCAACCATCTATATTCTTTTAAGAACTTGTTTCCTTTTTGAACAATTTCTTCATCATCTCTGTCCCAATCCGCTTTTCGTAAAGCCTCTGCATATGAAGCCGTTGTTTTTTTAAATGCATTCAAATCAGGCGCGTTTTCTTTATCGTATTGACCGTGTAATACCGCGCCTCTAAACGAACTAATCGAATAAAGGACCACATCAGAAAAATCTTGAGCGGTCGAAGCGCCACTAAAATTGAGATCCTTTGGTTGAGATGGCGTAGAAGAATTTCCACATGAATACATCAGGAAAGTGGCGAATACAACAAAGCAAATGGAAGGAATATGTTTCATCTAAAATTTTAAGTGCGCAAAGATTGCATAATTTTAAGTAACGCAGCGTATTGCAGTATAGTATAATGTTATTCTTAATTTGATATCATGATAATTACAGTTGAAATCTCACATTACCCATTGAATCAAGAGTACGAAACGTCCATACTTAGCCTAATCGATACATTAAAGACGAATCCTAGGTTGATTGTAGTATCCAACGCAATGAGTACTCAATTAAAAGGAGAGGTAGAAGAAGTCTTCCATTCAATAAAGAAGGGATTACTCGATGTATATCAAAATCAAGAACTGAGTTCTACCGTTCTAAAAATAATAAACAAAGATTTGCCTATCGAAAACGGCATTCTAAACTTTTGATGCCTTTAGCATTTATTTCTTTTTTGAGTTCCCCCACGTACATGCGGGCCTTATTCTTTTTGAAGTTTTAGTACAGTTTTTGCACTAAAAAACCTTGATAATCAGTGAATTACGAATTGTTCTGTAAGGAGCTGAATATCACGTACTAATACTTTACAATTTTAACTTATATCTGGAACCTATAGATTAAGGAGTTATGAGATTAAGAACCGCCGCATTACTATTCTTGTTTTTTCTCAAAATAAATTTTGGGAATTCTCAAGACATACATTACTCTCAATTTTACAATTCACCGATTAATATTAACCCTGCGAAAGTCGGAATTTTCAATGGAGATACAAGGTTTAATGCTAGCATTAGAGACCAATGGAGAGGTGTCCCGGTGCCTTGGACTACCGTCTCTTTGTCCTATGATCGGAAGTTTTTAATGAACAATTCGGAAAAGTCTTTCTTTTCGGCTGGTTTACTCTACAATTATGACAGACAAGGGGATGCTCAAATAAGTTTAAATAATTTAAACCTTGCGTTTAGTTACACAAGATTGTTATCAAAAAATCATGTGCTCTCAGGTGGTGCGATGCTGGGTTTTGCTTCAAGAGGCTTTGATCCTGAAAATCTAACATGGGACAGACAATGGGTTGATGGCGAGTTATTTACTTCATTGTCAAGCGGAGAAAGTTTTGATATGGAACGTGTGAATTTTTTGGAAAATGCCATAGGACTGAATTACAGATACCAAAAAAGTAGCCGAACCAAATTGGATATTGGAGTAGGTGCCTATCATTTAATACAACCTGAATCAAACTTTTATTCCAATTCCTCACAAAAGTTACCCAGAAGGTTTTCAATCTCAGGTATTGGTTCTATAAAACTTACAGAACGATTTGATTTACAACTTAATGTCATGCAGCAAATGCAGGATGAATATGCCGAAACCATTTTGGGTGCTCTGGGAAGGTTTTATCTAAATCAACAGCGAGGGAAAGTGACAACGCTTGAGTTTGGGATTGGCTATCGTACAAACCATGCTTTGTTTCCTACACTTGGCATTAGATACAATGAATTTTATTTGAGTGGGAGTTATGATATAGATCTTTCAGAATTTGGAAATGCGCATGGTAAAAATGGTGGCCCAGAAATCCATTTTACTTACATCATGACCTCAGTGAAGCCCTTGAGGTATTTTAAAATCTGCCCAATATTTTAAGTCAACACAAGCGAACATTATGAAAAAGTTAGCCATATTTATTTTTTTCCTTTGTGTTTCAATTTCTAGTGAGGCTCAAACGCTAAAGGCTTTTATAGCAGCTGCAGAAAATTCATTTCTGTCGAAGGATTATTACAGTGCGTTGATTTATTACAACAATGCCTTAGAATTCGATACAAGCAACTTGGATTTGCAATTTCGATCTGCTGAAGCTTCAAGGCTATTTAACGCCTACACACCTGCCGAACGCAAGTATCAGCATGTTTTGGACAATGACTCCGAGGATCGTTACCCAATGTCTAGTTTCTGGCTGGCCGACATCAAGCAGAAAAAAGGAAAATACTCAGAAGCTAAAGCCCTCTACGAAATATTTCTTTCAGAAAATGAAGAAAGTAAATACTATAACTCAAAAGCACTAAAAGAGATCAAAGCGTGCGAATGGGCTTTATCTGTTATAGAAAATCCAGATGAATCTGCCGAAATCATTCATTTGGGTGACGGGATAAATAGTCCGTATTCAGAATTTGGGGCCATTTACGATGGAGAAAAAGAGGCATTGTTTTTCTCTTCATTGCGTTATGAAAAGTTAGACGACGTTTACAATCCTAAGCGATTGATATCGAAAGTATTAAAATCCGAGGATCAGACAACTGGATCATTAATAGAGGGTCAGCTTAATGATAATGAAAAGCACATTGCCCATACCGCTTGGAATACAAACAAAACAGGCGTTTATTATACCGAATGTGAGTATGTAAACAACAACGAAATCCGTTGCAATATTTACTACCGCGGTGTAGACGAAAATGGAGAATTCCTTCCCTCTGTAAAACTTCCGGAAAGTATTAATCAAGAAGGTACAACGTCAACACAGCCTAATGTTGGTTTCGATTCTGTCTTAGAAGAGGAGGTGTTATTCTTTGTTTCTGATCGAAAAGGGGGTAAAGGAAATTTAGATATGTGGTCTGTGTCGATTAAAGGAAAGAATCAATTTGGAGAGGTCAGAAATTTGGGTGAGCTAAATACCTACGAAAATGATATCACTCCATTTTTTCATAATCCAACACAATCGTTGTTTTTTAGTTCGGAAGGGTATCAATCTTTAGGAGGCTATGATGTCTTTAAAGCAATTAAAGAAAGATCTTCTTTTTTAGATGCAGAACATCAACCAGCTCCGATAAACAGTAGCTATCACGATGTATATTATACGATTGATGATAAAATGGAGAAGGGGCATTTGTCTTCAAACCGAGAAGGTTCTTATTTTTTAGAAGCAATCAATGAGGCCTGCTGCTACGATATTTATGAAATAAATTATGAAGAGGTTAATCTAGATTTAAACGCACTTACATACGACAAGGACCTTCTGTCAAACTTAGAAGGGGTGGAGGTCCAATTGATAGAAAAGCGTACAGGTAAAATCGTTTCGTTCTATTTAAACGAAAATGACAATACACATCCTTTTAAGTTAGACCGCAATATAGAATATACCCTTATTGCAACCAAAGAAGGATATACCAGCGATACCCTTGATTTTACAACACAAAATATCTTCGAATCTCAGACACTTACCAAAAAACTGTTTTTGAAGTCGCAAAGTGTAGAACTAAATGTTTTGACCTTTGATGGATTAACCAATAGTCGATTGATAGGAACGACAGTTAGATTGGTGGATCCAGCTACTGGTGAGATCATAGGAGAAGAGCAATATAATCCTAGTGGAAATTCCTTCTCATGGAAAGTGATTCCCGGTAAAACATATAAGATTATTGCGTCTAGAAATGGTTATGAAACGGCAAGTAGCACCATAACAATTAAAGCAGGTAATCCACAGATAACTAAAAAAATATTTTTGGGTAGAGGAGCAGAGTCGTATTTGCCCATTGCATTGTATTTCGATAATGATATACCAGATTTGCGAAGCGTAAAGACGTATACAGATAAGAGTTATACCAATACATATCAGCCATATGTTGTCAAACAAGAAGAATTTAAATCAAAGTATTCCAAGCCGTTAAATGGTGAAGCAAAAATTAGCGCATCGCAAAAGGTGAATGATTTCTTTGAGTTTGATGTTAAAGGTGGATATGGTCAAATGCAAGCTTTTCTAAGTCAATTAACAAAGGAATTAGAAAGTGGAAGATCCATAACCTTAACTATCAAGGGTTATGCAAGTCCTCGTGCTGCAAGCGCATACAATAGAGCTTTGAGTAAACGCCGTACTCATAGTTTTAAAAATGAATTGGTGCGATATGCCAATGGAGCCTTATCTAAATATTTTGTCAATAATCAGCTTGATGTTTTAGAGTTGCCGTTTGGTGAAGACACGGCCTCCACTGACATCAGCGACAAGATAAGTGACCGAAGGAATTCAATTTACAGTGTAGAAGCTTCTAAAGAACGACGAATAGAAATTGTTGGACTCAAATATCAATAATACCACCAAAGGAGAAACAATGAATAGATCAATATTGATAATAAAAAGATGGAAGAAATTTGGCCTACTGGCCATGTGTCTTTGGATGTCATTTACAGGGCTCAATGCAACACACATAGTAGGTGGAGATTTGACGTATAAGTGTTTGGGAAATGATATTTATGAACTTTCATTGACCATAAGAAGAGATTGTGACTTAGGTGCACCAGATGCTCAGTTTGATGATCCTGCTTCTATTGGTATTTTTGACCAATCTGGAAACTTAATATTTGATGTCGGGATTGCTGGACAACTTTTGATTCCTTTCGTGGAGGATGATACTTTAAACATGCAAATTCAAAGTGACTGTGGTTTTATAGGCAATCAAGTTTGTGTCCATCAATCGCATTATACTAAAAAGGTTAAGCTTCCTTTTCGTGTAGGGGGCTATATTCTTGCATATCAAAGATGTTGTCGAAACTCTTCTTTAAATAACATTGCGGATCCGCTTCAAACTGGTTCTACTTATTATGTAGAAATTACTGAAGCCGCACTTAATACATGTAACAATAGTCCTGTATTTGATCAATGGCCTGATATTTATATCTGCGCCAATGAGCAGTTGGATTTTAGTCATGCTGCAACGGATGCCGATGGCGATCAATTAGTTTATAGTTTATGTACACCAAGTAATGGTGCTAGTTTCGACATTCCAAAACCACAACCACCAGCCGGTCCTTCATACGAAGATGTGTTGTTTGTTCCACCTTATTCATTTGATGACCCTATGGGAGGAACGCCATTGACCATTGACCCAATAACTGGGCAATTTGAAGCTGTTCCAAACATCGTTGGCCAGTATTTGGTTGGGGTATGTGTCGAAGAATATCGGGATGGTGTATTGTTGTCCAGAATTAAAAGAGATTTTGAATATAATGTGAGGGTTTGTTCTACGCCGACGACGGCCTCTTTTGAAATTGACAATTTCGAATGTGGCCAGACCAATATTACATTTACTAATACAAGTCTTTCTGCGGATGCCTATGAGTGGAATTTTGATTTTCCCGATGGGGATGCTGCATTTATGTCTACTGAAGAAAACCCAAGTTTTACTTTTCCTCAAGCAGGTACCTATTTGGTACATCTCACGGCTACAAGATCACAAGATGGATGTTTTGACACCTATCAAAGAGAGATAACCATTGGAGAGGATCAAGTAACCACAGATTTTGATGCTAGTTTTTCTAGCTGTAATGAAGGTAATATTTTATCCCTTTCGGACTTGACAACGGTTGTAATGGGGGCCGATCCTCTTTCATGGACTTGGACGATAACTCAAGGCAATACCATTTTAGAAGAGTCTGGACAAAATATAGATGTGCTATTGAACTCAACTGAAAATGTTCAAGTAGAACTAATGGTTGAGCTTTCGGATGGTTGCATCGCTACTGCTATTCAAATGCTTGAGTTTGAAGATGCCATTGAATACACTTTAAATAGTCAAATAGTAGAATGTACAGATGATGGTATTCGGTATCTAATAGAAATTACTGATTTGCCGTCGGACTATAATGAGAGTGTGGTTTGGAATCTATTGGTTGATGGTCTACAAGTTAATCTCACAGGGAATCCTGTTATGATTTTGACTTCCTCAGAGATGCTTGAAGGCACTTTGGAGTTCGAAATTTCGGAATCCTGTACACAAGTCCAAAACATCAACTTGCTTTTAGAAAATTTATCGGATGTTGCAGACTATACTATTGAGTATGAGGTTAAAAATTGTAATTCTGATGGGACGCTCGAAGTAGAATTTACTGCTGTTATAGCTCCATCCACATCACTCAGCTTTGATGAAGTAGAGTGGACTATTGTCGAAGGAACTAATTCTAGTTCGTTTGTTGGGAATCCACTTACTACGGCTATTGATCCCTCCCAAGGAGTTATGGTGCACACAATGCTGGCCATTAACGAGAATAATTGCGTCTTGAATAAATCTATAGAAATAGATCAAATGAATCCGTTTAACTTCGAACTTCCTCAAAACATAGTTCTATGTAAAGGGGATGCATTGGATATCGAAATTGATCTAGAACCTGGGGTAGCCATTCTATGGACAAATCATCCGTTTTTACAGTTTCCATTAAATTCTGCTGCACAAAATATATTGGTACCAACGGATCAGGCCACAGGTTTACAGACTTTAAATTTTATGTTGATAGATCAAAATGGTTGTTCTATGTCATTTGAAGTGGAAGTGGAGGTTGAAGAGCATTTGATTCTGAGTTCAGATTATACCATGGTTGATTGTGAAAATTACACGGCATGTTTCGAAAATACATCGAATGTTATCACACCTGTTTTGTGGACATTTGCTGATGACAATGGTAATGTTTTGGGCACAAGTACTGAAGCTGCACCATGTTTTTCATTTCCAGGAGTTGGAGAATATCATATCACGATAGAAGGGCAAAGCGATTTTTGTGCTGGTATACCATTTGTTAAGTGCTTTGGATTCTCTGATCCTACTGTTGATATAGTGAATCATCTAAGTCAGCTTACTGTGTGTTCTGGAGAGCAGTTAACGCTTAACGCAGTGTCATCACTTGCCCAGGATCAAATAGTTTGGTGTGACATCACCGATGGCAATGAAGTGGAGTTAGGAAATGGTGGGGCTATTACCGTTGAGCCATATGAAGGTCAAATCATTGTAGCAAAAGTTGCTGAGCACAACGATTGCACTGCATATTCTGAGACAACCACTATTAGTTTAATAGATTTAAATCTTAATACCAATAACGAGTTGGATGCTTGTTTGGGAGATGAATTCGTTTTGGATATTTATGAAGCTGTACCCTTTAATTTTGTATGGCAAGCTGACCCCGCGATAATAGCTGGAGCTAATACATCAAGCCCGACAATAAGTATTCCTGCAAATATTCCATTGGGGGTTTACGTACTAAATTTTGATGTAGAATGGGAGGGCTGCAGCCAAAGCCATAGCCTTCAAATAAATGTGGTTGAAGATCCCATATATTCCTTTGATTATAACATAGGTAATTGTGACACATACACGGTTTGCTTTACAGCTTCTTCCAGCATTACGGATGAGGTATTGTGGAGTTTTGGAGGATCAAGCAATCCGCTAGGAAATTCTTCAGATTTAAACCCATGTTTTAGTTTTGATGATTTTGGATCTTACAATGTCACACTAGAGGTTTTAAGCGAAAGGTGTAATGGAGGACCTGTTACTCAACAAATTGATCTAAGTAACCCTCAAGTTGATATTGCCGAAGTTTCTGTAAATGGACAAGTTGTATTTTGCGATTCAAGCATTCCGACACAATTAAGTGGGGTGTCAAGTCAACAAGGTATGTATACATGGTTTGATGCAGACGGTATCCAAATTTCGCAAGATCAAAGCATACAAGTCGATCCGATTGATGGAGATGAATATTCTTTAGTTTTTACTGCTGAAGATGGTTGTTCCTCAGATGCAGCATTTGTTACATTATTTGATGGAGGAGTAAATATTGATTTGGATAATACTTTGACAACATGTGCAGGAAGTGATTTTACATTCGAAGCAACCAGTTCTCAAAATTTGTCCGTAGAGTGGGCACCGCATCCGTTTTTAATTGCAGGGCTAAATACACTAAACCCTCAGATCAGTATACCTTCAGGTACTCCAGCAGGAATAGAAGTACTTTCCTTTACGGCAACAAATGGCTATGGGTGTGTTGGAGAGTTTAGCATTGAGGTATCTGTAGTTGAAGAACCGAGTCTTTCTTTTGATTATACGATTGAAGATTGTCAAAACTATACGTTGTGTTTTACCAACACCAGCAATGTCAATGATGTGAGATGGGAATTTGGTGATCCAAATCTTACCACTGATATAAGTTCTAGCCCTAATCCATGCTATTCTTACAATTCAGCTGGAGTCTATGTAGTGACTTTAATTTATGACGGTGAGTACTGTGCTGCGACCAATATTACACAGTCTATTGAAATTTCTACACCCGAATTGACCGTGGCAGATCTGCAGGGTGATGGTAATTTTTACTATTGTCAAAATGATTCAAATGTAGAGTTGAATGCCACAGGAAATGTTGATGGCGAGATAAGCTGGTTTGATATAAATGGAACCTTAATTGGTCAGGGCAATACGGTATTTGTTAATCCAAATATGCAAACGGTGTTTGCTTTGTTAACTGATCAAAACGGCTGCCAATCAGATTCGGTAGAAGTAAATATAAATGATGGTTCATTGGAGCTTGATATATTTCAACCTTTGGTTTTATGTAATGGGGATGAAACAACCGCCAATGTTGTGACGACTCAAAATGTAATATTTAACTGGTTGCCCCATATATTTTTGACACAAAATCTTGACAGTGGGACGCCTACATTGAGTATTCCGGAAGATCAACCAAGCGGTAGTTACATCTTGCAATTCGAAGCCGAAAATGAATTTGGTTGCCAGGGACTTTTTGACTTCGAAGTGATTGTTATGGAGAGTGGTGAATTAAGTTTCACATACGAAGTTGTGGATTGCGAAAATTTTGAAGTGTGTTTTACAAATACCTCAGCAATGTTTGGGGTGTTAATCTGGAATTTTGGCGACCCTACAACTACAAATGACATTTCTCCACTCAATGACCCGTGTTATGTTTATCCAGGCCCAGGTACCTATGAAGTGATTTTGAACACGCTTGGAGGTAACTGTAATGGTTCACCTGATACCATGACAATCGTTTTAAATGATCCTTCAAATTCAACTATAATGTTGGATGAACTACCTGATTCTATTGCATTCTGTTCGATGGAAGAATTGACGTTTTTGGCATCTTCTAATGACGCTGCGGCATCTATCCAATGGTGTGATGTAGATGGAAATGTTCTAAGTAATAACGATGAGTTAACAATCGTTCCATCCGATGGATTAATGGTTTTTGCTAAAGCCTTAGATCAAAATGGATGTACCATGGATACTGAGAAAATTACATTCGTAGATGAAGAATTCGGAATAGGAGAGTTCGAAAGTGAATTTGATTTATGCATAGGGGATACTTTGCAAATCGCTTTGCCAAATTTAATAGGCGTGAGTTATCTATGGGAAGCAGATCCTCTCATTCTTACTGGCTTGGATTTATTTAACCCAACCTTGTTTGCTGACGTAACATCTGCTCCTGGTCAATATCAGCTTAACTTTTCCTCCCAAAATACTGCAGGCTGTATTTTGGATTCATTTGTTCTCGTAAATGTAATTGAGAAAGGGGATTTAGGATTTGAGGTTACGATTAATGGTTGTGGAGATTACACAGTATGTTTTGAAAACAACTCAGGGTGTGACAGCATACTTTGGGATTTTGGAGACTTGACAACGACCTTAGACATCAGTACCGAACAAGCGCCATGTTATACCTATCCTGGACCAGGAGAGTATACGGTAACCCTTAGTTCCACTGGAACAACTGGAGATTGTTTAGCCACGCCAATTACCAACACCATACAATTATTCGCAAATCCATCGATTGATTTGGTTTCAGTGACCATGGATACCATGGTATGTAAGGGCCAACTTTTAAGTTTGTCTGCTACCACTGACAGTCAAACTCCTGTGACTTGGTGTCTAATAGATAGTACGATTTTGGGTGTTGGGAATATGATTGGCATTTCGGTAGATAGCTCAATTGCTGTCCTGGCTAAATTGACAGATATGAATGGATGTGTGGCTGTTTCAGATACTATAAACATCAATGTTCAAGAATTTGATGTTGTTTTAGAAGAAGAGTTGGTCATTTGCGAAAACGAAACTATTGTAGCCAACCTCATAAATAACAATCCTGATCAAGGGTTAATTTACTTGTGGGGACCTTCAGATTGCATCGTGGATGGTATTAATTCACCAAATCCGAGTATTAGTGCTACGAGTTCCAAAACGATTTCTGTTCTGGTGAGAGATACGATTACCGAATGCCAAGAAACATTTCAATTTGATTTAACGGTAGGTGGGCCTTCCATTGCTGTTACTGATGATTTTACTATCATAGGCGGTGAAGAAGCGGTCATAGAAGTATTTGGTGTGCAGGAAGGTGATGAGGTGTTGTGGTCTAACGGATCGAACGAAGTGATACAAACTGTAATGCCAACAGAAACGACAACTTATTCGGTTATAGTTACAGATCAAAATGGATGTACAGACCAAGCTTCCGTAACAATCGAAGTTATTCAACCACGTTGTGATGACGAATCTGTATTTATTCCCTCAGCCTTTTCACCTAATGGAGATGGGGTAAATGATATATTGTTTGTAAGAAGTCTCTTTGTTGATGAAATCGAATTTACAGTTTATAACAGATGGGGGCAGGAAATATTTTTTAGTGATGACATTCGTGTAGGATGGGACGGAACATTCAAAGGAGTTAGTTTAACTCCGGATAGTTATGCTTATTGCATTAAAGCAACGTGCCTCAATGGAGAAGAAAACATTCGTACCGGAAATGTAAGTTTAATGCGATAGACGATTAATCTTTGTAATACTGTTCTGTCATTTCTTTTGAAATGGCGCCAGGCACGAGGGTCAAATACGATTTTTGATCAACTTGAATTTGCACTGACGATTCGTCCACCTTTGTGATTTGACCTACAATGCCACTGTTGGTTACGATTTTGTCGCCTTTAGAAAGGTTTTGAATAAATTGGTCTTGCAATTTTTGCTTCTTTGCCTGTGGGCGAATAAAGAAAAAATAAATCACAATTAATACGAGTAAAAGTGGAAGAAAACCGATTATTGGATTTTGTTGAGCTTGTAGTATAAACAGCATATTTTAATAATTTCCCTGCGAATATACTTTCAATTTTGTGAACTTTAAATGATAATGTTGGGAGTAGAACAGAATAGTAAGAGCATCTTTCTTATCGGATTTATGGGTTCGGGTAAATCTAGAATAGGTAAACTTCTTGCCAAAAAGCTCCATTGTCCTTTCTATGATTTAGATCAGATATTGGTCGATTCTCAAAACCGAAGCATCTCCTCTATTTTCTTAGAGAATGGTGAAGCGTATTTTAGGCAGCTAGAAACCCAAACTTTGAAAGAAACAAGTAAAAAACCAATTGGGGTCATTTCTTTGGGAGGAGGTACTCCCTGCTATAAAAGCAACTGGGCCTATATCAATTTTAAGCAAACGGTTTATTTAAAATCTTCAAGAAAAGATCTGGCACAGCGACTTTGGAAAGAACGTGGCCACAGACCACTTGTTTCTACTATGACATCGAAAAAAGAACTGTACACAAAAGTTGATCAACTTCTTACGGAAAGATCCCCATATTATAACCAAGCTTCCATAAAGGTCTGGAACCGTGGGGCTTTAGAAAATGTCGTGCATCGTATATTAGCAAAACTTTAATATTAAATCCACAACCATTTTTTATTTAATCCATTATTCTTAGGACGAATTTTTCAAAATGGTATTTTTGCCTCTTAATGCGAACATATGAGCGAAGTAGATATAAAAAAAACAGTAATTATTGGTTCCGGACCTGCAGGTTATACTGCTGCGATTTATGCCTCTAGGGCAAATTTGGATCCTATTGTATATACTGGGCCAGAACCAGGTGGACAATTAACCATAACAACAGACGTAGAGAACTATCCTGGCTATCCTGATGGGGTACAAGGACCAGAAATGATGGAGCAATTTAAAAATCAAGCCATTAGATTTGGTACGGAGGTAAAGTTTGAAATGATCTCTAAGGTTGATTTTAATGGGCCTGTACATAAGGTATGGACAGAATCTGGGGAAGAAATACAAGCGCATACGGTTATTATCGCCACGGGTGCCTCAGCGAAATGGCTTGGTTTGGAGTCAGAACAAAGATTAATGAATCAGGGAGTTTCTGCTTGTGCGGTTTGTGATGGTTTTTTCTTTAGAGGACAAGAAGTCGCTATTGTAGGTGCTGGAGATACAGCCGCTGAGGAAGCGACCTATTTAGCTAAACTTTGTACGAAAGTGCATATGTTGGTTAGAAGAGATGAAATGCGGGCTTCCAAGATTATGCAAGAACGTGTCAGGAAAACAGAAAACATTGAGGTTTATTGGAATACAGAAACGGAAGAGGTTTTAGGAGAAACTCAAGTTGAAGCAGTAAGAGTAAAAAACAATAAAACAGGGGAAACTTCGGAGATAAAAGTGGAAGGCTTTTTTGTAGCCATCGGTCACAAACCAAACACAGATATATTTAAAGAATGGTTGGATATGGACGAGAGTGGCTATATCAAAACTATTCCTGGTACAGCTAAAACCAATATTTCAGGCGTTTTTGCCAGTGGAGATGCTCAAGATCATGTTTACCGACAAGCCGTTACTGCGGCAGGGACGGGTTGTATGGCAGCGCTTGATGCAGAAAGATATTTGGCAGAAAAAGAAATAATTTAAAACGAATAAAAGATATAACAATGGGCAAATTTAGATCAGGGGTATTGCATGGAGATGAAGTAACAGAGGTATTTGATTATGCAAACGACAATAATTTTGCATTACCTGCGGTAAATGTTGTAGGTACCAATACCATCAATGCAGTTATTGAAACCGCAAAGGAGTTAAATTCTCCGGTAATAGTTCAATTTTCTAATGGTGGTTCTTCATTTTATGGAGGAAAAGGTTTGTCCAATGACAATCAATTTGGGGCTATACAAGGTGGCATATCGGGTGCGTTACATGTACATCAAATGGCCCAAGCCTATGATGTTCCAGTGATATTACACACGGATCATTGTGCCAAGAAATTATTGCCTTGGATTGATGGCTTATTGGATGCAGGGGAAAAGCATATGGAAAAACATGGGGTTCCGTTGTATAGTTCGCATATGTTGGACATGTCAGAAGAATCCTTAGAGGAGAACATCGAAATATCCAGTAAATATTTTGAAAGAATGAATAAACTTGGGATGACCATTGAGGTTGAGCTTGGGGTTACAGGTGGTGAAGAAGATGGTGTAGACAATACGGATGTTGACAGTGCGCGTCTATATACTCAACCAGAAGAAGTTTTTCAAACATATCAAGCTTTAAACAAAATCAGCAATAGATTTACGGTAGCTGCGGCTTTTGGAAATGTACATGGTGTGTATAAGCCTGGAAATGTTGAGCTAAGGCCTATAATTCTAAAAAATTCCCAAAACTACTTAAGAGAAAAATTAAACATCGAAGCTGAGAACCCAATCAACTTTGTATTCCATGGAGGCTCAGGATCTTCAAGAGAAGAAATTAGAGAGGCAATTGAATATGGAGCTATCAAAATGAATATTGATACAGACTTACAATGGGCGTTTTGGGAAGGTGTAAGAGACTATTACGAGCCAAAAGCTGGATGGATGCAACAGCAAATAGGAAATCCTGATGGAGATGATCAACCTAATAAGAAGGTTTATGATCCTCGAAAATGGTTGCGTGCTAGTGAACTTAGTTTCAAAAAAAGATTGTCGAAAGCATTTGAAGATTTAAACTGTGTCAATAGGAACTGATTAGGTTCTGTTGTCGTTGGCTAGGAAAGAATTATAGTTTGTATAAAGAAGATTATGAATGTCCTAGTTCAACTATGTAAGGTTTTAGTTTTGCTTCTTTTGCCTTTTCTTGTACTGATTAGAGCTTCAGTTTTTTTTCACGACCATTATTTTGCGAGTCCTTGGATCTCTTTACTGTCTGGATTGGTATTGACAGCTTTTTTGTTGTTTCTATATTTTACTTTTTTTTACGGCCGACTAACGGGTCAATTTGGCAATATAGAATCCATCAGAAGAAGAGCCTTGATCGCTTTGTTACTCGTAGCTGTTTATGCCTTGCATGGAGTGCTTTTTATCAAATCGAAAAACCTTAAGACTTCAAGTTTAAAAAACGAATTTTTAGAAGTACATCCTGTGCTTAGGCTTAGTGTTAGTACTTTGATTTGGATAGATCCAAGTTTGCTTTTAACTGATGCCAGTAGAGAAATAGAGGATTATGATTCCATGGGCTTAAAACGCAACAAGAATTCTTTGCATCTCAAACAAAAAACGTCAAATTACGTCCATGCTATTGACATTCGCACGAAAGGTAGAAGTGAATGGAAAAACAAAAGCCTCGAATACTATTTTTGGGCAATGGGATTTAACACCATACGGCACAAAGGTACTGCTGATCATTTGCACATTTCTATTTCTAGTCGCGATAGAGTAGGCAAGAAATAAAAAAGGCCGGATAAAAATCCGGCCTCTTTTTTATTAATATCCAGTGCTCTTATTTCCCCCAGCTCTTCTTTGTCGCTCGAGTTCACGTTCTCTGGCAGCTTTTGCTTCTGCCGCTACTCGTGCCTCCTCCTCTGCTTTTAATTTAGCAGCCTCTTCTTCTGCCTTAATTCTAGCAGCTTCTTCTTCCGCCTTGGCATTCGCAATGCTATCTCCTGCCATAATCTTATCTGACTTTTCTACAACATCATCTACAACATTCTCAATCGGGGCTACTACAGCCGATTTTTCACAACCTTCACAGCCTCTCAATAAGAACCAAAGTAGTAATGCTAAAAGTAAGAGTGGCAACAACCACCACAACCATTTCATACAACCATCAGAGTTGCTTGCTGTAGCTGCGGCAGCCGCAGCGGGTGCAACACGTTCTTTTTTACGTTCTTTCTTTTCTGTTGCGACAACTTTTGGTGCCGCTTTTTTTGGTGCTTCTTTCACCGGACTCGCAGCCGCGATACTGGCTGCAGCAGCAATTGGCGCTGCCCACTTCCATCCCGCTGCGCCTTTGTTATCATATGGGCAAGATCTTCCAATTTCTTGATGATTTCCTGCTTTAAGAATGGAGTAGTATTTGCCTTCCTCTTCTTTGACACTCCACCTTTCTTCATGCTCTCTGTTTCGTATCACTGAAGCAATACCATTGTCTCTGGCATTTTCGGTAGTATATCCTTCAGATCTTAATCTAACTTTGCCATCAGAGTCAAGCATGGCAAAGTAATATTCTCCATCATTCGTAAATGTTGAAAAGTCCTTGTGCTTCGCACTTGTAGGATGTCCTTGATATGCCGAACAACTTAAATATTCATCAACATTACCAGACGTTTTGGAAGCACTGGCATTAGATTCCTCATTTTGTTCTGTCGTTTTCACTACAGCTTCTTGAACAACAGGCGCAGCAGCAGCAGCCGGAGCAGCTTCTTCAACAACTCCTCCTGATCCTGCAAGCATTAAGCCAACCGCTTGTTGCATGTCATCGGTAGAGCCATAAAAGAAACTTTTTGCAATGTTTTTACCTTCCGCTCCTTTTAGATAGAAATAATATTTGCCATTTCGAGTTTGTTTCCCTTCGTAATTAGATTCTACTGGCCCATATTTAAATACTTCGTCTACCATTGCTTTGGCTTCTGCTTCGGTATTAAAACCTCTGACATCTGCATTTAGAAATAGGGTCTTCCCATCTTCTCTATGAAAAGTAAAATAGTGCTTGTCGTTGCCAGACCTAAATATCTTATAGCTTACATTATTGATAGGGTATGAACCATCTTGTAAGTATACTTTTTCTTTTTTAGGTTTCTTTGGCGTTTTTCTTTTCTTTCTTTTCTTCTTTTCTTTTGGAGGTCCTGCAGGGACTGGTGCTGCGATATTTATAGAAGCGGCACCACCAGCAGCGATCATATCTCCTTCAAAGGCGACAGTGTCTCCGCCTATACCTCCTCTAACTCTTGCAGCTCCATCTTGGGCACCTTCGGCAGAATTAAACCATCTACTGGTTGCAATTTCTTGATTGTTTCCTGCGCGCAAACTAAAATAATGGTTACCATCTCCATCAACGTCATAAACATAACGATCTGCATTATTCATGTTGTTTTGTACAGAATTAATGCCATTGTCTCGACCATTTTCGGATGCATATCCTTCACTGATCAGATAAATTTGATTTCCTAAGTTGTAAGTAAAATAATGTTCTCCATCAGCGGAGAATCGGTTAAAACCATCTTGAGGATTATTCAGATTTTCTTCATAATAACCCAATGGCCGATAGTCATCCCTTGCCATAGCATAGTGTTTAATTTAGAAATAAGAGTGTTAAGTAGAAGTCTGATGGTCTTTATAGACTACTTAACGCCTTATAAAATACAAAATCGAGCGGATATTTTAGATTTTATAGGTGAGATTGGTTTCGATCTTTGCTGAAAGGTTTTTCTTTTCTTCAAGAAGTTTTTGATAGATTTTAAAAATTTTCACTAGCTCTACCTCTTGATTTTCAACATTTTGTAACTCACTGATCTTGTCCTTATAGTGTTTGATACGTTTGCCAATATGCTTTAAAATATATCTATATAGTGCTTTTTCAACATCTTCTTTTTGATTCTTTTCGGGTGCTTTTTGAGTCATTAATCCCGATCCACGATCATCCCAATTGGCGTATTGATAAGGCGAGCTTAACAATTCTACAGCCGTTTGATTGATTTGGCTATCGATGTTTGAAGTAAAAAACTGGGTATCATAGTTTTGATTTTTACTATATTCTTGAAATGCCAGCTGGATTATAGAGCTAAATGCTGGATTCTCAAAATGAGCAAAATGATCTTCCAAGTTTAAAGCGAGGAATTCTATAACACTTAGATTCTCCTCTTGGTCATAAATTTTACAACCATGTTCAACTGCTATTCTCGCCAAATCTTTTTCTTGATGAAACAGACTTCCCAATGATTCAGTAACAAATTGTTTGGGCTTTTTCTTTTCAGTAATTACATCTTCTTCTCTATGTGCTCTTTGTGCTAGCAGTGTCTCACGATCTTCTTGTAATTTTTTGCGTTTAATATCACCAGCCACAATTTTATTCGATTCTTTATGCAGTATTTCTTCATTGATTTCCAACAATCTAGAACATACTTGGATATAGCTCGCTCTTTTTAAAGTGTCTGGAATCTTAGAAACGCTTTCTAAGATGTCTCTAACCAAATTGGCTTTTTGAATGGGGTCGTTTTCTGATTCTTTGGAAAGTAAATGAATTTTAAACAGAACAAAATCTTTGGCTTCCTTTTCTATAAAGGAGTTAAAACCATTTACTCCTTCTTGGGTTAAAAACGAATCAGGATCATGACCTTCTGGTAAGGCCACCAATTTTAGGTTCATATTTTGCTCCAACACCAAATTCATACCTCTAAATGCAGCTTTTATACCAGCAGCATCTCCATCATACAATATGGTAAGGTTTTCGGTATATCGCTTAATAAGTTTGAGCTGATCAACCGTTAAAGAGGTTCCGGAAGAAGCAACAACATTTTCTATTCCTGCTTGGTGAAGAGAAAGGGTGTCGGTATAGCCCTCAACCAAAATGCAATGATCCTTCTGACGGATGGCATTTTTGGCAAAATATAATCCATAGAGCGACTTGCTTTTATTGTAAATTTCTGAATCCGGACTATTGAGATATTTTGGGGCTTTTTTATTTTGACTGAGTGTACGACCTCCAAAACCTATAATTTTCCCACTCAAATTATGAATCGGAAACATCACTCTAGCTCTAAAGAAATCAGAATTTTCCCGCTTTGATAGGCCTAGTTTGATGACCAATTCTGCTGAATACTTTGCTTTAATTAAAGCGTCATACATTACCCCATGGCCATCTGGACAATAGCCAAGTTGAAATTTTTTGATTGTCGATTCAAGAAACCCTCTTCCTTTAAAGTAGGACAGAGCAATGGATTTGCCTCTGTCTGTTTGCCACATTTGTTCTTGAAAAAAATTATTTGCAAAATCATTTACCAAGTATAAAGAATCCGCCAGTAGTTTATTCTCTTGATATGCTTCGTTTTTCTGAGTTTCTTCAAGCTCGATATTGTACTTCTGTGCAAGGAAGCGAATACTTTCTGGAAAACTCATCTGTTCATGTTCCATCAAGAATTGCACAGGATTTCCCCCTTTGCCACAACCAAAACATTTGAAGATGTTTTTTGCGGGCGAAACGGTAAAAGAGGGTGTTTTTTCATTATGAAAAGGACAGAGCCCCAATAGATTTACGCCACGTCGTTTAAGATTAACATACTCTTGTACCACGTCTTCAATACTCGCAATTTGTAAAACATCTTGTATGGATTTTTGCGATATCATGCAGAAGTAATTTTCATTCGAGCCTGTGGGGTTAAATACAAATCAGAAAATTCACCATCCAAAAACTTGTAGTGTGCAGAAATGCCAATCATGGCAGCATTGTCAGTACAATATTGAAAATCAGGAATATAGTAGTTCCAATTGTTTTTTTGACTTGTTTCTTTGAGCGCAGCTCTCAGCCCAGAATTTGCTGATACTCCACCTGCAATAGCAATTTGTGTTATACCCGTTTTCTGACTTGCACGTTTTAATTTAGCCATCAAATGCAAAATTATACTGCGCTGAATGCTTGCGCATATGTCCTCAAGTTGGCTAGAAATAAATGCTGGATCATTTTTAATTCCATCTCGAAGAAAATACCTGATGGCCGTTTTAAGCCCACTAAAACTAAAGTTGAGTCCTGGAATTTTAGGAATAGGGAATTCAAACTTGGGACTACCATTCTTGGCATGTTTATCAACCAAAGGGCCTGCAGGATAGCCAAGTCCTAGTAGTTTTCCTGATTTATCAAAAGCTTCGCCAGCAGCGTCGTCTAGTGTTTCTCCAAGAATACGCATGGCATTATGAGACTCTATTTGAACGATTTGGGTATGTCCTCCTGAAACGGTCAAGCACAAAAATGGAAAGCTTGGCTTTGGCTCTTCAGCAAAATGGGCCATAACATGGGCTGTCATATGATTGACTTCAATAATCGGGATATTCAGACTTAATGCCAGGCCTTTGGCAAAACTTGTCCCAACAATCAGGCTTCCCAAAAGTCCAGGTCCTTTGGTAACCGCCACTGCCGAAAGTTCTTTTATATCAACATCAGCAACCTGAAGTGCTTTTTTTATGGTTACAATAATATTTTCTTCATGTCTTCTAGAGGCAGCCTCAGGAACGACACCTCCGTATTCTTCATGAATGCGCTGCGTCGCTGTAATATTGCTAAGTACTATTCCATCTTTTACTACTGATGCAGAGGTATCATCGCAAGAAGATTCTATAGCTAATATGATTATTGCCAATCGATGAAAAATTTGATTAAAAAATTACTATTATTGTATTCGTCAAAGAACGGAATAATTCAATTATAAATTCAATCAAAAACGAAAAATGAGGTTAGTAATTAACATTCTTTTGTTTCTTTTGATTGCGTTTCTTGGATACTTACTGGTTACAAGTATTCAAGAGCCGATAGCATTCAAAGCAGAGAAAGATAAGCGCTCAGGAGCGGTAAAAGAAAGACTTGTAGATGTAAGAACAGCGCAAGAACATTACCGAGATATCACTGGTAAATTTGCGCACACATTTGATACGCTCAAAGAAGTGTTAACTAGAGACAGTTTTACCATAGAGAATCTTGCACAAGACCCTGAGTTTCCTGATGATCCGGATAAATTTATCCGAACAGTTACCATGAAAAGTGCCCTTGATTCTATCAACAAGCTTAACATTAATCTTGATTCATTATCTATTGTACCGTTTTCGGATGGAAAGAACTTCGTCATAGAGACGGATACCTTGACGTATCAGAAGACGCTTGTAAATGTATTACAGGTTTCTACACGATGGAAGGATTTTATGGGACCTTATGCGGATACAAAGTATATGAAGTACGATAATTCGTACAAGCCAAATAATGTATTTAAGTTTGGAGATATGTCGAAGCCTAACTTAGGTGGAAACTGGGAAAGATAATTTGTATCAAATAAAATATAATTAGCTGCCTGTTGGATTCCCTCAGGCAGTTTTTTAATTAAATACCATGAGTCAAAAGGTTATTGTAGAAAATCAATTTTTCGCGCTTCTACCTAATGGTGTTTATACGAAAGCCAATAAGTCCAATGTATTGTCTCAAATAGAGGGGTTCTCAAGTATTGAGCAACCAAATTATTTTGAAGAGGAAGTAGTAGAAGATTTGATTTTACTTTGGGCCACCGAGTCTACTTCGGTCAATACACTTAAACAGAAGTATAGTCCTAAGCTACTTACACACATTATTGCAGAGCAAATTAGACACATAATTAGTGCAAAGAAAAATGGCTTGTACCTATTTAAAGACGCTTTAAAAGTTACACTTATTTTTGTAAAAGAAGGGGAGTTGCAATTGGTCAATAGTTTTGACTTTAACGAAAAAGAAGATGCATTATACTTTGCTTTGCTCCTAAAGGATAAATATGGAGAATTACCGCATATTTCCTTGCTCGGAGGGTTTTCTGATAAGGAATGTGCATTTATCAAAAAGTATTGCCCAAATGCTCTCAGAGAAACCAAATGGAAAGGGGCAATTACGTCAGATTTTGAAGAAGGCCAACTCAGAGCTTTCATTTCATGAGGATTGTAGGAGGCAAACACAAGGGACGAGTGTTTAATCCACCAATGAAAAAATGGAAAACACGTCCAACCACAGACTTTGCCAAAGAAGGTTTATTCAACGTTCTTCAAAATTATCTGGATCTTTCAGCATGCAGTGCAATTGATTTATTTGCAGGAACAGGAAACATTTCATTTGAATTGTTAAGTAGAGGAGTTAATTCCATACAAATAGTCGAAAAATATGGGCCATGTATAGCGTTTATCAAATCAATTATGAATGAGCTTGATAACGATGAAAGTAACATAGTATACTTCAAAGGAGACGTGTTTAAATTTTTAAATACGAGCAGATCAAATGTTGATTTGGTTTTTGCAGACCCTCCGTATGATTTTAAATTTTATCCTAAACTGGTAGAAAAAGTACTTGAATTAAAAGGATTTAATGAGGGGGGACTCTTTGTTTTAGAACATGATAAGCGCAATCATTTTGAAGATCATTCCCATTTTGACTTTTCTCGGATTTACGGTAATGTAATATTTAGTTTTTTCCGTGCTCACAATCCAAATTAGCCCTTGCAAAAACAGTAATTTTGCACTTTTAATTTTTTTATATGGATTTGCAGAAATCAGTCATAGAAGCTTTACATACATATTTCAATGACCAAAGGAATGATTTGGACTTGACTTCTATGTCTGGCTTGTCGCCGACGCGAAAAGAATTTGAAGGAGACTATACATTAGTGGTTTTTCCTTTTTTAAAATGGACAGGCAAGAGTCCAGAAGAATCCGCCAAAATGATAGGTGACTATTTGGTAGATTCCATTGATGATATAGCTTCCTTTAACGTAATCAAAGGCTTTCTAAATTTAGAACTTAGCACAGAATTTTGGACCTCTGCTTTACATAAGCTTCTTGAAAAGGAGAAGCTTGATTTGGCTGCTAAAGAAGAAAAAATCCTTGTTGAATTTTCATCACCAAATACCAACAAACCACTTCATTTAGGACATATACGAAACATTCTTCTCGGTGCATCTACCAGTAGTCTTTTGCAAGCAGGTGGGTACCAAGTCATTAATACCCAGATCATTAACGACCGAGGAATTGCTGTTTGTAAGAGTATGCTGGCATGGCAGAAATTCGGAAATGAGGCCACTCCTTCTTCAAGTGGTCAAAAAGGGGATCATTTCGTTGGGCATTACTATGTATTGTTCGAAAATAAATTTAAAGAGGAGTATAAAGAATGGCAAACCAAAGAAACGGCCTCAAAAGTTTACCAGTTACAAAGAAAGGAAGGAGAGAACGAAGAGGCTTTTTTCAAGCGTTTCAAGAATGAATACTTCAATACGCATAGTGCTTTAGGTTTGGAAGCAAAGGAAATGTTGCAACAATGGGAAAACAATGACACTGAAGTTAGAGCGCTTTGGTCAAAAATGAACCAATGGGTATATGATGGTTTCAATAGTACTTACGATAAATTAGGGGTGTATTTTGATACCTTATATTACGAATCTGATACATATCTTCTAGGTAAAGACATGATTCAAAAAGGTCTAGCAGAAAAGTTGTTCTTTCAAAAAGATGATGGCAGTACTTGGATAGATTTAGAAGATGTAGGGCTGGATCACAAATTAGTTTTGAGGAGTGATGGTACCTCTGTTTACATGACCCAAGATATAGGAACAGCCGAATTGCGTTTTAAGGATCATGGCGCGAAAAAAATGATATACACTGTTGCAAACGAACAGGACTATCACTTCAAAGCTTTGTTTGAAATTTGTAAAAAACTTAATAAGCCTTATGCTGAGGGCTTATACCATTTATCATATGGTATGGTTGATCTACCGTCTGGAAAGATGAAATCAAGGGAGGGTACAGTTGTTGATGCTGATGATTTGATTCAGGAAGTTATTGACGAAGCCAAACGCAATTCATTAGAACGTGAAGTGCAATTAGAAATTTCGGAAGAAGCACAAAATGAAATCTATAGAAAGGTAGGCTTGGGAGCGCTGAAATATTTTATATTAAAAATCAATCCTAAGAAAAGAATTGTATTTGATCCTAAGGAATCTGTTGATATGCAAGGCGATACAGGGCCTTATATTCAAAATGCATATGTTAGGATAAAATCAGTAGAACGAAGACTTAAAAGTCAAGATTTAAAAGCGGAGGATAGCTATACTGCTATTGAGGAGGTAGAAAAGGAAATTTTGCAATTGCTATTGTCTTATCCGTTGGTTTTGGAAGAAGCTTCTTCCAATTATGATCCTTCAGAAATTGCTGCATATTCGTACAAATTGGCGAAGAGTTATCACAAATTTTATCATGACATAAGGATACTAAAGGCAGACACAGATGCAGCCAAATTGTTCAGATTAAACCTTTCAAGTCAAGTAGCAAAACATCTGAAACACGCGTTTAATATTTTGGGGATTGAAATGCCTGAGAAAATGTAATTATGAGTGAGTCGAAAAAAGAGTCTTTGAATTTTTTAGAGGAAATTGTCCATGCGGATATCCAAAGCGGTAAGCATCAAGGCAGAGTACACACTCGTTTCCCACCAGAGCCAAATGGTTACCTACATATTGGCCATGCCAAAGCCATTTGGGTCAGTTTTAATATAGCCCAAAAATATGGAGGTAAGACCAATTTAAGGTTTGATGATACAAATCCTGTGACCGAGGATACTGAATATGTTGAAGCGATTAAAAAAGACATTCAATGGTTAGGTTATCAATGGGATGGAGAGCCCTTGTTTGCTTCAGATTATTTTGGAAAGCTATACCAATTTGCCACAAAACTAATTAATGATGGCAATGCTTATGTTGATGATTCGACGGCTGAAGAAATAGCCAATCAAAAAGGAACGCCTACTACGCCAGGAACGGAGAGTCCATATCGTCATCGATCTATAGAAGAAAACTTGGATTTATTTAGCCGAATGAAAAACGGGGAGTTTGAAGATGGAACGCGTGTTTTGAGGGCAAAAATAGACATGGCTTCGCCTAATCTCTTGATGCGAGATCCGGTAATTTATAGAATCAAACATGCACATCATCATCGCACTGGAAGTGAATGGTGCATATATCCTATGTATGATTTTGCACATGGTCAATCAGATTCTATAGAAGGAATTACCCATTCCTTGTGCTCTTTAGAGTTTATGCATCATAGGCCGCTATATGATTGGTTCATAGAGAAACTCGAAATCTTTCCTAGCAAACAAACAGAATTTGCCAGGATGAATGTTGAGTATATGATTACGAGCAAAAGGCGGCTACTAAAGTTAGTAGAGGAAGGCTATGTCAGCGGTTGGGATGACCCTAGAATGCCTACTTTGTCTGGTATGAGAAGGAGAGGCTATCCTGCTTCTGCCATACGCAAGTTTTGTGATGTAACTGGAATTACTAAAAGAGACAACCTTCAAGAAATTTCTTTATTTAATGCCTGTGTACGTGAAGAACTAAACGCATTGGCAAATAGGGTGATGGTTGTTTTGGATCCAATCGAACTCGAAATTTTGAATTATGAAGGAGATAGCGAAGAACTTTTAGCAGAAAATAACCCAGGAGATCCGGATGCAGGATCGAGAAAGTTACCCTTTAGCAAACATCTTTATATCGAGCGGGATGACTTTATGGAAGATGCACCAAAGAAATATTTCCGTCTTGGATTGGAGAAGAATGTACGTTTAAAACATGCCTATATAATTCGAGGAGAGCGAGTAGACAAAGATGAACAAGGTAACATTACAAAAATATATTGTACATATTATCCGGACAGTAAGTCAGGACAGGACAATTCTGGAGTGAAGGCCAAAGGGACTTTGCATTGGGTTTCTATGCATCAAAGCATTGACATTAATGTACGTCATTATGATACTTTGTTTACAGATCCAGCGCCTTTGTCTCATGAAGGAAAAGATTTCTTAGAATTTTATAATAAAGCATCTCTAGTTCACTCGGTAGCAAAATCAGAACCCTCTTTAGCCTCAGCTGAAGTTGGTGCAACGTTTCAATTTATGAGAAAAGGATACTTTAGTAAAGATAAGGACAGTAAAGAGGGGGCATTGGTATTTAATAAAACCATATCGTTGAAAGATTCATGGAGCAAGGCTTCAAAAAAGAATTGATCAAGCTTCTTATATTTGTATCGTGAGTAGAGGTCGTACCATACTTAAATCAAAACCTTTCAATCTCACTCTGGAAAGACTAAGTCACCAGATTATTGAGACCTACGCAGATTTTTCTGAAGTCTGTATTATTGGTATTCAGGAGAGAGGAGTAGTACTTGCAGAGCGCCTCCTTGCTTTAATTCAAAATAATTCCAAGCAAAACAACATTACTTTCGGAAAGCTGGACATTACCTTTTACAGAGATGATTTTAGATCTCGAGAAACACCTTTAAAAGCAAGTCAAACGGATATCAATTTTTCACTTGACGGCAAAAAAGTGGTTCTCATTGATGATGTGCTGTATACAGGTAGATCTGTTCATGCGGCCATGTCGGCACTTCAAGATCATGGTAGGGCTTCAACCATTGAGTTAGTATGTCTTGTAGATAGAAGATTTAATAGGCATTTGCCTATCAAAGCGGATTATGTCGGTATCACAGTTGATTCGATAGATGAGGCATACGTAAAGGTAGAGTGGGAACATATTGATGGAGCTGATAAAGTCTTGTTGTTTACTCCCAAACGAGAGCAAATATGAGTACAATACAAAAGTTGAGTACAAAACATCTTCTTGGTATTAAATACATTACCGAGGAGGATATACACTTGATTTTTGAAACCGCTAAGAATTTTAAGGAAGTAATTAATCGACCAATAAAAAAGGTTCCATCATTACGAGATGTAACTATTGCAAACCTCTTTTTTGAGAATTCTACACGTACCAAACTTTCGTTTGAATTAGCCGAAAAGCGGTTGTCTGCAGATGTAGTTAATTTTTCTTCGAGTTCGTCATCCGTTAAGAAAGGAGAGAGTCTGCTGGATACTGTAAATAACATCCTATCGATGAAAGTTGATATGGTCGTCATGCGACATCCAGCTCCGGGAGCTCATTTCTTTTTATCACAACACATTGACGCCAATATTATTAATGCGGGAGATGGAACTCATGAACATCCGACACAGGCATTATTGGATGCCTTTTCTATGAAAGAACGCATCGGAAAGCTCGCAAACAAAAAAATATTAATTGTTGGGGACATCATGCATTCGCGTGTGGCGCTTTCGAATATATTTTGTCTGCAAAAGCTTGGTGCGAAAGTAAAGGTATGCGGACCTCCTACCTTGATTCCCAAAAACTTAGCTATGCTCGGAGTAGAAGTAGAATATGATCTTCATAAGGGCCTTCAGTGGTGCGATGTGGCAAATGTTTTGAGAATTCAACTCGAACGTCAAGACATTAAATATATCCCGTCTTTGCGCGAGTATGCTCAATTCTATGGAATTGACAAAAAGCTCTTAGATAATTTGGATAAAGAAATAGTGTTAATGCATCCCGGCCCCATCAATCGAGGCGTCGAATTAAGCAGTGATGCAGCGGATTCTCATCACTCAATTATTCTTCAACAAGTTGAAAATGGTGTAGCTATTCGGATGGCTGTTTTATATCTTTTGGCTTCTAGTAGGGGAGGCAATTAAGCGTTCTGTTAAGAAAACTTTAAATGCATACTTTTTGGCATCATTATCATTGTTTAACTAGTCTATATTTTTGGAATCCTTTACGATTTAGTATGAAAAGAATATTCTCTTTTTTAGTTCTTAGTTGTTTGTTTTTACTTCCAAATGCTGAAGCTCAACAGGGCCATAACATTGAGTTTGAAATAAAGAATTACGAGTATGATACCGTTTTGGTTGCCTATTATTATGGCGACCGCCATTTGATTCAGGATACACTGATTTCAAATAACAAAAAGAATTTCCGTTTGGAGGGAAAAGAAGCGCTTAATAGCGGGGTATACTTGATGTTGACATGGCCAGATAAAAAATTCATTCAATTTATGGTCAATGATTTGGATCAAGAATTTAATATTTATGTCGATGCCAAAGATCTATCTGTTGTCAAGTTTAAAGGTTCGGAAGATAACGACGCTTTTTTTAAATATCTCGACCTTATTGGTGATATGAGGGCTAAGGCTGCAACCTTTCGTGAAAAATTAGATGCATTACCAGAAGGAGATAAAAAAAGAGAGAAACTAGAAAAAGAGTTGGATAAATTGGATGATAGAGTATCCAAAGAACAAAATAAATTGTTGCAAGACCATCCAGAGTTTATAACCACCATGTTAGTGAATGCCAACAAACCAATTGATATTCCGGATTTTGAAGGGCTAGATGGAGATGTAAAAGAAAAAAAGTACAGGTATTACAAGGCGCATTATTTTGACAACATAGAACTCGCAAATCCTTCAAGTTTACGGACACCCTATTTCCACACCAAGATTATGGACTATTTGGAGAAGATGACCGTTCAAGTACCAGATTCCATAGCAGAATCTATGGATTATATTTTGAAAGAAGTACAACCAGCAGAAGACACCTATAGATTTTATCTCAGTTATTTTCTCAATGATGCAGCAAAATCTAAAATTGTAGGCTATGATGCGATTTACGTTCATCTTATGGATAATTACTATTCCAAAGGACTTGCACCCTGGTCTGAAGAAGACAATTTAAAGAAGTTGAAACAAAACGCTGAAAGACTTCGACCGGTGCTTATTGGGAAAAAAGTTGACGACATTACGCTTTATAAAGAAGATGGGGCTGAATTCAAATTGTCGGATGTTACTTCAAAATATACTGTAATAATGTTTTGGGCTCCTGATTGCGGACATTGCAAAAAAGCGATGCCTGATGCTATCGCCTTTAATGAGAAATTCAAAGACCGCGGTGTTACCTTTCTAGCCGTTTGCACCAAAACCAAAGACAAATATCAATCGTGTTGGGATGTTTTAGAAGAAAAAAATATGTTGGGTTTTGTCAATTTAGGTGACCAATATGGAAGAAGTAGATTCAAATCAAAATTCAATGTTCGAACAACGCCTAAAATTTTCATTCTTGATGAACAGCGAGAAATATTAATGAAAAATATTGGGAGTAAACAACTTGAGGAAGTGATGAACCATATTATGGAACAGGATTCGAATCCTACTACCGAAAATTAAGGGCTTCAATGATTTCTTTCAAAAATTGATTTTTATCGTACTTCTCTGTTAATCCAGTACAGGCAATGATAAGGTTTTGATCTGGCAGTACGTATAGATATTGCCCCATATAACCTGAGGCAAAGAAACAATCCGAAGAAATGTTTTTGAACTTGACTTGTTCTTTGTTCAGCCACCAATGCGCACCATATTGTGGATTTTTAATATCAACAGCTTCTAAGCTGAATCGAATGTAGTCTTCATCCAATATTCTTTCACCATTATGATTTAGCCCTCGATGTAAATAAAGCCTGCCGAATTTTGCCCAATCAAGTAATGAAGCATAACTAAAACTAGAACCAATAAAGTTTCCGGCTTCATCTTGTTCTATAAAGGCTGAAGACATGTTCAGCGGATCAAAAAGTCTAGTTTTAGCGAAAATTTGATATTCTGATTCGTCTAATCGATCTCTAAGTATTTTTAATAGTAGATTACTTGTTCCTGATGAATATTCCCAATATGAATCAGGGTCAAATTCCAGTTTAGATGCTTTCATTTTTATCCCAATATCTTTTTCTCTGAAAAGAAGATTGGTTACATCCGAAATTTCTTTTTCATTTTCATCCCATTCTAAACCGGAGTTCATATGGAGCAAATGCTCAATCGTTATACTGGATCGGATATCATTTTGCCATTCAGGAAAAAGTGATTTTGTCTCAAGATCAAATAAGCTATCCTTAATGGCTATACCGATTAATGCTGAGCTAAGACTCTTGGTCATCGACCAACCTAGTTGAGGAGTTTCTCTTTTTAAACCTTCTGCATATTTCTCATACTCAATAGTATCGTTTCGAATGATCAGCAAAGATCTCATTTTATGCTCCAAGAAATATTTTGACATTACACTGTCCAAGGTCTCGATGTGTTTCTTATCTGGACTTATAAATGGAACAATCGTTGAAGATGAAGATGCACTCTTAACATGAAAATTGGGACTTGAATTGTAGTTGCAGCCATGCCCTTTGTGATAATAAGACCTTCGAGCTTGAAGGCCAAAAACTTTTGATGTCACACTTTGCTCTTCTGGGTTAATCTCTAGAGAACTTAAAGAAATTGGGAAATAACTAAGTTCATTCTCGACTATGTTTTCCAACGAACGATTCCCTTCAAAGTGACAGGTACAAGCGATCCTTGATGCATAAGCATTTACGATTTCTAGTTTTGGATAATAGTTGACAGCAGTCCATAATACCCCAAGTAAAACCAACACACAAAACCACTTTAGAATCTTTTTCACTTGTTTATTATGACGAGTTCTTGTTTAGCAATGACGTTTGCTTTTGTTTTTAATTGCAAAGAATATCTTCCGCTGGGCAAATAGCTTATTCCATTGTCAGCAGCTGTAAGATCTGGTATTTTTAAGTGTTTTAGTTTGTTTTGATCTATGCTTAAATCATAATAAACTTCTTGTATGCCCTTTTGTAATTTTAGTGATTGGACATACAGCTCTTTGCCTTTTTTATTCTTAATAGATAATAGGGCATCTTGTGATTGTTCACTATAAATGAGTAATGGGATATCATGTTTTGGATTAGGCCAAAACGGATTTGAATTTGAACCCCATCGTTTAGAATGTTCTATCTCAGGAATTTTAAACACCCAGAGTTTCTCATCAAATGCTTGATCAATCTGATCAAGATAAGTAATATCACATCTATAAATTGATCTTCCGTGTGTACCAATAAGTAGGTCACGTGCCTTATTTTGAATAACAACATCATGAACAGGTACATGTGGAAGGGTGGATGCGTATCGCTTAAATGACACTCCTTGATTAACGGAAATAAAACAACCATGGTCAGTTCCGAGATACAAAATGTTACTAAATTTTGGATCTTCTTTAATCACATTCACTGGGCCTTGTTGAAAATCTTTGTCCAAGGCATTCCAAGTCTCACCATAATCATTGCTAACAAACTTGTAAGAATTAAAGTCGTCATTTCTATACCCATTTAGAGTGATGTACACTCTTTCTTTGACATGTTTGCTTGCTTGAATTCTGCTGATCCAAAGGCTATCAGGTAGACCATTACTGATGTCATTCCAGGTGTTTCCTCCATCTTTTGTTATGTGCACTTTCCCATCATCCGACCCCGTGTAAAGAAGCCCAAATTGCAGTTGGGATTCATCAAGAGTTGTCAAAGTGCCAAAGGGAACATCTCCTTTTTTTCCTCCTCCCGTTAAGTCTTCAGATATTTCTTTAAATGAGTTTCCTTTATCAAAAGATCTCAAGAGTTTGTTCGAACCTAAGTAAATAATGTCTTCATTATGAGAGGATATAAGGATAGGGGATTGCCAATTCCATCGATAAGGTCTATCGCCTAATTCGTGTTTAGGTGTGATGTATCTGCGCTTGCCAGTGTTTAGGTCAATTCTAAAATAATTTCCAAATTGATATCCTGTATACACGATATTGGATGCACGACTATCGATTTGTATTTGCATGCCATCTCCCCCCATTATGCTTTCATAAGGATATTCTCCAGTCGAATGCCACCTTACGCCTTCGGTATATTTGTGGCTACCTTTCCAAACGCCATTGTCTTGCAGTCCTCCATAAATATTGTAAGGCTCGTCATTATCGACATTGATGTAGTAAAATTGACCTACAGAAGGACTGTTGCATTTTACCCAATGTTTTCCATGGTCATAGGTGATGTTGATTCCGCCATCATTGCCATTGATCATATGGCCATCTCGCTCTGGATTAATCCATAGGGCATGGTGATCTACATGGACATTTTGACCATTAATATTGTTCCAAGTTGCTCCTGCATCTTCGGACAATAAAATTGGTACACCCATAATTACAACTTTATTTAGATCGTTTGGATAGGCTCGTATTTGACCAAAATAATATCCATAACTATACACTACATTGTCTAGATATCCTTCATGAGTTTTTTTCCAAGTTTCACCTAGGTTATCACTGTAATAAATTTGAGCTCCAATAACTGGGGTGTCAAATAACAAACGGTTTGCGTCTTCTACATATAATGCTAAATCTTCAATTTGGATTTCATCATTATTGACTTTTTGCCTTATGGATTCGATGGTGTATTTTCTTGGGAATCCGTTTGTTTTTAAATAGGCTTCCAAAGTGGAATTCGAAAGATTTGAGAATTCAGACTTTGACATCTCCTTCAAATCTTCTGTAGTCAATGCCTTTGAATTCTTATTTTTCAATTCTGAAGCATCTCTGCGGTTGTAATTGTCCAGAAAGGCATAAATTCTTGTGGTGTCCTTGTTTGAAGTGATGTCTAGGCCTATTCTTCCCAATCCTTCACCCGTTGGAAATCCAGATTCACTATTTGAGACGTGGACCCAGTTTAATCCGCCATCCTTTGATTTATAAATCCCAGATTCTGGACCTGCTTCTGTAAAATTCCATGCTTTTCGTTCTCTTTGCCACATACTACAAAACATGAGGTCTGGATTGTTTTTATCCATCACCAAATCTACGGCTCCTGTATTTTCGCTGAGGAATAGCGTCCTTTCCCAAGTTATTCCTTTATCCATGGATACATAGATCCCCCGTTCAACATTAGTGGTGTACAAATGACCCAAAACGGCCACAATTACCTTTTCTGGATTTTGAGGATCACTGACTATTCGTCCAATGTGATGTGACTCGTCTAGGCCTAAATGTTTCCAAGTTTTACCCGAATCTTCACTTAAGTAGACGCCATTCCCTGCGTAAGATGATCGACTCGAATTTGCTTCGCCTGTGCCTATCCAAATATCACCTGTAGCCCAATTAACATCAATATCACCAATGGTCATTACTTTTTCGAAATCAAATAAGGGAGTAAAACTTGTTCCATTGTTTTCTGTATACCAGAGTCCACCAGAGGCATAAGCCACATAAAAATGTGTGGGGTCTTCAGGATTTACAGCTATGTCTACAACTCTTCCCGATTGTACAGTAGGACCCACATTTTCGATTGGGACATTCCCAAAAGGCGTTTGGCTTTGAAGACTTATTTGGATAAAAAGTGATAAAGAAATCAGAAAAAAGAAATATGACTTTTGCACTGCTAGAGTTTTACTACTCGATTTACAACCTTTTCTTGACCTATCCAAAACTCAATGATGTAAGTACCACTGATCAATTCACTGATATCAATTTGATTGTTAATTGAATGCACAACTTTTTTAAAACGGCCAAATGCATCTGTGATTATAATTTTATCAAATCGATTTGGGCTATTAAAGTTAATGACACCATGGCTGGGATTAGGGAATACCAACAATTCAGTTTTAAAATCAGAAGGGTCGACAGAAGAGTTTATATCAAATTCAATTTGATCGAGGCAGAAGTATGCAGGGGTGTTCATGCCAAATGCCCCAATGTCAGTAGAACTTAAGCTGAAGCTTAAGCTGTCTGTTTTACCAAAAGAGCTCACATCAACATAGCTCCAGTCTTTAACAATATAATCTTGACTATTGTCTTCAAATCTAAAATCCGCCAAATAAAAATTTATGCTATCGGATTTCTCTATGCCATTTTCAAATCCTTTGATAGTCAGTAAAAAATAATCTGGGTCATCTCCGGTTTCACCCCCAAACTTCTTAGCAAAAGCATCACCATCCCTCATACTCAAATAGGCATAAGTATTGTTGTTGACATAAAATCCATTGACTTTATAGTCAATTGGAGAGCCAGTCGATATGTTTATGTGGCTTTCACCCAATACAAAAGTGGTAGCATAATTTTCAGAATTGTCAAAACCTGCACCGCTGCTTGAGCTGTATTGGTTTAAAAATCCGGGAGTAACATTATCGGTATCGTTTGTAAGTGCCCAACCAGACCAACTTAAAAATTCTGTATTATAATCATTGGGTAAAAAAACATGTTCAATTTGGAAACCTCCCGAACCGTCTGATCCATTTAAAAAAGAGTCTTGTTCTATAAAAATTGACTCAAAGTCCACAGATAATTGACCATTAATTGATGTGCTTAAAACCAAAAGGAAAGCGACAAGTAAAGTATTTTTCATGTTATTATTTTAGTATGTGTTGAATTGTTAAAGTGAAATTTCGTCCCGGCATGGGACGTCGTTCTATAATCCTATAGTGCGTATTACATATATTTTGTACTTCAAAAGAAATTTCAAATTCAGAATTTGCGCTAGATTTCGTCTTTAAGCTATACAATAAATCAATTATCGTAAATGGCTCAACTGTTTGATTAAATCCTTTTCTCGTCGATATATATTGATGATGCAGTTGGAGGGTTTGATTTTTGTATGTCCAAGCAAAATCAATTATCGATTTATGTTTTGGAGTGTAAAAAAGTTGATCACCACGCAGTAAACTTTGACTCGGTACATCTTCTGTACTATAAGATTTTACCACTTGTTGTGTAGTGCCTATGGAAATGTTAGAATCCTTAAAATTCCAATAAAATCTGGATTGAATAATTAGGCCTTCAGATCTTACTTCTCCCAAATTGCTTGGTGCGAAAAAAGCAAAATCTTGAGGAACCCAAATGATCCAATTGTTAACTCTACGAACGAACGGATTCAATTTTAGATTAAATGAATGTGCTTTGCTAACCGATGGAGTCCATTCAAAAATCAGATCATAGTTTCTCGATGTTTCTGCTTTGAGATTTGGATTGCCTCCGGGATTCCAAAACAAATCGTTTAAAGTAGGACGCCTAAAGTTTTCGCTAAGGCTTAGCGCAATATTCAAATTTGATTGAAGCTGTAGTTGATAAAAGAGATCAGGACTTAATCTGATGGCTCCTTGGTTGGCATGAGATAAACGATAGCCAAGTTTTATAATCTGATTTTTTAAAGGTTTTTTTATGGATTGAAAAATAGAGTAGAGGTACTGTTTTTCTTTGTTTGAGTAATTAAGAGTCTGAGCAGTGGTGCTTTGAAAATCCAATCCAGACAAAACCATAAGATTTGATTCCAATACCAATTGATTGGTGTATTCTGCATATTGGCTGTGGTAAGTATTATGGCTTTTGAGAAGAATAAGTGGGTCTGTATATCGTTGTCTATCCCATATCGATGTAGCAATTATTTTATGAAAAGTCGAAGGACCTTTCCAACTATGCTCTACCTGCGATTTTAAAGATTGATCTGTTTGGTTTGCTAAATTTTCGCTTTGCGTGGTCAAAGGAGGTATGTTGGTGGTGTTGTTAGAATACCAAACACGGAGATTTGTTCTAGACATCCTATTTTGATCTATTCGATATTCGAGCATTGCGTTTTGACGAGAATACTCAGCATTAGATTGTTTCCTTTTGTCGGGGCCAATAAAAAAGTCAAAATCATTATCGGCTTTTTCAAAGGAATAGGATAAACGTAATTGATGATTCTTATACGAACGTGTATTCTGAAACAAATGAGAAGAATAACCAAAGCTTCCTTGTGCCAATTGTACACTTAGATTGTTTGAACTATCAGACTTTGTTTGATTGACAAAATTTAAATTACCAGCCAATGCACCATTGCCTAACAGCGCTGAACTTCCTTCCGAAAGGAGCTCAACGTTTTGGAACAAAAATGAAGGGATTAGGCTTAAATCCGAAAGTCCCAACATGGGGTTTTGGATGGGGCAACCGTTCCAAGTAATGCTGGTGTGTTGTGATGTGCCTCCTTTAACGGCAAGCGTGGAAAGAGAGCCTCTTCCATAATTTCTGATAAAAGAACCGCTCGTTTTTGAGATAAGCTTGTCTATTGATTGAGTAGTGTATAGTTGATTTTTGTTTTTACTCTGAGTAATTTGAAAATTCTTCTTTACATCAGATGAAATGAATACCGTGTCAATATTTATAGCGTTCGTAGTCTGTAGTGCTGCTTCTGTTATTGGGAGGCAAATACCAAGAATATGAAGAAAGTATTTAAACAAATTAGTATATATACACGGAAGAAGTGATTCCAATGGAACCATCCAAGAATCCTTTCCTCCGAAGGTTAAAAGTAAATCATATGGCATTGGCAGGTCTTCTGGCTTGCACAAGACTCCTTTCCTTCCCTCGGATTACCAAAGTGGTACAAAGGAGTATGTAAGTACTTACAGCAGCGGGGACTGCTCCAGATTTTCACTGGATTCCCTGTTAGGATCGCTAGATCACCAAGCAAAACAAAGATAGCATAGTATCAATAAAAAAAGCCCATCCTAAGTAGAATGGGCTTTGTATTTCTGAGGAAAGCGAAGCTACATTTTCTTAGCATTTTTGCCATTAATGTACTTGAGTCCATCAACCCCATCAAATTCGAGTTGGAGCTTTTGCAAATCATCGTAAGTTAAACTGCATTTCATTTCTGCTACCACAGTTTGGGAGTCTGAACCTTCAAAGAGCATAAACAATCGTTTAATTGTATCACCTCTTTCTTTAACAAGAACTTTCACTTTGTTTCCTTCATCTCTTAGGTTAATAAGCTCTTCGTAATTGTCATTTTTCAGATTAGCCTTGATCAAACTTAAATCCGAATCTTTGAGTTTTTGTTCATCACCAAAGATGTAAACGTCGATCTTTTTTACTTTGTCGATGATCTCACGTTGCTCATATTCTTGGGCGAACATTCGTAAAACATCTCCAGTAAGCGTCATTTTGGACACTTCTTCAGACTCAGCATACTTTTCAAGAATAGATTGAGTCGATTGAGCATTAATTGTAAAACAAACACCAGTCAAAAGGAGGATTGTTAAAAATTTTCTCATTTAATTGTATTTAATAATAGGAAATGGTTAGAGATGCTTATTAAAGCTAAAATCAGCTTTCTTTAAGATCTCTAGTGGTAATTTAGATTTTATCGTAACCAATGCAAACCCGTCTTCTGTACGAGCCAGCATTGTTAAATTCTTTACAATGTTGTTGTCGTCCTCAATCCAAACATTTACATTTTTGTCCTGATCCCGAACGGTTACATATTCTTCTAAGTTGGTTTTTTTTATCCCAGCCAGAAGCCACTGGATGTCTTCATTGTCAATGGGAGAATCACCATCAATTGCAAGGAACCTAACTTTCTTTATGTATTGCCCCAATGACAAAAACACCTTTTCGTCTTCATCTTCGGCAAATTTTTCCGCAAAATTCGTCCCAGATCGTATAAGCCAACCAGGGATTGTCATAGCCACCGAATTATGATAATCGTTGTGCTTGTCAATAAACTTATGCACTGGACGTTGGCTAAAAAGGCATATGGTACACAAGAACAACAAGATCAATGTGCACAGGAAGTTCTTATTCATAGCCAATTAGTTTTCTTTGTCTAGTTTCCCTAGGTGCTCTGCGCCATCAATATCCAAGCTTTTTGCAAGACGAGCAATTTTCTCCAAATCAATATCTCCAGTAAAGCTCATTAAGACAAATTCATCTCCACCTACCATCAAGAGTAATTCTTCAATGATATCTCCTTTATCTTTCGTATGAAATTGGATATGTTGTCCATCATCTCTTGCGGTCATCAAAAGTTCATAATCTTTGGTGTTGATTATGCCTTTCGCTTCTTTGTAAAATGCTCCTTCCTTATCATCAACCTTAAGAATGTGAAGTCCTTCGAGATTGGAAACTACGTCCTTAAGATCTTCATTCTCTTGTTCTGATAGCACTTTGGCCACCATTTGGAACATTTTAGGGCTCACATAAACAACACTGAACCTTTCGTCATCTTGGTATTTACTAAAATATTTGTCAATAGCTCCTTGTGAAAAAGCAGCAGATGTCGTCAATACAAAGGATAATAAAATCAAGAAGAAATTTTTCATTACTGAATCCTTAAACATTTAATTAATTAGCGGTATTAAAAATATTTGCGTTAGCAACTTTTGTAAAATCATTTTTTATGGCAGATGATCCTTTGTCTAGTTTGCCAGACATAAAAGCCAAAGCTTCCATCGTAAGATCATAGGTTTCTTTTTCTTCAGCGGTCATGCTTGCATAAACAGATCCACTATCTCTAGGAGGATTAAGTATCTCGTCTGAATTAAACCAAACCACTGCAGCAAGAAGGAAGGATGCTGCAATAGCTACCCATTTTCTTGGAATAATCATTCTTCTAGTCTTAGCTTTTCTCTCGGTTTTATCTGCCGAAAGATCTAGATTCAATTCTTTTCCAGAAATTGAAGACTGTTGACTAAGGGTTTGGAAGAAAGGTTGATATTGTTGCAAATGCGCAGAGACGTCCTTTGAATTAAAGTATTGCTTTAATTCAGCTTCCTCAATCAACTCAGTTTCACAATCCCAGAATTTTTGAAGTAAACTTTCTATATATAGATCTTCAATATTTGAAGGGAAAGTGTACGTGCTTGTATGCTTAGATTCTGATGAGTAAGCGTTAAAAAGCATCGCAAGATCTTCATCACTTTTGTTCGAAGAGGCTTTAAAATGCCCATGTAGCATTGCTTCCTCCTCCAATGTGCTTTCACCAGCCCAATATTTTTCTAATATTTTATCTATGTTATTACTCATATCGAACGCTTTAATATTTGTTCTCTTAAAGAAATTCTTGCTCTATGTAGGTATACTTTTACTTGATCTAACTTCAGTTCGGTGATTTCACTTATCTCTTTGTAAGAATAACCTTCTATATCTCTAAGTTGGACTACTGTTTTTTGTTTTTCTGGCAAGGCATTTATCAAATCCAAAATTTGCCCCATTCTGTCATCAGAGATTGTTTTTTGAGAAGGAGTCATGGTTTTGTCCTTTATATCAAAATGCTCTGTAATGTCAGAAGTTCTCATTTTTTTTGCACGAATTTTATCGATACACAAATTCCGTGTGACAGTCATTGACCATGCTTCTTTGTTGTCTAATTCGACAAACTGCTCTCTCTTTTTCCATATCTTAATCAGTACTTCTTGGATAATGTCCTCCGCTTCGTGAACGTTTCCCATTATCCTGAGTGCTAATCGATACAATTTATCCTTGAATGGCAAAACCAAATTCATGATATCGTTACCTTGCATTACAGAATATTGACGTTTTTAACATTTTATTAGTTACAAAATAAGTCAAATTAACATTTGTACTTGCTATGTATCACTAATAACTTCATCAAATCGTTAGATAATAAATATTAATTTGCGCAGTGCTTCGTATCAAGCAGATAGATAAGTTGGTTTTCAATGGGTTTATAGGACCATACCTGTTGTCATTTTTTGTGGCCGAATTTGTTTTGATCATGCAATTTCTTTGGAAACACATTGATCGGATTTTAGGAAAAGGCATAAGTTTCTTCCAAATCATGGAATTGCTTTTTTTCATGGCAATTAAGCTTATACCTATGGCTATTCCGTTGACTATTCTTATTTCTTCTGTGATGGTGTTTGGTAATATGTCCGAGAAATACGAATTATCATCTATCAAATCTGCAGGGGTTTCCCTAATTCGAACCATGCGTCCTGGGCTGTATTTGGCGATTGCGACTGCTATTTTTTCGGCCTCTTGCTCAAATTTCTTTGTCCCCAAAGCAAATTTTGAATTTCAAACAAGATTCGAACGGATCAAAAGAACAAAGCCGACCTTATCCTTTGAAGAAGGCATATTTAGTGATGACTTTAAGGGCTATGCTATTAAAATTGGAGAGAAGCATAAGGACGGAAAACAAATATCAGATATAATTATAGAAGACCATACCAATGCAGATAAAAGCCTGGTAAACGTTACCATTGCCAAAACAGGAGACATGTATACTACAGCCGATGGAAACTATTTTGTTATGAATTTGGTGGATGGAGAACAGTATAAGGATATCAAGTCTAAACCTGTCAAATCCGGAAGTAAAAACAAACGATCTGAAGCATTTATGAGAACAAATTTCAAACGATGGACTAAAGTCTTCGAAATGAGTGGATTTTCATTTAATGAAAACTTGTTTGAGTTAAACCGCAACAAATATGATCTTTTGAATACATTTCAATTGCTAGATGGCTTAGATACCATTGATGCAAAAATTGATCGAAAAATTAATTCCAATCATATTTTATCCAGTAATAAACCGCAGCGTTCTTTATCAAAATATCAGAATCAGGAGATCAAGCAAAAAAAGGAATCAAGTATTCCTCCAAAAAACAGGGTAGACAGCCCAAAGGCCAAAGCACTTAAATCATCTAATAAGACCAAAAAAGCTCAAAAGAAAAGAAAAGTTGAGGTAAAAGTAGGGCAAGTGGATTCTGTGGATGTTGGAACTGTGGCGTCTATTTTGGAAACCTTAAGTACAAAGGATCAAGTAAGAATTTTAAAGAATACCAAAACCAAAATAAATTTTGTCAAGGATCGGGCAAGAAGATCCCAAAACTCAATAAAGGCATACAATGCCGAAAAAAATCGCTACACCTATAAACTTAATGAATCATATAGTTGGGCCTTAGTATGTATCATATTTCTATTTATAGGGGCTCCCTTGGGATCAATTATAAGAAAAGGAGGGTATGGCTATCCCTTACTTTTTGCTATTGTATTTTATATGCTCTTTATGATAATGGTTATTATGGGGCAAAAACTTTTGAAATCCAATTCTATTAATCCAATACTTGCGGCTTGGTTGCCTTGTATCGTACTGGTTCCTGTAGCCATACAGTTGACTTATAAAGCACGAAATGATTCCAAGATGAATTCTATTGGATTTTTAGGAAAGCTAATGTCAAGATTTCAGTCTTCGAGCTAAAAATTACTCTTCTTTAAGACTGTTTAATTTTTCTTCTGTACTCCTAAGCTTGCTTCGGCATTCTTCGATCAATTTATACGCCCTAGTGATTTTGTGTTCTAATGAGTCTAGATCGATTTCTTCCGATTGCAAATCAGATAGAATGTTTTGAAGCTCTTTAATAGAATCGTTATATGCTGTTTTTTTACTCATGAATTGTTGCTTCTTTTTGCCCATCTTTTAAAATTAGAAGTACTTCTTTTTCTTTAGATAGCAATGTTAGGTCTGAAATATATTGGTCTGTTTCTTTTGATTTGATCATGGCATATCCGCGCTTCAAAGTATTGCTCGGATGCAAAATGTTGATCATCTCTTCTGTCTTATTCAAATAATTCGTCAGTGTCGAGATGCAATTTTTACTGGATAAGAACAATTGATCTTCCAAGGAATTAAGTTTGGCCTGGTTGGTATGAATCAAATCTTTAGGAATAAATTTTAGTCTCTCTGAGTATTGTGCGAGAAGTTTTTTTTGTGCTTCTAATTTTTGAAATATTTGTTGAACTATTTGATCTTTTAAGAAAATTAAATTGGACTCAAATTCAAGATTTCGTTCCACAATAAATGTTGCTACAGCAGTAGGCGTTTTAATGCTTTTGAAGGAAACCAAGTCTGCGATCGTATTATCGATTTCATGACCGATTCCAGTTATGATAGGATGGTTGCAAAGTGCAATTGCTTTCCCAATTTTATACGAATCATATCCCGATAAATCCACCTTCGACCCTCCACCTCGAATAATCACTACAAGATCAAAGGATTGATTCTCGATGTTTTGTAGGGCAGCTATGGTATCGTTCTCCACTTTAGCACCTTGTACTGCACAATCAAACAAAGTAGTATTAAAAGCATAGCCATAAGAATTGGATTCTAATTCAGCTATAAAGTCAGCATAACCTGCTGCTTTCCCTGAAGAAATCACGGCAATGTTTTGTATCACAGTCGATAATTCCTGTTGAGTGTTTTTTTGTAGCAGATTTTCTTTCTCTAATTGCTCAATGATTTTTTGACGATTAAGCTCAATTTGACCCAAGGTATAGCTCGGATCAATATCTTCTATATTTAGCTTTAAACCATATCTTTCGTGGTATTCAATCTTTACTTTAAGATTTACCAAAGTTCCTTCTTGAAGAATTGAGTCTGCAAGTTTGCCCAGTTTCTTTTTTATAAATAACAGAGATTTAAACCAGATAATGCCGCTTGTTTGTGCAACGACTTGATTGGATTCTTGGTCTTTTTCTATTAAATCAAGATAAAGCTGTCCTCTTGATTCTTTACATTGGGAAATCTCACATTGTACCCATATAGATTCAGTGAAGTTTAAAGCAAGAACTTGCTTTATATATTGGTTTACTTCTAATAAAGAATACGCTTGCATTTTTAACGAATAAAGCCCTTATACTGACTAATAAGTATAAGGGCTTAGGTTTTGAAGTAACATTAAGTATTACCCTTCAATTAACTCTTTTACTTTATCAGCTGCCTCTTTTAAGAGGGTAGCCGAGTGTACTTTTAGTCCGCTGTTATCAATGATGTCTTTAGCGATATCAGCATTAGTCCCTTGAAGCCTAACAATTATGGGTACATCTATATCACCTATGTTTTTGTATGCTTCAACCACTCCATTTGCAACTCTGTCACATCGTACAATACCACCAAAAATATTGATCAATATCGCTTTGACATTTTTATCTCTAAGAATTATTCTGAATGCTTTTTCAACTCTTTCTGCATCAGCAGTACCACCAACATCAAGAAAGTTCGCTGGCGAGCCACCAGACAATTTAATGATATCCATAGTGGCCATAGCAAGACCGGCTCCATTTACCATACAACCTACATTCCCATCGAGGTTCACGTAATTGAGACCATAAGAACCTGCTTCAACCTCGGTAGCATCTTCTTCATCAGTATCTCTTAATTCTACAAGATTAGGATGTCTCATCAAAGCGTTATCATCCAAAGTGACTTTAGAATCTACGGCAATAATTTCATCATGGCCATTCTTTATGCATGGGTTAATTTCAAATAAGGAAGCATCTAAACCAAGAAAAGCTTTATACAAGTTGCTGATAAACTTAGTCATTTCTTTAAAAGCCTTGCCTGATAAATTTAAGTTAAAAGCAATTTTTCTTGCTTGGAAGCCTTGTAGACCAAGCAAAGGATCAATATATTCTTTATGTACTAGATGAGGCGTTTCTTCCGCGACTTCTTCTATATTCATCCCTCCCTCCGTGGAGTAAATGATTACATTTTGTTTCTTTTGTCTATCCATCATGATGGATATATAATATTCTTTACAAGAATCAAAGGTGGGGACAAAACAGTCCTCTGTTACAAGAATTTTTCTCACCAGTTTTCCGGGCCCTTCCAAACCACCTGGAGTTTGAGGGGTCTTCAACATCATCCCCAATATATTGCCAGCATGTTCTTTTAATTCTTCTTCGTTCTTGGCAAGTTTAACACCGCCGCCTTTTCCTCTACCACCTGCATGTATTTGAGCTTTGACCACACAAAATTCGGTCCCTGTATCTTCCTTTAATTTGTTGTATGCCTCTACGGCTTGCTCTACTGTTTCTGCTACAATTCCGTTTTGAATTTTAACTCCAAAAGAGGCTAGCAATTCTTTTCCTTGATATTCGTGAAGGTTCATTTTTCAATTTTAGCTCTGCAAAATTACGAATTAAACAAAAAAGGGTTCGAATTTCGAACCCTTCTATTTATAATTTAAATTTGGATCTATTTGTTAACAACAAAGCGCTTTACTAAGGTACCAGTTTGTGACTCAGCCTTAATAAAATATACACCTGAAGTAAAGTTTTCTATGGAAATAGTCTGCACAGAATTTCCAGCTTGAATGTTTTTATTGCCAAGTGTTTCAATACTTTTTCCATCAACAGAAACGATGCTTAGTTTTAATTCTACTTCTTTATCTATATCTAAAGCTAGTTTTATATCTGTTGCACCCAATGTAGGATTTGGATATACCTGTATATTGTTCACTTCCTCAATCTCATTGGTCGATGAAGTACTGTTTCCTGTGAAAAATAGATTGGAATTAATTAGATCTAAACAATATCCAACTTCATTGACAGGTATAACTTTCCAACCATATGTACTAGAGGGTTCTAAATTACTAACAAACAATTCATCCGTGTTTACTTGAATCCGATAATCAGCATCACCACTTATGACAACAATATAAGAGTCCGCATTAGGAACAGGGTCCCAATCGAATAAAATCGAATTATAGGTGTCTACATTTTCTGCAACACTAGGATAAATTAGATTTGGCGCTTCTGTAATTTCGTTAAGATTGGGCGTGTAACCAGATTTAAAGTGTTGTTGTTGATTTGATCCTGAATTGATTCTACTTATATAGTCAGCATTCATAGCATCAATCTGACCTTCGGTAAAATAATTATCTGTACAAGCGTTATATCCCATGATCAAATTAGGTATGCTTTCAATGAGTACTCCATTTCTATCTTTTACGATACCTTCCCATGGGTTGTTACAAGTAAATATTCCATTCCCTCCATTTTGAGTAAATCCATAATCAGGAGGGGTATCACAAATTCGATCCCCAGTATTTGTACAATTCGGGTCATCCATTATTTCTACAGGAACTGTTGGACTTTGTGAAGAGCTGATAGTAGTAATTGTGACCGTTTCACCGTATTGAGCAGGAGTGTAGGGCTCATCTTCCCAACCATAGTGAGGATGAGAAAGTGACAATAAATGCCCAATCTCATGTCCAGAGGTTTCACTATTTTCTTCAAGAAAATTTGATTTTCTTACAACTAACACATCAAGACCACCGGTGTAATAACCCGCAACATTGTCATCATGAGTAGCGGCGAGAATGTAGAAGTTTAAAACTCCATCAACTCGATTACTACTCATTCCTCCTTGCACATTAGGTACGACATGATTAAACATGTCTGAATTATTGACGTAATTGAAAGATTCTACGTAAAACTGAAGACCTACTGGAATATAAAGTTCATTCAATCTACACAATTGAAGGAATACACTTTCTTCGTTCATCCTCCCAACACCATCATCATCTGCAACCAAATGAAATACTATTGGAATGTATTTAAAGTCAGGTGATCTTACTTCATGCGTATTTGCATATTTAACATTAGCTTCCAACCGCTCCATAAATTCTTCCGTCTGATGGGTTCCGCACCAATGTTGAGCAAAACCGATAGAGCCTAGTATTGAAACTAAGAGTAGGGTTAAGTATATCTTTTTATTCATTTCTTAATTGTTACTACTGTAAATGTACAACAGCGGTTCGAGTCAAATGTTAATCCCAACGACATAATTTGAGAGCTTCCGACCATATTTGAGCGAATTGTACCATTGAATATGACTAAATTTGTGGCAATTTTAATTTAAAACATATTTAATCTATACATATTATGAAAGTAACCGTTGTTGGAGCTGGAAATGTTGGGGCTACAGTCGCCAATGTATTAGCGCACAAAGACATAGTTAAAGAAATTGTTCTTCTAGACATACGTGGAAACTTTGCCAAGGGCAAGGCTTTGGATAGTTGGCAGCAAGCGCCAATAGATTATTACAGTACTTCACTCACCGGTACAGATAATTATAAGGATACTGCAGATTCTGATATCGTAGTTATTACTGCTGGAATTCCAAGAAAGCCGGGAATGAGTAGAGACGATTTAATTTCTACAAATGCAAAGATTGTGGTTTCGGTTACGAAGTCCATAATGAAACATTCTAAAAACCCAATATTCATTATTGTTTCTAATCCATTAGATGTTATGACTTATGCTTGCTTTAAAGCAGCAGGATTGAAAGATTCAAGAGTATTTGGTATGGCAGGAATTTTAGATACTGCGAGGTATCGAGCATTCTTAGCTACGGCTTTAAAAGTATCACCTAAAGATATTCAAGCAGTCTTAATGGGAGGCCACGGAGATACCATGGTACCATTACCTCGATATACCACTGTAGCTGGTATCCCTGTTACTGAAATGATCGACAAGAAAAAGCTAAATGCTATTGTTGAAAGAACAAAAAAAGGAGGAGGAGAACTAGTGAAATTGATGGGTACTTCTGCATGGTATGCACCAGGTGCCGCAGCTGCACAAATGGTGGAATCTATTGTAAAAGATGAAAACAGAATATTCCCTTGTTGCGCATATCTTAAAGGCCAATATGGCATTAGAAACATGTATTTAGGGGTGCCTGTTCAACTTGGAAAGGAGGGAATTACCAGAATTATTAAGTTGGATTTAAACAAAACAGAGCAAAAAGCGTTGCTTCGTTCAAAGGATGCAGTTAAAAAAGTAATTGACTCCTTTAAGAAAATGAAACTCGTTTAATAAATATAGTATGAAATTAAGCCTAGATCTATTCATCACAGACCAAGGAAATAGTGTTGTCGAAATTTCCAAAACCAAAACGGTTATGGTCGTGTTTTTGAGGCATTTTGGATGTGTATTTTGTAGAGAGGCTTTAATTGAGATTGGTAAGAGCAGATCAAATTGGGAAGAACGTAACATTCATTTGGTACTTGTTTATCCATCGGATAAAGCATCAGGTGAAAAGTATTTTTCTCAATTTGATCTTAACCAAATTGATTCGATTTCTGATCCTGAGACCAAATGGTACGAGCTATTTGGCCTGGTTAAAGGAAGCTTCACCCAGCTTTTTGGCTTAAAAACTATTATTCGTGGTTTTGAGGTGGCTGCAAATGGAACCTATCCGATGTTAAAACAAGTAGGTGATGGTTTTCAAATGCCTGGAATATTCCTTATCAGAAATGGCCAAATAAGAGATAAGTACATTCATAAATCTGCGGGTGATAAACCGGATTATGAATCTTTATTGGACTGTTGCGCCGCATAAATACTTTATCCTTTCTAACAATTTAGAACTTTATTCGTCGTTTTAAGGAAATATCCTTTCAACATGAGATTTACAGCACTTTTTTTATTTCTAACACATTTATGTGTAGCTCAAGTAAATGATCTTGATTTTTACGGGGACGCTATGCTCAATGCTGTTCAATACGATCACAAGGCCTATGCAGCAGATCGGTTTACTGAATTGTTTGAAAAAAAATTAAGCACGCCCGATTCCTTTAAGGATGAAATGAAAGACATTCAATGGGTTTCAAAAATGTATTCTTTAGATACATCGGTAAGGGTAATAACTTATCAAATACAAGTAGCCGAAGATAGATTTAAGAGTTTTGGATTCTTACAAGAAAGCAATGGAACCCTAATCAAACTCAATGCAGTCAATGCTGAATTAGAAGATGACATAGAGTATTTGGATTTGGATCCTCAAAATTGGTATGGTGCCCTGTATTATAATATAATAGAAAGTGAAATCGATGGTACTACGTATTATTTACTCTTTGGATATGATGGGTATTCAAAATACGATCGAAGGAAACTTGTAGATGTTCTGTACAAAAATGAAGAGGAAGAATGGACATTTGGCTCTGAAATATTCGAAGTACAGAAGGAAGGAGAAAGAGCGGACGTCAAGAAAAGAATTCTTATTGAGTACTCTGCCGATTCGAATGTTACCTTAAATTTTCAGTCAGGACTTGATATGATTGTTCATGATCATTTGATACGAAGGATAGGTTCTATGCCCGGCCAAGGGGCAACAAATCTTTCGGATGGCAGTTTGGTGGGGTATCAATTAAAAGAAAGTAAGTGGCAGTATGTTGAAAGAATTTTTAACGACGTATTAGATGAGGCACCTTTCCCTCAACCAGTTTTGGGAACAGAGTCAGGAAAGGACATACTTGGCAAAGGAGCTAAAAAGAAAAAGAAGAGAAATTAATTCTCTTCTTTATTGTCTGTTTATTTTTTGAACAATCGTTTAAAATCGTCCACTGATAAATTCTTCAGTTGTTGAGGTGTTAAGCCTTGATACTTACTTTTAAATCTATTCAGTGAAACCTTTCCAGATAAGGCTGCATTAATATCTCTATCAGCGTTAGCCACAAATTTATTCCGCTCCTTATTTAGATCGACTTTTAGATTAAAGGCAAATCTTCCGCATTGCTCTTCAGGGGCAGACATGTCCTTTTGGTATCTGTAACCGTATAGTGCCTTCAAAAAGCCCTTTAGGGTTTTGGAATCTGTTATCGTAGACTTATATTCATCAATTTCGACATAGGTCGGTTTCCCTGCGCGATCAATACAAATCTTAGCCTCTACTTTACCACTTTCGACCGCTGATTTCATCGCTTCATCTATGTTTCTATAGATTACTTTTCTACCAAAAACGCCATTACCAGAGCCATCATATTCGCCAGTTCCAGCTCCTTCATCACCCATTCCTTCATCACCATCATTGCCTGAAGATGCACCAGCTCCATCGCCTTCATCCGCTTTTCCAGTCCCACCTTCTTCACCATCTAAAGAAGAAGGATTGGAAGGAGCATCTTCCGATTCTGAAGCTTCTTCAGAAACTGGTGCAGTAGGTTCTTCTTCGACCTCTTCTACAACTTCCTCAATTTCTTCTGCTTCTACGACATCTTCCATCGGTTCTAATTCTGGTTCTGGCTCAATTAATTCTGGTTCTGGATCTTCTACTTCAAGCTCTTCTTCAATCGCTTCCAACTCACTATCTTCTTGCAAAATTTCACTTACAATCGGATCAATAACTTGGGGCTCAATAACTGGTTCTGGTTTAGGTATTTCAACCGGGGGCGTAACTTTCTCTTCAATTTTTTCGACCTTCACCGGCTCCACCTTTTTTACTTGTTCTTGTTTTGGCCTTGACCGACCACTATCATCATGGGCCAATTTACTTAACGAACTTTCTTTAAAATCAATAAATTCTACAGTCACCGCAAAATCTTCTTTCTCCGGAGTTTTAGGACTCCGAGGAAGGACTAATAACCATGCAATAAGTAAGATCAGTAAATGAATTATGATCGAAATCTTAGCACTTTTTTCTTTATGCTCTTGTTCTAGTTGAGTAGCTATGGAATTCATCATGATCGCAAGATTTTGATTGCTGTTAAAACGTTTTCAGACGTTAAAATTATATTAATAGGAGTATTAATTCGTCGATTGCTTAAGATTTCTCATTCACGGTGGATCCGATAAATTTTATTAAGAAGTAAAAAGCAAGGATAGAAATGCCCATCAGCACTATAGAGATCAAAATCCCTCCACCTAAAAATGTGGATAATCCGCAGCATAAGAGACTGATTAAACCTACTGTTAGAGCATAGGGCATTTGAGTCCTGACATGATCTATGTGATTACAGTCCGATGCCAGACTGCTCAAAATCGTAGTGTCTGATATTGGCGAACAATGGTCTCCCAAAACAGAAGCTCCCAAAACAGTTGCAATGCAATTAAATAATAATTCCATAGTAATGTCTGGAGCCAATCCATTTGCTTGCGAAATAGTGTATGAAGTTGGGATCACAATGGGGTACAAAATTGCCATAGTTGACCAACTGGAACCTGTGGAAAAGGCAATGAGCGCTGCAAGCACAAATACGATCATTGGAAGAACATATGGATTTACCGCATTTTGTAATGATGAGCTTATAAAATCCGCCGTATGTAATTCGGAAGTAGTCAACGCCAAGGACCATGCTAAGGTAAGTATAATTATGGCTGGAAGCATGGTTTTAAAACCTGTGGTCATCCAATGCATACTGTCAAATAAATTCATGATTCGTTGACTTACGGTTAATGCAATGGCCATTATAACGCCGAGTCCAGATGCCCACAATAGAGCCACATAAGAATCTGAAGAACCAATGAGACCACCGAGTTTATTGAAAAAGCCGTTATAGCCCAATTCATCCATTTGTCCCCAGACACTTGAAAGTCCCAAAAGGGTATTTGGTTTAGTCTCTATGAGTTCAGCATATATAGATGAAATACCGGTATATAAAAGGCCGATGATGGTCGTCGCAATTACAACAAAAATAGGTATCGCGGCATTGTACCATTTGATGGTCGCTCCTTTTACAGGGCTAAGATCTTCCATATCCGGTTCGTCGTCATTTTTCGTTTTGGCTGGAGATACTTGTCCTGTTTTAAAGGCTCTTTGTTCCGCTTTATGCATGGGGCCATAATCTTTGCCAGATTTGATCAGTAACAGTATAAAACTTAAGGTAAGAATAGGGTAGAAAGAGTATTTCAAGGATTTAAGGAATACGCCATAAGCACTTAAGTTTTCGTCAAGAGCTAGAAGACCTAAGCCATCGTCAATATATCCTAGCTCTGCTCCTATCCAAGTAGTAATAAATGCTATAGCCGCTACGGGTGCCGCGGTGCTGTCAACGATGTAAGCCAATTTTTCACGACTTATCCTAAATTTATCCGTCACTGATCTCATCGTATTACCCACAATTAATGTGTTGGCGTAATCGTCAAAAAATATTGCAATGCCCAAAAGCCAGGTGACAAATTGGGTGGATTTTGGCGTTTTGGCATATTTTGATAGGTGCTGAACAACTCCTGTCATCCCACCATTCTTAGATATTATAGCCACCATTCCGCCAATCAGAAGTGAAAAGACTATCACCGAAATGTGGCCACTATCATTTAAGGCATTTACAATGTACTTGCTAATCGTATCAAATAGGGATTTAAACCAAAAGAAAAAAGAGCCAAATTTTAAACCACCGGCTATAAATGCACCAGACCAAATTCCAACAAAAAGGGAGATTATTACTTCTTTAAATACAAGGGCTAATAAGATCGCAATCAAAGGAGGTAAAATAGACAGCCACAATGGAATCCTAATCAAACGGTAACCTGTTCGATCATTTTTAGAATAATGGTAAAGTTTGTGTGCTTTGCCTTTTGACGTTTGGTGAGTTATAAAAACCAATTCTCCCTGATGATCCACCTCTAGTTCGAATTCGGCAAATCCATTGACGAACAAAACATCTTGATCTTCTCCATTAATGCTTAAGTTGAAAATTCCATTAGTATTTTGCGGGGCTGCCAGCACAAGCCCAATGGCCTTTGATTCGTTTTGTAGTTGAGCGAGAGCAAGTTGCTCAAGGCTTTCAATTTTAGAAGTTACTTGGACTAGACTTTTGTCCGTTTGGGCATAAGTCGAGCTGAAAAAGAATAAAAATATGAAGGGGAAAGTAATTCTTGAAAGTAATTGCATCGTAGGAACGTTAACTTTACATACAATATCTTAAAACTAATTGGATACACGACTAGTGATGAAGAAAAAATATTTATTGATCTTGATGCTTTTTGCTTTTCAAATATCCCGTGCTCAGTTATTTGAACCCTTTCAGTGCGCCTTTGTCGAAAATGGAAAATCTTTGCAATTTCCTGGTGCCGGTGGCTTGAATTTACCACAGACGTACACCTGTGATATAAATAATGACGGCTTAGATGATTTGGTTATTATGGATCGAGACGGAGGTGCCATATTGCCATTTCTTCGAACTTCAAACAGCTCGGATTTAGATTATACCTATGCACCAGGATATAAATCTTCTTTTTCTCAAATCAGAGAGTGGTTCGTGGTAAGGGATTTTAATCAGGATGGAATAATGGATATATTTTGCTTCCCATCATCAAATCTACCTGGGATTGAAGTTAGAAAAGGGTATTATCAAAACGACACCATCAAATTCGAGATTCTTTCGTTTACCGAAATACTAGGTGCACCAGATATTTTACCTATTCCTAGTTCTAATGGATTGTTTACCCAACTATATGTAGGAAGTAATGATCAACCTGAGATCATAGATGTCGACGAAGATGGTGATATGGATGTGGTTACTTTCGATGCAGGAGGAAGTTATTTGAATTATTGGAAAAATTATACTTTGGAAAAAGGATTGGGCTTGGACACGTTTAGCATGGAGTTGGAAGATAATTGTTGGGGCAAATTTTATGAAAAGGAAACGTCCGAAGAGCTTTTGTTGAGCTCTAGTAGTGATGAATGTGCTACTCTTCTTTACACACCTGTAGTTGACGAAAGGCATGCCGGATCGTGCGTGACCTTATTTGATGAAAATGGAGATGGTGCTTATGATTTATTGTTAGGAGATTTGTCCAATGATAACATTATCTATTGCTCAAACGGTGGAACGAGTGAAGACGCCTGGATGATTTCACAAGATCTGACTTTTCCTTCCTATGATGTACCCATCGATTTTGATTTGTTTAATGCGGCCTTTTATTTAGATGTAAATAATGACGGAAAAAGAGATTTGTTAGCGAGTCCTAATGCCAATGCAAACATCGAAAACTATGAAGTCAACTGGTATTACAAAAATGTAGGAACGGATGCATCTCCAATTTTTGAATACAGAAAGAATGCTTTTTTGGTTGAAGACATGATAGATGTAGGAAGTGCAAGTAGCCCCGCTTTTGTCGATCACAATCAAGATGGTCTTCTGGACCTTGTACTTGGATGCAGGGGAAGATATTTGGGCAATGGAGTAAATGATGCCAAACTATATTATTTCGAAAATACAGGAACGTTGACTCAGCCAGAGTTTACCCTCATTTCAGAAGACTACGCCTCCTATGCGCAATATGCCTCAGAATCGCTTTCTTTTTATCCCTCATTTGGTGACTTAGATGGAGATGGAGATATTGATCTCCTTGTTGGTGATAACAATGGCTATTTGCGTTATTCTGAAAATATTGCAGGTCCAGGGAATCCTTTTGAGTTTCAACAAGCGATCTCTCAATTTATGGATATTAGACCTGGAAACGTGGTACGGCCTTTCATAATTGATCTCAACGAGGATGGACTTGGAGATATAGTATTGGGTGAGCGTAACAACGATAGCGATGGCAACGGCAAAATCGGTGCTTTAAATTTTTATGAAAATATTGGCGAGGTTGGTACCCCTTTGTTTGAAAGTGATGAGTCGAATGCACCAAACATAAATGCCCTAGGTGGAGTGAATACCCAAACTATTATTGACGTCACTGCACTTACTGCTCCTGCATTTTATGACCAAGGAGACAAGCTGCTATTATTTACGGGGAGTCGGAATGGGAGGATTCACATGTACGATAATGTTAGAAATAACTTAGATGGAGAATTCAATTTAATCACTGATAATCTTGGAAATATTCAAGAGGGACAAGCAACAATACCTGCAGTTGTTGACATAAACAACGATGGTATGCTTGAGATATTTGTAGGTAACGAAAGAGGTGGACTTGCTTTTTATCAAACTGACATATTGGCAAGTGATGAAGTTTCTACGAATGAAAGTGATGTAGACGAACTGGTGACTTTATATCCTAATCCGGCGAAAGAAAAAATTTATTTGAGTTCTAATAAATATCAACAATACATTGTTTTGAATGCTCAAGGTAAAGAAATCGTAAGTGGCAATATTTTCGATACACGCGCCATCGATATTTCAAACTTGTCTTCTGGAATCTATTTTCTAAAAGCAACAGCTGATGGAATTCAAACAACACTTAAATTTCTAAAAATTTAATGTCTATTGCCAAAGAGTAAACTCCCAATTCTAACCATATTAGATCCACAGTCAATGGCTAGTTCGAAATCACCTGACATTCCCATAGATTTAATGTCAAAGTATTCGAGCGAATAAAGTGATTTTAGTTTTTTATGTTGTTCGTTGAGGAATTGAAATTCCTTTTCTACTTGGGTCATATTATTTGTAAAAGTGGCCATACCCATCAAGCCTCTAAGTCGAATGTTTTTTAAAGATTGCATCTGCTCTTGCTTCAAGAGCTCTTTTAACTCCGAGGGGTCAAAGCCTTGTTTGCTGTCCTCTGTTGCAATTTTGATTTGAAGCAGAACGTCTATGATGCGATCATTTGCTTGAGCTGCTTGATTAATTTTCTTGGCCAAACCAAAAGAACTTACCGAATGAATCAGATGAACGAATGGAGCAATATATTTTACTTTGTTAGACTGTAGCGTGCCTATAAAGTGCCATTCAATATCCTTTGGTAATTCCTCATACTTGGATACCAATTCTTGGACTCTATTTTCCCCAAAAGCACGTTGCCCCATGGTATAAACCTCCAAGATTTTTTCTACCGTTTGCGTCTTGGATACGGCGATAAGCTTTGCGTTTTTTTTAGTTAACTTTTCTACTAAGGCTTTGTACATCAAAATAAACCATGCAACTCTCGGTCCACCAATTCAACGATGCTTCCGAAGTCTTCTTTTTTGTTTTTGAAATCTAAATTATCCGTTTCCACTACCAACAATTTTCCAGCTGTATAGTTCGAGATCCAAGACTCGTATCGTTCGTTTAATTTTTTTAGATAATCCAAACTCATGCTGCCTTCATAATCCCTTCCTCTAGTTTGGATGTGGCTAACCAATGTGGGTACGCTAGATTTTAGGTAAATCAAAAGATCAGGAGCCTCCACTTGAGATACCATGAGTTTGAAAAGATCTCGATAGTTTTCAAAATCTCGTTTGGACATCAGTCCCATTTCATGGAGATTGGGTGCAAAAATCTCGGCATCTTCATAGATTGTTCGATCTTGAATGACGGTCAAATCACCTTTCCTAATATCTAAGATTTGTCGATAACGACTGTTTAAAAAATAAATTTGAAGATTAAACGACCAACGGTGCATGTCATTGTAAAAATCACTTAAGTAGGGATTTGTACTGGTATCTTCAAAATGTACTTCCCAACCGTAATGCTTAGAAAGTAATTCTGACAAGGTTGTTTTACCTGCACCTATGTTCCCGGCTATTGCGATGTGTTTTATTTTATTCGTAGACATATGCTCAGATGGTTAAGAAAGATTTCTTAGTGGGTCTAAATTGCTAAATTTGGACGAATATAATACCATGCTTATCTATTTTATTGAGCATTGGCATTATTCTGAGATATTTTGCAGAAAAAATGTAGTAATGAAGGCGGTTATATCTACACACGAATTAAAGAAGACATATGTAATGGGCACAGAAAAGGTACATGCCCTAAGAGGAATTACGGTAGATATAAAGCAAAATGAGTATGTAGCTTTGATGGGGCCATCGGGTTCTGGAAAAAGTACGCTCATGAATTTGATAGGTTGTTTGGATTCACCCACTTCGGGCAATTATCATCTCAATCAAATTGATGTCAGTTCGATGTCGGATGGAGAATTAGCTGAAGTACGAAATAGAGAAATTGGTTTTGTTTTTCAAACTTTTAATTTGCTCCCTAGATTGTCAAGTCTTGATAATGTAGCACTACCTTTGGTTTATTCGGGAATGAGTAAGACTAAGAGGTTAGAAAAAGCGGAGGAAGTATTGGATGCTGTAGGGTTAGGAGATAGAATCGATCATAAACCCAATGAGCTTTCTGGAGGTCAAAGACAACGAGTGGCAATTGCTAGGGCTTTGGTTAATGATCCTGCGATAATTTTGGCAGATGAGCCTACTGGGAATTTGGATACTAAGACTTCGATCGAAATTATGTCCATCTTCGAAAGGATTCATAAAAACGGTAACACCGTTATTTTGGTAACTCATGAGCCCGATATCGCAGAGCATGCACATCGGATTATCCGATTAAGAGATGGATTGATCGAAAAGGATATTCAGAATGCTAATATTGCAACAGTTGATGATCCCACGCATCGTTATAATATAGACTAATGAAGATATATACAAAAGGAGGGGACAAAGGAAAAACATCTTTGTTTGGTCAGGCCAGAGTTGATAAAGATGACATTCGTATTGAAGCATATGGTACGGTGGATGAATTAAATAGTAGTATTGGTTTGCTTGAATCTGGTAAATTACCCAATGAATCAAAGGCCCAACTTTTAGTTATACAAAAGAAATTGTTTGATATTGGATCTCATTTGGCTTCAGATCCCGAATTTGACTATCCCTTGCCCCAAGTATCTGATAAAGACTCCATCTTTTTAGAAAAAGCTATAGATCAAATGAATGAGGAGCTCACGCCTCTAAAAAATTTCATTTTGCCCGGTGGTTCTTCAATTGCTGCAAAGGCACATGTTTGTAGAACGATATGCCGAAGAGCTGAAAGAAGGGTAGTCACTTTATCCAAAGTAGCCCAAGTCGAACCAGAAATTATTATTTACCTAAATCGGTTGTCAGATTATTTTTTTGTCTTGGCAAGATTTCTTCTCAAAAAAGATGGTTTGGATGAGGTAGCCTGGACTGCAGAAATGTAAGATCGCAAAAGATTTATCTATTTTTGGACTGCATATATAGGTATGGACAAAAACGATTGGATTAAGTCAGGAATATTTTTAGCTGCCATTATTGTTACTGCATTCCTTTTTCCACGCTCGCAATATTTCAATTTTGATTATTCTAAGGCTTCACCTTGGGAGCATGAAGATTTGATTGCACCATATGATTTTGCCATGATTAAATCGGAGGTAGAGCTAGATGAAGAAAGGGCCAACATCCGAAAGTCATTTATACCCAATTATCAAAGATCTAACGAATCAAAAGATCAATACCTAGCTAAGCTCAATTGGAATTATGCACTAAACCCTATAGCTTATTCCATTCTCGCAAACTCCTTCGATGCCGGAATTTATGATTCTGAGGAATTGACTAAATACAAGCAAGATAAAATTCGTGTCTATCAGGGAGGGAAAGAAGAGATTATTCGTAAGTCCAATGTCTCGACTACTTCTACGGTGATCAATGCATTGTCTGATTTTGTTGCTCAGGATACTCTAGAATTGATTAATAAAAATTTAAAACCAAACATAAGCCTAAATCTAGAGGCCAATCAAAAAGAATTGGCGGAGGCCTTAGAGGCAATTAATCAAGAGAAAGGGTTTATAAAAAAGGGAGAAATGATCGCCCGAAAAGGGGATATAGTATCTGATGAACTGGCATTAAAGGTTGAAGCTCTTCAAAAGTCATTTAATACCGAACGGACCTCAGGAATAGCCAGCTGGTTGGTTTTTCTTGGATATATCTTGTTGACTTTTCTCATTTATGCGTCCCTGTTGTTTTTCATAAAAACACACTATCCCAAAATATATCAAGACAACATAAAGATCGCTTTCATATTGATCTGGCCTATTCTTTTTGCTTTCTTAGTGAGCTTGGTCGAAAGTAATTCTCAACTAAGTACCTATATCATTCCATTTTGTATTGTGCCCATAATTGTATCCAACTTCTATTCCAATAGATTGGCCCTCTTCATTCATATTGTTGTAGTACTCATTGCAAGTTTTTTATCTCGCCTAGGATATGAATTTACCTTTTTACAAATTTTGGCTGGAATTGTAACTGTTCTTATGGTATCTGAAACGCGGCAATGGAATCAATTTTTTAAAGCAATTGGGGTAATTCTGTCTGTCTACTTTATTGGGTATCTAGGCTTAGAACTCATCAAAGAGGCTTCTATTTCAGAGGTGGGATATGATGTGTTTGGATGGCTTTTGATGAATGGAATATTCTTACTGTTGGCCTATCCTTTTATTCCAATCATTGAAAGAATTTTTGGGTTTACTTCGTCCATAACCTTGGCAGAACTTTCTGACTTAAATAATAAAATACTCAAGGATTTGTCGATTAATGCTCCGGGTACTTTTCAGCATTCATTGCAAGTTGCAAACCTAGCAGAAGCGGCAGTTAAAGAAATTGGAGGTGATTCTTTATTGACCAAAGTTGCAGGATTATATCACGACATTGGTAAAACTTCCAAAGCCGAATATTTTATCGAGAATCAAGACAACATTGAGTCTCCACATAACAAGTTAACCAATATTGAAAGCGCAAGTATTATTATTAATCATGTTGCAGAGGGCATTAAAATTGCAAAGAAGGAAAAACTACCTCAAATAATTATTGATTTTATCGAAACCCATCACGGTACTACGAGGGTCGAATACTTTTATCGTAAACAAAAAGAGGCTCAAAATTCTGGTCATGTAGATCAAGATCTTTTTACTTATCCAGGTCCGAAGCCAGTGACTAAGGAGCAAACCGTAATGATGATTGCTGATAGTATTGAGGCAGCTGGTAAAAGTTTAAAATCTCCGACCGGCCAGGATATAGATAAACTGGTGGATAAAATTATTGATCACAAAATTGACTCGGACCAACTGAGTCAATCAGAATTGACTTTTGATGATTTAGAAAAATGTGCTAAAGTGTTTAAGAAATTGCTTCGTTCTATTTACCACGTCCGAATCGAATATCCAGAAGAACAAGTTTCTAAGCCATAGTGGTAGAGCTTTTCTTTGCGCCTAAAATTTGGGTCAACATTACATAGGCACCGAAGAAAATTCCACAGTAAAATAGGTTGCCAACTATGGTATTTTTTAGAAAAGGCAATCCCGCTCCATAGCAAGCCATAAGGCCAGAAAAAGATTTAGGATAGACCCCTGGGACCAACCAAGAACCAAAATTGGAGATCACAAAAAAGATTAATGAAAAACCTAGTGAAGAAATTAAAACTCTTCGAAAGGTGATTTTCTTGAGGTAAAAATGGCCAATAACAACTGCTGATATAAAGGCAACATAAGTAGGTATCATATACTGAGAAAATAAAACAAAGCCCTCAGTTTGTGGATACCACATACGCAATACAGTATTATTTAAAATTAAGTCCGAAACAAACAATACTGCTAATGGTAGAACATATTTTAGATATTTAGTCACGATTACCGCTCCGGAAAGCAAAGCCATCGCACCCAATGGTGAAAAATTTGCAGGTTGAGGAGCTAATCTTAATGTGGAGGCAACGACAATCAATAATGTTGCAAGCAACAAATTTTTGTTTTTCATAATGCAAATTTAGAGATTTTATTTGCTGAACCAAACCCTACCCAAAAAGGGTAGTTTTCATAGCTGAATATTCTGTATATCTTTGGGCTTTCGTAATAAAATTCTATGTTTTTTAAGGTCAGTAAGGAGGGGAGACATGAATGGTGGCTGTATCTTGCTGGGGTGTTTTTTGTCCTTATGGGATATACCCTTGGCCAAATGCCTTTGAAGTATGCATTAGAAGCAGCGGCTAGTGCAGACCCCAATTTGGACGAATCAGATGTTTTAGCATTTGCATCAGATCCAGACTTTGCCAAATTTGGGATTGATTTAAATTTTGGATTTTTCCTTTTGCTTTTGATGTTTGTTGGGGCAAGCATTGTTCTTTGGATTTTAGTTGTTCATTTTCATCGTCGAGAGTGGAAAACAGTGATCACCGCAAAGCCTAAAATCAATTTTAATAAAATATTATTTGGATTTGCTCTTTGGTTTGGATTTGGAATTTGTAGTGAAATTGCTATGTATGCATTCAATCCAGAAGATTATATTTTTAATCTTAATTGGAAATCTTTTGTTCCTCTGCTTATCATATGTCTAACCTTACTACCTATACAATCATCCTTTGAAGAAGTATTCTTTAGAGGATATCTAATGCAAGGGATCGGAAGAATTAGTAGGCACAAATGGGTTCCTTTGCTTATAAGCTCTCTTTTGTTTGGACTTATTCATTCGGCAAACCCTGAAATTGAGAAGTTTGGGTTTTGGATAATGCAATTTTACTATATGGGGGCTGGGCTTTTATTGGGTCTATTAGTTATAATGGATGACGGCTTAGAATTGGCTCTTGGTTTTCATGCGGCCACCAATATGTATTCGGCCTTAATTATTGGATATGAGGGAGCTGCAATACAAACTGAAACTTTATTTAAAACTGTTGAATACAATGCAACGCTAAAACTCGTAGTATTCCTGATATTTGCAGTAAGCTATTATTTGATTTGTGCTAGAAGGTATGAATGGCCTTCAATAAAAAAGATTTTTGATCCTATACGTTTAGATTATGATGAAACTGTTTAAGTCCTTGGTATTAGTATTGATTACAATAGTGAGTATTTCTGCCCAAAGCGATTGGCAACAAAGAGTGGAATACAAAATGGACATTGATTTTGACACTTCCACGCATCAGTTTGATGGAACACAAAAAATCAAGTACCAAAACAATTCGCCTGATACACTCCATAAGGTGTTTTATCATCTCTATTTTAATGCCTTTCAGCCCAATAGTATGATGGACTGGAAATCAAGAAGTGTGGAAGATCCGGATGGGAGAGTACGTGATAGAATATATTACCTAAACAAAGAGGAAATCGGTTATCACAAAATCAAATGGATAAAACAAGATGGGAAAGAGTGTAGTTTTCACGTGGAAGGAACAATTCTTGAAGTCAATTTGAACAAGCAAATAAAGCCAGGTAAAAAGACAGAATTGGAGATGGAATTTGAATCTCAAGTACCTGTACAGATTAGAAGATCTGGTCGAAATAATGCAGAGGGTATTGATTATTCTATGTCGCAATGGTATCCAAAACTTTGTGAATATGATTACATGGGGTGGCATGCAAACCCTTATGTAGGAAGAGAGTTCCATGGGGTTTGGGGTGACTTTGATGTTAAGATTACGATTGCTGGAAACCAAATAGTTGCGGCCTCTGGAGTTCAAAAATCCAAAAATGATTATGTCTCAGTAAACAATGAAAAAAGAACTTGGCATTATAAAGCTGAAAATGTTCATGATTTTGTTTGGGCAGCAGATCCTGACTATAAGTGGATAAAGTACGAAACAACGGAAGGCGTTGATCTTCATTTCTTTTATCAACCCGGAGAAGATACAGACGAAAATTGGGGGAAATTGCCCTCAATTTTAGCAGAAGCAATAAAATTTATGAACGACAGATATGGCAAATATCCATATCCAGTTTTTAAGGTTATCCAAGGTGGAGATGGTGGAATGGAATATCCAATGGCAACCCTAATTACTGGCAATAGAAGTTTAGGAAGTCTAGTGGGTGTATCGATTCATGAATGGATGCATAGTTGGTACCAAATGGTTTTGGCAACAAATGAGGCCTTGTACCCATGGATGGATGAGGGCTTTACTTCATTTGGGACAACGGAGACAATGCAATACCTTAGAGAAAAAGAAATGTTAGGTGCTGTTAGTCCTCAGGCCAATCCTTTTGAAGGCCCTTATGGATCTTATATCGCTAATGCTCTATCAGGTAAGGAAGAAGCTTTGAGTACACATGCTGATCATTACATTACCAATAGAGCTTATGGCGTTGGATCATATAATAAAGGACAAGTCTTTTTAAAGCAATTAGAATATATCATAGGGCAGAAAGATTTTAATAAAACCTTGTTGAGATATTATGATGAATGGAAGTTTAAGCATCCAACGGATATAGATTTTATGCGAGTAGCAGAAAAGTGTTCTGGTCTTGAATTGGACTGGTATAGAGAATATTGGGTAAATACAACGCATACCATTGACTATGCTGTATTTCTAGCCAATCAAGATGAAGAGCGTAAAAAAGGATTGATCTTTTTATCCAAAGAAGGGATAATGCCTATGCCTTTAGATGTTGAAGTCAGCTATGCCGATGGTACGAAAGAAATATATAACATTCCATTATCCATCATGCGTGGAAATAAATCGTACGATTATGAAAATCAGCGTATTTCAATTGTTAAAGATTGGGCATGGACCCATCCGGCCTATTCTTTAGAAATTATGACCAATGGAAAAGAAATAATTGAAGTTGAAATAGACCCTTCAAAACGAATGGCAGACGTTAAAAGGGGAAATAATGTTTGGAGGAAAACGGAAGAGTAATAAGCTTCGTAACCAATTTGTATACCTTCCAAACCACTAAGACAATCTTATGAAAGATATTTTAAACAAGTCAATTCCACATATTATAGCCTTATTGGCATTTGTGATATGCTCAGTAGTTTATTTCTTACCTCAGCTGCAATCCAAAGTGGTTCCTCAAGGAGATATGATTCAGTTTCATGGAATGAACGCAGAAATTCAGAAATATAAATCCATTAAATCTGAACCAACATTGTGGACAAACTCAATGTTTGGAGGAATGCCCACATATCAAATTGCAAGTCCTCAAAAGAACAATATTTTCCGTCCTATTGAAAATTTAATGCAGTTGGGATTTGACAGACCCATAGGCTACTTTATATATGCGGCTATTGCTTTTTATATATTATTGCTTTGCTTTAAAGTCAATCCATTTCTTGCCATTGTCGGAGCTTTGGCTTTTTCGTATACCACAAATAATCTGGTCTTATTTGAAGCCGGACATGTTACGAAAATTAAGGCTGTTATTTCGCTTCCTATTGTCATAGGAGGTGTACGCTTGCTTTTTACTCGAAATTATAGCTTAGGCCTTCTCTTATTCACCCTTGGTATGGGATTGAATGTTAGAGCCAATCATTATCAAATGAGCTATTACATGGCCATGTTTTTGGGTATTTGGGTCATTGCCGAATACGTCAATATGATGCGTAAAGGTGATTTTAAGACTTTGGCCAAGACAAGCATATTATTTATTCTAGGATTAATAATTTCTGTAGGGGCAGGGGCTTCAAAATTCATTCCGACCTATGAGTACGCTGAAGATACCATGCGAGGCAAACCCATTTTGGCTTCCGAAGGACAAGCGCAAACAAGCAGTCAAATCGAAGGGTTAGAATACGGCTATGCTATGGCATGGAGCAATGGCGTAAATGATTTAATGAGTACTATAATTCCGAGAGCAGTAGGTGGAAGCAATGGTGAAAGTGTTTCAAAGGATACAGAATTTTTGAAAATTTTAAGGCAAAACGGTCAACGTATGGATCGCTCACCAACATATTGGGGCGAACTTCCATTTACGGCAGGACCCAACTACTTTGGAATAGTAATGGTGTTGTTTGCTCTTTTGTTTTTTATTTATGCTTCAGGAAGATTTAAATGGTGGTTACTTGGTGCAATTGTGTTGGGTATGTTGTTGTCGTTGGGTAAAAATTTTGAACCTATAAATAAATTGTTTTTCGACTATTTTCCATTCTATAATAAATTTAGAGCACCCAATTCAATATTAAGTGTCACCGCTATTTTGGTTCCGCTTGCTGGAATGCTCGGTATAAATGAAGTATTACGCGCTGAGAACAAAAACAAACTACTCAAAGGTTTATATGTTTCGGTCGGAATATTAGGAGGTCTTTGTTTGATCCTTGGGTTTTTGGGTTTTGCCTTATTTAGCTTTGAAGGTTTGGGTGACGCAAGATTTCCAGACGTACTTAAGGATGCTTTGATAGAAGATAGAATGGCGCTTTTGAGAAACGATGCCTTACGCTCATTAGTTTTTATATTTCTTTCTGCGATTATTGCCTGGGCGTTTTTAAAAGACAAATTGAGTAAAAATATCTTCATTGGAATTTTTGCCATTTTAATAATTGCAGACCTCTTTCCTGTGGGCATGCGTTATTTAAATCACGATGGATTTACATCTGAAAGGACGCTCAATAGAAATTTAGAACCTAGACCTGTCGACGTTCAAATTTTAAAAGATACCGATCCGCACTATAGAGTATATGATCTTTCGGTAAATCCTTTTAAATCAACAACTACTTCATTACAGCATAAGAGTATTGGTGGATATCATGCCGCTAAGCTTCAGCGGTTTCAGGACATAATGGACAAATTTTTTGTTGAAACTTCTCAGCAATTAAAGCCCTTAGGACCTAATAATATGAAAATGCTCAACATGTTGAATACCAAATATTTTATTAGCTCTGATGGAGAAGGCGAAGTAGCTCAGCAAAATCCTGCTGCTCTTGGTAATGCATGGTTCGTAGAAGAAATCAAGACGGTTCATACGCCCAATGAAGAGATTGATATGATTGATAATATCGATCCATTAAAATCAGCCATAGTTCACTCCGATTTTTCAGAGAAGATTAAAACTTCATCATTTAGTAACCAAGGAAGTATAAAGTTAACTTCCTATTCGCCCAATAAACTGGTCTACAACAGCAGTAGCTCCGAAGATCAATTCGCGGTGTTTTCTGAAGTATGGTATGGACCAGATAAAGGATGGCAGGCTACTATAAATGGAGAGTCTGCAGATATTTTAAGAGCCAATTATTTGTTGAGAGCGCTGAATATACCAGCTGGAAATAATGAAATAGTATTTGAATTTAAACCCAGCAGTTATTATCGAGGTGGGACTATTGGACTAATTTCATCTCTGCTGTTTATAGGGCTAATGGCTATGGTGGTATTTAAATCAAAAATCCCATGGATAAAAGATCATCTTTAAGAAGGTGTACTGATCTTGTCTAATATAGCGGCAAACTGTTTAGTGGTTTCTTGATTAGAGTAGCGGTTGATTTGTGAGTTTACAGGAGAATTTATTTTGCCTGACTTAAATTCAGTATATTTTTCAGAAAGGTAATCTCTTATTCCATTTTTATCGTTGTACTCTAAACTTGTTCCGGCATTGGTTTCTGAAAGAATTTTTGACACATCTCCATTTTGTAAAGCCAAACTCAAAATGGATCTTCTTAATGCCATGTATTCAAACAATTTTCCGGGGATACGTCCTTTGGCATTTTGTTGTTGGTTGATTAAAAGCAATAAAACACTCGAATTATAAGCCATAGTCAATGCTTCGTTTCTACTAACACTTCCAGTATAATCGGTATATGGCTCTAATTTGTATTTCTTAATACTAGATCTAACGGTGAAGTCTACCTGCCCAATTAATTTTAATTCTAAATCATGTGCCAGGGATGGATTATCCATAAGCATAGAGGCCAAGACTTCAAAGAGGACAGTCGGATTGCGATCATAGCCCATAATTCCAAGATGTGAAATCGTGAATTTAGGATTGTTTGTTTTGTTGAGAGATGTGTAATCAGACGAATCATAGCCCCAAGGAATAATTTCAACATCTCGAGCTCCAATGGATTCTAAATCAGATTTCCATTGTTTACTAACAATGCTGATGGCATCAGCATATTTAAAAACCTCTCGCTCCATATTCTGATGTTTTTGGAGAGATCGTTTGCTTAATTTTAAAAGTTTAAAGTAATCCACTTGTGTCCAAGGATCTTGAAAATCTGCAAGCCATGGAATGTTGAATTTCTTTTTTAGTTGCGTAGCTATACGAGTATTGCTATGAGGCGGCCCGTTTGAAATTATTGCGTCTACAGGATGTTCGTCCAAGTATTTTGTTAGGAGCTGCACTGATGGCTTTATCCATCGAGCCCGAGCATCTGGAATAAAAAAGTTACTCCGTATCCATACGGATAAGTTGTGGAGTAGGCCCTTTTTATCATCGTCGGTATAGAAGACATTGTTAACATTGGCATCTTTCTTTTTACCTGTTATGAACTTATAAATATGATAGGGCTCCCAAATTTTACCCTTAATAATTTCTAAGTCTGGAACAATATCTTTTTCATTCGAATAGTCTAGGGTAGGATAATGGGCGTTTTGCGCAGTGTAAATAATTGGCTCCCACCCAAATTGTCGTAAGTATTTGGACAATTTTAAACATCTCAAAACGGTAATGCCTCCTCCAGGCGGCCAATAATAAGTAATAAGTAAAACTCTTTTCTTTTTTTTCACTCTCACACGATAGGTAATCGATCAGTCAAAGATAGAAATCGATTTCTTGCGCCATAATTTTGTCTAAACTTAAATCCTAGATTTCAAAAGATTTATCAAACTGTACTGAAGGTTGCGTAATTTCGTTTTAGCACTTGAAAAGACTACTGCGTGGGTATAATCATTCGAGAAAGTTTTAATCAATCGGCAATTCGAATCGGCATTGCATTCTTAAGTGCAATAGCAGTAATATTTATATATCCTCTGGATAAAGGGCTTTATGGTCTAATCACATATGTCATCAATACAGCCGCTTTATTAATGCCATTCATTTTGCTAGGGGTAACTCAAGCGAGTTTAAAATTTTTTCCGTACAACATCGAAACGAGAAAGAAGCGAAAAGCGTTTTTTAGGCTATTGGTGAGCATTTTGGTGATTTCTATAGTTGGCTTTGTTTTGCTTTTTATTCCATTTAAAAAAGCACTCCTACAACTTTCGAAAAACCCTTCAGAAAATTACGAATACTACCTTGGATATATTGGTGTAGCTGCCATTCTATTTGCACTGATTGAATTTTTGGTAAAGTATATCAGCAATTACAAAATTGTAAGTCTGCCAGTGGCCCTTCAAAGTGCATATAAAATTTTCAATCCAATTGTTTTTTTGGGCATTTATCTAAATGTTATTTCAATAGAAAGAGGTATTCAAATCATTATCGCTTCATTATTGCTCTCACTTATTGCTCTTTCAATCATTACGCTCAATCAATTAAATAAAGACTTAGACATTGAGGAGGAGATTGAAGAATCATCATTTAAGAAAAAGGACTTTTACTCTTTTTACTTTTGGGCATTTGCAAGTGCCGCTGGAAGTGTTTTAGCTCTTCGCATTGATGGCATTATGATTCCTACGTTTACAGACTTTGAATCCAATGGAGAATATTCGTTGGCTATTTTTATATCTACGGTAGTTACAATTCCAATAAGTGCAGTTGTTGGAATTGCACATCCTATTCTTTCTGAAGCATGGAAAGAAAACAATCAAGCCGAAATAAAGAAAGTTTATTTTAAAGGATCAGAAAACCTATTATTTATCGGGGTTGCAATGCTCATTGCCAATCTATTGTTACTTGATTTACTCCCTTTGTTTTTGCCCGTATGGGAAGCCTATGAAATTGTAAAAAATTTGGTTTTTATCTTAGGTGTAGGAAGACTTTTCGATATGGCTTCAGGAGTAAATGGCGTTATCATTCAATATTCTCCATGGTTTCGGATGAACACGGTCTACATCATCATCTTAGTGGCGGTGAATGTATTCTTAAATTATTGGTTGATTCAAGAACTTGGCTTAATTGGCGCTGCCATTGCAACAGCCATTTCCCTTACCTTATTTAATATTTTAAAAACCGAATTGATTTATCGAAGACTAAAGCTCCAACCTATTACAGGTAAAATGGTCTTGTTTTCTCTAAGCTTTCTCTTATTGGCACTTTCTATATTTCAACTAAAGCATTATGTAGGTGCAGCTTTAGCACTCACATTAAATATAGCTTTGTCGCTTATATTCTTGATGCTCTGGCTTTATAAATACGATATAGCCCAAGAGACCAAGGAAAGTATCGAGAAAATAGTACGAAATATTGTCAAAAAGGTGAGGGCCGATTAACCTCCGCATTCTATACGGAGTGTAGCCATTTGTGTTTCCCAAAAGTCTTTTTGGTTCTCCACTTCATCTTCATCGCAAAAGTCTGTAATCTCTAGAATGGTTTCTAAAGTCATTTCAGCTTTATACATTCTAAATTCTAAATATTCGCCATCCTCTGCTTCATCAAAAATGAATCTAATTCTTTCCTCCTCAATATCATCTACTAATTCAGCCTGTTCTTCGGAACCTTCCCATTCGAACGTATACATCTCACCTGTTAGATCACAACCATCGCAAAACCAACGTACAAGACAATCATTATTTGTAAGAAATTTATATAGTATCGAAGGCGATGCCTTAAATATAAATTCCATATCAAAAGAAACTCTTTTCATTTATTTATTTATAACACTGTGAGCATTGAACTCACAGGGTGCGCAATTAAGAATATTTTTTACTAATTCACAAGCGATTCCGAAGATTTTTTCAATATTTCATAAATAAGATCGACTATTATATTTTGGTTCTTGAAAATCAATTAAGATAGTTTTACATTTGCTCGGCTTATACGAATTGAAGCTAACTGGAAAAACTAGATCTGAATAAAGATGAGACAACTCAAAATAACCAAGTCCATAACTAATCGGGAATCTCAATCACTGGAAAAATACCTTCAGGAGATTGGGAAAGTAGACTTGTTGACGCCTGACGAAGAAGTAACACTAGCCAAGAAAATAAAGAAGGGTGATCAAGAAGCCCTAGAGACTTTGACCAAAGCCAACTTAAGGTTTGTGGTTTCCGTAGCTAAGCAATATCAAAATCAAGGATTGTCCTTAAGTGATTTAATCAATGAAGGAAACCTTGGTCTAATCAAAGCGGCGCAGCGATTTGATGAAACAAGAGGATTCAAATTTATTTCTTATGCCGTATGGTGGATTCGTCAAAGTATTTTGCAGGCGCTTGCAGAACAATCTAGAATTGTCAGATTGCCTCTAAACAAAGTAGGGTCCCTAAATAAAATTAATAGAGCCTTTTCTGAACTAGAACAAGAGTACGAAAGAGAACCTTCTGCAGACGAGTTGGCCGATCTTTTGGACATCAGTACGGATGAAGTTGAAACTACCTTAAGTGTTGCAGCAAGACACGTATCTATGGACGCACCTTTCGTCGCTGGGGAAGACAATTCTTTGTTGGATGTTTTAGAAAACAGCATGACACCAAATACAGATAGTTCCTTAGAGTACTCCGCATCGCTTCGCGCAGAAATAGAACGTTCGTTGGGCACTTTGACTGAACGGCAAATGGATGTTATCAAACTATATTTTGGAATTGGTATTGAGCATCCCATGTCACTTGAGGACATAGGAGAAAAATTTGGCCTTACAAGAGAAAGAGTTCGTCAAATTAAAGATAAGGCAATCAATAAGCTCAGATCTGTATCTAGAAGTAAGCTTTTGAAGCATTATTTAGGCGCATAGTCTAATCGTTTGGCAAGAAATATGCACTAGTATAAGGATTAATGAATAATCCTACGCCTTCCAGAAAGTATATTCTTTTAGAGCCACTTATGTTGGCGCTTATGGTTATTGTCGGTATCGTAATAGGTTACCAGCTCAACGAAACTGAAGACGATTATAGTCTCATCTCAAAGATTAATGATGAAGAACTTGCGATAGGAAGGGTAGAAGAGCTGCTTCGATTTATTGAGAATAAATATGTATACACTCTTGATGTCGCTCAAATTCAAGACCAATTAATCAATACGGTAATAAATGAACTAGATCCACATTCTGTATACATCCCTCCAAAAGAACTGGAAGGAATAAACCTTCAAATGGATGGAAAGTATCTTGGAATTGGCATAGAAAGTTTTCAGTATCGTGATGACTTTTATATCTCAAAAGTAAAAGAAGGATCTCCAGCTTCAAAAGCGGGCTTACAGAGAGGAATGAAAATCCTTGCGGTAAATGATTCAATCATTCAGAAAAACGACTTTGATTATTATGACTTAGCCGATTTGATAAAACAAGACAAACAGGTTACTCTAAAAGTTATAAATAATAAGACTGGGGAAGAGCAAAATATTTTGGTAGAAACCGAAGAGATTGATATTAACACAGCCTCGGCAAGTTTCAGGTTAGATGAAAACACAGGCTATATTCGATTAGAAAGATTTACTTCCAACAGTTATAAAGAGTTTATGCAAAGCTTAGAACTTTTTATTGAGGAGGATAAACTCGAAAATTTAGTCATTGATTTACGAGATAATCCAGGTGGATTTCTTCCAGAGGTCGTAAAAATATTAAGTCAACTGATCACAGAAAAAGAAAGGGTTCTAGTTTTCACTGAGGGAGAGAACTCTCCCAAAATGGAATATAAGACGACAGGAAGAGCCTTTTTTGATATTAACAACGTGGCCGTGCTTATTAACCACGGATCGGCCTCTGCTTCAGAAATCCTAGCTGGCGCAATTCAAGATTGGGATAGAGGGATCATTGTGGGCATTCCTTCTTTTGGTAAAGGTCTGGTGCAAGAACAATACAAATTAAGAAATGGGGGTGCCGTGCGATTAACAGTTGCGGAATATTTTACTCCAACGGGACGGTTAATCCAAAAGCCATATGACAAAAAGCAATATTTGTCTCAAAATCAGGAAGATCTTAAAGATTCTTCTGAAGTTTCGCAATTTAAAACCCTTCTTCTAGAACGTCCTGTTAATGCTGGAGGTGGGATTGAACCTGATATATTTGTTGAGGAAGAAAAGAATTGGGACTCGGACGAATTTCAGATCATGCTGTCTCATGCAAAAGAACAGGTTTTCTCAGAATATGTTTTGTCAGAAAGAGGTTTGGAGAAAAAGGATTTTCCATTGAATGAAGCGAAAACTAATGCCTTGCTTTCTTTTCTTAAAAACGACAAAAGACACAGCGATCGATCGCTCGATATGTATAAGCAAAGCCTGATTTCTGAAATAAACTATTTCCTTGCTCACATCTATTTTGAAGACAGTTTTGCTGCTCAAATGCGCTCTGCCTCTGATCAGACCATTGCCAAGGCCATAGAAGCACTCAAAGAGAAGGGCACTTATTCGGAGCTATTACATTAAGTACGTAAAAATTCTAGTTCGCCTTTGTCGTCGTATGAAGCAATGACACTTGGTTTGCCTTTTGACTTTTCATTTTGTCGATGATCTACCACCAAGTCTACCAACTCCAACAAGTTGACATCTATTTCAGAAAAATTATTCGGAAAAGGTTCCCCAGAAAAATTGGCTGATGTTGCCACTAAAGGAATTCCAGTTTCTTTGATCAATGCATTGCAAAATGGATCTTTTACAATTCTTATCGCAACACTTCCTGTTTCGTGCGCCACTGGTGCCGTTATGTTTTTGGCTTTAGGATAAACAACCGTCAAAGGATGTGCATGAAGATTAAGAAGGGTTTCGACTCTAGGATGAATGTCTTCAACATATTGTTTTAACATTTCTACAGAGTCAACTATAATCGGAAAAGGTTTGTTAAAATCTCGTTTTTTGATAGCGAAAATCCTTTTAATGGAGTCTAATTTATCAATGCGACAGCCAATGCCCCAAATAGTATCAGTTGGAAAAATAATGAGCCCGCCGTTATTTAATTTTTTCGCAATGTCCGCAATGCTCTGCATAACTTTTCAATATTGCCTAATTTTAAATATAATTTGTTCGTTATAACGTTAGAATAGATAGAGTCCTAAACGATATGTGTTGTTAAAAAATTATTTCTGAAGGAAAGATTATAATAAATGTTCAAAAAATATTTCAAGTATACTTTTTTAGTCATTGTTTTGGCTTTTCAAGCGAGCCATTTAAGCGCCGCCCATATTGTTGGTGGTGACCTTACTTATCAATGTATGAGCTTCGATACCACTAACACTAATATTTTCGTAAACATAAGAATCGAATTTAATCTTTATCGTGACCAATTTAGTAATGGGGCTCAATTTACTCCTGCAGAAATAGGGATTTTTCAATATAACAGCTCGGGAAACTACATCTATATCGCGGATCAAATTGAACAAATAGACGAACAAGGTATCGTTGAGAATACATTGGAGGATGATCCATGTATAATCGTTCCGCCCATGGTAGGGGTAGAACGGGCAAGGTATACCTTTGATGTACGTCTTCCCTTACTCACCATTCCAGGCGAAGGCTACACTATCGTTTATCAAAGATGCTGTAGAAACGAAACCATTTTTAATATTGTGGCACCAGGAGAGGCTGGAGCCGCCTTTTCAGTGGATATAAGTTCTGAAGCGATGCAAATGCTAAATGACAGTCCTACTTTCGATAATTTTCCACCGGTTATTATATGTAATGGTCAAGATATAAACTTTCCTCATGGTGCGACCGATCCTGATGGTAGCAATCAAATAATTTATTCTTTTTGTGCTCCATTAACAGCTGGAGGTCAGGATGGAGCAAATGGTGGTGGAGATCCGCAGAGTTGTACTGGGGTAACCCCTAATCCTCAAAACTGTCTTCCTCCTTTTGACGAAGTAGTTTTTCAATTGCCAGCCTATAGTGCGGTTTCGCCTATGGGCTCAAACATAACTATTGATCCGTTTACAGGGCTTATTTCAGGGATACCCAATATTAATGGGCAATATGTGGTTGGTATTTGTGCCGAAGAAATATTTAACGGTCAAGTAATCTCTGTAATACGGAGAGATTTTCAATTCAACGTTACAGACTGTGATCCTTTTATTGAAGCCGTAATTGCCCCTTCAGGTGGGGCTCAAATTGTAGTGATTGATGACGAGGAAGTCATTGTGTCTTGCGGCGAACCAGAAATCACTTTTGTGCATGATGGTTCTCCGGACAACATAGATAATTATACCTGGTTTGCGAATGTCGATGGCATATCTCAAATTAAAGAAGGGGATACCGCCACCTTTGATTTTGAAGATGTAGGTACATACGACATTGTTTTGTATACCAATTTTGGTTCGCCTTGTCAAGAAAAAGATTCGTTACGCGTTTTAATTTATGATGGACTGGCGGCTGATTTCACTTTTGATTATGATACCTGTATTGCAGGCCCTGTATTTTACGAAGATCAAAGCATACTGGATGGATTGGCTAATGGACAAAGTATTCAAGGATGGGAATGGGATTTTGCGGGTATGGGAACTTCAGATCAACAGAATCCAAACTTTTTATTTGATTCACCGGGTGTTCACCCAGTTACTTTAGAAATTACTGACAATAATAATTGCACCGCCCGCCTTACTAAGGATATTCAATGGATCCCCGTGCCTCCATTGTTAATTATACAGCCAAGTTCCTTTATTGGCTGTGCACCAGCAGATATCTTTTTTAATAATCTTTCTTCACCTATTGATTCAACTTATTTGATAGAATGGGATTTTGGAGATGGTGAAACTGGAGACGAAATAAGTCCCACACATCAATACACAGAGACTGGGGTTTATGATGTCAGCGTGACAGTCACTTCGCCAAACAATTGTACGACCTCTAGGGATTTCTCTTCATGGATTAAAATAGAAGAAAAACCTACAGCGGACTTTACGTTTTCTCCAGAAGAACCTAATGTATTTAATACCGAAGTTGATTTCTTTGATAATTCCATTGGCGCTGTGGCATGGCAGTGGGATTTTTCTGGTGAAAGTGTTGCCAATGAACCAAATCCAACCTATACCTTCCAGGATACAGGGATGTACCTTGTTTCGTTAACTGTTAGGCATCCAAGTGGGTGCACGGATACTTTAACTAGAGTTATTGATATAGAACCTATTGTAAGGTTTCACATGCCCAATGCTTTTACACCTAATGGAGATGCAACCAATGATATTTTAAAAGGCAATGGGTATTATGAAGGGATGACGGATTTTTCTTATACCATTTGGAACAGGTGGGGAGAGCAAATATTTTCTACAGACGATCCTTTTACAGGTTGGAATGGTCGAAAAAACAATACAGGACAGGATTCGCCTACAGGGGTGTATGTTTATGATATTAAATTTGTTGACCCTAGAGGAAAAATGCAATCCTTACGTGGACATGCTACATTAATTCGATAGATATAAATTTTTGAAGATCTTGTGTTTTTATTTACAAATATATCTATCTTTGCAGCCGCTTAAATAGCAATTATGGACTTGATTAATTATGTACACGAACAATTAACACCAGCAAAAGAACTACCTTCTTTTAAGGCGGGTGACGGCGTAGCAGTGAGCTACAAGATTGTTGAGGGTGTAAAAGAAAGAATACAAACCTTTAAAGGTGATGTCATACAGATTAAAGGATCTGGAGCTACAAAAACATTTACTGTGAGAAAAATGTCCGGTGGTGTTGGCGTAGAAAGAATTTTTCCTTTCAACACACCAAATGTTGTTGAGATCAAAGTACTCAAAAGAGGAAAAGTAAGAAGATCAAAATTGTTCTATTTGAGAGGCTTAAGAGGGAAAAAAGCCAAAATCAAAGAAAGAGCTATGCGATAAAAATAAATTAAGCCTCGATTTTTCGGGGCTTTTTTATTTTAATACTCCTAAATTGAATCGTATTTCAACCTTTAGCTCAATGAAAAAAATTCTAAGCCTGCTTCTAGCTAGTATGTTTATATTTAGTTGTGAGCCAGAAGTAAAGTTTGATGAAAATATCCTGGTGGGCGATTGGGAGATTGTTTCGGCCAAGCGAAATAATAGACCAACGCGTACATTGGAAGGGGCGTGGTTAAAAATTGATGATAAAACCATGCGCGACAATTTTTTCTCCAATGAAAAAAAGATCGAATATTCTGTGTCGGGTGATAGAATTACACATCATACCAAGCCCGACAGAAAATATAAAATTATTGAGTTAACTTCCGATCAAATGGTTTTAACAACCACTTTCCAGAAGCATGAATTTGAATTTAGATTTGCAAAAAAGGCTGAGTAGGTTTGTTATTGTTGGCATTATTCTATTCCTTTTACCTATTCAATCTTTTTCTTTAGATGTAGATGCCAGCTATAATGTGTATCATACTTCGGACTATTCTTATTTAGAAATCTGTTTGCACGTAATTGGTAAATCCTTACAGCACCAAGACTCCACAGAACTTCAGCGGGGTGTAGAGTTTTTGATCGTGGTCAAGGATGGTGAAACAATTGAGGCCTTTGAAAAATACAAGGTGTCTCTAGATTCCATATTTGATTTTCAAAACTTAAAACGTTTTAAACTGACCGAAGGCTTCAAAAGCATAGAGATTGAGGCTGTTGATTTGTCAGAATCTACAAACAAAGTAACACTAGATCATAAGGTAGAAATTCGAAAACCCTCGGCATCTAATTACCTCTCTGCAATCCAAGTATTCTCGCAAGTAGACCAAAATCCCTTGACACTTGGAATTTCTAAATCCAGTTTTTCGGGAGAATTTTTAGCCTTTAATTTTGCAGGGCCAAGTCTCAATCAACTTTGGTGTTACTCCGAATACTTTGTTGATCAAGATGTTGATCGTTATTTATCAGTATCTCTTTGCACTGGAAGCTATAAAGCAGATGTAAAGACCGAAATAATTCGACAAACAATAGATAAAATTAAAGTTAAAGATCTTAGTGTTAGCCTCAATCAGGTTGATCTAACAGGCATCCCATCTGGGAATTATCACATTCGTATCGAACTCATTGATCGAAGTAAAAATGTGTTAGCTCATTCTTACTACAATTTTCAAAGAAGTAATCCCATTCAGGACCTAAGCCTGTTGCAAAAGAATGATAAGAATTTTGAAAGCTCTTTTGTCCACAAGCTGGAGAGCACCAAATTAAATTATTATCTAAGAGCACATTTTCCAATAGCAGAATATTCGATGAGTGGTGTGCTTAATTCTATCATTAAGAATAAAAATGAAAAAAGTAAGAGATACTTTTTATACAAGTTTTGGACGGATCAAAGCATTGAATTTGCCGAAGAGCTGTTTCTAAAATATATGAAAGTAGCGGATGCAATAGACCAAATGTACAATTCAGGATTTGGGTATGGTTTTGAAACAGATCGAGGGTATTTCTATTTGAAGTATGGACAGCCCTCACAAAGCATAACTGTCACCGATGATCCTTCTGCTCCACCTTATGAAATGTGGGTATATGACGAGCTGAAGGAAACGAATCAAAACAATGTAAAATTTGTGTTTTATAATCCGTCGCTGTCGCACAATGATTTTATACTTCTACATTCTACGTGTATAGGGCAAACTTCAAATGCGGAATGGGATGTAGTCCTTTACCAAAATGCACTCTCAGAAACACCAGGTGCTGGTTTCGATGGACGGAGCTCGCAGGATAATTTTGGGCGCAATGCAAGACAACTCTACAACGATCTTTAATATTTGATAAACTTTGTACTGGTTGAAGATTGATTGTTTTCAACATGCAAAATATAGCTGCCTTGCAATAAGGCAGATACGTCTACCGACCACTCAGACTGTACCAAGTTTGATATTTTCGTTGAACTTATGAGTTTTCCAAGGCTGTCAAAAATCATAAGGTCAAATTCTCCAATATTCTGACTGGCCACACTAAATGATAAGCTTGCATTGGTCGGATTGGGCGATAGTTTGCAGATGCTTATAGCCTTAGGGTCTGTTTCAATTTGAGGACAATCAACCAATTCACTTAAAGCTGCTTCGAGATTTAGAATTCCTCCGGATACGGATATACTATCTAGGGCATTGCTATTTTGAACGGTATTTAGCACAATGTTTTTTAGTTCACATGCCAATTCTGGTGGGGAGAGATCTTCATTAAATAATGGAGAATTTACTGAGTACATTAATGCTATAGCCCCAGACACCAATGGACAGGCCGCAGATGTCCCAGAAAAGGCCCCATAGGCGTTTTGTAAGCGCGTAGAGTAGCATTCCTCTCCAGGTGCACCCAAATCAATATTAGTTGCGCCAAAAGCGCCTTCTAAGGCTAGAGTAACATCAACATTTGTGACGGCTATAACAAATTTGGAATCACAAGTCGAAGGCATATCTCCTAAAGCATCAATATCTTTTACGTTGTTGGACGTTGCAACCACACTTAATATCCCAGTGTCTCCCATACTATTGTACATATTACACCACATAGGAAAGCTCGTACCAAATTCATTATCAATTCCAAAAGAAGAATTAGAGGCCACAACAAAAGCTCCTTCCGTACCATTGGTATCATTAAATTTTTGTCTTTGAGCTCTAGCATAATCATAGGCCTGAATTATTTGAGCAATTGTTCCGTTTGTGCTAATGGTCATAATTTTGACATCCCAATTGACTCCACTTACACCAATCGAATTGTCGCCTTTAGCACCAATAATTCCAAAAACATTGGTGCCGTGATTGAGCATATCATGTTCGTCCGAATTTAGACTAGAATTAAATCCAAAAACATCATCAATAATTCCGTTTCCATCATTGTCCTCTCCATCGTCAGGAATTTCTCCTGGGTTGGACCATAAATTATCCACCAAATCTTGATGACTTATATCAAATCCATCATCAATGACGGCAACTACTATTTCTTTATTGTCGGAGGTAAGACCTCCTGTCGTAATGTTCCAAGCTTCTTCAGCCTTAATAATTTCGAGTGCAAGTTGCTCCGAATAAAGATTATCATTAGGTACTTGACGATTTTGCACTTTACGGTTGAGTGCAGCATGCTGCACCATTTCAGACCGCTGTAAGTATTGTAATGCTTCAGATTCTTTGATGTCCAAAGGAAACTCTACTAGATAATAAGGCATAACCTTTGATAGGCGGGTATGCTTGATAGAAGTGTTTTCTTGGGGAAATAGATCCATTATTAGTTGATCTACATTTGTTTGAGTCTCAACTAGGATTCCTAAGCGCTGTTGAGCAAAACATCCCATGCTCAGCAAAACAAAGAGCAAAGTTGATATGGTGGTATTTCTCATAAAGTAATGTGCTTTTAGACGTAATTAACTATTGTCGTAAATCAAAATGTAGGTCCTCTAAATATTTAAACGAAAATAGAAGTCGCGATCCGTACCATGAAAATAATTCTCCATCGACTGTAACAATGTCGCTATTGATAACTTTTTGAATTTCTTTGATATGTTTATCGGCAAATGGAAAAGGTTCGCTAGAAAGAAAAACATAATCAGGCTTTAAACTATTGATTTGTGCTGCACTGATTTTGGGATAGCGATTGCGGTTTCCAAACACATTTTCGAATCCAAAACTTTCTAACATATGATGTATGAATGTATCATGACCAACGGTCATGTAAGGATCTTTCCAGATCAAGTAGCACACACGTAATTTTTTATCAGGAATACTAATTTGTGATCTTTTCAATTCAATGGCCGAAATGATATCTCTAGATCTGGGAACAGTATTCGTAAGCTCAGCAATATCTTTCATTGCCCCAACTGCACTATCTAAATCAGTAATATTAGATACATAAACTGCAGAAGTATCCATCAATGCCGAAATTTGTTCTTTATGATTTTCCTCTTTGCTGCATACAATGAGCTCTGGCTTCAACTCGCGAATGAGTTCTACATTGAGGTTTTTTGTACCGCCCACTTTTTGTATCGATTTAACTATTGATTTGGGACGCACACAAAACTTAGTAATGCCCACAAGTTTTTTCTCTAGACCCAAATCAATGAGATACTCCGTCAGTGAAGGAACAGTAGATAAAATTCTTGATGGGGGAGAATCAATTAAAACATCTCTATTTAATTGATCAATCATTTATTGATTCTCTCTATTTACTTCAGGACCTTTATAAGCTTTTTCACCTGCATATATTGAGGTTGACATGTGATTTTCGATAGGAGGAATAGGACAATTCCATCCATTGCCATAAGCACAATAGGGATTATACGCTACATTGAAATTTAAAACCAATTGATCGTTTTGTATGTCTTGAATCTTAAGATCAATATAACGCCCACCTCCATAGGTTTCAGAACCATTCGTTTCGTCTTTGAAAGGAAGAAATAAATAGTCTTTATACTTTTTGCTTTGCATGCTTTGCACGTTGCGGTATATACTTAGCTTGTAAGGAACCCCTTTTAATTCAAAATCTACGAATCCATAGGTATAAAACTCCTTTTTTATACCGCTGTAGGTCGGAATGTCAAAAGATTGATCTACCTCAGCTTTGGTAAATTTTCCAATCACATAATAATCCAAATCAGCATCATAATACGCCAAGTCATCTTTGCTTCGTATTGCATTGTCCTTGAGCTTATCTTTGGCTTGAAGGTGACGCGTCCAGCTGACATCTTTTTCTAATTTGTTAGTGTTTTCCACTATTCCTTGAGAAGTCTTGCTGCAGGATAGAAAAAGAAATGAAAAAACAAATAGGACTACTCTCATGGTTTAAAACTTATCGGCTCCAGAAAAAATCCGAGACCATCTTATACCATTAAATATACTTCCATCTTTTGTAGAAAACCAGATGAACAAGGGTTTGCCAACAATATGATCGTGTGGTACAAATCCCCATGACCTTGAATCTTCCGAATTGTGCCTATTATCTCCCATAGCCCAGTAATAATCTTGTTTAAACGTATAAGAAGTTTCCTCTTTACCGTTTATGATGATTTTTCCATTTTTTTCTACCAGATCGTTGTTTTCGTACACGCCGATGATTCTTCGATAAAGTGCAATATTGGAAGGCCCAATATTTACAGTTTCCCCAGCTTTTGGGATCCAAATAGGACCATAATTATCTATCGTCCACTTATTGAAATTTTTAGGATCATGCGGAAAATTTTGATAAGTCCCTGCTGAAGTCCATTTTGCAGTATATCGCTTTAAGGGTAAACTTGGATCCATTTCGCGTAATTGCGCCTCCTGCTCTAGGGTCAAGAAAATAATGTGATTTGCAGGTCTGTCCTCCTTTTCGATTCCAATTTTTTCCAAACTCTTACTTCCAATGATTGATTTGGAAAAATCAACTTCATATCGGTATTGCATATGCTGTGGGTTCTTCACTTTTTCTCCATTGATGAAGAGCTGACCATTACGCACCGACAAACTATCGCCGGCAACAGCAACGCATCTTTTGATGTAGTGATCCCTTTTGTCTATTGGCCTTGTAATGATCTCTTTTTTAGCAATCAATCTTTTTAATTCGGCATCTCTTGCTGCAAAACTGGGATCTCGCGTGACTTGAGCGACTGAGTATGGGCGTTGTTTTGTAACATACACACTATCCCCAACTGGCCAATTAAAAACTATGGGATCATTTCTATCAATCGTTTCTAACGCTTTAGTTCTGTAATACGGAAGTGAAGGCTTTTCGAAATAACTCTCACCGCCTACAATTGGGACCCGGTTATGAAGCAACGGAAGCATGGCCACTGTTTGTGGCGTCCGAATACCATAATGTGCTTTGGATACAAACAAGAAATCACCGACAAGTAAGGAACCTTCCATAGAAGGTGTTGGAATGACATAGGCCTCTATCAAAAACATCCGAATAAAGGCCGCTGCGAATACGGCAAATATTATGGCTTCGGCCCATTCTCGCCCCCAACTTTTATTGAATTTGCGTTGTTTTTGTAATTTTTTTATGGCTAGTTTGTCCCCATTATTATGAGCCTCTTTAAGATTGTTGAAATATTCTTTCTCCTCTATAAGAATGGGGCCTTGATATTCTGATTTTGAAAAGGCCAAAGGAAAGAAACTCAATGGCGTTAGAGCCACTGCTATGAAACTGTCCCAAAATTTAAATTTCCCAAAACTTCTTACCATATCGACACATAATCCTGCATAGATGAAGAAGCCTACAATAGGTATGAAAATCAAGAATGCATAATATGTAGGTCTCCCTACAAGCTTACACCATTCCATAAAATTGAGTACCGGCACAAGGCCTTTCCAACCTGGCACATTTGCCTTTGGGAAAAGGAAAAATAAGGATATGGAAATAAGGATATAATTAACTAAAAAGATAGTAAGAAGAGCCATATTGAATTATTTCAGAAACAAAGATATAAAAGGTTTTAGCTGCAAATAAGATAATTCTACCTGTCGCAAATTCTTATCGATGAAAGGAATAGATTGGATGGTAAAAAAGAAATGTTGAGATGCCTAAGTAATGCCCAAAACATCCTGCATCGTAAAGACTCCTTTTTTATTGCAAATAAATTCTGCCGCAAGAAGAGCTCCCAATGCAAATCCATCTCTGGAATAGGCGGTATGTTTTATACTTATTTCGTCTTCACTGGATGAGTAACTGATTTTATGTTCTCCTGGGACATCATTTTGTCGAAGGGCTGTAATATTTAGCACTTTATTGCTTTGAACTTGCTCATCCTTTAAAGCCCACGATTGATAACGGGGATGTTGGTTTAAGAGATCCTCCGCCAAAGTTATTGCGGTACCGCTAGGTGCATCCAATTTTTCGGTATGGTGTGTTTCTTCGATCGCTGCTTCATATCCATCAAATGTACTTATAAGCGTAGCCAGCTTGCGATTAAGCTCAAAAAACAAGTTGACGCCCAAACTAAAATTGGTCGCATGGAGAAATGAACTTGCGTTTTTATTGAGTACTTGCGATTCTATATCCGCTTTATGCTGTAACCATCCTGTGGTGCCCGAAACTATAGAGACATTCCGATCAAGTAGAGCTTGAATGGAACTTAGGGCAGCGCCAGGATTGGTAAATTCAAGGGCAACGTCTGTCTCTAAAAAGTCAAAAGATTCTAGTGCACTGATGTTTTTAGAATTTACTTTGAGCACAACCTGATGACCACGCTGTATTGCAAGATTCTCTATGGTTTTGCCCATTTTACCATATCCTATGAGCGCAATTTTCATTTTAGCTAATTTATATTAAACATTTCTTTAATCCGTAAAATTAAGATTAACAAGGAATCTAAATTCATCTTGGAAATAAACTTTCTGAACTTGTTTAATTCTATATTTTTGTCTCAATTCGTAAAGTACGATCAAATATCAATTATAGAAATGAGTTGGTTCAAACGTCTTAAGGATGGTATTCAAACCGCCACAAAATTTAAAAAAGAAGCACCAGATGGTCTTTGGCATCAATGTAGAGATTGTCAAACGGCTAATACATATAAAGAGTTAAAAGAGAATTTCTTTATTTGCCCAAAGTGTGATTATCATGTGAGAATTGGTTCTTACGACTATTTTGAATTGATTTTTGATGGAAAACACACTGAGCTGTTTAAAGAATATGTGGCAAAGGATTTTCTGAAGTTTAAAGATTTAAAGCCATATTCTGCAAGACTTAAGAAGGCTAAGGCCAATACTTCACTGACAGATGCTATAGCTGTTAGTCATGGTCGGGTGAATAAAAAAGACTTGGTCATAGCGGCAATGGATTTTAGTTTTATTGGAGGTTCTATGGGAAGTGTAGTCGGAGAGAAGATTTCGAAGGCAGTTGATTATGCATTAGAAAAGTCAATACCTCTAATGATTATTTCCAAATCGGGAGGTGCTCGAATGATGGAATCTGCATTTTCTCTCATGCAAATGGCCAAAACTTCCGCCAAACTTGCTTTGTTATCTAAAGCTGGAATTCCTTATTTGTCATTCTTGACAGATCCAACAACCGGTGGTGTAACCGCTTCTTTTGCTATGCTTGGAGACATCAATTTTGCAGAACCTAAAGCTTTGATCGGTTTTGCAGGACCAAGGGTAATTAAAGAAACGATAAAAAGAGATCTGCCTGATGGTTTTCAACGATCAGAATTCTTACTAGAACATGGGTTCTTGGATTTTATTGTTGATCGTAGAAACTTGAGAGAAAAACTAGACAATATTCTCACCATATTTAATACGAATCAATCTGGATAAACAATCAATTTAAATTTTTTATCCAAAGGATTTATATGTGTTTTAATGGCATCCAAAAAATCTGTTTCTGGATCCAAAGCAAATTGTAAAAAATTAGTTTTTCTTTCTTGTAAACCATTTGATGGCTGCACTATAGAAGCGATTTTCCGAATTCTATTTATCGAACTTTCGTTTTTCGCTTTTAAGTTTCTAATGGCCTTACCTTCAAGATTCTCAATCCCTTTAAGTGTCTTTTGTAGTTCGGTCAATGCGCTTTTTCCTAAGCCTTTATCCAATTTTGAGAGGCCAGATTCTAACTTTTTGTATTGATCCATTACCGCAATTTTGGTTTCTTCAATTTCTTTTGGAATGGAGAAATTTGACTTGGCAAAACTGTTGAGTGAAAGGTCGATGTCGGCAAATAATTGAGAAAGTTCCAAACCCATTGCATGCCATTGATCTAATTTTCTTTGAGCGATTATTCCAATCGAATCTCTTCTAATCAACAAGGGAAAAGAAATATTCGCTTCTTTAAACTGCAATTTTCGCTCAATCCAATATGCTAGTTCTCCACCACCACCCACATAAGCAAGGTTTGGAAGAATTAGTTCTTGATACAAGGGACGTAAAATTACATTTGGACTAAACTCATGAGGTACTTTATCAATTAGGGCTAGCAATTCGCCTTTTTCTAACACTTTATTGGTTTGTGTTAGTTCGAAATGATGATCATCTACCTTAGCAATCCGTTCTCTTCGTTCGTTCGTAATTCTAAATAGATTGCACTCACGAGGGGTTGCTTGTGCTTTGTAGCCAAGATTTTCAAGCGTTGAAATTTGTTGATTTACAAGATGAAAACTAAACTGCTCTTTTATTTCTTTTTGAAATATTTCTTTAAAGGCCATCTTGGTTTGTTCATTATCCATGTTTAGTTGAAGCAAACCGTAATTTTTGAACAACTCATGAACAAAACGGAAACAGAATTCTGAATACGAGTTACTTTGATTAAAAATGGATTCGATCAAGCTATACCACTCAATGGCTTTAGGTTTGGAGCCAAGAATTCCTTTTAACTCTGCCAAGACCTCTTCAAATTTATCAAGTGACATCCTTCCTACTGCACCAGGTTCTTCATTCTGCCACTCAATGTCCTTGTTAAATATGGAACAATGAGCTATTTCCTCAAAATCATGATCTTCTGATCCATGAACAAAAAAGGGAATGAAGGTATAGTTTGGATAAGCTTCCTGAAGTTGCTCAGTCAACACTATAGCTGATAATATTTTGACAGGGTAGTATAATGGACCAGTCAATAATGAAAGCTGATGTGCCGTGCATACAGTGAAACAATTCGAATCTTTGAGCCTTTCCAAATTTTCATTTTGCTTCTCAGTTAAAGACAAGGTGTTGTATTGCTCGTTAAGGACATTGCATAATAACGCTCTATCTACTGGATATTTTAGGCGGTCTTCAATTTTAAACTTAAAATTTTGCAGTGTTGGTGTTTCAAATAAAAAATCCTTAAATGCCTCTGGATTATTTTGATATGCTATATCTCTACTGGAAAATTGCGGAATAGATTCGAAATCTATATGTATTGCTTTCATCTGATAAACTGAAATGTTTAATTTTAAGCGCGCTTCAAAGATATGTTCAGCTTTATAATTGGTAGAATTTTTCACGGACTATTGACTACAATTCTTGTGGTTGTTTTGATTAGTTCGATAATTTATCTTGCTCCAGTAGATCCAGCAAGATTGACCTTTGGTCAGCGCTCTGATGTAAAAATGGTGGAAGCGAAAAAAGAAGCTTTAGGATTAGATCAACCACTTCACAAGCAGCTCCTATATTATTTAAATGATTTATCTCCAGTGGGAATTCATGCTAAAGAGCTATTAAATGGGAATCCTTACAACGATGCGGCTTTGATTTCTATCGGCAACAACAAAGCTTTGGTCATCAAATCTCCCTATTTGAGAGAGTCATTTCAAACAGGTGCTTATGTGAGTGATATGTTGGCTCGGGCAATACCCAAGACCGTGCTCTTAGCTTTTAGTGCTTTTTTCTTCGCTACTTTTTTTGGTATCCTATTCGGGATAATCGCGGCACTTAATAAAAATTCACTCCTTGACAATGGGATTATCTCGTTTACGACAGTAGGGTATTCTGTCCCGAGTTATGTAAGTGCTATCGTTTTGGCATTGATTTTTGGGTATTGGTGGCGTTCTTGGACCGGTTTGAATATACAAGGCAGTTTGGTAGAACTAAATGATTTAGGGGAAGAAGTAATTGTTTGGAAAAATATGATTCTACCAGCTATTGCTCTAGGCATCCGACCACTCTCTGTGATTACGCAGTTAACTCGAAGTGCGTTTTTGGATGTATTGAGCGAGGATTTTATACGAACTGCAAAAGCCAAGGGGCTTGGTTTTACTTCAATTATTAAAAAGCATGCCTTAAGAAATTCTATGAATCCTGTGTTAACTGCTGTGTCGGGATGGATGGCTTCTTTATTAGCAGGAGCATTTTTCGTAGAAAATGTTTTTAACTTCAAAGGTCTAGGACAGCTAACCGTTACTGCATTAATTAACTACGATATACCAGTTGTACTTGCGTGTGTGGTTTTTACAAGTATTGTATTTATAGCGATAAATATATTGGTAGATATAGGTTACAAACTTTTGGATCCAAAAGTTAAGCTAAATTAAAAAGGGATCATCTCAAGACAATCCCTTTTAGAACAATGATATTTTAACTTGATTATATCTCTATTCCAATACCCAAGCTTAATAAGCTGAGGTTAGAATTTAATTTGGTTCTATTGTTTCCAGCATAAATATGATCACCTAAATTGCTGAACATATCTTCATACTTCAGTTGCACATTGATTAATCCAAAATCATACCCAGCCATAAATTGAAAACCACCAGATAGTGTTCGTTTGTTTTCTTGATAAAAATCGTAGTCCGCTAAAGGAGATTCAAAGGCTAAGCTTTTTCTAAAAATTGGACCAACACCAAATCGCATCTTTTCGAATTGAAGACCACCTATAATTTGCAATTCTAGGTTTTGGTTCTTCTCTTCCAATATGGTTAATGGATTGACGTCATCAATATTAGAATTAATCCAATAATTTGTTGAAAACTGCGCGTAGTTTAGCTCAGTTTGCACAAATAAAAAATCAAACCTTCTATGTGCATACACTCCCAGGTTGGTATAAGGCGAATGTGATTGATATCCTAAATTATGACTGACAGTTACACCATCCGCACTGATTTGAGTTGAAGTTTCATCTGCATTAATTATTCCAGCTGAAAACTTTACACCAAAGCCCGTTTGAGCGGATAAACTAACGGTTACCAAAGTCATGCATAGTATCAAAACACTTAGAATTGGGTTTTTCATTTTTAATCCTTTTAGTTAATGACCCGTAAGACGTGTTTAAATCTCATATTATTGTGTTGAAATATAATTTTATTTAAAAGGACTTCAAGACGACAAACAACTTTATATTTGGAATATTGCGCTGAAACGACACTATGTTTTGCCGGGGCAACAATAAAATACATTTTATCACTTGGTGTATTCCATATGTAAAAGAAAATAAGTCTAATTTTTTGGACACTAACAAATAAGAATATTAAATAATATGTCAATTTTGACATTTCAATGGGTATAACTAAAAAATAATGGGCAAAGACAGATATGCATTACGAGGAGTATCACATGATAAATCTGAAGTTCATGAGGCGATAAAAAATTTGGACAAAGGTTTATATCCGAAAGCCTTTTGCAAAATTTTACCAGATTTAGTTGGTGGCAATGACGACTACGTCAATATTATGCATGCCGATACCGCTGGGACCAAAACCAGTTTGGCTTATATCTATTGGAAGGAAACGGGCGATCTTAGTGTTTGGAAAGGCATTTGTCAAGATTCTATCGTAATGAATGTGGATGACATGGGGTGTGTTGGTGTAATTGATCAAATTATTTTATCCAGCACGATAGGTAGAAATAAATCAAAGATTCCAGGTTCTGTCCTTAAGGCTATAATAGAAGGTGCTGAAGAATTCATTTCAGAAATGAGGGCACATGGGGTTAATATTATTTCCTCTGGTGGCGAAACAGCTGATGTTGGTGATATTGTACGAACCATTGATGTAGGGTATACCACCTTTGCAAGGATTCAAAAGAAAAAGCTCATTGTCAATAAAATAAAAAATAAAAATGTTGTAGTTGGTATTGCAAGCTTTGGCCAAGCTTCATACGAAAATGAATATAACGGCGGTATGGGAAGCAACGGCCTGACTTCTGCCAGACATGATGTTTTAAGTAAAATTTATAAGGATAAATATCCGGAGTCATATAATCCATTCGTTGACGAATCACTCATCTACTCTGGGAGTAAGTTACTTGATGATCAGATTGACATAGATGGTAGCAACATCTCAGTAGGCAAACTTATTCTTTCTCCAACTAGAACATATTTACCCTTACTCAAAAAGATTTTTGATACTGTAGCGCTAGAAAAAATAGATGGCTTAATTCATTGTACAGGGGGTGCACAAACAAAAGTTTTAAAATTTATAGAAGGCAAGAAAATAGTGAAGGATAATCTTTTTGAACCGCCACCCTTGTTTCGTTTAATTCAAACCGAATCGCAGACACCATGGAAAGAGATGTATCAAGTATTTAATATGGGGCATCGATTGGAATTTTATACAGACGAACATACTGCCAAAGAAATAATAGACTGCTCTAAATTATTTAACATTGATGCTAAAATAATTGGACATGTCGAAGATGCGGATCAAAATGAAGTAGAAATTTCTCATTTGGGCAATACCTTCAACTATAAGTAATACTTTGCATTTTAGAAACTATTTCTCTTTTAGTTTCATTGTAAAGAAAAACGACCATTTATGCCTAGAAAAAAGTCCGCAGAAATTTTGGATTACGAATCCAATAAAACCATTCGCAATCACATGTATTTTTCTATGGGGGCGGGATTTATCCCTTTGCCCTTCGCTGATTTGATTGGTGTCGCTGCGACACAGCTGGACATGATTCGTAAATTATCAAAGTTGTACGACAACAATTTTGAAGAAATGCAGGGCAAAGCAGTGATCACAGCATTGACTGGATCTACGGTCGCTCGTTTGGGTGCCTCTGCCGTAAAATTTGTTCCTGGCGCTGGTGTCTTACTTGGTGGGGTATCCATGGCAATGATGGCTGCGGCTAGTACCTATGCTATTGGTGAAGTTGTAAAAAAACATTTTCAAAGTGGGGGAGATTTCATGGATTTAGACCCTGAGAAAATGAAAAAATATTACAAAACGCAGTTTGATAAGGGTAAAAAGATTGCACGAGAAATGAAAGAAAGCGGAAATGCACCTGAGGCAAGCAATGATATAA
>JAHDGJ010000001.1:153860-561632 GCA_020627705.1 Saprospiraceae bacterium
ATTGCACGAGAAATGAAAGAAAGCGGAAATGCACCTGAGGCAAGCAATGATATAAATGCATCCTCTAACGGGCATTCTGAAAGAGATGTAGTGCAAAAATTAGAGGATTTGGCAAGACTTCACAAGGAAGGCATCATAACAAAAACCGAATTAGAAAAAGCGAAAAAGAGAATTCTCAAATAAAGCAATTCTTAAAACCTAATTCTAATCTGAGACTTAAGTGTAGTTTGATGAGGTTCTAAAATTCGTTCATTTCCAGTGCCAATAGAAAGAGGTCTTACTATGTCTCCATTTGTTTCTCTTTTAAATTGAAGATCAGTCCGTGCAATTCTAAATTCAAAGGTCCATGTACTGTTTGGATCAAAACGAAGATTCAAATAATATCTTCTTCCTCTTCCGCTAAATTGTGGAATGTAAAACTCATAAATTAAATCATTTTCGAAGGCATAAATTCTCGAGTCGCTGTCGAAAGTATCAAACAGCGAATACCTTGCTGTACACGAAAATTTCGATTCTATGGGTTTATATATTACATCCTGAAAAATCAAATAGCCATTGGAAGTCTTTCCAATTTCTTCATGTCTGGCTAATTCTATTCTATTTCTTAAGCGGATGCCTTTGCTTAAGTTGTGGTCAAAGTGCAGACGTAATCGATGTAGATTAAAAAACTGCAGCTTGTCAATATTGTTTTCGGCAACCGGACTATTTTCTTGTTTTCTTTCAAATTTGTACTGCAGGTAAAAGTTAAATTTGCGTTTCTTGTAATAATTGACATTAACCAAAAACTCTTTACCTGAGGATGGGGCATCTTGTCTAAATCTCAACCACTGATGTTGCCAAATATCAAAATAGGAGCTTACCGTCCAATGTAAATGGGGTCTCAAAATAACACCTGTATAAATGCCTCTTTCGTTTACGGCACCATTGGTCTCTGCAAACGCATTTGGATTAATTGCCTGGTATCTTTCAGAAAAATTACGATACAAAATAGAAAAGTCCATTTTCTTATCCATACCAATCAATAGGCCAGATAAATGTGCCATAGCACCATTGTCGCTTCTTGCGCTTTCCCCAAACCAATGTAGGTTTTGCCATCTGTAAGCGTAATCAACACTTAGATTGGTTAGTTCCTTACCCTCAAAACGATATCGATTATAGGGGTTCCCATCCCTAATCAAATCTTTATCAAACTGCGTGTATAAAGCATTTACACCTACATCAAAATTTCGTTTTTTAAACCTAACATTAAAACCTGCACTTATTTGAGCCAGTTGGCCTTTTTTCTCTAACTCAAGGGCTGTACGGTGATTTCCATTCGTCGTAATGGAGCTAAATTGTTCCAAGCCAGATTCAGTTGAAATGGTATCCAGAAGAATGTTGGCATCCAGCTTTCGATAAGAAGCAAAAGCAGTGGTATTTATATGAGAGCCAAAAGCCAGGGTAGTAGCCACGCCTCGGAAGAAATTTATCTCATTTACAGAATTATAACTTCTAAGTTTTCTACCGCCTTTTTTGATGTCCATTACAAAAGCACTTTTGCTGCTTCCAAAACCATTGTGAAGGATCAAACCTTGACCCAAGCTCACATTATAATCTCCTATAATGATGTCCTTGATTTGTTTGGAGTATTCCTTTAGATGAATGTGACCACTGTAGAAATCGAATCCTTGAGCATTGTTTTCGCCAAAAAAACTTTCTCCTGCATCCTTTTCGGCCAGTAGTCCAATTCGAAATCGGTTCTCGTGATATAGCCTATATCGAAAGTACATTTTGTTGGGATCCCCTACATAGCCATTGGTTCTTGATTCATCATAGCCCACTTGATCCTCTAATATTCGTCGCCACTTAAAGAACATCTCCGATTTGCTGTTTGCAAGCATCTTTGGAATACTCAAATTATAATCTTGTAATCCAGATTCAACCGTTACAAAGGGCTCCAATACCTTGATGGATCTTAGGTCAAATGACGGAATGCTTTGCAATTCATGGGTGCTTAAAAACTTGCCAAACTTCGTTCGATGTTGAATCAATTGTCCAATTTGGACGTCATTAAACAGTCTACTTTCTTTTAAATCTGATTCTTCTGCTGTATTAAGATTTAGCGGATGTTTTAAATACAATTCTAGATCCTCGTAAAGTGTGTTAAATTCTAATTCGTCCCCTGTATCCAGGTTTTCTATCAAGGCTTCTATTTGATTCTCCTCTAGTTGAAGTTGCATATCCTTCAATTCTTGCGCAGATATTGAAAATGAAAAAAATATAAAAAGAATTGTAGGTATATGCTTCAAATCAAATGTTGTTCATCACAAAGTAAGGAATGCCTTCAATATGTTATTATATGTGCATCAAAAAACTTCAATCCATAACAAACGCCATATACTTAATCCCTTGTAAAACAAGAAGATAGAGCGTCTGAGTTCGTTTTAGCGATCACATTTCCGTTTCTTTTCCATAGGATTAAAGTACGTGTCGAAATTACTTTTGCAGCAACATTAACAATACAAAATATGGCTGTTTCTAAAAAACTAACTAAACATAAACTGGAATACATCTGGTTGGATGGCTACAAGCCAACACAATCTATTAGATCTAAAACAAAAGTTTTAGACGGAAGCAAATTCTCTGGCAAACTAAAAGAATGTCCTATGTGGGCTTTTGACGGTTCTTCAACCGAACAAGCTCCAGGTGGATCTTCGGATTGTCTGCTTAAACCTGTCGCAATCTATAACGATCCACAACGAGTAAATGGCTGGTTGGTAATGTGCGAAGTTCTAAGTGCTGATGGTACGCCTCATCCATCCAATGGTAGAGCAACCATAGATGATGATGATAATGATTTTTGGTTTGGATTCGAACAAGAATACTTTTTATACGATACAGAAATAAACAAACCTATTGGGTTCCCCAAAAGAGGTTATCCAGCACCACAAGGACAGTATTATTGCTCTGTAGGTGCAAGAAATGCATTTGCGCGCGAAATGGTTGAAGAGCATTTAGACGTTTGTCTCGCTGCAGGTTTGAATCTTGAAGGAATTAATGCAGAAGTAGCTACAGGCCAATGGGAGTATCAAATTTTTGCGAAAGGAGCCAAAGCAGCTGGCGATCAAATTTGGGTTGCAAGATATTTGTTGGAAAGAATAGGAGAGGACTATGGTTTGGCTGTCAATCTACATCCTAAACCATTGGGTAAAACCAAAGATTGGAATGGATCAGGGATGCATGCAAATTTCTCAAATAAGAAATTGAGAACTTCAGGTAAAAAGGCGGATTATGATAAGATCTGTTCATTGTTTGGTACAAAGGAACGAATTCAGCAAGCCATCGCTTGTTATGGAGCTGACAACGATCAAAGATTAACAGGTAAGCACGAAACACAGTCAATAAATAAGTTTTCTTACGGTGTTTCTGATAGAGGCGCATCGATAAGAATTCCTATTGCCACAGTTGAAAATAAATGGAAGGGATGGCTAGAAGATCGAAGACCATCTTCAAACGCAGACCCATATAAAGTGGCAGCATCAATCATTGCAACGGTGAAAAATAAACCTTACGATTGGAAACCTTTCGATTGGAGAAAGAAAAGAAGAGCTTCTAAAAACTAATATGCAAAGCCTCAGTATTTTTACTGGGGCTTTTTTATTAAGAGCTTTTATGGTTTTCTCATACTAAATTCGTCGCATTGATGTTTATTCCTTGTTGGTCAATTAGTACCCTAGATATGAAAAGAGTTTTACTGCTTCACTTATTACTCCTGTTGTTTATCGGTGCTATGGGGCAAGTAAAAGGCTTTGTAAAAGATACAAATGGAGAGGCGCTGCCGTATGCGACCATATATGTAGAAAATTCTTCCATTGGAACTTCGACGAATACAGAGGGATACTTCGAACTTAAGGTACCCGCAGACGCAAAGGTCTTAGTCTTTCAATACGTAGGTTACATTACAAAAAAACATCAACTAAACGTAGCCATCAATGAAAATGAGCTCTTAGAAATTTTCTTGGTGGTACAATCACAGGGTATTGAACAAGTTACTATCTCTGCCAATGCAGAAGACCCAGCATATGCTATTATTAGGAATGCCATAGCTCAACGCGAAAAGAACAAAAAGGAAATAAGCAACTATAAAGCTGATGTTTACATCAAAGGACTTGTTCGTATAAACGACGCGCCTTCAAAGTTTATGGGGATGAACATCGGTGATATGGAAGGCATATTGGATTCCACAAGAAATGGCATTGTGTATTTATCCGAATCTAAGTCTACAATTTATGCAAAGGAGCCCGACAAGTTCAAAGAAGTTATGTACGCTTCAAAGGTTTCGGGGGATATGGATGCTATAAGTTTTAACCAATTCTCTGACGTCAATTTTTCCTTTTATGACGAGTTTATTCGATTCAATAGAAATTTGGTTTCACCCCTTGCAGACCAGGCATTTAGATACTATAGATTTAAGTTGATCCAAAGTTTTGTAGACGAAAGAGGGCAGCAAATCAACAAAATTGAAGTCATTCCCAAAAGTAAAAATGACCCTATCTTTTCAGGATTTATTTACATTATGGATGACGGTTGGAGGATTCACTCCACGGATCTTTCTACTACTGGATTAGCTGCCAAAAACGCCTTGTTTGAAAGCCTATCATTCAAACAAATTTATATTCCTGCCGAAAACAACAAATGGGTCCTTTTTTCTCAAATTATGGAATTCGAATTAAAGATTTTGAGTTTCAAATTCAATGGGTACAATACCAGCTTTTTGAGTGATTATTCTTTTGAGGCGCTTGATGATGGTCTTTTTACAAGAGAAGTATTTAAGGCAGACGCCAAGGCGAGCGAAAGAGATTCAAGCTTCTGGAATACTTCGAGGCCAATATCTATTACCAATGAAGAACAGCGAGACTACAACCGAAAAGACAGTTTAGAAGTGTTGTGGAACAGCGAAACCTATCGAGATTCTGTAGATCGCGCTTCAAATAAATTCAAAATCTTTGATTTATTATTTGGTTATACCTACAGCAACTCATTTGACAAACTTTATATTAGTTATAAATCGCCATTAAATAGTTTGCTATTTAATGCCATACAAGGTTATAACGCCAATCTTGATTTTAGAATTAGAAAATGGAATAAGGATCAAACGTCCTATTTCATGGTAGAACCATCATTCAATTACGGGTTTACTGAAAAGAAATTTAGACCTAAAGTAAGCTTCACCAAATTATATGATGCCTTAAATTATCCAAGACTCTCTTTTTCTCTTGGTAGAGAATTGAGACAAGTAAATAATGCAAATCCCATGTCTGTTTTTACAAACAGCATCGAAAGTTTGTTTTTCAAAAATCATTATTTGAAGTTATATGAAGCAGACTTTGTCAATCTCAAATTTACTCGTGAATGGGAATATGGAATCAGAACAGGAATAAAACTAGAACATCAAAGAAGACATGGACTTCCGGTAAACACTTCCTTTAGTTATAGAAGAAAAGAGGCATTTTATCAATCCAACAACCCTTGGAACCCAGAACCAGGATCCGACATATTTTTCTTAAATGACGATATCTCTACAATTAGTATAGATCTTCGATTTAAACCGAAACAAAGCTATATGACCTATGGAAAGGAGCGATATCGACAACGTTCTAATTGGCCAGATTTCGTTTTAAAATATTTGGGTGGCAGTTCGTTTACTTCTTCAGGTTCATCTTTCAACAAAATCCAATTGGGTATTATAGACCGTCGAACAGATTTGAATTTATGGGGATATCTGTCTTACAATTTTGAGGCAGGGTATTTCATATCTAAAAAGAACTTGAATCCATTAGACCAATTTCATTTTATTGGGAATCAATCTTCCCTCATAATTGACCCTAATTTTCTTAATCGATTTTTATTGTTGCCAGATTATGCTTTAAGTACTGACGACGCTTACTTTAAATCATCCATCGCATTTCACCTTGAAGGGAAGTTGTTTGACAAAATACCATTGCTTAAAAATACTGGCATGAGTTCTGTTTTTGCATATCGACAAGTGCAAACCCAGGACGGCCAGCATCATGAGGTTTCTTTTGGAATAGAAAACATAAAACTTTTTGGAATACCTATGCTTCGAGTGGATTATGCTTGGACTCCAAAAAATAAATATTTCCGAAAGCACGGTCTATTCGTATCCTCTACAAGCAGCTTCTAATTCTTAGAATCTTCGTTTTGAAGCCTTACATAATACATTAAGATCAATCCAAACATAACGAGCAAGATTTTGATTATTAGCCCTACTAAAGGGTTTTGATCTAGCCAAGAAAGAAAACTAATACGTAAGCCAACAAGAGAAAGAATCAATGCAATCATTCCCGTTGCAAATAGCAAATACCCCAAGACACTTAATACAGCTGTTTTCATACCTTATTTTTGTTGTCAATTTTGACAAACACTGTAACAAAACAATGGCTAAAAAGTTATTTTAACTAATTTGACACAAAGAAAATTAAAAAGTTCTGAGCGGAATAGATAAACCCATCTTTGAAGAATTATTTGAGGCGTACTACAATCCTTTATGCAACTTTGCATTGAAGTATCTTAAGGATGAGCAGGCTGCTGAAGATGTCGTACAAGATGTGTTCGTTAAATTCTGGATGAAACGAAATGATGTTGACCACGACAAAAATGTGAAGTCTTTTCTATTTCAAAGTACACGCAATAGGGCTATTGAATTGATAAGACGTAATAAGGTTGAAACCAAATACCTCGATAGTATAGATAAGTTGGAAGCGTGGCAAAATGAGGATTTAGGTGAAGTGTCAGAACGATACATATTAATGGAAAAATTAAATAATTCAATGCGACAATTGCCCCCTAAATGCCAAGAGGTATTTAGGATGGGGAAGTTAAGTGGCTTAACTTACAGAGAAATTGCCAACGCGCTTGATATTTCCATTAAAACAGTGGAAAACCAGATGGGAAGGGCCTTGAGATTACTAAGACAAAACTTGAGCAATTAATCAGATGAATTTGGATAACATATTTGCGAATTTTTTCAACAACACAGCTTCAAAAGAAGAATTGGAGAATCTAGAACGTTGGAAAGCGGAGAGCGACGAAAACATTAAAGCGCTCAAGGAGATGGAAAATATTTGGAAATTAAGCGATGATATGAAAGAATACAAATCATTCAATACCTCCAAAGCTTTAATGAAAGTCAATTCTAAAATTGTAGATCAAGAATTGGCAAAAGAAACTCAAAAACCAAAGTCAATAATAAGATACTTGATGCCTCTGGCAGCATCGCTTGTGTTGATTGCAGCCGTAGTTTGGGGCGTTCAAAATTTCCAGTCTGGTGAAGCAAGAATTACCCAATATGTTGCAGAGCAAGAAGTAAAAAACATAACCTTAGAAGATAATTCTATCATCACCTTAGACAAGGAGGCAAAAATAAATTTGGTATCCAGTTTTGAAAATACACGTGATGTAGAAGTAGAGGGCCGGGTTTATTTTGATGTTTCAAAAGACAAAATGCGTCCCTTCAAAATTATTACCGAAAATGGAACTATAAGTGTTTTGGGGACACAATTCGTAGTAGAATCTGACTTAAATAGCACTATCGTTTACCTCAAAGAAGGTGAAGTTAGTTTTACTCACAACTCTAGAGTTGTGCAATTACTACCTGGTGACGCCGTACGATCAGATGATCAAGGGATTACAAAATTTAAAGTACTTATCACAAATATTGATTCTTGGAGAAGCAATACATTATCCTTTGAAAAAACAAAGGTTAGCGACTTATTCCAAACACTATCAAAGCATTTTGATTTGGAGTTAGATATCAAGAATAAAGGGTTTCAATTTGATTGTTCCATTTCATCTACCTACAACAACATGGGCATCAAAGAAATTTTAGACGAACTAAAACTGGTCTTTGATATTAAGTATACGCTTAAAAATGGAAGATTAACCATACATACGCTCTCTTGCTAGGTAATTTCTTGCGTTAAAATTTCTTTTCTCTTATTTTCCCTAAATGAAAATGAGGGTTTGCATAGTAGTCGTACTGAACACTTTTTTATCCTGTGGCATTTGGGCCCAAAAGTCTCTGCTTTTTGATGTTGTTAGCCTGTCCAATAAGCCCCAAACGGTCGAAGCGTTCCTTTTAGAACTTGAGCAGGTGGCTGACATCCAAATTACTTTTAGCCCTTCTCAAATTGACCTAAAAAAAAGGGTCAAACTTAATTTGAGTACACAAGATATTGCAGCCCATTTAAAAGCCATATTAAAGGGTCAAGCTATCCGTTATCAAATACCTACAAAGTCTATTAAAAGAATAGTTTTAGTCAAAGATCCAAAGTTATTAAAGCGAACAATTAAGGGACTAATTATAGACGAACTTACAGGCGACCCATTGATAGGAGTTTTAGTCAGAGATAAGCAAAGCAATAACACATGCTATTCTGATGACAATGGCTTTTTTAGAATCTCTACCGATATTGGCAATGGTCAATTGGAATTTAGTTTGCTTGGCTTTGAAACCAAAATTAAAAACGAACCCACCTTTTCTGATGCAATATCCAAGGTTACATTAGATTTCGATAATTACTTGCCAGATATTCTTATTACAGGATCCGAGATTAAAAAATTCGTTGGTATTCCTGGTGAAAACATTTACATGCGCAATATCTCCTCTTACACCAATTTCTTAGGTGAAAACAATGTTATGGAAGAAATCAAAACTTCTACAGCCATTCAATCGGGGAATGAAGGAGAAATTGGCTTCTTGGCTAGAGGTGGAAGCAGCGATCAAAATCTAGTGTTATACGAGGGTGTTCCGATGTATGTAACAGATCATACCGCAGGGCTGTCCAGCATTTTTGTTGCTGATGCTGTTAAGGACGCTGTTTTGTACACCGATGAATTTCCGTTAAAGTATGGTGGCAGACTTAGCTCTGTATTAGATATAAAATTAAAAAACGGAAAACGAGATAAAACTACTGGTACGATTAATACCTCGATAACAGGATCTAATCTATTCCTGAGTGGGCCACTTTCAGATAAGTTGAGTTATAATATTTCGGGAAGATTATCTTGGATAGACCTGTACATTGATCCTATTTTGAAAAGAAGCTTCAATTATGAGGATAGTCAAATTGCTTACCAAGATTTCTCGGGAAAATTATTCTACCAAATAGACCCTGTAACACAATTGTCCATCACAGGATATACGGGAAACGATATTTTGAAATTGCAAAGAACTTCTAGTGAAGTACAAGAATCTAAGGTTTTTGAAGTAGGGGATTTGAATCAGATTGAATGGAGTTCAAAATTTTTAGCCCTTAATTTTCAGTCCTTCTTAAATTCCAATTGGATATTCAAGAGTCATTTAAGTGCGATGAATTACAAGCATATTTCTAGAGGAAATTATTTCTTCAACGAATTTGATGCAGAAACAAACGATACACTACGCTTTAACAATTTAGACATATTGAGTTATTCTGAGATCAACGATGTCAATGCATATGCCGATTTACAATATGTTCCAAACGAAAAAATACAATTTAATCTTGGAGGTGGAAGACTCATACATAAGTTTACTCCAACCATAAGGCAAGAAACGACAGAATCATTTCAAGACTTTGAAACCATTGTAAATGGTGACTCTAGTTTGGTCTCTTCAGAACGATACTTGTACGCAGAGCTGATTTCCACGCCTTCTAAATATTTTAAAATTAATGCAGGTTTTAGGACGAGTAATTATAGTGTTAGAAATAAAACACATTCGTTTACTGAACCCAGAATTAATTTTAATTGGAAGCCAAGACCACATCATGCATTTAATCTTTCGTACAATCAAATGGTACAGTATGTACATCGTTTGGTAAATCCTAGTGGGGGTTTACCTGCTGACTTATGGGTCCCTTCAACTGAAAACATTCTTCCAGAATTCGCTACTCATTTTTCCTTTCGTTATACCTATCAAAAGCGTGACTTCAAACTATCTTTTGCCGCTTATCAAAAGTCTTTTGATCAGCTCTTAGACTATACCAATTCCTTCGACTTATTCTTAGCAGTCCTTAATCAAGGGAATTTTGTACCTGTATATAATACAAGCAACGAATGGGAGAGACGAGTTTCAACTGGGACAGGGATTTCTAGAGGCCTAGAATTGTATCTCGCTAAATCATTAGGGGAATCCAAATTTCGACTTTCATATGCTTTGAGTAGAACCACTCGAACATTTGAAGACATCAATGAAGGAAAAGAATTTCCTTTTCGTTTTGATAGAACGCATGATCTAAACTTCTCTTTCAATACACCTATTTCTGACAAATGGGATTTTGCAATGCGTTGGATCTATGGTACAGGAAATACGCTTACCTTGGCTATTGAGCAGTTTCGAACACCCGAAGGGCTTCTTTTGCTCAACGCAAACGGACGCAACAACTACAGATTAGTGCCTTTCCATCATTTAGATTTACATGTAAATCGCATCTTCAAAATCCGTAAGATGGACTGCAGAATGTCACTAGGCCTCTACAATGCATACAATCGTCTTAATCCTGTGTATGCTTTTCTATACCTAGACCCCAATCGTAACGATCTAAAAATCAGACAAGTAAGCCTGTTTCCTATCATCCCACATCTTGGTTTTACTGCTTCGTGGTAAACTAATATTTATTAGTTTGTTTTTTGACTAAAAAGGCATTTTACATTATCTTTAGAAGGAAGCTATGAAAAACCTCTTTTCCATATTACTTATAATGGTACTCAGTGCTTGTGTGCATGATACGGATATTGTGGTTGGAGAGTTTCAATCCCAGCTTGTAATCAACTCTATATTTGAGCCTGGCAAAACATGGAGTATCGCTTTGTCAAACTCCAAGGACATCACAGATAATTCTACCGCGATTGAGGAAATAACAGATGCTTCGGTAATTATTATCGAATCTCAAAGCCGAAAAATCAAAGAACTAGAACATTCTGAGAAAGGGATTTATCGATCCAGCGAACCGGCTGAGCTTGGTATGGAATACGAACTAGAAGTAGCCCATCCAGACTATGGCGTTGCTTCTGCTTTTACAACAGTACCTTCAGAAATAGAATTGACTTCGATAGATACCAGTATTGTTGAACTTGATGGCGCCAAAGTTTTAAAAGTCGATTTTAATATAGTGGACAATGAAGAAGAGGAAAACTTTTACGTTTGGGACCTAGTGAGCAGTCAGGAAGAAGAAATAGACATACTTCCATCAGAAGAAGCCTATCTTACTTCAGTCGATGGCAATGTTGAAATTACTTCTGATCGAGCTAATGTTCAGCAATCAAAGATTTTCATTTCTGACAGAGATTTTAATGGCACAGAATACAACACAAGCTTTATATCTTTTAGAAATATTGAAAATTTCCAAAACGGCAACCCCAACAATCCTAACGAGCAATTAGATCTTAAGTTGAGGGTCTTAAGTGTCTCTGAAGAATTATATAACTATTTAAAAAGTGTTGAAGAATCATACAGATCACAAAACATCAACACCTCTTCTGTCAATCCTGTAGAAATTGACTTTAACATCACCAACGGCCTAGGGATTTTTGGTGCATACAAACAAAAGCTTGTTGACATCGAATAGACCTCAAGTCTATTTTTCAACTATTCCAGACTTATAAATGTATGACCTCATCAAAGGCAGCCGCGGTAGCTTCCATCACCGCTTCGCTCATTGTTGGGTGAGGATGAACCGCTTTTAAAATTTCGTTTCCAGTGGTCTCCAATTTTCTTGCTGCGACTATTTCGGCGATCATTTCGGTCACATTAGAACCCACCATGTGTGCACCGAGCAACTCACCATACTTTGCATCATAGATTACCTTTACGAATCCCTCTTTTGCACCAGAAGCACTAGCTTTTCCTGATGCAGAGAATGGAAACTTACCGACTTTTAATTCGTATCCTTTTTCTTTTGCTTGAGCCTCAGTATAACCTACACTGGCAACCTCTGGGCTACAATACGTACAAGCCGGAATATTGTTATAGTCCATCGGATCAGGATGGTGCCCGGCTATTTTCTCTACACAAATAATCCCTTCGGCACTTGCAACGTGCGCAAGGGCAGCACCAGGGGTAACATCTCCAATCGCATAAATACCGGAGACATTCGTTCTATAGAATTCATCGACTTGAATTAAACCTTTCTCAGTTTTTATTCCGAGTGCTTCAAGGCCTATGTTTTCTGTATTAGGTTTTACACCTGTTGCCGACAAAACAACATCGCATTTTATTTCCGTAATCTTATCGTCCTTTCGGCTTTTTACCTTTACTAGTACTGATTTGCCTTTCTTCTCTACCGATTCAACAGAGGCATTAACCATTACATTGATACCCGTTTTACCTAGAACCTTTGTAATTTCTTTCGAAACATCTTTATCTTCTCTAGGCAGAAGGCCATTTTCCATAAACTCAACAACTGTTACCTCTGTCCCCATAGAATTGTAGAAGTAAGCAAACTCTACTCCAATCGCACCTGCACCAATCACCAACATTTTTTTAGGTTGCTTATCTAAGCTCATAGCCTTTCTGTAACCAATAACAGTTTTACCATCAATAGGTATATGCGGTAAAGCATTGGATCTCCCACCGGTAGCTATAATAATGTGTGGCGCATCATATTCTTTCTTTTTGCCATCCTTATCTGTGACCACTACTTTTTTACCTCGTGCAAGACTTCCTTCTCCATCAATCACTGTTATTTTGTTTTTCTTCATCAAGAATTGCACCCCTTTACTCATCCCATTTGCTACGTCTCGGCTTCGTTTTATCACACTTGTAAAATCAGCTTTAGCACCCGATACAGATATTCCATAATCTTCAGAGTGATTAATGTAATTAAACACTTGAGCGCTCTTCAATAAAGCCTTCGTAGGAATGCAACCCCAGTTCAAACAAATACCTCCTAGAGACTCTCTTTCAACAATTGCGACATTCATTCCGAGTTGTGAAGCTCTAATGGCGGCAACGTAACCTCCAGGACCGCTTCCAATAATGATTAAATCAAAGGTATTCTCCATAGCTATTTATTAGGCCGCAAATATACCGTTTCAAGTCCGATGTTTCAATCTCAAAAACAAGGAATTGTTCTTTACTTGTAATAATTCAATTGAGCTCTAGCGATGCCATTTATTGGTCGTTTAACCTCAAGGTATTTTGTGCTTCCTTCCCAAACCATTCTTGCTTTATCATCTATTATGGCTATTGAATTTCCATAAATTATTCTTGCAAACCCCTTATGAAAACCAAAAGCCAGACGACCATGTAAAGGGATGGCTGTATTTCCCAAGGTATCGATGTATCCCCATCTATCATTTAGAGCTACCACCGAAAAACCATCTTCAAAAGGATATATCAAATCAAAATGCGGTTGTAGAATTTCATCACTATTCGATGAAATCAACCCAACCTTGGATTCATCAAGAAAGCTCCAAAGTCCATGGCCCACATAATTCAGTAGGTGACTAGCGCAAGGCATACGTTTTTTAGAATGGAGCATGTAGAAATACCCTTTATCCTGAAACTTTATGTAACAATGTTCTTCATTTCCAACTATCAGTTCATCAATTCCAGCAAGTTCCATAGTTGCAATGCCTTGCTTGACATTATAAATTTTGTAGCCCTCACTGACATTAAACGTGGCTAAATATTGTGAAGAAATCCAAAAAACATCAGTGTCTTTGATCAGTTCTTGACCTGATTGATCTAATAAAACTTTTCCCTCGCTATCATCAGCGAGAACCATATCATTCTCAAAATCATTAATTGCAGTATACTTTGGCGGAATAATCCATTCTTTGCGCTTATTAAGTATGCCACAGGATCCATTGGTACAAGCGCGAGCTAATCCATTTACGAATGTTGAAACAAAAGAAAAATCTAGGGTATCTAATATTTTTCCTTCATAGGTCAAACGTAAATATTGATCTTCAAACGTCTTGGCAAGTACTTCTTCGTTTTCCGAATGCATCAATTCTTTGTACCGATGGGGAATTACTACTTCACCGGATAATGTAATCAAACCCCATTTGCCCTTATAATTTACCGGCACAAGTTGGTTCTTAGGATCACGTATATTGTCGTAAATAGGTTTTACTAATTGTTCTCCTTTTAAATTAATAAGTGTCCAAGCACCGGGCGGAGATTCATAATCTTCAAAATATCTAAGTTCTTGTTCAGAAATATTCTCTGAATTACAAGAAAAAAGAAGCCCTAACAAACACACAAAGTAGAATATGTTTCGTTTTAACAACATTGATTTCATATCTATGTTAAATCTATTCAAAATACTCCTTTTACTTACGAATTTTGGATCTTCTCCATCCAATTACTTATCTGTAGACGAAAGTTTTATTGTTTCTTTCCCAGAATTTCATATTGAAAAATCAGATACTATTCAAACAAATGGCCAAGAGTTAATCATTTATCAAGCCTTTCATAAATGTTCTTCTGACAAGCAATGTACACACCATGTTGAAGGGACGACGTATAGCTTAACCTATTACGAAATAGAAAACTTCAAATTTCAGGAAGATTATAGAAACTACTTTGATGATTTATCACAATCTATCATTTCACAAAGAGAAGCAGACCTTGCCGGAGAATTACAATATCTTTCTAAAGAGGATTTCAAAGGTCTGCCTTCAAGAATGCTACGGATAGACCAAATAGATCAGGCCTCACAAATGGCGTGTAAGGCACGAATATTAACTTTTAAAAACTATTTTGTGGTATTGCAAGTGGTGGGTTTGAAAACTGAAATTCGAAAATCACTGGCTTTAAAATTTCTAAATTCATTCCAACTACTAAACGATTAAGAATTAATATATAGTCATACCTTTGAGCATATTCAGGCAAAAAATATGTCGAAGAAAATTGCTGTATTCCCAGGGTCATTTGACCCCATAACTCTAGGCCATATTGATCTAGTCAAAAGAGCTACACGGATATTCGATGAGATCATCGTTGCTGTAGGTGTTAACTCTTCCAAAAAGTATTTATTTGATTTGGATCAACGGATCAAATGGTTAGAGGAAGTTTTTAAAGAATTTCCAGAGGTTCATGTGGATAGCTTTTCTGGTTTAACCGTAAATTTTTGCAAAGAAAAAAATGCAAATTTTTTACTTAGAGGTTTACGAAATGCCTCCGATTTTGACTACGAAAAAACCATTTCTCAATTAAACACCATCATTGGGGACAATTTGGAAACTGTCTTTTTAATTAGCAAACCAGAGTTTTCTCATATCAGCAGTACTATTGTCAGAGAAATAATTAAAGGCAAGGGCGATGTTTCTCCTTTTGTGCCTGACAATATTGTAAAAGAAATTAATTCATTAAAATAAATTTTAGAAAATGGCGAATGCTTTTTTTGATGTACCCATAGCAGTTAACGAAGAGGTAAAATCATATGCACCCGGTAGTCCTGAGAAAAAAGAATTGAAGGCAATGCTTAAGAAACTTAAAGGGCAAGAGCGTGATATTCCAATGTTTATAGGAGGGGAGAAAGTCTACACAAAAAACAAAATAGACATTCATCCACCGCATGAACTCAAGCATAAGTTAGGTGCTTACAACAAAGGCACAAAATCACATGTGCGTAAAGCTATAGATGCAGCACTCGCGGCAAAGGAAGACTGGGAAGAAACTCCTTGGCAAGAGCGTGCTGCAATATTTTTAAAAGCTGCAGATTTGGTTTCGGGACCCTATAGAGCTCGCATGAATGCGGCAACAATGTTGGCACAATCTAAAAATGCATATCAAGCAGAAATTGATGCTGTTGCAGAATGGGCAGATTTCTTACGATTCAATGTTCAATACATGACCGAAATGTATATGCAACAGCCAGAAAGTGCACCAGGTATTTGGAATAGGCTAGAATACAGACCTTTAGAAGGCTTTGTGTTTGCCTTAACTCCCTTTAATTTTACATCCATTGCCGGCAATCTACCAGGAGCTCCAGCTTTACTTGGTAATACCGTGGTATGGAAACCAGCAGAAACTCAAATATATTCTGCAGAAGTTATTATGGAAATTTTTGAAAGAGCAGGGCTTCCAGATGGAGTAATTAACTTGATTTATGTTGAAGGACGCACGGCTGGCGATGTTATATTTTCGCACCCAGAATTTGCAGGGTTGCACTTTACTGGTTCAACTGGAGTATTCCAAAAACTTTGGCAAACGATTGGTGAAAATATTGCCAATTACATTTCGTATCCAAGGATTGTTGGAGAAACTGGTGGCAAAGATTTTATAGTTGCTCATCATTCTGCCGATCCGATAGAATTAGCCGTTGCTATGGCGAGAGGAGCCTTTGAATACCAAGGACAAAAATGCAGTGCAGCGTCAAGAGCTTATGTACCAAAATCATTATGGAAAGAGGTTTCTAAAAGATTGATCGCAGATGTGAAGTCATTCAAGATGGGCACGGTCGAAGATTTTAGAAATTTTATAAATGCGGTAATTGATGAAAAAGCTTTTGATAAAATCACTTCATTTATAGCTCAAGCAAAGAAAGACAAATCAGCTAAAATATTAGTTGGCGGGAAATACAATAAGAAAAAAGGATATTTTATTGAACCTACAGTAATTCAAACCACGGATCCAATGTATGCAACGATGTGCGAAGAATTATTTGGCCCTGTATTAACTGTGTATGTTTATGAGGATGAGGATTTTGAGGATGTACTACAATTAGTAGATAATACTTCGCCCTATGCTTTGACTGGAGCTTTATTTGCCAAAGACAAGTATGCGATGGAATTTGGAAGTGTTATGTTAAAAAATTCTGCGGGTAACTTTTACCTAAACGATAAACCTACAGGTGCGGTAGTGGGGCAACAACCTTTCGGTGGTGCTCGGGCTTCGGGTACAAACGACAAGGCGGGTTCTATTTTAAACTTGTATAGATGGGTTTCTCCAAGGACAATGAAAGAAAACTTCAATCCTCCCAGAGATTATAGATATCCTTTTATGCAAGGAAAATAGTACTTAACTATACAATAATACATTTTAAGCGGTCTTCCTTTAATTAGGTTGACCGCATTTTTTTTAAATAATTTTAAAAGGATGCAACCCTCAAAAAAATCTTGTGTCTTTAAAAGCGTAATGATCAAAACAAAGAACGAATTCTATCAATGATTCAAAGCCAAGCATATCAAATTCACGATGTGATAAATGCCTGTAAAAAAGGAGAACGCAAGGCTTTCAAGACTTTATATGATCAATATAGTGATGCTATGTATGCAGTTTGTTATAGGATGACAGAAAACAAGCACGATGCCGAGGATGTTCTTCAAGAAAGTTTTTTGTCTGCATTTTCAAAAATTCACCAATATACCCAAAGCAGCACGTTTGGAGCTTGGCTAAAACGAATTGTAATCAATACCTCACTAAATTTTTTAAAAAGGAAAAAGATAAATTTCATTGAATTCCCTGAAGAGAAAATGCGCCATAATGATGACAATGTTGAAACCTACGTCGAACACGATTTAGAAAAAATAAAACAAGCAATAAAGAAGCTGCCCAATGGCTACAAACAGATTATAATCCTTTACCTGATAGAAGGGTATGACCATACAGAAATAGCAGAGATTTTACACATCTCAACTAATACAAGCAAATCTCAATACAGTCGAGCTAAGAAAAAATTAATTGAAATATTAAAGAATAATTAATGGATCAATTTGAAAAACATATAAGATCAAACAAAGAATACTTTGACGAACCCTTTAATGGGAAAGACAAACTTTGGGAAGCATTAGAAAAGGAGTTACCAGCTAAACAAAAATCCTTTTCCTTAAGATGGAAAAGGGGCTTGTTGGGTTTGCTGGCACTATCTTTCCTCGCCTTGCTGGGTTGGAAAAACTATGTGCAAAAGCAGGATATAGAAACGCTTCATTATGCACTTGAGTTAAATATAGAACTCAATGACATCAATGCACATTATGGGACCCTTGTCTCAAACAACCTAACAAAGCTTGAATCCAATGTAAAATTAAGTCTTAAAGAAAAACAAGAATTCATGCATTTTATAGATGACCTGGCTCAAGAACAGGAATTGTTAAGAAATGAACTTAAAGTCAATCTTGATAATGAGAAAGTTCTTGATGCCATCATCGAAAACTTTAATCAACAAATAATTCTGATTGATCAGTTTGTAAAAAGATTAGAAAACGAAACAAATACACAAGATGAAAAAGGTATATCTCTATAAAGCGATCGCAACGTTGTATATATGTTTACTAAGTTGTTTATGCTATCCGCAGAGCAAGGCTTCTAAATTGCAAAATGAAGTTTTATCATCAAAAAGCATCGAAAAAGCAATCGTTCAAAACAAGTATGGCGATGTAAGCGTTTCGCAATCACCAAATGATTCGATATATGTTTCCTATCAGATAGAAGCCAGTAAAAAGGACTTAGATCATGCTGAAGAATTGTTGGATCGGATCAATACCAGCATAAACTCGTCAAGTTCCCTTCTATTTATTGATGTGACGCTTGCTAAGTCCGAACGAAAATTTTTTGACCGCGTATTTAGTAGAATAGAGACGGGGGATGATAAATCTGATGTTAATATAAATCTTGATCTAAAACTACCGCAAAAAGTCAACGTAGAAATCAATAATGAATTTGGCAATATTTTAATGGATTTAAAAGTTGAAAAATTTGAATGCACTTTAAAACACGGAGACTTACGTGTCACCGAAAATCTAAGTGAACTGGATTTGACACACCATTATGGTAGAGCAATATTGCGAGATGCAAACCAAGGAAGAATTATATTAAAAAACAGTCGATTCGAATGCGGTTCTATGACAGAATTGAATCTAATCTCAAAAGGCTCAGAAATCGAAATAAACACAGTCGAAAAATTAAGATTTGAATCCAAAAAGGATGAGGCTCAAATTAGTGCACTCGGAGGTGCTAACATACAGCTCAATTTTTCTGGACTCAGGTTAAATTCGATTTCAAAGAATTTGGACGCCCGAATAAAATTGAGTGATTTGCGCATTGATCACTTTGAAGGAAAACAACAAGAACTTGATATAGACCAGGACAATTCCGAAATCGACATTGACCTTTCTAATACCTCTTTTAAAATAATTGGCAACATGGAAAAAGGAACATTTAGAGTCCCTGATCTTACCAAAGATGCCAATGTAGAAATCCTTGACGAAGACAAAAACAAGAGGTTGATAACAGGTACCTATGGCAATGATGTACCGGGCACCATAGAAATAAAAGGAAAGAAGGGATATGTCCTTCTGAGAGACTATTAAAAAATCACCATTAAAATTTTAATCATGAAAAACGTATTCACAGTATTATTCGTACTTACTACCAGCTTTATATTTGCACAATCAGATTTTTCTTCAGTAAATCAAGAAGAGAAAATAAATGAATTTGAATCCTTTAGCCCAAAAATTTCTAGCAATGGAATCTATGTTGGTCTTGGAGGTCTTTTTTCCTCTTACGACAATAAGGAGTTCGTAGGTTTTCAAAGCAGAATTGCCTATGTCATGAATCATTCTTTTGAAATTGGTTTGGGTGGAGAAATTTTTACCAATAATAACATTGCCAATATTGGAAACGAAAACACACAACAATTTTATGGGAGCCTCGGCTCTTTGCACTTAAAAGGTAAAATAATGGGATTCAAAAAAATACACTTTAGTGTACCTGTTAGTTTTGGTGGTGGCGCTGTCGGGGTGGATCAAGCAAACAACAAATTATTTAACAAAGGAAATGAGTTTGCTGAAGAAAATTGGGATCCGGTACTTTTTATGGATGCAGGGGTAAACATAGAGTTTAACATCAACAGATTTATCGGTTTTGAAGTGGGTGGAAAATATAGACGTTCAACTAAATTTGATTTAGCTGATTATGACTTGACGAATCTCAATGGAATGTCTTTTTCAGCGATGTTAAAAGTTGGGCTATTTAATTTTGGCAGACACTAATCGACATGGGGTTTGGTCATAGGACAAAATTATTTTATGACCTGACCCAACCTTTTCAAAGTGTGCACCGATAAACCAAGTAATAAGTTTAACCTTTGCCTAACAAGTATTAGGAATATCTTATGAATTCTTGAGTGCATCTTTGAAATGTTGAAAACATAAAATTTTGAAAAATCTACTACTACCAATTTTACTACTTGTTTTTATTTCTATGGTTTATGAAAGTACCGCACAGACTTATACGGTAAGCGGATATATCAAAGACCAAGACACCGGCGAAACATTGATATCGGCTAATGTTTTTGAAAACGAACTCTCTTCAGGAACAATAAGCAATACTTACGGATTTTATAGCATTAGCCTTCCTCCCGGAAAGGTTACCCTGACTTACTCTTATATAGGGTATCAAAATGTAACCAAAGAGATTGAGTTAACAGGAGATGTAAACATCAATATAGATTTACCAACTTCGATTTCGTTTGAAGAGGTTGTCATCACTGCTGATAAAAATTCTGAAGGACGAATTGAAGAAAAGACTCAAATGAGTACCGTTGAAGTACCTATAGAGCAAATTAAAAAACTTCCAGCCTTGTTGGGTGAAACTGATGTGATTAAAGCCTTACAACTTCTTCCTGGTGTTCAATCGGGTGGAGAAGGACAAAGCGGATTATATGTTAGGGGAGGCAGTCCAGACCAAAATCTGATTCTTTTGGACGGGGTACCAGTGTACAATGCCAATCATCTCTTTGGATTTTTCTCTGTCTTCAATGCAGACGCCATTAAAGATGTAAAGCTTATAAAGGGCGGTTTTCCTGCACGATATGGTGGAAGATTGTCTTCGGTATTGGAAATAAATATGAAAGAAGGAAATTCGAAAGAATTTCATGGCGAAGGATCTATTGGGATCGTTGCTTCCAAACTAACCTTAGAAGGACCTATTAGCGATAAGACCTCATTCATTGTTAGCGGAAGAAGAACCTATATAGATCTATTGGCCCGTCCATTGATAAAGCAAAGTTTAAGAGATGAAGGAGTGGATGGGAATACAGGATATTTCTTTCACGATATAAACGCCAAAATCAATCATACGTTTTCGGATAAGGATAAAATATATCTCAGTGTTTATCAAGGTAGAGATCTATTTTACCTCGATAGTAAAGAGCTAGATGAAGACCCTGCAGACGTTCTAAATTTTGGATTAGGGTGGGGTAACATTACGACGGCTTTACGTTGGAATCATGTAATTTCTCCAAAACTATTTTTAAACACCACGGCGACTTTCAGTAATTATGATTTTGATGTTAGTTCTGGTTTTGCATCCGAATATTCTAATCCAGAATTAAATGAAGAAATTTCTATAGACTATGACTCAGGCATTAGAGATTATGCCTTAAAACTTGACTTTGATTATTTACCAAGTCCTGATCATTACATCAAATTTGGAACCAGTGTCATTCAACACAATTTCAATCCAGGCAGTTTTTTGCTCATGCAAAAAGATCCTGAAAATGAAGTAGAATTTAGTGAGACCATCTCTCAAGACAAAGTTGATGCAATCGAAATCGCAGCCTATGTTGAAGATGATTTTGTTATTGGTGAAAGACTGAAAATAAATACTGGGCTTCATTTTTCGGGCTTTGCCCTAGACAACAAAAGTTATTTCTCTTTACAACCACGATTTAGTTCAAGATACCTCCTTGACAACGGACTCGCTTTAAAAGCTTCGTTTGCCACCATGCAACAATACATTCATTTATTGTCGAACGAGGGAATAGGATTACCTACAGACTTATGGCTTCCTTCCACAGAAAAAGTAAAACCGCAAAGATCCTGGCAAGCAGCCATAGGTCTTGCTAAAACTTTAGGTGATGGCTATGAAATAAGCGTAGAAGGGTACTACAAAGAAATGGATAATTTAATTGCCTACAAGGATGGGTCTGGTTTGTTCGAATTTACAGATTGGCAAGAAAGATTGGTTTTTGGAGAAGGGGAATCCTATGGCGCTGAAGTTTTCCTCCAAAAGAAAAAGGGTAGATTCAATGGTTGGATTGGATATACCTGGGCCAAGTCTAACAGACAATTTGAAGATTTAAATTTTGGTGAGAAATTTCCGTACACGTATGATAGAAGACACGATATTTCGGTAGTAGCTACTTACGAACTTACGGATAGGATTAACTTGTCTGGAACTTGGGTTTATGGTACAGGAAACGCTGTTACCCTTGCTACCTCAAACTATGTTGGGATTTATCAAGACGGCACAGGGGTATCTCGAGAAGAATTATCCTTCTTTCGCGAACGCAATAACTTTAGGATGAGAAATTATCATCGAATGGATATTGGCATCAGTTTTAGTAAAAAGAAAAAGCGTTATAGCCGTACTTGGTCTTTCGGAGCTTATAATACTTACAACAGAAAGAATCCATTTTTTATATATACAGAAACGGATTTCAACGAATCTACTGGAGAGCGGGAGATTGATTTTAAACAGGCAAGTCTATTTCCTATTATTCCTTACGTTACTTACAGCTTTAAATTTTAATATCATGATCAAATTCAAAACTATTATATATTCGTTTTTGTGCTTGAGTTTATTCTCTTGTGAAGATTTCTTTTCTACAACCCTTGATATAGATCCACCGACCTCTGAAGATCTTCTTGCAGTACATGCCTTTGGCAGCACACGTACAAATGAACTAGAGGTTTTGGTTGGCAGAACATTGAGTGTAGATAAAGTCGCTGACAACACCTCGTTTGTAAACGATGCAGTAGTTAAATTGTATTTGGGTGAAGACTTAATACACGAACTAGAATCTATTCCTGAGCCTTCCATAAACACACGTTTCAATTTTTACATGCCTGATGACATTCATGTATTTGAAAAAGGATCAGAATACAGAATAGAGGTAGAGGCCCAAGGCTATCCCTTGGCTACAGCCGTTTGTCAAATACCAAATGACATCAATCCAACAGCGGTTATTTTTGAAGAAGACGCAGGAACTGATTTTGACGGTTATGAATACAGTGGGATAAATATAAAATTCAACGATCCTTCAGGAGAGGAAAACTTCTATGAAATGACTGCTTTATACGGATATCCAGATGGATCTGGAGAATTAAGGTTTGACCATAGGTACACAGAATTTATTGATGCAAGCATACAATATGGTATCGATAATTTGATTGCCAACGACAACACTTTTGACGGTGACGAAAAAACATTTGAGTTGCAAATTGGAAGAATTTCTCCTGAATTCGAACCGGACGAACTCGAAAAACTATATCTCAATTGGAGAATCACAACAGAAGCTCACTTTTTATTCAATAAGACTGTCAATGCATTGTATCAAAATGAGGACGATCCATTTTCTTCACCTGTACAGGTTTATTCGAACATCGAAAATGGCGTAGGCTTGTTTTCGATAGTAAATGAAACCTTTCTTAAGGTGGATTAATTTAAAATTGAAAACAATTGATCTATAAATATGGGCCCTAGACGTGGCAAAAAAACTAGTGTCGTAGCGATACCAAACATGGCACCCCAAAAATGTGCTTGATGATCAATCCCATCTGAGGCTGCTCTTTTACTTGCAAACGAGGAATAAAAAATAAAAAGAATGGCAAACAAAATAGCAGGGATTGGAGGAAAAGCAAACATTGCCCATGGGGCATACATACAATAGATGATCATTATTCCTGAAGTACCTCCTGAAGCACCTAAACTGGAGTATCTCGGGTTGTCTTTATGCTTGAGATAACTTGGGATGTCTGCAAAAAGTATGGTAGCCAGATATACAAGAAGATACAAGTTTCGGCCTATAATTTCTCCATACTCGAGCACATAGAATTTCTCAGCTAAGTTCCCAAATTGATACAAGACGATCATATTAAAAAGTAGATGCATGCCATCTCCATGGATAAATCCAGAGCTAATCCAACGGTAAAATTCTCCGGATCGCTTTTCTTGATACGGATAGTGTAATAATCGGGATTTTAATTCGGGATTTTGAAAACAAGAATACGAAACCAGACAAGTAACAAGCACAAGGATATTGGTAACGCTTAGTTCTAGATTCATTTCATATTGATTATAGAAGAAAGATAAATAGAATCAGTTTACTATTCGTTGTGATATTTCTCATTTCGAAGTATCGTAAAACTGCGGTACAACTGCTCTAAGAATATAATACGTATCAATTGATGAGAAAAGGTCATTGTTGACAAAGACAGTTTCATATGTGACAGAGCTAAGATTTCAGCATCAAAACCATATGCACCCCCAACAACAAATACGATTCGTTTGGTAGATATATTTAGGTGGTGTTGAATCCAATCAGCAAATTTGAGGGATCTCAGAGATTTGCCATTTTCATCAAGTAGTACAAGAAAGTCTGATTTTTCTAATTGCGCTTTAATCAATTTGGCTTCTTCCTTTTTCTTTAACTCTGGAGTAAAACCCATTTTATTCTTTGGAAGCACGACAACCTTGTTGTCAAATTTTACATAGTTCTTAATTCGATTTGAAAAATCTGCAATGCCTTCCGCAATATAAGATTTGGAAGTTTTACCAACTTGCAAAAAAATGATTTGCATACTTACATAGGGTCTATAAAAAAAACAAAGCAACTAATTTTCATTAGTCGCTTCGTAACCACCATTTCCTAGAATTCATGTCCAACAAAAACGCCATGTTGAACTGAACGCTGGAGGCACAAATATAAGCTTAGTGTTAAATAAACACAAAGAAATGTTAAAATTTATAGCGTGGGCAATAAATCCATATTCTAACTTTTGAAGGGTCCTCAAAATATTCTTTGGTTGACAAACCTATATTAACTATAAAACGTTCTTTCTTTGGTTTATTATTATTTTAGAATAATAATTTATGCTTTATAACAGAGGCGACAAAAAGTAAAATGCCAGAAATTTTTAGTTTAATTCGACATGCAAAATCATCCTGGAGTGATCTAACTATAAGTGACCATGATCGACCACTCAATAAACGAGGTAAATTTGATGCTCCACTTATGGCCAAACGCTATAGAATGAAGCATTCTTTGCCGCCGATGATTCTTTCTAGCACCGCTAAAAGAGCATTTTTTACAGCAAAAGAATTTTCAAAAATTTACGGAATGTCAAAGAATGACATCAAGCAAGATACATCCTTGTATCATTGCGACGAAAACCAAATTGAAGAACATGTTGCTTTACTACCAAATAGGATAAAACATGTGTTGCTCTTTGCTCATAACCCTGGAATAACATACTTTGCAAACAACTACTCCAAAATAAATATTGACAATGTACCTACAACGGGTATCGTCACTTTTACCTGTTCTACACAACAAGAAACTTGGGAGTCATTTGTGGATAACATGATGCTCACAGAATTTATATACCCAAAAATGTTCAAGTAATGACTGGCATAAGAATTTCTCTTTTCTTTATAACACTTATATTTTTTGGTGCCTGTTCAAAACCCATGCCTCTCGAAAACTATTCTGATGACCAACTGATTGAAATATTATTTGATGTTCACGTAGCCAACAATATGGTAAATGCCAATTCTAAAGAAATTCGAGATTCTTTGAAGAGAGTGTATTTCGAGCAATTACAAGAAATCCATGATTTATCGGCTTCTCAACTTGATTCCATCATTGATTTGGTTCATCTTGACAACAAAAGACATATCAGAATTTATGATAGCTTATCCATAAAAGTTCAAGCTATGATTGATTCAGAAACAATTAAAGAAGAATCAAATAACCGCAATAAATAAAACTTAATAATATCGTAACCTGAGTGATGAAAATCTGATTTCATTCTTGCTTACTTTTAACTAGTAATGGAAAAGCAACAAATCAAAATTCTAATTGTCGATGACGAACCGGATATTGTAGAGTTTCTTGGGTACAATCTTAAGAAAGAGGGTTATACTATTGATACAGCTAGTGATGGAAATCAAGCCATTACCAAAGCCCTTTCTTTTAAGCCTGATTTAATTATTTTGGATATAATGATGCCAGGTAAGGACGGTATCGAAGTGTGTCAAGAATTACGAGCAGATAAGCAATTTGGCAACACGTTGATAGCTTTTCTCACCGCTAGAAATGAATCGTTTACAGAAATTCTAGCACTAGATAATGGAGGCGATGATTTTATCAATAAGCCTATCAAACCAAACGTACTAAAGAGTAGAATAAAAGCCCTTCTTCGAAGGAATAAGGTCTTGAATGAAAAAAATCAAGCTTCTAATGTATTGACCTTGGGTGATCTTGTTATAGATCATGACAAGATGGAAGTTCAGATTGCCAATGAACTCGTAACAATGGCTAAAAAAGAATTTGAGTTATTATCTCTTTTGGTATCCAAGCCAGGAAAAGTTTTTAAAAGGTCCGAAATAATGTCTAAAGTCTGGGGTGATGATGTTATCGTGGGGGACAGAACCATAGATGTTCATATTCGAAAACTAAGAGAAAAATTAGGGAGTAACTACATCCAAACCTACAAGGGTGTGGGCTATAAATTCAAACAATAGGTGTTTAAGAATATTACCATAAATAGAGTAGCCTTTCTGATTGCACTCGTCGCTACTTTTTTCTCCGCCTTGATTCTCATTTATCAAGAAAAATTCTTTGCGAAGATTCATTCTTCATATAAAGTCTTGGGGCTTGTGGTGATATTATTTGCTTTTTTTTTCGTGTTTCGCTACATCTTAAGAATTGCAGTATTTAAGCGGATAGATCTTATTTACAGACAAATCAGAGGAGCGCAATACGTAGAATTGGATTTTGATGAAAATACATCTTTGGACAAGGTAAATACAGAAGTGGCGAATTGGGCTTTTAAAACCAAGGAAGAAATCAAAAATTTAAAATCCTTATCACAGTATAGAAAAGAATTTGTTGGAAATATCTCACACGAACTCAAAACACCTATATTTTCAATACAAGGGTATTTACACACCTTATTAGAAGGAGGAATACATGATGAAAACATCAATATTTCCTATTTACAAAAAGCACTGTTTAATCTAGAAAGACTTGAATTAATAGTTGACGACTTAGATACTATCAATCAATTAGAGACTAATAAGGATGCGATACAAATTACCGTTTTTGATATCAACGAACAAGTCAAAAAGGTATTTCGAGAATTAGAAAAAGTAGCAAAAGATGCTAAGATAAAACTGATCTCTAGTCAAAATGATGATATGCCAGTCTTGGTAAAAGGAGACAAAAATCGAATCAATCAGGTGTTCTATAACTTAATCATTAACTCAATTAAATATGGTCAGGAAAATGGAACTACTAAAGTGGTTTTCCATGCAATGGATGATCATTTTGTTATTGAGGTAATTGATGACGGTATTGGTATTTCTAAAGAACACCTTAAACATCTTTTTGATAGATTTTATAGGGTAGATTCCAGCAGATCTCGTGCATTCGGAGGTTCAGGACTAGGACTTTCTATTGTTAAGCATATACTTGAGACGCACAACCAAACCATTTCAGTAAAATCCGAACCTAACCTAGGAACGACCTTTACTTTTACACTTGACAAACCTTGACAAACCTTGACAAACCTTGTCAAACCCTAAGGGGCTGTAGCTAGAGGAGTAAATTCAATCTCAGAAGGCGGTATCGCATCTAATTGATACACTATATCATCTCGATGCTTAAAATATTTAGGAAGGTCCTCATCCTTCATAGGCTTAGAAGGAGGGAATACTTCCCTTAAATGATTGATCTGTTTGCCATTTTTCCAGAATCGAAAACACACATGAGGCCCAGTTGCTAAACCTGTAGAACCTACATATCCTATGGTTTGCCCTTGTTTGACCTTAGTACCGTTACGCATTCCTTTGGCATAATTATGCATGTGTAGATATTGCGTTTGATACGTTTTGTTATGTTTAAGCTTAATATACTTGCCGTTTCCTTTGGTGTAGCCCTTACGGCTAACCACGCCATCTGCCACTGCACGTATAGGGGTTCCACGTGGGGCAGCATAATCCGTCCCTAAGTGTGCTTTTCTTCTTTTCAGAATAGGATGAAATCTATTGCGGTTGAAGCGGGAAGATATCCTAGAATATTTCACTGGAGAACGTAAAAATGCCGAACGATTAGCACGACCTTCTTCATCATAAAACCCGTCATATTCTCCATCCTTATAATAAATGGAATAATGTTCTCCCTGGCCGTTCTTATAATAAGCGCCCAAAATTTGGCCTATCGAAATAGGTTTGTCTTCAATGTACTTTCTTTCAAAAATTAATTTAAACTCATCTCCTTTCTGCGTATGGTAGAAATCAACTGAAGAAGCCAAAGCATCTTCCATTTTATCAATAATAGAGGGAGTTAAACCATTATCTATCATGGCATTCCAAAGGGAAGTCTTAATGGTTCCTTGAGCTGTTTCTATGCAACTTTCATATTCCACCTCTGCTTTCGTCACACTAATAGAGTCACCAAACTCATAAGTGATGTAATTGAAAGGATTGGGTTGATACACGAAACAAAACGGATTAGCACAACTGTCTTTTTTGACAAAGGTCAAATTTTTACCTGCACGAATCATTCTCACACTGTACACATCTTTAGCCTCTGTGGCAAGTGAAGATACCGTTTGCGCATCGACATTATACAGAGATAAAATATCACCCAAAAACTGATTCGGCTTAACTTTTAATTCTTCGAAATAGAATTTGTCTTTTTCAAATCCAAACCGTTTTTCAACTTTAGGAACTTCAGTAGTTTCATTTTTAGATGAGGTATCCAAATTACACGAAAGACCATGAAATACTCCAATCCCGATGACAAACAACATCAGGGCAGTCAAAAATTCAGACGGCAAATAGGAATATTCAAAATCAGGTAACTCTTCTTTCAATGTGCAAGTGTATTTGGCTCTAAAAAAGACCGAAAATAACAAAGATTTATTTTACCAAATCCAAATTATTTCCAAAATAAGTATTCAATTTTAATACCATATAGAAAAATCGTAATATGTTATTCATTTTTGTCTTATGATTATCAATTGTAATAGCAAGTTATTGGATCTATCTACGCCCAAAATTATGGGTATAATAAACCTTTCTACAGACTCATTCTATGCCGAGGGTTCCAGTCATTCGTTAAAAGACACTTTGACGAAAGTAGAGAAACATATCATGGATGGAGCAGAAATAATTGATATAGGAGCAGCTTCAAGCCGCCCCGGTTCAATACCAAAATCAGCAAAGGATGAATTGAAAATATTGAAGCCAGCAATAAAGGAAATCAGACAAAACTTCCCTGAAATCTTACTTTCAATAGATAGTTATCATCCTGAAGTATTTGAAGATTTAATGGAATTTGAAATCAACATAGTTAATGATATTTCTGCTTTTGAAAATGAAGGATTGCTGCAGTGGCTTTCAACCAGCAATTGTGCCTATGTCCTAATGCATAAAAAGGGAAGCACGCAGAACATGCAAAACAATCCATCTTACACCAATATTAAACTGGAACTCATTAGTTTCTTTAAAACAAAACTTAGAGCTCTTAAATCATATGGCGTGCAAGACATCATTATCGATCCCGGTTATGGCTTTGGCAAAACGTTAGACAACAATTATGAAATACTGCAAGGATTAGAGGTATTTAAAATATTAGATTGTCCTATTCTTACAGGCATATCACGTAAATCCATGATATACAAGCTGCTTGATTGTGATTCAAAGGAAGCTTTGAACGGCACTTCGGCTTTGCATATGATCGCCTTAACCAAGGGGAGCAAATTACTTAGAGTGCACGATGCCCTACAAGCAAGCCAATGCATTAAATTATATTCAAAACTTCAAGAATTTTGATAATTATGGGTGTTTACCCTCGTTTATGCTATACACAATAGTCTAACTTTGTTGAGTTCCTATGGAGATGCAAAAAAAGCCCGTCAAAAACATAAAATCAAAGCCAAAAAAACGCTCTTGGTTCAGAAGGCTTTTGCTTTTCTTGGGGATCGTATTTTTATTGCTTGCCATTTGCTTGTTGCTTCTTCGTATACCTGCTGTTCAAAATTGGTTGGCTGACAAAATAACACGTAATCTTTCCGAAAAAACCCAGACCAATATAGAAGTTGGTCATATAAATTTAGATATCAGAAAAGGCTTTGTACTTGAAGATTTTTTAATCGAAGAAGCTGACAAAGACACGTTGATTTATGCCAAGAGTCTTTCTACTGGATTAACTTCAAATCTATATTCTCTTTTTAGTAATCAACTTTTTTTGGATCATATTCTTCTTGAGAATGCCCAAATTAATCTGGAGCGAAAAAAGGATGAAACCCAAACCAATTTGAGTTCATTCTTAAATAAACTTGGAGGTTCAAATACCAGTACGAGCAACGCAGAACCAATGCAAGTAGACCTCAATGCGCTTTCTTTAAATCAAGTTTCCATTCAATTCAACGATGAGCACAATGCGCAAACTTTGGATTTTGATCTTGACAACGCAACCATAAAGTTTGAAAACATTTCGGATAAGGCGCAGCCTATCATTATCTCTCAATTGTTTTTAAATAAACCAGTAATTAAGATTTTAAAAACAGGCAGCAATTCGGCATCGATCATGGTCGATGATCAAATAAAAAATCCCCCTAAGGATAGCGCTGTACTTCAGGCAATTCGCATAAAAGAATTTCAGATAATTCAAGGAGAGTTTACATTCAAGGATTTGAATAAAAAGAAAACAACGGATTCGGATCATCTTGATTACAACAACCTAAACATTAAGAAGGTGAACCTCTTAATCAATGATTTCGATTTTGAAGATGTGACAGATCTAACGTTTGAGTTAGAAAGATTTGCTTTCGAGGATGACAATAAATTTATCGTTCAAAACATTTCTAGCTCCAACGTTTCGTTGAGTGATCGAAAACTTGAATTTAAAGATTTCAAATTCCAAACGGAGGACACGAAAATTGGGAATTACTTGGCCTTCAATTTTTCAAGCTTGTCTGATTTTTCAAAATTTGGTAAGAAGATTCAATTTGATTTAAAACTCAATGAAACAAACCTTTCTTTAAAAGATTTGAACTATTTCATACCCGGGCTAACGCAAAATGATTTCTTTTTAAAAAACAAGGACAAGAGGATAGATATAAGTGGACGGATAATCAATTCTATCGATCAATTAGCTGGACGAGATGTTAAATTGAAAATTGGTGACATGACCACTTTCGATGGCTCGTTTGACACCCGTAATTTGATCTCTTCGAGAGATGCCTTGCTAAACATAAAAGTAGAAAAGCTACAGACCAATGTTTTTGCTTTAAAATCATTGGTACCCAATTTTAATCCTCCAGAAAACTTCTATAAACTAGGCAACTTAAATTTTAACGGAAGATTTGACGGTTATTTAGAGAATTTTGTGGCCTATGGTACACTTATCTCTAATCTTGGTAAAGCAGAAATGGACATCTATCTTGATGTTCAAGATGGAGCAGATCGAGCGAATTATTCGGGTGACTTAAGTTTGGAGAACTTTGACCTCGGCATCTGGAGTGATAATCCTGACCTAGGACGTATTACCCTAGAATCCTTTATTGAAGATGGCCAAGGACTCACACTTGACAATGCCAAGGCAAACTTGGATGCCAATGTAGAAAGCTTTACGTATCGAGGGTATGAATACAAGGATTTTACCATGGACGGAAAAGTGGACAAAAATCAATTTGTAGGATTATTTAGGATTAAAGATCCAAACGCAGATTTTCTTTTTGATGGCGAGATATTATTGCTAGACGGAGTACCACAATTTGATTTTGTAGCTGACATCCAAAACATTGATTTAAAAGCCCTTCAAATCTCGAATGAATTTGAATCGATTACAGGTAAAATTAATGTAAATGCATTCGGCAAAGATCTTGAATCTTTGGTGGGACAAGGACTAATTCAAGGTTTAAAGTTTAAACACAAACAAAACGAACATAACATACAAAGTCTATTGATCGAAAGTTCGCTTGAGAAGGAAAATATCAGATCTCTAAAAGTGACCTCGGACATTGTAAACGCAGACATGAGAGGTGAAATGAACTTTCGAGAGATGATTAACGAGATCAAAAGAGTTGTCAAAGAAAGCTATCCATATTATTTTAATGAGCTAGAAATCAAAGAACAATCAGATAGAAAGGATCAAATTTTTGTTTACGAAATCAATATTCTGGATTCAGAGAATTTTTTATCCCTAGCTGGATTAGACCAATTGAGAGTAGTAAATATGGAGTTGAGAGGTTCCTTCGATACAAAAGAAAAAGAATTCGTTGTAGACAGCAACATCGAAAAACTCATCAACAAAGCTGATACGCTTTATAATGCAAGAGTTAATTTGTTTAATCTTCAATCCGTCGGCAAATTTATCACCAAAGTGGATTCTATGAGATTGGGCGGTAGATTATTTAATCCTGTTAAATTAAGTACCAATCTTAATGAGCAAGAGATCGAATTTAACATCAGCTCGTCAGAAGTTTTTGACTCCCTTCAAGTACTAGATCTTTCTGGAATTGTTATTCCAAGCAATACTGGGTATGCCATTCGTATGGATGACAGCAATTTAGAAATGTTGGGTTCTAAATGGAAGTTTGCTAAGGGCAATACGCTCATGATCGGAGAGGACTATATTGAAGCCAACAGAATGTCTCTGATCGATGAGAAAGGAAACAGAGAGATCGTAATTGATGACATTAACAAAAGAGGCTTGAGAATTGATTTAAATAATTTTGATTTCCTCACGGTCAATGGGATTATAGATTACGACAAAATAGACTTTAGTGGTCGTGGCGATGTAAATGTTGAAGTAGATAATATTTTCAATGTCCAAAATATAGTTGCTCGTTCTGAAATACCTGAATTGAGACTCAACGAAACCCTTTATGGCAAACTACAGTTGTACGCAACAAAGCAGGGTCCTGACTATTTTGTGGACATTGGCATAATGGGAGAGAGTATAGATCTCATTTTAAAAGCTTCAGTTGATGGAGCGGCCAACGAAGTCACTGGGCGTCTAAATGCCACTGGCGTACCATTTAGTTTGTTTGGAATGATTATTCCCGAAGGCTTATCTGATATAGAGGGAACCCTGCGTACAGATGTGGCATTATTTGGTTCTTTGGACGATCCCAAAATGGATGGCGAGCTCAGAATCATGAATGGTCAATTGATAATAGACTACTTGGGTGAAGCTTTGTCTACTCACAACCAACCCATTAAAGTCACCAATGAATTGATCACATTTAAAGACACTGAGATAACCGATCATTTAGGAAACCCTGCGTATATCAATGGAGTGATGACCCATGATTTTTTAGCGGATTTTGAAATGGACGTTGAAGTTGAAGGAGAGGATGTCATTTTACTTAATACAGAAAAAGGGGATAACCCATATTATTACGGCTTAGGACGAGGCCAGGCACATGTGCATTTTACAGGACCATTTTCAAATGCGGATATGGTTCTTAACTGCACAACTGGACCAGAAACCAAAATCAAAATTCCAGTTCAAAATTATGAAACCGGCTACGAAGAAAGTTTCATTCAATTTATTAATAAAGAAGCTCTACTCAACCGAGGCGACGATGTTTCTTTGGATAGTTTCAAACTGGAAGGCCTCGATGTAGAAATGAATGTCAGCATTACCCCTGAATCAGAATTGCAAATCATTTTTGACGAAAAACTAAATGATGTATTGAGAGGTAAGGGTACTGGAAATGTTCAACTTTATATTACAAGGGAAGGCGAGTTTTATACCTATGGAGATTACGAAATAGAACAAGGGGATTACCTATTGACCATTTTCAATTTTGCCGGAAAGGCATTTCAAATTAGGCAAGGAGGCACCATTCGTTGGACTGGAGATCCGATAAATACAAATCTCAACATCAAAGCCGATTATGTCTTACAGTCCAACCTTACTGTTTTCTTGGCAGAATTTTTAGACCCTACCATTTCATCAGAAACCGCAAGGGCTGAGGCTGGGCGAAAAAAGAGGGTCAATCTCATCATGGATATCGGCGGTACACTCTACAACCCAATCGTAAACTTTGATATAGAATTTCCAGACATAGAATCTGCGGAATTAAAAGGCTATGTAGAATCCAAAATGAGAAGTTTAAAAAGCAATCCCAATGCCCTAAATGATCAGGTTGCCGGTTTGTTGACTTTCAACACCTTTTTGCCTTCGACAAATAATCAACGTTTGGATGTTTATACCAGTAATTCGCTGGTTCAACTGACCAACACCACTGTGAGTGAATTTGTATCCAACCAGTTGTCTTTTCTTTTGACCAGTCTTATTAACGAAGCCATTGGTGAGAACAATGTCATCAGTTCTATAGATGTTGAATTAGGCCTAAACTCCAACAACAATCTATTTAACCAAGACGCCGCATTATTAGATCTATTTAATCCAGATGAAATACAATCCTATTTAAATGCCCGATTTAAATTTTTGGACGAGAGATTTTCTATAAGAGTAGGAGGCAATTATATCAGACAAGGCAATTTTATCGAAGGCTCACAATTTATAAATGACCCTGCATTCGTGGGTGACTTGGCTATTGAATATGATGTAACTGAAGACCGTAGATTGAAACTACGCTTTTACAATAGATTTGATCGGGACGAAGTATCTGGCAACCCGAAAAACAAATCTGGCCTAGGTCTAAGTTGGCGAAAAGAATTCGGGAGTCTCGTAGATTTTGGAGACCAACTCCAAAACAAATTATTAGATCTGGAGAATTAAACGTTATCCAATCGAGCTCTCAAAATATGATCTACCAAGGTTAATGCAGCCATCGCTTCAACGATTGGTACAGCTCTTGGAACCACGCAAGGATCATGTCTTCCTTTTCCTGAAACCTCGACCTGCTCACCCGATGTGTTTATAGAATCTTGATTACGCATGATGGTAGCCACTGGTTTAAACGCTACATTAAAGTAGATTTCCATTCCATTACTTATACCGCCTTGAATGCCGCCGGAGAAATTGCTTTTGGTTGATACTCCTCCTTCTTGATCAGCTACAAAGAGGTCATTGTGTTGGCTTCCTTTCATAGTTACAGCATCGAATCCAGAGCCATATTCAAACCCTTTCACTGCATTAATCGAAAGCATTGCTTTCCCTAAATCTGCATGTAATTTATCAAACACAGGAGCACCAATACCAATCGGACAACCAATAATCGAACAGTGTATTTTACCACCTATGGTATCTCCATTTTTTTTAACCTCTTGAATGTGTTGTACCATTTCTTCGGCTAATTTGGCATTGGGACATCTTACGATGTTGTTTTCAATTTCTGCAATCGATATCGGATAATTGTCATTCAAGGCAATGCTTCCCACTTGAGAAACATAGGCATGTATGGCAACTTTTTGGGCATTCAAAAACAACTTGGCTATGGCACCTGCTGCAACTCGTGCTGCAGTCTCTCTAGCCGAAGAACGACCACCACCTCTGTAATCTCGATGACCATATTTTTGAGTGTAGGTATAATCAGCATGAGAAGGACGAAATTGATCCTTGATGTGGCTGTAATCCTTGGATTTTTGATCCTTGTTTTTAATTAGGATGCAAATTGGAGTACCGGTAGTAATGCCTTCAAAAACCCCAGAGACTATTTCAAACTGATCCGCTTCTTTTCGTTGAGTTACAATTTTTGATTGCCCTGGTTTCCTACGATCAAGTTCTGATTGTATAAAATGCTCATCTATCACCAATCCACTAGGACAACCATCAATGACGACACCGATAGAATGCCCATGTGATTCTCCAAAAGTATGTATCCTAAATACCTGACCCAAACTATTACCTGCCATATTACCTCAAAAGTACTACGAGAAATGAACAATTTTCTTGACTTGCCCTTACATTTACATCTCGTTAGTATGGAAATGTTGCCAAAGGATATTGAATCTAAACTAGAATTTGACAAAATCAGACAAATTCTAGTAAAGTATTGCTTCGGAGAGGATGCTAAAAAGTATTTGCAAGAGGCACCGGTATATCACGATTTTAAAAGAATAAGCACACTTTTAGACGAAGTAGAATCATGTAGAAATCTCTTTGCAAAAAACCACAGCCTATCGATTGGACCTTATCAAAGTATTAAAGAAGAGTTAGAATGGCTTCTGTCCAAAGGAAGAATACTGGAAGTAGAATCAATTCTTAAAATCCAAGAGGTACTCCTTATTCTGGATCATATCAAATTTGCATTCAACGAAAAACTCAAACTTGAGTTTTCTCCCTTAGCCAAAATCATTCAACGCATCGAAATCCCTTCAGAAATTTCGAAAGCAATTGGGAAAATATTCGATATTGATGGAAGTATTAAACAAAACGCCTCTCCAGAACTGTCGAAAATTTTCAAGCTGATAGGTCAGAAAAGCCGAGCTCTAGAATCATCTTTTCGATCGATTTTACAGAAATATCAAAAAAAGGGTTGGTTAAGTGAAAGCCTAGAAACCTTAAGAAATGGAAGACGGGTCCTAAGTGTCAAAGCGGAGAATAAGCGCAAAATTAGAGGCATCATACATGATGAATCGACAACTGGAAAAACTTCATTTGTAGAACCTGATGAGGTGATACAATTAAACAATGATCTTTTTGACCTCGAAAACGACAAAAGAAAAGAAGTTTATAAACTCATTAAAGAGTTGTGTAGCTTTCTACGTCCTTATAGAGATGATATTTTAAAAGGCTACGAAATTTTAGTAGAACTAGATTGCATCAATGCTAAAGCGAGATTCGCTATTGATCTTGAAGCCGTGCGCCCTAAACTTGTGAATAAGCCCAATTTTGGTTTTCAGATGGCCTACCATCCTTTATTAAAATGGATGAATGATGGACAAGAAAAGAAAACTATTCCTTTCAATTTAGACCTACATGGACCCAACAGAATCCTGGTAATAAGTGGGCCAAATGCAGGAGGTAAATCCGTTTCAATGAAGGCTGTTGGTTTGTTGCAGCTCATGACACAATCAGGCTTATTAATACCTGTAGATGAAAATTCGGAAGTTGGAATATTTAAAAAAATATATTGTGACATAGGTGACCAACAATCCTTAGAAGATGATTTAAGTACGTATAGCTCTCGGTTAAAAAACATGAAGGACTTTCTTTCAAAAGCAGATAAAGAAGCCTTGATTCTCATCGATGAGTTTGGTTCGGGAACAGATCCAAAAATCGGTGGTGCTTTAGCGGAAGCCATGTTAAAAGAATTTAATACAAAGAAGTGCTTTGGAGTGGTGACTACACATTATTCAAACATTAAATTCTTTGCCTTTAAAAATCGAGGGATTGTTAACGGTTCGATGTTGTTTGATAAAGAAAAACTAAAACCAAGTTATATCCTTAAAGTGGGCAAACCTGGAAGTTCTTTTGCTTTTGAAATTGCCAATAAAATTGGTTTTTCTAAAAGTGTCATGCAATACGCCAAACGAAAAACGGGTAAAAATGAAAAAGCAATTGATGATCTACTTACCAATTTACAAGGCGACAAACAATCTGTAGAGCGTAAAATCGCTGAGCTTCAAGAAAAGGAAAATAAATTGGAACGGTTAATCCGAAATTATGAGAACCTCTACGCTCAATTAGAATTTGATCGCAAAAAATTAAAATTAGAAAGAAAAGCGAAAAACCTCAAAAAGGCAGATGAGGAACAAAGTGCCTTAAAAGCGTTGATCAAAGAATTACGTCAAAAAGAAAACCTTGAAGAAGTTGAACGAATGGTTTCGCAAAAAGCCACTTCAGAGAAATCCTTGAAAAATGAAATCGTTGCTTTAAAAGAAGAAGTTTTCTATAAAGACAAATATGATATCGAAGAATTTACCGTCGGTGGATTTGCCAAACTTCGAGAGGGTGGAGCAGTAGGTAAGATTTTAGGCATCAAGAAAAATAATGTCGAAATCGCATTTGGACTGATACAAATGCAACTAAATTGTAAAGAGCTTATACCTACAGGAGAGCCCATCGAAATAAATGCTAAGCGTTCGGTTACTACAGACATCAATTTTAAACATGGATTTGAAAGTAAGCTTGACATCAGGGGATATACTATTTCCGATGGTTTAGATTTTGTGCAAGAATTTTTGGATACAGCCTTAATCCAAAATGTTTCAGACCTTACGATAGTACATGGAATCGGTACTGGAAAACTTAGACAAGCAGTACATCAAAAATTAAAGGAGTATAAAGAAATTAGTAAAATATGGCATCCGCCAGAAGAGTTTGGTGGCCAAGGCATAACCCGCATTCAGTTGTAGTTACCTGCGATCAAATTTCCTTCCAGATCGATCAATAAAATTACTATTGGCTTGTTGGGTTCCCATCATAACAACATCCTGAATGTTTACATGTCTAGGTTGACTGGCAATATAATATACCATCTTGGCTACGTCTTTGGATTTCAACGGATTAAAGTCCTCATATATTTTGGCCTTTTTCTCATCGCCATGAAATCTGACCTTTGCAAACTCTGTCTCTTCTACATGCCCAGGAGATACTTGACTTACCTTAATGCCAGATTTATGTAAGTCAATGCGCATGGCTCGACTTAAAGCTTCAACAGCGTGCTTGGAGGCGCAATAAACATTACCATTAGGATACACTTCATGACCCGCAGTAGAACATGTATTGATTATATGTCCTTTTCCTTTCTTGACCATCATTGGCGAAATCAATCGTGTCATATACAAAAGCCCTTTTAGGTTTGTATCAATCATCGTTTCCCAATCGTTTATATCGCCTTCATGTATCGGCGCTAAGCCACTGGCCAAACCTGCATTGTTGAAAAGAATATTGATTTCTTGAAATTCGCGCGGAATCTTATTGATGGCCTCTTTACATTCCTTAAAATTTCTTATATCAAAAGATAAATCTAAAACGCTTACGCCAAACTTTGATTTAAGTTCTTTCTTAAGGGCTTTCAGTTTAGATTTTCGTCGACCTGTAATAATCACCTTGTATCCATTCTTGGCAAACCTTTTGGCTGTAGCCTTACCTATTCCAGATGAAGCACCTGTGATCAAAATAACTTTTCCGATTTTATTGCTCATCCACTAGTACCTTAAGCGTGCGTTCAAACTCTGTTTTAAATCCTTCAAATTTGCTGGTAGCGGGTCCATTGAATCCCGTATGAATTTTTCGAATCCTGTTATCTCGATCTACAAAAAGTAGCGTCGGATAAGAGATGATCTTGTTTAGCATTGGAAATTTTTCTGAAGCCAATTTCTTACTAGCATAACCACCATACAAGACCTCATAATCCAAGCCCATCTTATCTTTATATCGCTTTAAGGCAGCAATTGATTTTTCTTCATCCTTATATCTTTCAAACCCAATTACAATTACTTCTACATCATCCATCGGGTTATTTTCAAAATATTCTGTGATGAAATTCATTTCATCTCTGCAATTGGGACACCACGTTCCCATAATCATGACCAATTTAACCTTGTCCTCAAATGGGCGATCTGTGAGGCTAACAAGTTCTTTATTGGTATTCATAAATGAAAAAGAGAGCTGATCACTTCCTACAACATTGGTTAATTGGAAGGGGTTAGTAAGATTTCCTTTTTCAACCCGATTGGCACTCCAGCTGGAGGTATAATGCTTCCCAGATCTAAATACTCCAGTCAAGACATCTTTCTCAATTTCTTTTGCCTCAAATAAGAATGCATGCGAACCATCAAAGCATGATAAAAATGCCTTGTTATCAAAAACACTGCCTTCCAAATAACGATAGTCTCCCGTTTCTGTAAGAAAGGTGCCAGTTAATTTGTTGCCTTCTTGTTTAAACTCTCCAACTGCAGGATACTCATCCTCAGTATCCACTTCAAAAGCAACATTCCAATCTCCCGTTAAATTTGAGCTGGCCTCTTTTCCAAAAGTGAAGAATCGCTCATTTTTACCGTGATAAGCGATAAAGGGAATTTGGTAATCTTCTTTGTAATTAACAATCCAATTGCCTTCGATGACTCCATCTTCATAGATGCCCTTGATGTAACTATCATACACGGGAAAATTAAAAATAATAGTATCCTTAGCCGTCTGTTTGTCCCTTCCGAATCGTATGTCTTCAGCCTTAACCTTAATTTTTTCGTTTGCATTGAGCAACACAATATGAAACTCATCCTCGGAATCATAAACCAATTCAAAATTAAAGGGTAGTTCACTTTTGTAATCAAACTCCTTTTTATATTCAACTTCTTCTGGAGTTTTGGCAAACGAAACTGGTTTGTCATCAAGTTTTAATACCGCACGCCAAATCCCTGGGGGTAATTTAGAAAATTGATTGGGAGCTTCAACACAAGAATTAAACCCAAGAGTTAATACCAAGGCCAATATGATAAAATATTTCTGTTTCATTAGGAAGACCTTTCGCCAACGAAGTAATCATCTTTGCGTTTAAACAACACATTGAAAGTGGTCAAACTACCATAAATCCGAGTGATATATTGCTGAAGATTAACCTTTTCTTCATCAGTTAACTTGGAGCTGTTTATGCGTTGCTCCATAACACGTAATCTATCCCGCACCATAACGATTTTATGAAAAAAACTATCGATTGATATTTCTTTTGCTTTTAGTCCTTCTTCTCCAGGCTTTAAAATCAACATTCCATCATTCCACTTATCTCCAAGCTCTACGGTTTCAGATACTCCAGCATAGGTTTTTAAAATTTTCACCAATGCTTTTTCAGCTTCAGTAAAACTTACTGCTTCTTCATGAGGAATAGCTTCTGTTATTTCCCATGCATCAAAGTTTTTCCCAACAGCTTTGATTCCATATTGAATAAAGCACACTTGATACGCTGCGACATCAACCTCTATAACTACACCACTGCCGAAAGCAGGATGTTCTACTCTAGAGCCAATACCTAAAATCTCCATATTCTTTCTAATTCGATTTAATAAATAATTCTGACTTATTGAACCCCTCGTTTTGGATTCTTAAGACATATGTTCCTTCCACTAAATTACTTACATCAAAGCTGTGATTATTACTTTCAGCAACTGATTTTAGCATTGATTTGCCATCGACTGAAAACACTTCAATCTGGGAACCCAAAAGTTTGTCTGACGAAATCTGCAAAACATTTTGGACAGGATTGGGAAATAGAGATACATCAATATTATCAAATTGACCAGTACTGTTTGAGGAAGTACCCACTACCTCAAAATCCCAAACGCCTCTTCCGTAAGTACCAAATCTTGCCATTTTTAAAAGTGGAATATATTCGACACTCCAAAAACGAGTGAAAGGAGCCGAAGAGCCTGATAGGGGATACCACATATCCTCAGCTTCAACATATACAAATGGACCTACTTCTGTTGCAGCAAAAAGTAAAGATTCATCCTCGTTTGCAGCTATAGCAAATACCATTGTGTTTGGAAGTCCATTGGACATCTCTTGCCATGATTGCCCTTTATCAGTGGATTTCACCACACCTGGACCAGAATATCCTGAGCCAGATAAGTACACTTTGTTTTCATCAATTTTGGAGGCAAGGAGGTCAGAGCCATATAGATAATTCCCACCGGGCATATTTAAAGCCGTTTGAACGAAGCCGTTCCCTCCATTGGTCGATTTATAAACTTTACCATTGTCAGTGGCCACATACCAAACATTGTGATCAAATGGATTTACCTCCATAGCAGAAATATTCCCTCCACTAACGGAGAAATCAAAGGGAAGTGCTTCAGCTTGAATACTACCGCTTACATACCTCATTTCTATGATATGTCGCCCTGGCAAAGAATCCACATTTCCACCTGCGATATAGGCTGCATTTTGCTCTTGATCAGGATGAGGAATCATAGGTGGAATCCAAACAGATTCATTGGGCGAATTTATGTCGTATGAAGCAGTATATCCCTGCCATTCATTAAATGGGCTATCGTAATATGTCATCCATCCGCCAGGATAAACCGTCCAAAGTTTTGTATGATTCTGGGTGAAAATTATGTGGCCATAATCTCCAGAAATCACTTGATCAAAATCAGCAACAATAGGATGCCCCACCAATCTGCCTCTCTGGAATCCTTGGTCTTGAGAGCCGGCAAATACATAGGTCACATCATTTGGAGAAGTGGCTACCGAATAAAATTGATTGACATTTAACCCCTCCAGAGAAATATTTTGATTGTTGTCTCCGCCATCATAACTTATGCTTAATCCACCATGGTTACTTATGAGTAAAAAGGGCTCCCCGTCAATAGTCTTAAACTCATTAAAAAACATAATATCAGCATGAAGCTTTGAAGCCACATTATCGTAATACTCCCACCATTCATTGACTAGATGCCAACTCTCTCCTCCATCAGTACTTCTGTAAGCATTAACTGCGCCAGTAAGCATTACATCAGGATTCGAAGGAGATACATATACCCCTACACGCCAAGGATTGTGCGGCAATACACTTAAAAAGTTCCAAGTCTGACCAAAGTCATCTGTATAATGAAACTCCTCATCGCCATTTGTAGTAAATAATCGAAGGGTAGAATCATCTAATTTCGCTCCATCCAAATCTCCTCTTCGCCCTCCAAACGACATCGGTGAGTTTGAATTTACTAATTGAAAGGAATTCAAATTGGGATCCCATTTCCAAATATTACTTTGGGCATTAGAGATTTGTTCCATTAAATAAACATCATCAGTTCCATGCGGATTACAAATGGCAATTTGTCGAATAGACGCAACAAAGCTTATTACTGATTCGAAAGAGGAACCGTAGTCATCAGAATGATAAATTTCTATGGGCCCAGGATTTCCTCGCCTTGCGATAAAAAACAATTCTATCGAACCATCAGCTTTGGTTAGCTTAATTGGATCTTTTATTGAGTTGCCACCATTGTTTTCTTGTATTCCTGCAGAAGGCACGAAGCTTGCTCCTTCATCATCCGAATAAACCGGTCTTCCTTGAGTAGAAACAATCAACCTTCCCGATGGCATCCTAAACAGCATTTCTTGGTCAATTCTTAAGTCTTCATTAATTGCCTGCCAGCTTGAACCATTTCGAGCGCCTTTCCATAAATTAAATCCATCCGAAATGGTATATACCACATCGTTTATTGGATCATACTCAGTGGCATGAATTGAACCTGCTTGATTTTTACTCCCACGTTCAAACCAAACTCCGCTGAGGTGGTTCTCTACAATAGTTTCTAACTCACCCGGCTCTCTGCTTCCAACATCCTCGATTCTATTGGACTTATACTTACGTAATTCTGCGCGATTTGCTGCATCAATATTTTCCCAAGACACACCAGGTGCCGTTTGATGCATCTTTTCCATCCAAGCTTTTCGATCCGGTTTGGTTCCATCTTCCATATCCATTTTGACGATAGTATCAATAGGAGGAGGCAAGACCATTTCTTTCTTTTCTTTGCACGAAATAAATACAAAAATCATGGACAAAAGAAGACAAGTAAGTTGTTTCATGGTGATTCGTTTGACCCTATTAAAATAAATAACAAATATTACATTGTTGTTCAAATCTCTAGTTAACCAGTATAATTGTCGTCCCAGTTTTTTGCCTTTGGTTCTCCGAGCTTTCCAATGGATTTGGCAACAACCATACTTACCGCAGCATCACCAGTAACATTAATCATCGTACGGCACATATCAAGTGGTCGATCAATGGCAAATATCATGGCAAGTCCAATGGCCAATTTATCAGCGGGCAAGCCAATCGCTTCCAGTACAATAACTAGCATAACCATACCTGCACCAGGCACAGCGGCAGAACCAATGGAGGCAAGGGTAGCGGTTAAGATTATAGTTAGCTGATCCGAAAAACTAAGTTCAAAATCTAGTGCCTGAGCAATAAAAACCGCGGCAACTGCCTGATACAAACTGGTGCCATCCATGTTAATCGTTGCCCCAACAGGACAAACAAAACTGGAAACTTCTTTTTCTACACCCAAATGCTCCTCAACTCTTTCCATGGTAACGGGCAGTGTAGCCGCAGAAGAACTCGTAGAAAATGCAAGGAGTTGCGCTGGGCTTATTCCTTTAAAAAAAAATTGAGGACTCTTTCCTGTGTATGATTTTACCACGATTGCATGGATAGCTATCATGACTGCAAGTCCAGCCAAAACTGTTGCAGCATATACAAGGAGGGCTTGTAAGAGTTCCGGGTTGGAGGTTTCAACAACCAAAGAAGCCAAAAGCGCAAAAACGGCATAAGGCGCTATAAGCATAATGAGATCAACCATTTTTAAAATGACCTCATTTAAACCATCAAATAAATGTGCCACCGGCTTACGATGCTCAGGTTTTATAAGTAGCAAACTGATCCCAAAGAAAATTGTAAAGAATATAATTTGCAACATGCTTCCATTATCCGAAGCTGCTGCAAAAAAGTTCTGTGGAACCATATCAACAACAAATTGCAAAGGGCCTTTCTCTTGTTGATCCATCGCTGCACTTACTTTTTTTTCTGCATCGCCAGAAAACGCTGAGGTTAGTTCTTCCAAAGTTTCAGAACTTATACTGTTACCCGGTTGAATTATATTGACCATTAACAAACCTATGCTTATGGCTACGACAGTAGTGAGCACATAGATTAAAATAGTCCTGCCACCAATCTTAGAGAATTTGGAAATGTCTTGTAAATCAGCGATTCCCTTAACCAAAGAAACAATAATGAGGGGAATAGCAATAAGCTTCAATAAGCTTATGAATATTTGACCAATAGGTTTTACCCAATCTTGAACCAATGAAGGTCCCCAATTAAACTTTGAAAGAAATATCCCGAATAAAACACCTGCAACCATCCCAATGAGGATTTGCCAATGCAAAGCCAATTTTTTCATAATGCTGATTTTGATACAAAATACAAAATTAGCTTTTGTGGGCCCGAGTCATTTCTCTTTTGCCAGGAGGTCCAGGCAGGGCCTCAACCGTATAACCAATTTCTCGAAGAGTACGTTTAAACTTCCCTTGCGCGCAATAAGTAACTAGGGTAGCGTTATTATTTAATATTGTATAAAGGCTACGATGTAAGGCCTCTTCCCAAAGGACAGGTTGAGTGCCTGGACCAAATGCATCAAAATAAATTAAATCATAGGGTTGATCATGTTGGATATGATGTATGTCCTCATGGACTACTTGGAATTCAAAATACGCCGACAGCTGAATTGTTTCGTTGTTCCTACAGTTGTGCATTTGATCAAATGAACTTTGAAATGGCTTTAAATGCTGCAAATGGCAAAAATTTAACTCGGCAGCCAATGTTTTACTGATCGGAAATTGTTCCACACCTACGTATCGAACTTTCCTTTTCATTTCCTCAGCATAAGCTTGACTTAACAAGGCATTCAAACCAGTGCCAAAACCCATTTCAAAAACATTTATGCATTCTTTGTTGGGCAATTTACGCATAGACTCTCTCAAACCAGCGTCGATAAACACATGGTTTGACTCCGTTAATGCTCCATGTTTGGAATGATAACTAACTTTAAAATTTTCGGACCTTACGGAATGACTTCCGTCTTCGGAAACAAAGATTTGGTTTTTCAAAGCATTTGAGCTCTTACCTCTTCTGCCTGAATATCAAGATGAGACTCATCATAAATGACTTCACCATTTTTGAGCACCACAATTTGAGGAGATTCGTGGTGTACTTGAAATCGCTCCGCTATTTCGTTTGAGATCGTACGAAACTGAAGTAAATCAAGATAATAGTATTCTCCAGCATTTTCGTTTGCAGACACGAGTTCATCCATACGCATTTTTGCTGCAAAACTTATGGGACAAGTCGTGCTGTGCTTAAAAATGGCAATTGATTTACTCTGCGAATCTCGAACAATGTCTTCCAACTGTTCTATATTCTCCAGATTTTTCCAAGACATGTATTACTTTAAAAAAGGTAAACTAATGATTGGAGCAGCCTTAAATTCATTGTTAGGGCATCCAGTTCCTCTGTTGCAGGAACTTAAAACAGATACTACCAGCAACAAGGCAAAAAACTTGGCCATTAATTTTGATGTTCGTTTGTTCATAAGATTTAATTTATGTTTTCCTAAACGCAAAACGCTGCAAAATTATTACAGTATATGCACTTTTACATATTATTAACCATTTTAATTGGAAGGCAATAATTATATGAGAATACATTTGATAGCAATAGGTGGCGCAGCGATGCATAACATTGCTTTAGACTTAGCAACAAAACATATAGTCACGGGTTCGGATGATGAAATATACAACCCCTCAAAAGCCAGGTTAGAAAAAGCCGGACTGTTGCCGTCAGAAATGGGATGGCATCCTGACCGCATTACTGAAGATATTGATATTGTTATTTTGGGCATGCACGCCAAATCAGATAATCCTGAGTTATTGAAGGCGCAAGAATTGGAGTTAAAAATAATGTCCTATCCCGAATTTATATACCAGCATTCCAGAGACAAGAAGAGAATAGTAATCTCAGGAAGTCATGGAAAAACGACCACAACGTCAATGATTCTCCACGTTTTAAAGGATCATAAACTTGAATTTGATTATTTGGTGGGAGCTCAAATTCAAGGATTTGACAAAATGGTGAAACTTAGCGATGCACCTATCATTGTACTCGAGGGTGATGAATATTTAAGTTCTGCGCTAGATAGAAGACCTAAAATGCTACATTATCAAGCCAATATTGCAGTTATGACGGGAATTGCATGGGACCACATCAATGTTTTTAAGACTTTTGAAGATTACAAAGAGCAGTTTAAACTCTTCATAGATAATTTGAGAGAAAAGGATAAACTCTATTATTTCCAAAGGGATCAAAACATCATAGATCTTATTGATACCACTAAAGAGGACAAATTTGTTTCTTACCAAGAATGGTCAGATAATTCTGAAGAATTACTGGTTTTTGGGAAACATAATCTTCAAAATGTCCAAGCGGCCCAATTGGTTTGTCAAGATTTAGGCATTTCTAAAGAAGCATTTGCTCAAAGCATTACATCCTTCTCTGGAGCAGGAAAGCGCTTAGAAACCATTTATCAAAAGGATACCAATAAAGTATATCTTGATTTTGCTCATGCCCCTTCAAAACTTAAAGCAACATTAGAGGCAGTTAGAAGCAAACATCCTCAAAAGAAGCTTATCGCATTTTATGAGTTACATACATATTCTAGTTTGAATAAAAAGTTTTTAAGTCATTACCAAGACTCCATGAATTTGGCGGATGAAGCGTATGTTTTTTTCGATCCTTATACGATTCGAATGAAAGGCTTGGAAGATCTAAATCCTGCAGAAGTTCAAGAAGGATTTAATAATCCTGAGGTGACCATCTTAAATTCAAAACAAGAATTTATTGCATGTATGAAGCGTATAGAATTAAAAGAAACCATTGTACTATTGATGTCCTCTGGAAAATTTGGAGGAGTCAATCTTAGAGACGAAGTTCAAACGTGGTTTAATTCGTAAGATTTGCTTTGCTTGTATTACTTTTGCACTTCAAAAATTAACTATGTCCAGAATCATTAACTTAAGAGATTCATTAAGGGAAGCCATGATTGAAGAAATGCGAAGAGATGAAAACGTATTTCTTATGGGGGAGGAAGTTGCACAATACAACGGTGCGTATAAGGTAAGTAAAGGGATGCTGGATGAATTTGGACCAGAACGAGTTATAGATACTCCTATTGCGGAGCTTGGTTTCGCTGGAATAGGTGTAGGTGCGGCTATGAATGGTTTGAAGCCCATAGTAGAGTTTATGACTTGGAACTTTGCAGTATTAGCCTTTGATCAAATTATAAACAACGCAGCCAAAACATTATCTCAATCTGGTGGCCAGTTTAAATGCCCAATAGTATTTAGGGGCCCTTCTGGATCTGCTGGACAATTAGCCCAGCAACATTCTCAAACTTTTGAGAGTTGGATGGCAAATTGTCCAGGATTAAAAGTGATTTCGTGCATTGATCCTGCTGATGCTAAAGGCCTATTAAAGTCTGCCATTCGAGATGAAGATCCAGTTTGTGTCATGGAATCTGAGATCATGTATGCCTTAAAAGGAGAGGTTCCTGAGGAAGAATATTTAACGCCAATTGGCAAAGCAAGAATAAGAAGAGAGGGTAGTGATATAACCTTGATCTCATACAATAAAATGGTTTTAGAATGTGATAAGGCGGCGGAAGAATTGGCAAAGGAAGGAATTTCTGCTGAAGTTATTGACCTTCGGACCATTCGACCAATGGATCATGAAACAATCATAAACTCTGTCCGTAAAACCAATAGATGTGTAGTAGTGGATGAAGCTTGGCCTTTCGCAGGTGTTTCGGCAGAAGTGACTTATAATATTCAAAAATTTGCCTTTGATTATCTAGATGCTCCAGTAATAAGGGTAAACAGCGCAGATACGTCTTTAGGATATGCGCCAACCTTTGTCGAAGAATGGTTGCCAAATCCAACGAAGATTATACGTGCCGTAAAGGAGGTAATGTATGTCGAAAGGTAAGTAAGCCTTAGACGTTAAATCTAAAGTGCATCACATCTCCGTCTTGTACTATATACTCCTTTCCTTCAATGTTTAGCTTACCGGCATCTTTGCAGGCACTTTCCGAACCGTAAGAAACATAATCCTCATAAGGAATTACCTCCGCTCGAATAAACCCTTTCTCAAAATCGGTATGAATTACACCTGCAGCTTGAGGTGCCGTAGACCCCATTAAAACCGTCCAAGCCCGGACTTCTTTTTCACCTGCAGTGAAGTAGGTTATCAAATTTAAAATAGCATAGCAAGAACGAATAACGCGATTCACGCCAGGTTCTTTGAGCCCCATCTCTTCAACAAATTCCATCCGCTCTTCTTTGGTATCCAATTCGGCAATATCGGCTTCGATCCCAGCAGATATTAATATCACCTCAGCGTTTTCATCCTTAACCAGTTCTTTGAGTCTTGCAGTAAAATCATTGCCTGAGGTGGCACTTCCTTCATCTACGTTGCAAACATAAATTATGGGTTTCGCTGTTAGAAGATACAAGTCTTTAAACAAGCCCTCTACTTCGTCCTGTTCTTCAATGCTTCGAGCAGGTTTGGCGTCTTCCAAATGTGCCAGTATACGTTGAATAAACTCAACCTTTTTTAATTCTGCTTTATCTCCACCCTTTGCAGCTTTTTTTGCCTTTTCTAAGCGCTTTTCTAAGGTATCTATATCCTTGAGAATCAATTCGGTATCTATAATCTCTTTATCTCTTACTGGATCTACACTTCCATCGACATGCACTACATTATCATCCTCAAAGCAGCGCACGACATGTACGATGGCGTCCACTTCCCGAATATTTGACAAAAATTGATTTCCCAATCCTTCGCCTTTACTTGCACCTTTAATCAAACCAGCAATGTCTAAGATTTCCACTGTGGTTGGGATAACTTTTTGAGGATTGACCAATTCAGCCAATTTGTCTAATCTTTCATCCGGTACAGTGATTATGCCAAGATTAGGATCTTTGGTTGCAAAAGGATAATTCGCAGCCAGCGCTTTAGCTGAAGTTAAAGCATTAAACAAAGTCGATTTGCCCACATTTGGCAATCCTACAATTCCGCATTTTAATGACATCGCATTTGTGTTTTGAAGGCGCAAAGATATTTATTTACCTTGCATTCATTCCAGCTTCGATATGAATTATCTAGCACATATTTATCTTTCTTTTGATGATGATCAAATTATGATTGGAAATTTTATTGCAGATTTCCTAAAAAACAAAGAAGTAGAGGCATTACCCTTAAGTATACGCAACGGCGTAGAGCTGCATCGGAAAATTGACAGCTTTACTGACACTCATCCAATCTTTAGATCAAGTACCAAATTATTCCATGAGAGACATGGAAAATACGCATCCGTTTTAACCGATATATATTACGATTTGCTACTGATTAATAATTGGACTTTATACAGTCAAGAAAGCCTAAAAAACTTTACAGAACGTCAATACCCCATACTACTCAAATACAAAAAGCATCTTCCGAAAAAATTAAAAATTCGAATAGATAAAATGATCGAAGACAAATTTTTATTGAGATACAGTACCCCAAAGGGCTTGATGTGGTCTTTGGAATGGATGGATAAAAGAACAAAATTCCCTTCGAGATTTGTGGAATCTATAAAAGACTTTCAAAAAAATGAGGTCATTCTAAATCAACACTTTAATGAATATTTCCCCTTGTTAATTGAATACGCTAAAAAAGCATATGCGGATTACCCTTCAAAATGAAAGGATATCGTAAAAATTTGAGAACCGATCTGCTCTAACACTCTCGACTCATTGAGGTTATCATTATAAATCAAAAGATTATTGATTCCGCGGGAAAATTTAATTTCGGGAGAGAAAATAAAATAAGGAAAGAAAAATTGCATACCTGCACCCACTTCAAGTTGAAAATCGTGTGGGGAGATTTTAATCAAGCTGTTGGCTTGACGTGTTTTACTGTTGCTTTGCACATCAAAGGAATACTTTAATCCAGCAACAAAAAAGGCTTTTTTGTCTTTGTATGCTTCAGATTTAAATCTTAGTTGCAAGGGTAAATCAAAAAACACGGACTCGATTCGACGTCTAAGCAACATGTTTTCTTCAACAGCCGAAGTAAATTCAAATTGTCTTTCAGTAAAAGAAAAACCAGGCAAAACTCTGAAATCAAAATTATTACCAATTTTCATATTGCTAATAATGTACAGATGAAAACCAGGACCATAAGCGGATTCTGCTACGTTGATGCTGTCGTTGGCAATAAAATTTTTAGAATGATTTATCCGATAACTTGAAGAATTTAGACCCAAGGATATGCCAAAATAAAAGGGCTTTTTTTGAAAATCGAAATAATTATAATTCCCTTTTGAACCTGACAATTGTGCGTTTCCTACATTCGACAAAAACAAAAACAGGATGGCTACTTTGATCCCGTGTAAATAGTGCAAATTCCTAAGGTTTGAGATTTCCATTCTGTATTCTTAAATCCTACTTCTTTTAAAATAGTGTCTAATTTATCGTAATCTGGGAAGGCTTGAACTGATTCATAAAGATACGTATATGCTTTCGGATCTTTAGACTTAATCCTACCTATAACGGGCAAAACATATTTAAAGTATGCGTGAAACAATTGTTTAAAAGGAAATAATGTGGGTTTCGAAAACTCTAAGATCACCAATTGGCCATCCTTTGCTAGGACGCGTCTCATTTCGGTAAGGCCTTTTTTCAGGTTTTCAAAATTTCGTATTCCAAAGGATACTGTTAGCGCATCGAAAGAGTTGTCTTCAAAAGGCAGCGCCTCAGAGTCACCGACTACTAATTTAATTTGATCCTCTAAGCCTCTTTTTTTAACCTTCTTATTACCAAATGCAATCATTTCACTTGATATGTCCAATCCAGTAACTTGTAAGCCATCTATTTGCTTGCATGCCTCAATGGCTACATCCGCCGTTCCTGTGGCAATATCTAATAAGGTCGAAGGAGCAGAATCTCTTAATTTTTTTATCGCATTTTTTCGCCAAATGGTATCGATTCCCAGCGTGAGCACTCTATTCAATAGGTCGTAATTAGGAGCAATTCCATCAAACATTTGAGTGACTTGTTCCTTTTTAGAACGTTCAGAATTGTAGGGTCGGACTTCAGAAGTATCTGGCATAAGACAAAGGTATAATTATACAAGGTTTAGCACTCTGAAAGGTTTAAAACTTTTCAAAAATTCGATGTTATTTCTACTTGCCGAAAGCTTTAAAAAGACATGTATTTTCCGTACTTTCGCACCTTGATTTGGGAAAAATATAATTATATATAAATGGCTAATGATCAGAGGATTATACCGGTAAACATCGAAGATCACATGAAATCAGCATATATCGATTATTCGATGTCTGTTATTGTGGCTCGTGCTTTACCGGATGTTAGGGATGGATTGAAACCCGTACATCGAAGAGTATTGTATGGAATGAACGAATTGGGCCTTACCAGTGGTAAAGCACACAAAAAATCTGCCCGTATTGTTGGAGAGGTATTAGGTAAATATCACCCGCATGGTGATACCTCAGTATATGACTCCATGGTTCGGATGGCGCAAGACTGGTCGCTGCGATATCCTTTGGTAGATGGACAAGGAAACTTTGGCTCGATGGATGGAGATAGTCCGGCAGCTATGAGATATACAGAAGCAAGACTTCGAAAAATATCCAACGAGATTCTCGCAGACATCAAAAAGGATACCGTTGATTTTGCTTTAAATTTTGATGACTCATTAGAAGAACCCACCGTTTTGCCTACAAGAATTCCGACCTTATTGGTCAATGGAGCTTCTGGAATCGCAGTGGGAATGGCAACCAATATGCTTCCTCACAACTTAACAGAAGTTTGTGAAGGAGCCAAAGCACTTATTGATAATCCTGATATAACGATTGAAGGATTAATGGAATACATCAAGGCTCCGGACTTCCCAACGGGTGGGACAATCTATGGCACTCAAGGTGTCAAAGAGGCCTTCGAAACTGGAAGAGGTAGAGTAGTGGTCAGAGCGAAAGCAGAAATCATCGAAACCAACGGCAAAGAGCAAATTATCATCAACGAAATTCCATACCAAGTAAACAAGGCCAACTTGGTTGCCAAAATTGCAGAGCTTGTAAATGAAGAGCGCATCAAAGGAATTCAAGACATCCGTGATGAATCCGATAGGAATGGTTTGCGGATTGTAATCGATGTAAGAAAAGATGCCATTGCGAATGTAGTTCTGAGTAAATTGTTTAAATACACGCCCTTACAAAGTTCGTACGGTGTAAACAATATTGCCTTAGTCAATGGTAGGCCTCAGTTACTCAACCTAAAGCAGATTTTAGAAGAGTTTATTAAGTTCCGACTAGAAGTCATTCAAAGAAGGACAGCCTATGATCTCAAAAAAGCCGAAGAACGAGCCCATATCTTAGAAGGGTTAATCATTGCAGTTGATAATATTGACGAAGTAATTCGACTAATAAGGAGTTCGAAAACAGTCGATGAAGCTCAAGAAAAATTGATGGCTGCTTTTGATTTGAGTGAAATTCAATCAAAAGCAATTCTAGAAATGAGGCTCCAAAAGTTGGTAAGCCTTGAGATGGATAAATTGAAGACAGAGTACGCTGAACTTCAAAAACTAATTGCAGACCTTAAGGACATCCTAGCCAATGAAGGCCGTCAAAGAGAAATAATAAAAACGGAATTAACAGAAATGATTGATACCTACGGCGATGAGCGTAGGACTGACATTAGTTTCGCTGATGGCGAAATAAGCGTGGAGGACATGATTGCTAATGACGAAATGGTGATTACAATTTCTAAGTTAGGATACATCAAGAGGACCAAGTCTTCTGAGTATAAAGTACAAGGAAGAGGCGGTAGAGGTTCAAGAGGTGCGAAGACAAGAGATGAAGATTATGTAGAGCATATGATGATTGCCAACAATCATAATTACTTATTGCTCTTTACAGAATTGGGGAGATGCTTTTGGATGAGAGCATACGAAGTTCCGGAAGCTACAAAGACATCACAGGGAAGAGTTATTCAGAATTTGATTAATATACCCAAAGAGGATAGTGTCAAAGGATTTATCATCATTAAAGACCTAACAGACAAAGAATTCCAAGAAAACAATTACATCTTCTTTGTCACAAAAAAGGGAATGGTTAAGAAAACCTCAGTTGAAGCCTTTTCGAGACCAAGAACAAACGGAATCAATGCCATCACGATTAATGAAGGGGACGAGTTGATCGAAGTACGCCTTACTGATGGAAATTCTGAAGTACTTATTGCTAATCGTAATGGAAGAGCCATTAGATTTGAGGAGAGTAAAGTTAGAGCGATGGGTAGATCCGCTGCTGGAGTTAGAGGCCTTAAGCTAGATAATGAAGAAGACCATGTAGTGGGTGCCATTGTTCGTACAAAAGACATTTGGGACAACAATGTCTTTGTATGTTCGGAAAATGGTTTAGGCAAAAGATCAAATATTGATGAGTACAGACTAACCAACCGAGGGGGTAAAGGAGTAATCACAATGAACGTTACTGAAAAGACTGGAAAACTTTTTGCTATAAAGTCCGTGAACGATCAGGATGATCTGATGATAACCACTAAAGAAGGGATTATGATTAGGTCTGCAATTTCGGACATGAGGGTTATGGGTAGAGCGACGCAAGGAGTCAAGGTAATTAATTTAAAAGATGGAGACCGCATAGCGGATGTTGTTGTGATTCGTAAAACAGAAGAGGAGATGGAGAGCACAACAGAGCAATCCGGAAATTCAGAAGAAGAATAAAAGGTGTTAACATTTTGGCAACATTTTTCATTTAAAACCTGTCGTTATAATGATACACCACCAAAAATCTATAGTAGACTAGTTAAAACATTTATCAAGACATGAAAAAAACTTTGATTGTATTATTGAGCTTCTTTGTATTCGTTGGTGCTTCTCAAGCACAAGAGTATAAAAAGCTAATGAAAAGTGCCAATAAGGCATTAAGCAAATATGTAAAAGACCCTAAAGCCAACAAAGACCAAGCGTCTATGGCCGTGGATTATGTAACTCAGGCTTTAGCAATGGATGATTCGGCTCCTGCATTATTAAATCTTAAAGGTGATATCTATAATGCCATTGCGGATGCAGAAATCAAGGAATCCATTATTAATTCAGGCTATAAGTTAGAATCACCTCAAGCAGCGAGTTTAGCTTATGCTGCGTACAAAAGTGCCTACGCTTCGGATGATAAAAAAGCTAAAAAAGCGGCGCTCAAAGGCCTAGAAATGAATATTCGCCATTTGGACAATACTGCCATTACGCATTACACGAGTAAGGATTATCCTAAAAGTTTTGAGCATTTCTCTATGGTCTTGGAAGCACATGAATTTTTAAATGCCAATGGTGGCAACAGCTTTATGAAAGAAGATTCAACAGTAGTAGATAAAATATTCTCTACTGCAGTAACAGGGTATTATGGAGATCAAGGAGACAAAGTCGTCCCGTACTTAGATAAATTATACTCCATGGATTCTAAAGAACCATTAGTATATGAGGCACTTTATAATTTGAAAGGCGAAGACAAATACCTTAACGAAGGAAGAGCAAAATTCCCTGGGGACAAAGGTTTAATGTTTGCTATGATCAATGAGAAGATCAAGAAAAACGATATGGCCGGTGCACAAATGGAATTAGAAAATGCTATAAAAGCAGAACCAGATAATGTATCGGTAATAGTAACCGCTGGAAGCGTTGCAGAAAAACTAGGCGATGCTGATGGAGCAGCAAAGTATTATAACATGGCCTTAGAAAAAGATCCTAAAAACTTTGATGCAACCTACAGTTTGGGTGCAATGTATTACAACAAAGCTGCAGCAATGACGGAAGAGCTTAATTCGTATGCTAATGATTTTTCAAAAGCAGGAATGAAAAAATATGATGATTTAAAAGCTGTCATGGACGACCTTTTTGATCAATCTTTACCATTCTTTCACAGTGCAGATTCTATTAATCCTAAAGATTTTGGAACATTAACAGCACTTAAAGAGCTTTATGCGAGAAAGAATCAAATGGATAAATCCAAAGAATTCAAGGACAGATTAGATTCGTTGAAATAAGAAATCAACAATTTAAAAGTATAACTGAATTATAACTGAAGGCTGAGTAAAATTACTCAGCCTTTTTCATTGATGGCTGGAAATTCTATTGTAATATGCCTTTTCAGAGTACTTGGACCAGTTGCCGACTTTGTTCGAAAAATCCTGAAAAGATTGGTAAACTTTTGCGCTCATTGAATCCTTGGAGGTAATTTCGTCCAATACTTCCTTTGTTTTTTCTTTCAGAACATCTAAAACCTCTTGTGGAAACAAGCGCAACTCGGCTGTGCTTTCTTTTCTTATCTTTTGTAAATACTCATTGTTTTTGGCTTCAAATTCATGAAAACTCCACATCCCCATTGCATGAGATGCCATTTCTATCATTTTTTGTAAATCCTTAGGCAATTTTTCAAATGCTTTCTTATTAACAACATTTTCAAGAATTGACCCTGGCTCGTGCCACCCAGGTGAATAATAGTACTTTGCAATTTTATGCAAACCCAATAGATAATCGTGGTAAGGTCCGATCCATTCTGTAGCATCAATAACTCCACGCTCCAAACTTGTATATAACTCGCCGCCAGAGACCAGTACCGCAGCTCCACCAGCCCTTTCTAAAACCTTCCCTCCAAGACCTGGAATACGCATTTTGAGCCCTCTTAAATCTTTAGAATTGTTAATTTCTTTGTTAAACCAACCTCCCATTTGCACTCCTGTATTGCCACAGATAAATGGAACAAGATCCAAGGCCCCGTACAATTCTCTCCACAGTTCATATCCACCACCATTTAAGATCCAAGCATGCATTTGTTGTGCATTCATGCCAAATGGTATAGAGGCAAAAAATTGTGAAGCAGGAGCCTTGCCCGCCCAATAATATGATGCTGCATTATACATCTCTGCAGCGCCACTAATTACTGCTTCAAATGATTCAAGGGGTGGAACCAATTCTCCTCCTCCAAAGACCTTCAATTCTAATCTTCCATTGGACATGATTTTTAAGGTCTCGGCAAAACGATTACAAACCTCGCCCAAAACAGGGAAATTGGGAGGCCAAGTGGTAACCATTCTCCATCTATACTTTTTATTGGTAATAATATTGGGTGCACTAATATTCTTTTGACCTTCATCCTTGCATCCATTTAGCAATAAGGTTGAAGCTCCCAATGCGACCGAGGATTTTACTAGAAACTTTTTACGAGATATCTTTTTCATGACCAAAACATAATTAAAAATCTTATATATTCAATTTCTAAATCTAAAATATGAAGATCACCAGTAGCATAAGCTTTTTGATCCTTTTTCTTCTCTTTACTTTTGGTGGATGCAAACCGAAAGATTCCAAAAAGACATCAAAGATTCCTGGTGCTTTCAAGGCGATGCAACTGCAGAGCTTTGCTAGAGCCTTCCCTAATTCTGACATTCCCAAAGGGGCATTTGGAGCTGCGATTGATTACTACGAAAGCAATTTTCAATCTGTAGATCACAGTCCTGTAGATCCATGGGAAACCATGGGCCCCATCAATACTGCGGGAAGAACTTTGGCACTTGCAGTAAATCCACAAGCGGATTCAACGGTATATCTCGGCTCGGCAAGTGGAGGCCTTTGGAGAACTAGAAAACTTGGTTTAGATATTTCTTGGGAGTACATGCCGATTGCCAATGGTGTATTAGGAGTCAGCAGCATTGCTTTTGCCGCTGGCGACAGCACCCAATTATACGTCGGTACGGGAGAAGTCTATAACAATGAAATTACAGGCAACGACGGTGCATATAGAGCCACCAGAGGAAGTTATGGTGTAGGCATATTCAAATCTAGCAATGGAGGCGCGACTTGGGAGCATGCCCTAGACTATAGTTATCAAAATAAAAAAGGAATCCAAGTCATTAAAGTAGATCCTAACAATGATCAAATTGTTTATGCTGGAGTGACAGATGGATTGATCAAATCTACTGATGCAGGCAACACTTGGAATTACGTTTTAGATGTTCCTATGGTGACAGATCTGGAAATCCAAGACCAAAACTTAGTTGTGGCTTGCGGTAACTTAGGAAGTGAAAATGGCGGAATTTATAATTCTCAAGATGGAGGTACAAGCTGGTCAATAAATATGGACGATGCTATTCCAAGCGCATTTGGAGGTAAGATACTTTTAGCATCATATCCCCAGGATCCTAATATAATCTATGCAAGCGTTGGAAATGGATTTAGTTTTAGTGATGGGGCCACTTGGTTGCTTCGATCAGACGATGGCGGACAAACATGGGAAACCAGAAGTACGTTTGACTATTCTAAGTGGCAAGGTTGGTTCTCTCATGATGTTTCCGTAGACCCAAATAATCCAGACATAATCTCTCTTGTAGGCATAGAAATATATAAAAGCACCGATGCCGGTTCTTTGATTACACTCAAAGCAAATGGAGGAGTAACCATGGGCATTCCGCAACCAAATGTTCCGGATGGCCCTCCCGACTATTCTCATAGCGACCACCATGTAGCGATGTATCACCCGACGATTGAAGGACTAATACTTTACGGAAACGATGGGGGATTGTTTTTAAGTTCGGACGGAGGAGAAACATTTAGGAGTGCAAATGGAGGGCTTCAAACGACGCAATACTATAACGGTTTCTCCGTATCTCATCAAAATCCAGACTTTGCCATGGGTGGATTGCAGGACAACAGCACTTCCATACATCGCGGAAATGGTTTGTGGCAAAGGGCAATTGGTGGCGATGGAAGCTGGACCGGAATTAATTTTAACAATGACGATATTGTATATGGTTCTTATCAAAACTTAAATATTGCGGCATCCAATAACAACGGTTTTAGTTTTTTTATTTTGGACGTACCACACGAGGGTAACCCAATATTTATCGCGCCGTATCAGATTTCAGAATCAGACCCAAACATAATTTATGGAGGTGGTCAATATCTTTATAAGAGCACAGATGCCGGAAACAATTGGGAAGCATCCTCATCAACAATTCATCCCGATGGAGACCCCATTTATGCCATGGCTATTTCTTCCACTGACCCCAACCAGCTTTATGTATCGACCGCTCCTTATAACGGCAAAGGCGAAATATATCGTTCGTTAGATGGGGGAGACTCGTGGAGCAATGTTTCCCAGGGCTTACCCAATAGATTTATTAATGACATATATATTGATCCTAGTGATGATCAAACCATTTATGTCGTACTCAGTGGGTTTGGCAGTGGCCACGTTTTTAAAAGTGAAAATAGAGGGGCTAGTTGGAATGACATCTCAGCTAATCTGCCGGATTTGCCAACCAATGCTGTTTTGGTTGATCCTTCAAACCCAGATCATGTGTACATAGGTAACGACATCGGGACTTTTTATACCTTAGATGGAGGCGCCAATTGGGAAGACTTTAATGAAGGTATCCAAGGGTCCACCATAATTATGGATCTGGAATATTCTCCAATCGACAACAAAATTTGGGCTGCTACGCATGGTAGGGGAGTCTTTAGAAGAGAAATGATTCCTCAGCAAACCTCATTAAACGATATCGATAAAGATGTTAGTGTTGATTTATCAATCTTTCCGAATCCTATATTAAAAGGAAACCCAATCACTGCTCAAATTGGCTCAACAAAAAGACAAAGGGTTCAACTTTTAATGCAAAACCAGCTTGGAGAAGAAATACTAAAAACGGAGTTAAATATTTCTGAGGGCGTAAACTCTTTTAAATTTGAAACCGTTAATTACAGCAAAGGCATTTACTTTTTCACCCTTCAGGATACCAAAGGAACAAAGTACAGCAAATCAGTAATAATTAATTAACCAACTTACATGTCAAAAAAATTCGAAGAACCTAATGGCCTAAATGATGTCGGCCAATTTCATGATACGTTTAAACTGCCGGTATTGGATCAACCAATAATTCCTGGCGAAGATCGATGTAAACTAAGAGTCAACTTAATAGAAGAAGAGCTAAATGAATTAAAGGATGCAATCAGGGACAATGACTTAGTCGAAGTAGCAGACGCTCTATGTGACATACAATATGTACTATCGGGGGCTATTCATGAGTTTGGATTGGGTTCAAAGTTTAAGGCACTCTTTGATGAAGTGCAGCGATCAAACATGAGCAAAACCTGCAAAACATTGAAAGAAGCTGAGGATACGCGAAAACACTATTTAGAAAAAGATGGAACTGAATCACATATTGAAGAGAGCCATGGCGAATACCTGGTTTATAGAAACTCGGACAAAAAAGTATTAAAGTCTGTCAATTATTCTCCAGCAGATTTAAAGTCTATTTTGGATTAAAAAAAAGTGCCTGTCTAAATCATTATTTAGACAGGCGGCTCCCATTTACGAATAAAAATACTTCTTGTACTCTTAACTATAGAGTATTTAATATTTCATTTATTTCTTCGATTGTCTTTCTTTCAGGTTCTAAAAACTCTTGATTATTACTAGACAATACTACATTTTTCATTCCAAAATAATACACTCCATTATCAAGTGAGGTAACACTAATAATATCAACTTCATCTCCAATAGGCATCATTTGGTAAGGATCACAGAATTGCTCTAAGTCTGGATTTCCTGACAGCGAAACCACACTTCTTCTTTCTTTAAATACTACGAATAGCGCGGTGTTTACGTTAGTAAATATTTCAGGCAATTCAACACATATTCCAGTCTGTTCGTTTTGGGCAATGTTGCTAAATACATCACAATTGACCCAGGTCAAACTATCCATTTCAAAATCATAACCTACAACCTCAATACTATCCGTAGCATTTCCCCACACTGCAGTTTGGATTCCCTCGGAATAAAGATCCCAATTATAACTTGAAGAAGAATCATCTCCATAAAAAAGCATCATTTCATCATTTGGATTTAAATCCGAAAGTTGAACCGAAATACTTTTGTTAGGACTCAAACTATAGTTTAGGGTTCTAGAAACATTAGAAGCTTTCAACAAAATCACTCCTCCTGTTTCCAATAGCGCCCCATCCGAAATTGTAGGTTTGTTGAAACGAATCAAATCACCTTTCTCCTTTAAAATCCTATATTCCAATCTAATATCCTCATCGACAAGAAGTTGTTGATCCTCATCAACAAAGGCCTTAGAAGGAACTTCAATACGACTAAAGTCTTCTGTTTCTATTACCGTTCCTAATTCCGAATTAAATAATCGAACATTTGCAGGATCTTGAACATCCGAGTAAAATGTTCCGACTTCACCATCAGCACCTGTAGTTACAAATTCTGAACTGTCCTGATAACAACTTGATAGGAACATTAAGATTGCCACAAACGGGAGACAAGATTTAAGTATTCCTTTTTTTAAAACCATTTTTTTTACTTCTACTATTAAGATTCTTAAACTTTTGAATTCGCTGCCTAAAACCGATATCGTATACCTGAGTTTAGTCCAAGTACTACGTAGTTTTGATTCAAAGGATAATCTCCTAAGGTAAAGGATTGAGTAAAATACCGAATACTTGGCTTGAAATAGAAATCTATTCCTTCAATCCAATGATACATAAGACCTGCACTGGCATATGTGCTAATCCCTAAACTGTTTTTAAAGGCTCTATAACTTCCATTTTCATCGGAAGTAAACCAGTTTCTTTGACCTGTAGGATCGAAGAATTTCCCACGTTGCTCAGCATGTAGATTGAGGTAAATCCCTGCATCAAAACTATATGACCACTTTTTACCTTTATATAATTCGAAACCAACCAACACAGGTAAATCAAAAGATTTATATCGATTGATAATTTCCTCTTTTTCACTACCAAATTCGGTGTACGTATAAATATCTAAAGTGTCGCCAGTGATCGGGTCGGTATCTACTACCGTAATATCTCTTTGCGATTCTGGATCTTGATAACTAAACTTTTCATTGATCTGAGAATAGTTTAGTCCAATTTTGAATGATATACCCCTAGGCGTCATAAACATCATTCTTGCCCCCATACTATAACTTAAAAGTGTGGACTCACTATCGTTTCTATCAATTTGATTCTGCATGATAGAACTGTCTCTTGACTTAGCTGTTAAGGATCTCAGCGCAACTTCAGGCGAATAATAAGCTTCTAGATATAAACCCATTTTATCCTTTACCCAAGAAGGGCAATCCGAACCTTTCGCAGCAAATAGATTCAAATTCAAATCAAGTTTTTGCTCTGTATTCAATGGCACCATGGTGCTCATTGGTAAACCACGAGAACTTGCAACAACATTACTTTCTTGGATCTTAATGGTTTCTATTGAAGTATTTCCCCTTGATTCCTTGCTCTTCTCCTGATTGCTCTTCAAAAGCAACTTATTTAAATCAATTGAAGAACCTCTCTTTTTATCAACAAATATGGGTTCTGTAAACACTATCTTTCTTTTGTTTTGCCTTTTATCCTTTTTTACTCGAACAGCAGATGTATTTAAGGGATCATTTAAAAAGGCAGTATTCGTTGATACAGAAGTTATAGGGTTTAGATTGTCTGTTTCGTTTTTCTTTAACTTTTCTACTTTATTTGATTCATCCGCATACTTAATAGAAATTGGATGCTCAACAAATTCTACAGAATCTGAGGTATACACATCTGGGCTACTTGCTGAAGATTTTAGTTCTTTTGAAAACTGTACGTTTAATTCACTTTGCGTATCAGCCACCACTTTTTCTAGAAGCGAAGTTTCCTGGGCAACTTCAGGATTTGAAGTCGTACTAAAATAAGTTACACCGCCAACAATCAATATAATTCCCAACAATGCCAATGCATAAAGCCAAAATGGCCTCCTTTTTTTAACCGGATGCAACTCCGACTCAATATTATCCCACAGGTTACTGGGGTAATCGCTGGAATAATTTTCCAGTTTAGATTTGAAAATATTGTCAAAGTCTTTGTTCATACAGCAATTTTTTGACTGTCCAATACTTTTTCTTGTAAGATCCTACGAGCTTTAACCAGTTGAGATCTTGAGGTACTTTCTCCAATTCCCAATTTCTCACCTATCTCTTTGTGACTAAATCCTTCTATGACATACATATTAAAAACAATTCTATAGCCCTCTGGCAAACTCTCTATCATGCCCAATAATTCTTCTTCACCCAAATTCGATAAGACTGTAGACTCAATAGACCCTTGATAGGTCTCATCGATTCCTATTTTTTCGTGGGTAAATGATTTTCTAGATACTTTTTTAAGCGCGGTATTGATCATGATTTTCCTAACCCAACCTTCAAATGAGCCTTCAAATTGAAATTTTTCAAGATTTCGAAACATCTTGATGAAGCCTTCTTGCATTATATCTTGCGCTTCTAAATGATGACGAGCATATCGGCGACATACTACCATCATTTTAGGAGCATGCAACTCAAAAAGATCCCTTTGACATTTTCTGTCTCCGGATATACAAGCTTTTATGAGCTCCTTTTCGTTCAATATATTCGACTTTAATGGGGACACTAGTCTAATTGGTTATCTATATGACCCGAAGTTATATCATAACGCTGCCTAAAAACTAAAATTTATTCTTCCTCAATAATTGCCTCATCAACTATTTCATTACCATCTCCATCTCTATCAATAAAACCTGCCGCCTTTACTTGGTCTTTAACTTCTTCACCTTTAGAGGCTAGAACCTCTGTATTTTCATTGATGGTAATTTTTCCTTCTGAAAAAGCACCGTGATCTCCGTCGGCAAATTTCTCTGCCTTGGTAAAGAAATCATCCGTACCCTCGAGCATTGACCCACTAGCATCCAAATCATCCTCGGCAAATTCTCTCTTAGGCTTGGCATCCTGTTCGGCCTTAAATGCTTCCGCTTTTTCCATCGTCTCGTTAAACTTCTCAGAAACATAAGTGGACGCTTCTTGGGCTTTGTCCAATAATTTGTCCTTGGCTTCCAAAACTTTTTCTCCCACGGTCTCAGATAGATCGCCAAATTTATCTTTGGCATCACCCCCAACGTCAAGTACTTTTTCTCCAACATTTTCTGAAATTTCACCAAATTTTTCCGATAAATTAGATCCTACTTCCATCACTTTTTCTCCGACAGTCTCGGAAAGATCACCAGCTTTTTGTGCTAGATCAGAGTTACTCACTTTATCATAAACATCAGAAAGACCGTCTTTTGATTTCTCAAAAACATCGGATCCTTTTTCTAAAATTGAATCACGCAAACCAGAAGTTCCGTCTTTTAATTTTTCGCCCATAGTAGATAATACGTCTCCTGCATTATCTACGAGTTCCGAACTTTTTTCTTTGGCAAAGTCTGCTGTTTTGTCTGCGGCTGACTTGGCAACTGATTTCTTTACAAAAAGAAGTTTTTTTATCTCATTGAAAAATCCCATAGCTTATTTTTTGAAGTAATTTTAAACAACAATAAATGTAATCTTTAATTATGTCAACTAATAGTATTTATGTGATGCTCCAACAAAAGTTGGAAGAGTTAAAAGCCATAGAAATAGTTGATAGGCATTTTAAAACAACTCAAACCACTCTAAAAGAAGCCTACAAAGAATCAAAAAGATTACAAAAACAACTTGAAAAAGAAAACGCTGATATAGAAAAACTTGAGAAGATGTCTATTAAGAGACTGTTTCACAAGGTTTTAGGCGACAAAGAACAGCAGCTCGAAAAGGAACGTCAAGAGTTTTTAGAAATGACCTTAAAATTTAAAGAGCACATCAAATCAATAGAGCTTTTAGAATTCGAACTTAAGGTTTTAGACAACAAGAGAGCTGGATTATCTGCAGTCCGAAAAGAAGTGACACAACTTAAAAAGAAAAGAGAAAAAGCATTAATTCAAGGCAAGTCAGCTAAAGGCAAAAAGTTGAAGGCCCTGGTGGAAGAAAGCGATCATTTAACGCTAGGCAAAAAAGAATATCTCGAAGCTCTGCATGTAGCACAAAAAATTATACAACACCTTTCATTGGCCATTGCCAAACTTCGACAAGCCGGTAATTGGGGGACCTATAAGACGGTGAGCCGAGGAAGGGGAAGCAGTTATAATCAAAGATATGCGATCGAACAAGCTAGAGGCATTATTATAAAAACGCAACACTTGATGCGGATTTTTAAAAAGGAATTGCAAGATATTAATGTGCATGATTTTGATACGCGAATAAGTGCCGATCAATTGAGTGGATTTACGAACATCTTTTTTGATAACCTGATTACGGATTGGATCATTCAAAAGAAAATCAGAAACACCCTTGCAGAGGTACGAAGTATCCATGATCGTATCCAGCGTTTTTCGGCCTACCTCAATACGGAGCATAAAAAAATGGAAAAAAGACTTGTATTAATCAACAAAGAAAGAGATCAATTAGTCAGCAGTAAGTAATAAAAAATGAAGTATAACATTCTTGGTAGTACCGATCTGAAGGTGAGTAAAATATGTCTTGGCACTATGACATGGGGGAGACAAAACACAGAACAAGAAGCTCACGAACAATTGGATTATGCTTTTTCTAGAGGAATTAATTTTATAGATACAGCAGAAATGTATGCTGTCCCTGCGAGTAAAGAAAGTCAAGGTTTGACCGAGAGATATATTGGTTCTTGGCTAACAAAAAACCAGCATTTAAGAAAAGATTTAATCTTAGCAACAAAGGTGACCGGTCCTTCGGGGATGAGCTATATCTCTGATTTGCCAATAGGATTCAGCAAAGAAAGAATAAAAGAAGCCATTGAAGGAAGTTTGCAACGCTTAAAAACCGATTATGTGGATCTGTATCAACTGCATTGGCCAGAGCGTAAATCTAATATGTTTGGCCAAAGAGACTACAAACACTGGGATGGCTGGGAAGATAATTTCTTAGAAATCCTTCACACCCTTACTGAATTAAAAACGCAAGGTAAGATTAGGCATTATGGTTTGTCCAATGAAACTTCCTGGGGAGTGATGAAAACTGCTGCATATGCTGATACGCACAATCTAGAAAGATTTGTAAGCATTCAAAATTCGTATAGCTTGTTGAACAGGACATACGAATACAATTTATCTGAGGTTTCACAAAGAGAAAACATACCGCTCTTGGCATATTCACCACTAGCCATGGGACTGTTAAGCGGTAAATATCTCAACAATGCCAACCCAAAAAATGCACGATTAACATTGTTCAATGAGTATCCCAGATTCAAAGCAGATCACGTCTCTAATATTGTGGAGAGGTATGCTCAAATTGCCAAGAAACATAGTATTTCATTAACTCAAATGTCTTTGTCATTTGTAAATGATCGCCCCTTTGTTGGTGCGAACATTATCGGTGCGACTACAATGGATCAACTAAAAGAGAACATAGACTCCATAGATTTAACACTAAGTAATGATGTTGTTGCCGAAATAAATAAATGCCATAATCATTATCCAAATCCAACGCCATAAACATGAAACAGCTTTATCTATTTCTAATAGTTTGTTTTACGGTTTCATGTTCGAGTCCAAAAAGTTTATACAAAAAAGGCAAATACAATCAGTCTTATAAGAAGGCTTTAAAAGCATTGAACAAAGGATCTAAAAAAAGAGAAGATCGCGATGTTTTAGAAAAGGCGTATCGAAAGTTAAACCAATTGGATTTAACTGAGATAGAACTTACACTTGCTTCAAACGAATTAGATCAATGGGAAAATGCATGGGAAATCTACAACGGTATAGAAATACGTTATTTCAATTCGAATAAATATTTAGCACATAGTAATGATGCTGATTTCGAAAAATACATGGCTCAAAAAGAAAATCTATCTCAAGATTTATATTCAGAATACAAACTCTTAGGAGAAGAAAAATATTACAGCTATGCAGAAAGCTACAATAAATACCTTCTTCAAGACGCGTATTACCTCCTTGACAAAGCCAGCTTCTATGCAGCAAGTGAAGACCTTGAATTAGAGAAAATGATTGATGTCTGTTTGGAAAATGGTGTAATTACATATTCGATAAATCTTACTCATTTTGATATGCAATTTGATTGGCAGCTCAACAATGCCTTTCGAAACATTGAGCAGCAATCTTCCCTTTTTCAAAAATTTGAATACAGAAGAGGAACGATAGGGGATTGCCACATCAACATTAATCTCCAGCCTTTGAGATTTAACGATTTTAATTCTTCCTTCGATCAAAATTATTCGGAGAGGATTCAAGAAGGTTTTGAAACAGTGACTGATACTTCCGGTGTCACCACACAAATCCCTTTATATATTAATGTCCAGGGTACCGTCCGCACGAATAGAGTAACAAGGGATTGGGAATGGCAAGGAAACCTCAATGCTTCTTCAAATGCCAATGTGTGCCGTATATCTAACAACTACTTAAGAGCAACATTTAGAGAAACCATCGAGAGATACGAAACCTTTGGAGACCTCAGAGCAATTCCCGCGCAATATCAAAACAATTACAACAACTCAAGCTTTAATCGCGAATCAGAGGTCGCAGAAATATTAGCCAGTGATCTCAAGGATGATTTAATCCGGGCATTTAATTAATTCTTTTTTCAATTGGAACTTCTCTTAGTCAAATAAGGTTTTAAAAATTGAATTTTGTTGTTTTGCATCCCTAATTAATTCTAATTGTGAAAGAATCCATATTGAAAGAAAAGATTAATCTTCTTTTCAACTATCGAAAATTTCCAGAACTCTTCCAAGCAGCTAATCAGAAATACGATAGACATGCCTTAAAAAGAAAGCTTGTTGATTTGCAGGTAGCCATTTATCGATTAGATCACTATTTGGAATCCAATTGGAAGATTAAAAAAAGTGAATTAGCAAAAAAGTGGCAAAGTATATATGTCGCACTTAAAGATTGTGGGGTAGCAAAAAAACATCATCATGAGTATTGCAAATTGATATATAAATACCAAAAGCATGAGCTCTATTTGAGAGATCAAAAACTACCTCTAAGATTTAACAAAGAGTATTACTACTATTTCAAATCTTGTGATGTCAAACTATTGAGAAGAATAATTTTTGATCATTATCCAGCATTACAAAACGAATTCCCGGCCTCAGATTGGAGATATTTCGATCTTATCACTGAAGTGAATGATGATGTTGAAGATGTTTTTGAAGATTGCGAAACGATCAATGGCAATTACTTTTTGATACAATGGTTGAACGAAAGTCCTACAGAAGCAAAAAAACAATTCGCCGCTTTTATCAAAGAAATAAAACTTAAGGACAAAAATCGATTGCTTCAAAAAGGTGAAAAATACGCTTGGTGTAGCAAGCTAACACAAAAGGAATGCACTCAAACATTGAAACTACTCAATTCGAACTATTCGAAAGCTAAAAAAGAAAATCTAAAGGCGATTTTACAGGAATATATTTAAACCGCAATTTCTTGCCCGTGAATTACTTTACGCTGCTCTTCAATACCCGTATCTTTCATAAATTCATCATAATCTTTTAGGCTATCAATAAATCCATGAGGGCCTAGTTCGATGACTCGATTAGCTACTGTTTGCGTTATTTCGTGATCATGACTTGTAAAAATGATGCTCTCTTTGAAGTTCAACATCGAATTATTAAGTGCAGTAATACTTTCCAAATCTAAGTGATTGGTAGGTTCATCAAACATCAAAATATTGGCGTTTGCCATCATCATTTTACTCAACATACACCGCACCTTTTCACCCCCGGACAATACATTACTCATCTTTAGCGACTCTTCTCCAGAAAATAGCATCTTACCCAAGAAGCCTCTAATATATGCCTCATCCTTCTCTTCTGAATATTGTCTTAACCAATCAATCAAAGAAAGGTTGTTGTCAAAATAATGTTCGTTTTCATTTGGCAAATACCCAGTAGTAATCGTTTGTCCAAATTCAAATGTACCGGAATCTGGTTCTCTTTCACCATTTAAAATTTGATACAGCGCAGTAGTGGCCAAACTATTTTGTGCTATTACCGTAATCTTATCGCCTGGATTCATTTCTAAGTTTAATCCGGAGAATAGGGGAGTCCCATCTTCAGCGTTGGCTGAAAGGTTTGTGATGTTCAACAACTGTTTCCCTACCTCTCTTTCTGCTTGAAAAATAATTCCAGGATATTTACGAGACGAGGGTCTTATTTCTTCCACATTGAGTTTTTCCAACATTTTCTTACGAGCAGTAGCCTGCCTTGATTTGGACGCATTTGCAGAAAACCGATCGATAAATGCTTGCATCTCTTTTCTTTTCTCCTCCGTCTTTTTATTCTGATTCAACTTCTGTCTAAGTGCAAGCTGGCTGCTTTGATACCAGAAAGAATAATTACCAGTATACAGATTTGCCTTCGCAAAATCAATATCAACAATATGGGTGCACACCGTATCTAAAAAGTGTCTGTCGTGTGAAACTACAATAACAGTGTTTTTAAAATCCAAAAGAAAATCTTCGAGCCATGTAATGGTCTTTAAATCCAGATCATTGGTAGGCTCGTCTAAGATTAGAACATCTGGAGCTCCAAATAAAGCTTGCGCAAGAAGTACACGTACCTTTTGATTACCATCCAATTCTTTCATAAGCTTTTGATGGTTTTTCTCTTCTATGCCAATACCACTCAAAAGACTAGCCGCTTCTGGTTCTGCATTCCAACCATCCATTTCAGCAAACTCTGTTTCCAATTCGGATGCTTTAATGCCGTCCTCGTCACTAAAATCCGGTTTGGCATACAATGCATCCTTTTGAGTCATAATGTCCCAAAGCACTTTGTGCCCCATCAAAACTGTATTGAGTACAGACACTTCATCAAATTCGAAATGCTCCTGCTTTAGTACAGCCATACGCTTTCCAGATTCAAGCGAAACACTTCCGGTGTTGGGATCTTTTTCGCCTGACAATATTTTTAAAAAAGTAGATTTCCCAGCACCATTTGCACCAATGATGCCATAACAATTATTGCCGCTGAAAGAAATATTTACTTCATCAAAAAGTACTCTTTTTCCGAATTGAAGGGATACATTTTGTGCTGATAACATAGATCACAATTTAAGGCTGCAAATCTAGCACATTAAGTGTTATCAATCTTTGAATATTTGCCTGAAAATTATGTTAGAATTGGTGGTCACTTTTAAGAGATAAATACCAGATGCAAATCTACTGAGATCTAAACTTGAAGTTTGAATCTTCAAATCCAGAAGCTTCGTTCCGCGGGTATCAAATAGTTCTAGACGATCGTATGCTCCTTCAAGATTCAAACGGTCTTGACAAGGATTTGGGAAAGCCGTAAAATCTAGGTCTTGGTTTGCAAAGTTTACAGAAGAAAGTTTGTCTCTATCAAAATCAACAACGACAGGCAAATGATCACTAGCTGCCACAGTATCATCCATTTCTAGTTGATATTGATCCAAGATTTGAGTGCTTATACTTGGCGTAAATAAATTGAAAGAATTTTTCACTTTCAACACAGAGCCAGAGTAAAAAACATAATCCAAACGCCCTGGAGCGAAGCTGCTAAATTCGTTGTACCAAGTAAAGTTAGCGGGTTCGCCAGTTGTTTTGGGATTTGCATCTTCCATAATTCCATTCCAATCAGGTCCTTCATTAATCCCATCTATAAAGGATTGAGGTTGCGATGCAAAACCTACAAAATTCATATCACCAACAACAAGAATAGGGGAGTTATCTGCAATCGAAATATTGGCATTTCCTTGCTTTACATCTTCGATAAACAGCAATATTTTTTCAATTTCCTCTTCTCGCCCATCGTTGTTTTCGCAGCAAGGCAAGTGCGCATTTATAATTAGCCATTCACGAGATCCATCTTCTACTTTAAATGCGCCATTACCGGTACCTCCGGCTGTGGCCACATCAGTAATTGGAAACTTGCTAACCAGAATTATATCAGGGAATATTTTTTGCGAATACAACTGATCGCTGGGCACATTTAATGCTGAAGCAACTTGCACTTCAGTCTCCGCCGCAGTATGATCATATATTTCTTGAAACGCGATGATATCAGGTTGAGTCGCTCTTAACAGACGGTTAATTGCTTGTCTTGACCCGTTTTCAAAATAACCATCTTGCTCGACATTATAACTCATAATTCGGATGTCCGAATCATCAACTTTCTCTAAACTAAAGTCTGAAACAAATGCTTCGTTTTCTAAGGCATATATAATCCCTCCATTTTCGGAAGGCAGTTGATCAAAAAAATTGTCTTTAAGTGCAACTCTAATGGTATCACCTAAAGCAAAGGTATTGCCACTAACAAAAGAAGTCCTTTGAATTTTCAACTCAAATCTGGACGAACTTACTGTAGGCAAAGTAGCAATTTGAATGTCCTCATGATCCAAAAAATAAGACCAGCCATCAATATATGCTTTCTGAGTTCCTTGAACATAAAACTCATAATCCAAATCGGCGCCAATTCCAGCCGTTTGAAGGCCCGTAGATGTATTGTTGTCGGTATCAATCAACAAACGCAAACCAGGGTAGTCCTGCAGAATAATTTCTTTGTCCAACTCAAAGGATACATAAAGGAATTTTTCATCACTGCTCAGCCATAAGTGCTCCAAATCAAGGCCTGAACTTGAACCATCACCAATTTGATCCGCATAAACCAGTTTGTCTTGCCAATCATTAAAATCCTCATCGATTTGTATTATTTGAGCATTCAAATTCGTTGTTCCAAAAACCACAACAACAATCAAAAATTTTAATACTGCTTTCATCGCATTAGCTGACTTAGACGAAGCAAAACTAATCCAATACTATGGTTTGAGCTTTACTTCTGGGAGACATTTTACTTAACGATTCCTTGCTCTTAATGTTCATCAATTCATTTGTGTATGGCTGTACAGTCAATATTTCTGATTGTTTTTTAGAACATCGTAACATATAGGTTTATTTACATGTGACCAAGCATGAATGAGTTATGTAAATTCAAACTAACTTTTTTCTATGGCCAAGAATTCAATTACTCGAACAAACTGCTTAAAAAATCATCCATAATGGCACGGCGAAAACCGCTTTTGGATTTAGATTTGATTCTACATGGGTATCAATAATTCAGATTCCATGAACCGAGCATCAAGGATAAGCCAACTCAATCTTCCTTGGTGCTCATTTTTAAAGTCCAACATCAAATATTCCTCAATACCGTTGATGGCGCCAAAACGTACATCTTTTGCCTATAATTAATATTATGTTAAGTAGGAATTTAGAGAATTACAGTATATATAGCTTCCCTCTTTATTCTAACAAAGCATTTAAAAAATTTAAACTCTAGGAATAGCTTCCAACAAACGCTGGGTATACTCTTCTTGAGGATTTGAAAATAAATTCTCTGCATTATTTCGCTCCACTATCTTCCCATGCTGCATAACGATTACATTATCGGAAATATGCTTGATTACGGATAAGTCATGAGAAATAAATAGATAACTCAAATTAAACTGCTGCTTCAAGTCTTTGAGAAGATTTAAAATCTGAGCTTGTATAGAAACATCTAAGGCAGATACGGATTCATCGCACACAATAAATTTTGGATTTAAGGATAATGTACGAGCTATACAAATTCTTTGACGTTGACCTCCAGAAAACTGATGTGGATAGCGGTTCCAATGATCCGCTTCTAATCCAACCATTTCTAAGAGCTCTACACTCCTATTTTTGCGATCATTTTTTGATCCATGTAAATTATGAACCGTCATAGGCTCCATAATTGCCTTTCCAATTTTCATTCTTGGATTAAGCGAACCATATGGATTTTGAAATACTATTTGAAAATCTCTTCTAAGCGTTTTCAATTCTTTTTTTGGCAATTCAAAGACAGACATTCCTTTAAAATGGACTTGACCGTCCGTTGAATCGATTAAACGTAAGATGGTTTTACCCAAGGTTGATTTACCACTTCCCGATTCCCCTACTAAGCCCAATGTCTCACCTTCGTTCATTACGAAGCTTACATCGTCCACAGCCTTTGTCCATTCTATAGGTTTGCCCAAAAACGATCTGGACTTAACATAATATTTTTTGAGATGCTCCACCTTTAAAAGCTCCTTAGCTTGTTTCAAATCCTCTATTCTTTGATTAAAGCTCTGCCTTGAAATCTCTTTGAGTTTTGGAACTTCATCTTGATAATAATCTTCAACGGTTGGCAAGCGGTCAATTCTTGTATTTAGAGGAGGCCTACAATTTATCAACCCCTTGGTATAGGCATGTTTGGCACTAGAAAATATAGTTTTGGTATTTCCAGATTCTACAATCTCCCCCTTTTTCATGACTATCACACGATCTGCTATCTGATGGATGACACCAAGGTCATGAGATATAAATATGACCGTGGTATTAAACGCCTTTTTGATTTCATCCAGAAGCGTTAGAATGCTTTTTTGTACCGTTACATCTAAGGCTGTAGTTGGTTCGTCTGCGATCAATACATCCGGATTACAACTTACTGCCATAGCAATCATGATGCGTTGTATTTGTCCACCAGAAAGCTGATGCGGATAGGAATCATAAATTCGTTCTGGATCCCTCAATTTTACTTTTCCGAACAATTCTATAACCCTTGCCTTCGCCTCTGTTTTAGATATTGAATGGTGCAATAAAATGGCTTCTTCCACTTGGGCTCCACATCGGTGTGTGGGATTTAAAGAATTCATGGGATTTTGAAATATCATCGCAATGCGCTTACCACGAATCCGACGGATGTCTTTTTCCTCTAGGGAAAGCAGGTCGATCTTTTCAGTTTTATCATAAAACCAAATATTTCCTGTGGGATACGAAGCAGACGAAGGGAGTAATTTCAAAAAAGACATGGAGGTCACAGATTTTCCGCTTCCAGACTCTCCTACCACGCCCAGGGTTTCGCCTTTATAGAGATCAAAATTTACACCGTGTACTACGACGTTTTCACTCTCATCGTTTTTAAATGAAATACTGAGATTCTCAACACTAACAATTTTTGAATTCCCTGTCATGGTCAAGTTTAAATCTACGTTTTTAAATGAAAGAATATTTAATATGTACAAAGTTAATTATTGCTTAAGGACAAATACCTTTATGTATTTGTCGAAATTTGTACGTCATATACACCAAACAAGCTTTTATGAAAATCCTTAAAAAACTGGGGCGTTTCTTTTTGTTGTTGCTTATCATTTTAGTGGTAGCGGCCTTTGTTTTACCCTATATATACGAGGAAGAGATTAAAGAAAAGCTCAAAGAATATGTCAATGAAAACGTAGACGCCAAAGTTGATTTCTCGGATATTAGCTTGTCCTTGTTTCGATCCTTTCCAAAATTTGCGATAGACATTGAAGATTTGGACATTAAAGGTATTGACCAATTTGAGAATTTTCCACTGTTTGAAGCTTCTACCCTTCGATTAAACGCCGATCTATCAACCATCATCAAAAAGGATGTTCCTATCAACGTTTCTTCTATAGAACTTGAGGATGCAAATATCAATATACTTGTTGCAAAAGATGGAAGTGCGAATTATAACATCATACCCGAATCAGGAAGTGCAGAAGGTTCTACATCAGCAGAATATGCATTAAATCTTGATTCGTATAGCATTAAAAATTCTTCGCTTGCCTATAAAGATCTTGCTAATGATATTGAAGTCAACTTTGACAATTTTAATCATACAGGCAGTGGAAATTTTGAAAATGAAAAATTTGAAATTGCTAGTAAGACCTCTTTAAATAACCTAAACCTATATTTTGGAGGTATCACTTACTTAGCTCATTCCAAACTTGATGCATCAAATATTATACAGGTGGATAATACTTCTGGAACATATTTGCTAGACAAAAATAGTTTTCGACTCAATGCTTTGGATGTATTTGTAGATGGTAAAGTTATCAACAAAAACAATCTTGATTTCGACCTTAAACTTGATACCAAAGAATCCAGCTTTGCTCAATTTTTAAGCATTGTACCAAATAGTTTTAAAGGAGATTTTAACGCTATAGATTCCAAAGGAAAGGCAAAAATTGCAGCTAAACTTAAAGGGCTTTACAATTCGACAACTGGAACACTCCCCTCTTATAATATTGATATAAATGTTAATGATGGGTATGCAAAATTCCCCGGTTTTCCCAAAGCAATCGAAAGGCTTGAGCTCCAGGGTACCTTGGCATCAACGAATGCAAACACTCATTTAGTTGACATTAAAGCGCTTGATCTTTTGGTTGGGCAAAGTGTCTTAAACGGTAATTTTCAAATTAACCAAAAAACCTCTGGCGCATTGATTAGTGGTAAAGGAATAGCAAACATTGACTTGGATGATGTTCTAGAAGCCTTTCCTGTAGAAGGCATGGAATCAATGAATGGAAAAATTGTGCTCGATGAATTATTACTAGATGCAAATTTGGAAGACATTCAAAATCAAAATTATTCCAACATAGAATTTAGCGGAGACCTAAAGGTAAGTGACATCATAATAAAGGCTCAAGACAAGCCCCAAATAACTATTAATACTTTTGAGGCCAAAGCAAATCCTAAAGCACTAAATCTTCAACAAATAAATGTCGCTCTCGGGAAGTCAGATGTACTAGTAAATGGAAACATCACAAACCCGCTGGCTTACTTTTTCCCAAACGAAGCCTTGCAAGGAAATATTGAATTGAGATCAAAATTCTTGGACCTCAATGAATGGATGCCAAAAAACGATGTGGCTGCCAACCAAACTTCCATAATTGATACGAGTTACGCCAACTTTGCAAAATCTTCTCGCATTAAATATTCTGCAAATGTGGATCAGATCAATTATGGCAACTACCAAATAAAAAACAACACTTCTTCTGGAGTTTTAGGAGGCGATGAAGTAATTATTGATGCGTATAATGGAGAATTGTACAACAATAAATTCTCACTAACTGGGAGCCTAACCAATCTTTTTGATTATATATTTTCCGAAGAATCCATCACAGGTGAGTTAGAAATGAGGTCAAATAATTTTGACGTTAATCCTTTTCTGACTTCAGAGACAGATACGAAAGCGGTGCCCGAAATATATCGAGTGCCAAAAAACATGGACATCAAAATTGCCACGCATCTCAAAAATGTAAAGTATCAAAAAATGCTTTTCAATGAAATGAACGGCAGTATAAACATGAACAAAGGTGCTATAGAGTTTAAAGAGGTCGTTTCCAAAGCCCTAGGTGGAGACATGGATTTTGAAGGCTTATATGATAGTAATTTTGATGAACCCAAATTGTCATTAAAATATGATTTGAGTCGGCTTAAATTTAAAGAGACATTTAAATCACTGCCCTTTTTAGAGAATCTCGCAGGGGTAATGGAATTTATTGACGGGGTCTTTAACTCGACATTAGTCATGGAAACAAACCTCAATCAAAACATGTTTCCTAACTTATCTACACTTAATGCCCAAGGCTATCTGGAAACCTTGAAAGGTAAAATCAGCAAGCTAAAACCTATTGAAGAATTAGGAAACAAGCTTGGTGTGGATGAATTGAAGAATTTTGACATCAGCGGCACCAAAAATTGGTTTGAAATCAAAAATGGCACCGTTGGATTGAAGCCCGAAGAGTACACTTATAACGGAATGAAATTCATCCTAAGTGGTTCTCACGGCTACAATTCAGATATTTCTTACACGATACTTGCACAAATTCCTCGAAGTAAGTTTAAACAAAACGCCCTTACCAATACAGCCGATAAAGGGCTGCAGTTTTTGGAATCCCAAGCTAAAAAAGTGGGGATGGATCTCAAGCAAGGTGACACCTTAAATCTTAGAATTGATTTGGGTGGATCCTTATTAAACCCAAGCTTGAATATTGTTCCCTTAGGAAGCTCAGGAAAATCTTTAAAAGAAGAAGTAAAAGACAAATTGGTAGATGAGTTTAACAATGCCAAAGACACCTTACAGCAAAAAGCAGAAGAGAAAGTTGAACAGGTAAAGGATACCCTAACCCAAGTGGTTGAAGAAAAAATTGACACCCTTACAAATAAAGTCGAAGAAAAAGTCAATCAACAAATTGATACGCTTCAAAATAAAATAGAAGAAAAAGTAACTGAAAAGATTGATACAATGGTAGCCGATGTATTGGGAGAATCCTTAGATACTTTAGTAAATAACAAAGTAGATTCTTTATTGCAAGGAACAATAAAAGATGTACTTGGAGACAAAAAAGAAAAGGAAGTCGATAAAATTAAAGACAAACTAAAAGATTGGAATCCCTTTAAAAAGAAAGGAGGAGGAAATTAGAGTTCCTTTCTTTTACCAAAGGCTTTTTGATTGCTCTTTTTCTTTCCTTTTTCTGGTCGTGGACTTTCTTTTAACAATAGGGCTATCAAAAGCACAATTGCCAAGACAATGTTTATGTACTGCAAAGAATTGTCTTTTATAGATAGCACATTAGCAAAATCTAGTCTAAATATATTTACAAACAGCAGCAGTACGACTAAAGACTGAAGTAAGATTGATTTGTTCATTGTTAGCTTTTTGTTCGTTTGGAATATGGAATAAATTCTCTCAATTCGAGATATCTTTTTAAAATGCGAAGGTACATCGCCCAACTGTAACTGCATCTTCTAAAATGGGCATCCACAGTATCCCAATGATCATGAGTAAAATGCAACATGCAACCTGTATTTAATTCTTCAAGTTCGAATTTTATTTTCGTTGGCAACCAATGTTCATAGGCTCTTGTCATCTGATATTCTATATAAGTTGGATGTTTGATTTTCTCAAACTTGGCTTCCCAGTCATATTCTTCATTAAAATACAGCTGCATTGTTCCTCCTTCTTCTGTTTTTCCTTTTGAAATGCTGGTCCACCATTTTTCTAATCCTTGCGCTGTCGAAAGCAATTCAAACACTTCTTCAATTGAGGCTTCAATATAAATATCATGATAGATGCCAAACATATTTGTCTATCTTAATTCTTCATTTGTACTCAAACATAAAATAATATCCACGTATGAAAAGAATATTACTTTTTGCATTTCTACTTTGCTCTATCCACTTTGAGTCCGATGCCCAAATGACTGGACCCAACAATTTTGAAATTTCACCAACCAAAGAAAGTAGTATTTCTCGAATTGATGAAGTAGCAAAAAAAATAGAAGCGAATATGTTAAAACATAGAAGGCATTTTCATCAATACCCAGAATTATCAAACAGAGAATTTAAAACATCTGATAAAATTGTGGAGATTTTGACTTCTATGGGTTATCAGCCAGAGCAAGGCATGGCAATCACTGGAGTTGTGGCTGTTCTAGATTCAGGAAGACCTGGACCTACCATTGGTTTAAGAGCAGACATTGATGGTTTACCTGTCACCGAACGGGTCTCATTAGATTTTAAATCGGTTGAGAAAACTGAATTTCTAGGCAACGAAGTTGGCATTATGCATGCTTGTGGTCATGACACCCATATTGCAATGCTCCTTGGAGCTGCTGAGGCCTTTCAAGAACTAAAAGATTTGTTGCGAGGCAAAATCGTTTTTGTTTTCCAGCCTGCTGAAGAGGGCCCACCTCCAGGCGAAGAAGGAGGCGCAGCTTTGATGGTAAAGGAAGGTCTCATTGACAAATATGGCATCGATGTAATGTTTGGGCAACACATTTCATCAGGCTTGGATATTGGCAAAATCAATTACAGAGTAGGTGGAATAATGGCCGCGGCCGATCGTTTTGAAATAAAAATAAAGGGAAAACAAGCACATGGCTCACGTCCATGGAGTGGAGTCGACCCAATAGTAACCGCAGCACAAATAATCAATGGCTTACAAACCATCGTAAGCAGACAAATAGATCTAACGAATGAGCCAGCAGTAATAAGTGTAGGTAAAATTGAAGGTGGCGTTCGAAACAACATTATACCAGAGAGCTGTACTATCATAGGAACAATCAGAACATTCGATCCAGAAATGCAAGATGATATTCACAAACGCATTCATAAAACAGCAGAATCCATAGCGGCCTCTCAAGGTGCAACTGTAGAAGTTGATATTTCTAGAAATTGTCCTGTGACACTTAACAATCCCTCGCTCACTCGAAAAATGTTGCCTTCACTTTATCTAGCTGTTGGTGAGAATAATGTAAGAGTAATTCCGGCCATAACGGGTGCAGAAGACTTTTCATTCTTTGCCTTAGAGGTACCGGCCTTGTACTATTTTGTTGGAGGCAAAGATCCAGAAAACGAAAACCCTGGAAGTCATCATTCTCCTGATTTTAGCATTGACGAGCGGGGACTAATTTCTGGAGTAAAGGCATTTTTACACCTTACAATAGACTACATGAATAAAGGAACGGAATGACTTTCGTCGGAATTACATCCTTATTTATCGGATTAGTTTCCAATCTTATTTCAGAACTATTTACTTTTAAATTCAAACGATTTAACCACCTATGACGGTATTGCAAACAAAAAATCTCACCAAACGCTATGGCAAAATAACCGCTTTAGATAGTCTCAATTTGACTATAGAAGCAGGTAATGTTTATGGTATTTTAGGGCCTAATGGCAGTGGCAAAACGACTACTCTTGGCTTAATCCTAGGTATATTAAATTCGGATGAAGGGGGGTACGAATGGTTCGGTGGCAATTGGGAAGGACATCCAAATTTGAAAATTGGAGCAATTCTAGAAACTCCAAATTTCTTTCCTTATTTAAATGCAATTGACAATTTAAAAATTGTTGCGAAGATCAAAGACGTAGTAAATCCAGACATCGAGGGATTACTTCAAATGGTCAATTTATACGAAAGAAGAAAATCGAAGTTTAAAACGTATTCTTTGGGAATGAAACAAAGATTAGCCATTGCCGCTACCCTAATCAGCAACCCAGAAGTCGTAATTTTTGACGAACCCACCAATGGCTTAGACCCAGAAGGTATTGCAGAAGTTCGAAACATTCTAAAAAAAGTGGCCTCCTCTGGAAGGACTGTAATTATGGCTAGTCATCTTTTGGATGAAGTAGAAAAAATATGTACACATGTTGCGATCATTAAAAATGGAAAGCTTTTGAGTGTTGGCCCAATTGGACAAATACTCAACAATGACAAAACCATAGAGTTGGATTGTGATCCTGAAGATTTAGATGCACTTTATTCCTTTATAGAAACAACTTCATGGTTACGAGATCCAAAGAAAGTAAACGGCAAAATAGAGTGTACCATTTCTGAAGACCTTTCTGCGAAAGAGGTTAACAAAGAAGCTTTTTCAAAAGGACTAGTATTGACTCATATCGTATTACGCAATGTCAGGCTGGAAGAAGAATTTTTACAAATAACCAAAGGAGCTTAAACAGATGATTAAAAAATTATTGCACATAGAATTTTTAAAATTCAAAAAGAACAAATTGGTCTTGTTCCTTTTGGGCATCTATGCCGTTTTTTCTCCGATGATTATTTTCTCTGGAAAGCAAATTTTTCAAGACGTTGGTGACGATGCCCCTTTTGCACCAGAGGCTATTTTTGAATTTACATCCATTTGGGTATTCCAAGGATACATCAGCTCCTGGCTGGTATGTGTTCTTTTGGCTTTCATACCGATTGTATTAATTACATCAGAAACCAGATATCGTACACTTCGCCAATCCATCATCAATGGTATGACCAGAACCCAATACTATCAATCCAAAATATTATCAATTTTGGTACTTAGCCTCGTTGTTGCTCTTTATTATTGGATTACATGTTTCCTGATAGGATGGTTTAATACCCCAAGGCCTACCATTGCGAAAGCCTTAAACAACAACTACGCTTTTCTTAGATTCTTCTTAAGTACGTTTGGTCATTTGATCATGGCCATGTTTGTTGCTTTTTTCATTAGAAGATCAGGACTGGCCTTATTTGTCTTTTTGATATATACCCTACTTTTCGAATTAGGTGCAAGGTGGTTGTTTTATTTCCAGGTTTTCCAAACGAAAGCAACGCTGTTTACCCCTATGAATTCTATCGAAGATTTGGTACCAAATCCATTGATGATGTTTGCTAATGTGGTGAAAGATGTATTTGGAGAACTAAAGTTTGAGGTACTGCTTACTACGTCTCAAGCTGTAATTTCTTCTCTTATATATATCGACTTGGCCATTTACTTTTCTTACAGAGTATTTATTAAAAGGGACATTTAATACCCCTTATTAGTTTGATATTTTTTCAAGATGAGACAAACGATCGAGGTACCTAAAAATACTTTGATAGCACCCCCCAGCAAGAAAGGTGTAAATCCAGCATAGAAGGCTTGCTGTGGACTTAGGTCTCGCATTAAAAAAAATGTTCCGCAAGCAAGTATTACAATTGTGGCTGCACTTTGTAGAACTAGAATGCTCCCTGAAGCATTTCGCCAGCTCTCAAAAGGTTTTTGAACGATAAGAATAGTGGCCAAAACAAATCCTACGAAATAACCTAAGCTGGGTCCTAAAAAATATTGCCAGCCTGCATTCCCTTCTGAAAAAACGGGTAGGCCCAAAATCCCTAAGAGGAGATAAGCAAGAATGGAAAGAATTGATACCTTGCTTGAGAATAAAAATGGCAAACTAACTACTGCCAACGTTTGCGCTGTAATATTGATTTGAGAATAAGGAATATTAAAAGATATTCTTGCCGAAAAGGCCAGGATCAAAACATACACAAGAGACCTAAAGAAAACCATAAAATGCCTTTTGAATTAAAGGTAATTCAAAAGGCATTAGACGGTTTGGAACTTCTCAAATATTGTTAACTCCTTTTTAGCGAATATCTCTTGCCATCTCGTCCAATCCAAAGCAAGGTAGACTCGTTTTCTAAAATGTACTGATTGCCGCGATTGTCTGTAAACACGTTGGCTCGATCTCTATCCTGAGCATAGAAAAACCATCGATCCGATGTTTTAAACTTGGCCTTAATCCCTTCGGAACTTGAAACAATTTTTATTCTTTTGTTGAATTCCAATCCTCTTGTTTGCCAGTTGCCAGCAACCTCCTCTCTTAATTTCCTGGCATAAAAGCCTCGATCATTCTCATAACCACCATAGCCATCATCATAAGATCTATAGTCATTACCTTCATATCTTCGATATCTATAATCATCTCGTTCATCATACCACTCGGCATCATAATCATAATATCGGTCTCTTCCATCCCCTCTAATTGCTCTTACATATTTGGTTGTAACCGTTCTTCTTCTAAAATGATTCCCTCTTCTTCTAGTTACAAGTATCACCCTTGGACTAATAATTTCAACTCTAATCCCTGAGCGATTTTTAAACACATTTCTTCGATTAACTCGAAACTTTCGATCTCTTGAAAGGCCATCGATTTTTAAGCCATACGACTTAGCATATATTTCAATTGAATTTGATCCGCATGTAGAATGCCAATATCCTTCGACATGCCTTGCACCATGATCTGCAAACGTCCAAGACAATGAAAAAAGGAAAAGCGCTGAAGTGTAAATTAACTTTTTCATGGTAGTCTATTTTAATGGTGATGAATTAAAACTCAATATCTAACTACTAGACGTTAATTTGTTTTAGCAATAGGTTAATGGCAGGTTAAAACACATGAGAAGCGGTGTGATGCTGTCAACGGACTATTTCAATTTGACATATCGAATGGCATCCAAATACTCCTCCCCTTTTAAATACTGCCTTTGCTCTATCCCCTCTTGCTCAAATCCTGCGCGCTTTAAGGCTTTGGCAGAAGCAACATTATGTTGAAATACGGAAGCCATTAATTTGGTTAATGACGTATTCGAAAAGGCATAATGAGTTAAGGCTATAAGCACTTGAGACATAATTTTTTGCCCACGCCAATCGCGGTGCAACCAATAGCCAATTTCTGTAAGATGCGCTTGTACCCCATGATCATAGAGGAATCCAATCCCTCCAATCATTCTGCCTTGTTCAATAATTGCCCAGTCTTTTGGACAGTCATGTGTGGTTTCAAAATTTTTGATTAGTTGAATGTAATCCAGGGCATTTTGAAGAGCATATGGATTTGGAATAGTCAAGGTATTTTTATGGATACTATCGTCCTGCATGCCATCCGTAATATCATGGGCATATCGAAATTTTAAATTCGTAAGAACTATACTTTGATTGACTTTAATAGATGTACGCATCAATCTCTAAAAATCTTGACTTCTTTTTCACCATTGGATTTCACAAAACCCCGATACATTCCTTTAGAGTTAAATGGCATTGCTACGTTTCCAAATCTATCCAACACAATAGCTCCCCCACTCCCTTTAGCATCAAGCAATTTTTTATTGATAACATAGTCTCCTGCTTCGGCCACGGTCATGCCTTTGTATTCCATGGCAGCACTAATATCATGGGCCACAGCATAACGAATAAAATACTCTCCATGTCCGGTACATGAAACCCCGCATGTTTTGTTGTTAGCATAAGTACCTGCGCCAATAATCGGAGAATCTCCAATTCTATTCCACTTCTTATTGGTCATTCCTCCAGTTGAAGTCCCAGCAACTATGTTCCCAAATTTATCTAAAGCCACTGCACCAACTGTTCCGTATTTGTATTCTTTAAATTCTTCGACAGAGCCGATGTCCTTTGCTTTTACCTTCTGAAGAGACTCCCACCTTCTTTGTGTATGAAAATATGAAGGGTCGACCAATTCTAAATTTTGCTCTTTTGCAAATTGCTCTGCTCCTTTTCCTGTCAACATCACATGCTCTGAATTATTCATCACAGCTATCGCAGCATTGATTGGGTTTCTTATATTTCCTACACCTCCCACTGCACCAGCTTCCATGTTTTCCCCTTCCATTATAGATGCATCCATCTCATTGGTGCCAGCATTGGTAAAAACAGCTCCTTTCCCCGCATTGAACAATGGAGAATCTTCCATAGTATTTATACTCGCTTGTACAGCCTCCAAAGAAGTTCCTCCACGCTTTAGAATGTCCTCTCCAGTTTTGAGCGCAAATTCTAAGGCTAGTAAATATTTTTGTTCGTACTCATCTGTCAAATTTTCTTTGAGTATGGTACCCGCTCCACCATGTATTACCAAAGCATATTCGATGTTTGAAGTGTTATCCATTTCTTTTGATTGATGAGAAGAATCCTCCTGAGGTTTTTGATTTGAACAAGAAGATAATGCGAATAAAATAATAAACAATGTGTGCCTCATTTTGCTTTCAACTTTAGGATAGAGATAAGATTTGACCTTTGAGTTTTTAGGCCTTGGAGCTTTGACTTGTCAAGAAGTGTTAACTTAATTTTGTCCACAATCAACATTCCCTGTTCTACCCAATGATAAAAAATCCATTCCAAAAACAATGTCACTGGACCGAAAAAGATTCCTGGCCATCCAATCCAATACATGGCCAATATGGTCATAATTGGAAAATAGATATACCAGTGCAATACCAAACGTACTAGCGCTGAAAGCGAACTCCAAAACCTGCTTTTAGGTATTACTTTAATGGCCAAGAAAAAAGCGATTCCGGTAGGTATGAGATTTAACAAGAGACCAAGCAAAGCAAATGGCGCCAGAAGAACAAACAATAGGATTGAGCCCATGATCGAATAGTTGCTTGACAATACTTTGTCCTTAATTTTGAAGTCTGTTAAAGCTTGATGATACCCGCTTATTTTAGACTTCTCCACATCGCCTATTTCGTTTTTTAGAGTCGTAATCAACTGCTGCTCCTGTTTTAAGTTTTGGTTTGATTCCTCAATCACTGGAAGCCACTTTTCTCCCAATTCATTTCTTCCTATGACTACAGACTTCTCGTAAAGTTCTAATACCTCCTCGTTTTCGACATCAATCATTAAGGGTTGTAATGATTCTTTTATCTTTTTCATTAAAATTCGCTTCCCTTTAGCTTCGTGTTGCTCAAAAATGGGAAGCTCATCTTGAAACCTAATGGGTTCACCTACTTGAATCATTGCATTGCTTCGGAATCCATTGGAATCGTTAAAACTAACCCCAACGGGGACGATATGTAAATCCATCGATGGATATTCTGTCACTGCATCATAAGCCATGCGAGCTACCCCTTTTTTTAAGGGGCGCAAATGTTTCACTTGTGCAGAACTGCCTTCCACAAAGACCACAATCCTTGCTCCATCTTTTAATTTATCTGTTATTTCATTTCGCGAAAGCGAATTTTCTCGCAATTGCGAAAAACCATCCTTGGATCGGAATATTGGAATCTGATGAGTTCCTCTTAAAAACCATCGAATGGAATTCTTCTTGAATAAATCTCCTCGTGTTAAAAAATGAAGGTAAAATGGAAAGATACAAGCATACATACAGGGCTCCCAAAATCCAGTGGGGTGATTACTTACAATAAATAATGGTTTATCCTTCGGTATCTTTTCTACTCCAGAAACATAGATTTTCTTGAAGAAAACCTTCATAATCGTACCTACAATAAAACTATGTAGTATATATATCATTTAACTTCGTCGTTTATTTTGTCAGCACCAAATATGTCATCTACTTCCAAAAAGCATTTGATTGTTCTCTCGGGACCTACAGCAGTTGGAAAATCCGACCTATGCCTAGAACTCGCAGCGAGATATCAATGCCCTATTATTTCGGCTGACAGCAGACAAATATATAAAGAGCTTTGCATAGGTACTGCGAAGCCGAGTAAAGAGATTTTGGCACAAACCAAGCATTATTTTGTTGATCATCGATCCATCACAGAAGATTACTCCGTAGGACAATATGAATCTGAGGTTATTGCACAGCTCAATGAGCTTTTTACAGTTCATGATACAATCATACTCAGTGGTGGAACTGGTTTGTATATAGATGCCGTTTTGTATGGACTGGATCAATTCCCAAAGGTTGATCCTGAAATACTGCATAGCTTAGAAAAGGATTTTAGTACTAATGGCCTTGAAGGCTTATTAGAAAAACTACAAGCACTTGATCCAAAGTATTATGCCACGGTTGATAGAAGAAACTCCAGAAGAATACTCAGGGCTTTAGGGGTTTGCATCAGTGCTCAGAAACCATATAGTAGTTTTCTAAGCCATTCTCCAAAACAACGATTCTTTGATTTTACGAAGTTTGTTTTATCCCGAGATCGGGATGTCTTGTATCAAAGAATTAACGATCGAGTCGATAAAATGATTACAGCAGGATTGGAAGAAGAAGTACTCAACTTAAAAAATCACTTGCACCGTAAATCTTTACAAACGGTTGGTTATCAGGAATGGAGGCCGTATGTATTAAACCAAAAAAACAAGGAAGAAGTTATAGAACTAATCAAACAAAACACGAGACGTTACGCAAAAAGACAACTTACTTGGTTTCGACGCGCAAATGATTGGAAACTGTTGGAGGCAAACAATTCGTCGAGCACAAACCTGACGAAGATTCATGGTTTAATCTCACAAAAGATCTAAAACATTCTCGGGTGGCCTTCCCAGTTTCGCTTTATCCCCGTTGATGACAATAGGCCTTTCGATCAATTTGGGGAATTTTACCATGGCATCAATCCATTGCTTTTCAGATAAATCTTTGCCTTTAAAGTGTTCTTTATAAATGGATTCTGTTTTTCGGATTAAAGCGCTGGCCTTCATATCCAATTGAGCCAAAATTTGTGTTAACTCCTTTTTAGTCGGAGGAGTTTCCAGGTAAAGTATGATCTCAGGTTGTATATTTTTAGATTCGAGCAGTTGTAATGTTTCTCTACTCTTTCTACATCTTGGGTTGTGATAAATCTTCATGCCTTATTTTCGAGCTGAAATTTATAAAAATGATTTGGAATCAAAAAGATTTAAACCTAGCGACACTAAATCAAATGAGTCGTCAGGGATTAGCTGAACACCTCGAAATAGAATTTACAGAAATTGGTGAAGATTTTTTAATTGCCAAGATGCCTGTAAAAAAAGAGACCAGGCAACCTTTTGGGATTTTACATGGTGGCGCTTCCGTAGTCTTGGCAGAAACCTTAGGCAGTGTAGCCTCAATACTTTGTCTTGAGAACATTTTAAAACAAACTGCCGTCGGATTGGAAATTAATGCCAATCACCTCAAATCTATTCGAGAAGGTTTTGTCTTTGGCAAAGTTTCTCCAATAAAAATTGGAAGAATCATTCATGTTTGGCAAATAAACATCGTCGATAAAATGGAAAAGCCCATTTGTAATTCAAGATTAACTGTAATGATACGTGATATCAAATAGTCCTGAAGAAGGCATAAATGAATAGAAAATGCTATATGATTATGGTATTTTTGGGTTTTATTTTTAAGAAAAAAGCGATAATGAAAATATTACAGATTTTGGGGTTTTTATTCCTTTTTGGTTTCTCTTATGCACAAGAGAACTTCAATATGGAACTTATAGCCACCGTGGAGTTAGGAGAACCAGGAAATGACGTTTGGGGATATGTTGACTCCGATGACACAGAATACGCCATTATAGGTGGAAGGGCCTCTACCCGAGTCTACTCTTTAGCAAATCCAGCAGATCCACAACTTTTGGTTTCTATACCAGGTCCTGCTTCAACTTGGAGGGACATGAAGGATTATAACGATCATATTTATGTTACCACCGATCAAGGTGGAACGACTGAGGGCTTGTTGATCATCGATATGACAGCCGCTCCTGACAGCGCTACTTGGTCTTATTGGAAACCATTTATCGATTTTACGGACGCCCGTGGAAATAATGTATCAGGACAATTAAATACATGCCACAATCTATATATTGACGAAAACGGCATTTGCTATTTGGCAGGATGTGGAGGAATTGGGAACCGTGGTGTGATTATGCTTGATTTAAATCAAGATCCGAAAAACCCAGTTGTGGTTGGTGTAGAAGATGAGAATTACTCGCACGATGCTTATGCCAGAGGAGATACTTTGTACTCTTCTGAGATTAGCGCCAACCCAGGTCAATTGACCATTTATGATGTTTCGAAAAAAGACAGTGTAGTAAATCTTGGGACAGTAGTGACTACCTTCGAATTTTGCCACAACACTTGGATTTCGGATGATGGCAAATATGCCTTTACTACGGATGAACGAGCAAATGCCAACGTAGATGCTTACGATATTACGGACCCATCAGACATGAAACTATTGGATATTTTTCACCCATTGGATACTGAAGGCCAAGGAGTCATACCACACAATACACATTACCTCAATGGTTATTTGATTACCTCATGGTATACAGACGGCATTGTAATTACAGATGTTCATGATCCGACAGTCATGGTCGAAGTAGGTCATTTTGATACATTTGATGGGCCACATGGAGGTTTTAATGGCTGTTGGGGTGCTTATCCATTTTTGCCTTCTGGTCTTGTGCTGGCTTCAAATATTTCGGGAGCAAGTGATGGCGGAGGAGCTTTATACGTTTTTCAACCTACCTACAAAAGAGCGAGTTACTTGAAAGGTGCCGTTTCGGATTTTGATACTGGCTTGCCTATAAATAATGTGAGCGTAGAAATCTTAGACACTCGTCTAAATAAAGAAAATACAAACAGTGCTGGGGAATATGCTACAGGTGTGGCGGATGAAGGAACCTTCCAAGTGAAATTTTCGCATCCAGAATATTTAACTGAAATTCGAGACACCAATATTAGTTGTGGAGAAACAACTATTCTTCTAGTACAAATGAAAAAATTAGAATCATTCAATATTACTGGATCTACCGTAAAAAGTACGGATGGCTCAGGGATTCCAAACAGCAAGGTTTTGTTTGTAAGTGAAAACAACTCATTTGAATTCGAAACCGACGGCGATGGTAATTTTTCGGGAGAAATGTTTCAAGATACCTACGAAGTTTTTGCGGGCTCTTGGGGCTACAAACATGCGCAACTTACTCCATTTGCAGTAGAAATTGGAGACAACATTGTGATTGAATTAGACCGAGGATATCAGGATGACTTTATTTTTGACTTAGGATGGGAAGTTAGTGGCGACGCAGAAACTGGCGCTTGGGAAAGAGCTACCCCAATTGGAACTGATTTCAATGGTTCTGCATCTAACCCTGGTGTTGATATTGATGGAGATTTAGGAACGCAATGCTATACCACTGGAAACGGCGGGAACAATGCAGGTTTCGATGATGTTGACGATGGAGAAACAATACTAACCTCGGACGTCATGGATCTTACGTGGTATAACGGCCCTGCGGTAGAATATGCCCTATGGTTTGTCAACGTTGGAGGTTCTGGAGGAAATCCTGATGATGAGTTAACTGTTTCTGTCTCAAATGGTGTAGAAACGGTTGAGCTAGAACAGACCTCAACAAGTATCGGACTTTGGCGTCCAGTATCTAGTTTTTTCCTACCTGACTATATTGACATAACAGATCAGATGACCATTTCTTTTAGCACAGCAGATCAAGGAGAAGGTCATATCGTGGAAGCAGCGGTGGATGTTTTTGAAATAATTGAAGGGATGCCTTCGAATACAACGGATATCGAAGGACTCAATAATTTAGAAATTCTTCCAAATCCTTTCAATCAAAACCTAAGGATAAGACTTGACGCAGAACATGTACAAAATCTAAAGATATCATTACTCAATGCCAACGGGCAAGAAGCTATTTCTTTAGATCAAATCAACAACGGTATGATAGAAATCAACACAGATTTCTTACCGTCTGGAGTATATATCCTGCAACTAACGGATGGTAAAAACTCAAGTACTAGAAAATTAATTAAACAATAATTTCGGCAAATGCCGATCAAGCCCTTTTCATTGATTTGAAAAGGGCTTTTTTTTATCTATGAAATTAGCCCTAATACAACATTACGCTGAGCGTTTTAAACAAGACTTAGCCTTAGGAATACTTGATGATCGTTTGTTTCAATATCAAATACTAGAAAACTTCAAACATCATTGGAACATCGAATCAAAAGATTTAAGTGGTATGTACAGCCAGTGTTTACAGAGTGATACCTCAGCCCGACTTTGGGGTGGGAGTAAAAATTCTGCCAAAGAAGAGATGCTTAAAATGATCGATGTCGATCAAGAATTTGTTAGGATTATGTTTAGAGATCTTTTTGATGAGTCCAAAGAATTACTGCTAAGGCTTGCTCGCTTTACGATGTATTGCAAGGATTTAGATCAAAAGGTAGAAAAAGCCTTTGGCAAAAGAATTGATCATTATCATGACTTAAAAATGCTTTCCTTTTACCTCTCCTTTACCAGTCCTCAAAAATATTGCTACTACGAATTCTCCAAGTTCAAAAAATTTACACAATCCATAGACATTCAAGTTGTCCCTGAAAAATTCGAGATTTTACGTTTTTTCAAGATCACGAAATCAATTTTTGGCATTTTGGTTAAAGATGAGGCTTTGCTTGAAATCAGAAATGATTGGCTAAAAGGGATAACAAATCCCGTTGATTCTGGGTTATTATTGTGTTATGACTTTTATACATATGTCGCAGAGCTAAAATGAGCAAAACAAAAAGCTTTCAAATTCGGCCTATTGAAGCAAAAGACAATGCTGCAGTTGCTGAAATTATTCGAGGAGTAATGACAGAGTTTGCCTGCGTGGGCGACGGGTATTCTATCAATGATCCTGAAGTCGACCATATGTTTGAAGCATACAATATGGACAAGGCTGCATTTTATGTAATAGAAAACGAATCCACAAAGAAGCTTTTAGGATGCGGGGGAATTGCCCAACTAAAGGATGCCCCCAGAACTACATGTGAATTACAAAAAATGTATTTCTTAAAAGAACTCCGTGGCTATGGAATGGGGCAAAGACTTCTGGAAATCTGTTTGAGTATGGCTACAGAGTTGGGATACACCCAATGTTATTTGGAAACCACAAAACGAATGACCGCAGCCAATAAGTTGTACCAAAAAAACGGCTTCCTACCATTAGCTCAAGCTGAAGGCAATACAGGACATTGTGGTTGTGATTCGTTCTATATGAAAGAACTAAAATCTGTTTTACCCTTCGCCACATTGACTAATGAAAAGTAAAGCAATACTATATAATCTTTGCTTTGCATTTTTTAGCCTTTTGGCCCTAAGTACCATTGCTCAATCTTCCTGGGAATTACACAAAGAAGAGGACGGGATAAAAGTTTTTACTAGAAAGCAAGAGGGTAAGAAAATAAAAGAATTACGTATTGAGATGACTTGGAAAACAAGCTTACAAGAACTCATGGCAGCATTTCAAGACATCGAAAATCACAAAACATGGGTATTTCGGACCCCAGTTTCTGAACGTGTAAAGAAGTTAGGTGCACAAAGTCTTATTTACTATGTGATGTTAGACTTCCCATTTCCTGCAAATGATCGAGACATTGTCATTCATTATTCTTGGAACCAAGATCCAGTGACAAAGATTGTTGAAACCCGTTCAACCACTTCAAATTATGAGATGCCAATAGATGAAGGGATCATCAGAGTAAAAGACTTTGGTACGCATTATACTCTAATTCCGTTAGAAGGCCAACGTGTAAAAATAATTTATGAAGCTTGGATGGATCCTGATGGAAGCATTCCAGCATGGATGGTAAACTTAGCCGTAAGCAAAGGGCCAACCAAAAGTATGAAAGCATTACGAGACCTTTTGCAAACAGGCAAATATGCCAATGCTCAAATTGACGGAATAGAAGAGTTGCAGCAATAAGTTATCCCTTGCTTATTTTTCGAATAAGCCGCTCAAATCGTCAAAACCTTTAAATTCTAAAGCGTTTCCCTCTGGATCCTTAAAAAACATCGTGGCTTGCTCTCCTACCTGCCCTTCAAATCTAATGTAGGGTTCGATAATGAATTCTAGATCAGTGCTTTTTAATCTGTCTCGTAAGGCTTTCCAATCATGCATAGAGAGGACTATTCCAAAATGAGGAATAGGGACTGTATGCCCATCAACTGCATTTCCTGCTGTTTCTGATTTGGGAACAAATCCATCAAGCTGATGCAATACAAATTGGTGGCCATAAAAATTAAAATCAACCCATTTGACATCGCTGCGCCCTTCCTCAAAACCCAACACATCTCTATAAAACGATCGGCATGATTCAAGATTCTCTACAGGAATGGCCAAATGAAAAGGTCTCAATGTACTCATGATTTTATAAGTTTTTTAGTGACTACTCCCTGCTCACCCTCTACCCGAATCAAATATATCCCCTGGCTAAGTTGGGATAAATCAAAAGCTACATTATGTATTTCTGCGGATTCTAAATCAACCCTTTGAATTTCTCGACCGGACAAATGCAATACGCTGATATTCCTCACTTTTTCAGCTTCCTTAAGCACTACGTGAACGCGATGTGTCGAAGGATTTGGGTATATATTGATGTCAAATTCCTCTGTATCAAATGACTCTGTATCCGTAACCATCCCTGCGATGAAATGATATTCGAAAAATGCCCCAAAATCTCTAGGTAATTCTTTAAAGCTACCATCGGACTGAAGCACTTGAATAAAACCAGAACCCTGACTTAGATTGGCCCACCACTCTAGGCCATCCTGGCCAGAATCTGTCACCACCAATCTGTAGCAACCATTTACATTAAGTACATCCTCATAAGTGGTATTGGCGCTTAAGCCACTTGGGCCTTTGCTAAAAATAACTTCATCGTATTCGTTATAAACTTTATAACCAGTAGACGTAGCATTGTTGTTGGTCTTAAAACGAATCATTACGTTAGAATCTACCTCATCTACTGGTTGGTAGTCAGAGACCATGACATCATTTGAAGGATACTCATCGTTTGGCGTAATAATTTTTGCATAAAACAATTGATCAGTATTTGCCGCCGCAACAGAAGGCATGTATCTAAGTATAATTTCATCCGTTGCCAAAAAACTAAGGTTTCCTTCCCACTCCTGAGTAAACACTTCGCCCCCATCTACCCCATATTCGATGGTCGCATTGGTCAAATTTTGTGCTCCCCTATTTTGAATGCGAATTAGGGATTCACTACAGCGAGGATTAAATTGTCCATATTCAATTCTTCCACTTGGATTGATAATGGCATCTATTGCAGCATCGTGGGTATGATTAACCTCACCGTATTTTATAACTTGAGTATTCACGATATAATTGCTGTTTCCAGCTACCGACTGAATCCCATAATCTATCATTACCGGAACATCGTTTTGCATAATTCCAGTAAAATCATTTAGCCTGATGTCTGAAGGCATTCCAGGACACCATCCTGCTCTATCATATACCCAAGTCCCTCCTTGAGGTTGGATCGGGTTCTCTGAACATTCCTTCCATACCTGCCATTGGACAGGAATTTCATCGATTGAAATAAAATGGTTTCTTGGAATAAACTCTCCCTCTTGACCATGACCTGTAATTACTGTTTTGAAGACTACAGCGGCATCGCCAGCTGTCTTTACTTGAGCACGAGGTTCGAATCTACGATCGTCCATAATTGCTTGCCACCCCGTATTTGTAACAGGCCAAACTTGATCCACTGAGTGGACGTTTCGAGGTGGTGTCCCTTCGTAAAATAAAAACTTAATGTCTATATCCTCCTGCCATTGCCCACCTCTTGACATGTACATTCTTTTGGATCCCTTGAGCAAAGGCGCATAATCTGTAACGTCAAAAGTCCATGTCTTTCCTTCCCAGCCCAAATCCAAATTTATACCATATGGCGTCACAAATGACATGAGCTCGAATTGCATTGGAGATTTGGTAAAATGCACCATTTCTCCAATAGTAATCACACCATCTGGATCAATCGAAATCGTACTATGAATCGAGCCATCTTCATTAAATACAGACATGTCTCCTGCTGGATAGTAATACATCGTATTTTCCAAAACTCTGTCCGTTCCATTTAAACCATAAGCATCTACTCGGTGTGGTGCGTTTTGTATGGAGTCCATACTTGTAAGCGCAACAACATTTAGATCGTATTCGCCCTTAATCGGGAAAATATCCGGCATTGAAGTCAGCGTACCATTATAGAAATTAAAGTCCCTCGGAAAAGCATCATATCCGTGTAGATCCCCAATAACTTCTCCATCATTTTGAGCTGGACTCAGATCATTAATTGCATCCAAGTTTTCAAAATCATAGCGCAGAATTAAATTTTCGTCTTGGGCTGAAGTGAAACCACAATGATTTGCTCGAACCTCAGCCGGCGATAGTGCTTTATCCCAAATACACAATTCATCAATCTCTCCGAAATACGGCGTATTGAAATTTGAAGAGCTTCCAATAACTAAAACATCAAGATCAATGGCTTTGGTTTTGGAAGTTCCTTCATGCCAAAGACCTCCGTTTAGATAGATCCGCATAATGCCAGTGTTGGCATCTTTAATATACACCCAATGATTCCAAGTATTCTTTATTTGATCCGTGGTCGCAGCTTTATTGATTCGATCGTAGCCGGAACCATCGTTGCCACAATCCCAATACATTTGACCATTATTCCATGGCAAATGAATGTTTACTTGCCTATTATCATCTTGATCAACACCTTCTAAAAAAAAGGTATTCACAGGAAGCACATCAGCACCCTTGGTCCAAAAAGCAATCGAAATTTCCTTATCGATTGTGGAAAAATCATCCACAATCCTTATTTGACCAACTCCGTTAGAAACCCATACTTTATTATTAGAGGCACTGTAAATTCTAGGATTTGATTCTGACAAACTGGATAAAGCCACGGTACTATTTATTACTTCGTAGCTTATATCCAACTGTATATCATCGATACCATTCCAATCAAAAGGAGTATGTAAAAGAATTTTCTCAAAATTTGAATTGAACTCAGTGTGGTTGTAATAGACTTCTTGCCAATCGTTTTGATAAAAACAAAAATCGGTACCATCAATGCCGTGTCGCATTCTGATTTTAAAGTTTCTGAAAGTACCACTTCCAGAATCAATGTTTAAACCTATGGCATCGATGTTTCCTTCACTTAATCCTGCATCAAACAAATCAGCTTTTTTCCATTCGAAAGAGAAACGCTTCGTGTCGCCATTACCCGCCAGCAAATCCAAGGTTTCGTTTGATTGTATCAAAGGATACATCACCTCATTAGAAACACTCAATGCCTCAACCTCATAAAGGTTCGAAATGTAATATTGATACGTTGGATTTTCTGAGTAGGCAAACGCATCACCACTGAAGTTGCTTATTTCGAAATCTGGGGATACCGTGCGCAGGGAATCTACTTTAGTCGAATCTGTAATGTAGGTGTTGCAGCTATAATCCCATTCGCCACAACCAATATTGGTCTGACCCGATATTGCAGGAGAAACCAATCCATCTTTGCATCGCATCGAATATTTCATGATTATTTTTTCCCAATTGTTGTGGTCTACCTCAGGAAACTGAATCAATGTATCTCGAGTTTCAGAATCATAATTTAAAGTTTGAACTACAATTTCTTGTGCATCAATAAAATGCGCGAGGCAGATAAAACACAAGGCAACTAAAAGCTTTTTCATTTTCAAGAGTTTAAAATTTAAGGTACAAAATAGATGGGTAATCAATCTTGATTTTCAAGTTTTGGATGGTTGAGAATTACCAATGGTCATTATAGCTGAACATCATTTTACTGGGCAATACTATTTTAAAAAGTAATACCTTTTGCTTATGATTGACGAAAAGCTTTCGCTACGCTAAGGATATATCGTTGAAATAAATCAGAAAAGAATTTAATATAAAAATCATAACTTGATTTTTATCGAAAAATAAAAAATAGCATGAATGATCCAGAAGTAAAAATGATGGAAAGCATCAAAGAAAAGTACGGCAAGCCCTTTGACCATTGGGTCAAACTAGTGCGTTCTCAAAATTTTAGTAAGCATGGAGAGATATTGAAATACTTAAAAACTGAGCATGGCTTTACGCACGGATTTGCCAATCTTGTTTCGCACAAATCAAAGGGTTCGGATTCAAGTTCTCAAAATAACGACACGCTTATTTCAAACCAATACAAAGGAAAAGAACACTTTAAACCTCTTTTTGATACCTTGGTAAAAGAAATTTCTTCTTTTGGAGCGGATGTCCAATTCGCCCCAAAAAAGGCATATGTCAGTCTACGAAGAAAAAAGCAATTCGGTGCTTTAATTCCCTCAACAAAAACTAGATTCGAAATAGGCATTAATCTCAAAGGACAAGAAGGCGAAGGCATACTAGAGGCTATAACCAAGTCTGGATCAATGTTTACCCATAAGATCAACTTATCAGAACACACTTCAGAACTAAAGGAATGCATAGGATGGCTCAAAAAGGCTTACGCGAATGCCGGGTGATAAAAAAGCCATTCTTTCGAGATGAACCCTTTTGATTAATATGCGTTAAAATCTAAAAGGAAAGATATGTTTGGTTTATTCAAAAAAAAATCACCAATAGAAAAATTACAAGAGCAGTATAAAAAACTGCTCGAAGAAAGTTTCGTCTTATCTAAAACAGATCGAAAGGCAAGTGATGCCAAACAAATGGAAGCCGAAGAATTATTGAAGAAAATAGAATCACTACAGGCTTAGCCAGTAACTCATTTTAAGAACTATGCCTCGGTTCCTGCTTTCTCCTATTTGGAGTCCTTCCATAAGTAGATTATCAGAGTACACCACAAACAAATCTGAAGCTGGAGCGAACCGCCATTGATAGCGTGCATTTAGCCCTAAATTATCCAACTGGCTGTTGTATTGTATCAAGCAACTTAAAAAATGCGCTCTAGTAAATGTAAAATCAAACCTTGGGCTCACTAGCCATAAATTGGCAGTTTCGAATGGATCTTCTAAATCAATTCGATTAAAGCTTGACTCTAATGTGATGGTTCCATAAGGTATAAAGCGATAGGAAGCCTCTCCTCGAATTTGGTATCTCGTACCATCAAAAAATTTCCCCACCAAAAAATTCCCTCCGGCGGAAAAAGGTTTGGCTCTGTTGGTATTGTAATTTATTTGAAAGCTTAGGTTTTCGAAAACTCGACCAGCACTGAAAAAGATATCATCATTTTGAATACGAGTAGGATCAAAATCATTAAGCAGAAAAAGTTTGTTGTATTGAACGTTTGCCTCCAATCGAGTTAAATCCTGCATTTGTGCGTTGTATTGAAAACTTAAACTTTGCTCTTCCAATCCAAAAGATGAAAAGTTTTCATTTCCGTCTTTAGCTAATTTGTAAAAATTTCTAGCTTGAATGGTGTATTGATTTTGCACAATAGCACCTTTGGAAGGGAAGGTTCGATAGGTAAAGCCGGGTCCAAAAACTAAGACGTCTTTACGAGGCACAAATCCGACCTCCGCATCAAAACCATTACCAATAACAGTGCCCTCAAAATCTATAGCGTATTTGCGACGGTTGTATCGTACAAAATTAAATGAGCTAAACTTGTGTTCTTCCTCATTGGGAGTTAATGACTTAAAAACACTGCTTTTTCCGGACCAATAATTATTCTTTGACCTGATACGATATTCCAGTCCTAAGGTGCGATCGTATGCATCATTAGTTTCTCCAAAATCATCATAATTAATGGCTTGTTTATTTATAACCAACGCAGCAATTGTGGAGCGATCAAATACTCTTTGCTCTGCAGCAACGACAGAATAATTATAGGAAGGCAAATCATTATCACTTTGCGCTGAACTTTGAATACTCATTACTCCAAGCCTAAAGTCGTCCGTTAATTTGCCAGTGAGCCTAATACCACCCGGTATAGCATTTTGAATATTATTTCCTGTCAAAGTATCTATACCAACTCCAATTCTACGAGAAAAAAAAGGATTCAAAAAGCGTGCGCCAAACGAACCAAACAAATCGGCATTTTCAAGAAAAAACTGACGTCTTTCTGGAAAAAATATTTCGAATCGATCCAAATTGGTGACCTGTCGATCCACCTCAACTTGTGAAAAATCTGGATTGATTGTAACGTCCAAATTTAAATTGGTGCCAATACTAAATTTTGCATCAAGGCCGGTGTTACCCGTAACCTTGGGACTGGTTTGATCTAGGTCTTCAAAATCTCTTGTGACCGAACCCGTGATATAAGGGATCACCGCAATATTTGGGGTACTGTTTTCCAATTCTTTCTCCCAATATAAACGACCCATAAAATTCATATCCATCAAAATTATTTGACGTGGGCGTTGGACCCAAATAGACATTTCATTGTGTTGGGTATCGTTCCGGTAAGCGTTGAATCTAAAATATTTCGTCCCCTCTTTGTATTTGATGATCTTAAGCGGAATCGCGACCTCACAAATCCAATGGTCATCATAAATTTTACTTTCTCCTTCCCATTTATTATCCCACGATGGGTCAAAATCTCGAAAGCCTCTACCTCCATTCGAAATCCAAGCCTCACGTTGGGCACCGAATGCATTCATACCAAACAAATATGCATTGGTCTTATCATTGAAGGCATCCAGCATAAAACTTATATTGTCCGTTGCTCGAAATCCATAATCCCTTCTAAGTGACGGCACCTGAAATTTATTTCCTTTCGAATAGCACTTTGCTGATAAGTAGACAAATTCATCATCATACGTTACTCGAATCTCCGTTTCACCCAAAGCCGGAATAGTATCGTTTGGTGCGTATTGATAGAATCCTGAAATCACTTGAGCACTTTGCCAACTGGGCTCATCCAATATCCCATCAAGGATTATTTCTCCTTGTTTCAACTTGACTTGAATATCTGCCCCTTTTTCTTGTTCTTGCCCAACGACAGACGAAAAGAAAAAACTCAGGATTAATAAAAGAACAACATGCTTCATTAGAAGCATGAAGATATTATGTATTATTCTTATATATTAATATTTAATCGTCTTTTGATTTTAAAAAATCTTCTCGTTGAGCTCGGTATTGAAGCACATATTCTTGTGAATTGACGATCCAAATAGTCAAGCCTTTTGAGAAAGTTAAAGCTCGACACAGCCAAGAAGCACTCCGTTGATTTAAAGTCTAATTACCCTTCGATTGCTTACTTCTTTTGAAATCAACGTTTAGTTGGATCAACGTAGCATAACTTTTTATTCCAGATTTTACTCCTTGAGTTTTTAAATATCCGTCATAAATGATGTCTCGATATTTTGGAAGTATATCAGGGTATTGATTGTTGTTCTGTTCTATATTCCTGATATCTTGAAGTACAGCATCATCAATACTTGACAAAAGGTCTTTGTAATCGATAGCCGTTTCTTTCCTTAGCGCTGACAACAAATACCTTAAATACATGATATTGGCCGAATATCGGATTTCGGGATGGGCCGACCGAATACACGATTGGTAAGCCAAAAAATTACATTCTCCTTCATCTGTAATGCCGTATGCATGCCCCATTTCATGCGACATCGTTGCAGGCCATTGAATAGGATGCAATCCTTTGTCGATATGGCCTTCAATCACAAAAGGGAAATATACACCTGCTGTAGAGATACGCAACAATATTCCCTTGGGAAGTAATTTTCTAATTCTTGGCTTACCGGGAGTTTCAAACCCATTTGACTTCAAAAATTCCTTTTGCTCCTGACGTACGATATCTTCTAAATTATTTGGCAAGTTGAAATCTACTGAATAATCTTTTTTCAATGAGGCCGCGCATAACATCAATTCGCCTTGAAGTTCTTCTATCGAAATTCTTTCCTTTTCAAGCGATAGTCTTGCTCTCATTCCTGGGCACCAATAATTAAATCCCCAGAGCAAATAAAAAGACATCAAAACCAATAACAAGGCTTTGAAAAATTTAAAAACACTTTCTTGCCATTTGCGGCTTTTTAAATGGGTAAACCAACGGACCATAAAGTAGAATATGGCGACTACAAAAAAATAAATGGAAGGAATTGGAAGAAATCCTAAGCTGTTATCATAAAGAAATCGGAGTAAGGCATAGATGCCTTTTTGATACATAAATTCGGCATAAGTAGGAAGCAAGTAGAACAGTAAACAAAAGGCTCCGAAAACAATTGATGTTACGGTAAGTAAGGGTTCGTTTTTTGCAAAACGAAAAAGTGCTCTAGATTTCAACATTTTATACATTCCAAATCACTTAACTATCCGTCAACAGACAGTATTGTTTATTTTTGCAACTTTTACAGCATTAAATTAGTTGTACTATTAGAAATTAAAAAATAGAAAAATGGCATTTGAATTCACAGATACAAATTTTCAGGAATCAGCATTAGAAGGTGACAAACTTAGCGTTGTTGATTTTTGGGCAGAATGGTGTGGACCTTGTAGATTAGTCGGTCCTGTAATCGAAGAATTAGCAAAAGATTATGATGGCAAAGCGACTATTGGCAAACTAAATGTAGATCACAATCCTGAAGTTTCAATGAAATATGGAGTACGAAGTATACCAACCATACTTTTCATCAAAAATGGAGAGATTGTAGATAAACATGTAGGAACCGCTACCAAAGCTACCTTAGAGCAAAAAATCACGGCTCATATGTAATTGATAGCCTTGAATAAATTATAAAGAAGCTCCTGTATCGTTTGATCAGGAGCTTTTTAGTTTAAGCCTTATTATATTTGAACGATGAGTTTTTTTGAGAAGTACGATCTAAAGCAGCTGAACAACCTAGAATTGCTTGCAAAGCAGGTGGTAGAAGGTTTTATCATTGGAATGCACAAAAGCCCATTTCATGGATTCAGTGTCGAATTTGCAGAACATCGGATATACAACCCTGGAGAATCAATAAAAAATATTGATTGGAAGGTATATGGTCGGACCGACAAAATGTTTGTAAAAAAATATGAAGAGGAAACCAATTTGAGGTGTCAATTTATTATTGATACATCTTCCTCGATGTATTTTCCAAAATATGAAGAAGGAAAAGCAATAAATAAACTGCAGTTTTCGGCCTTAGGAGCTGCCTCATTAATGAATCTATTGAGAAAGCAAAGAGATGCTTTTGGATTAAGTCTTTTTGAAGATGAAGTCATTACTCATACCAAAGCAAAATCTTCAACCACGCATTATAGGCTTCTGCTCTCCTATTTGGATAAACTTATTCAAGATCCTAAAAAAGAAAAAGCTACGAGGGCAACTGAAGCATTGCATCAAATAGCAGACAACATTCATAAACGATCTTTGGTTGTAATATTTTCGGACATGTTCGATCAAAAAGAAAACATGGATGATATGTTTTCTGCCCTCCAACACTTAAAGCACAACAAACACGAAGTAATCCTATTCCACGTTTTGGATGCAGACAAAGAACTAAACTTTGATTACCAAAACAGGCCATATTTATTTGTGGATTTAGAAACTGGAGAAAAAGTAAAACTTCAATCCAATCAAGTAAAAGAGCATTATCAAAATCGTATCATGGCTTTTAAAGAAGAGCTTCGCATGAAGTGCTTACAATACAAAATAGACTATTTCGAAGCTGATGTTAACAAAGGCTTCTATCCTGTTTTACAATCCTATATGGTAAAACGAAATAAAATGAATTAATAATGATCAGGCTATCTAAAATTTCTACCAGAGCACCGGAAAATTTAACTAAACAAAAGGCTAAAATTCAACTCAAGGCAATTACCAAAGAAATTGGCGAGCTGCTAATGAAGGTGTATGCAGAAGAGAAGCAAAGTTTGCTAATTGTCCTTCAAGGTATGGATAGCAGTGGAAAGGATGGAACAGTTAAAAATGTCTTTAGGTATGCCAGCCCTGTTAATATCAATGTAAAGTCATTTAAGAAGCCTACGGATGAAGAATTTGCACATGACTTTTTATGGCGTTGTCATAAGCTTGCACCCGCTAAAGGGTTCTGTCAAATATTTGTTCGTTCACATTATGAAGATATTCTTATCCAGAGAGTACACAAATGGATAACTCCTAGTCAGGTTAAGATGCGAATGAATGCAATAAATGCGTGGGAGGAATTGCTTAAAAAGGACAACAACACAACCATTCTCAAATTCTACCTACATCTGAGCAAAGAAAGGCAACTCGAAAAACTAAAAGAGCGCATTGCAGTTCCTGAAAAAAATTGGAAGCATAAAGATGGTGATTGGAGCGAAAGAAGAAAATGGAACGACTACATGACCGCATACGAATATGCCATTAACCAATCCAAAATCCCTTGGATTATAGCACCAGTAGATCAAAGATGGTATCGCAATCTCTTCATCGCAAAAGAAGTACTTAAGGCTTTAAGAAAAATGAAACCAGTCTTACCTGGCTTAGAGTCAGAAAAATTTTCTGTACCAAAATCAAAATAAGTGCAAAAGGTTCGACTGGACAAATGGCTTTGGAGTGTTAGAATCTTTAAAACAAGAACGATTTCTACAAAGGCATGTAAAGCCGGAAAAGTAAAAATTGAGGACCAAAACTTGAAACCCTCATTCCTCTTACAAGGCAATGAGATTGTGCAAGTTAAAAAGGAGGGCTTTAACTTAAGCTTTAAGGTGTTGAAGCTTATCAACAAACGCGTTGGAGCACCTTTAGCCATCGAATGTTATGAAAACTTAACTTCGGATGAAGAGCTGAATAAATACAAATCATGGTTTATTGGCAAAGCTTCTTCAGAGCGAAGAGAGAAAGGAGCAGGAAGACCTACAAAAAGAGAGCGAAGAGAAATTGATGAATTTAAAGACGATATGCAAGCGGACTACTTAGGCTTCGATTTTGATAGCGAATAAGATCATAAATGAACGAAAGCCTAAGCAAAACATTGGTAGTAGATGCGGGTTCGACCAAAATACATTGGAAAAGCCTAGATAGTGGCGCTCCGTTAATTACAACCAAAGGCTGGAATCCCAGCCAAGATGCAAACCCTTTGCACTTCGATGATTCTGAATTACTTGAGGCACTGCATAAGACTGAAAAACTTATTTTCTACGGAACTGGTACAAAATCTTCTTACGCTCAAATCAGGCTTCAAAAGACCTTTCAACCCTTTGATTTGGAGTTAGAGATTCATTCGGATCTAATTGGAGCAGCTCGGGCATTGTTTGGCCATTCAGAAGGCATAGTTGTAATACTCGGCACAGGAAGTAATGTGGCATATTATGATGGCAAAGAGATTTCGTTACTCACTCCGAGCCTGGGTTATCTTTTAGGAGACGAAGGAAGCGGAAATGCCATAGGCAAAGCAATTTTGAGGGACTTTATGTACAAGGAAATGCCAGTTGAATTGAGGGATCAATTTGAGCGACAGTATAATGTCAATTTGGAAATTGTATTAGAGGCTTTATATCAAAAGGATAGACCCAATGCATACCTGGCTCAATTTCCAAAGTTCTTATCAAAAATTAATTCTCCTTGGAAGGATCAGCTGCTAAAAAATGAATTCAACGAACTTGTTGAGAAAAGAATACTCAAACACAAAAATTTTCTTTCCGTTCAAATTGGTTTTGTTGGCAGTACCGCTTTTTATTTTTCGAATTCACTCCAAACAGTGTGTAATTCATATCAAATCAATAATTTTAAAATATTAAGAGAGCCTATCTTAGCTTTAGTAGAATATCATAGAAACAGCATATAAAATGGACACGATTATTTCTTATTTCTCAGATATGCCCACGACACATAGATCCCTCATGCTTGTGGGTGGTCTTGGTTTCTTTATGCTCCTAGAAAGTGGGTTCCCCTTTTTCAAAATCGATTACAACCGATGGAAGCATACTGGAATTAATTTGTTCTTTACACTTACTACTGTGCTTGTAAATTTTCTTCTTGCCTTCCTTTTGATATCGAGTTCTGAATGGGTAACAACCAACGAATTTGGACTAATTCATTGGTTACAATTATCCTCTTTGCCTACTCTCCTTCTTGGTGTTCTATTAATGGATTTCATTGGGGCTTGGCTTATACATTTTTTGGAACATAAAATTCCTTTGCTATGGCGTTTTCACATTATTCACCATACGGATCGGCATGTGGACACTACAACTGCTAATAGACACCACCCAGGGGAAAGTATTTTCCGATTTGCCTTCACAGCTTTGGCGATCTTTTTAGTCGGTGCCCCAATTTGGCTAATTTTTGTGTACCAAAGCATGTCGCTCGTTGCGACACAAGTGACTCATTCCAATTTAAACTACCCCAAATGGCTTGATCTGTTGGTTGGTTGGCTGTTTGTAACACCAAGAATGCATAGAGTGCATCATCATTACAGAATGCCTTATAGCGATACGAACTATGGAAATATCTTTTCTATTTGGGATAGGATTTTTCAAACCTTTGTGGTTGTAGATAATGCAAAACTCAAATACGGATTGGATACCCATTTAGATTATAAAGAGACAAACAACATTCTCAACATGTTAGCCATTCCGTTTCAAAAATATAAAGGCCACATCGAGTATGCAGAGGAAGAAAAGTTATGAAAAAAATAGTTGTGTTGACTGGTGCTGGAATAAGCGCAGAAAGTGGCATAAGTACTTTTCGTGATGCCAATGGCCTTTGGGAGGGTCATGATATTTATGAAGTGGCCAGTCCGGAAGGCTTTGCCAAAAATCCTGCACTCGTTTTGGATTTTTACAATAAACGTAGAGCGCAGTTGTATGAAGTACATCCCAACAAAGCACACAAACGTATTGCTTCCTTAGAGACATATTTTGACCTTACTGTCATCACTCAAAATGTAGACGATTTGCACGAACGAGCGGGAAGCAAAAAAGTCATTCATCTGCATGGGGAGTTGCGTAAGGTAAGAAGTATCCGAAACGAGAATTACATTTTACATTGGCAAGATGATTTGGTCATTGGAGATCTAGATCCCAACGGCCATCAACTGCGACCACATATCGTATGGTTTGGAGAAGCTGTACCCAAAATGGAAGAGGCTGTACCAATTGTGGCCAATGCTGAAATTATTTTGATTGTAGGAACTTCGATGCAGGTCTACCCCGCCGCTGGATTGGTTGGTTTTGCAAAACCAAAAACTACAATTTACTATATTGATCCAAAACCAAAACTAAACATTGAATTGACACAAAGTCAAAATGTGATTTTGATCGAGGAGAAAGCCACTGTGGGTATGGAGATCTTTCTCCAAAAATTAAATAGGGAAAGCTGAGTATCAACTTTCCCTATAATAAGTAATTGAGATAATAGTATTTCTAGCTTCCGCAAGAGATGCAGCCGTCTTCCATCGTGCATACTTGCCCCTCAGCTTCTTTTAATTGTTTTGCAGTGATCACCGTATCAACAGTTACTGTTTGCACCGCTGGAGTCTCTTTTGCCAACTGCTCTTCGTGAACGACCTCGATCTTCTCTTTTTCTTCTCTTCTTATCGATTTGTTTTGATGCTTCTCGCTCAAAGTGAATTTAATTGGATCCACGGCAGCTTTAGACCTTAAGTAGTACATACCTGTTTTCAATCCTTTTTGCCATCCATAGAAGTGCATGGCACTCAACTTTGCAAAATTTGGACTTTCTACAAACAGATTTAAACTCTGGCTTTGACAAATGAACGCACCACGATCGGCTGACATGTCTATAAGCACACGCTGGCTCATTTCCCATACTGTCTTATACAATTCTTTAATATGCTCCGGTACATCCAAATCTTTTACCGAACCATTGGCAGCCATGAGTTGCTCTTTCATTTCGTTGTTCCACAAGCCCATTCCGATGAGGTCATTCAACAAGTGTTTGTTGACAATGATATGTTCTCCTGATAATGTTCTTCTCGTGTAAATGTTCGCAGTATAGGGCTCAAAGCATTCGTTGTTTCCTAAAATTTGCGACGTACTTGCTGTAGGCATCGGAGCTAGTAATAGACTGTTTCTTAACCCTGTAGCCATCACCTCTTTCTTCAAACTATCCCAATCGTATCGATCTGAAGGCGTTACATCCCACAAATCAAATTGAAGCTTTCCTTCACTTGCAGGTGAACCATTGAAGGTCTGATAGGCTCCATTCTTTTGGGCTAGTTTGTTGGATTCAGAAACGGCGGCATAATAGATCGTCTCAAAAATTTGAGTATTCAATGCTTTGGCTTCATCGCTGTCAAATGGCATTCTCATAAGTAAGAATGCATCAGCCAAACCTTGTACCCCAATACCAATCGGTCTATGCCTCATGTTGGAGTTTTCTGCCTCTTTGATTGGGTAATAATTGATATCAATAATCTTATTGAGGTTTCTCGTGATCACACGAGTAATCCTTTCTAAGGCTTCAAAATCATATTTCTTAGCTTGTATATCTACGAATTTTGGAAGAGATATAGATGCAAGATTACATACGGCCACTTCATCTGGTGAGGTATATTCAATAATTTCGGTACAAAGATTACTGCTCTTTATGGTACCCAAATTCTTTTGATTCGATTTTTTATTTGCCGCATCCTTGTATAAGATATAAGGCGTGCCAGTTTCTATCTGCGATTCTAAAATGGCAAACCAAATGTCTTGGGCTTTTACGGTTTCTCTTGCCTTACCTTCTTGCTCGTACTTGTGATACAGTGCTTCAAATTCGCCTCCATATGTATCATCAAGTCCTGGGCATTCGTTTGGACAGAACAAAGACCAAGTTTCATTGTTTTTGACACGCTCCATGAACAAATCAGGAATCCACATCGCGTAAAACAAATCCCTTGCTCTCATTTCTTCCTTACCATGATTTTTCTTTAAATCTAAGAAATGTTTGATGTCGCTGTGCCAAGGCTCGATGTAGACCGCAAATGCGCCTTTTCTTTTCCCGCCCCCCTGATCTACATATCTTGCCGTATCATTAAAAACCTTTAACATAGGGACAATCCCATTGCTCGTCCCACCTGTACCTTTAATATAACTTCCTTCCGCACGAATGTTGTGAATGCTTAGTCCAATACCACCTGCAGATTGAGATATTTTTGCACATCGTGAAAGCGTCTCAAAAATCCCCGAAATACTGTCTTCAGTCATACTCAACAAGAAGCAAGAACTAAGTTGTGGCTTGGGTGTACCAGCATTAAAAAGCGTAGGAGTCGCATGTATGAACCACTTTTCTGACATGAGATTGTAGGTCTCTATGGCATCCTCTATGTCCTCTCCATGGATTCCAACAGCGGCTCTCATAAGGGTATGTTGTGGCCTCTCCACCACTTGACCATTCATTCTTAAAAGGTAAGAACGCTCTAAGGTTTTAAAACCAAAATAGTCGAAGGTAAAATCACGATCATAGATAATAGAAGAATCAAGTTTGTCTGCATGTTTCCGTATAATCTCAATTGTTTGGTCACCTATGAGTCCTGCCTTGTCTCCTGTTTTCGGATCAATGTAAGCATACAAAGCCTCCATGGTTTCTGAAAAACTCTTATTGGTGTTTTTATGCAAATTAGAAACAGCGATACGCGCTGCTAACAAGGCATAATCCGGATGTTTGGTGGACAAGGAAGCTGCAGTCTCTGCCGCTAAATTGTCCAATTCGGTTGTTGTTACCCCATCATAGAGCCCTTGCACGACCTTTTGGGCAATTTCGATTGGCCTAACGTGTTGTTGGTTTAAGCCATAACATAGCTTTTTGACTCGAGCCGTTATTTTATCGAAACTTACTGTTTCTTTTTTACCACTTCTTTTTACTACATGCATGTCAAATTTCTTTAGAGTTAATAAAGTGTAGTTCATCATTTAGAGAATACTCCCCTTTTCAGAGTAGAACTCTAAGCCTCAATTCTCAGTCTTGTTGGTGTGGTTCCTTAAAAGTCTTCGTCGAGAGAAAAGATTTGCTTTCCTTGCTCTGTACCTACTCCAGATTTTCTGTAGTCTCCCACTCTCTTCTCAAAAAAGTTGGTTTTCCCTTGAAGTGAGATTAACTCCATCCATGGGAAAGGGTTTTCGACGTTATAAATCTTTTCATTACCAAGTTGCGCCAATAATCTATCCGCAACAAACTCGATATATTGACACATATCGTCAGAATTCATTCCTAATAGTTTTACCGGAAGCGCATCAGAAACAAACTCCTTTTCAATCTCTACGGCATCGGTGATAATCTTTTCTACCACAGATTTGTCCAATTGGTTTTGAATGTGTCTGTTATAAAGAAGACAGGCAAAGTCACAATGCATCCCTTCATCTCTTGAAATCAATTCGTTTGAGAAAGTTAAGCCAGGCATTAAGCCTCTCTTTTTCAACCAGAAGATTGAGCAAAATGATCCACTAAAGAAAATTCCTTCAACGGCTGCGAATGCAATTAAACGGGTTTTGAAATCTCCTTCTTCAATCCACTGCAATGCCCAGTCCGCTTTTTTACGTACACAAGGCATATTTTCGATAGCATTGAAAAGATAATTTTTCTCTTCCGTGTCTTTGATATATGTATCTATAAGTAATGAATACGTTTCGGAGTGAATGTTCTCCATCATTATCTGAAATCCGTAAAAGAATTTGGCTTCAGTATATTGAACTTCATTCACCATATTTTCTGCGAGGTTCTCATTTACGATCCCATCGCTTGCTGCAAAAAAGGCAAGTACATGTTTGATAAAGTGTCTTTCGTCATCGTTTAGCTTGTTCGCCCAATCCGACAAATCTTGGTGAAGATCAATTTCTTCAGCAGTCCAAAAACTGGCCTCCGATTTTTTGTAAAATTGCCAAATGTCATCGTGCTCTATTGGAAAAAGAACAAATCTGTTCGGATTTTCACGTAAAATAGGTTCAGTTTGGTTGCTCATGTATGGGTTACTTTATCTTGCATTTAAGTATTTTGGATTAGAGGCTAAGAAGCCCGTATACATGCCAAAACACATATAATTAAAACTAATATATATAAAATCTAATTGGGACAAAAATAGCTTTAAAAAATTCTTATATATTTTTTAAAGCTATGTGTAAGTCTTTGGCTTTTAACCTCGAAAAGGAATTTTAATCCATCCCTTTTCATCTCATCAAAAAAGAAAAATTCGTTCGATTTGATACCTCAAAATAACAGATAATTATTGATTTGAATATATAAAAGTTATTAACAATGTGTTGATAACTATGCTAACATATTATAAATCAAGCTAATATGATTTCAGACTTTTTAAGGCGATGTGGATAACTTATTGTATTAAGAAATATTCTAATACGTTAAAGCCCTAAAATGAGCGCTATACCTTCCGCTTTCGAACGAAAAACCAAATCAACAACATTCCAAGAACAAGAGAAATGAGGATAATGGTTGGAAAGGCAAATTTAGAATCGTTAAATGGGAGATGCTTGAGATTCATTCCATAGAAACTCGCAACCAAGGTTGGAACCATTAGTATTATCGTAATAATGGTTAATCGCTGGATAAAAACATTCAAATTGTTTGAAACAATAGATGCATAGGCTTCCATCGTACCACTCAATATATTCGTGTATACGTTGGACATTTCTAACGCCTGAGAATTGTCGATGATCAAGTCTTCAAATAGATCCGAATGAAACTCTAAGTCTCGCACTCTGAGAATATCCGACCTTTTCATTTTCATCTTCAACAATTCATTGGTACTTAAAGCTGTTACGAAATACACTAGACTTTTTTCTATTCGAAGCAATTGCTGCAATTCTGCATTTCGACTTGAGTTATACAATTCTTGCTCTATTAAGTTTCGTCTTAGATTGAGTTTATTTAGAGACTGTAAAAATCCTTTTACATTTTCTTCCAAAATTTGCAGCACAAACAGCTTGCGATCCTGAGGATTAAAATTTTTAACTCTCCCCTCCAAAAACTTGTTTACCACGGGATTTTCCCTCGGAGAAATAGTTACAATATGATTTGTTGTTAATACAATACCAATAGGGATAGTTATATAAATAGCTTCAGATTCATTTTCAGAATCATTTAAATATGGTGTATTAATGAGTATCAATAAATCATTATCTTCCCGCTCATACCTCGAACGCTCATTGATATCTAAGGAATCCGTCAAAAAGTCCAAAGGTATTTCGAGACGATTTGCTAATTCTTCTATTTCGTTGAGCGGAGTATCTGGTTCAACATTGATCCAAACACACTGCTCCAAGTTTTCCTTGCTACTTAGCTGAGGGCCTATTTTTTCATAGTACTTGATCATAGTTTGAATCCATGATGATTAATAATAATATATCCGTTAGATAAGAAACAAATACTAAGCCATAAGTGGCTTTTATTAGATTCTTAAAAAGGACACAAAATAAGTCCATATTTCCTTAGGAAGGGACCTTTCCATACGTAACATATAGATATCTTGAAATACTTGGGCTTGTTGTTCAAAGTTCAATTCACTCAAGGGAGCATTTGTTCGTACCATTTCTTTTATACGGCCTACCCCGCCATAACTGTAATCCGGGGTAAAATGTTGGGCTTTGAGGGCCCTATATATATAACAACTGCCATACTTTTTACTTTGCCAGACATGTATCAATTCGTGTACAAACACAGCCAAACTCAGTTCTTTCACGCAATAGATGTTGCGACAGAAAACAAAAGCGTGAAAATATCCATCTCTAAGTGGATGTATACGTTCTCTAATCCTGATATCTTTTCCAATCCCTTCATTTTGAAATAGGCCTTTAACGATTTGAGTTTCCTCTTTGTTTATTCTTCGAAATCTACTAAAGGGCCAAATCCGGACAAAACCTTGTATAAGGTCAGGAAGCCAAAGCACATCTAAAAACATGAACACCAAATCCATTGGCCAATCAAACCAATGCCTTATTTGGGGATTAGTCTTTGATTCAATAAATAACAAATGCTTTAGTAAACGCCGCCATCGGATACCAATTTCTTTCACAGCTTAGTACGTATTAATCAAATCTCAAAGCTTTGACTGGTGAAATATAGGTAACCAAATAGGTTGGTAAGATTAGAAAAATCAGCGTAATTATAATCGTAGACACATTAAGTAGTATCAAAGTCCAAAGATCTAGTTCTATCGGTGCTACAGATAGATAATAGTTTTGCTCGTCGAGCTTGATAAAACCAAACCATTTTTGCAACAAACAAACCATTATCCCAGCAAAAGACCCTATCAATAAGCCATAAGAAACAATTCTTCCAGCCATTCGGAGAAATATTTTTCGAATATCCCAATTACGCATCCCCAACGACTTTAAGATTCCAATCATTTTCGATCTCTCAAGAATCAAAATGAGCAGTGCGGTAATCATATTAATTATACTTACTACCACCATCAAGAGCAGAATGACTCTTTCGTTGATGTTTTGAAGTTCTAGCCATTCGAAAATTCCACCAAATTTGTCTTTGATCGTTTCAGAATACAAATTGGATGGCAGTATATCAAAGTATATGAATTCTGAAATAGCCTCAACATCATCGAGGTTTTCGACAAATACCTCTATACCACCAACTTGAGTTTTTTCCCATTCTAACAATTGTTGGATCCGAGATTGATCAATTAAAATGAATCTTTTGTCATATTCATTTAGCCCCGTGTTATATAGGCCTTTAATTTGAAACTGCCGCTTCCTTTGTTTTCCGTCAATAAAGAAATCGACGTTAAACTTATCTCCAAGTTTTAAATTTAACCTATTGGAAATGACTGTAGAAATCCAAGCATCTTTGGATTTTCCGTCTTTCAAATCAATGGGTTCACCCTCCACCAAATACTGAGACATTCTTTCCCAATCAAAGTCTGTTCCTATCCCTTTGGCAAAAATAGCCTCCAACTCTTCCTTAGTACTTAGTATACCCGGAATAATGGTAAATGACTGAACATGTTTTATGCCTCCATTGGTTTGATCGCTTGTATACGTATCACCAAATTCTATCCCCATAAAACCCGATGGTTTTTGGAAATCTACATTCTTCAATTCTTTGAGTTGTTGGTAATATTCTTGACCAATATCTATGGGTACATTTTCTTGGCTTCTGTTATAATTGGTATCGTATAAATGAATGTGTCCCCAAAAACCAAATATCTTTTCTGAAATCTGGTTCTGAAATCCTCGAATCATAGCAGTTGTAATAATCATAACAGCCAGGCTCAGGGCAATGGCTGCAATCGCAATTTTTACAATTATTCCGGTAAATCTCTTGTTAGAGGTTCCAGAAATTCTACTTTCTATTTTCGACGTTAGATTCAATTTCGTTAATCTGTTACTAATTTAAGCACATTGACGTGGCTATTGTGATATTTTTGCAACTGCAAATAAAACAGAGATGGGAAAAAGCTTTTTGGAAGAACTAAAATGGCGGGGGATGCTTCATGATATTACACCTGGAGCAGAAGAACAATTGTTGAGTGGAAAAGCCATAGGATATATAGGATTTGATCCTACGGCGCCTTCTATGACTATAGGAAATTATGTACAAATAATGCTGCTATCTTTTTGGCAAAGAGCTGGCAACCAACCAATTGTCCTGATGGGAGGAGCGACGGGAAGGATTGGCGATCCCTCTGGAAAAGACAAAGAACGTCAGCTAAAAAGCTTTGAAGAGTTGGACAGCAACTTAAAATTCCAAGCGGAGCAAGCCAAAAAATTTCTTGATTTTGAAGGAGAAAATAAAGCCCGCATTGTAAACAACATCGATTTCTATAAAGAAATGAATGTGCTCAATTTTCTTCGAGATGTAGGCAAAACCTTGACGGTTAGTTATATGATGAGCAAAGACTCTGTTAAAAACAGATTAGAAACAGGGCTCTCTTTTACAGAGTTTAGCTACCAACTATTACAAGCTTATGACTTCCAAATGCTTTACGAACAATATGGCTGTCTTTTTCAAATGGGAGGATCAGACCAATGGGGCAATATAACCTCTGGCACAGAATTTATACGAAGAAATACAGAAGGCAAAGCATTTGCGATTACTACCCCCCTACTCACCAAAGCAGACGGGTCCAAATTTGGAAAATCGGAATCAGGAAATATTTGGCTGGACCCAAAAATGACCTCTCCTTACAAATTTTATCAATTTTGGATTAATGCTGCAGATGCTGATTTGCCCAAATATTTTCGTTACTTCTCTTTTAAGGAGAAGGAAGAGATCGAAGCCTTGGAGACTCAATATGCTGATGACCCAAGAGCATTAAAGAAAATACTAGCCGAAGAAATAACTGTCCGTGTTCATTCAAAGGCAGCCTATGAGTCGGTTCAAAAAGTGTCCGAAATCCTATTCAACAAAAAAGCAACAAGAGAGGACTTATTGAGTATGGATATGGATTCTTTAGAAGCAGTCTCTAATGAAATTTCGACCTTTGGGGTTAACAAAGTGATATTCGATAAGGGTGCAAATGTCATCGATTTAATTTCTGAGCATACCAGGATAGTAGGTTCTAAAGGAGATGCAAGAAGAGCGATTCAAAACAATGCTTTGTCAATCAATAAAATTAAAGTGGACTCCAATGAATTTGAAGTTTCTTCAAATGAGCTCTTACATGAAAAATACGTTCTTGTCGAAAATGGTAAAAAGAATAAATTTCTTCTAGAGGTGGAATAGTCCATGAGTATTCGAAATCTATATTACAAACTTCCTCCATCTGCTCGTTTTCTGTCGAGAAAACTGCTTTATATCCCTCAGGATATTTTGCATGCCTTTGGCCCAAATGCAAAGAAGTATCCTGCTCCAAGTTTAATTTATACAGGAGGAGGAAACTTTAGAGAAACAGGTTTTCGATTCGTCGAATATTTCAAAAAACATGGAGATTTAAAACCGAACGAAGATGTTCTTGACATTGGTTGTGGTATAGGGCGGATGGCTATCCCACTAACCGAATATTTAGATAAAGGTGCACGTTATGATGGTTTTGATGTAATCCCCATGGGTATAAAATGGTGCAATGGTTTTATAGCCAAACAACATCAGAACTTCAAATTCCATCTCATAGATCTAAAGAACGATTTGTACCGAAACGATGGTGAAGACGCAGCAAATTTTACCTTTCCTTTAAAAGCAGAAAGTAAAGATTTTATCTTCTTAATCAGTGTAATGACACATCTTCAAAAAGAAGAAATGGAGAATTATCTGAAAGAAATTTATCGATTACTGAGACCAGGAAAAACATGCTTTAGTACGTTTTTCGTACTAGATGAAAAACTTAAAGAAGTAAATCCAAATTTTTCTTTCAAGTTTAAATATGAAGATTTTTCATTGATGGATCAAAAGGTGAAAAGCGCCAATATCGCATTTCAAAAAGCATTTCTTTTTAAGCTACTAGAAGAGGTAGGCTTTTCTAAAATTCAATATTTTCCAGGTTATTGGCGCAATCCAGAGAAAGATTCTGAAGCCTTAGATTTTCAAGATATTCTAATTTTTCAAAAGTAATATTTGGCTTCGCTGATTACGCGAATTTACTTTTCTGTATTCATGATTGAATCAAAATTTTCAATTTATGTTACAGAGAACACTTCTCAATTTAAACACAGTTGTTGCAATGTTTCTAATTCCTTTGACAGGAGCATTTGCACAACAAGCTCCCTTACTACAGGACGTAAAACTCGAAGTAGTTTACCATGAGGTAAGAGAAAATACTTTCAAAACGGAAGATCTTTCTCAACTCAAAGACTATCAAAAAATCAATCTTTTAAGCAAGAAGAATTCTCTCCAAATCACCCAACTTGAAAGCCATGATGGCAACGCTCAGGTACGCATTGAGTATTTGGATCGAGAAGACGGTGTTTGGCCAAAAGAACGCAAAGAATATGTTTTTGACCCAAATGTTGCTCCAGGAAATGTATCAAATGTCTCAGGTCCAATGAGTACTTCAATACTGAACAACAGTACGCAAAAAACTGAGGGAAACAAAATGATTACCAGTACCTTCCAACCTGACTTCATTCAAAAAAATCAATTTCCCGTTCTTACCAAAGATCATTTTACTCAACTCGAAAATGCTAAAGTCCCATTTAGCACTTTAAAAGGAGGAACGACCATTATTCACTTTACGCCCAACTATACTTTGGAGATCAACCCTACACTAAAAACAGTTGAGGAAATAATTCGCCTAAACACACAGGGCAACTCCAAGACAGTGGTAAAAAACACAAAGTACACCAAGGTCAATTGTCCTTATTACGTAAACCAAGAGGGAGATCCCATTCACAACGACTCAAATCCCTTATGGTTTCCAACAGAAATTACAATCACACAAGATGATGCCCTTACAGGTGGTGCTTGCATACAGAAACGAATGCGCATTACAAGAGAAGTTAAATCAATCGAAGGTGTAGCGGACAACCCCAATTCTTAATTATTAAATAAAATCAAATACAATGAAACAATATATAATATGCTTGACCCTAGGTTTTTTTCTACAATTAGGGCCTCAAAGTTACAGTCAAAGTGATGCAACATCCGTCGTAAATTGTAATTTATCTGAGGATACTACATCACAAGAAACAGCACCAATTAGACCTAGTATAAAATCAGATCCTATTCCATATCCCACTGATCCTAATTATCCGATAAACCATCCTCAAAACCCTAACAATACGAATAGCGACAATGGTGACGGAGCTGGATCTGGTTCAACACAAGAAGAAGGACCAGAGCGATTGATCACCTTTGTCCACGGCTTGCAAGGCTCTGATGACTCCTGGGCTACCGCTGCCACTGCTCTAGAGTCAAAATATAAATTTGTACAAGAACGACCAGAATATGATCAACCAAGTTGGCAAATAGCCGAAGACGAGTTATTCGAAGATTGTAAAGAAGGTACATTTTATGATGTGACAAGTAACAATCTTAATCCAACAAAAAGCTTTGCTATTGGCCACAGTTTAGGCGGCCTGATGTCACGAAGAATGCAACAAAAAATGGCCGAAGAAAATGTTCCAGACAACGAAAATTCATTTCATGGTGTGATAACAATAGGAAGCCCATTGGCTGGTTCTGAGTTAGGAAACAAAGTCCATGAAATAGAAGATTGGCTTTACGATGGTATCAAAGCCTTAGTCAATGCTTATGGAAATGAAATTTTAGAAAACAGTACGAATAATTTAGTTGAAGCGTTGATTCAATCGATTGCTGATGTGAGTTTTGACCACCCCTTTGAAACTCTTGAAGCACTTTTATTACAACAATCAGAGATCAGTCTATATGATGATATTTATAGTGATGGATTTGAAACGATCATTGCTATGTTTGATCCTGGTATTTTGTACGAAATCAGACCGCAATCTGCCCAAATTCAAAATCTTCAAAATTTCTCCAATGACTTACCCTCTGTTTGTATGTATGGAATAGAAGATGATCCTGTTTTAATTCGATATTTATCCAGTCGAATCTATTCTGCCAATGCACCAGCATTTGCTGATAACAACGATCAAGAATTAGTAGACCAATATCAAGACTTATGGGAAAAACTTCAAATGAAAGAAGAATTTTACTTTAATCAATACCTGAATTATCCTGATTGCAATTGGTTTCCAAATCCTTTTAGTTGTACCTCTCAATCGATCATGGAGCTTTTTGCCCACTGGGATAAAAATGATCTCTTTGTTGCAAGCCAAAATTTTAGAGAGGCAAGAAGATGGGTTGGCAATATCAACAACAGTTGGAAATCGTTTATTGGATCTATAGAATTACAAACTACATTGGAGGGTTATTATTGCCAATGTGAAGAATTTGAAAATGGCGCTTATAATGGCATGAGTCAATATATTGTAAATGGACAACAAGAATGTGCCCTTTACGACAGCTTGCCAAATCAAGATTGTCAGTTTTATCAAACTCCGATTTACTCGTATCAAATGGTTGAAGTTTCCCCTTCAGACGGTGTGGTCCCAGTGTATTCTCAAACAGCGTATCCAAACGCTGGAGATTTTGTTGACATGATCGGGTCCAATCATCAGCAAGAACGCAATGATACCAATTTAAAAAAGGCAATGGATGATTTATTTTCGGGTGCCAAGGGTATATACTTTAAAACCAACCCGATTTAAGAAATGAAAACTATAGCAATTCTCCTATTCTCTGTTGTACTTCTTAGTGCTTGTTCGAATGAAGAAGAAGCGATGGATTCTGAAATAGTTAGTAATATCATTAATGAGACAATGGAAGAAGATACTCTAAGAATAATTTGGAAAACAGACTATCAGAATATTGGCCAAGTTATGAGAGACGGAAGTCATATTATTGAAACAGAAGAATTTCTTTTTTTAGAAACGGAAGATTTGAATTCAGGTCCGCGCTATTTGGAGAAATACAACAAAGAATCTGGAGAATTGCTCAAAAGAATTGAATTTGATCCGATCCACCAATTACATTTTGATTCGAAAGGCTTACATGTCATGCGTGGCCCTGAATACTTTTTGCTCGATATAGATTTAAACATTTTAGAACAGCATGAATTCCAAATTCCGGCTCTTGGGCTATCCAGCCTCAATAATGATCTGTTTACCTGTGTCTTAAATGCCAATCATGATCTGAGTAGCATTCTTCATAAATCAAACGGCAGTCACACTTGGAAAGAAGTTTTGCGATTGGAAAGTCAAGATGCATGGTTTAGAGCTTATACATGTCCGGCACCTCATTTGGCCGAAAACGGAGACACTATTTTATACTTTTTCGAAAGGAAATACACTTTCGAAAATGGGTATAATGAATCTGTAGATTTTCATGCATATAATATATCTCAAAAACAGTTTGTTTGGAGCAAAAACGATTTTGACCCTGTAGGAGATGTCAACGCCAAAAACCCTCCAATAATCGATGGAGATTTCATTTATTGCGTAGGTAAAGTTTCCGCCTATTGCTTTCACAGGGAATCAGGAGAAAAACTTTGGCAACGTGATTTCATTGGCCCCGAAGGATTCCAACTAACACCTTATTTTCTACAGAATGATATTTTATATGTAAGAGGAAGTACTGGCACTTTGCGCGGGTTTGATAAATATAACGGAACGGTATTATTCGAATTTGATGAAGGCGGAGTTGCGTTGGACATGCATGTTGATCAAAACTATGTGATTTATGGGGACAGTAGACTTTGTATTGCAGATGCCTTAACTGGTCAAAAGCGCTATATCGATGAAAAGTTTAATGTCTTTGGGGATCTTAGCTATACCCCAGAGGAGAAAAGAATCTATACCGGAAGTAATGGGCAATTAGTATGTTGGGAAATTCCTAATTAGAATTCGTCTTGTACCACCTTATCCTCCAATCTGAATATAAGTTTCAAATTCCAATAACAGAGAAAAAGGACTATCCCGAGCCATATATACATCCAGGCCTTCATCGGAAGAATGACCATTTCTTCTGCGTAGCGGGTAAGATCAGAAGTAGGTCCTACATTAAAATCCTGCACTATATAAACGATACAGGCAAGGCCCAGAAACATCAGAATTTCTCGGGCCCAATTTGTTTTAAAAACAATAAACAACAACACCAAGGCAAAAACGATCAAAAATCCGCTGGTAAACATTGTCCTAAACCAAAAAACTGAACTAAAGATCATTGAAGCAGCAAGTACGCCCAAAACAGGCTTTGCAAAGTTTTGCGATCTTGCTCCGATTAAAAAAAGAAGGTTCCCGAAAATAGCAGATCCAATATAGCCCCCCATCAGTATAATCGGAAAACTCCCACCAAGGGTACGCGTTGCACCAGCACCGTTAGGCGAAATTTCTATGGACAAAACAGATCCCCCAGTTAGAATAGCTCCAACAGCATGACCAAACTCATGCAAAAAGGTAACAAGTAAATTTATTGGATATAAAATCTTGTATCCTATTTCTCCTCCAAAAAATCTCAAACAGAAATAGACAGTTAGATAGAGTAAAATTCTTAAAGCCAATGAATTTCTCATAAATGCTCAGTTTAAATTATCTTACGAATATGAAAAAATTTGTGCACCTAATTTCATCAACTAATCCAATAGAAATAGATCAAATAAAATTTGCCCTTCAAAACGAGGGCATAGAATTCAAAGTAATAGGTGAAAGCGCTTTGGCCATAGGAAGTGTCGAACTTACAGGCATTCAAGGTGCTAACGTACAAGTACCAGAGGAGAAATTGGTACATGCCAATAAGGTTCTTTCAAACATTGGATTAGGCCAAAACAAAACAGAGGATAATTTTCAAAAGTACTTCATAGCAATAGCAAGCGCTTTGGCATTCGTGGCCATTGCTTATCTTATTTATTTGGGCATTTCTTGAGCTGGCTCAAAAAGGATCGAAGCGGAGTTTACACAATAACGCAAACCCGTTGGTTCAGGTCCATCATTAAAAACATGACCTAGGTGTCCATCGCACCTCGCACATAAAATTTCTGTTCTGGCATAACCCAGGTTGTAATCCGTATCTTCTGCTACATGTGATTCATCAATTGGTTTGTAGTAGCTTGGCCAGCCTGTGCCTGATTTAAACTTGGTTTCTGAGCTGAATAATGGAAGTTGACAGGCTCGACATAGGTATGTTCCTTTTTCTTTGTGATCCCAATACTCACCGGTAAAAGATCTTTCGGTTCCTTTGTCTCGGATTACATAATATTCCATTTCTGAAAGTTGAGTCCGCCATTCTTTTTCTGTCTTTTCTATTTTGACAAGGTCAGAGGAAGCCGATGGCTCTTTTTTATTAAGTTTTTGAGAATTCGTTTGACATGCACAAAAAGAAATAAGAACCAAGAAAAGGAATATTCTCATTATAAAATGATTTTAATTGTTGCGGTTATAATTGTTTTCTTCTCTTTGAGCCAGAGTTACAATTAAACGAATGAGTTGAACGATCGATATAAATACAAGATATCCTATGGTAAAAACGATAAAGAGCCATTTAATTGAGCCCGCTTCATCAATCTTGAGTCCAGATGACCATGCTGCCAAAACACTTCCCATAAAAACCATAAAAACAAATCCCACAATACTTTTCCACCAATAATTGGTTCTATCTTCTGAGGACAAACTCAAAACAGTGTTTAACAAAGCGTAAAATAACATCATAGCACAGACAACCATCCATGAGAACAAAGGGTCTTCGTTTCCAACATTTCCTACAAGCATAAACAAAACCATCAATCCAAGTACTATTCCTGCTTGCAGAAATGGACTAAAGTTCTTATGGTCTATGCTTAATATTTTACTCATTATTTGTCTTCTACTAATTTTCCATAGAGATCAAACTCTTCTGTATGCTCAATTTCAACCCAGGCGAAATCTCCAATTCTTAGATAATGATCCTTTGCTGAAATCAAAACTTCGTTATCTACTTCAGGCGAGTCAAATTCGCTTCGTCCAATAAAGAACTCCCCTTCTTTTCTATCGATCAAAACTTTAAAGGTCTCTCCAATTTTTGCTTCATTTTTTTGCCCAGATATTTGCCTTTGCACCTCCATCACTTTATTTGCTCGCTCCGCTTTTAGCTCCGGCGATATGTCATCTTCCATATCATGGGCTGTGGTATCCTCTTCATGGCTGTATTGAAAAACCCCTAATCTTTCGAACCGCATCTTTTGTATAAAGTTCACAAGATCTTCAAATTCTTCCTCCGATTCTCCAGGGAAACCTACTAACATGGTCGTGCGAATTGCGATATTCGGAACCTTCGCTCTCGCATATTCGATCAATTCGATTTGCTCTTTTTGCGTTATTTGCCTGCGCATTCTTTGCAAGACAGCATCATTTGCATGCTGTAATGGAATATCCAAATAATTACAAATCTTTGGCTGCACTGCCATCACATCAAAAACTTCTCTAGGGAATTTGCTCGGATAAGCATAATGAAGTCTAATCCACTCAATACCATCAATTTGGCATAAGGCAGTAAGTAGCTCATTCAAGGCTCTCATTTTATATAAATCCAATCCGTAATAGGTTAGCTCTTGTGCGATTAAAATTAATTCTTTCACCCCTTGAGTAGCGAGATGTCGAGCCTCCTTGACTAAAGACTCTATGGATCGGCTTACGTGTTTGCCACGCATTAGCGGAATCGCACAAAAACTACAGGTTCGATTACAGCCCTCAGAAATTTTGAGATAAGCATAATGCAAAGGCGTTGTTATGCTGCGTTCTCCAATTAATTCGTGTTTGTAATCAGCATTGAATTTTGCAAGCAAAGCCGGCAACTCCATCGTACCAAAGAAGGCATCAACTTCGGGGATGTCTTCTTCGAGATTATTTTTATATCGTTCTGACAAGCATCCGGTAACATATAATTTTTCAATTTCTCCTTTCGATTTCAAGTCCGCATACTCCAAAATCGTGTTGACAGATTCTTCTTTGGCCAAATCAATAAATCCACAAGTATTTATTACTACAACATTGGCATTGGACTCTGGGGCCTCATGTGTTACCTCAAAATCATTTGCCTGAAGTTGCGAGATAATATTTTCAGAATCTACAAGGTTTTTAGAACATCCAAGTGTAATCATTTGGACCTTATCTTCTCGTTTCTGTTTCGTTTTCATGCCCAACAAAATTAGACTTAATTTCGTTAGAGACTTAACAATTTGTCAATCATGAAATCAGTAGCAAGCTTTTTCTGCGCCTTTCTATTTTGCTTAAGTGCATACGCCCAATTTGGTGTATCCATAAAATATGAGAAAAACAATTACCGCGAATGGACCAATGTGATTCAAGATCCGGCTGGAGTTTCCTTTGAAAACAGTCCATTACATAAAAACGATTTAATAATCGGCCTCAATTATTGGCATAGACTAAAAAAATACCGAATTGAATTTTTGCCAGAAGTAAGCTATGCGGTTAAAAACACTGAAGAAAATATTATTGGAATTGTCGCAACACCTAATATCAAATTGGGCCTAACGCGTTTTGGTGTTCAGTATAATACCCTTATATACCCCATGGACCTAGAAGGCGATTGCAATTGCCCAACCTGGGGAAAAGATGGAGATTTTTTGAAAAAAGGTTTATTCTTTATGCTAAGCCCAGGAGTTGACTACATGCTTTTCGATTCTGAAATAGATGGAATCAAAGGGAATTTAGAAGCATTAACCTTCAAAATTGGTATAGGTGGAGGCATTGACATTGGCATTTCCGAACAAATTACTTTATCGCCCTTTGTAATGGTTAATTTCTACCCTTCAGTCTCCAGTATATCAATGAATGCGGTAAGGAATAACGTTTGTATCCAATGTAATATTGAGACGATCGATGATACTTTCAACTCACAAGTTTCTGCAGGAATTAGGCTTCATTTTAGACCCGATTATAAATATTAAAATTCTTAATACAAAACGAGCATTTTATATGTGTTCAGAGTAAATTTGTGTTTTTGTATTTTGATATTCTTGTTTAGCTCAGTTATTCTTTTTTTTAGTTGATTTTGCTTTTCGGATTATCTTTTAAACTTTTTAAACTTATGAAACTTTTCGTAGCAAAATTAAATTTTAGTACTAACGCGGATTCTTTACAATCACTGTTCGAACAATATGGTGAAGTTGTTTCTGCAAAAGTAATTATGGACAGAGACACCGGCCGATCTAAAGGTTACGGCTTTGTTGAAATGACACATGATGATGATGCATTAATGGCCATCAGTGAGTTAAACAACTCAGAATTCGAAGGACGAGATATCGTTGTTAAGAAATCTGAGCCTACAAACTAAGATTTAACCCTGTATAAATTGGATAAGTGATGCAGCACTATCCCTCCGCAAACGGATACATTGAGACTGTGTTTAGTTCCAAATTGTTGGATTTCTAAACATTGATCAAGTAGCGGGATAATCACTTCGCTTAGTCCATTTACTTCATTACCGAAAACAACAGCAAGTCTGTTTTTTTCGGTTTTGTTGTATTTGGAGAGTTCTATCGACTCATTCGTTTGCTCGACACCTATAATTTGATGCGTCGTCTTTAATTCTTCAAGCAATTCTTTTATATCCTCTTTATAGCTCCAAGGCACACTTAAAGTTGCTCCTATCGCCGTCTTGTTAATTTCAGGATGCGGAGGTTGCGCACTAATGCCAGTAATGTAAATGTGTTCTAATCCTAAGGCGTCGGCGGTTCGAAACAACGACCCCACATTGTGCGCCGATCTTATGTTATCGAGAACCACGGAGATATTCAATCGATCCGAATTTTTGAACTCCTCAATCGTGAGTCTTTCGAGCTCATCTAGTTTTAACTTCCGCATAGTTGTAAAGACTTATTTGTATTTGCCTATTGGCTACCTGATGCACAATTTTACATGATTTTATTTTATCGATTTCTGTGTCTGAAAAATCATTGTTTATATTGCTATAAAGTACATAGCGACATTCTGAGGAGTGAAAATCTTCCATTCGATCAGCGCTATCATTTAAATACATATCCTGCTCTTTTGATCGGAATGGAAAGGCAGTGCAAATTTCTGCTTTGCGAATGTCATGTTTGTCTATAAATTGCTCCATCTGGCTCATCAGACCATAGACTGGCTGATGTGCGTAGGTACTGTCCCATCCTTGAGATATTTTTTCTGGATAAACCAAAAAGTTTCCTAGAAACAAACCAATCATAATTAAAGAAGTGATCAAAGGCTTTTTTAAAGTAGAGAGCAGTTGGCCTGCTAAAAGCAAAGCCACGAAATGAGCCGGCAGAAAATATCTATGATTCAACAAGCCTGAAAAAGGGACAATCATGAGCGCCAAAAGCACTACAACAAAGATTAAAAGCCAAATTAACCGCGATCTTAAAATGAAAAGAAAACGCAGTTTCCAAATAACAAGACCATAAACCAAGAACATTCCATGGTCTACCAATCGATGGTAAAAACTAAAAATGTTTTTGAACAATTCTTTAGGTTCAATCAATTCAAAACTTGAAGCCCATGGAGAGTCATCGTTCCCCACAACCCAACCTTTTGCGTTCAAATGATACATCAGGAAAGTGGAAGCAATCAACACCGCAGGAAAAAAAGCCAAATACGACTTCCAATTTGCCAACAAACGCTTCATAGAAAAACCATGTATTTTGGAGTAATACAGTACTAAGGGAAGCAAAAGTGACATGCCCCTTAGACTAAGCACTGCCATTAGCAACGCACCAATCGTAATGCACCATTTCTTCTGCTTCAATATCCCGAAAAGACAAAGCAAAAAACCAAACAATAGAGGAATGTCAGGAGAAACCAAAATAGAATGCCCTAAGTAAAAAGGACAACACATTGCTAAAGCATTGAGCGTCCATTTGGGCTTTATCAAAAGGTACTCGGATAAGCGAAACAAGGAAATGTGTATACCTATCAAAAAGGGCCACATGACCCAATGTGTCAGCTCCAATGTCTTTCCAAAAAGTTTCCATACGCTGCAAAGAAAAATACCGAAACTTGGAGGATGACCGCTGTCAAGGTCTAAAGGAAAAAGCAATCCTTGATCCAAACCATTAGCATAAAAATGATTGGGATGTTTTCCTGCGAACTGTATGGTATCCCAAAAGAGAAAATTGCTTTGATTAATCCAAACCAAAATGGTTTGAATGACCAAAATGAAAAGGAGCACCAAAGTATCCCTTTTCATTTTCAAATCTCACCTTGGATTGTCAATCTGTAATTTTTGGCAGCTTTGACAAAAGCAACAAATAAAGGATGTGGAGACTCTACTCTACTCTTTAATTCGGGATGAAATTGGACCCCAATAAAAAATGGATGCTTCTTGATTTCGACAATTTCAACCAAATTATTGGACGCATTAATGCCAGTGCATTGCATTCCTGCTTTGGAAAATTTTGACTTGTACTTGTTATTAAATTCGAAGCGGTGTCTGTGACGCTCGTCTATATTTATTTTCCCATAGGCTTGATGAGCAACACTGCCTTTAATCAGTTTGCATTTATAAGATCCAAGCCTCATAGTCCCACCCTTCTTTTTCACTTTCTTTTGATCTTCCATCATATGAATGACAGGATGTTTTGTTTTATGATCTACCTCTATGGATGCTGCATCTAAGCCCATAACGTTTCGTGCAAATTCAACAACAGCTGTTTGCATGCCTAAACAAATTCCGAAAAATGGAATACTATTTTCACGAATATATTTAATCGAGGCGATCTTTCCTTCGATACCTCGGCTACCAAATCCAGGTGCTACGAGTACACCATGAAGGCCTTCTAGTTTTTCTTCAATTGCACCCACTTCCAAATTTTCGCTATGGATAGGAATAACATCAATCTTGCATTCGTTTTCTGTACCTGCGTGTATAAAAGCTTCCCTAATGGATTTATAGGCATCGGGCAATTCGTTGTACTTGCCAACCAAACCAATACGTACTTCGTGTGTAGGGTTTTTTAGCTTTCCAAGAAATTCTTTCCAAGCATCAAGATTAGGTTTGCCCTTAGTTTTAAGCTTCAATTTCTTTAAAACGATCTTATCTAATTTCTCCTTAAGCATTAATAAAGGCACGTCATAGATGCTTTCCGCATCTCTTGCCTCAATAACTGCATTGTTTTCAACATTACAGAATTGAGCAATTTTTCTTCTCATTTCTGCCGTCAAAGGATATTCTGTTCGGCATACCAAAAGATCAGGCTGAACACCAGCTTTGAGTAGTTCTTTAACCGAATGTTGTGTTGGTTTGGTTTTTAGCTCTTTGGCAGCAGAAAGATATGGGACTAGCGTTAAATGTATCCGAAGACAATCCGACTTTTTCATTTCGAAACTCATTTGTCTGATTGCCTCCACATATGGTAAGGATTCGATGTCTCCAACTGTCCCACCAATTTCTGTAATTATTACATCAAATTTGCCTTGATTCTCTAATAACTTAATCCTTCTTTTAATCTCGTCAGTAATATGCGGAATTACTTGAACGGTTTTACCTAAGTAGTCGCCTGCCCTTTCTTTATTAATTACCGTCTGATAAATCCGACCTGTCGTTACATTGTTGGCTTGTGAAGTATTAATATTTAAAAACCTCTCATAATGGCCTAAATCCAAATCCGTTTCTGCCCCATCTTCTGTTACGTAACACTCACCGTGTTCGTATGGATTCAGTGTTCCTGGATCGACATTTATATATGGATCAAATTTTTGTATGGTAACATTTAGCCCTCTAGACTGAAGCAATTTGGCTAATGATGCAGAAATAATACCCTTACCTAATGATGAAGTTACTCCTCCCGTAACGAAAATATATTTGGACATTGCAAAGTTGTCGGTACGGGATTCAAAGATAAGATTCCTTTTTACTAAACCATATTGAATAGAAAATAATTCAAATGATTGGTACTAAATCTTATCGTAAAAACCGTGGCAAGACCAATGTCACGTAAACAAAAAGGGCCTTTCCAATATATTGAAAAGACCCTTAAAATATCCTGTCAAATGACTTAAGCCATTTCTTCTTCTTTCTTTTCTTTTGGAGGCCTTCCTCTTCTTTTTGGTTTCTTTTCGGCATCCTCTAACTCAATAATATCTGAAAGATTAATTTTCATGTCTTCCGGAATCTCATCCTCTTCTTCTACTGGTTCGATATACAAAGCTTGAGCTTGTTTTAAAGTAATCATTATTAAATAAGAGAAATCTTCTGTTTCGTAATTGAACACAGTTATTAGTTTACCTTTCTTTCCTGGAATAGGATGTGGTATCATTTGCAGCTTTTTGTCAAAGCCGTATGGATTCTCTGCTATTATACGTTCAAGTATTTCGGGATCCAGTTTGTCTATGCTCTTTAAGACTTTTGGTTTGCTCATGAGAATAAAAGTATTAATTGGTAGTTAAATTCGTTTAAAAAAATCGATTTATTTTACTAATTTCTCAGGTAGGTGAAAATAGGCTCTAGATTCTCTACAAATCTTACCTAAAGAAAAGAAAAAATATACATATAACAAATATTTATATATAAATATTTTCATGTATGAAAAAAGGCCCTGAAGTAAAAACCTCAGGACCTTTAAAGTATTTGATTTTTTCGCTACTTATCTTCTTGCACTTCTTCAAATTCTATATCGGTAGCATCGTCATTTTCTTGTGTTTCTTCACCATTTGCCTGTGCTCCACCTTCCGTTGCCCCTGACTGTGCTTCTTGTTGCGCAGCGTAAATATCCTGACTCGCAGCTTGCCAAGCAGCATTCATCGTTTCCATTGCTGCATCAATTTTATCTAAGTCTTGCTCCTTGTGTGCTTCTTTTAATCCAGCAAGTGCAGTCTCTATGGCTCCTTTTTTATCTTCTGGAATCTTTTCTCCAAACTCTTTCAATTGCTTTTCTGTTTGGAATATAAGTGTATCCGCTCCGTTAATCTTATCTACTTTTTCTCTTGCCTTCTTATCAGATTCCGCGTTCGCTTCTGCCTCAGCTTTCATTTGAGCGATTTCTTCATCAGATAGTCCAGTAGATGCTTCAATTCTAATGTTCTGCTCTTTTCCAGTTCCTTTGTCCTTTGCAGAAACATTTAATATCCCGTTGGCATCCATATCAAAAGAAACTTCAACCTGTGGAACCCCTCTGGGAGCTGGCGGTATTCCATCTAATATAAATCGACCAACGGTTCTATTATCCCTGGCCATAGATCTTTCACCCTGCAGAATATGAATCTCTACACTCGGCTGATTGTCAGCGGCAGTAGAATATACTTTTGATTTTTTTGTAGGTATCGTAGAGTTTGCTTCGATCACTACGTCATATACGCCACCCATTACTTCAATTCCCATTGACAATGGAGTAACATCAAGTAATAAAACATCTTGTACATCTCCACTTAAAACACCTCCTTGGATAGCAGCACCTACAGCAACAACCTCATCTGGATTTACAGATTTGTTCGGTTTCTTTCCAAAGAATGCTTCAACAGCCTCTTGTATTTTTGGTATTCTGGTTGATCCCCCGACCAAAATAACTTCATCAATTTCGTTTTTATCTAATCCAGCATCTTTCAAAGCATCTTGACACGGCTTTAATGTACGTTGCACGAGATCATCCGCCAATTGTTCGAATTTGGCTCTAGTTAACTTAAGGACCAAGTGTTTTGGCACCCCATCTACCGCAGTAACATAAGGCAGATTGATTTCTGTTTCTGCTGATGCAGACAACTCTATTTTGGCTTTCTCAGCAGCTTCTTTGAGTCTCTGCAAGGCCATTGGGTCTTTTCTTAAATCAATATTTTCATTTGATTTAAACTCGTTTGCCAAATGATCTATAATTACCTGATCAAAGTCATCTCCACCCAAATGCGTATCTCCATTTGTTGATTTTACCTCAAAGACACCATCTCCCAATTCCAGGATTGAAATATCAAAGGTTCCACCTCCCAAATCATATACTGCAATGGTTTGATCTTTATTTTTCTTGTCTAAACCATACGATAATGCTGCTGCCGTTGGCTCATTAATTATTCTTTTGATTGTAAGTCCAGCAATTTCGCCCGCTTCTTTTGTCGCTTGACGTTGAGAATCATTAAAATATGCTGGTACCGTAACAACGGCTTCCGTAACCTCTTGGCCTAAAAAATCTTCCGCCGTCTTCTTCATTTTTTGAAGGACCATTGCTGAAAGCTCTTGAGGCGTATATTGACGATCATCTATGTCAACTCTCACCGTATCGTTAGCCCCTTTGCTCACACTATAGGCAGAACGCTCAATTTCTTTTGACACTTCAGAAAATCTTTGCCCCATATATCTCTTAATAGAAGAGATGGTTTTGGTTGGATTAGTAATGGCCTGACGCTTGGCAGGATCCCCTACTTTACGTTCTCCATTTTCTAAAAAAGCAACGACAGAAGGAGTAGTTCTTCTGCCTTCTTCGTTTGGGATAACAACTGGTTCATTTCCCTCCATAACAGCTACGCAGGAGTTTGTTGTACCTAAGTCTATTCCGATTATTTTACCCATATTAAAAAGTATTCAAATTTTATACATCAATAACATCAATACATGTGCCAGTGCCAAGAACTGCCACTTTACATTACTTATTGTCAGAATCCTAGTTATCACCCAGGGAAAAGGTGACAAATAGTCATAAAATTTGAGTTATTGAAAGTTAAGATGTCGGGTAAAAATGCCATTACGCAAGGAATCCAAGGTTATTGGAGTAATTGGAATGTTTTCTCTTCTGATTTCATTACGTGAAGAAAAAATACCTACACCTTCGGACAAATTAGTATACGTTGGGATGTCCTGAGAAGAAGTAATCCCTAGGTTGGCATTTACAATATTGACATAATCTAATATTTCTTGACCACCAGATTTAATAACAAAGTCCAAATTCTTGAACACTCGAATCGCACCGTCATCTTGGGAGACTCGACTTGCAATGAAGTTGAAAAACTCTGCACCATCAATCTCGTATTCTAATTCTCTTATATTGCTTGCAAAATTCCAAACCAAAACAATATCCTCAAATGGGCCTCCATTGACAGATTCGGTATATTTTATTTCTATAATTAAATCAAAAATTTCAGCTTCTGTAAGCTTCCAACTAAACAAACTTAATGCTGGAACCCCTTGGTCCGTGTATTTAAATTCTATAGGAACTGTTGCCGGTGGAGAAACTATGGTAGGATTGTCTATAATGGTCGTTTCTGAAGTTACTATAGACAATTGATCGCCTCTCTCCAATTCAAATCTATATCTCCTTCCCTCTTCAGGGATAAAATCATTTTCGCTTAATTTGTAGAGATAGTTGGGTGCTTGAGCAAAAACACCTTGATCTCTAAGGTATCCTTCTAGGTTTCCATCAACCTTTTCAAAGGTATATGAGGCCTCGCTTTCTATGTCAATTATTCGGGCAACAGCATTTGCATAATACAATGAGTCCGGTCTTTGAGCAATTTCGAAGGCAGAAATTTCTTCGTCAACAAAAGCTCTCTCAATTCTGAAATATTGCGCAGTATCTGAAGGATCAAGTAAACCATAAACCACGGGTATATCTTTTCTATCTTCCACAAGGTTTACTTCGTTGTCGCATGCAAACAACAAAAACATAAAACAAAGACAAATCAAAAGGTATCTCATGGCGCAAAAGTAAATCTTTTGGTATATAAACATGGATTAATTCCTAAATTGAGGGCGCAAATACAAATTAAATGTCGGCTTCAAAGAAAACCATCAAAAGAGTGACTACACAAGTCCTTTTTAATATGAAAGCATCGGGTGAAAAGATAGCGATGCTTACTGCTTATGATTACAGTATGGCAACCATATTGGATGATGCAGGAATAGATGTGATATTGGTAGGTGATTCCGCTTCCAACGTCATGGCAGGTCACGAAACGACCGTACCTATCACTCTTGACGAGATGATATATCATGCCTCTTCAGTAATACGTGCCATCAAAAGAGCATTGGTGGTTGTGGATCTTCCTTTTGGTTCGTATCAAGGAAATTCCACGAGAGCACTTGATTCCGCAATTCGAATTATGAAAGAATCCGGGGCACATGCCGTTAAACTTGAAGGAGGGGAAGAAATCATTGAATCTGTTCAACGGATAATTTCATCAGGCATCCCTGTCATGGGGCATTTAGGTTTGACCCCACAATCAATATATAAATTTGGCACCTATACGGTAAGAGCAAAATCAGCCGAAGAAGCAAAAGCACTAAAAAAGGATGCTAAACTTTTAGAAAAAGCCGGTTGCTTTGCGTTGGTAATGGAAAAAATCCCAGCGAAATTAGCAAAAACGGTTACCAAATCATTAGAGATCCCTACCATTGGAATTGGTGCAGGATCTTCTACGGATGGCCAAGTATTAGTTACTCATGATCTGATGGGCATAACCAAAGAATTTCATCCTAGATTTTTGAGACGATATCTTCAATTATATGACGAAATGAAAAAGGCTACGGAGTCTTATATCAAGGATGTCAAAAGGGTTGATTTTCCAAATTCATCAGAACAGTACTAGTGAAAAAAGCATTACTTATTTTTTTGATATTGTTCTTTATCGCCGGAGTTGCAGGACTTTGGGGATACAATCAAGTGTTCTCAAACAACACCGCTAAGGAGTATGCCTTGTTTATACCAAAAGGCTCTTCTTTTCAGCAAGTATTAAAAACATTAGAAAAAAATAAGGTTCTTGATAATCCGTCATCTTTTGAAAGAGTTGCCGGATGGATGAATTATGACAAATCTATCGTACCAAGTGGAAAATATTCTATAGACAGCAGTTGGTCAAATAAGGCCTTAGTGTCTAAACTAAGATCAGGGGATCAAGATCCCGTAAGGTTAACCATAAATAACGTTCGAAAAATAGAAAACCTCGCCGCCAAATTTGCATCAAATTTAGAGTTGGATTCAGTTACCTTGATAAATGAAATATTAGACGAGGCGACACTTAAAAAACTAAACAAATCTAAGGAGACGGTGTTGTCGACATTTATTCCCAACACTTATGAAATTTGGTGGGATGTATCAGCGACTGAATTGGTAGATAAAATGAAGAGCGAAAACGATAAATTTTGGAGCCAAAACAATCGAGCGGAAAAAGCTAGCAAACAAGGTTTATCAAAGGAAGAAGTTTATACCCTCGCAAGTATTGTTGAAAAAGAAACGCAGCATAATCCCGAAAAACCGCTCATTGCAGGAGTATACTTAAATAGATTGAACAAAGGGATGATGTTGCAAGCAGATCCAACCGTTGTTTTCGCCAATGAAAAATTTGACTTAAAAAGAGTATTAAACAAACATCTCGAAATTGACTCTCCATACAATACCTATAAAAACAATGGCTTACCTCCAGGTCCGATATACATGCCGGGAATAAAAAGTATTGATGCCGTGTTAAATCCCAAAAAACACAACTACCTCTATTTTTGTGCTGAACCAGGCCTTACTGGAAAACATGCTTTTGCCACCAATTTGATTCAGCATAATAAAAACGCCAACCGATATTGGAATTGGTTAAAGAAAAAGAAAATCAAATAAGCTTATTGTTTCGAAGGTTTGTTTTCTACCCTATTCAGAAACATTTGAACGGCATTGGGCCCATAAGTATTTTGACCAACCAACAATAAAGAAGATGCCCCATGTTGGGTTTTGTACTCCTTTGGCACTTTTGAAGCATCATCATCAATCATGAGCATCAAGGCAGATTCTGAATTGTGGTGAAACTTTCCCGTACCAAGTTGGGTTTCATATTTCCCATATGAATACGTATGATCATCATTAAACTTTATCCACTCACCTGCTAATGCTCCTTTTTCGGACATTCCATTATCATAAATCGCTTGGTATTCATGATAGTTTGCTACAATGGATGACATCAGTTCTTTGGTTTGCTCTTTTCGAAACTCCAAAACAGTATAGGCTCTTGCTCGCTCATCTTTAAAAGGAGATTGATCTTCTGCCTTTTGTTTGGTTGCTTCGGATTGAGCAGATGAGGAAGATTTGTCTCCACAAGCCAACATGATGGTGATGAGAAAAATCGAAATAAAATTTATTGCAAGTGATTTATTCATAATGAAATTAGATATTTAGCCTTGAGACTGCGCAAATTTAAATGCTTTCAAAATTCAAAGAATATTTTAAACAAGAAAAAATTGCTCTGAATGAGTTTAATTTTTTGCTTGCAATAAGTGGAGGAATGGATTCTATGGCAATGCTTGATGCTTTTGTCAAAGAAAAAGCTCAAATTTCGGTGGCACATGTAAACTACAACCTTAGGCCGGAAGAATCCCTTGAAGAGTATCGCTTGGTAAAGAATTATTGCAATAATCATCACATTCCTTTCTATGCCAAAACCTTAAGCCCCACCGAATTAGAGGGTAAAAACACTCAACTCTTGGCAAGAGAAATTAGGTATGAATTTTTTAGTGCCATGGCTACACAACACAACGCTACTTATATTTGCACCGCACATCATATTGAAGATTCTTTAGAAACTAGTCTAATAAATCTGTTTAGAGGTACAGGTATTCATGGCTTTAAAGGAATTCCTGAGCGTAATCAAAACATATTGAGGCCGCTATCTCATTGCAACAAAGAAGATATTAAACACTACGCTGAGAAAAACAACGTGCCTTTCCTTAACGACAGCAGCAATGCAAAAAATCAATATCTACGAAATCAATTCAGGAATGAGATTATCCCGAAGATCAAAAACAATACACCTAATGCATTAAAAGGCTACATCAAATCACGTGAGACTTTAAAGAATCAAAGTGTTATGTTGCGGCACTTTGTTGAACAATGGGCAAATCAAAATATTATCAAACAAGACCATTTATGGAAGCTCAATCGCAAAAATTTGTGGCCTCTGCATTTCGCTAGTGCACTACTTTTTGAAATTTTAAATCAATTTGGCTTCAGTTATTCACAATGTCAAAATTTACTCCAGCCTAAAACCGACAATGGGGCTTATTTTGTAACAGAATCTCATGAAGCCCTCGTAAATAATGAGTTTATCCTTCTCAGAAAACAAGCGCTACAAACAGAACGAATTCCAAATATTTCGTTTAAAAAATTAGAAAAAATGGAAGCGTTTCCACAAAGTGCGTTTGAAGAAATAATTGATTATGACAAAGTAAAAGGAGAACTGAGACTGCATCGTCCTGACACAGGCATCAGCTTTCAGCCCCTAGGTATGAAAGGCAAAAAAAAGCTGATTCTAGAATATTTAAATCAACAAGGGGTATTGAGTTGGGATAAAAAAAACTGCTGGATTTTATTTGATGACCATACGCCAGTTTGGATTGTGGGTCATCGTTTGGATCAAAGATATGCGGTGGATAAAAAATCTTCCCATTTTCTCAAACTTACTTTCCAACCTAATGCGCCTAGAAGTGTTAATGTACTATGAGCACAACAAAAAAGCCCGTACTTCATCCTTCTTATATCGTGTTGACGCTGATTCTTCTGGGTATCACATCACTTTTTCTGGGACTGTCGGGATCTTATTTATACCAGCGTGTACAAAGTGGTGCCCCACCAATTGAGTTGCCAAGTTTGTTTTATTTCAACACACTCTTATTACTCGGTTCTAGCCTGACTTTAATAATGGCTCATAAAATGTACTTAGAAGACAATACACGAGCGTATCAAAGCTATCTTGTAGTGACTTTGATCCTTACCCTTGCCTTTTTGGGGTTTCAATTTTTGGCCTGGAATCAATTGCAGAATCAAGAAATATTTGTAAACTACAGCAACATGGCTTCCTATATCTATTTGATATCTGCCGTACATCTCTTGCACGTCTTAGCGGGTATTCCCTTCATTGCCTTTTTTATTTATGATTCGTATAAAAAAATGAAAACACCAGTAAGTGTTCTGGTTTATTTTTCTGATCCTGCGAAAAAGAGAAAGCTTACATTACTGAGCTGGTATTGGCACTTTTTAGATGGACTATGGATTTATTTAATCCTTTTCTTTTTTATCAACTACCTGATTAAATAGTTGACACTTAGAATTGCTATTTTTACATTAAGTTTTTCTATATATAAATTTATTTATTATGTCCGAGAGTGTTGTAGAAGTCAATTTGGGTGTTGCTCAAAATCTAGGCTTGAATGAAGAAGAATATGCTCGCATTCAATCTATTTTGGGGCGGATGCCCAATTTCACAGAGTTAAGTATTTTTTCCGTGATGTGGTCAGAGCATTGCTCTTACAAAAACTCAATCAAATATTTGAAAACCTTACCAAGAGATGGCGAACGATTGTTGGTGGGAGCAGGAGAAGAAAATGCTGGTTTGGTTGACATAGGCGACGGATTGGCTTGTTGTTTTAAAATAGAATCACATAATCATCCAAGTGCCATTGAGCCGTACCAAGGAGCAGCTACAGGTGTAGGAGGTATTCATCGAGACATATTTACTATGGGCGCCAGACCAATTGCCGCAATGAATTCTCTACGTTTTGGTGAGATAGATAAAAAACATACCAAGCACCTCGTAAAAGGTGTAGTGAGCGGTATCGGTGATTACGGAAACTGTCTTGGTGTACCTACGGTAGGAGGAGAAATATATTTCGACCCATGTTATAATCAAAACATTTTGGTCAATGCCTTTTCTGCTGGTATCGTAAAGGATGGCCTAACCGCGAGTGCCATTGCTTCAGGACCTGGCAACCCTGTTTTTATTGTGGGTTCTGCTACTGGCAAAGATGGGATACATGGAGCCACCTTTGCATCCGCCGATTTGACCGAAGACTCAGCAGATGACTTGCCTGCGGTGCAAGTTGGTGACCCATTTCAAGAAAAACTATTATTGGAAGCTTCTCTTGAAGCAATAAAATCTGGAGCGGTTGTAGGTATTCAAGATATGGGAGCAGCAGGAATAACCTGTTCTACTTCCGAGATGAGTGCGAAGGCTGGAACAGGTATGGAAATTGACTTGGATAAAGTTCCTACCCGCCAAGACAACATGCAAGCTTTTGAAATATTGCTTTCAGAAAGTCAAGAGCGGATGCTGATTGTTTGTGAAAAAGGTAAAGAGCAGATAATCCAAGATATTTTTGACAAATGGGATTTGGAATGTGTTCAAATTGGCCAGGTCACAAACTCGGGTAGATTAGAATTTCACAAAGGTGGAGTAAAAGTGGCAGATGTTCCTGCAGACCCCTTGGTTTTGGGAGGTGGGGCCCCAGTATATGATCGCGAGTATGAAGAACCAAGTTATCTCAAAGAATTAAGTGCTTTTAACATTGATCAGATTGCGCTTCCCAAGAATTGGCAAGAAATCGCTACCAAAATATTTTCGTCCCCAAATCTCGTTTCTCGTGAATGGGTTTATGAACAATATGATTCCATGGTTAGGACCAATACGCTGGGCACCAACGAACCCAGTGATGCGTGTATAGTAAGAGTCAAAGAATCCAACAAATCTCTTGTTATGACCACGGATTGCAACTCCAGTTATGTATACGCCAATCCTTATGTTGGAGCTATGATAGCCGTTTCGGAGGCAGCAAGAAATATTGTATGCAGCGGAGGAGAACCTGTCGCTATTACCAATTGTCTAAATTTTGGTAACCCGTACAACAAAGAGGTGTATTATCAATTTGTACATGCCATTAAAGGGATGGGAGAAGCGTGCAGAAAATTCAAAACGCCAGTCACTGGTGGCAATGTCAGTTTTTACAACCAATCGGTTTTTGAAGATAAAACAGTTCCTATATACCCTACTCCGACAATTGGAATGCTTGGAATATTGGAAGATGAGCAAAATAAGATGACCTTAAACTTTAAATCAGTAGGAGATCAAATCTTTCTTATAGGCCAAAGCCGAAATGATATCAATCAATCAGAATATTTAAAAAGAGTGCACAACATTTACAAATCAGAAGTTCCATTTTTTGATTTGGAAGAAGAGTTTGAACTTCAGCAATGCATCAAAAATCTAATTAAAACTAAATCAATACGTTCGGCCCATGATGTGAGTGAAGGGGGCTTGTTTCAAACGCTCATTGAGTCTTCAATGCATAAAAAATTAGGTTTTAATATTGCCTCTCAAGAAGGAATTAGAAAAGATGCATTTTTATTTGGCGAAAGTCAAAGTAGAGTTATCGTGACTACAGCTGCACAAAGCAGTAAAGGCTTAGAAGATCAACTTATTGCCAGAGGCATACCTTATACAATACTTGGTACTGTAACCAATGGCTCTATTACTATCGATAACGAAGATTTTAAAAACATTGATGCTTGGATCGCTATCCATAAATCAGAATTGAGGCAAAAACTAGAAAATTGATTACGCTTAAGTGATGTATAATTTTTAGAAGATGAAAAATTTAAAATTCTATTTAATCGCTTTACTGACTAGTCTGATAATATTCGGATGTAAGAATACTAATTCAATTACTGGGTCTATACTTGGAGCTGACGGACTGAATATCGTTTTAGAAAGAATACCCTTAGATGGTTCTAAGGCACAGTTTCCAATTGGACAAGTTGTGGCCGAAACGCAGGGCACTTTTAATTTGGAATTACCGGACAAGTTGGAACCTGGCGTATACAATCTCAAAATAGGTGCTAAAAAATTGGATCTTCTTTTGAGCGGTAAAGAAACCGCGATCAAGGTTGAAGGAGATTTAAAAACATTGGAATCTTATGACTACAAAGTAACAGGTTCAAAGAATACTGAAGACTTTTTGTCTGTGGTAGAGAAATTTAAAACAAAAAAGTTTGACTCTTCACAAGTTGCCGATTATGTAAAAACAGAAGCTCCAATACTCAGTGCCATACAAATCGGAATGAAAGTTTTTAGAATGAGGCCAGAATCATTGGTTTTGCACGAAGCCATTTTAGAGAGGGTCAATAACAGTGATTTGGTAGGCAAAAAAGTAGCCGTTGAATATGGCATGCAAGTAAGCATGCTGAAATCTAGAAAGGCTGCGGCAGAGGCTCAACTAAAGGTGAAAATTGGACAAGAAGCACCTGAAATTTCACTTCCTGGTCTCGATGGAGAAATCCAAAACTTAAGTGATCTAAAGGGCCAAGTAGTACTTATAGATTTCTGGGCATCGTGGTGCAAACCTTGTCGAGCAGCAAATCCTAAAGTTGTAAAAATTTATAACAAATACAAGGATCAAGGATTTACTGTATTTAGCGTTTCTCTAGACGGCTTGGATTCTAAATCTATTAGCAGGTACAAATACACGCCCTCGCAAGTCAAGACAACCATGGATCGTAACAAAGAGTTATGGAAAGCAGCCATTGAAGAAGATCAGTTAAGTTGGAATCACCATGTAAGCGATTTGAAAAGGTGGGAATCCATCGCTGCTGCTACCTATGGTGTAAAAAGCATTCCGCAAACTTTTCTAATAGACCGCAATGGAGTGTTGGTAGCCCACAATCCTAAGTTTGATTTAGAAAATCAAGTTAAAAGCCTTCTATAGCTTTTACTTAACGAAAGAAACGATCACAAAGCACTGCGGTAGCTACAGCTGCATTTAAAGATTCAGCACCAAGTTTTCTATGGCTTTCGATCCCAATTTCTTGGTGGAGTAAGTTTAAATTTTGATTACGAATCCCTGATCCTTCATTTCCTATCACCAATAAAGTCTGCTTATGTGTTTGCTCAAATGCAGAGCTCTTGGCTCGCATCGTAGCTCCGACAATATTAAATCTAGAAGCATCCATTTCTTCCAATCCTCTACTAATAGCGCCAACCCGAAGAAAAGACCCCATGGAGGCTTGAATAGATTTTCGATTAAAGACATCTACACAATCCTTTGACAAGTAAATTGTTTGTATTCCATACCAATCTGCAATTCGTAAGATCGTACCCATATTTCCGGGATCTTGAATTCCATCCAAATAGATAGAAAAAACAGAGGTAGATTCCTTAATCTCAGGGAAATTGGCAACCAACAAAACGCTTGATGGCGTACTTAATTTGGTCAATCCTTTTAACTCGCTCGTATTTTCTACAGTCAATATTTCAAATGAAAATTCTTTGGACTGCGTATTCTCTTTGAGCCAATCTTGAGTACAAATCAAATATTCTATTTGGGAAGAATTAGACATTAACATTTCCTTACATATTTTGTCTCCTTCCGCCACGTATTTATTATACTTTTGCCTATACTTAGATAACTTCAGGGACTGAATGTATTTATGCTTAGCTTTAGAAAGTTTCTGAATATTCACAATTGAGTATCGCTCTGTTTGTACAAAAATAGCCTAAGAACTCAGAATGAAGAGATTTGTTTTACGTGCTGCATCATTATGGTTCCCACTCCTATTTGTATCATTGACTTTATTGTTGCTCCAGTCTTGTGGTTCTTCAAAATACCTAGGTGAAGATGAGGCACTACTCACCAAAAACTCCATAGAAATAATTGACCCCGAAAACGTCGATGATGTAGACAAACTTAAATATCAACTAAGTTCTTTTTTTGAGCAAAAACCAAACACAAATTTCTTTTTACTATTCCCTCGCGAAACGTATTACTACCGCAACAGTGCTCCTAGTGATACTTCATGGTATAATAGATGGGTAAGAAAAAACCTAGCTGAAGAACCTGCAATTTTGGATTCGACAGCTTCGCTGTCTTCAGCCCAGGGCATGCAATTGTTCCTTAGAAATTTAAAAGGGTTTTATAATGCAAAAGTAGAAGTCGAAGAAAAGGTAAAAAACAAATCAGGCAAGGTTACTTATAAAGTAACTGCAGGCAAAAGATATTTCGTTAATTCTGTAGAATATATTGGTTATGACCAAGAGGTTTTAGACATTATGTATTCTATAAAGGAGGAATCATTACTCAATTCTGGAGCACCTATCGATGTCTCTCTATTCGATCAAGAAAGAAATAGAATATCATCACATCTTAGGGATATTGGTTACGCCAATTTTAAAGCCAATCGATTAAAAGTTTATGGAGATAGTTCTACGCATGAACGAAGGATAGATATTATTCTCGAAATTGTCCCCAAACCGGATTCTTCTAATTATGTCAAATACACGGTTGGCTCTATTAATGTCTACAATGACTATTTTCAAAACGACGACCTAAGTAAGTTTGAAAATTATCCATATAAGGATATAAATTTCTACAAACAATCTAATTCATTTGTAGTGAAGCCAGAGCGCTTAGAATCAATGATTTCTATGAAACCAGGTGAAGCTTTCAATGAAACCAATCGAGTAAAAACGTTCCAAAAACTTAACAGCCTTGATGTCTTTAAATTCTCAATTATTGATCCTGTCATAGACAGTTTGGATGACACACGTTTAAATCTCAACATCCTGCTGACCCCTCAAAATTCTAAATGGATCACAGACTTAGGCTTTGAAACCTTCTATTCCACAGTTACCAATGGGCGTCAACTTATTGGTGCGTCGGCTTTTGCTTCTCTTGAAAACAGAAATCTTTTTGGAGGCGCTGAGAGAAACAGATTAAATTTTGAAATTGGAGGAGAATTTCAATTTACAGATCCTGTTGGACTAGCAACCTCAACCCTAAGAATTCAAGACAACTTAGAATACCCAAGATTTGTAGATGTCTTTGGAAGCGTTTCCTTACTAAACAAAATAGGCCTTTTAAATGACAACAATTACAATGACTTCAAGTTAGGAGCTAGGACGAATTTGGCCTTTGGATTTAGTGCACAAAAAATATTAGGCTTATACGACATTATTTCTTTTAACTCATCTGTCGGATACTTTTATGGGGTCGGAAGAAATCAGTTTAGTCTAAGACAATTAGCATTTAACCTGAACAGCTATGATTTAACAAACGAATTTATTCAGCGTATCAACAACAACCCCTTTATTGTCAATAGTTTGCAAAACAATCTTTTTACAGGAATTCTATTTCGAGACTTTAACTATATCTATACTAGCCCAAAATCAATTCGAGGCAACAGATTCAAGTTCTTAGGAAACTTTGAAGTCTCTGGAATGGAACTAAATATAATCAATTCGCTGAGCAATAAGTTAAGCGGCAACACGGATCCTTGGCGTTTGTTTGGAATTTATGACTTCTCAAAATATTACAGGGTTGAATTGGACGGTAGATATTACCACGATTTTAATGAGGCTTCTAGTTTTGCCGCGCGATTAAATTTTGCAATCGCTCGACCATTTTCGGACTCAGAACAAGTCCCATTTATCAAGCAATTTTATGTTGGCGGACCATCAGGGATTCGTGCTTGGCAGATTAGAGAGCTGGGTCCTGGATCCTATGATAAACCAAATTTAATAACGGAAACCTCAACGCTGTTTTTCCAACAGGGAGATCTAAAAATGCAATTTAGTTTAGAGTATCGTTTTGATATTTTATATTGGATTGAATCTGCCTTCTTTCTTGATGGTGGGAATGTTTGGACCCTAGACAATTCGGACACAAGGATAGGCAGTCAATTAACAAAAACTTGGATTGATGAAATTGCCTTAGGCTATGGCTGGGGAATCCGTTTGGATCTTGATTATTTTTTAATTCGATTGGACTTTGGATATAAACTGCGAAGGCCTTTTACTAATGCACTTCAATCCCAATGGATCCCTTTAAGAGGTCAAAAAATTGGTAATATCAACATTGCGATAAACTATCCCTTTTAATAAAAAAATAAATTATGAAAAAAAGTATTTCATTTTTCACAGTGCTATTTTGTATTTGTCTGTTGCAGTCCTGCACAACAGAGGAGTGTGTGACATGCTCTAAAGAAAACGAGGAAAATGTTACTTATTGTAGTGATGGAACTATTATAGGAGATTCGGCCTTACAAGCAAACATTGACCAAGCTGTAATGGCGGGATATAGCTGCAATTAAAACATAATTGTCGAGATCCAATTGATTTTTTTTCTCAAATAAGATTAAGAATTATTTAAACAAGGATTTCCTGCCAAATTTGGAACAAATTGGACACTGCTTTGGGTCGTGTTGTCGGGCAGAACAATACTCTCTACCAAATAAAATGATTTGTAAATGAAGTTTGTTCCATTTTTCTTTAGGAAACAATCGCTTTAGATCTTTTTCGGTTTTTTCTACGGATTTACCAGTACTTAGTGTCCATCTATAAGCCAAACGATGTATATGGGTATCAACAGGAAATGCCGGCACGCCAAAAGCTTGAGCCATCACAACCGAAGCTGTTTTGTGGCCAACCCCAGGAAACTCTTCCAACTTATTAAAATCCGCAGGTACTACCCCGTCATATTTTTCGACCAGCATTTTCGAAAGCTCCACTATTGCTTTTGATTTACGTGGAGACAAACCACAGGGTCTTATAATTTCTTGAACCTGCAGTACATCTTGATGCATCATATCAAATGGATTATCCGCTAAGGCAAATAATGCGGGGGTCGTTAAATTTACTCTTACGTCTGTACACTGTGCCGACAACAACACAGCCACCAATAGAGTATACGGATCTTTATGATCAAGTGGCACCGGAGTTTCAGGGTATAATGATTCCAAAATATCTGAAATCAATGGCGCTTTTTCTTTAGCAGATAGTCTTGTTTTCAATTGAGCTGAGTTAAAAATTTAAACACATCTACCCCATCTGCATAATCAAAAAATTCTGGCGATTGCGCTTTACCAAATGGAATGGCTTTGATCTTTGAAAAGCGTACATTCCCGACTACACATTGAATTTGATCTTGATTTTCAAGCAATTCATTTTCCAATGTTGGGAGACCTTGATATTTTTCATAATGTAGACAGGCTATTCGCGAGGCAATCTGCTTTTGCTCCTTTACTATCAGTCCTCCATTGTTATAATATTGCTCTTGATTAAGCATACAGAGCGCAATATTATAGTCAAAATTATTTTTATACTTCGGGTGCAACACGATTTGATTGTTATCATGAAGCACTTCCATCATCTCCTTAAAATCAAACGATTCGGGTACATAGATTTTGGATACATTTCTACAACCCATCCCGAAGTAACTAAAAATATCTGACCGAAGATTCTCTAATTCTTCCTTGGATTCCTTACCCGTTAAAACAGCAACGCCATTTCTGTTTTTCCTAATTATATTGGGATACTTACCAAAATAATATTCAAAATATCTTGCTGAATTATCGCTGCCGGTTGCAATAACAGCCTCAATATTTTTTAGTTTATCTACAAACGTAAAGCTAGAGGCATACCCTGGATGCGATGCCATAAGTTGTTTTATCAAAAACTTAGGCAAAGCTTCGTCACGATCTGATAATTTAATAATCCCAACGTGTCCTGATAAAAAGATACTCAATATATCATGAAAGCCAACGAGCGGAATATTTGCAGCACATACTAAGCCAACACTTTTGGGTTCCGTTGGATTAATATTGTACCTTTTTTGGATTTCCAAAAGGACTTCTTCGCTTAAATAATTAGTAGCAATGGCGTCTAGGGCTTGCCAACAATTTTGTGGCGTAAACCACTGGTTTTTATGGCAAGCGTATTCTACAGCAGCCATAATTTTATCTTCTTTTTCGTCTATCAGCCTTTTTATCGATTGCAAAGCACTGACCCTTTGTTCAAACGACATTATTCGTGTTTCTTTCTATTTTTTAAATAAGCCCTCCATTTATCAAGCATCTCCGAAAAGTCAGATGGCAACGGCGAATCAAATCTCATTCGCTCTCTTGTCGTGGGGTGCTCAAATTCCAAGGATTTGGCATGTAAGGCTTGTCTCGAACAAATTTTAAAGCAATTATCAACAAATTGCTTGTATTTGGTAAATACTGTGCCTTTTCTAATGACATTCCCATCATACCTTGCATCGTTAAATAAGGCATGATTTTTATAACTCATGTGCACTCTAATCTGATGTGTCCTTCCCGTTTCTAGTTTACACTTTATTAATGACACATAATACATATCTTCTATGACCTCATAGTGTGTCACGGCTCTTTTACCAACATCTCCTAATGGATATGCTTGATGTTTGGTTCTGTCTTTTGGATGCCTTCCAATATTGCAATCAATGGATCCTTTGGGTTCGTCAAAATTACCCCAAACTAAGGCAACATATTCTCTGTCTATAGTATGATCAAAAAACTGCTTTGATAAAAAAGCCATCGAAGCCTCATTCTTAGCTATTACGAGTAATCCTGAAGTATCTTTATCAATACGATGCACTAGTCCAGGCCTATCCTCTTCATTACCTTCCATCACTGGCAAAACATGATTTTCAAAATGATACATGAGGCCATTGACCAATGTCCCTGAGTAATTTCCAACTCCGGGATGCACCACTAAGCCCGCCGGTTTATTTACAACCATCAGATCGTCATCTTCATGTACAATTTCGAAATCTATTTTTTCGGCCTTCAACCAATCTTTTGTAGACAGTGGATTCGCCAAAAGAACTGAAATTTTTTCACCAGGTTTCACCTTATGATTGGCCTTAACTACTTTGCCGTCTACTTTTACAGCACCAGCCTTTAAAGTATTTTGAATTTTGTTTCGTGTAGTCTTTTCTAACTTATCACATAAATACTTATCTATACGCACTTGATGTTGACCAGGATCTACCACGATCACATGTTGGGTATGCAGCTCTTGTTCCAAATTCACTTTATCTGACATTTAATCTATTCTATTGATAATTTAATAAGTCTTCGCAGTAGCTTTGTTCCAAACGTTTACATCATGAAACTAGATTCCTTTTGCGTTAAAGGCTCAGAAGACAAAGTTACGACGAAACCTCATGTCTTACCCATCTATGCTACGTCATCTTTTGTTTTTGAAGATACCCAACAAGGAATTCGAATTTTTAGTGGTGAAGAAGAAGGACATAAATACAGCAGATATGGAAATCCGACAATTGATGCTGTGAGTGACAAATTAGCTCAAATGGCAGCCTATGGTACTGAGGCAAAAGTTAAGGCGTACATGACAAGCAGTGGGATGTCAGCTATACATATCGCACTTACTTCTTTGGTGCAAGCCGGCGATGCTATTTTAACTCAAGGAAGTTTGTATGGTGGTACCACCGAACTATTAAACACCGTGTTGTCCAAATCAAATGTTTCATCAATTTTTACTGATCTCAGAGATTTGAGCAAAGTGGAAGAAACATTAGCAAACAATTCCAATATTAAGGTTTGCTATTTCGAAACCCCATCAAATCCTGCATTAACTGTTTTGGATATTGAGGCCCTTTGTGCTATCTGCAAGTCTAAAGGTGTAATAACAATTGCGGACAATACATTCTGCACTCCATACTTACAGCGGCCAATTGCTTTAGGTACCGATATCGTAATCCACTCTACTACCAAATATCTTAGTGGGCACGGAAATTCGATAGCAGGAGCTATCATTTGTCAAGAAAAATTTGCATACCAGATTTGGAACACCTTGAAGCTGACAGGTTCGACATGCAACGCCTGGGATGCATGGCTTACTGATCAAGGCATGAAAACGCTGGCACTAAGAATGGACAGACACTCTTCTAATGCACTACACTTAGCCCAGTTTCTGGAAGCACATCCCCAAATACAAAAAGTAAATTACCCAGGTCTATCCTCACACCCAGAGCATAAAATAGCTGCGGCACAAATGTCGAATTTTGGCGGAATGATGAGTTTCGAACTTAAAGGAGATTTGCAACGCGGGATTGCTTTTATGGATAAACTAAAAATATGTACTCAAGCACCGACATTAGGTGATGTAGATACTTTGGTACTGCATCCTGCTTCAAGTTCTCATTTAAGAGTAAGTCAAGATATGAGAGAAAAAAATGGAATCAGCGATACCCTTATAAGAATGTCTATCGGAATAGAAAGTTTTGAAGATATCAAACAAGATATCGAACAAGCACTGAGTTAATTTTTTTTACGAGTGCATTAAGCTCTCGAAAAACTCCTTTTCCAAATGTTTTTCTTTGATATCAGTTATATGCGGATGACTCTCCGCCTTGGCCAAATCCGAAGGATGTTGAGAATTACTAACCATATAAATGGATGGAGACCAATCGATGTGAGATTTAATTTTAACAATTTCATCCACACAATCCCAACCATTTATCCCAGGCATATTAATATCAATGAGAATAGTATCAGGCAATTCATCAATTTGACCTGAATTTTTTAGCTCCCAAAGATTCTGAATTGCTACATCCGAAGACGTGAATTTTTTAATTGTATCTTCACTGATACCTGCCTCTTTAATCATAATACTGTGATATAAATTAGCTGATGAATTATCATCAATTAACATGATTGATACTTCTTTTGTCATATCAAATTTTTAGATAAAGTAAATGAGAAAACACTTCCGAAGCCTTGTCTAGATTCGACCCAAATATCCCCTCGATGGAGTTGAACTATTTTCCGAGAATTCGCCAATCCAATGCCACTTCCCTCCACATTGCCCGCAGAATGTATTCTACTAAATAGATCAAATATTATTTTTTGATGCTCTTTAGAAATCCCAATGCCATTATCCCCAACCGAAAAGGTATAATCAGAGGAGGATTCAGTAAACGAAATTTCAACTAAAGGAGATTGGTCTTGTTTGGAATATTTTATTGCGTTCGACACCAAATTTTGAAAAAGTTTAATCAATTCCTCTTCATACCCTTGTATCGTGGGAAGGGTCGAGTGAATTATTTTAGCATTACTCGAGTGTATTATTCCAGCCAAATTAATCTTTACTTGGCTCAACACCTCATCTAGATCAACCACAGAAATTTTGGATTTTACACCAAGGAGTAAATAACTGTGAAGATTGGAAATCGTATTAAGCATACCTTGGGTGGTCCCTTCAATCACCTCAAACAAAGGTTTGCCCTCCGTTGGCAAGTCCTTTTTGTATTTCTGCGTTATGAGCTTTGCAAAACTATTCACTGTATTAGCAGGCTCCTTTAGGTCGTGGGTCATGACATAGGTTATTCGCTCCAACTCTTGAATCTGCTCGGTAATTTTAATATTCTTCTCTGTGATGTCCTGATTGAGTTTTTTTGATTTATTATTGTTTGTAAAAATCCAAAGTATAATTATCGCCATTAAACCAAGAAGCGTATATAATCTGTATTGACCAATTTGTTTCTTTCGTGATTCTTCTTTTAGTGAATAATTTTCTATTGCCAAAGAAGTAGATTTTTCTTTTTCCTGTAAAATCTCGGCAGTAGAAACCCTTAATTTTTTGGATTCATCTTCAATCAATTCTAATTGCTTCTGCCTAAAATTCAGCGCTTTTTCCCACTGATTGAACTTGGAATAATAATCGGAAGCATACTGGTACATTTCTTTCTTTACGGTATTTCCTGTAGAAGATTTTAAAAATGCTTCTGGATCACTTAAGAGTTTGGAGTTGTTGGTTAGCAAACCATATCGAGAAACCATCAAGTTGTAATAATCGTGATATTCTTTTTTGATGGAGTTATAAACATCTTTGCTACTTAGCCAATGGTTTGTGGTATTGATCAATTTTTGCGCTTGATCTAAATCGTTGTTCTCCAAGCAGACCTTAATGAATTCAGAATAACAAGAGATAACCACATCCGTACTTTTTTGAAGATGCGAATCTCTGATTGAGTTTTTAAAATACTCTAACGACTCGACATAGTTTCCTTTTTTCGCCAATATCTTACCAATACTCATTAGCTTATTGGCAGAATTGTAGTACCGGATATTTTCATTTTTCATTTGAAGAGCCAAACTATATGCCTCTTCGAGATACTTCAGGGCTTTATCCCATTCTTCGATTTCGATATAAAAATCACCCAAAGCACCTACGGCATAAACAATATTCTCAGAATTATCTCGTTGATATGCTCGTGCCGCCTTTTCAAAAAAGTTTATTTGTTTGGCATAATCTCCAATCCTGGATTGCAAGTATCCAGTTTCTATATAGAAATCACCATTAAGAAGTAAATGATTTTCATCTGAGTGATCGATGATCCATTTTGAAAAATTAAAACACTCTTCGTATTTGGATTGACGGTACAAACGTACAAAGTAGTTCCAATAAAATGGATGCTGCACATGGATGTCTTTTATTCGATCAGAAACATCCATAAGTTGATTGAGCCAGAGTGAATCCAGTTCATTACATTGCATTAAAAGAGAATCCAATAAATTGAGTTGAAGTGTGAGATCTGAAGTAGAATAAACAACCGAAAGGTCAACTGTTTTTTTCCATTGTGGACACTTTTCATGACTTGAATTAGCTAAGCTAAATGCATTAACAGCAAATAGAAAAATCAGAAGTATGAAGTTCTCTTTCTTCAAAGCTAAGAAGTTAATCTATACCATAGTGACACCATTTATCCAACAGACACCTACTTTTTATATATATTAGATAACTGTAATATATAACTTTTAGTCATTCTTTCTCAATTCTACCTCGTTTGCCTAATTCAACTACGCGCAAATTTTCAACTCTACCTTTTTCGATTTCAAAAAGTAAAATGGTCCGTATTTTATGAAATCCTACATGTCCACAGGCACCAGGATTCATATGAAGCAAATTATTCTTGTGATCTGGCATGACTTTACATATATGGGAATGTCCACATATATATAATCCTGGTTTTTCTTTTTTAATTTCGGCAATGACCCTCTTGTACATCCTTCCCGGATATCCTCCGATGTGTGTAATAAACACCTTTAATCCTTCTACTTCAAAATGCAAATTCAAAGGAAAAGCCCTTCTAAAATTTTGTCCATCAATATTTCCATAAACCATTCGGATTGGTTTACCCAAATCCTCTAAAGCCTTTACCACTTCGAAACTTCCAATGTCACCGGCATGCCAAACCTCATCTGCTGTCCGGCAATGCTGCAAAATTGCATCATCAATATGACTGTGCGTATCAGATATAAGGGCGATTTTTTTCATAAATGCATAAATAAAAAGTCCGACCCAAGTTAATGAGTCGGACTTAATATCCTGAAAAGATCAGAACACTTTATTTCATGAATACCATTTTCTTGGTTTCGGAATACTCCCCAATATTTACTTGATAATAGTAAATACCAGAATCCAAAACATTCGTACGATCGATACTAATGATAGTTTCGTTAGCATTCGTAATTCCATTTTGAGAATAAACTACTCGTCCTTCCAAAGAAAATACGTTAAAAGTATAATCTTCTCCAACCTTAGATTTAAATGCTATGGTTGTTTCATCACTAAAAGGATTCGGATTGTTTTGAATAAGCTCGAATTGAACCGTTTCGTTAACATCTTCTCGTATTTCCAAATCCAAATCATACACTACCAAATCATTATCATATAATTCTGCATTGACTCCCATTGGAGCAATTCGAACTACTTCTGACAACGGCAATGATAAAGCTGATTCATAGTTTATGGTCAGTAATTCGCTATCAACCTTTTTAGTAGAACTCGTATTATAACTTACTCTTAAGTTTCCATTTGCCAAAACGGTATAATGAGATGAGTTGAATTCTAAATTTTGAGCGCTCAAAGAAGTAATGTTAAATCCTTTAGGCACCTCTAATTCAAACTGGAATCCAGCTACATCTAGCTCATCTTCTACCAACAATTTAATTGCAGATTGTGATCCTTTATCTAGCTCTTCAACCTGTAATTTCAATTGACTCGCATTTCTATTGACGGTTGTTCCTTGAAGATTTACTACTGCAGTATTGTTGACATCTCCTACTTTCACGGCAATGAAATCGGCCTCTGTTTCATCAACAAAAAGAGCACTGATATCAATCTCATTTTGGTATCCCCATGGATCAGCAGGATCTGCAAACTCATAACTTTCTGCCACAAATACAAAAGGATCGTTGTTAGGATATTCGGTATAGATGCCAAGTATTAATTTCCTCAACTCGATCAAATCCATTGCAGAAATATTACCACTGTTGTTGATATCAGCAGCAATCAATTTGTATGGGCTGTCTAAGGTTTGCAGGTTTAAGATATGTTTTTGAATTAACACCAAATCAAGTGTTGAAACACCATTCATGGGATCTGTATGTCTCGAAGGATCTATGGTATATTCGTCATAAAATGCTACAGAATTGAATGCATAATCACCAGACGCATCTGTCATATCGATATCTGCATTATTAGAAGTCATATTAATCAGATTAACCTCTACTTCGTCAACTTCCGTCCCAAGTTCGTCGGTAACTTCTCCCATGATTCTTCCCATAGCGTTTGACTGATCCGTACAAGCATCATTATTGTCCTGTAAGATTAGCGTTACAAGGCAAAATTCTGAGTTGCCATCAGTATCAATAACATACATATTTAACGGAATCTCTACTCCGATACCATTTGGAACATCCGAACAGTCATATGATAACGATGTTTGTGTTCCGGCTGCATCAAAAGCAAAGATCAATGCGCTTTCTGGATCACAAGTGTCTTCAGACTTTAAATTAAAATCCGAAGCCCATATCGTAGCTTCTCCATTGCTGTCTAAGCCCCAAACAACTTCTGCAATACAGATTGGGGTTGGTGGCTTGTTGTCATTGATCACAATGTTACACATGGTCATTCCTTCATTACCACAATCATCAACAGCAAAGAACGTTGCCTTATGATTTCCTGAAGGATAGGTTCCGTTTATGTTATACCCTGTCCCACTATGATCGATAGTACCATTGGAATAAAGGTCTAATTGCCATGAATAACTTAGTACGGCAGAACAATCATCTGTCGCTACTTGAGTCAGGTCCACAAATCCTTCGCACTGACCTGTGTTTTCGCCAGTATAGGTACCACAACTTTGGAACACTGGTGCGTCTCCACCAGAAACACTTAAGATTTGCTCAAAACTATAGTATTGAACCGGAAGATTTGGGTTATACAAACACCAGTCAGTGATTTTCCAAGTTCTTCTTACTTGTAGGCAATAATTTGAGCCCGAACCAGTAATGGTTTCGTCATCAAAACTTATGGCGACATCGATACAAATTGAATTATTGTTTACTACTGGTCTTGAACCAATAACATCAGGATCCAAATTTTGTCCTCCTACACAACCAGGAATAGTAACAGTAGGACTTGGCCATGTAATATCAGACAACGACAATGGATCATTGGATGTAACACTGATTGTTTGTGTACAAGTTTTACTTTGCCCATTGGCTGAAGTAACGATCCATGTACGAACAAAATGACCTGTATTACAATTTGCTCCTTGGAATGGTCCATCAGAATATGTGATTTGAGGATTGGTACAATTACCTCCCACATTTGCAGAAGTCAACCATCCTGTATTATTTGGATGCGTACTTTCTTCACAGTCTACATTTGCATTTGGTACACAGCTGGTAATATATGGAGCCACTGCATCTTCCACCACAACCTGACCAGTACAAACAGTGGAATTGCCACATTCATCGGTAACTCTTAGATAGACCTCATTTGTCCCAGCGTCAGAACAGCAAAAATCTAAAGACTCGAAAAATGAAGAACCGTTTCTAGAAATTTCGAATTGCAAATTAGTAGAACAACCATCCCAACTTCCATCATCTAATGAAGTAGCATATACCTTCAGACATTCATCACTAAATAATGTCAAAGCTGTTACTCCCTCACATATTGCAGTTGGTGGGGTGGCGTCATATACAAATATCTCTGTATAACAATCTGTTGACAATCCACATGCATCCGTCAAGGTATACCGCAACCAAGTAGGGCCATATGGCAAATTGGTAATATTGAATCGAGGTTGATCTCCATCATACCCTGTAATAACAACATTTGTTGTTTCGTAAGGCGAATTTGTCGGCGGAGGTCCACCATCTGGATCTGCTAACAAATATGCAACCGTCCAAGTATATGCACTGCATTCTGTAATCATTATTGGCGCTTCCACATTTTCGTATACCGCTTCGCAATGGCCATCTGCTTTAATATATTTAGATATAGTATTCACTGGGTCTGGCGGCAAAGCACAATTCATATCTGCAGGCACTGTTGCCTCCGCAGGACATGAAGTAATCGGTGCATCAGTATCTTCTACTTTGATTACTTGGTTGCCAAAAATTTGCTGTCCCGTACACCAATCCACGGCAGTCCATGTTCTCAATATCTTATATCCTACTCCACATAGATTAATTAATCCATCTGAATAGTCAAAAAGTATGTTAGGACACTCTGTATTGGATGGCAACCCGGAGAATCCGTTATTTTCTAACACTTCAGGATTCGGAAAATTATTAAGCTTTACAGCATTGTCATCACAATCAAAAGTTAAATCTGATGGAAAAACAACATCATCCAAATCACCTCCAAGCAGTCTAATCTGTTGAGTACAAGAGGTAGAATTACCATCCGAATCTGTTACAATCCAAGTTCTAAAAATGGTCTGTCTATACTTTCCAACACATGTCATCGGCTGGACAGCATCTTCATGATACGTAATGTAATTAGGATCACATTCCATGACTATTGGAAATGGCACATTTCCAGCTCCAGTCCCTGGAGAATAATCATCATCGCATTCTCTCGTAAAGATCCCATTAGCAGATGCATCTTGCCAGTTTATTGAAATTTGAAAACTATGCAAGCATCCACCATTCAAGGCAGCGTTGTCTCTTACGACCAATCTCCAATCACCGTTTGCACATTCATTGTTAAAATCTGCCAAAGATCCATTTGGCCTAATGTTGCCATTAATGGTAGAATTGGTTAAATAGTAAGACTGACAGGTTTCGTGATCATTCACAATGTCATCGTATCCATCACAATTAAATGCTAATCCGCCATCATTGAATAAAGCACTAATGTTACTCTCGTTACCACAAGCTCCATCAATAATATTTACGGATGTACCAGTAGGGCTTATTAGATCAATAGTTAGGTCACCAACTTGTGAATGATCTAAAAACAGTCTTAAATCAACATCTGCAATAGTTGCATATGGAGGGATAGATGCCGGCGTACTTAATATCTGATCCACTACAATTCCTTGGTCGGCATCTTGCCAAGAAACATTAGTAGAAAAATTCATTGAAGTAGTTCCAGAAGCAACATTGCCGCTTCCACAGTCCAATACTGGTGCTTTCTTATCTTCTACATTTGCTGTCCCCCAACAAGCTATACCACATGGGATATAAGTAATCTTTATCGATACCTCCTCTCCCACTTCAGCATAAGTCAATGTTGCATTTGGCACTACATTTCCATCCTTATCTTCGATTTCAATTAAGTAATCATGGTCTGGAAAAGTAGGATTTTCTAATATTACATCGGGTGTGACAACAAATTCACAACCGTTTGCTGCATCGTTTAATGAGATTTGCAAGTTTGTATTGCAACTCAAGGTAATCCCAGCGCATTGTCCATTGGCGTACTGCACTCCGCAAAGAAGCAAAGCAGTAAAACAGAGACTCTTTAACGTGGTCCTCATATTTCTCAATCTTGAATTATTATTTAAAATTTTCATAATATTCCTATTCGCATTTTTTATTTAAAAAGAATCATCTTTTTGGTAGCTGTATGTGTATATGAGTCTAGCTGGTAATAGAGAATGCCCGTAGTTGTGAATGTAGATGCATCAATTTTAAATTGATTGTATCCTTTTTCGAACGTTCCGGATTTCTCATAGATGATTCTGCCCGTAGCATCGTAAATCGTCAAGTTTACATTTGATGTCTTAGGGATTTCAAAAGCGATTAACGTACTTTCATTAAATGGATTAGGAACATTTTGATGCAACACGAAACCATGTTGTTCTGCATTTCTTAGTTCAATACCTTTCGTTTCTATCGTATAATTGTCTGCAACATACATTTCAGCTTTTAACAACCCTGAGTGTAACTCTAGATTATTTACTGTTGCATCTTCTTGTAATTCTAATTCTAAAATTGTCTCTCCTTTGAGAAGATTCAATTCTGTAACATTATGGTAACTCACGGTAATTGATCCGTTGTCAAAGACAGAATAATTACTTGAATTAAAGTTTGGCAAATCACTTCTCAACTCGGTCAATACCTCAACAGCTTGAGGATAACTGAGTGTAAACTGAAATCCGTATAATTCCACATCCTCATCCGCCACAAGTTTTAAATTGCCTTGTTCATTTACCACTTCTAAACCAATAGTTTGTTGCGGTGATCTTGTGCTTGTCGCTGTACTGTTTGCATTGGCCAATTCAATACTATTATTGACATCACCAATTTTAACCGCTACAAACTCTGCGTTGTCTACATCTGTTTCCAAATCATTGTATCCGATTTTTTCCACAAATGGGAATGGGGATAATGGATCAGCAAACGGCGCAGCTGCATTTACAAATCTCCATGATTTGTTGTTCGGTAATTCGTCATATATACCAAGAATCAATTTTCTCAACTCCAATAAATCTATAGCCGAAATGGTCTCTGAATTATTGGCGTCCGCTGCGATTACTTTGTAAGGAGAATCCAATAACTGAATCCCTAGAATATGCTTTTGAATAAGAAGCAAATCAATGGTTGAAACTCCTTCTTTGAAACCATAATTCCTTTCGGCTTCTATAGAGTAATCATTGTACATGACTAGATCTTCAAAAGCAAATTCACCATTTTCTGCCATATATGTCATACCGTTAAACACATCGTCATTCGAATTCATCGAAATCATAACTTCATCAACCATTTGTTGATCATCCGTCATAACATATCCAGCTAGGTTTATTCTATTGGAGCTCGTAACTACATCTGTACAGTAATCACTATTATCTTGTAGAATAAGCATCGCTGGGCAAGAATCATAATTGCCAGCCTGATCAAATACATACATTTCTACTTCAACAGTGTCTACAATACCATTGGCTAAATCACCACAATCAAATCCCCTCGAGGTGTCCGAAATATTCGTTGAAAATGCGAATCTCAGTTGGTTTTGATCTGTACAAGCATCGCTGCTGCTCGCATCAAAATCACTAGCCCAGATAAGCGTTTCTCCGTTTGAATTAGAAATCACTGTAGTAAGTGTAGTGATGCATGCTGCCGTTGGACTCTTCGTATCACGAATACTAAAAGATTCACAACATGAGTCAACGTTACCACAACCATCTGTCACACTCCAACAAATAGTATAGTTTCCTGCATCCAAATCTAAATTTGAAGCAGATGCTGTTCCGTCAGAAGTCTGGATCGAAAGTGGACTTCCATTCAAAGTTGCTGTCCATGACAAACCATCATCACAATTATCCGTTGCCGTGGCAGAAAGATCGACTATCGCGCCACAATCTGTCTCTTCACCTACAAGTACAGAAGGAAGATTACAACCCGTATTTATTTGAGGAGCAACATCATCATTAATTTTTATGATCTGGGTGTATTCCCAAATTCCTGAACCTGGTGTTGAATTGGCTTGACACCAGTCAATTACAGTCCATGTTCTTAAAATCTTTGTACATACCTCCTCTACAAAGTAGAATGGAAGATCTTCATAAATTGCTACAGTATTCGAACAACTGTTTGCATTCCATGAAGGCCTACGAGCAGCAGAAGAAGGTATATCATCAGGAAGAATAGATATAGTCTTACACCCATTGAGCGTAATATCATTTGGCCAATTAATGTTTCCATTAAATGGATTATTTAAAGTCAACGTTACAGTTTGCGTATGCGTGGAGCTTGATCCTTGCGCATTGGTATATTGCCATCTTCTTGTAAGTGTACCATCACCACATTCGTCCACATTTAAAACCGCTGGCAATATTTCTGAGAAAGAAGCATTAGAACACAAGTTTTGAGTTAAACTTGGTGCTCCATATAATCCATTCAACGTACTGCTGCTGTTTAAATTCAAATTTGTACCGCAGTTAAATGGTCTTGAAATATTACCTGGAGCACTAAAACTCGACTGCGTAAAGTCTTGAATATATGCCTCTACAGTACAATAACTTTTTTGACCATTTAAAGAAGTAGCTTCCAATTCTATTAACACTGTAGAATTGGCATCATTACAACAGAATTTTATGGCATCAGTAAAACTTGTTTGTGAAGATCCACATTGCCCAGGGTTCACTCTCCTAATACGCAGAGTTACCTCACTACAAGAAAAAGAACCATCATCAAAAGTCTCCGGATGCGCATATGCTTCTCCTTCAGAATTTAATGCGATGTTACTTTGCAAATCACAAACCGCGTGTGGCTCCGAATTATCATAAACCAAAACCTCGGTAAAACAAGTCCCTTCTTGCCCACATTGATCAACTACTGTATACCTTATCCAGGTATTTCCTAAAGGAAGATCTTGAATCGTGAAATTAGGATAGGTCCCAGTAACATTGGTCGAAATATAGTCCGCAAATGCCGGAGGATTACCATCTTCATCCGCCAATAAATATTCGACATACCACGTATACGTTCCAGTGCATTCGTTATTAACTACTGGAGGAACCACCTTCCAATCTGCAGAACAGTTATACGAATTATTCGTTGGAATATATGACACGACATCATACAAGAGCCCTGGAGGAGCGCCTGCATCAGCTGGACATATTGTGATTGGAATCTCCATATCGGCTACTAGAATATTTTGAACATATTCGATTTTTTGACCAGTACAGACATCTTCGATTGTCCATCTTCTTAAAATCTTAAAATTATTATCATTACATCCTGCAAACTTGGTATCATAGTACCCTACTTCAATGTCCAAACAGAATGCTCCGGTAGGCACTCCTGTTGATGAAGGGTCTGGATTTCCATTATCCAATTGTGCCCAAGTTCCACAAGGTTTTGGCTCCAAGGCATTTGTTCCAAATGCTGGATCCCAGTGCGCTGGGAAAGTAACATCATTGATGTCTGCTCTATTTACGTTAATTGTCGTTACACAAGAAGTTGCACTGCCATTGTCGTCTCTAATGGTCCAAGTCCTCGTTATGATAGAACTATATAATGGATCGGTACAAGCAGTTAAGCTTGCAATATCCATATAACTCAATGTTGCATCTCCACAATTATCATATCCTGGTACGTTCCAAGTGCCATCACCATTATCAGTGGGTACTCCAACGTTGGTAGGAAATCCAAGAGTAGATGTAATTTGATCACAATCTACACTATATGGTCCACCACAAACCAAAGGTGGAATGGTTTTATCCTCGATGGTAGCTAAACCCCAACATGAGTTCCCACCACAGATTGTCACCACTTCAACAGTCAATGTTTGACCGATGTAAGAATCACCAATTGTAGTAGTTATGAGATCATCATTTTCATCATACAGATTTATAGAATACGCATCGTTTGCATATTGCATGTCTTCCAAGAACATGTCTGGAGTAATCAATCCTAATGAACATGATTCGTCCATAGTTAGATTTACATGTCCGTTACAAGCAACAGCAAAAGGCTGCTGATCTATAATGTATACTGGGTGTGAAACCGTTTCTGTACAACCAGAGGTATTTGTTGAAGTAACTTCAACAAAATAAGTACCAGCAGGTGTCCCTAACCAATTCATAAACAAGCTACTTCCAGTATTCGATGCTGGCGTAGCAGCACCGACAACATTCCATGTATACGAAACGATATTATCTCCCGTAGCAACATAGGAGGCTACATAGGTATCATTTGATAGACAAAAGGATTGTTTACCAGAAACTTCTAAATTCAAAATGCAGTCACTTAGTTCGGGACTACTTGGATTCAGTGAAACGAAAAACGGGTTTATATTTTGAATTTCAAAATATTGGTACTTGTCTGGAATCGTGAAAATCACGTCGTTACCAGAAATAACCCAGGTTGCGTTAAATGCACTTACACCGGATGGATCAGGTGAACTGGCAAAGCTCATTGTAACAGTCATTGACGTGTTTGCTCCATTACAAACACAACTCACAGTTTGACTGTACGCCGCACTTACCAAAAGTGTCATCAAAATCGAAGTGCTTAACGACCTCAATAAGAGTAAATACTTTCTCATGTAAAATTTGGTTTAAAAATTCATTCAATCACACATGCAAACCTCAAACAGGTGTGCATGATCACAAGTCTGGTATATTATAAATTGATGGAAACAGGACATAACATCCCCACTTCCTACGTGTTTGAGCCAATATTTAAGCCAATGGGAAGAACAGATAATGTTATTAGATTATATGATCAGATATTTATAGAATCCTATATATATAAAGTGCAGACAATCTGAATTTTCATTTTCATATTACCTTTAATTTTATTTAATAAATACAGAAGAGGTAATCTGATCTTTACCTTTTAACAATTGATTTTACTTAAAATGAACCACAAATCTCTCAAAACAGCATAATTCTATCTTGTAGGGTCTGTTTGTTATATCCAACTACTATGAATCAAAAAATTTCACTCTTTGTCGCCTATTTATTCTTTTTGAATCCTGCCTTTGGCCAATGTGATTTAGAAAATATAGAGGTAAATACTGGCCAATGCCATGATGATTTAAGCTATACACTAAGCCTTTCCACTATCCCAAGCAGCATGGACGTTGACCTTTATATCAACAGTGAATATTTGGGTTATTATCAGCTAACCAACAGCGGTATCGTATTCGATTCTTTTTCAGGAAATGGCATTACTAAAGACACCCTTCGGGTTTGTCAAAATGATCAAGATTCTTGTTGTTTGGAGATATTGATTAACAACCCATGTCTTTGCGGTTTTGCCGATATTGAATACGAAATCTTTGATTGTGTTGAGTCAGATTCTACCTACTTCATTCAATTAGACTTTGAGCCACAAAATAATGGGTCTAGTTTTACGGTTGGTGGAAATGCTACAAATTACGGCACTTTCGAATACTCAGCGCTGCCCATTACCCTTGGGCCATTAGCGGCAGATGAGACTGCTTATGAATTCATCTTTTTTGATAATGAAGATGCCTTATGCTTTGATTTTATAGAAATTGGCCAAGTGGACTGTGTTTCCATAAACGCTTGCAGTATAGAAAATGTTTCTGCAGAGGTCTTGCCATGCAACAGCACAGGACTTTTTAATGTTTTGATAGACTTTGAGGTTAGCAATCCCGGTGAGGATGGCTTTACTATTCAAGGAAATGGCCAAAACTATGGCACCTTTGCTTATGGAGAGGCAACCTACGAACTTGGGCCATTTGCTGGAGATTGCAGTACGTTGTATGAATTTGCCATCATTGATCTGGCAGATTCTGCTTGCTCTGATTTTACCGATTTTGAAGAACCTATTTGTTGTGATGTTGTGCCATGCGAAATATGGGACCTTACCTTGGAACAAGCATGTGAGCCTTGGTTTGGTTATGTAGTCAACTTTGAATACGCCAATATGCCATCAAATCAATTTGATCTTTTTATTGATGAAATGTTTCTTGGAACTTTTAATTACAACGACCTCCCGCTTTCGGATCAATTTGACTTTCCTATGTTTACGGATCCTTTTGTTACGCTAACTGTAGTGGACTCTGAAGTAGAGGAATGTTTTGCCGAAGTAGACAACATAGAAATTGGTTGCGAAGAATCATGCAGCATATCCAATCTTTTTGCAGAAGTCCATGAATGCAATGGACAAATGTTTCAAATAGATTTCGAATTCGATGAAGGAATAAATTCTAATGGATTTGTAGTATATCTAAATGGCGCAGTGGTTGCAGAATTTGAATACGGTGAAACATTCTATACTATTGGCCCTTTCGAAGACGACTGTAGTGGAGAGTACGAACTATTACTCGTTGACGAAACATATAATGATTGTGCCTCGGACATTTATTTGATTCCTGACCCAATGTGTTGCGAAACTATCGAATGTAGTATTTCAGAAATAACCATCGAAATGATTGAATGCGACGAAGAAAACATGTCTTTTGTTTTGAATTTTGAGCACCAAGGGACAAGCAATGAGTTTTTCGATGTATATAGTAGAGATGGACTCTTTGATTTCTTCCAATTTGAAAACTTACCTTTAACTATTGAAGGCTTCCCAAATACTGGCAATCAATTCGAGTTTATTCAAATTTGTGAAAATGATAACCCAGATTGTTGTACTGAACACGAATGGGATTTAGGAGAATGTTTTAATGATCCTGAGGAATGCAGTATTTCAGAAATTACCATCGAGTTGATCGAATGCGACGAAGAAAACATGTCCTTCGTTTTGGACTTCAATCATATGGGAACAACGAATAATTTTTTCCATGTTTTTAGTAGAGATGGCTTTTTCGATGCCTTTACTTTTAGCGACCTCCCAATATCAATTTCGGGATTTCCCAATACAGGAAATATGTTTGAGTTTATAAAAGTTTGCCAAAATGAAAACGCTGACTGCTGCGCTGAACACGAATGGGATTTAGGCGAATGCTTTGAAGACCCTAATGAATGTAGTATTTCGGAGATAACCATCGATATGATCGAATGCAACGAAGAAAACATGTCTTTCGTTTTAGACTTTAACCACAGTGGCACTACCAACGATTTTTTTGATGTCAGCAGCAGAGATGGCTTCTTTGGTTTTTATGCCTTCGACCAGTTGCCCATAACCATAAATGACTTCCCGAATACTGGAAACATGTTCGAATTCATTAAAGTGTGTGAAAACGACAACCAAGAGTGTTGTCTAGAACATGAATGGGATTTGGGTGAATGTTTTGAAGACCCTAATGAATGTAGTATTTCGGAGATAACCATCGATATGATCGAATGCAACGAAGAAAACATGTCTTTCGTTTTAGACTTTAACCACAGTGGCACTACCAACGATTTTTTTGATGTCAGCAGCAGAGATGGCTTCTTTGGTTTTTATGCCTTCGACCAGTTGCCCATAACCATAAATGACTTCCCGAATACTGGAAACATGTTCGAATTCATTAAAGTGTGTGAAAACGACAACGAAGAGTGTTGTCTAGAACATGAATGGGATTTGGGTGAATGCAACGATGCTGTTTCTACTCAAGACCCACAGGTCCCTCTACCCTACACCTATATAAATCCCTTACTCACTTTCAATTCAAAAATTGACCAACTTGTTTTATACGACATAAATGGACAGATAGTAAAAATTGAAAGAAATCAATCTCAAGTTTTATTGGATCAAGTACTTCCCGGTGTCTACTTCGTGAGAGCTACCAAAGGCACGGTCAACAGTGTGGTTAAACTCTTCAAACTTTAAACAATAAAAAAGGGAATCTGAAGATCAGATTCCCTTTTTGTTTCGCTGCGCAGCAACTTTATTCTATAGTAAACGTTCCTGCTGGAATGTCAACATTGGCTTTTACGTCCAACATCATTTCTATAGGTGTAGGCATCGCTCCACTTAATATCATCTTGTGGGGTATCATCACACCAGAAACTTCTTTATACTCCTTAAAATCGTTAGTTATAGTAACCGGACCTGCTGGCCCCTCATTACTCTCCACTTCCCTAAGCAATAGGTTAGATTTTACATCGTAATATTGCGTTTTCTTTTCACCATTTGGAGATTCAACACTCACTTTATATGCCGAAGCTCCTTCCACATTTTCGATTCCTTTTAAAGCCAGTTTGTACCCTTTTTCGGCATACTGCATTTGAGGAAATAGCATCGAGTTGTTCTTGGCTTTATCAAACTCAGTTCCTTCTGTAATAACGTTCGTTTGACCCATTTGACCTGACTTTAATTTTGTGCCGTCAAATACTTGCTCTTGTAACACCATTTCTCCCATTTTCATAAGCATGGACATTTTATTTGGCGCTGCATTATAAAGCTCCATGGTTGCTTTTTGGCCCATCACTTCCATGCTCCCAGTGGAGTGCAATGATTTTATCGCCATTACTTTATCCTTTCCACCAATGGCAGCAATGTAACCCTCCATAACCGATTCAGGTGTGATATCATCAGACAAAGGAACATCGTCATATTTGACTGGGTTTCCAAAAGCATCATAATAATCAATAACGCCATCCGCATCAAATTGCACCAATTTTTCTGCAATATCATCCTTACTTCCTACGACCAAAACATGCGCATTGTCAGGGCGGATAAATTTCTCAGCAGCTCTTCGCACATCCGCTACCGTTACCATACTAAGTCTCTTAAGATAATTTTCGTAATAATCAGGTGCTAGGTTATACCTCGAAATGTTACGCGCAAATCGTGCAATAGTTTGAGGAGATTCCAACGAACGAGCAAAGCTACCTGTCATAGATGACTTTACCAGATCAAGATCTTCTTGACTCACATCTGTAGTAGAAATACTATCTAATTCGTACAAAAACTCATACACCGAACTATCGGTTACTTCGTTTCTAACACTCGCAAAAGCACTAAAGCTTCCAACATAAGGATCAGAACTTAGATTGGAACGAGCACCATAAGTATAGGCTTTGTCTTCTCTTAAATTTTGCATCAATCTGCCAGAGAAGATTCCTCCCCCCAGAACTGAGTTCATAACTCTTGCGGCAATGATCTCTTCACTTCCCATGTTTAAGTTAACCGGATACGTAATCCTGATCACTGACTGTACTGCACCGTCTTTGTTTACTACAGCCACTTTCCTTTCTGATGGAGCCATTGGTTGTTTGTATTCCATGGTAGGAATCTTTCCTTTTTTCCACTTTCCGAAATAATTCTCAACCTTGGCCTTAGCTACCTCAGGAGTAATGTCTCCTACGACTACCAAATAAGCATTGTTGGGCTTGAAATAAATATTATAGTATTCTTTACATTTTTCTAAAGTGATGCGATCCACAGAACTTTCTGTTTCCACCTCACCATATGGATGGTTTTTACCATAATTCAACACACTTGCAACTGTAGAGGCCATCGCATTTGGATCGGTTTTGCTAGATGCAATACCAGACAACATTTGCTTTTTGATTTTCTCAAATTCTCCTTCTTTGAAAGACGGATTGTATAGAATATCAGTCATCAAATCCAACAGTTTGTCTTGATGCTTTGTCAATGAAGATCCAAACATTCCTCTACCTGACGTATTAAGACTCGCACCAATAAAATCAATCGCCTCGTCAATCTCAGCTTTGGATTTGGATTGCGTTCCAGTTTTCAAAAGATCTCCTGCAATACCAATATAGCCCGCTTGATCTCCTTCAGATACAGGATCATTGTTTAAACTAAGCTGGTAAGATACTCTCGGCAATTTGTGGTTTTCTACCACGATTACTTTAAGTCCATTTTCCAACTCAAAAGAATTACTTTTTCCCAATTTGATAGGTCGAGCAGCTGCAGCTTTAGGTGTTTGAGACCTCCATGCAACCGCTGGGTCTACCATTTCTTTTACTTCTTCTGCTTCAACGACTTTGTCCATTGAAGTCTTATTGCATGAGGCAAGTAAGAAAGCTCCGAAGAAAAAGATATATAATGTTTTTTTCATGTTTCTTTATTTTATCTCTTTAGGTGATTTTAAGGCTGACCAACTTTTGGCAAATAGTATAAGACTACTCTGTTGTCCTTGTGATAATATTTCTTAGCGACACGCATAATGTCCTCTGGAGTAACTGCCAAATATCTTTCGAGTTCAGTGTTGATCAGGTTCGCATCCCCATAGTACATGTGATAATTGGCCAAACTTTCTGCGATTCCCGCAACTCGAGAATTACCGCTAACAAAGTCGTTTTCAACTTGATTTCGTAGCTTTTGAAATTCACGCTCTGAAATAGGTTCTGTTTGAGCTTTTAAAATCTCAGCATTTATACCCTCTTCAACTTCATTTGGTTCGATTCCCATATTTGCAATACCAAAAGCAATCGCGACGCCTGGATCTTCCATATCAAGTGGGAAATTTCCGACAAATACTGCTTTTTGTTGTTCGTCAACCAAGCTTTTGTAAAATCTAGAACTCTCTCCTTGTGCTAACAAGGTTCCCAGCATTGATACCGCGTAGTAATCAGGTGTACCTTGTGCAGGAATTCGATAAACCTGTACGACAGCCGGGAGTTGAATGTTGTCATAAATTGTATCTCGTACTTCACCGCCAAGTGGTGGCTCTACCACTGAAGGCCTATAAATCTCCTTTGTTCCAGCTGGAATCGAACCAAAATATTTATCTATCCAAATCTTGGCTTGATCAATATCTAAGTCACCTGCAATAGAAAGAACTGCATTATTTGGCACATAAAAATCCTTATAGAAATTTTTATAATCAGACTCAACAGCTGCATTTAAGTGCTCCATGGAGCCAATGATTGGCCATTTGTATGGATGCACTTTATACGCTCTTTTCATTGACTCTTCAAGGATAGAACCATAAGGCTGGTTGTCAACTCTCTGTCTTCTTTCCTCTTTTACCACCTCTCTTTGAGTTTCAATACCTTTATCCTCCACCACTGCATGAAGCAATCTTTCTGACTCTAGCCATAGCCCCAATTCCAATTGATTGGAGGGTAATATTTCGAAGTAATAGGTTCTGTCAAAGCTTGTATTCGCATTTAGAGTACCGCCGGCCTTTTCAACATATTTATCATATTCACCTCGCCCTATATTGGCGGAACCTTCAAACAATAAATGTTCAAAAAAGTGAGCAAATCCTGTTTTATCGGGTTGCTCGTTTTTAGATCCCACATGATACATTATTGACACGGCAACAATAGGTGTACTATTGTCTTGGTGTAAGATCACATGAAGTCCATTGTCTAGATCATACTCTACATATTCGATCTCGTTCATTTGACAAAACGCGCCAACCGAAACAAAGAATAGAATAGCAAGAAATAATAATTTTTTCATTGATGTAAATTGATTTAATGATCAATAATAAATGGTTTTGAGCCGCAAAATTAAAGGAATCGACCAAAACCAACCAAAACTAGATTAAGTCTTTATCAATCCAGTGGTCTTTTGTCATTTTGACATCGATTAATGCATATATAAGCCATGTATATTTCTATGGAAGTATCAAATACTTTTAGAGTATACTTCACCAAACCCTGTCAATTGACTATTTTATCCGCACACGAAGAACTTGCAAATGCTTCAGGTTTGGCTTTGAATACGAAGCCCATAGATAAGATATAGCCCATTGCCTCTTTCAGCGCAACATTACTTTTGAACTCAGGATTGGTATTGATGTCGGCATGGACCTCCAAATCAATATTGTACTTATCCAACAAATCACATAAACTATACGCCACTTCAATACTTTTGCCAACTTCCAAAATCATCCGTTCTTTAAGACTCATCCTACGCTTTTCTGATGAGTTGTTGATGTACATAAACCCTCCCCGTTTTTCACGAAGAAAGACGATGACAGTAGCAAACTGAACGATATCTGATTTTACTTGAGAATCAGTACCAATACAAATTTTAAGTTTATTTCCAGCAGAACGTTCTTCCAGAATCGTGCGATGCACTTTTTCAAAAATGGGAAGGTCAATGGCCTCACCATTCAATCTTCTCCATTTCATCTTTCAGGTTTGTAACAAAAGATAGGAAATTATTTAATATGATCTTCTTGTTGTGTACTATTGTAACATTAACTTAAATGCTATTGGATTCCAAATTTTTAAACTTTGACACTCCTCCCAAAGTAAGTTTGCCAAAAAAACTTAACAACCCCTTTTATCATAAAGTACCTGAAATCGCAAAGATTGCCAGTGCTGCGCTGTCTAAAAGAATGAAGCTACTTTCGTTTGAATCCAAAAAAGGAAAGATGTTTGGGGTATTGGTTGTCAAAACAAAGGACAACAAACTTGGTTACTTAGCAGCCTTCTCGGGCAAACCTCCAAACAAAGAGAAACTCGCATTCTTTGTACCTCCAGTGTATGAAGGATATTATCAAAACGAATGGATTCAACATCAAGAAAAAAGCATCGCTGCATTGACTCAAAACATAAAAGACATTGAGGAAGACCAGCGCTTTAAAAACCATCTTGAAGGACATCGCATGTTATATGCGGTGCAAAAGGAACATCTTCTTAACCTAAAAATCGATGTAAAACTTAGAAAGCGAAAGCGAAAGCAGTTGCGCAAAGAAGCGCTTGAGTTACTTTCCGAAAAATCGTACGAAGCCTTGATGCAAAAGCATTCTAAACAAAGTTATTTTGATCAATGGTATGTAAAGGACATTAAAGAGAAATGGAAAAAAAGACTACAAAACAATCAAGCCACCTTCAAAACACAATTGGATGAATTGAGAAGCTTCAAAAAGGAAAGAAAAAAATTATCCCAAGCCCTTCAAAAATATTTATTTGAACAATTTGTATTTATAAATCAAAACAAAGAAGAAAAAAACCTTCCAACATTATTTAAGGAACAAAAAATAATTCAATCTCCATCGGGAGTTGGAGAATGTGCAACACCTAGACTACTTCAATATGCATTTAAAAAAGGATACGAGCCTATAGCAATTACTGAATTTTGGCTCGGTCCAAGTCCACCTTCGGAGATACGTCAAGAAGGACATTTTTATAGTGCTTGTAACGGGCGCTGCGGCGTCATATTACCGCATATGTTATCCGCTACTGAAGTTGATCAAAAAAGTATGTACGATGTATTAAACCCAATTTCCACTTTTGAAATTCTTTACGAAGACGAACACCTCATTGCAATCAACAAACCGCACAATGTATTATCCGTGCCAGGCAAGAAGCATCATAAGTCTGTACTGGTGTGGCTTCAAGAGAAATACCCTAAGGCCACGGGGCCTTTATTGTTGCACAGATTAGATATGTCAACTTCTGGGATACTTCTAGCAGCTAAGAGCAAGGAAATACATAAAGCGGTTCAAATATTATTTGCCGAAAGGCAAATAGAGAAATACTATATAGCGGAATTAGAGAGCAGCTTTTCCAGTTTTACTGATCAAGGTGAAATCAATCTGCCTATATGCCCAGATTACCTTGATCGACCCAGACAAATGGTTAGTCCAACAAGAGGAAAAGATTCGAAAACCTTATGGAAAAGATTGCAGCCTGATCAAAGCAAATGCCATGTGATTTTTAAACCTATAACTGGCAGAACGCATCAATTAAGAGTCCATGCGGCACACCAAAAAGGTTTAAATGCCCCAATAGTAGGCGATGAATTGTATGGCAAATCAAAAGACCGCTTGTACCTGCATGCAAGTCAGCTATCATTTGTACATCCTGTGACTAAAGAATTAGTGACGATTATTAGTCCTCCTCCATTTCTTAATAAATCAGGTACTTTTCCCTTATCAATTTAAACGCTGACAATTCATCTTGCCAAGAGGCTCGTATTTCTTTGAGGTCAAGCCCTTGGACCAATTGTTTTCTGAGGATATCTGTACCTGCGAGTTTATCAAAAAAAGCTTTGTTTTCAAAAAACTCAAAACCAAGTTCTTTTGAGGATTTCATGGCTTGATGCAAATAGGATAAATTTAGTTTTCTACGCTTCAATTGGGCATCGGTATAGTCAAAATAGATGACGCCACATTCTTTATTTTCATGCTTGGGATACTTAGCGCCTGAGGTAGATTTTGGAGTAATAGATTCTTTCTTTTTCCACTTGGGATGTGCAAGCAATTGAAAAGGCTGATCCGTTCCTCTACCAATACTAAAACTACTTCCTTCAAACAAACAAAGACTGGGGTACAACAACACAGACTTTCGATTTGGCAAATTAGGCGAAGGCTTTATGGGCAAATCATAATTGGCATCATGAGTGTAATTTTGACAAGCGATTACCTTCAAATCAGCTCGTACACCATCCTTCAACCATCCTTCCCCGTTGATCATTTGACCATATTCCCCGATGGTCATACCATACACCATTGGTACAGGGTGCATGCCAACGAAAGATTTAAAAGAATCATCCAATACTGGGCCATCAACATAATGCCCATTAGGATTTGGCCGATCTAATATGACTACATCAACATTATTTTCTGCAGAAGCTTCCAAAACGTAATGCAAGGTAGAGATATAAGTATAAAACCGAACCCCAACATCTTGAATATCAAAGACAATAACATCCAAGCCTTTCAATTGGGCTGCACTTGGCTTTTTATTTTTGCCATACAGAGATACAATTTGAAGGCCTGATTTTTCGTCAATACTGTCGTTTATTTTTTCTCCAGCATCTGCAGCTCCTCGAATGCCATGTTCTGGGGCAAAAAGTTTGGCAACCTCTATCCCTTCCTCCATTAATACATCCAACAAATGCTTAGAACCTACCAAACTTGTTTGATTTACAACCAATCCTACCGTTTTCCCCTTTAGTAAGGGCAAATAGAATGACAATCGATCTGCTCCCGGAATTATGTTGAATTGTTCATTAATTTGATCATCGCTTGTATTCGAAAGCAAAGTCTTGTCTTGTGTTTGAGAACAAGAACTAAAAAAGAGAAAAATAATAGACGAAATCAAAAACATATTAGATATTTTCATAATTTGAAATTAAGACAATTTTACGACCCTGAGTAAGAAAAAGAAATACGCGATAATTGATGTAGAAACCACTGGTGGCCAATCTAAGCGAGATCGAATTACCGAGATTGCTGTTGTCATATATGATGGCGAAAAAATCATCGATCAGTTTGATTCATTGGTTAACCCAGAACGCGGTATCCCTGCAGAAATTACTCGGATTACTGGCATTAACAATGAAATGGTAGCTGATGCGCCCAAATTTTTTGAGATTGCCAAGCAGATAGTAAAAATGACGGAGGGTGCCATTTTTGTTGCGCACAATGTCAGGTTTGATTATGGTTTCATCCGAAAAGAATTTGAGCGTCTGGGCTATACATATTCGAGAAGACAACTCTGTACGGTAAGATTAAGTCGCAGTGCTTTTCCGGGTTTAAGTTCTTACAGTTTGGGCAACTTAATCAGACATTTTGGGATACAAGTCAACGATCGTCACCGCGCGTTGGAAGATACTTTGGCCACTGTGGAGGTTTTTAGAAAAATTTTAGAAGTCAAGCATTCAGAAAAACAAATCAAAGATTTCATCAACAAAGGCATTCGAGAATCACAATTGCCGCCAGGATTAAAGATTGAAGACTTACATTCTTTACCCGAAGAATGTGGTGTGTATTATTTCATGAACGAAGACAATAAAATCATCTACGTAGGAAAAAGTATTAACATCCAAAAAAGGGCTTTTCAACATTTTCGGCAGACCACTGCTAAAGCTCAAAAAATGTCTGCTCGAGTCCGATCTATAAGTTACGAACTCACAGGAAGTGAATTGGTTTCTCTATTACTTGAATCTGAGGATATTAAAAAATTCAATCCAGAAATAAATACTGCTCAGAAAACTAAATCATATCCATACATGATTTACATGTATTCGGATGAGTACGGCTTTAAATGTTTTGATGCTTGTAAAAATAACATCAAAAACAGAGAGAAATTTGATTATATCAGCTTATACAAAAGCAAACAAGCTGCCCTTACCTATTTAAAAAGGATTCAACGAGAGTTTTCCTTGTGTGATAATAAATGTGGTTTGGGTACGGGTAAAGCCCCCTGCTTTAGCAATGAAATTGACCTTTGTTATGGCGCTTGTTTTTTTGGTGAAGACATCTCAGAATATAATTATCGGGCCGAAGAAGCCATTGATTTATTGAAAAAGATTTTCGATGAAAATTTCATCATATTGGACAAAGGAAGAAATGAAAGCGATCGAGCCGTAATTCTAGTTGAAGATGGAAATTATAAAGGGTTTGGGTACATCTCTTCAGAAGATGTTCAATATGGAATAGAGGAATTAAAAGAATGCATTAAGCCCGTTGCAGAAAATTTTGAAGCCAATCAAATCATTCGGGGTTATTTGGAAAAAGGCAAAGTCCAAAATATCATTCAATTTTAACGCACACTACAAATAGAAACTTACAATAGAAATCCAAATGAATGTTTTATCTGTATTACTACCTATAAAACATAACATGGAAAAAATATTACTCCTCTTCTCAATTATAACATTATTTGCCAGTCTCTCGAAGGCACAAACTAGTTTTGATTTTGAACCAGGCCAATGCATGCTCCTAACTGGAAAAGGTCCTGGACAGGATGGTTCCATAAACCCATTTTACGGGCAGGAATGCATAGCTGTCGTCGAAAATATAGGTGAATGTTTGTTTTATATAACTAATTATAGATTGCTGATTTTGCGTTGCCAATTCCAAGCAGAACGGGTCATATCGTCCAAATCATATTGTGCTTCCCAATCCAAAACTTCCTTAGCAAGAGTTGTATCAGCGAAAATTGCTGGAACATCCCCTTTTCGTCTTGCTGTAACTTCATAGGCGAGTGTAACTCCACTTGTTCGTTCGAATGAATCTATCACCTCCATTACACTACATCCTTTTCCAGTACCAATATTGTAAAAATTATACCTTGTCTGTAATACCTCTTCTTGTAACTTCTTCAAAGCTTGCACATGAGCTTTAGCTAAATCGACTACATGTATATAATCTCTTATAGCAGTTCCATCCTTCGTTTGGTAATCATTTCCAAAAACTTTCAGTTTAGGCCTCACTCCAGCTGCCGTTTGAGTTATAAAAGGCATCAAGTTAGCAGGAACACCAAGAGGCAACTCTCCTATTTCTGCTGATTCGTGCGAACCAATTGGATTAAAATATCTTAACGCTATGCAATGGAAATCCTTCGTCGCATTGGAATAATCCTCAAGAATAGTCTCCGCCATTTGCTTCGTAGCACCGTACGGCGAATTCGCCTTTTTTGTAGGCGTGGACTCTGTAACTGGCAAAACATCAGGAATACCATAGACCGTACAAGAAGAAGAAAAAATAAAATTGAACATAGAATACTCCCGACACAACTTGAGCAAATTGAGTAAGCCACCAATATTATTGTTGTAATATTTAATCGGAAATTCAACACTTTCTCCCACAGCTTTGCTCGCAGCAAAGTGGATAACTCCTGATAAGTCTTTATGTTGCTGAAGTGCCTCAAAACACGAATCGTAATCCTCTAAATCTTGTTGAATAAAAACCGGTCGTTTGCCCGAGATTTTTTCAATTCCATCCAAAACTTCTATCGAGCTGTTCGATAGGTTATCTAGAATGACAACGTCAAATCCAGCCTCCATTAATTCTACAGCCGTGTGTGAACCAATAAACCCTAATCCTCCTGTAAGCAACACTTTATGCATAATTGATTCAAACTTTTATTGAATGCAAAATTAGAATAATTAATTCCGACAAAAATCATCTAATTTCACGAGATCAACCAAATTCAAATCTATAATTAATGTCAATTTATTCTGAGGCATTAAAATTCTATTTTAAGTCAAAAACGATCTATCGGGTACACTCACCCTATCTTTTTGAATTGTCCACTGCACTATTGGATGATCGCCAGTTTTATGCTTTTGCTGAAATCGAAGCTATGCGCAAATCATTACTCAATTCTACGCAATCAATTACAATGATTGATTTAGGCGTCGGATCTAGAAACATATCGAATACGGAGAAAAGGAAAATAAGTGCCATTGCCAAAACATCGTTGTCAAGTCCGTGGCAGTGTAAAATTCTATTTAAACTACTGCAATTTTTAAAGCCTTCTACTTTTGTTGAAATTGGTAGTTCCTTAGGAATCTCAAGTGCATATCTCGGATCGAGCGCACCACAAGCCCAGGGCTACGCTTTAGAGGGCAACCCAGACTCTCTGATCATCGCCAAAAATGTTTCTCGTACTCTAAAAATTAAAAATATTGAATTTGTTGAAGGCAATTTTAATCAAACGCTTCCTTCGGTAATCAATCAGCTTAATGAGGTAGAATTTGTATTTTTTGATGGCAATCATCGAAAAGAAGCCACATTAAATTATTTTGAAATGGTTAAACCCAAAACTGCAAAACATTCCATTTTGGTTTTTGATGATATCTATTGGTCAAAAGGCATGAAGGAAAGTTGGGAACAGATTAAAAAAGATCCCTTTATACAATGCACTGTGGATTTTTTCTATTTTGGCTTGGCCATTGTTAACAACGATTTCAAAGAAAAAGTAAACCTTAGGATTATCGATAAAAAGTTTAAACCCTGGCAGAAATTTATCTAAAGAATAAAAAGTAATTTATACTCTACTTCTGTTTTGCTTGATGAGCATTTCTATCGTAGCATTTAGGTTACTAATCATCTGGGATTGCTCTTTTAAGTCGGCTTTTAATCCCCCCAATTCATTTTGTAAAGATTCTTGAACCTTGGCTGGTGAAGGCAGAAAAGGAGAAATTTTGGTCTCCACGTACCACAATTCTAAAAGATCCGATCCTTCGATAATATATGGATCGTAATAATCATTATCTGAAAACACCTCGAGGCATTGGTTTTCTTTTAATTTATTAACGACTCTTTTAACTACTACATCTCCTTTCGTCACAATTACATAAACAAAATGATCACGAATGGCGTGGCTCCAGTCCATAGGCTCGAGATAACTACAAACAACCTTATCGCCATTATCTAGCGTGGGTTCCATGCTGTCTCCCGATACGTCAAAACACCGATGTGTCCCATGATTGTATCTACTACCCGGTAATGAAAATGTTGGTAACTCTTGAAAAAATGTCTGCTCGCTCAGATTGGATCCATACCCAGCCTGCGCAGCAATCGGGACATAAACGATCCGCTCCTCATTAAATTGATCAGTGACAATAACTGGAGAATCTGTGGAGAGTATTTCGCCCTTGCCTAAAAGTATATATTGAGGATTGAGATTAAAAGCCTCTACCGCCTTTCTTAAAAGCTCTATGGTGACATCTCTTCTGCCTTTAAGAATATCATTGAGACTTTGTGGTTGAAAATCTAAAGCAAGCGCAAACTGCCTACTTGATTTAATCCGTCCAGATTCTTTCAAAAGATCATGGCATTCTATAAATCTTTGCGAGATTACACTACTCATTACGATTATCAGATTTTCGTTACTAATCAAATATAAGAATTCATATATATATAAAATATATAATATGTAACTAATTTACTCCTATTCGAGTATTCAAACGTAAAATACTGAATAATAGTTTATAACACATTAAATTATTTTATAATATGAATATATTTTATATTAACAAATATTATTATGTATTAATTTAGCCTTTAGGGCAATGCACTTTCTTACCAAAATAAATACAAAATATAAGCAATCAATACAACGAGTAAAATCATATGTGTACGGTAATCTTTGTACCAAGGCATTTCCTCCATACCTTGTGCTATGAGCCCTTTCTTATAGCTAAATGCTTCTATTTCGTTTTGATCAGGCGCAGGAGTAAGCAAACTAACCATGAAAAATATTATCGTAGACAACAATAAACTTACCCCAACATTCATGGTGTAATGAAGATTCCATAATTCCATTTCCCCTAAAACAAAAAGCACAACGCCTATTAATGTTCCAATTAATAAAGTCCAAAAAGCACCATCTCCATTGCCTCTTTTAAAAAATACGCCAACTAAAAAGATAACCGCAATGGGAGGAACAACGATAGAAAACATCTGCTGTAAGTAATCCCATAATCCTGTAAAGTTTGCAATTTGAGGAGCCCACGCAGCAGCAATGACCATTAGTACTATTGTAGTGATTCGTCCATATTTTGCAATATCTTGATCTGAAAGTTCTGGCTTATTTGGCTTAATAAAATCGATCACAACCAAGGTAGAAGAAGAATTTAGCGCTGAATCGACACTAGACAAAATTGCGGAGACCAAACCAGCCAAAACCAAACCTACCAATCCAACTGGCAATACATTGGTTACCAAAAATGGAAACACAGAATCTCCATTCGGAATATCTGGATAAATCGTAAGCGCAATTGCCCCAGGAATCACCATTATAAATAGTGGGATTACTTTTAAGAATCCTGCTAATACTAAACCCCATCTCGCTTGATTTAGATCTCTTGCACCCAGTGCTCTTTGAATGATATACTGGTTGGTACTCCAATACCAAAATCCTAAAAATGGAACCCCCATTAATAGACCAGGCCAAGGAATGCCCGGATCATCGAGAGGTCTCACCACTGAAAAGTGACCTTCTGGTGCACTAGACACTACTCTACTCCAATCAAAATCCACTTTATCAAATAGAATATACGTAAGTATCGAACAACCGACAATAAGTATTACAGCTTGAATAACATCAGTATAAACCACAGCCTTTAGTCCGCCAAATGCCGTATAACACCCTGCAAGAAATGCAAGACCAATGGCCGTTTGCCACATCACCAAATTTGGAAAGAAAGCCTGCAACACAAGGGTTCCTGCATATAAAGCCCCTGCCGTTTCAATCATAATGGTAGCGAAAATCGATACGCCAGAAAAGAACAATTGAGATCTACGATCAAACCTTCGCTCCAAAAATTCAGGGATCGTTGTGATCCTAGAGTTGAGATAAAGCGGAATAAAAATCATGGCTGCAATGATTAATGGAATCCCTGACATCCATTCATACACAGAATTTACAATCCCAGTAGTATAGGCTGCTCCAGATAAGCCCACAATTGTTGAACTAGAAATATTAGAAGCAAATAAGGATAGACCTATCACGCCCCATCCAAAAGATCTACCTCCAAGAAAAAGGTCCTCTCCAGTTTTTGTACTTCGAGATACGATGAATCCAATGAGTAGGACAATGATAAAATATCCAATAATTATCCCTACGTCAACATTTGAAATTTGTGATTGCATGATTTGGTCTTTACAAGGTTTATAATTCTATTTTATCATTTACTAAAAGCAGAAAATGAAAAACTAAATTCATATTCTCTTTCCTTTAGCAGATATTTTTCTAGTGGTAATGCCCCCCATGAATGCACTCCTCCAACGCCCATATGCCGATGATCTAAACATAAATGAATGTGATCTTCTTGAGCTAGTTCGATTACATTTTTACTTCCCCAGCTTTTTTGTGAAAGTTGATTCGGGCTATACTGTAATGCGCTAATTGTGAAATATTCAGAACTAACAATTTTAATTACTCGATTTTGCCCATCATGCAAACTCAGCCAGCGAAGGTCAGTTTTGGCCCCATTTTCTTGAGGAGAGATGTACGGGTGAAATTGCTCTTGAATACTTCCTTGATAAACACCCACATGAGCAGAAGTTTTTCTGTCGAGATAATTTTCGTGTGGACCTCTACCAAAATATTTTAATGCATCGAATTCGCCATCGATTTGAGCATACAATCCTATCCGCGGAATGTACGCATCTTCGACATCTGATCTGGAAAGTTTTAGACTGATTTTAAATTCATTATCCAGAAGCTCATAAGTCATCTCCAATTGAGCATGAGCACTATCTAAAGAAAAAATGGATACGACCGAATTGCCTTCTTTTTTACAGGATACTAAATTGCTCTTTATCATGACATCTTCCCATCTTCCCATCAAATCATGAATACCATATCCTAGATCGTTATCGTTTGGAGGTCTCCAAAAATTTGGCTTCAAAGGACTTTGCAATAGATCTTTTCCTTTGTATTTCCAGAATTCTGGTAATCCGGAATTCTGATTAATTTGCCAAGTGCTTGTCTCGTTTTCAAAAACCCAATTTTCCTCTTTACTCAGAGCTTCTATATTTCCACTGAATGATTGCAAATACCTAGATTCCATCTGGTTTATTTGAAATTGATCTTTAGCTAATTCATATCCTTTTGTGATTAGTCTATCCTCTTCAATTTGTTTGGCTGAGATCTCTAAGAAATGTTCTACCGAAAAGTCCAATAGATTCGAGTCATAATCCAACGAAATAATACCTTCTTCTCCAGCCTTTAATTCACTATAAAATTCGCCCTTAGCTACTTCTCCTTTTTCATTCCAAACGCACCAGTTAAAATGGACGTGATCTAAACTTTTGAAACTGTATTCATTTATAAGTTTCAATGTATTGGGATTAGATCGCTTTAATTCAAAGCGTATGGGTTGATAGACTTTCTTCACCTCCCAATAACTCGGATGAGGTTTTCTATTAGGGAAAGTAATTCCATTTAAACAAAAATTTGCATCGCTAGGTGTATCCTTATCCCCGAAACCGCCTCCAAACTTCCAAAATTCGATTCCATTCTTTTCACTTTTTAATCCTTGATCCGACCAGTCCCAAATGAAACCACCTTGTAGATTATCATACTGTCTAATTAAGTCCCAGTAGTCGGATAAATTACCCACACTATTTCCCATGGCATGTGCATATTCACACATGATTAAAGGTCGATCAGCTTCTGACTCTGCATATTTATGTAATGCATTTAGATCAGGATACATTGGGCAAACGAGGTCTGTATTACTTTCCTCTCCAGCTTGCTCATATTGCACAGGCCTATGCGCTTCTTTCCCTTTCAACCACTTATAAAGAAATTTAAAATTAGGGCCATTACCGGCTTCATTACCTAAAGACCAACTGATGATGCAGGGATAGTTTTTATTAAACTCATACATTCTTTTCAATCGATCCAAATGTGCTTCTTGCCACTCTGCTCTATACGCTGGATGTGGAACTGGATCAAAGGTCTTATGACTCAATTCCGATCCCATGCCGTGCGTCTCGATATTGGCTTCATCGACTACATACATTCCGTATTCTGCACACAGCTCATACCACCTATATTGATTGGGATAATGACTACATCTCACGGCATTAATATTACATTGCTTCATTAGGCTTAGGTCACGCTGCATGCTCTCTTCGGTAATCACATACCCATTCGTTTCATCAAATTCGTGGCGATTGATCCCTTTGATTAAAATGGACTGACCGTTTATTTTAAATAATCCCCCATCTACTTCAACTCTTCTAAATCCTATCGAATAGCATAAATACTCTTTCTGTTCAGTTTGCTCATCCGTCCATTCTATCAACCATTTGTACAATTCAGGAGATTCTGCGCACCATGGCAAAACATCAAGATTATCTAACTTAATATCGAAACTTCCGCTTTCGCATTTACCAGTCCAAGTCCATATATCAACTAATTCAGTCGATATGTCTTGCTCTATTCGTAAAAGTGATGCTTGAATTTTATGTTGAGTCCTTAGCTCGCTAGACTTATTGGTATATATGTTAGTTAGGAGGCTTCCCTTTGTGCTTTGGTAATCAAAATCCGCTACTATATGTACATCCTGAATATAATTTTGAGGGGATGACCAAAGGTAAACATCCCGAAAAATACCACTCAATCGCCACATATCTTGACATTCCAAATAAGCTCCATCTGACCATCGATACACTTCGACACACAATCTGTTTTCTCCTTTTTCTAAGTAATTCGTCAAATCAAATTCGGCCGGCGTTCTACTGCCTTGATTATATCCGAGTAACATTCCATTGAGCCAGAAGTATGCAGCAGAACGCACCCCTTCAAAAACAACAAACACCTTTCGCCCATCCCATTCACTAGGTAGTTCGAAAGTTTTAACATAAGCTCCTACCGGGTTATCCTCATGTGGGACAAACGGGGGATTCTTCTCAAAAGGATATCTATCGTTTACATAAATTGGAATTCCATATCCTTGCAGTTCCCAATTTGAAGGAACAGGAATTTCATCCCAATTTGTGTAATTGTAATCAGGTTTATAAAAATCTTCAGGTCTTTCGTCCGGATTTTTACTCCAGCTAAATTTCCACTGACCATTTAAAGACTTAAAGAATTGACTTTGGGTTCGATCACCTTTTAAGGCTTTTTCCCTCTGACGGTATGGATATACTGGCGCATGAGGGCTAGTTTGACCAACATTAAATACTTCTGGGTTTTCCCACCAAGTCTCCATGTTTGTATGCTGGTCTTTCGAATTCAAAGTTGACAATTAGTTTTCCGTTAGTACACTTGCTCCATCTCCAATTTGATACTGATAAAATGTAGGCTTTACTTGAAACTCATTAAAATAGCTTTGTCCCATTAGCTCAGTAATCTCTTCTACTTTATCTTTTTGAACCAAATTAATCGTGCAGCCACCAAATCCTCCACCCATCATTCGAGCACCTAAAATAGAGGAAACTGTTTTGGATAGATTAACTAAGAAGTCTAATTCCGTACAGCTCACTTGATAGTCACTGCTTAGGCTTTCATGGGATTCATAGAGGAGTGCACCTAATTTTTCAAAATCCGAGAAAAGAATCGCCTCTTTCGCCTGTTGTACTCTTTGATTTTCAGATAATATATGCTTTACACGATTGAAACTCTTCCCTGATGAGGCAGTCTCATATTTACTTAATTCCGCCATATTAAGCTCACGAAAAGACTTAAGTTCCGGGATTTCATTTTTTAAATAAGCTAGTGCATTTTCACATTCTTCTCTCCTAGTATTATACTCAGACTCTGCCAATGAATGTTTGACATTTGAATTAATCAGCAAAAATATATAGGGTCCAAGATCTATGGGCACATACTCAAATTCTAAGGACTGACAGTCCAAAAGCATGGCGAAATTTGCTTTCCCCATAACACTTGCAAATTGATCCATTACGCCACATTTAGTCCCTACAAAATCGCTATGTTCAGCATATTGACAGGCTTTAATCAATTGCCAATTTGTTAGGCCTAAATTAAAAAGCCCATTAAGTCCAATAGCAAAACTGCACTCCAGAGCTGCTGACGAACTTACTCCACTTCCTATCGGGACATCCCCTCTAAAGCTGGCTTTAAATCCGGTAATACTAGTTGTGTGAGCTTTAAGTTGAATCAATACTGCCATTAAATAATTAGCCCATTGATATTTTTCCGAAGGGCTTAATTCATTAAGATTAGACGAAAAAGTTTCATTGCTATCTTCACAAAATAATTCGATTTCGTTTGAGGTATTATTTTGCTCCAAGGTAAAATGAACATAATGATCAATGGCGGCAGGAAAAACAAATCCATCGTTATAATCAGTGTGCTCTCCGATAATATTGATTCTTCCAGGAGCTTTGGATTTAACTCTTTTCATCATTATTTATTCACTAAATCCTATGGCTTGTTGCACTGCTTTTTGCCATTGAGCATAAATCCTAACTCTCTTTTCTTCATTCATTGATGAAGAATATCTTTTTTCTTCTTGAATATTTTTCTCTAACAAGGATGCCGTCCAAACTCCACATCCTATTCCTGCCAAAAATCCTGCTCCTAAAGCCGTTGTTTCTACATTAGATGGTCGTGAAACTTCGCTGTCCAACATATCTGATTGGAATTGCATGAGATAATTGTTTTTAGAAGCTCCCCCATCAACTTTCAAAATACTTAATTGAATTTCACTGTCTTTTTCCATGGCGTCAATTACTTCCTTAGTCCGCAGGGCAATACTATCTAACATGGCTTTACTCAAATGCGCTTTCGTGGTATCTCTAGACAACCCAAAAACAGCACCTTTGCATTCCATAGTCCAATAAGGCGCTCCTAATCCAGCGAAAGCAGGTACCACCACCACTTCGTTGGAATCCTTTACCTCTAAAGCAAGTTTTTCAGAGTCTTTCGAGTCGGTGATAATTTGCAAACTGTCTCTCAACCATTGGATTGATGCACCCGCCATAAAAATACTACCCTCTAAAGCGTATGCCACTTTTCCATTTTTATCGCAGCACAAGGTGGTCAATAAGCCTTGTTTAGATTCTTTAAATTTATCGCCAATGTTCATTAGCATAAAACAGCCTGTTCCGTATGTATTTTTCACCATACCTTTTTCAAAACATGCCTGTCCAAACAATGCCGCTTGTTGGTCACCGGCTACTCCAGTAATAGGTATTTTCACACCTCGATAGGTAAAGTCTCCGAAATGAGATGCTGAGTCTTGGACAGATGGCAAAAGTTCTTTAGGGATACCCATCTTAGTTAAGATCTGATCGTCCCATTTTTTCTTTTTTATATTATAGAGCAACGTTCTTGAAGCATTGGTATAATCGGTCACGTGTTTTTCACCTTTGGTCATATTCCAAATCAACCAAGTATCCATTGTACCAAATGCCAAGTCTCCTTGGACACCTTGATCAAGAATCCATTTGAGCTTTGTTCCAGAAAAATATGGATCAATCGGCAAGCCCATATTGGCCGTCGTATAGGTCTGTAGTCCCTCTTCTTTTAGTTCTTTACAATATGCAATGGTTCTTTTATCCTGCCATACAATAGCATTATAGACTGGCTTTCCTGATTGCTTGTCCCAAACCACTGTGGTCTCCCGTTGATTGGTTATACCAATAGCCTTAATGCGCGAAGGATCGATATTGTGTGTATCCACCAAATTATCGAGCACCTTCATTTGTACCTTCCATATCTCTAGTGGATCGTGCTCCACCCAGCCGGGATTTGGAAAAATCTGGGTGAACTCCTGTTGAGCCATTCCAACTTGAATACCCTTATCATTCAGCAAAACTACTCTACAGCTGCTTGTGCCCTGATCAATTGAGATGATGTAAAAATCACTTGCCATATCAATCTAATTTTGTTAATGCTAAAATGCCGTTTGGAGGACAGCTTAAACAATCCACTCCCTTTTTAAGATCTAACACACGCTCTTGCTTGAGTTCTCCTTTACAATTAAATGTTCTAATCTTATACTTTGTAGTGTCGCTGGATTTAATTAAGACATCTGTACTGAGTTTTCCATTTATAATCTCATGCTTAGATCTCATATCGTGCAAAACCACAGGGACATCTTGGTAAAGACCGATAATTCTTTTTTCGGAATTAGAAGCTTCCAACATAGAATAATTAGAAAGTGGATTGTGGGCAAGGAATTTTCCGTTTAAGAATATTGATTTATTCTTTTCCCAATAACTCAAATAGTGTTGGATCATTTTTAGCTCTTCCGAGCTGCGTTCGTGGAGTCGAACCGAAACTTGAGGTACCGAAAACAAGATACTTGTAAACTGTAATGCTGCAACATGGACGTCTTCTTCAGAATGCCAAGTAAGCATATCAGAATGAACTGCAGACTCACCACAAATCAACTTAGTGTCTGTAGTACGCACACGATTCATCAAGCTGTCGTTCGGACAATCAAAAGCGCGAAACATATTTCCTAATTTTCGAAGGGAAGGATTAATGTATTGCTGTCTAAATTCTATCAAAACATCCGGTTTGATAGAAAATAGCGTTCGACTTATTTCGTCAATCAAACGTTTTACTCCTTGAGCAACGGATAAAGTATCTCTACCGTTTAATTCGTTCAATTCCGTTTCATCATACACTTTGAAGTCATCGATAAAATCGAGTTTAAATCCATCGATCTTCCAATCAATCAAGGCAGAAGAATAAATCTCACATAAATATTTTCTTACTTCTGGAAAGCGAGGATCAAATACTGGTGCCCAATGATGATTTTCCGTTAAAAATTTACCTTTAAATCTTTGATAGGCTTTGGATTTGACACCACAAAATGGCACTGAATACCAAAGCATAACCCCCATACCTAAATCGTGAATATCTTCTACAAATTTCGACATGTCTTTAAATCGGTCTGGATTCCAATCTCCAGTATAATCGTATCCACGTCCATCATCCATTGTTTGCCAACCGTCATCAACAATAATCAATTTCATCCCCAAGTTTGTTGCGAGCTGACATTCTTTTCTTAATTGATCTTCATCCAAAGATTGATGAAATGCATACCACGTACTATACAACGGAACCTTAGCCAAATCCGAAACAACATGTGGAATTATGCTCGATTCCTCCACAATCCAAGCTGCAGCCTCTTGCACAACTTCACTAAAATGTTTGCTTTCTTTTGAAATTCTCAACGAAGTAGTATACTTCTCTTCCGAAATAGATTGAGTTAAAAGTGTAAGTGTACAATAGATATGATTGTCCTCCTCACGTAAGGAGGCCTCTAAAGAGCTTTCTAGGATAGCATCAGAGATACAATAGTTAATCAAATTTTCATCTTGTTGTCCGTATATAGAGATGATCGGAGCATCGACAGAAATGGAAGTTTGCAATTGTGCCACTTCCCAATCCGTCCTGATACGCTTATCCAAAATCGCATTCGAACTCCATGATCCTTTCACCCCTTTTGCTGCTACTTTCCACTGGATGATGACTTGGTTTTTATATCCTGCAGGGACTTCAATTTTATATATTTCAATATCTCCTTCATTCTGAAATAAAGAAATACTTAAGCCCGATTCTCTTGGATTTGAAATGCTCGGAACATAATCAATTAACTTCTTTCGATCAATTATCAACATATATTTCTCTCTTCTAACTTGTTCTTTTTAAATAATCCAATGCATGGATATCAATAGCATTATTCAACTCGATTTCCCAGCTATTTAAACTTTCGACATCGAGAGAAAATATTGACTTTAGGTTGAGTAGTATTAGCGCTTTGTATTTTACTACTTTTTGAATATTAAAAAACAACCATCCAGTCCTTCTATCCAAAAAATCAAGTGGGTGATGAATACTCTCGTGTTCTGCGCAATACTCTAATTGGCTACGAATGCATTTTTCTTGAAATGATCCTGCATCTTCAGTAGTCACTGCTGTAGTTAGTATGTCCTTGGCCTTTTTACCGAACGAAGAACATAGTTCTTCTATTTCATTTTTATCTAGCTCCGAAAATTCTAAGCTCAAAGCATCAACATACTTCAAATACTCATTGTAGTTTTTAAATGGCTCAGGATGAATCTTTAAATTCTTAGTTCTGCAACTTAGCCCCTTCCAGTCTTCTTCCATTTCTACGACCATATCTACGATCCTCTTGGCCATCTTTCTAAATCCAGTCAGTTTTCCTCCTGCAATGGAAATAAGCCCACTTTTGGAAATGAAAATTTCATCTTTCCTCGATAATTCCTTTGCTTCTTTCCCTTTCTTTTGAATCAAAGGTCTCAATCCAGTCCAACTTGATTCTATATCCTCTACTGTCAAATTACACGAAGGAAACATATTATTAGTAGCAGTAAGTAAATACTCCACATCATTATTGTCACATCTTAAATCCTCCTTATTTCCTTTAAATGTGGTATCCGTTGTTCCTATATATACAGAGGAGCCTCTCGGTATGGCAAAGATCATGCGTCCATCAAAAGCATCAAAATACATTGAAACTTCAATAGGAAATTTATTTTTTGAAACGACAATATGTACTCCTTTAGAAAGATGTAAATTTTCACTAGCTGAAGGGCTGTCTATTTTCTTCAAGTCATCCACCCAAGGTCCTGTGGATGAAACAATATATTTTGCCCTAAATTTCTCGCGCTCTCCTGTGAGTAAATCTTTACAAACTACTCCACAAACTTTTTGATCCTCATAAATAAAGTCAACGACTTCCATATGATTAAACGCTTCTCCATGTTTATGCCTTGAAGATTTTATTAGTTCAATCGTTAATCGAGCATCATCTGTTCTGAATTCTGAGTAAACGATACTTGATTTTAAAATTCCTTTATTGAGCAAGGAAACTTTTTGCAAAGTTTCATTTTTAGTTAAGCTCTTTTTTCTGTGTTCTTTAGGAACACCGGCCATTCTATCGTATACACTGATGGCTAAGCTAGCCGAAAATTTATTAAAACTTCCATTCTTGACAATAGGCAACAACATTTCTTCAGGATGTACCAAATGACAAATATTGCGATGTGCAATGGCTCTTTCTAAACCCGTTTCTCGAACCAAGCCAAATTCTAGTTGTTTGAGATATCGCAATCCGCCATGGATCAACTTTGTAGATTTACTACTTGTGCCAGAAGCAAAATCTTTCTTCTCAATCAACAGGGTATTTAGACCACGTGTACATGAATCAAACATTATCCCTGCACCTGTTATTCCACCACCTATAATCAAAACATCTATTTCCATCAGCTTGCACAACGCTAACCTATCTTTTCGATATTTATTTGAAAAATTTAATCCATTCATTTTCTACTCCGCTTTATTTCATAAATACCTAAATCAGAACTCAACATGTATCGCCCATTTTTTAGACTAATCATATCAAAACTCGGCTCCGGAATCGACAAACCAGTTTCATCAGCCGGAATAGGACGATACTGTAAATTTCCCTCATTCGACAGACATAATACGTTTAAGGCATCAATTTTACCATTGTGTATTTCTATTTGATCATTGTTAGCTAGGAAAACAATGTCCAAATCGTTATCGTCATCCAAATCAATAAGTGCCGCATCATTCAAAATGGAGTATTGAACTTCTTGGGGTAATTCAACTTTCTTAAAAAACAAATTACTCACCTGTTCAAACATCATCGTCTCTGTTGTGGTTAAATATTTATATTTAGGTAAAGTCCCAAAAGTTTCCAGAACATTATCCGATGTAGCCTTTCCAAAAGAAGCATAATCAATAAAATTTTTCTTTATGCTAGGTAGAATTTTACTCAAATCATCTTTGGAGTGATAAGTAAAATACTCATTTTCTTCATCTTGAAAAACACAAATTATTGGATCCACACTTCCATTATTATCAAGATCATTAGAAACGATTTTCAATGGATTTACTGGAGTGGTTGTATATCTCAAATTTGTCCCAAGATTTAACATTAAAAAATCTTTATCTCCATCTTGATCAAAATCTTCAACTAAAACATTTTGCCAAAGACCACTATGTTTTGATAATTCTTGCTCCATTATTTGATCAAAGCCGGAATCACTTTGGAATAAAATCATAGGACTCATCCACTCCCCTACAAGGATAACATCTTGCAAAGAATCAGCATTAATATCTTCAACCACAACCTGAGTTATATTTAGATTCTCCATTTTAGGCGCATCAATATTCAGAGCATTGCCATCAAAATCATAAAAAAACAGACTACTCATTTCTGAGCTAGGGTATTTTTGAGCAGTAGGAAAATGAGCTAAAACCAAAGCCATAGAATTAATCTCATGTAACTCAATAAAATCAAAATGATATATACCTGGAGCCAAGTTCCATTCTTTGGATATTGCGTTGTGCTGATCAAAATCTAAGATTAAAAACTTAGAATGTACTAAGCCTTTTTGATTTTGTGTGCTCAAGACACAATGGAGTGTTTCTTGCCCATTTTCTTTTCTGTAAGTTTTCATATCTGTAACCACATATCCTTGCAAGTCAAACATTCGTTCCTTAACCAAAACATCCTCCACGTATTCAACTTTATAAATCGCATCTTCAATATTTGCAACGAAGACAAAGTTCATATTTTGCAGCAGCAAAGCTCTGTCATTAAGGCAAGGTTTTAACAACAAGGGTTGGATGTCAAAATCCTGCCCCCAAAAACTCGATTGTTCTTTTTGGACTGCCAATGTAGGTTCTTCAAAAAAACCAATCACCTTTTTTTCTATTGGTATTTCTTGTTTTTGCATCTTACTAAAGCTGAGTTTCATCGAAGAGATTGTATCAGAGTCAATCTTAACCGAGCTTTTTAGATTATTTGGCCAAACAACTTCAATCGAATTCACTTTTTGTGCACCTAAGCCAAAAATCAGTCTAGGATCCATGCTCGACATGTATGACCTTACCGGTGTGATTCTCTGTACTAGACTTTTCCCATTATCCAAATGTACTTTCACTTTTGCACCAATGGCTGAGGTGTTTAAGGAGTCCCCTTCAATTTCTAGGCTAAGAAAATTATTGGTCGAAGGATTAACAATGATTCGAGCATTTTCATTTAAGTTATTTAGCACGATATCTAAATCTCCATCGTTGTCTAGATCAGAAATAGCAGCACCATTTGAAATTCCTGGTTGCGTCGAAACAATTTTTTGAGTCTCTTTAGAATAAAAGTTTTTAAACAAAAAGTTTGGCAAATTTACTTGAGGAAGTTTTCTAATATCATTTTTTATTCTTTCTACAGCCTTTTCCTTACTACCAAAACCTGTGGAGGTAGAATTATAGTTTACAAAATCTAAATCAGTAATGTTTTTGCCATAACCATTAGTTATAAATAAATCGCATTGGCTGTCGTTGTCATAATCAAATAATATGGGTGCCCAACTCCAATCAGTATCCTCTAGGTTTAAGAAAGCCCCAATTTCCGAAAAGGCATTGGTCCTACCGAAACTAGTCGGACCGTTATGTATTTGGACTACATTCCGAATAAATTGGGCATTGTAGTTTTCCTTTCTAGAAAGCGCATACTTATCAAAATTCATTTCTCCGAGCATTGTCTTTTGCCGAGCATTTTGAAAAGGCAACATATCAACGACAACAATATCTTCCATCTCGTCTCCATTGAGATCTGCTATATCTACCCCCATGCTGTTGTACGAAGTATGCTTAAGGTATTGTTTTGATTGATCTTCAAAATATTGCCCTTGTTGGTTTATGTAAAACACATCATCGGTAATAAAATCATTAGCAACATAAACATCCAAATACCCATCTTGATTTACATCGGTCAAGGCTACTCCCAAGCCAAATCCGGGAATATTGACATTCCATTTATCCGAAGCATCAACAAAAACCAGTTTTCCTTCTTCTTGCTGAAGGTTAATTAGTAATTTATCTCGGCTTCTGGGAGAATAATATTGTTTGGGCTTTGGATAATTTTTGGTATTATGGTCTACATAATTTTGCAATTGGAATAAATCCAAATCACCGTCATTATCAAAATCAGCAAACAAACCTTGCTGAGAGTACCCTTCAATTTTCAAGCCTACTTCTGCCGATTTTTCCTCAAAATAAATCACATCATTCTCGCTGCGATTTAAAAACAGCAAGTTGTTACAAGTCGAAGTAATACAATCTGCTCCACCTACCGATAAATATAAATCAGATTTGCCATCACAGTTAAGATCAACCACAGAAATTCCATTAATCCAAACGTCCGTGGTCAAATTTGACTCCTCTGTAATGTCTTCAAACTGCATATTACCTCGATTCAAAAACAATTTTGAACTTACCATATTTCCACCCAAAAAGATATCCATGAGTCCATCATTATTAACATCAATAATACCCACACCGCCTCCATTATAGAGATAATGAAAATCAAATACGCTCAATGAATCTTCAAAAATCAAATTATTAAATTCGAGTGTAATGTTGTTAGAAATAATTGAAGAGGATGTCTTTTCCTGATTACATGACAGAACCAGCCCACAAATGATTAACAAGTAAATTCTATCCATTCTAATCAAGGTCATATTTATAAAAAATGACCGTTACCAAATAGCAACGGTCATCTAAATATGAAAAAACTATTTTAATACCCAGGATTCTGTACCAACTTTGAATTTGATGACAATTCTGAAACCGGAATCCATATGTACTCATCTCTACCCGTAGTAAATGTTCCACCACTTAAAGATTTAGGATGATCTCCATGTAATGAATTCGCTCCGAGATAATCATCAGCTAAGCCCCATCTCACCAAGTCGAAAAATCTATGTCCTTCTCCTGTCAATTCGAGTACTCGCTCATCTATTATCGCCTGAGTCATTTCACTTTGTGACAATCCAGAGATTAGATCAACTTCTGCTCGCTCTCTAACCATATTTACGTATGCTTCTGCTTCGCCAGTTTTATCTTGATTATTTAAAGCTTCTGCCATCATAAGCAAGACATCGGCATATCTAATTATTCTCCAATTGTTTCCCACATTGGTTCCTAAAAAGTCTACATCATCTCTTACGCCAATATCTAGTCCGGCATATTTTTTAGTAAAGATTGGCTCCATACCATCACTGTTTGCTACGGCGATATCACCAGCAAAATCATCAAGATAAGGAACACCGCCATATCCTGTTGAACCTGGATAATCATAAGCCAATGTGGCATTCCTTCTAACCGTCTCTCCGTTAGCTTCAAATAAATCCTTCACCCAGGAATTGATAAAATGAGATTGATCAGGAGACTTCGTGGGTGGAGCATAGTCTATATGGAAATTACCCATAGTTCCTACTCCTGGAACATCAACCCCCCAAGAAAAAGATTCAATTCCTAAGTATTGCAATTCGAAAACGGATTCCGAATTGTTTTCATTGGTTTGACCAAAATTGTCTTGATACTGGGACGCTGGCAAAAGTGAATAATTACCACCATTAATAACAGTGTTAAATGCAGCTTCTGCCGCTGCCCAGTTGCCTCGATACAGCTCTGACTTTCCTCTAAGCGCGGCTGCTGATCCTGAAGTTGGTCTACCTGCATTTGTGGCATCCCAAGAACCAGGTAATCTTGATTCTGCCTCATTTAAGTCAGATATTATTTGATTCCAAACTTCATCAGGGGATGCTTGCAAAGGTTCGTCAATAATATCTGTACTAGTTATTAATGGAACATTTCTAAAAAGATTCAATAGATACCAATGTGAAAAAGCTCTCATAAAATATGCTTGTCCTACATATTGGTCAGCATTTGGAATACTCGAGTCAACATTTTCGATAATTGCATTGGCTCTATAAATAGCCTTATACGGCTCTTGCCAAATTTCTGTTGCCCACCTTGCAACTCCTGGAGTTCCTTGTAATGTGGATAATGCGGTATTCGCATCAAATGGACGAACATTAAAAACATCAGATCGCAACATAGCTCCTGTATGAATTATTCTTCCCCAAAAGAAGGTATTGGTAATTGGATGATACATTCCATTTACGGCATTTTGAGCATCTGATTCGGTTTCCCAGAAATTACCCGTAGAAACCGTATTGGTATTGTTTTGATCCAATAGACCTTCATTACAACTTTGTGCAAATATTCCAAGCACAAAGACAACCAGAAAAAGATGTAAATATTTTCTTGTTTTCATTTTTCTAATTTATTATTTATTAAAAATTGGCTTGTAAACCAAAGATTATTCCTCGTGCGTTAGGATAAGCTCTTGCATCCAGTCCTCTACCCAATAATGGATTTACATTAACTCTGTTTCCTTGGAATCCAGAATCTCTGTTTGCTCTACCTCCATTGGTTGAAGAAACATCTGGATCATAACCAGAATAACTTGTAAACGTTAGTAAGTTTTGTCCAGACACAAACACTCTGAGTCCTTTCAGAGCATCCAACACCTTAGTTTCGTCAAAGGTATATCCTACCTCAAGAGATCTCAATCTAAAGTATGAACCATTCTCTACGAAAAATGAACTAGGAGCACGGTTCCCTGCTTGATCCAATGCTGTAGATCTAGGAATATCGGTATTCGTATTGGACGGCGTCCATGCGTTTAAGACATCTGATAATTTGTTGTCATCTGCCCAAAACATATTAAAGAATTTATTTAGGTTATAAATCTCGTTTCCTTGAACACCATTAAAAAATAAACCAAAATCCAAGTTGTTATAGTTTCCGGTAAAATTAATGCCGTAAATAAAATCAGGGGTTGGATCTCCTAGAACTGTTTGATCGTCATTATTCACAATGCCATCACCATTAATATCTCTTCGAATAAAGTCACCCGGTTGAACCAATGATCTTCTTGTAGGATCATTTGCGATGTTTGGATCACTTTCAATAGCTGCTTGATCCGCATACACTCCATCAATTTGGAATCCCCAATACACTCCAGGAGCTTCACCTTCTATAAAACGATTGACTCTGGTCAAATCCTCACTAGTTGAAGGTCCTAGAATTGGATTTGGCAAAGAGGTAATTTCACTGTTAAAAGTTGCTAAATTGAATCCAATATTATAATTAAATCCATCTCTTTCGCCACCTCGATACAAGGCATCAAATTCAAATCCCGAATTTCGTATTGCTCCAGCATTCCTTACCACTGGCTGAGATGTTCCGGCCGTTGAAGGGATATTCACTCCTACTAAAATGTCCTCAACATCCTTGATATAATATTCTGCAGAGAAAATAAATTTATCCTCATATAATCCAACATCTGCACCTACATTTATCGTAGTTGCCTCTTCCCATTTTAACTCTTCTACTGCAAATTGCGTTTGAGCATACCCGGTTTGTAGCGCTCCTCCAAAAGAAGTATTAGATGTTAATCCAAAAACAGACTGGTACGAATAATCAGGAATATTTTGAGATCCCAAAGTACCATACCCTGCTCTCAACTTTAATCTATTAATTACTGTAGATTCAAAAAACTCGGAATTATGAACTTTCCATCCTGCGGAGAATGAGGGAAAATATCCTACTCTGAAATCTGGAGAAAACTTTGAAGAAGCATCTCTTCTCATAGTAAATTGAGCCAAAAACTGATCGGCGTGATTGTAGTTAATTCGACCAAATAACGACTGCAATCCACTCACATTCTGAACGCCTCCAACATTTTGAACATTCGAAGGGGCTGCAGCACCTGAAACTTGAATGCTGTTACTAGGCAATCCCTGAACATAAAGCCCTAAATTTTGAAAATCTATTTTTTGCTCAGTATATCCAACCACAACATTTAAGTTGCCATTGTTGCTCATATCCATATTGTATGAAAGCGTTGGCTCAAATAAGGTTAGCAGACTTTCTCCTCTCACCTCAGTTAGATCATTTTGATCATTAGTATTTATAACTGCATCTGATGCACTCATGAAATAAGTAGGCACGAAAGTTCGTGAATAAGTATTGAGATAATCAATACCATAGTTAAGCTTTACTGCTAAATTTTCGGTAAGGTCGTATTTGAAATTTATGTTTCCTAGAACATTCTTTGTATTTAAATTATTGTCCTCCAAACTTGCGAGGGCATATTTATTAAGGCCACCAAAATTGTGAATGTCAAAAGAAGGTGCTTCGAAACCACCATCATTTGCAGTTACATTTTCCTCCAAAATGGGTGCAGTTGCTCCGTCAAAACCAAACCAATTATTCTCTTGAAGATTAGAATTCATTAAAGAGAGGGACTGTGTAATGGTTAACTTACCAAGGTTGAATTGACTATTAGCTCTACCATTCATTCTATTAAATTCAGAACCTACTAATATCCCATCCTGACCAAAATAGTTGCCGGAAATATAAAATTTAGCGTTTTTGTTTCCACCCGAGAAAGAAACCCCGTAGTCTTGAATTCCACCAGGATTAAGAGAAAGGTCTTGCCAATCGGTACTTGGAAGCCCAGAGGGCATAACAAATCCTGTTCCATCATTTTGTTCGAGTTGGTTTCTATACTGAACAAACTCCTCTCCATTTAACAAATCCAACATTTTGGTAGGAGCTTCAACACCTCCTCTTAAATCAACAGTAATGTTAGTTTTTCCATCATCGGTCCCTCTTTTTGTAGTGACAAGAACTACTCCATTCGCAGCTCTAGAACCGTATATCGCAGCCGATGATGCATCTTTCAACACTTCAATTGATTCTATATCCTTTGGATTTAAATGATTCATATTTTCGGCGAATGTCCCATCAATTACGTAAAGTGGATAAGAATTAGTTAATGAACTCACACCTCGAACAAAAACATTTGACGCACCTCCTGGAGCTCCACCATTATTTTCCACTTGAACACCGGCAAGTCTACCTTGCAAAGCTGCCGTAGGATTTCCAACGGCTATTTTTGTTAGTTCTGCACCTTTAATCGATGAGACTGATCCAACAAGATCACTTTTCTTCTGAACGCCATACCCTACCACTACTACCTCATCCAAGATTTGATCATCGGTAGACATAACCACATCAATAACTGTTCTGCCATCAATTTGAATTTCTTGTGTTTTATACCCTAAATAGGAGTAAGTAATGCTTGTAGATCCTTCTGGTACTCTCAACGTATATCCACCGTCAATATCAGTAATGGTACCGTTGTTCGTTCCGGTTACCACTACACTTGCCCCAATAACTGGTTCTTCATTAGAATCCAAAACTTTTCCGCTTACGTTTTGAGCAACAAGAGTTAAGCTTAACGAAGAAAAGAAAAATAGAAGTGAAAAAATCTTTAAGTACCGAATGTACTTGTTGAATTCTTGACAATAGTTTTTAACATACATAATAGTAAATTTGGTTTTAGTTTTTAAAATTGTTTGCGTCGCATTCGAATTCTCGAAGAGATCTATAGTCTTTACATAGAATTTCTTTTTATAAGCTTGCCAGGAATGATGGTATTTGAATATTGTTGATTGAGTATGGAATTAGCGGCTTTAATCCCCATTTCAACAAAATCTGTGGAGAATGTAGTAATGCCGTCGAATATGATTTCTTTTACTGGGGAATCATTGTGTGAAAGAATGCCAACATCTTTTCCTAAATGGAAATTGTTTTCTTTCACATCCTTTAAAATTTTCCATAAATCAGAATCCCCTACTGTAAAATACAGGCTACCCAATTCCAATTCATTGAGTTCATACTCTTCCTTTATGATTAAATCAATTTTTTGTTCTCTACAAAATTGCTGAGTAGCAGAATAAATTTCTTTTGGATAATCAGAGGAAGATTTATAAAAAAGAATGAGTCTTTTGTACTTCGCTATTTCTGTTTTTAAACCATGTAATACGAGCAAAAGAGATTGTTCAAATTCTTGTGTAATTTTTGAAACCGTGTCCGAAACATGGAGATAACGGTCTATTAGAATCAGCTTAGATGTTGGAAATGAGTCCAATATTTTTGAGAACCTGTTATCCTGAATAGGTGCTACAACGTAATTGCCATAGTTCCCATTGATATCGCTAAGAATACTCTCAAAAATTTTGGAATTGTTATGATGAAAGAAAACATCAATCTTAAACTTTTTGCCTAAGGTTTTTCTAAAACTATTATAAAAATCTTGTTGAAAGGTTTGAAATCCATAAAGAACAAGCGCAACAGTTTGCTCAATTTCTAGTTCTTTATTAGCAACAAAATACCCTAATCCATGCTTTGAATCGATAATGCCCCTTTCCTTCAAATCTTTATAGGCCAACACTACTGTTTCTCTTGAAAATCCCACTTGAGCGGACAACTCGTTTACAGAAGGTAATATATCTCCCAGACGTAAATCACTTTCCTGTATACAGTATGAAACAGCACTAACAATTTTTTCTTTTTTAGTAGCTGTTCGTTTTGGATTAGAACGAATATGATTCAATAACTTTTTCAACTTCTCAGGTCAAATGTTCTTTAAATAATGAGCACTGTACTATACTATACTGTACTGTTTTAAATAAATATACAAAAATTTACGAATTGCCTCGATACCCAAAAGCCCAAATTATAAACCGGACATCAAGATTTGTGCGATACAGGATTTTGAGAAAATATCAAGTTGCCGATATTTTAGCTCTATCAGAATAAATAGAAGTTACTTATCTCTTGTAAAAAGGATTATTGCTACGATAAAAAGTTATTTCTTAGGAATAATCTCAGTTTGCTCTCCAAAATACTCGACAAACTGTTGCATGGCATTGGAGAGCGCGGTATTATTTGTAGCTTTTTGGTATGTGGAAGTTAAAGCCCTTAGCGTTTGAAAAAAAAAACGATCCATTTCTACCACTTGCATTTCTTTAGTCCACAAATCTATTTTAAGCGTATCTAAAGATTGTGCATCAAATAAGGACAGCAGCATTCCTTTGCACTCTTCAAACTCGGGATTTCCTTCGGAAGATTTCCAATGAATTTTTGCAGGAACATTCTGATCATCCAATTCAATTTTAAGTTCGATGGTAGAAACTTTCGACATGATAGATTTGATTTTTGGCGAAGATAAACTACTTTTTTTCCCTCGAAGTATTCTATATTCGAAACTTCATGAATGGACTTTGGGAAAAAATATTTATTGACAACCAAGAATGGGTTAATTATAGTACTGAGCATTACATCAGTTTCGTAATTTTTTCTGTTTTGGGTGTTGCATTTATTTATTGTGGTACCAAGATTTGGGACGAAAAACAAAAACATAAATACTGGCTGTATCTATGTATTTTTCTTTGGATCGTACAATACGCTAAGGTTCTCATAAAATGGCAGCTTGGTGTTTTCGATTATCATAGAGATTTGCCTTTAGAATTGTGCAACATGTTGCCGATTTTCATGACACTTGCGGTGTACTACAAAAGTCAGAAATGGTGGGCTATCTTGTTCTTTTGGATAATGGCAGGCACCTTTCAGTCCAATTTTACACCGACCCTTAAGGACACCTTTCCTCATTACGAATATTTTAGATATTGGATTATTCATATGGGGCTGCCTATTGCAGCCATGTATGGTGTGTTTGCCATGGGGTATCGAATAACATTCAAAGACGGACTTAGGTCCTTTTTATGGATGAATGTCTTGGCTTGGAGCATGTTTTTGTTTAACCATTTCTCAGGAGCAAACTATATGTTTATGCAAGGCAAGCCGGATGGCAAAACCATATACGATCTTATGGCAGATTGGCCTATGTATTTATTCCAGTTGGAGTTTGTTCTTTGGGCATTCATCATCCTAATACTCATTCCATTTTGGGTGCATAGGTACTTCTCGAAGAAAAGAGCTAAAGAAAAGGACTAGCAAGGTTTGATCTTAACTCCTTTCTGATTAAGAAGGTGAAGAACTCCTTTATCCCCCGAAAGATGTGCTGCCCCTACTGCTGCAAATAAGGTTTTTTGGGATGAAATTTCTATAATTGAGTTTGCCATTTGTTCATTTCTATTAAACAGGAGAAGCTTCTTATATCGACCTAAACTTTTTTTACTCTTCTGATATAAGGCATGTATTTTTTCTTGTTCGTATAGGGTGCACATATCTTTGAGCGAAGCGGCGTATTTAGAATAATTAAGTAAAATATCCTTCAACTGCTTCAGTTGAAATTGCATATCAATAGACGACAATATGGTTAACTGATCTTCAAAAAGTTCTAGTCCCTCGCGCTCCATATTTTGCTTTATGGCAGAATCCCAAAGGTGCTGGTCCAGATTCACCGCATAATCATTGCTCAAAAGTTTTGAGGTCAACATACTTGTAATTCCAAAGGGCAAAACGCTTTGTAAGGCATGAAGGTCGATGTCAAAATATTTGACACTGGCATTATTCAACTTTTTGAAAAGACGCGGACCATATAATTCCGAAAGTCCCTGACCAGAAGGATTTAAAAAAATGTGTTGGCTTTGAATATTGGATCTTAAATCCAAGTTGTATTCACATGCCATAACTTGACAAACACCTTGATATTTTAGGGCTTTTTCTAGATGACTAAATGCGAAAGAATCTTGCACATGCATCGTTCCAAAAACATAAGATTTTTTTGTGCTATTTGGAAAAGATAACTCCCATAACACTGAATCACGTTTTCTTGACATACTTCCCTATAGGTCAGAATTTGACCACTAATACCTTTTAGTATTCAAATGGCAATACTTCTGATTTCTTAACGGTAGATAGTGTAATGAGTGTTTTTAACCGTTCAACCTCATCAATTTGAGACAGCTTTTTAAACAACAATTCTTCATAAGCTTGAAGATCCTTACATGTTATTTTTAGAATAAAATCAGCTTCACCCGTGATGATATAACACTCCGTAATTTCCTGAATGTCTGATACTTTTTCAATGAAGATTTCGTGTGTTTTGGCTCGTTTCCAATCCAATGAAACCAGGACAAATGTATTTACGTTGAGACCCAATTTTCTAGGATCCACTTTGGCATGATAACTTTTGACGACCTCATTGGTCTCAAGTTTCTTAACTCTCTCTAAAGTAGGAGCAGGAGAAAGTCCTATTTTTTTCGACAGATCGAGGTTGGTAATTTTACTATTCGCTTGAAGTAATTTTAAAATTCTCAAGTCTGTTTTATCCAATTTTACTTCCATTTTTGTCATTATTCGATGCAAAAATAGAATAATATTCGCTCAAAAGCGCATTTAAAAGAATAATAACCTATAATTAAAAAGGGAGCATCCCAAACGAATGCTCCCTTTTTATATTTAGAAGGTAAAATCCCCCACTATGGAAAGACACCTAAAGTCATATAGTCGCTGGCTACTTTATCTATGGCACTGATAAATGCCGCCGTTCTTAAATCCTTCACGGTTTTTCTTCTTTTATAAATATCCATGATTTGCCCCAAAGAAGTAATCATTGTTTCTTCCAAACCTGATCTTACCAAGTCAACCTCGTCGGCACCACGAACAATAATCGAACGATCTCTGTTGGTCACACGCTTTCCGGTATTTCTTTCGATTAAATCAACCAAATTCCCATAAGCATTTTGATTAAAACGTTTATCCATACGACCAAATCTCATATGTGATAGATTTTTCAACCACTCGAAATAGGAAACAGTAACCCCTCCTGCATTAATATACATATCTGGAATTATGATTACACCTTTTTTCAGAAGTATAGCTTCTGCATCGGCAGTGACAGGACCATTTGCAGCTTCTGCTATAATTTTGGCTTTGACCTTTTTGGCGTTGTCTTTTCTAATTTGACTTTCCAATGCTGCTGGAATTAGAACATCGCATTCAATTCCTACCCAATCCTCTCTATTTTTCAATGTTTTGGTGCCCGGAAAACCTAAAAATGACTTCTTACGATTTCTATACTTAATCAACTTGTCGACATCAATCCCATCGGGATTATAAATCGTGCCTTCGATTTCGGATACCGCAATGATTTTAGCGTCGCCTTCATTTTGACAAATTAGTCCTGCATATGACCCCACATTTCCAAGTCCTTGAATTACAATGCGCTTACCAGCCATGCCAGTTTCTAAACCCACACTTTGCATCATTTTCTCATCCAAAAGCAATTCTCTCAATCCATAAAACACACCGCGACCAGTAGCCTCGGTACGGCCTCTAATCCCATTTTGATTTACCGGCTTCCCAGTAACACATCCTACGGCATCAATTTCAGAACCTCCTTTAAAGGTGGTGTATGTATCTAAAATCCAAGCCATTTCTCGAGCACCTGTTCCATAGTCGGGCGCAGGCACATCACTACTAGGTCCAATAAAGTTTTTTCGGATGAGCTCCATGGTATACCTTCTGGTGATTTTTTCGAGAGCTTCCGCATTGTATTTTCTCGGACTAATTGCTACTCCACCCTTTGCACCTCCAAAGGGTACATCTACGATGGCACATTTAAAAGTCATCAAGGCGGCCAAGGCTTGCACTTCATCCTTATTTACATAACTACTGAAACGAATCCCACCCTTGGTTGGCAATCTATGCTGCGAATGTTGCACCCGAAAAGCTTTGATTACTTCATACTTTTTCCCAATCTTAACTGGAAAGTTCATTTCGTAAATAGAATTACATGCCTTTATCTGACTCAAAAGTCCTTGAGGCAAATCGGTAAGTGATGCGGCCTTATCAAAATTTTTGTGCACACTTTCCAAAAAACTAGCTTGTTTGCTACTCATTGTTTTTGTTTTCTAATTCTTTAATTTTTCGTTCAATTCTAATCATATAAATGACGAAGCCTAAAAACAAAAGCAACACAACGGCCACTACCGTATAAATCTTCCCTGTTGATCTTAAAAAATCTAAAGAAGTTTGAGCATTTATATTCAAACTTGATAGGGTCAGAATTATTAAAAGTAAATTAGTTTTCATCTTCATATTAATCGTGAATGTGACTCTTTTTTTAATGCTTGTCAAGAAATATTTAATCTTTAAATTCTAAGTCTATATCGAGTTCGTCTAATCTGGATACACGATACCTAAGATTAGCCATCCAGCATCCCAATAATATCAGTCCAAGTATAGCCGGATAAAACACCATGCGTAGGGTGTTGTCCATATCTTCATCTTTGAACGCAGGGTTTCCACCAACGCCAGGATGAAGACTATCATACATCCTTGGAATTACCAATAAAAGTGGAATCATTGCGAAATACGCAAATATATTTAAGGCGGCCGATACCCTTTTGGATCGATCTTTATCTACGATTGAGGAGCGAATAATAAAATATCCGACATAAATCAAAACCGAAACCGCGGCCATATTTAATCGAACGTCATTGGTCCAAAAAGCGCCCCAAGTAAATTTAGCCCATACTGCACCTGTAGCTAAACCAAGCAGTCCGTAAAGCAACGAAATGGAAGTAAACGCATAAGCTCGGTGATCAAAGTCATTGTTAGACTTTCTGAGATACAAAAAACTGTAAATCATGGCAACTGTGGACAGTACAAATAGCGCCATCCAGATTGCCACGTGAAAAAAAACATTTCTTACGGTTTCATCCAAAATGTTCATAAAAGGAAAGCGCATGCCATCCGGTTTACGAAATTCAGGAATCGACGAGCTAGGAGTTTTTGTGTTCGCGAAATTGTTTTTTACAGTGAGTGCATCAGGGAAAACAGATTTGCCATCTATCTCATTATCTAGGTATAAACTTGCAGTAACGAAACTGTCTTGAGAGCTAATGCTTTGATTTAAGTCAAATACAAGACTTGCTTGATTGTAAGCACCAATCTCTATTTTTTGAGGGAGGATAAAATGCGAAGAATCTATCCATAAATATGCCTTAAAGTCTTGGGCTTTTTGAAAGTTACTATTATAACCAGTGACATCCAATGTCACATTTTTACCCATTTCGAAATATTTCGGGTTGACATCATCGATACCTGAATTTAGAGGAACCAAAAATCCTACAATGATTACATAGCACATAAGTGCAACCGCTAAAATCTTCCACCATGACCGTGCAATAGTTTTCATAGTTAAGCCTTCCACAAGGTAGGAAACAAAAGTAGGATTAATCCAAAAAGTAACATGTCAATTCCGAACAATAACAATAAATCTTGCGTAATATTTGAATTTGCTAAAATGCCAAGCGCGTGAGCAGATATCTTTATTCCCAAAAGCAGAATAGGTAAAATCATTGGGAGTCCAAGAATGCTACTTAACACTGCTGCATTTCGTTCTTTTGATGCCACCGCCGAAACAAAAGAAAACACAATGGATAGGCCTAAGCAAATGAGCAATTGATTTATCAAAAAAGAAGAATGATCCAAAACAGCGTCAAAACTGAAATAGATAAAAAGCAAATAATTGAGATTGGATAAGACAAACAAGAACAGAAAATTGTAAAGTATTTTAGAAACAATAAAGTCAATGGGATCAACTATCGTGTAGTAATATAAATCAAGGTTAGACTCGCTGGGCACAAAACTTTTCAATACTGCTGTTGAAGCCCCTAGAACCAATAATAACCAGTATAAAACGTTCCAACTCATCGTGCTAAATTGGTTGAAGGCTTTAAAAGCTATAAATATCAAAACCACCGAAAACAAAAAAATAGCCCCAATGGAAGCCTTGCTTCTAAGCTCCAACCTCATCTGTAAGGCAAGGAGTTTTGCTATTTTCTTTAATGACATACTGCCAATTTCTTAATAATTCAATTAATTAGAACAATTTCAACATAATACATATTATAAATAATCGTAATATGTTTTATATTTACGCAACAAAATATCCACATGAGCCGATTATTTGTACTTTTTCTTTTGTTTTGCTCTATCCCAATATCGAGTAAGGCAAACAGCACCCCGGTCAAATTTGAATACCACTCTGTAAAGGTAAATAAAGGAGATGGAGTTTATTCGCTATTGCGCCGATACAAATTGTTGGAAAATCCTTGCAACCTCAAACATTTTTACGCACTGAATAAGATGTCTAAAAATGAGTCCTTGCAAGTAAATAAAAAATACAAGCTTCCGGTGATGATATATACCTACAACGGAAAGAGTATCAGATCCACCCTTGGAATCAATGACCTACAAAAAGCCCTGAGAATTAAAAGCTATAACGAAGAAGTGCGAAAAGCTAAACTTCGTAAAAATAATTTTATCGTTAGTAAAATTCTGTGGGTCCCATACCACGAATTAAACTGTGGTGAGATGTCAAATTCAAATTATGAAAACAACAATGATTCAACTACCAAAGAGGCCGTTTCAAAAACCGATGAAAAGCTGAACAAGGAGAATCCTGTTGCTAAAGTAACACCGGTAAAAGCAGAAAGCCCTAAACCCAAAGAGGCTCCTGCTTTACCTAGTGTTAAAAGTTCTACCATTTCTGCTCCTATATTTGGAAAGCAGTATGAATCAGTAACGGTAAAAGACAAAGCACTGGAAAACCAAGTTTTCTATGTGGTAAGCGGACATGGAGGTCCAGACCCAGGAGCACGATGTACAGATTGTAAAGAAATATTGTGCGAAGATGAATATGCCTATGATGTGGCATTACGTCTTTCCAAAAATTTAATGGAGCATGGAGCAACTGTTCATGTCATTATTCAAGACGATGATGGCATCAGAGATGATAATTTTTTAGATTGTGATTCTGATGAAACTTGCCTTGGGAAATTACCCATTCCAAGAAATCAAAAATTAAGATTATTACAACGCACTACTGCAATAAATGATCTTTATAAGGTGTACAAAAAAAGAGGTGTTAAGTCCCAAAAAACAATAAGCATCCACATCGACTCGAACACAAAAGACAAGAAGATGGACGCTTATTTCTGTTATTACAAAAACAGCAAAGCAAGCAAAGTATTAGCGACCAATCTAAAGGAAACCTTTGCTAAGAAATATGCTTATCACCAAAAAGATCGTATCTATAAAGGTAAAATAAGCCCACGGGGTTTTTATATTTTACGAAACACTGCGGCGCCTGCAGTGTTGGTAGAATTAGCCAATATAAAAAACAAAAACAATCAAAAAAGATTTGTTTATCCCTCGAATAGACAGCATTTGGCAGACTGGTTATATGAAGGATTAACTGGTGAGATTTTATAACTCGGTATACTATAACTCGGTATACTATAACTCGGTATACTATAACTCGGTATACTATAACTCGGTATACATTAAGTTACAACCTCGAATATCAGAGTGATCTAATCTTCCCAACACCTGTAGTCTACCCTCTGTATCAATCCTTCCTAGATCTTCAGTAAGGATAAATCCGCAAGAATCAATATTGGCGAGGTCAATAATACCGATCATTCCGGTTTTGCCAGGTGGCACTTCTTGAAAGGGATCATTTATTTCCCTAATGCTTACCCTCATAGAATTAGGAATACTAAAATAACCTTCGCCCTTACTATACATCTGACTCATCAATTCTGTCATTCCATATTCCGAGTGAATGCATTCAACATTAAAATGCTGCTTTAATATTTGATGTAATTCCAAACGCTGCATTTCTTTTCTCCTTCCCTTCATACCTCCTGTCTCCATTATAATGGAACCAGAAAGATCGACCTGCGCCTTCTCAGCCCAATCCAACAAAGCATAACTTACTCCAAATACTATCAAGTTTTGAGCGCCTTTAATTTGGTTCAATTTATTCAAATCGAAATCAATAAAAGCAGATCCTGTTACTGCTGATGACGAGATAAAATAATCTATCATGTATATAAGCGAGCTATGTGTATTTTCTAAATAAGAGGGCAACAAGGCTAAGATTTGATAGGAATTGATCTTTCCGTATTGTCGCTCAAACAAATGCTTTGCAATCCACTTGTACCAGTTCAAGTCATTTACGTAATGCTTGCTTGTAGCAGAGGATGTCGTGCCACTGCTTTGGAAGTAGAAGGAATGCGCTTCATTGCAAACAATCTTGTTTGTTTTGAAAGCAGAAATAGGTAGAAGTGGAATTTGATGTACAGTAGAAGGATTGATTGAAAAAATCTTGCAATACTTTTGGTATACCATATTCGTTTGAAATTGGTAACGAAACAATTCCAAAGCCATTTGTTCAAAGTCCTTGGAATCATGGATTACATGATCTTTTAAATCTTTAATAAATTCTTCTCTAAACAATTTTGAATGAATTGTACTAGTTTTAATTTAAAATCTAGAACGTGAAGTTACACTTTGGTTTTTATTTGCTCCTCAGTTTAAGCCTAACTGCATGTCTTAACGCACCTAACGTTTCTGAAGTACCATCCATTGACTTTTTATCTATATCTAAAGACACTTTACAACAAAGTCCGGTTGGTTTGACTGATTCATTGATTGTTTCTTTTCAATTTGAAGATGGAGATGGAGATTTAGGTCAAGATCAAATTTTGGATTTATTTGTTACCGATAATCGTACCGGTGAATCCTACGGAAACTTGAGTATTCCGAGCCTTCCCGAACAAGGAGCAAGTAATGGCATTAATGGCGAAATCAGTTTTAAAATATTTTCCACGTGCTGTATTTTTCCTGATGGTATTCCTCCTTGCGAATCACCCGCTGCGTATCCAGAAAACGAACTTAGCCTAGATATTATGATAAGAGATAGAAGCGGCAATGAAAGCAACACAATAACTACAAGCAGAGTTGTGCTATTATGTAACTAGCTCAGCCAAAAAATGCTTTCATTTCTTCTATATTCTTTTTTGCATTGCCTACAAATACTCGGTCTTCATAAATAAGTACTGGTCTTTTCAAAAAAGTATATTCTTTTAAAATGTAATCCTCATAATCCTTCTCACTTAACTGCATTTCGTGCAACCCCAATTGTCTAAATTTCATGGCTCGACGACTAAATATGGACTCGTAAGATCCTGTCATATTTTTTACTTCTTGCAATTCCTTTTTAGAAATATTTTGAAATTTAATGTTTTGCAGTACAACATCTTTGGGAAAATCAATCTCTTTCATTATTCGTTTACAGGTCGAACAACTTTCTAGGTAAAACAACTTCTTCATGATTCTTATCTTGTGACCTAAATATATTATAAGCTTTGAAGATACTGAAGGAATCCGAACTGATTTTAAATAACGATGGATCAATTTATCATTTACAACTTAAACCTGGTGAGGTATTTCCTACCATTATTACTGTCGGTGATCAAAAGAGAGCCAAATTGATTTCCAAAAAATTGGATAAAATTCTGCATTACAAAAAAAATAGAGAATTTGTCTGCTATTCTGGACTCCTAAAAACTAAAAGGATTTCTATCGTTTCTACAGGTATAGGAACGGATAACATTGATATCGTATTCAACGAAATAGATGCTTTATTTAACATCGACTTCGTTTCTAGAAGGGTGAAACGTAAAAAAACAAAACTAGATTTCATTCGAATAGGGACCTCAGGATGTTTGAGAAAAGAAATACCTGTGGACAGCTTTTTAGTTAGTCATGCTGCTCTCGGACTAGATGGACTGGGTATCTTTTACGACACGCTAAAAAGCAAAGAACTAAAAAAACTTCTTCCAAAGTCAATTGCCAAACTTGTACCCAATGCATATTTTGTAGAAGCTTCAAAGACTTTATTAAAAACTTTTAGAAGCGATTCATTGCACCCAGGTACGACCATTACGGCTGCCGGATTTTACAACCCCCAATCCAGAATGTTACGGATTAAATCCCCATTTGCAGAACAATTTCAAAAGGCTTTATTAAATGACAAGCTTTCAAAGCAACTCACAAATTTAGAAATGGAAACAGCTGGGATTTATTTGTTAGCAAAATCATTGGGACACCGAGCAATTTCCTTAAATGCCTTGCTTGCCAACAGAAGCAGTGGTGCTTTTAGCAGCAATCCCCAAAAGACCATTGATTCACTCATAGATTTTACCCTTGAGAAAATTGTTCAATCGAAAAATCTAGGTTTATAAGGTATTATTCGAAAAGTGATAATGTAGCTTAGCCCTTAGCTTTTCTATGATCAGCTAAAAATTTCTCTAAACCGATATCCGTTAAAGGATGCTTTAGTAGCCCCATATAAGCGCTCAATGGGCTTGTAACCACATCTGTTCCTGCTTTAGCCGCATCAACAATGTGTAGCGCATTTCGGATAGATGCCGAAAGGATCAAAGTGTCAAAACCTTGAATGGCATAGATTTCAGCAATGTCATGAATAAGTTGCATTCCACTCCATGTCAGGTCATCGACTCGACCTATAAATGGAGAGACATAGGTTGCCCCAGCTTTTGCGGCTAGAATGGCTTGGCCCGGAGAAAACACAAGTGTACAATTTGTTTTTATGCCTTCTTTAGTAAAATTGGAAATCGCCTTAACACCATCTTTAATCATTGGGACTTTGACTACGATATTTGGAGCAATTTTGGCCAAAGCTCGCCCTTCCTCCATAATACCATCAAAATCTGTGGCAATGACCTCAGCACTTACATCTCCGTCTACCACATCGCAAATTTTCGCATAATGGTTGCGAATATTTTCTTTACCTGTAATCCCCTCTTTTGCCATTAACGACGGATTAGTCGTTACGCCATCTAAGAGTCCAAAATCTTTTGCTTCTTTAATTTGTTCTATGGAAGCGGTATCGATGAAAAATTGCATAATTGAGCCTTGGTGAAGGTTGAAATAATAAAGTGAGGAACAATACCTAGTCGCTCGACCTCTTACCCTTGCTGCGTTTCCACCCTGGGGGAATTCAGAAGGAGCAGACCGTACCGTCCTCACCGGCCGCAAACTTACGATCTTTATTGCAAAGCATCCAAATCCAAATCTTTGAAAAAATTCCAAATTGGAGAATTTGGCAAATTTGCTGTAAAAGTTATGGGTTCTTTCAAGGTGGGATGAATCAATTTCATAGAATAACAATGCAGACCGATACTTTTATCTTCTAAGGGTTTCATATAACGACTGTATTTAGAATCTCCAATTATTGGAGCTCCAATACTCTCTAATTGCACACGTATTTGATGAGATCGACCTGTATTTGGTCGAACTTCTAATAAATTGTATCCATTAATACATGCAATTAATTTGTATGATAATTTGGCTTTTTTGCCTTTTCGCTTCTCGCGTTCTGATCTAACAATCTTTGTTTTGTTCTTCGATTTATCCTTTAATAAAAAAGATTCTACCGTTCCCTCCAATTCTGTGGGCTGCTGACGACTTATCGCAAGGTATCTTTTTTCGACTTGCCTTTTCATGAATGCTTCATTGACCCGTGCTAAGGACTTACTTGTTTTACAAACCAAAAAACATCCACTGACTGGACGGTCCAAACGATGACTTATGCCCACAAAAACATTCCCTGGTTTATCATAGGTGTACCGAATGTACTTTTCTGCCAAGTCTTCCATGGATAAATCACCTGTCTTATCTCCATGCGAAAGTATACCCGAAGGCTTATTGAACACCAGAAGGTGGTTATCTTCGTGCAAAACTTTTAGGCTCTTATAACTGTAGTATTTAGTACTCATCTAATCTATTCAGCAATCTTCAAATGCAAATAAAAGATAAAACCACGATTCGAATGGGATTTTCTCCATGTCCCAACGATACTTTTATTCTTGACGCTTTGGTAAACAACAAAATACCTATACCCGATAACCTTCATTTTGAATGGATTATAGAAGATGTCGAGAAACTCAACAAAAGAGCAATGAACCAAGACGTAGACGTAACAAAATTAAGTTTTGGAGTCGTTCCTTCTATTATTAACTCCTATCAGCTACTAAATGCGGGGAGTGCTTTAGGCAAAGCTTGTGGTCCATTATTAATCTACAACAAAAAACCCTTAGAACTTGAAAGTGCCACTGTCGGAATCCCTGGCTGGAATACCACCGCGCACTTTTTGCTTAACCGCTTCTACCCCAATCTCGTTACAAAAAAGGAAATGCTTTTTTCTGATATCGAGGATGCTTTGGTGCAAGGAGACATTGATTTAGGATTAATTATTCATGAAAATCGCTTTACCTACGAACAAAAAGGACTAAAACTCCTGGCAGATTTGGGAGAAAAATGGGAAAAATCTACAAATCAACATATTCCATTAGGTGGTTTTGCTATTCAAAGGACATTTCCTCAAGATTTGAAGCTACAAATCAATGAATTAATACGAAAAAGCCTTCAGTTCGCTAGAAACCACCCTGAATCAAGCAAAGAATGGATCAAATCTCACGCTCAAGAGACTAAGGATCAAATAATAAAACAACATATTTCTTTATATGTAAATGAGTTTTCTATGGATTTAGGATCCGCTGGACAATCAGCAGTCCAACATTTGCTTCATAGTCAATTAGAAAGTAAAAATTTGCAAAAAAATATTTTGCCACTCTTTATCAACTAAGCCCTTTCTGGCCAATATTTTACATATTAAAATAAATTAATATTTATATATTGCTTAAAATAAATGATATACATATTATGATTTTGTTTAATATGTTATATATTTGAGTTGTGTAAGTTTTGGTTATTAAATTGTAAAATTCGTTTTTGCTCGAAGAAGAAGTTCTTCGAGCAATTTTTTTTTGTGCCTCTCCCATTTCTTTTAGATAAAATATGTACCAAATCCTTATATCTACCCTTTGATGAAGAAAGATTCTATAGTCGTATTATTTAATATAATTATGTTTTGGCATGGGTTTTGCCAATTGATGGGTGTATATGAGTTTTGGTTATTAAATTGAGTAATGCCCGAGTTTCGTCACTCGGGCTTTTTTTATTTCCGCTTTTTCCAATGGCGTGAATTTCCTCCCTTTTTACCAAAACTTCTCCTTTTACTCGGCCGTCTGCTAGGATCATATTTTGGTCCAGGCTTCATATCAGGAAACAAAGGAGCTTTCATAACCTCAGATTCGATCAAGCGTTCGATTTTACCAAACTTAGACATGTCATCTTCAGTGATCAAGGTAATTGCTACACCCGTAGTGTCTGCACGAGCAGTACGCCCTACTCGATGTACATAATCAGCGGCATCTCCCGGTACATCATAATTGATAACCAAATTGATGTCCTTAATATCAATTCCTCTGGAAAGCACATCTGTTGCTACGATTATTCGAGTTTCTTTTGATTTAAACTTCCGAACTGCCAATTCTCTTTCCGATTGTTCTAAATCACTTGAAACTGCTTGAACCGATCTATCCGTTTTTTGAATACCACGCACTATTTGACCAACCTTCTTTTTGGTGGAACTAAATATAATAATGCTTTTGTATTGCGGTTTATCTGCAATCAATCTACTGATCAACTCAATTTTTTGATCCTCACCTAAACAATAAGCCACCTGCAACACGCCTGCCGCAGGTTTAGAAACAGCTAGACTTATTTCTTCCGGATCGTTTAATAGTTTTTTACCTAGTGCTTTAATCTTAGGCGGAAAGGTTGCGCTAAACAAAAGCGTCTGTTTCTTTTTCGGTAGGAAAGAGGCTATTTTCTCAATATCATCTACAAATCCCATATCCAACATTCGATCCGCCTCATCCAGAATAAAATGGCGAATGTTTGCAAATTTGACATAGCCCATATTTAAATGAGATATTAACTTTCCAGGAGTAGCTACAATGATATTTGCACCATTGATAAGCGCCTTTTTTTGTTCTTCAAACTCTTGACCATCTCCGCCTCCATATACTGCTCTGGAACTAATATCTGCGAAATACGCAAACGCTTGAATTTGATGTTCAATTTGCACTGCCAATTCTCGTGTAGGCGCTAATACCAAACAAGCGGTTTCATCTCTTGGGTATGTTGCAATATGCTCTAACACGGGGAGTATAAATGCGGCGGTCTTACCAGTACCTGTTTGAGCGCAAGCTAACAAATCTTTCTTTTGTAAAATTAGTGGGATTGCTGCTGCTTGAATGGGTGTTGCATTTTCGAATCCCATATAGCCTAAAGCCTCCATCAATCCTTCTCCAAGTCCTAATTCTTTAAACGTCATTGGCAGTAAATGTATAAACTGTTAAGCGTTTTGACATTCTTAAGCATTAATTAGTTTGAATAAAGTTGTAAATAGGTTTAAGAATTTCGTTATTCGTAGTGTTTACGTATCTATTACTAATTACAGCGTCTATTAACTATATGAGATTTTATTTGATCATATTTTTGTTGTTATCTCAACCTTTGCTTTGGGCACAACCACAACCTTGTGGTCCAACTCCAATCATGGCAAACAATTGTGCGGACGCATGTGTGATCTGTGATATAAACGGATTTACGGGCACAAACAACCTTCAAGCGGGAGCACCTGGCCCAGAGCCACCTACCTTTTGCAGTACACCTGATGACATGCACTATATCGCATTTATTGCAGGTTCTGAATCGCTTAGCATAGAAATTATTGTAGACAATTGCATCATGGGACAGTGTTTCGAAATCAGTCTTGATCTTGGCTTTTTCGAAAGCTTAGATTGCCAAACATTTGTCCCTATTACAGAATGTGAAGAAAATTTATCCAACAACGATTCTTTTGTCTTCAATACCACCGAACCCTTAACCATCGGCCAGCATTATTACCTTGTGATGGATGGTTCTTGTGGTTCTATATGTAATTGGACATTCAATGTTTTGGAAGGAACCACAGAGGTGAGTCCTTTAGATTCCTCCGGTGAGATAATCATGCCTGATGAAATTTGCCCCGAATTCCCGACAGTTATACAAAATTCTGGAGTGGTTGGAGCGGCCTTATATTTTTGGGAAGTAAATGGCAACAGTGTTAGCAATACATCAGATCAATTTAGCTTTTCGTTTCCTAATGAAGGCACTTACGAAATCTGTGTTAGGGCAGCAAATGTGTGTGATGAGGGGCCAAGAATTTGCGATTCCATTCGGGTTAGAGAGATTGAAACTTTAGAATTAAACGAACTCTTATGCGAAGGAGATTGCATAACAGTAAATGATATGGAGTTTTGTACTGCTGGAGTTTTCCAAGAAATTGTGGTGTTACCTAATGGCTGTGACAGCATTATAAACTTACAGGTAGAAGTTTTACCTCAACCTCTCACCAATTTAGACGTCTGGATTTGCAATGATCAATCCTTCTCCATCGGATCAAACACCTTCGACCAAACAGGAAGTTACAGCGGCACAGTGCTTACAGAGAATGATTGCGACAGTATTGTCAACTTAGAACTACTTGTAATTGAATGCGAAATAGAAGGTACTGCAGATCAGACTGCTGTAATTTGTAACGGTACTGCGAGTGGCATCTTGAGTTTTTCTATAGATCAAGGTACACCTCCTTTGAGCTATACTTACACAAATATTGCTAACACCTCCATTACTGGCACGGGAACCACAGATCTTTTAACAAACAATGACATCGTGGGCCTACCAGCAGGAACCTATCAAATTTATGTTCAAGACAATTTTAACAACGACGTGGTATTGCCGCTGATTGAGGTAACAGAACCCCCAGTGATGTCCAATACTTTTGAAGCATCCAATTTTAGTGGTTTTAATGTGAGTTGCAACCAGTATTTCGACCCTCAAACCCAAACAACGGTTGATGGTGATGATGGTAGTCTACAGGCCTTTCCCAATGGTGGGGTGCCGCCATACTCTTTTGTTTGGAGCAACCAACAAACAGAACAAACAGCAATAAATCTAAGGGCAACTGCGTATCAAGTCACCATTACCGATGCCGTAGGTTGTGAATTTATAGCAGATTTTACTTTATCTGCTCCACCAAGTTTAGAACCAGCAGTAGAATTTATTGATCCAAATTGTGATGGTTTTGATTCGGGAAACATTATCGTAAGTTCGATTTCAGGAGGAGTCGGGCCATACAATTTTGCCTTAAACACTCCAAATCAGTTTACCATGGATTCGATATTTGAAGGCCTCTTTGAAGGAGACTACAGTGTGTATGTCCAAGACGCCAATGCCTGCATTGCGGAGATTGCTGGAAATTTGACGGCACCTGAGATACCAGTAATTACCAATCCTGGTCCTTTGGAAATGGATTTAGGTGATTCTATTTCTATTATTCCAGGAGTCAATGACATAGAAATTTTGTCAATTCTCTGGAATGACAATACTGATTTGAGCTGTCCCGACTGTTTGGAACCCGTAAGCTACGCCGTAAATAACACTGCCTATAACTTAGTTGTAACCTCCACAGACGACTGCAGTGATGAAGAAATAATTGAAATAAAGGTCAACAAAATAAGACCTGTATATATTCCTAATATATTTTCTCCGAATAAAGATGGAGTCAACGATGTTTTTACGGTATATACCAATAGAGCTACGGAGATTGTAGAAGAACTGAGTATTTTTGATCGGTGGGGTAATTTGATTTTTGAACAAAAAAACTTTCCATCCAATGATGAATCTTATGGTTGGAATGGAAAATTTAAAGGCAAGGAGTTGAAAACAGGGGTATTTGTGTATTATGCCAAATTGAAATTCATAGATAACATTGTCTTACCTTACACCGGCAGCATAACTCTTTCGAAGTAGAGTAAGTCCTAATAGTGCAAACTTCCTTTAGCGAACCAATTTTTATGATAAGAAAACATCATAACTTACCATTTACTGAATTGAATCGTATAATTTATTGATATGAGATATTTGTTAGTTGTTTTGGTGTTTTTATTTTTTGGATCAACTTTTTTGACAGCACAGCCTCAACCTTGTGGTCCAGATCCTGTAATGTCCAACAGCTGTGCAAATGCTTGTGTAATTTGTGACATCAATGGCTTTACAGGAACTAACAATCTTCAAGCTGGTGCTCCAGGCCCAGAACCACCAGATTTTTGTAGCTGGCCTAATGATATGCACTGGATCGCTTTTATCGCTGGGAGTACTTCATTGGATATTCGAATTGACGTATTCAATTGTATTCAAATGGGATTTGAGCAAAGTTTGGATCTCGGATTTTATGAAAGCCTAGATTGTCAAAATTTTACACCAATTACGGAATGTCGAATGGACTTAGATGGTGGAGATTCACATGTTTTTGAAGCTGATAATTTGAACATAGGTCAACATTATTATCTAGTCATGGATGGAAGTAGTGGCTCAATATGTGAGTGGTCGTTTACTGTTGAGGAAGGGACAACGCAAGTCAGTCCAATTGACAATTCGGGACAAATAGAATTTCCAGTAGAAACCTGCCCCAACTTCCCTACAGTTATTTCTAATTCTGGTGTTACAGGAGCCGCCCTTTATTTCTGGACGGTAGATGGCGCTGCCATTAGCAATACAGCGCAACAATTTTCTTATTCGTTTCCTGCTGAAGGCAAATATGAAGTTTGCGTAAGAGCAGCCAATGTATGTGATGAAGGACCAGCGGTTTGTGATTCGATCTCTGTTAGAGAAATAGAAACCTTAGAAATCAATGAAGTGCTGTGCGATGGTGAATGCGTTATGGCTAACAATATAGAGTTTTGCACCACGGGTGTTTTTCAAGAAGTGATTACATTACCCAATGGATGCGACAGTATTATTAATATAATATTAGAAGTACTCCCCCAACCTCTTACAAACCTTGACCTTTGGATTTGTAACGATCAAGAATATTTCATTGGAACCGAAGCATACAACGAAACGGGTTCTTACGCAGGTATCGTTCTTACCGAAAACGAATGCGACAGCATTGTCAATCTAGAACTTTTGGTTATTGAATGTGAAATTCTTGGAACAACAGAAGATCGAGACGTGATTTGCAATGGAGAATCCAATGGAATGTTGGTCTTTTCGGTTGATCAAGGAACACCGCCTTTAGAATTTACTTACGTGAATACAGAAATTCCAAGTATAACTGGCATGGGTTCGACTAACTTATTAGTCGACAACGAAATTCAGGGATTGCCTGCAGGTCCTTACCAAATCTATATTCAAGATGAGTTTGGAAATGATGTTGTGGTAAGAGATACCGTTAGAGAACCTCAAATTCTACAAACTAGTCTTAGTCCATCAGACTACAATGGCTTTAACGTAAGTTGTAATCAATATTTCGATACCACTTCACAAATGATGATCGAAGGAAATGATGGCACGCTAACAGCCAATCCAATTGGAGGCGTCCCGCCCTATTCCTATCAATGGAGTGACAATCAAACAACACAAACAGCTGTTGGCTTAACAGCTACATCTTACGAAGTAACGGTTACTGACGCTGTTGGATGTACCACTTTAGCCAATTTCACCCTAGAAGCACCCACTTTGATTCAACCTAGTGTTGATTTTATTGATCCAAATTGCGACGGCTTTGATACTGGAATAATCAATGTAACAGAAATTGCAGGAGGCATCGAACCCTACGAGATTGCATTAAATTCCACTACTCAATTTGGACAAGATTCAAGCTTCCAAAATTTATTTGAAGGCAGCTATGATATCTATGTTGTCGATGACAACAATTGTATTTCGTGGATAAATGGAGGAATTACCGCACCGGACATTCCTGTGATTGAATTTACCGAAGATCTTGAAATCAACTTAGGCGATTCGATTCAAATCAATACTATATTAAATGATATAGAGATTCAAAATATTCTTTGGACGGATGCTGAATCTTTGAGTTGTGGTGATTGTTTAGAACCCGTAAGTTATGCGGTCAATAATTCAACATATGATATTACAGTAACTTCAGTAGATGATTGCCAGGATACCGAGAGCATTTCGATTACGGTTAATAAGATTAGGCCTGTATATTTTCCAAATGTGTTTTCTCCTAATAAAGATGGTGTAAATGATGTGTTTACAGTGTATACCAATAGAGCTACAGAAATCGTAGAAGAATTGACGGTATTTGATCGCTGGGGAAATTTGGTTTTTGAACAAAAAGATTTTGCTTCAAACGATGAATCCCTTGGGTGGAATGGAAAGTTTAATGGTCAAAACTTAAATGCTGGAGTCTATGTGTATTATGCAACACTTCGGTTTATTGATGGCGAAATTCTACCATATACAGGCAGCATCAGCATAACCCAATAATATTAACCAATAGAGCAAGCAGCTTTGCTCACACATCTTTGTTTGTAAAAATTAGCCCATAAGCGAAGCCTGAAACAAGCATTTGCAGTATCCTGAAATTTAGTATTCCTAGATACAAAAGGAAGAGAAAATAAAAAACCCTTGTAAATCACTGATCTACAAGGGTTTCCGGGTTGGAAAAGTAGCCCGTAGGGGAATCGAACCCCTCTTACCAGGATGAAAACCTGGCGTCCTAGCCGATAGACGAACGGGCCGCTTTGTTCTAAAGCATCGCAAATATATTATCTTTCTGAAAAAGCTTCCGTAACTGACCTACTTTTTTCAGAAAACTTACATTTTTTTTCATTTCATCCGTCATAATTCAACAAAAGGGATTTTGAATCCGTTTTTTATACACCGCTCCATTTAGAATTTCAATGTCACGAACATCCACATATAGTTATAAAACAACTGCCCTACATTGGCTCATGCTGTTGCTACTGATTTTTGGTGGAGCCCAAGTATACGCACAAAATAAAACAGAAGGCAATTATGAAGTCTATTTCTTTCTTTTAGATGAATGTAAAATATGCCAATACTATGGCCCTCAGTTAGAAGCATTTCATGAGCAATATCCGCAATTTGTTTTTAAAGGCTACTTCCCAAATTTTTCCTCTAAGAAAAATAATATTCAAAAGTTTAAAGAAACTTTCGGAATCACTTTTGATCTTAAAACAGATTATTTTAAATCAAAAAGTAAGGCCTTCGATCTCGAAATTTTACCTTCTGTTGTAGTATATGACCCTGTCGAAAACCAGGTACTCTATAAGGGAAGAATCGATGATGCTTTCACTGCTGTTGGAAGGCGAAAAAAGGTCATACGCTCTAAAGATTTACTAACCATTTTGGAGGCAATCGCAAATCAAACCCCGATCCCCTACTCTTTTAAGCAACCTGTTGGATGTTTTATTAATTTTGCAGACAAGATTTCGAATTAAATTTCCGATCCATGAAAATAATTTTCTCTCTATTTTTCTCCCTTATTGGATTTTCAATTTTTGCACAAACGTTTACTGAAGACGTTGCCGAAATCATTTACAACAAATGTTCGGTATGCCACAGACCTGGAGAAATTGGACCAATGTCTTTCACCAATTATGAAGAAGTAAGTAATTGGGCACAGACTATAAAGTTTGTAACCTCAATAGGATACATGCCTCCTTGGCAAGCTGATCCAGGTTATTCGCATTTCCTAGGAGAAAACTTTTTAACCGCAGAAGAAAAAACTTTAATCGCAAATTGGGCAGATAATGGTGCGGTTCAAGGACCAACAGCCGCTGAACCTTCTTTCCCAGATTTTCCAGAAGGTTCTCTGCTGGGTGAACCAGACCTTGTACTATCTTTTGCGGAAGCACATACGCATATCGGGAACAACGACGACGAATACAGATATTTCGTTTTACCTACCGGATTAACGGAAGACAAAATTGTAAAGGCCATAGAATTTAGACCTGGAAATACCAAGATAGTTCATCACGCACTTATGTTTGAAGATTTGACAGGTGCAGCTGCTCAAAACGATGCAGAAACCCCTGAATATGGATTTGAAGGTTTTGGTGGATTTGGAGATGACATGACGGATTTAGGTGTGCTGAGTCAAAAGCAATATCCAGGATATGTACCTGGTCAAAAAGCCCTATTTTTTCCAGATGGAATGGGCCAAACGATGTCGGCAGGAGCAGACTTAGTCATACAAGTGCATTATGCCCCTTGGCCAACAAACGAAACGGACAGCAGTTCGGTAAACATATTTTTTGCCGATGATAATGAAATCGTTGACCGCTATGTCCAAGACACCATCATGCTGCCTTTCAACATTGCTCCAGGTGGATTTCTTGGGTTTGTGAATTTTAGACTGGATCCGGAAGAGATTCAGACTTTTCATGGCACATATGTACTTGAAGAAGATTTGAGTTTCATTGGTCTTTCTCCACATATGCATTTGATTGGAGAGGATTGGGAAGTTTATTTAGAACACCAAGATGGTACGCGCACCAATATGATCAGTATTCCGGAGTGGGATTTTAACTGGCAAGGAAATTATTTCTTTCCAAGATTGATCGTAGGAAGAGCTGGAGATGTGGTGCATGCTTTTGCAACATATGATAACACCTCAGAAAACCCAAACAATCCGACCATCCCACCTAAAACCGTTTCGTGGGGAGAAAAAACAACCGACGAAATGTATTATTTGCCTTTAAGTTATGTGCCTTATCAGGATGGAGATGAAGACATCATCTTTGATCAAGTACTTAATACTGATGATCAAATTGATCTAAGCAAAACAATTTTAAATTCGATTTCTCCTAATCCTGTGGAAGACATCGCACAAATTTCATTTGATGTAAATCATGCAACTAGTTTTTCTCTGGACATCGTGGACATCAATGGTGTGCTTATTCGAAGCATTAGAACGAATGAATTTTTTACTAAAGGCAAGCATATAGTAAATTTCAAAACGGCCACTTTGAGTTCAGGCATTTACTTTGTTAGATTGACGGCAAGCGGCTTATCTCAAATTCAAAAATTCGTAAAACCTTAATTACAAATCAAAATATAAATTGTAAAGGCTGCCTGTCGGTAGCCTTTTTTATTTAAATGATAAATCATGAAGCTTACAGATTTAAATTTAGCAGACCAAAGAGTTTTAGTTCGTGTGGATTTTAATGTTCCCTTAGATAAGAATCTTCAGGTGAGCGATATGACAAGAATTGAAAAAGCACTTCCAACACTGAATTACATTTTGGAGCAAGGAGGCAGATTAATTTTACTTTCACATTTGGGAAGACCACAAAAAAAGAAATTAGAAAATGGAGAGCTCGATGTCAAAAAATTTACGCTCCAGAATATCATTCCGTCGCTTTCGAAAGCCCTAGACAAAGAGGTAAGCTTTGCGGATAATATCTTTGGTACCAAAGCTACTTCACAGAGCCTTGCCCTAAAAAATGGCGAGATACTGCTCATTGAAAACACTCGATTTCACGAGCAAGAATCTAAAGGTGATTTAGAATTTGCTTCTAGATTAGCTGCCCTGGGAGATGTTTATGTAAATGATGCTTTTGGCACCGCTCATAGAGCACATGCTTCGACCACTACCGTGGCAAAATTCTTTCCTGCACATCGAAAGGCGGCAGGACTTTTATTGGAAAAAGAAATCGAATCGGCCAAGTCTTTGACTGATAGCCCCAAAAGACCTTTTGTTGCTATTGTTGGCGGCGCAAAGGTTTCGGATAAAATACAATTGCTCTATAGATTGATAGAAAAAGTAAATAAGATAATTATAGGCGGAGGTATGGCTTATACTTTTATAAAGGCTGCAGGAGGTAAGATTGGCAATTCGCTCTGTGAAGATGATTATTTAGATTTAGCCAATGAGATCGTACAAAAAGCCAAAGAGGCCAATGTAGATTTATACCTCCCTCTTGACAGCAGGTGTAGCAAAGAGTTCAAAGACATCGAACCAGTCATATATTCTAGCAATGATATTCCCGATGATATGATGGGCTTAGATGTTGGACCTAAAAGTGAAGAACAATTTTCAAAAGTTTTGGAGGGATCCAAGTCTATTTTGTGGAATGGCCCTCTTGGTGTTTTCGAATTTTCAAATTATTCCAAAGGCACTTTTTCTATGGCCGATGCCATTGCGAAGGCCACTTCTAATGGAGCTTTTTCGCTTATTGGAGGAGGAGATTCTGTTTCTGCGGTCAACAAATCAGGCTTAAGCCAAAAAGTAAGTCATATCTCGACTGGAGGTGGAGCCATGCTCGAATTATTAGAAGGAAAAGTCTTGCCCGGCATACAAGCTCTGGATATTAGCTAAGAGATAGAAACTATATTTGAAAAAGAAGCACTTGATCTATATGTATCGTTACATTCTAATTTTTCTTTTATTCCCATTTTATAGCGAAGCGCAATCGGACACCTCAGCTTATCAAGGTCAGATCAGGATGCTCCAATTAGATTATGGCTTTCATCAACCTATTGGAGATTTAAACGAGCGTTTTGGATTTTTTAATTCGTTTGGTGGAGGCTTTGCTGTGCTAACAAAAAATGACTTTCAATTTCAATTGGGTGCTAATTTTTTCTTTGGCAACCGTGTTGAAACAGACGTATTAAGTGAATTACGTGCAGACAGTGGTCTCCTTATTGGAGGAGATGGAAGAGATGCCCTTTCGTTCCTCAGAATGAGAGGCGCAAAGTTTAAATTTATGGCGGGAAAAATCTTTAGAACTAATCTTAAAAACCGCAACGGCCTAAAAGTAATGTTTGGTTTTGCTCATCAAAGCAATTGGATAAGAATACAAGACGATAGCCGTTCTCTCACTCAAATTTCTGGTGACTACATTTATGGCTACGATCGATTGGCCTCAGGATTTTCTTTGGAAGAATTTATTGGATATCAAGTATTAGGCAAAAACAGCAGACTCAACTTTTATGCAGGTTTGGAAGCTTCCCAATCTTTTAATTCTTTTCGTCGCAAATTCAATTTTGGAGAACCATCACTATATGGCAAAAAAACTTTGGATATTATTTTAGGCATCCGCGTAGGTGTGATGATAACCTTTTATAACTTCGAAGCACCAGAAGAAATCTATTATTGATACGTGTGTTGTATAGTTTTGCCATCTTTGTTTATAAGCTCGCACTAACGCTTGCTAGCCCATTCAATACTAAGGCGAAACGAAGCATTCAAATTAGAAGACAGCAAGATCTTTCTATTCTAAAAAACTATTCAAAGGCTTATTGGTTTCATTGCAGCTCATTGGGAGAACTAGAACAGGCCTATCCTCTAATGAAAGAATGTAAGCATGCTGGAAAGGCTGTTGTGGTGAGTTTATTTTCAACTTCTGGATTTGATTATTGGCAAAAATATGAGCTTATAGACCATGCTTTTTTGCTTCCGTTTGACACAAAATCCAATGCGCAAAAATTAATGCAGGAGTTTAATCCCAGCAAAGTCTATTGGGTGAAAAACGATTTCTTTTTCAACTTCTTTGCAGCAATAACTATTGAGAAAATCCCTTTGTATCTATTTTCTGTAAAACTATATCAAGGGCATTTTCTTTTTAATCCAATGTTCAAATCATTCTTGTCCTTTTTAAAGAAAATAACCTTCATATATTGTATAGACAACCAGAGCTACACCCTTCTAAAAGATCAAGGTTTCACCAACGTAAAGTTATCTGGCGATACTCGAGTACACCGTGTAAAAAATCGAGTGCTCGCAGTACAAAAGCTTGATTGGATACTACAATGGAAAAAAGAAGATTTTTTGATCATATATGCGAGTATTCATCCTGAAGATTTTGCTGTACTTAGCTTCCTTAATGAAGAAAACATTAAACACCTCATTGTTCCCCATGAGATACACGGTCCACAAAACGAACAAATACAACAGCGTATTTCAATTGATTTTGAGGAATACTCAAAAGATAAAACATTGACTAAAAATGTTGTCTTGTTAAATAAAGTGGGAATACTCTTCGACTGCTATCAGTATGCAGACTTAGTTTATGTTGGAGGCGGATTCTCAAAAGGCATACACAATATTCTAGAACCTACCGTATTTGGAACATCGGTTATCTTTGGCCCAAATCACACTAAGTTTTGGGAGGCCACCCATTTTTTAGCATTAAATCTAGCAAAAGAAGTGACTAATAAAGCAGAGTTCCTCGATTTGGTAATGCTGCAGCATCAAAGCCCGCACTTAGCTTTAAAAGCCAAAATGGAATATGAAGCCTTTTACAGCGCTTACCCCAACTTCGCCAAACAAATTTTTGATCATACGCATAAGCACAATGTCTAATGAATAGTCCAATGAATAAAAAACATGTACTTGTGATTGGAGACATCATGTTGGACAAATACCATTACGGCAGCTCATCCCGCAGATCACCAGAAGCAGATGTGCCTGTGTTAGATTTGAATGAAACCAGATCTGGAGCAGGTGGTGCAGCAAACGTTGCGTTATGTTTGGCTCACTTGGATCTGAATGTAAGTTTAATCGGAATCATAGGCAAGGATCACAATGGCACAGAACTCAAAAATCTTCTTCAAAATAACAGCAATTTTATCGACATCAATTTAATCGAAGATCCAGATCGCCCGACAACGACAAAAACAAGAATTATTTCCGATCAAAAGCATTTGCTTCGAATTGATAAGGAAAACAAAAATGAAATCACGGAAACTCAACAGTCCATCATTTTAGACCATTTGATTGAAGGCCACAAATCCGATACGTATCAAGCAGTGATTCTTCAGGATTATGATAAAGGAATATTTTCAGAATCCCTGATTGAAAAGATTTTAAACTTCTGCCAAAAACGTGGTGTAAAAACTTTGATTGATCCCAAACACAAAAATTTCTTTTCTTATCAATCCCCCACTCTTTTCAAACCTAATTTAAACGAACTAGGGGTTGCGCTAAACAAAAATCTTAACACACATTCAGTCGAAGACATTACAAAAGAGTTGAGTAAATTAAAGGCTAAAATTCAAGCTTCCTTTTACTTGATCACAATGAGTTCTAATGGGATCCTTCTTCATCATGAGGGTAAAACACTGTATCAAAAAGCGCATCAAATCCAAAATCCTGATGTTTGTGGTGCCGGAGATGCAGTATTGGCAGCTGCAAGTAAAGCTTTAATCGACAATCTTAGCATAGAGCAAATGCTAAAGCTCTGTAATAGAGCTGGTTACCTCAGTTGCCTCGAAGTAGGCGTTCATCCAGAAGCTTTGAAAAAAATGACAAAAAAAACACCAAGTCTTTACGAAGACATTAAAATTAAATATGTATAAGTTTTAAAGCGTACATTGATACTTTTGAAGTGTATAATTTTTTATTTTTAACGACTTGAATGTCTAACAACAATAATAAAATCTAAAATCAATAACATGAAGAAATTTTTTACTAGAAAGGCTTTTTTACTTTCTGCCTTTGTTCTAGTCGCTTTTGGCTGGGCTAATGCGCAAGTAGTAAATACGCTAACCGTCACCGCTCCAGCAAGTGTAGAGGGTGATTATGTTGTATTAATTGTTCCAGGATTTGGACAACAACTCACTGGTTCTCTCAGTGGTGAAGCTACTTTTGCAGACAACTCTGTAAGCATGGAACCTTGTGCAGACCAAGTTGTAGGTTCTTCTGTTCAAGGAAAGCTTGCTTTCATGGATAGAGGTAATTGTGAATACGGAACAAAAGCTTTAGCTGCGGAAAACGCTGGTGCTATCGCAGTCGTCATTTGCAACAACGATACTGACAATCCTGACGCACGACCTGACAACTTTGGCGGTGGAGTGGATGGAGATATGGTTTCTATCCCTGCAATGGCTATGTCTTACAACGACTGTCAAACAATCAGAGTTGAAGCAGAAGCTGGAGATGTTGATTTTGTTCTCTCGTTTCAATGTCAGCCTCCTAACTATGAGCCAGAAGTGATCTGGGGAAGAAATTCAGGTGAAGGAGATTTTGCTGGTGGATTAAATGATTGGACTGTTGAGTCTCAAGGAGATTCTTCATGGTACTACGAGGCATCTGGTTTTGCAGATGGTGCTTTTACTAGTAACACTATTCAATCGCCTACTGCATGTAATGGAGCTATGGTATTTTCTTCTGATCTCCTAGACAATGGTGGTACTTGGACTGGAACTACAGGTTCTGGAGCTGGTGGATGCCCAGCCCCTTGTGTAGGTTCATTGATTTCTCCGACTATTGATTTAACTCAATTTACAGGATTGGATGCCTTGTTCTTAGAATTCCACCAATCATTCAGACACTTCGTGAGTACTCAATCATTATTGCTATTATCCAAAAATGGTGGAGTAACTTACCCAGATACGATTGTATTAAATGGTGATGCAGTGGTCAATGCTGCGGCTGTGGATGAAGTAGCTCGTGTTCCTTTATTTGGATACGAAAGTGCAAGTTCGTTAACTATGAAATTTGAGCACACTGGAAACTACTATTTCTGGACTATTGATGATGTTAGAATTAGTAATCTTCCATCATTTGTTGATGTTCAATTAAACTCTAACTGGTATGCAGCTCCTGTACAATGGAAAACACCTGCGAATCAAATTGCTGAGCAAATTTTCCAAATCGACATGTTTAACAACGGTAACCTAACTGCAGATGTGGTAGAGTGTACCGTAAACATAAATGACGAAGCAGGAACTTCTGTATATTCTCAAACTACTGATTTTAGTGGTTTAAACATCGGTGGGTTTGCTCTTGCAGAAAATGAAGCAACGACATTCCCTGCAACGATGAATATTTCTTCTTTGGCTCCTGGATTATATACCGGAACCTATGAAGTAAATGCTTCTGCAGGTGGTGTTGCGGATAATAACCCTGACAATAATGTAGTAGACTTTTCATTTATCGTAACAGAAAACATTTTATCAAATTCTCCAAGTCAAGAAGACGTTGACGCCTTTGGCCTTTTTGCCATTGAGCCTGCAACCGATGGTTCGATTTATTCTTGTCCTGATGCTTCACAGTGTGCACCTTTCTATGCCGCGGCAAGTCACTATTATGTGAGAACTAACGTAGATGGAAACGGTAACCCGTTGACGTTTACAAATGTTAGATTTGGAATTACTGAGGAAGAAGAAACCGCATCTGGTTTTGTTGATATCAACGTGTACAGACTTCCAGGAGGAGACGTTAATGTGGATGGTGCGGTTGCACCAGACGAAAGAGTATTAGTAGGTGCAAATTCAATAGTTGTAGATACAGTTGGTGATTTGACCCTTATTGATGTTCCATTATGGAGAGCTGATGACACAGGCGTATTTGAAGGAGATCCAATCGAATTGGAGTCAAACTCTGACTACATGATTGCTTTTGTTACTCGTCCTTTAGCGGGTGCTCAAATCGATCTGTTGTCTTATCCAGCTAGTAGTACGACTTCTACAGTGGGTAGAAACTTCTACCACTTCCCTGCTGCCAATGCATTTGCGGCTGCTGGTTCAACTCGTTTTGTGGGTACAAGTTTGGAACCATTGGTTGATGGTACTGCTGGTGATTTTGCAAGTACAACGATGGGACTATGGACTATTAACACCTTGTACAACGAAGTTACTGTAGCTAACCCTGCATCAGGAGTAAATGATTTGAACGCTGATCTAAACATCACGTCTTATCCTAACCCTGCTACCAATGTACTAAATCTTGACTTGTCGTTAGAAAATGCATCTGATGTAAAAGTTGAAATGTTTAACATTGAAGGAAGAAAAGTTATGGATAAAACTTGGATGAGTCTTCAAAATCAAACTGTGGTACTAAACGTTGCTGACTTACCTACAGGCACGTATACTTTAAAAGTGATTACTGCAGACGGCTTTATTGCTAAGAATGTGATTATTGAGTAATACGCTCTAATCATTAGAAATATTAAGGCCGATCTAGTTTTAGATCGGCCTTTTTTTATCCTATGCCTCAGAAAAATTAATTTCTAGTATATTCTTATTTGGTGAATGATCTTGCTGTTTAATCTAGCATTCAAATTCCTCTGTAAAGCTTCTCTCCCATTGTGCAATTCTTGCTTAAAAGAAGAAGAATCAATTTTTATAGTAAGGATATTTTTAAATAATCGTACTTCCTTGATGTAGGGAAAAAGTACTTCGCCAAATTCTTCCTTTAAAAAACCTTCAATTTTGGAGCTTAGGAATTTGTCTGACAACCTATTTTTCGAGGAGCCCAACAATCCGTTGATTACGTCCTTAATATGTTTTTCTTCAAATTTTTTCATTCTTCTTCACTCGCATTTGGAATTGTACTAGCAACACGAATCACCTTACAATCTTGTTTCAATTTGGAAAAAATCCTTAAGATCCACTCTTCGGAAGTATGACTTATAAAAATCTGTCCATATTCTTGAGTAGAAATTATATTTAACAACGATTCTACTCTTTTGTCATCCAATTTATCAAAAATGTCATCCAACAAAATGATTGGATTTCGGTTACTCTTACGTTTGAGGTAATGGTATTGAGATAACTTCAAAGCGAATACAAAACTCTTCAACTGACCTTGAGAGCCAAAGGTTTTTAGTTTACGTTCTTTGATTAGAAACTTCAAATCGTCTTTGTGAATACCAGCTGTCGTTCTTCTTAGAATACGATCTTTTTCTCGAGAAGATTGCATGACCTCATCCCATGGCATTTTTGCCAAATCACTTTGATATTCCATGCTGCATTGTTCTCGATGCTGACTTATCTCATTATATAGTTGGTTAAAAATGGGAGAAAGCAATTGGGTCTCTTCCATTCGTTTGGCATAAATATATTCTGCTGGTTCTTGCATTTTGCCATCAATGGCAGACAGCAACGTTTCGTTCCATGTACGATTCTCATGAAATTGTTTGAGCAAAGCATTTCTTTGCGTCAGCAGTCTATTATACCGCATTAAATGATGCAAATAGCTACGGTCTATTTGGATCAAAATAGCATCCAAAAGCTTTCTTCGATTTTCACTAGAAAGCAACAAGCTATTCATATCCTCTGGAGAAACGATCACAACTGGGATATTTCCAATATGATCCGATCGCTTTTGCACCTTTTTATTGTCCCATTTTAATACTTTGGATTTTCCCGGAACAACCGCAGCAGATACCTTAAGCAATTGATCTCCTTCTTTATACAATCCTTCAATCCTAAAAAGATCTTGACCATGCCTAACCAAATTGCGATCATTGGTTTGAAAACTCTTAGCCATAGACAAATAATATATGGCATCAAGTAAATTGGTTTTTCCAACACCATTTAAACCAACAAAAACATTAAATTTTGGATTAAAACGCTCCATATAGGAAGCATAATTTTTGAAATTATGGAGTGTAATCTTATCGAGGAAAAAAGGCACTAATAGTATATCTTTGGGGGACAATAATTGAATACTATGCCTAAGGTACTAGAAAAGAAAGAGAATAAGCAAAGAAGCTCACAAAAGCCAAAATATGATAAAAAGACATATTTGGGTTGGTATGAAATAATGCTAAGAGTTCGAAGATTCGAAGAGAAAGCTTTGCTTGCTTATAGCCAGCAAAAAATTAGAGGCTTTTGCCACGTATACATTGGCCAGGAAGCAATAGCAGCCGGTATTTCTAGTGCTTTAACGCCTGATGACAAATTGGTTACTGCCTATCGACAGCATGGTGTAGCACTTGCGAGAGGGTTGGATTCGAATTCTTGTATGGCAGAGCTTTTTGGAAAAGCCACCGGTTGTGTAAAGGGTAAAGGAGGATCGATGCATTTCTTCTCTAAAAAACACAACTATTTTGGTGGAAACGGAATAGTTGGTGCGCAAATCCCAATCGGTACAGGCATGGCATTGGCTGAGAAATATAGAAAAACTAAAAACATCAGTGTTACTATGTTTGGAGACGGAGCGGCAAGACAGGGGGCTCTTTATGAGTCTTTTAATATGGCCATGACGTGGAATCTACCAGTGTTATATATAGTAGAAAACAATGGCTATGCGATGGGCACAAGTGTAGAAAGAACCAGTAACGTACGCGAGCTTTATACCTTAGGTGAGTCTTTTGATATGCCAAGTGAAGCAGTAGATGGGATGTCTCCTGAAGCGGTACATGATGCTATGGTCAGAGCTGGAGATCACATTCGTTCGGGAAAAGGCCCTTATTTCTTAGAAATCAAAACGTACAGATACAAAGGACATTCCGTATCTGATCCTGCAAAATACAGAACAAAAGACGAGTTAAACAGCTATAAGGACCGTGATCCCATTTCGATGACAGAAAAAAATATCATTGAAAATAAAATTGCAAGTCAAGCAGAAATCGATAAAATAAAGGACAACATTGCTGCAGAAATGGAAGAGGCCTACAAGTTTGCAGATGAATCGGACTACCCTCTAGGTTCAGAACTATACGATGACAACTATCTTGAAAAAGATTACCCCTTTTTGACTTAATCTTGAGCTCAAAATCAATCTTAAAAGGATTTCTTTTTTTTGCGCTAATTCCACTTAAAACAATGAGTATTGTTAACTTTGCACCACTTTTAGATAAAGCATAGAAATGGCAAAAAGGAGAACGAAAATTCCACGAAGTAACAAAAGCAAAGTTCAAGATGAAACTTTGGTAGATTTAGTCGATGCTAGAGATTCGGCAAAAGGTTTTTTTGAAAGAAATCAAAAAACGGTAGTCGGTGTGGCAAGTTTGTTGGCTTTACTATTGATTGCATATGTTTGCTATCAATTTTTATACAAGCAGCCAAGAGAAGAGAGTGCAAAAGAAATGATATACAAAGCAGAACAACAGTTTCAAAGAGATTCATTTGCCTTGGCATTAGAGAATCCAGGGGCTGGATTCGAAGGCTTTTTGGATATCATTGACAACTATAGCGGAACAAAAACCGCCAATCTTGCTAAATATTATGCAGGTGTTTCGTTTTTAAATTTGGGCAAATATGATGATGCAATTGAATACCTCAATTCATTCTCTGCATCTGGTGATGTTAGTCCTACGATGAAATACGGAGCTATGGGCGATGCATATTCAGAGCTCAATGATTTGGAGTCTGCCTTGAGTTACTATAAAAAAGCGGCTTATGGTGTTGAGAATGAGCTATTATCTCCATACTATTTAAAAAAATATGGTCTGCTTTGCAGGAAACAAGGAGATCAAGATGCTGCGAAAAAAGCTTTTGAGACTATAAGAGACAAATACCCCAACTCAACCGAAAATACAGAAGTAGCGAAATATCTATTTTAAATTTTCAATAGAAAAAGATATAAATTAAGCCAAGTACGTGTATCGTATTTGGCTTTTTTAATTTCACATTATGGCAAATAAAAAAAACACACTTTCTAAAAAGAATCAGCTCAATCTTGACAATGCGCAAGAATTGAAAGTAGCATTGGTTGTTTCCGAATGGAATTTTGATATTACAGATTCCCTCAGAAAGGCAGCAGTACAAACCTTAAAGGAAAGTGGTATTATCGAAGAAAATATTTTTGAGTTTTGGGTACCTGGGGCTTTTGAATTGCCATTGGGCGCCAAAATTGCGAATGACCAACAAAACCCAGATGGAATTATTTGTCTTGGCTGTGTGATAAAAGGAGAAACTGATCATGACAAATATATTTCTCAATCGGTAGCAGGTGGATTGCAAAGTTTGAATTTAGCGCTTTCCAAACCAGTTACATTTGGATTGTTAACTCCAAACTCTAAAGAACAAGCAGAGGATCGATCTGGTGGTAAATACGGAAACAAAGGAGTTGAGGCTGCCTATACGGCATTAAAAATGCTGGAACTAAAAAGAGTGCAAACCAAAAAGAAAATAGGATTTCAATGATTCGAATAAAAGCAATCGAAACCGGAAATTTTAAACTCGATGGCGGTGCTATGTTTGGCGTAGTGCCTCGTAGAATGTGGGAAAAACTAAATCCTCCTGATGCTGAAAACATGTGCACCTGGGCGATGAGATGTCTGTATGTAGAATCAGAAAACAGCAAAATACTTTTTGATACAGGGATAGGCACCAAACTTTCAGATAAAATGAAGTCTCATTTTTACCCCCATGGTGCGGATAGCCTTATGTCTTCTTTGGAGCAAATAAATGTTTCACCTGAAGAAATCACGGATGTATTCTTAACTCATTTACATTTTGATCATTGTGGTGGTGCGGTGACATTAAATACCAACAACGAATTAGTTCCTACTTTCAAAAATGCTAAATACTGGTCCAACAAAAGACATTTTGATTGGGCAATGAATCCTAATCCACGTGAAAAAGCTTCTTTTTTAAAAGAAAATATAGAGCCGCTGCAAAAACATGGTGTGCTTCATTTTGTGGAAGAAACTCAAGATATTCACTGGAAAGATCAGATCTACATAAAGTTTGCCTTCGGTCATACAGAGGCCATGATGCTCCCCTATTTTGTTCATAACGAAAAGACTTTCATGTATATGGCGGACCTCTTACCCTCTGCTGGACACATCTCGATGCCATTTGTGATGTCCTACGATATAAGACCTCTCCAAACCTTAAAAGAAAAAAAGGAAATCTTGGATTGGATCGTAGAAGATAAGGTGTATTGTATTCTAGAACATGACAAGGACTCTGAATGCATCACTATGATGCGAAATGAGAAAAACAGAATTGTATTAGACTCAAGTCATAAGTTATATGAATTAATGCAATGAAAATTTTAAACTTTGAGGAAATCCAATCTAAAATTGGGGAGTTAAAAACACCTTCTTGCGACATTACACTTCTTCTTGACCGTCCCCAGAGTGAAATGAATATTGCACATGTTTTTAGATTGAGCGATGCAGCAAGAATTTCTAAGATTTATATTCTCCAAAATAAAAGAATGCTGAATTGGGATAAAATTCAGAAGAGGTCTAGAAGAAACACTCGAATCCCTCATCAATTTATTGAAAGCATTAACGAAGTAGATTTTCCAAAAGAAGTTTGGGCATTAGAATGGACCGACAAAAGCGAAGATGTTTTTTCTCTTACTGACATACCACAAAAACTCATGCTCTTGATTGGAAATGAGCGCTTTGGCCTTTCTAAAGATTTAATTCAAAAATGCTCCAAAAGCATACATATTCCCATGTTTGGAGAACACAGCTCCTTGAATATGGCCATGGCTACCTCCATTGCCGTTTATCAATTATTGCATAAGTCTTAATTGGATGATTCTTAAACTTTCCTTTCATTGGTGCATTTACATTTCATTAAGAACTTGTAAAGCGTATATTCCTACCTTTGTAGCGTTGAAATGAAAGCATGAAAAAAACATTTACTTTTTTACTTATTTGCATTACCTCCTTATGCTCATCACAATCAGTCCCATATACGATACAAGGCAAGGTAATTGAATTCAGCTCGCAGCAACCCATCGAATTTGCGTCCGTAGTAGTAAAAGAAAAAGCAAATGGCACCTTACTCACAGGAACAAGCACTGCTGAAGACGGTACATTTTTAATAAAGACCAAGATCAAAGAGGTACAATTAGAAATTAGCTTTCTGGGATTATCAACTTTGGACATTGAAAACGTCTACTTCAAAGGCAACACGGCAGATTTGGGGATCATACAATTAGAGAACGATTCTGAAAAAATTGAGGAAGTGTTGATTTCAGCGCAAAAATCAACAACTGAATTCAAGTTAGATAAACGAGTTTTTAATGTAGGCTCGGATCTTAGTAGCACTGGTGCCAGCGCACTTGAAGTATTAAACAATGTACCCTCTGTGGATGTAAATATCGAAGGCGATGTTTCGCTCCGGGGTTCTACTGGAGTCCAAATCCTCATAAATGGCAAACCTTCCATTTTGTCCGATGACGCTTCAAATGCCTTAGGTACTATTACTGCTGATATGATTGAAAAGATAGAAGTCATCACCAATCCCTCGGCTAAATACGAAGCTGAGGGGACCTCTGGAATTCTAAACATTGTGCTCAAGAAAAATGAGAAAAAAGGTCTAAACGGTTCTCTTTCACTAAATACTGGTGCTCCTGCAAATCACAGCGTTGGACTCAGTTTAAACAGACGCTCCGAAAAATTTAATCTTTTTACACAATTGGGAGCGGGTTTTCGAGAGCTGCCACGATATAACGAGAACACCAATACGGACAAGTTAAACAACACAGAACTGTATTCTGAAGGCACGGAATATCGAAATGAAAATTTTTACAATTTTGTTTTAGGCACTGATTATTACATCAACGAACTAAATGTAATCACGCTCTCTGGTAGTTTCGCATACGAAATAGAAGATCAACCCTCGGAAACCAACTTTATATTTAGTGGCGAGGGGTTGGAAGACAGCGAATGGCAAAGAAATGAAGTCACTGAAGCAACCAATCCCAAATATCAATACGAACTACAATACAAGAGGGATTTTACCGACTTTAAAGAACACCAACTCCTATGTAGTGCTATAGGAAGATTCTTTGGCAAAGATCAATCGTCATTCTTCACCAATACTTTGAGGAGTGGTCAAAGAGCCCTAAACAATCAAATTACTGAAACCTCATTTCAAGAAGGCAAATATACCTTCAACTTGGATTACACCAAGCCTTTCGATGAGTTCTGGACCATGGAAACTGGTTTTCAATACTTAACAAATGCAGTGAGTAATGAATTCTCAGTTAGTGATGAAATAGATGGGACTTTCGTGGTTGATCCAAACTTGACAAACCTTTTTGAATATGATCAAAATGTATTGGGCATATATGGTACAGGTGCATATGAAGGAAAAATATGGGGCTTAAAGATGGGTCTTAGAGTAGAACATACAGATCTAAAAACCTTACTGGTCAATACCAACATGCCCAATGACCAAAAATTCACGAATCTCTTTCCATCGCTGCACACCTCTTATAAATTTTCGGAAAGGGTCTCATTCCAAGCTGGATATTCGAGAAGAATTTATAGACCTAGATTATGGGATCTCAATCCCTTTTTCAATGTAAGAAATAACTTCAGCATAAGAACGGGAAACCCGAATTTGTTGCCGGAGTTTACGGATAGCTACGAAGTCGGAAGCATTTTCATCTTTGAAGATTTATCCTTGAATGTAAATGGGTATTACCGCTATACAACAGATAAAATAGAACGTGTTTTCTTCTTTGAGAACAATGTCAATACCACACAACCAGAAAATATTGGAGTAAACAAGGCTTTCGGGCTCGAGGCTAATTTTAAATATACTGCTTCAAAAAAACTGACTATCAACGGGGACGCCAACTATAATGTCTTCCGAAGAGATGGACAATTCAATGATCAAAATTTTGATTTTTCGGCTGATAAGTGGTCCAGCAAGTTGAGTACCAAGTATAAGATCAAAAAAAACATCGATGTTGAGATTACTGGCCGCACACAATCAAGAGAAAAGACCATACAAGGGATCATCGCTGGATTCTCCACCCTGGATGCGGGATTAAGAATTAAGATCCTACAGGGTAAAGGAGTGTTCAATGTAAGTGCCCGAGATCTTTTTGCATCCAGAATACGACAAGCAACCATCGACAATGAAAATTTCTACATATTCAGTCAAGGCCAAAGAGGTCGATTTTTAACACTAGGATTTAGTTATGGCTTTGGAAAAGGAGAAGCTATGCATTTTTCTGGAAGAAGAAGATAATTTTAGGCCAATATTTTAAGTGCACGTAACCATGGATTTTTCAAAAGTAAGCTGTGTCATTTTTGACATGGATGGAGTGATTATAAATTCGGAAGAAATACACAAAAGAGCCTACTTCGATACGTTTGCCTTTTTAAATCTAGAGGTATCCGTTGCCTTGTATCAAAGCTTTACTGGTTCCTCAACCTTGAATGTATTTCAAAAAGTAGTATCACATTTTAAGCTTTCAGAGGATCCCAAAAAATTGGTGTTAGAAAAAAGAAAAAGATTTGTGGAATACTTCGAAAAGGATCCTAATCTTGATTTAGTCCCTGGAGTTAAAGACATCATCCAATACTTTCATAAAAAAGGACTTACCCTTATTTTAGCCTCATCGTCTTCCATGGAAAACATTGATCGAGTGTTCAATAGATTTGAACTCAACCAATTTTTCAAAGCTAAAATCAGTGGAGCCGATCTAGTAAAATCAAAGCCCCATCCCGAAATTTTTGAAAAAGCGGCAATACTCGGAAATGCAGCAAAGCAAAATTGCATTGTGATCGAAGATTCTGACAACGGAATTATGGCTGCCAATAAAGCAGGGATTTATGTCTTCGGATATGACAACCCGACAATCACCAATCAAACTTTACAACGTGCGGATCAAGTTATATCTGATTACAGCGAACTAAAAGCTTTGATATAAATTAGTTATCGTAAACAATCAAGTGAGCAGTTACCGAAAGCTTTGATTCAAAGGTCTCAAAATGCAGAAAAATAATTCCATCTGCTCCTCTTTTTTGGCCTTCCTTAATCATATCATTTTAATATAATCAAGACTATTTCCATAGTTTCGACCTACAAGCTTACCAATTACGGTATACTCTTTAGTCGCATCACCTGGATCAAAATAAACATCTAATTTACCCGGATTTGGTGCATATGTATCGCCCAGATATTGCAAATGTGAGCCACAAGAAAAGACAAAGAACAAAGAGCAAAAGAACAAAAACTTTTTCATAAAAAGCGTTTAGAAAGTCAAATTGAATTTACTTAAATCTAAAAGGCACTGGTTTAACTTCCAATGACTTTAATGAAACTTTAATCTAGTCCCCTGGCCCTGAACAAAAGTTTGAGCCGAGCAATTGTAAACCTCTTTTCCATTTACATATGTGCTCTTTACTCTACCCTTTAATTTTCGACCTTCTAAAGGTGACCAAGCACATTTATACAAAATGTTGTCTTTGGAAACTGTCCATTCATGTTGTGGGTCGTAGATTACAAAATCTGCAAAATATCCTTCACGCAAAAAGCCTCTTTCGCGAAGATTAAAACACACAGATGGCGCGTGACACATTTTCTCAATAATTCGTTCTAAGGAAATATCTCCCTTTTGATAATGATGCATCATTATATCCAAACTGTGCTGCACCAAAGGCAACCCTGAAGGGGCCTCCAAATAATGCTTAGACTTTTCTTCTTGAGTATGTGGGGCATGATCCGTTGCAATTATATCCAACCGATCATCCAATAATGCACGCCATAATTCTTTCTTATTGTACCCTTCCTTTATTGCTGGATTGCATTTTATTTTGTTGCCGAGTTGTTCGTATTGGCTCGCTTCGAAATGAAGATGATGCACGCATACTTCGCTTGTAATGCGCTTCTCTGATAGTGGCTTGGAGTTCCCAAATAATTCGGTTTCTATAGCTGTTGAAATGTGCAAAATATGTAGCCTGGTGTCGTATTTCTCAGCCATGTCAATTGCCATGGAAGAAGAAAGCAAACATCCTTCTTCGCTTCGAATAAAGCCGTGTTCTTTGGCATCTATTTCTTGACCAAACCGATCCTTGTACCAAGCCATGTTACTTCTGATGGTTGCTTCATCCTCGCAGTGCGTAGCGATCAACATATCTACTTGTGAAAATATATTTTCTAATGTTTTGGGCTCATCCACCAACATATTTCCAGTACTGCTTCCCATAAAAACTTTCAGACCACAAACGTCATGACGATTGGTTTTAAGTACTTCTTCAATGTTGTCGTTACTCGCACCCATAAAAAAAGAGTAATTGCAGTAGGCGCTTTTTTGAGCAATGTCATATTTGTCCTGCAGCAATTCTTGGGTCAAACAAGAGGGTTTGGTATTGGGCATCTCCATAAAGCTTGTTGTACCACCACTCACGGCAGCACGCGACTCGCTGGCAATATCAGCTTTATAGGTTAGGCCAGGCTCTCTAAAATGGACCTGGTCGTCAACAATGCCAGGCATCAAAATGAGACCTTCCGCATTGATTTCCTTTCCATCGGAATCAATACTAGAATCTATTCGTTCTATCCGATCGCCACTTACTAACATATCCCCTTCTATTATTTTACCTTCATTAACAATACGGGCATTTTTAATTACAATTTTCGACATAGTTGTTTACTCTGAGGTTTGGAGTTTAAAAATCTGAATACTTTTGCAATTAGTTTGAAAATCATGGAAGAATCTACGGTAAAGATTGGAGTATTAGGAGGCGGTCAACTCGGGCTTATGCTTTATGAAGCAAATGATGACCCGAATATAGAGCTGCATTTCCTTGACAAAAAAGCCACATTTCCGGCCCTACAAAAGGCAAAGCACTTCACCCTGGGTGATTTCAAAGATTACGATACGGTCATGGCTTTTGGCAAAAATATGGATGTCGTATCTATTGAAATAGAAGCAGTTAATGCGCAAGCACTCAAGGACTTAGCACAACTAGGAGTAAAAGTTTTCCCTCAAGGGGAAATTGTAGAAATGATCCAAGACAAGGGATTACAAAAGGAATTCTATATTAAAGAAAGCATGCCCACAGCGCCGTTTTTCTTAGCAGAAAATAAAACTCAAATATTAGCAGGTATAGAAGAAGAATTTATTGATATCCCCTTTGTGCAAAAAGCAAGAAAAGGTGGCTATGACGGGAAGGGAGTACAGCTCATTAAATCAAAACAGGACCTTGAAAAAATCTGGGATATACCTAGTGTAATAGAGGATAAAATTGAAATTGATAAAGAACTGGCCGTTATTGTGGCCAGAACTGCCACAGGTCAAACCAAAACGTTTCCTTCCGTTGAGATGTCTTTTCATCCAACAGCCAATTTGGTTGAATTTTTATTTTCGCCCAGTGCGGTTGCTAAAGAAACAGAGAGTAAAGCACAGCAACTTGCACAAGATATTATTGAATCGTTGGGCATGATTGGAATACTTGCTGTCGAAATGTTTTTGACAAAATCAGGAGAACTTCTTATCAACGAAATTGCGCCACGGCCACACAACAGCGGTCACCACACTATTGAAGGAAATAAATGTTCACAGTATAAACAACTTCTCAATGTTCTAGCTCAAAAGGATTTGGAGGATACCGCCTTATTGTCTCCAGCAGTAATGATCAATTTATTAGGCGAAGAAGGACACATTGGTAAGGCCAAATATGAAGGCACCGAACACGCAGACAAAGAAAATATATTTGTTCACCTCTATGGGAAGGAAACGACAAAGCCTAATCGGAAAATGGGCCATGTTACTGTAATTGATGCAAACTTGGACAAGGCCATTGAATCGGCTAATTTTGTCAAATCAAAAATTAAAGTCATCTCATGAGTGCTCAAGTAAGTATTATAATGGGTTCGGATTCAGACTACAATGTCATGCGTAATGCTGCGAGTATTTTGGATGAATTTGGAATTGGATACGAGTTAGATGTCGTATCTGCACACAGAACACCTCAAAAGATGTTTGACTTTGCGCAAAATGCACACAAGAGAGGTATTCAAGTTATTGTTGCTGGGGCTGGTGGAGCTGCGCATTTGCCAGGAATGGTTGCTTCGATATCTCCTCTACCAGTAATTGGAGTCCCTATAAAATCTTCAAATTCGATTGATGGGTGGGATTCGATCCTATCAATTTTACAGATGCCAAACGGAATACCTGTAGCTACAGTGGCTCTTAATGGAGCGAAAAACGCAGGTATACTTGCTGCAAGTATTCTTGGATCCTCAAATTTAGAGATTCAAGAAAAAGTATTGGCATATAAGGAAAATTTAAAGCAACAGGTGGCGCAAAAAGCAGAAAACCTACGTAATAATGCCTAGCAGACTGCGAAACGTTTTTATTAATATCCTTTTAAAAAAATGCCCGAGGTGTCAACGTGGTGATTTATTTACTATTCCTTTAGAATTTACTTCTCCCTTGTCAATGCCAAAAAAATGCCCAGTGTGTTTTCAAGATTATGAACCCGAACCAGGATTTTATTATGGGGCTATGTTTATCTCATACATTCTATCTTCCTTTGTTTTTCTCGGACTTGCTGCTGTTTGTATTATTTTTTTAGACTTTTCTGTGAACCAAACCTTTGCCTTAATAATTGGTTTGGCCCTTGTTGGATATCTGTGGTTGCTGAGAATATCTAGGTCAATATGGATTCATTTTATTATTAAATTTGACCCCAACATACCAATAAAAAAGCCCGATTGAAAAATCAATCAGGCTCTTATTATAGTTTAGAATATCGTCTATCTCGGCGATAAAGTAAATTCTGTTCTTCTGTTTAATGCTCTTCCCCTCAGTGAGTTATTGTCACTAATAGGTTGCGCCTCTCCAAATCCTTGATATTTCATTCTTGAGGATAAAACTCCCAAGGTTTGTAAGTATTCATAACAAGATTTTGCTCTTTTCTCGGACAACCTCAAATTAGAATTGGCATCCCCTACACTATCAGTGTGCCCAGATATAGTTAAATTATAATCTGGATATCTTCCCATAATACTAGAAATCTGTCTTAGGATTTCGTAAGATTCGCTCTTTAATGAAGCTCTTCCAGTATCAAACTGAACCGCTCTCATGGCTAATTCTAATACCCTTTTGTCCTCTTGTGCAATCTCTGGACATCCATTGGTCGCAACACTTCCAAATTTATTTGGACATCTATCTCTACTGTCATCAATTCCGTCACCATCAGTATCCGGGCAACCTCCGTAGACTGCTAATCCTGCCTTATCTATACATTTGTCAGCATAATCTGGAACACCATCACCATCTCGATCTGGACAACCATTTGCAGCTTTAGACCCTTTTTCATTTGGACATTTATCTATATTATCAGCAACACCATCTCCATCAGAATCTGCTCCAGGACAACCTTTGTTTTCTACCGTTCCCGGAAGATCTGGACACTGATCTATACTATTTGGTACACCATCGTTATCTCTGTCACCGTCTGGACATCCTTTATTGGAAACCAAACCAACCATTTCAGGACACTCATCTTCATTATCAGCTACACCGTCACCGTCTGTATCTGGACATCCCATGTATGATTTTAACCCTGGCTTTTCTGGACATTTATCTTCATAGTCTGCAACACCATCTCCATCTTTATCCGGACAACCGCTTAAAGCTTTGGTACCAGCAGCATTTGGACATAAATCCAAATCATTGACTATTCCATCACCATCAGAATCAATCATATCTTTCTTTTCCTCTTTCTTTGGCATTCCTCCTTGCCCATCCCACAAGTAAACAAAGCCAATCCCATGGTGTAAATTGTTTCTATCATCTCCTAAAGAAAATCTATAGTCCGACTGCCAAAACCAGTAAACGTTATCTGCTTGTTTGAAATTTAATCCAAAACCAATGGGCACTTGCAGATTAAATTCTCCTTCCCGTTCAAAAACGCCATCAATTCCTCCTACCAAATATGGCACCACTTGGCTTTCTAAATTTCCAAACTCGTATTGAATTTGACCACCAATGCCATATACTGTTTTATGAAACCAGGCTTCTTCATTTTCTAAATTATTCTTCACATGACTCGTAACTTGGCCAACATTGAAAGGAATAACCAATTTTACATTTTCATTCAATCTGCTGTGAAAAGCCAATTCAAATCCGTGATGATAATTATTAAAAGCAGAAATGTCACCTCCATTTTGAGATTGGTAATCCATAAATAATGCTCGCGTCGACAAGCCTTTTTTATAATTGGGATTTTGTCCAAACAAATGGAAACCTGAAATCATCAATAACAATACTAACCAATTCTTCACTTTCTTAAAATTTAATATGAGTGTCTAATGTATATATTATACAAAGTTAATATATATTTTGATTCGAGTAATCAAAATGAGATAAATATTTGATATTATCACTATACATTAAATATTGTAAATCAGCAACTTACGTGATATTAAATGTTTTCAAAGAAGCCAGTTTCCCTGTTCTTCCTAACCTTATCCCATTCGAAATATCTTCCATTCATGCAAATGTAAACGCCACAATCTAACGCTTTGGCATAAGCCAATGATGCCCCAAGATTAAAAAATCCATCAGAAGAGGTTCCAAAGGCATATGGAATCATGGCTCCAGTAAGGACGATCGTTTTATTCTCCAATTTTGCTTCAGCCAAAACTTGTGCTGTTTTTACCATAGTATCTGTTCCATGGGTTATAATAATGTTTTCTTCCAATGCGTTGCGACAAGAGTCTAGTATGAGTTTTCTGTGATCATCGGTGATGTCAAGACTATCGATCATCATCAACTTCGTGACAGAAATATCTAAAGTACATCTACCACGAATAAACATTTCTTCTAAATGAGTTTTATTAAAGTATAATTCACCAGTGATGAAATTATATTCCTTATCAAAGGTTCCTCCTGTAACAAAGATTCGAATAGGGTCTTTCAAAATTTCACATTATTTCCAACGAATATCATAAAATAAATTGTGAAAAGTATTTGTAGCTTCGTTCATTAATTTAATAGCATCGTGAATCATACGCATCTACTCTCCGACACCATTAAATCTCTTTCAGAATCAGCTACTATCAAGATGGCTCAAATGGCAAGAGATTTAAAATCCCAAGGACATCAGGTCATAAGCCTAAGCTTAGGAGAACCTGATTTCGACACCCCTCTTCACATTAAAGAGGCTGCTCAAAAGGCTCTTGATGAAGGCTATACCAAGTATACCCCAGTGCCTGGCTTATTAGAATTTAGACAAGCCATTTCTGAAAAATTTAAAAGAGATAATGACTTAGACTATGGCGTCGATCAAATTGTTGTATCAAATGGTGCCAAGCAGTGCATAGCCAATGTATGTATGGTGTTGTGTAATCCGGAAGACGAGGTGCTCATCCTTACTCCGTTTTGGGTAAGCTATGGAGAAATCGTAAAAATGACTGGGGCTAAACCTATTTTACTCAAAGCGGGCATCGAGGATGATTATAAGGTTAAAGCAGAAGCGCTAAAAAAAGCCATAACGCCAAAAACTAAACTCATTATATTTTCATCGCCTTGCAACCCAACTGGTTCCGTTTATAATAGAGAAGAGTTAAAGGCCATGGCGGATGTTATCAATGAGCACCCAGAGGTTATGGTTATTTCTGATGAAATTTATGAGTACATCAATTTTAAATCGAAGCACGTAAGTATAGGTGCTTTTGACAATGTTAAAGATCAAACCATTACAGTCAACGGCATGTCTAAAGGTTTTGCCATGACTGGATGGAGACTAGGATATTTGGGTGCCCCTAAATGGGTTGCCAAGGCATGCTCTAAATTGCAAGGGCAATTTACTTCTGGTGCCACAGCGTTTGGTCAAATGGCTGCAGCACATGCGCTTAAGAGTAGCTTACAGCACACTTATGAAATGGTTGAAGCATTCAAAAGCAGAAGAGATTTGGTCATCAGAATGCTAAAAGAAATTCCTGGGGTTAACATCAATCAACCTGATGGGGCCTTTTATGTATTTCCTGATATTTCGTCGTTTTTTGGTAAAACTGATGGTCAGTTTACGATCAATAATGCAGATGATTTCGCCGAACTATTATTGACCAAAGCACATGTGGCTGTTGTTACGGGAAGTGCATTTGGCGCCGACGAATGTATTAGAATTTCATATGCTGCCTCGGAAGAAGACTTAACAGAAGCATGCGAGAGAATGAAAAAATGTCTAGCCGCCTTTGCATAACTTTTCTTAGAATAAGTTCTTAGATTAAGTCTTGTAAGACTTATTATGCAGGTCTATAAAAGAATCCAAAAGAGCTTTTTTTTCTACATTTAGTCCTTCATCAGCGTATAAATTTTTACCCAAACGCTGCCTACAGGATTCGTACAAGGTTATGGCACAGGCCACAGAGATATTTAAGCTTTGAATCATTCCAAACTGGGGAATTACGATGTTTTGATTCAAATGAGGCAGCATCTCTGAAGATAACCCATCTCTTTCATTTCCAAAGGCAAGCGCAACAGAGCCACTTAAATCAGTGGCATATAAGGACACCGAAGATTCATTGAGCGCAGTTCCGACGATGGCATCATACTTTTTCCTTACTTCTTGAATGGCCACTTCCACTGATGTATATACCCTAATATCAATCCATTTCTTTGCGCTAGAAGATGACTTATGACCGATTTCGTACTTTTCAGGATCAATATTTTTATCGGTAAGAATGACAAATACTTCTCTTATCCCAACCGAATCACACGTTCTCAACACGGCACCAATATTATGAGGATCATGGACATTCTCAAGAATAACAGTTAGATTTAGTTGGCTCTGGCGAGCTACTTTTTCAAATCTTTGAAGTCTTTTAGAAGTGATGCGCATGAGAATACGAGAGCTTACAAACGACGGAATCTATCGTTGTAATACTGAATTATATCCAGATGCATATTCTGAATATAGTTGGCTTTGTCAATTTCTCCCTCATCTTCAGAATCCTTATACACAGCGGATAAATTATAAATGGTTTGAATGAGCTGTTGATCCTCATTGAGGATTCTTTTATGAAAATTTATTCCATTGTTCCACAAATTTGCCCCCACGAACATCATCACATCAAATCCTTCGTAAGCATCATCTTTAGGAAGATCACCAAAACGATCGTAAAACTCGTTGTCAAAGGATCGAGTAATTTCTGAACCATAGGGCACCAACTTAGAGGAACATATCCTGAGGTTCAGGTTTTTATAATAATCATAGGTGAACTTTGAAGAATTTAAAAGGATAGGCATTCCGTATACATATACTTCATTAAATCCTCGCTCTGTACTTATTCTTCGGACTGCATTGTAAATATAACTTTCATCCTTACTGCTGTAATTGGGAATAATAAAAACAGTAGGACGGTTAATCAAAAACAACGAATCGTAGGCTGTTTCACCAAACTGCAAGGAATCTTCAATAATTTCGTATTCATTAAATGCTGTCCCACTATTTGTTGAAGCATGATAGCGTTGAATATACTTTGCTAAGTTTCGATCTTTATTTATGTCCCTTTTCAAAAGAAAAACCTGATCTGGAGAAAAATTGGCATTGACATGGTCAACAATTTTCTTAAAATGGTCTGAAGGATTTGGACTCAGTTGAACATAGTAAGGATTATCTTCTGCAATTTTTTTACTGGCCTTCCAAGGGGAGATTACAGGAATTTCATTTTCCTTTCCAAAAACGGCCAAGGTCTTCAAAAGCTTAGTATCATATGGCCCGATAATAACATCAGCTGATTTATTGAAGGGATCTCTTAAATCACCTTCAAAGTTCTTTTTAGAATCAAACACTCTGACATTCAATGATACGCCTTCTTCTTCTAACCTTGCCAAAGCCATGCGCACACCACAATAATAATTTAAAAACTTCTCCGATACATTTGAGATCGCACTACTCGAACTGCTTGTATTGAACGGGATAAACATGGATACGTTATAAACAGATTTTTTATAACTATCCTCCATACGTTCTTGATCAGTTTGTGTATCATCTATTTCATCTGCCACATCCTTCTCAACCTCATCGCTCCAATCCTTATCATCCTTTTTAATTTCAGTAGTCTTGGTATCTTTCTTTTCCGTTTTAACCGTAGGATTTGTTCTAATTTTTGTGACTTTCCGACGTGTAGAATCCTGCGCCTTTTTAGACCCGGTACAGCCAAAAGCAAAAAGAACTAATAAAGCAAACAGCAAATATTTATTCCCACTCAATCGTAGCTGGCGGTTTGGTACTGATATCATATACGACTCTATTTATTCCTTTAACGTTATTTATGATCTTACTTGATACTTCTCCTAAAAATTCATGAGGCAATTTACTCCATTCTGCTGTCATTCCATCAACCGAATTGACTGATCTCAGTGCTATGGTAAACTCGTATGTTCGCTCATCTCCCATGACTCCAACGCTTTGTACCGGCAAAAGTATTGCTCCTGCCTGCCATACTTGATCATATAATTGATGCTTACGCAACAACTCAATGAATATAAAATCAGCCTCTTGACAAAGACGTATTTTTTCTTCGGTTAGTTTCCCTAAAACGCGAATTGCTAATCCAGGGCCAGGAAAGGGATGCCTTCCAATAAAATGTGAAGCCAAACCTAATTCTTTTCCAACCCGTCGGACTTCATCTTTAAACAACATTCTCAAAGGCTCAACGATCTTTAGGTTTAACTTCTCTGGCAAACCACCAACATTGTGATGAGATTTTATGGTGACTGATGGCCCATGAACCGAAACTGATTCTATCACATCAGGATAAATAGTCCCCTGGGCCAACCATTTGGCTCCTTCGACGAGCTTCGATTCTTTTTCGAAAACTTCAACAAAAACTCTTCCGATGGTTTTTCTTTTTAATTCAGGGTCACTAATGCCGTGTAATTCTGTTAAAAATTCCTTGGATGCATTTACACCTTTTACATTTAATCCAGTTTCCTTGTATGTATTCAAAACGTCTGCAAACTCATTCTTCCTCAACAATCCATTATCTATAAAAATGCAATATAGATTCTTGCCAATGGCTTTGTGAAGCAGCATAGCTGCAACAGTGGAGTCTACCCCTCCCGATAGTCCAAGAATTACTTTGTCGTCTCCTAATTGTTTTTTGAGTTTTTCGACCGTGTTCTGTACATATGCGGCAGAAGTCCAAGTAGAAGTACATCCTACTATTTTTCTAACAAAATTTTCTAATAGCTGTTTCCCTTGCAAAGAGTGGGTAACCTCCGGATGAAATTGGATACAATAGATTGGAAAATCCCCATCTAAAGACTTGTATGCAGCAATTGGGATATCCTTGGTTTGTGCTATAATTTCGTAATTATCAGGCAAACTTTTAATGGTATCACCATGCGACATCCAGATTTGAGAATCTTGGTTGATTCCTTCAAACAATGCATCCTCTTTTGTATAATGAAGCTGCGCTTTACCATATTCTCTTTTATCCGAACGCTCGACTAATCCACCGTATTCATTGGCGACGTATTGCGCTCCATAACAGATTCCTAAGACTGGTACTTTTCCAAAAAATCGAGTTAAATCAATATCAAGTCGATTTTCATCCTTTACAGAGAATGGACTTCCAGAAAGAATGATCGCCTTTATATGATCTTCTAACTCAAATTGTTTTTTGTAGGGATAGATCTCACAATAAACATTCAACTCTCTCAATCGACGAGCAATCAGTTGAGTGTATTGAGATCCGAAGTCAAGAATAATTATAGTTTCGTTAGGCATGGTCAAAGATAAAACTTAGTCCACTAAACCCCTTCCTTCTTTGACGATTTTACCTTCGGACTTTAATTTTTCTAAAAGCTTATCCAAAATTCCATTTATAAATTCTTTACTCTTCGCCGTACTGTAGTTTTTGGCTACTTCGACATATTCGTTGAGCGTGACCTTGGTTGGAATCGTTTTGAAATGTAGAAACTCAGACAATGCCATATTAATTAGCAGAGTATCCAAAATCGCCAATCTTTCGTGGTCCCAGTTTTCTAAAACCGGATCTATATATGATCGATATTCGTCCTTGTTATCATAAGTGGTCTTTAAGAGCAGTTCGCCAAATTCTTTCACTGTTTCGTCATCGGGCCTTTGCTCCATAAAGAAGTTCCCCTCAGATTCTGGTAAGGCCTTTATGGTCTTCTTTACCGCTCCAATAACTACTGACTTATCATCCAACCAATTAGGATAATTGTCTTCAAGCAATTCATTAAAGAACTCTGATTTTCTACAATATCTAAACAGCTCTAGCAAGAGTTCTCTTGCTTCTTCCACACCAGTCTCTTTGGCTAAATATTCCAAATAGGCGGGTTCTTTAAGAAATTCGTAGTAAATCTTTTCGTAATACTCTGTGTTGCCGTTTTGAACACATGCTTCTTTTTCGAAGGCTTTTTTTAGATATGGATTATTTAGAGCACCTTGAACGATTGGATTGCTAAATAATTTATCAGTAAAAGCCTTGTCTTCATCTGAAGGCAAATGCTTCGATCTACGTTTTTCTAAATCCTGCTTGGCTACAGATGTAGTTTCTAACAGATTATAAAAACAAAACAAGAATAGACTAAAGGTCGAATCTATCCCTTCCCAATATTTGGTTCGTGCAATCTCAAAAGTCAGTTCTTCATCTCTGTCCAAGGCGAAGAGCAACTGCATCACTTTTATGCGAACATTCCTCCTACTTAACATTATACATTTTTCAATTTCTTTGCGAAAAATATCAGTGTAAAGAAATGAAAATTTTCATTTCTTACTGCCACATATTAGGAAAAATAATAATAAATATTACTTCAAATAATTTTCCTTAATCTCGTCAAAATTAGGCAGTTTATTAATGTGCCACTTTTTAACAATCTGCCCATCTTTCCACAAAACAATTCCTGGGTTAGAACGAACAATCGTTTTGAGTAGTATATCATCAGCGGTGTATAATGCTACATCCAATCCAGAATCTCGTTTAAATTGCTCCAAAGCCTTCAAATCCGCTTTACCAATTGCACCATAAAAAGTAATGCCTTGTTTTTTAGCGCTTTCGGCCAAGGGCACAATTTGAGATTTGAATTTATCCATATACTCCTCTTCATACAAGGTTTCGTAGTACTCTTCTTCTCTGTCATTCACCTCTTTCACAGACTTTACGATTTGCATTTCTTCTTTACCATCTTCAAATACCAAGACGGTATCCACAGTAAATAAGGTATCCTTAAGGATTCTTTGTTTTTTTATAGGCTCTCCCTTGAGCATATAGCACACCATCATCAAAGAATAACCTTCGTTAGTTAGTATTTCTTCAGTCACTTCATACCCAGTTTTAGGATCCATGAGTGCGAAATCGCTGATTTTCGTTTGAGGCACTGATGGTTCTCCTGCTTCGGTATCAGTAGACCAAGAGTCTTTAGGAAATTCTTTATACCGCTTTAAATACTCATCCATCGAAAGTCTTACCTGTTCTTTGGAGGCTTTGTTTTCCAGAATATACGTAACTGGGGCATCAGCCAAAGCGTCCGCTTCAAGTTCTTTTTGTACTGCAATATTTCTTCCTTCATAAAACGGCCTGAAATCCACTGATGGAATATCCCAAACATAATTACTGAGACAATAGATCAATGAAATTCCAAAAACCAAACCTGTCAAGAAATCCCTAATTCGTGGAGTAAAAAGTTGAGTCATTTCTCGATGCTTCCAAATAAAAAAGAACGCTGGAATCATAAGAAAAACATCTTTGATAAAAGATGTTTTTGGCTCTAGTTTGATAAAATCACCGAAGCAACCACAATCGGTCACTCGCATGTTGTTTTTGTTATACGCTCCCCATTCGGAAAACTCAAAAAAGTTGGCTCCGCCGGGCACATATCCAGTCAAATAAGTAAATCCTGTCAAAAATGTAAAAAACAACATCAAGAGGAAAAAAGCCCACGAAGTGAATTTGGGTCGTGCTCCAAGAATCAGCATTGCACCGAGGACAATTTCAAACACAATAGTGATCACTGATACTTGTACCGAAAAATTTTCGGCCATCCAAGGAAACATCGGAGCCAAAAAAGAAAACCAGGTGCCTTCGAATGCCAGTTTAAATTCGTTAAAGTAATCCACTAATTTATATGATGTACCAAGTGGGTCCACCGCTTTTACAAAGCCGGAAAATAAAAACCATATCCCACAGAAATACTGAAAAAAAGCCATCAACCAATTTTGATGTCCCTCCCAGAATATTGGTTGGTTGGTATTTTCACTCGAACGATTTGATTGACTATAGGTCGAAACTTTTTGTTTATATTTCCAAAAACCGATTAAAAACAACAAAGCCAACCCGGCAAGTCCAATTCGAATAATCAAAGTCGATAAAGTCATATTAGTTTTTTAGTTCTTCTAATAAAATGATGGCAAATACTGCGTAATTAATGATGTCTAAATAATTGGCATCCAATCCTTCTGAGATAATCGTATTCCCTTCGTTTTCTTCAATCTGCTTAATGCGCAAAAGCTTCATCAAAATCAGATCAGTAATCGAGCTTATTCTCATATCTCTCCATGCCTCTCCATAATCATGGTTTTTGTCATTCATTAATTTGAAGGCCGTTTCTCTTTGTTTCTTATAGAGCGCTGAAACTTCTTCATAATCCATATGCAAATCATCCTCAGAAAACTCTGATTCCAATTGAATTATGGCCATGATCGAATAATTAATCAATCCAACAAAGTCCAAATCCACGCTGTCTTCAATCTTTTGCTCCCCTTTTTCCTGAATGCTTCGGATACGTTTGGCCTTAATGTAAAGCTGATCAGTCAAGGATGAAGGGCGCAAAATTCTCCATGCCGTACCATAATCCTTTGTCTTTTTTAGAAAAATGTCTTCGCATTGATCTAAAACTGTTTGAAATTGTTTGTTGGTGTTCACTATACAAATTATACTTTCGCAAATATAAAGAGACAGAATTACTCCATTTAAGAATAAAAGGTCAACGATGCTAAATAAGTTGTTAATAACAAAAGCCCTACTGCTGTGACTTGGTTGATATTATCTATCCTATTCAATGGCTTCATCGCAATTATCTTCAAAATATTTTCTCGCTATGAGGTTAACAATACCATTGCCATATCAATCAATTATGTGGTTTGCATTTTGACAGCCAGCGTTTTGCTTGGAGATTCTGCTATACAATCCGAAAATTTTAAAGCTCCGTGGCTCTATGCCGGCTTGCTTCTAGGCTTGTTTCTACCCTTGGTATTTAATTTGTTTGCATTCTCTGTCAAACATTTGGGAATAATAAGCTCCACCATTTTTCAAAAAATGTCCATGGTAGCCGCTGTATTGTTTGGAATCATGTACTATAACGAAGCGTTTGATCTGACCAAAGGCATTGGTATAGTCCTAGCCTTATTGGCCATTACGCTAGTGCCACAAGGCGGACAAAAAGTTCAAAAAGGCCAATCCAAATATTTACTAGCTGGGCTATTCGTATTTATAGGAAGCGGTATCATAGATGCGGCATTTCTCTATGTTGATAAAGAATTTGGATCGGCTGGTAGTGATATTCGCTTTGTAGCTACCCTTTTCTTTTTTGCTTTTATTGTAGCTATCCCATTGTGTCTAATAGAATTTGGAAAAAACAAAAAGGTCTTTTCACTAAAAAACACCATCGCCGGAATAGTCCTAGGGGTACCAAATTTTTTCTCCATTTACTTCATTATGAAAGCATTGGATTCTGGGCTGGATGGCTCTCAGTTTTTTCCAATAAACAATGTTGGAATATTGCTTTTGGCCTCAGTGATCAGTCTGCTCTTTTTTAACGAGCGTCTAAATAAGTCAAAAATCGTTGGCTTCGTTTGTGCTCTGGGGGCGATCCTTTTGCTGCAATAATGCGTTAAAGATCCACCTCAAAATCGTCTAATACCGTCCTTTGACCTACTGAGTTTTCTTCAAAAAATGGAAGTCCTTCTTTATAAAAAGGCAGTTGTAGGGAAGGATCTTGACCATAACATTTGTTTAGACATTGCATTAAAGCAGAATAAAAGGCTTCAAATTTAAAAGAGGCTTGATCTTGTGCGGGCATTAAGCCTGTAGAAAATCCAAAGGCCTCCCAGGCTTTGTTAAAGGTTTCGTCTTTCGAAAAAATATGAATTTGAGTATCCTTGCCATATTTCTCATCGGTTATTGTCGTGGGCTGATGATCGCCATAAACGATATAAATGTCTTTAGGCTCGATTCTCTTGTATATCATTTCAAAGACAGCATCAACAGTATAAATCATGGCACTTTGATACCTCTTTTGCAAGTTAAATCCAAGATCTGAATTTGTCTCAAAATTGAAACCGGCTTGATTTAAGTCCCTGAAATCTTTTTGAATTTTGACCGGTGAATGAAAATCCCAATGTGAATTTAAGGTGCAATAAAAATAGGTATAAGGTCCCCTTCCTTTTTTAGCGATGTCTAAGCCCGCATTAAGAGTATATTGATCTGGGATGGTTTTGTGGATCCTCATAAACTTTAAGACTTTCCCAACATACTTTAATATGGGTGGATTAATGAGTTGATCGTAATTAAAATTCTTTTTAATCAGAGAAAAATCTAAACGATCATTGTATGCTCCTAGCATCCCGTGAAGCAAATAATTGGTGTATCCTGCTTTCTTTAAAAACCCTAGTATAGAATCATAATATCTAAAATTGGCCATTATGGAAAATAAAAAACGATGGATGATGCCATCTGTAATTTTCATCCCAAAAAGTAAGGTACTGTAGGAGTACCAGGTCCCATAGGCAAATAGCGGAGGCTCCGATGAAACCGTGGACACCTTGATGTCAGAAGAATTAAACCTTTCGCTCCATTGACCAAAAACCTCTAAAAAGTTATTATATCTCTCTTTTTCTTTAAACAAAACAGAACCATATGACTCCATCGAGATAAAGTGAATGTTCGGCTTGACCTTTAATTCTACATCGGTGTATACATTATAAGCTTCAACATCTTCCTTTTTCATTCTGACCAGTCGATCAAAGTAGCTGTCCAGCTCACTTGATTTTCGAATATAGATCAGCATACTAAACACTGTCCTATGCAGGTAACTTTCAACTTTGTAATTCTTTACATTATAAAAACCTAAAACAAGTATATAAATAAGAAACAAACCATTGAGCCACCAGATTTGCCCAGAACCTTGTAAAACCAAATGCATTTTATGAAAGAAAAGAAAAGCTACGACTACAAAAGCTAGTATAGTTGGGTAGATTACGAAATTATACTTCTTATAGAACACCCTGGTTTCTTGGATAAATTCCCAATCAATTTTTAAGATTGGGGTTTTATGGAAGATATGAGCAAAGACAGCTAAATAAATTGTGAAACATAAAATAAGCACAGCTAAAATATCCAAGAAATAAACCACCCAAATGTTAGTGGGCAATGTGGTCAGAAGTATCAATACACACATGCTGTATTCTATGGAGAAGCAAAATGGAGCAATTTTTCTAGAAACGTAAAAGTTCTTCAGCTTAGACTTGATGGAATCCTTTTCCAAAATAAATTGAAAGGGATTCATACGCCGCGTAACACCAAAAATATACATCGGCAAAAACAAAAAGAAATTTATAAGAATTAGGTAAACAAGAAATTTCATCCGATTCTACTTAATAGTCAATCTTGTAAACCGAGTAATTGTTTTCCTCTCTAAGATCCCGAAAACCAACAAAACAAAAACAAATTGTATGACAGCAAATTGCTTTATTCCAAAATACAAACATAAGCTATAAAGTCCTCCAACAAGAATGACAAAAAGCAAGGTTCTTCCAAATATAGGAGCATAATTTAGAAGATCTAATTTTCTTTTTTGAAGAACGTAGTTAAACAATAATACATTTAGAATCGCTGATACAAAGAAGGCTACTAATGCACCATTGATTCCATAAGTAGGAATCAAAATCAACATTAATATGACCAATAGGATGGTTTTATAAAAAGTCATCAAAGTCAATTCTTTGGATAATTTGTGATAAAGTAAAAGCAAATTGGTAAAACGATATAAATAGACCGGAATCGTAACTAAGCTTGCCAACAATATATACTCCTTAATTTTGAGATATTTTGGATTATCTGAAAACCATTGAAAATTTAAGCCAATAACTATGATAAAAGAAAGGGCCATCAATCCAACCATTAGATAAAATTGAAAACATAGTGAAACAATTTGTTTTCTCTGCAAGTCACCTTCCTTTAAACCTCTAAATAAAAATGGTCGGATTCCATTATCCAAAGCATTCATTAATAATTTATTCAACCCGACCAAAACCATTAAGACGGCATAAATACCTACCTCTTCCAAGGTTTGATATCTTTCTAAAAACCACTTATCCATTTGGCCGTCCAAGGCAAATAGAAAACTAAAAGGGATAAGCGGCAAACTAAAAACCAATGAAGGTTTTATTTCGCCCCACCTTATTTTAAAATTTAGAAGCCGCAAATTTGAAAGCAATACCAGTATAAAAACTATCCCTGCACTGACCAAATTACCATAAAGCACACCAAGAATATTCATGTCAAGTATAAGAATAAAATAGACTTGAAATCCAATATTTAATATCACATTTAGAATAGAATAAGCAGCAAATTCTTTGAGATGAACCTTGTTTTTTAAGTAAATAAAATAAAGTCCCGAACATAAATTCAAAAACAAGGTAGATAATGCGATTTGACCGTAAGGATGAAATTTTATACGCACATCAGAAAATATCGTTTGAAACAAATTGGCCCCGACAAAGTGGAGGACAAGAGAGGAAAACAAGCAAATCAACAACAATAAGGTAAACATCTGGGATAAATATTGCCACAAACTTTTATCGTTATTAAAATCAAAATAAAAGTTTCTCACAGCAGTATCAATCCTTAATCCAAGTACAGCCCCCATCAATCCTACGCCAAAGCCGACCATAGCCAATACTCCATAATCTTTGGGAGACAGATGCAATAAATAAAGAGGTAATAAAAAAACATTGATTGCAGGGCGCAAAAAACTCAAAAAGGTAAATACCATGATGGCACTTAGAGGATTTTTAGAGAAGAGTATTTTACGAATTCTTTGCAAGCGTTAGTTTTTGTGTTCCATCAATTTGGTTAATTCTTATAATTCATCTTCTCACGCCTAAATATCCTTAAACCTGCTTGCTGTGCTTTAAACATTTTGGGTTCTATGAAAAGACAAAGCATGAGCAAGGTCACCCCAACCAAAATTTGAGAGAATCTTTCATAACTCGAAAGCACAAATGAAAGGAAGGTATAAATCAAATACAAAAGAATGATGAATTTAATCTTAGGTTGACACTTTGACAACAAGAGAAAGCAAATCATAAAAGCAGCAATATGCAATAGATTACAATAGTACAACCAATGTATACCTGATTTTCTATTACGCGGGACATCAAAATAGTATCTCTTTATATTAGAAAAAATATTCCTCAAAAATATTTCTGGTGAATGAAAAATATTTTCAATTGATTGGGCAATCAAAAAATCATTAGCCTCGACTGGAGGCAATTGACTCCAATTTTCAATAACCCCAGTTTGCTCTAGATACCATTGCTTTTGAGCATTCGAATTATCTATAGACCACTTTTGATTGCTGCTTCTAGGAAAAGGATTCCAATCCCCAGGAAATGGATGCCATTCCCCTTTATGCTCTTTGCCCTCAACAGTCATCCAAAACAAAGACATACCTCCACTATTGGCAACATAAGGGAAAGTATCTGTTTTAAAAAAAGTATAGCATAAATAAGGAACAATTAAGATTAAGGTAAATCCTGCAATCTTACTATAGTGTTTAAACGATTGATTATAAAATTGTAGTAGGCATAGTATGACAAACAAAATGAGATACACATAGAAAAAAACAACCTTTGTCAAAATCAATACTGCTCCTATTCCAGCTACTTTTAAAAAGTCCATAAAACGAGTCTCAATGGAAAACTTCAAAAGATAAAAGCATAGCATATTTATTAAACAGAGACAGAACACTTCACTCATAAACGTTGGCATAGAAAACAAAAGAATACTTGGGTACAAGCTCAAAAGAAGAATAGCCATCAATTTTAGAACATTACTAATTTTTAAAAGAGAAAGACTTCTTTCAAAATAAATCAAGGCCAGAAGCATCAATGGAATATTTAACATCCGAATACCCAATTTCTCATAGCCTAAGCTAACTAAAGGAGTTATTATTACTGGCCATGCTGGACCATTCCAAAGGAAAGTATCTGATTCCATCGCATACTTTCCTTCCAAAATATGCAAGGCATATCCGTAAAACCTTACTTCATCTTTAACCCAGTGATCGCTTCCAAAATAAATGACCACACCCACGTATAAGAGGGACACAAAAATGAGAATGCCTATAAATAATTTATTCCACAACGATTCATTGGATATGGTTTCAAGGAATGAATTATTATTTTTCAAATTGTTATGTTTAAACTTAAAGACTTGCGCCTACCCGCTTTACCGTTATAATCAAATACTTTAGTTTATGTCTGGCATATAAAAACTCCTGATAAAATCCTCCTCGAGTAATTGAAGCTCCAGGGTTTTTCTTGATCCTCAATTTATGAAGCATGACAGCAAGCTCTCCGAAAAGTATCCTCATGATTACCAGGAAAATCCCAGGTGTTTTTACATACTTGGTTAGATCCTTCTGCTCAATGTCACCAATTTTTTCTAGTTGTTTGTAATGATCGAGTGTGAAAATTTCTGCCAAATGCCAATCTTGACATTGTCTTCGACTGGCGAAATTTTGTATTGATTTTTCGGCCACATCTTCTATGATTATGATCTTGCCTCCGGGTTTGACGGCATTAGATAAAACAATCAGCGTTTGACTGATATTTGGGGAATGCTTTACCGATTCTATAGCCACAATGCAGTCATAACTGTTTGGTTCGAGGGAATCAAAAGATCTAAGCTCAAAATCACATCTTCCTTGCAAGCCCTTTTCTATGCATTGATTTTTGGCCCATGCTATCTCTTGGTCACTTAGTGAGATTCCGACAACATTTAGATTTACAAAGGTTTTAGCGAGCAGAAATGTCCCAAAACCTACACCACAACCGCAATCCAATACAACACCCTTGGCGGGTATTGCTCCTTGCTCTATAAGCAAAGCATATAAATTATTTATCCTTTCATCTTCATAATTCAAAGATTTATGAATGGGAAATGAGTTTCGATTTTTCCTCGATTCATTTAAAGCCAAGAGATTGTTATATAGATTTTTAACCCCGTTCACAATTTAAAATTCATTAGTTAAGTACTCTTAAGCTATTTAATTGTCCGTTGGATTATTCTTTTTCAGGACAAATATCAATTCATACGCCTGTTCTACTTCAGAACCGTAGTTTCTAATTTTCTTAAAATTATAGCTGAAAATTCTCCCTCCAAATGACAGCCACCAAAACCACCGATTTCTTGGCCAATGATCATGATAAACACGCTCTATAAAAAAATCATTACGCTCAAAAATGGCACTCCATTCTTCCATAGTTTTGGCTCCCTGATGTCCTTTCTTATTGATTATCCCAAGGGTTTCTTTTACAAATTTCCAAGAAGCACGATTGGAATTCCGAACCATAATACATGCCTTGCCTTTTGGCATTAGCACTCTAAACATCTCTTTTAACACTTGGTCCTTATCCAGCATTCTTTCTAAAGACCCCAAACATGTTATATAATCCATGGAACCAGAATCATATGGTAAAGACTCTGCATTGCCTTTAGTTATTTGTGCATTTTTTAATCGCTGCTTCGCTTTTGACACTGCGACAAAAGATATATCTATGCCATATAAGTTTAAGATTTTTGTCTCTGCAGCCTTCAACATTTGCCCTATCCCACATGCTATATCGAGCAAAGACTTTTGCTTTTCAACTTTAAGAAAACTTAAAAATATCTCATACGCTACTACTGGTCTTAGATATAAAAAACTTCTTTTTTCATATGTGGCATCAAACCATTTTTCGATCTGTTCTTGCTTCCTCTCCAGTTTCCTATCCATAGGCGATAGTGATTTATCCATATTACAAATATCTTTTGGTCATTCTTTTATATTTAAGATACTCTTCCCCATAAATCCGAAACAAATTGTTCTCCTCATCCAAAACTTTCAGATGCATCCCGAAATAAAATAATCCAGATAAGGCACATAAATAAATATTATGTTGACATATAACGAATCCTAGCAAAGAGATGAACAAGCCAATCAAAATCGGATTTCGAGAATATTTAAAAATACCTGAAACCAAAAGCGACCGGTCTTTCTTTTTGAAATGCTGACAAATTGTCCATGATCCAACAAAGACAATTGCTCTACCTAAAACAATCAGTACTAATCCGAGTACTACAAAAGAAGGCTTTAGTTTAGAGAATTTCCCAATCCAAGGATATATCAGAATAAGTAAAAAAGCAGCTATTCCTAATCCACCGAAAACAAATTTAATCAATACTCTTTTTGAAAAATTTCCCTTTAATAAGGCCGATTGGGATTGTTCGCTTGGCACAGCAAAAGTTAATAACTCAATCAACATGCTAAGTATATACAAAAGGGAAGCAATCTTAAGGTACCAGAGCATCATTTCTTCTTCAATTCATATCGTTTAGTATTCCTTCCTCCATTATATCCAACATTTTTATTGCACTTCGTTCCCAGTTAAATTCAAAGAGATTTGGCATTGAAAACTTGAACATGCTATTTCTTAGCGAAACTAAAATGTTCGCCATTTGCTTCACATCAAAAGGATCTACTAATCGTCCATTTGATGAATTTACAACCTCGGCAATCCCGCCTACCTCAAAGGAGACCACTGGCGTAAAATTAGCCAAAGCATCCACAACGGATAAGGACAAATTTTCAATTAACGAGGTATTCAAATACACATCATATGAACTAAAAGTAATTTCTTCACAAAACCCCTTACAATCAACAAAAGAATAATTAGCCAGTTTGTTAGCCAAGACTGAATCAATAGTATGGCCAAAAACATCCACTTGTATACCTATGTGTTCCATCCTCTCTAATTGATCAAAGACCTCAATGGCTTTGCTGTATTTGCGTTGATCAATGTTGCCAGCCATTAAAATTTTCAAAGTTCCCTTGGCATGTACCCTTTGTTCATTTTTTTTCAAACCTTGCGAAATACCATTCCTAACAAGCGCAGTTTTCTTCGAAAATTGCTTTATGAATGGCAACTTATTTTGAGAAACACTAAAAATGCAACGAGCATGTTTAAATATATCTGTATACGCTTTGATTCTATCATCAGCCATTTCTGTAGCATCTAGATTAAAGCGTTTTTGCTCTGGCCAATTATCGTGATAAGAAAAGAAAAAAGGAATTGATCCTGGAATGAAGTATTTGGCAATGTAAAACTCGCCATACCCCAAATAGTTATCAGAGCCGCTTTTGGAAAGAGCGTCAAGATGATTTTTTAAATCGGTTTGATTTTGATAACTAATGATTCGAGGGTGCTTTAAATTATGCCGGCCAAGTTTGCTACAAAAGACAATGATTTCATCGAAAACCATTTCAAACCAATACAAAAACATAGCTGTTGCTCGTGAACCTCCAGAAAAATTTAGTCCAAAGTTTTCTACCACTACCACAAGTTTCTTCTTCTTAAGAAGTTTGAAATCGGAAGATTCAATCCGTCTTATGTTTGAATCAGACTTACTCATTTCTTGAAGAAGTGAAATAAATATAAAACGAGGTAGCAAATGAAAAGACTATCAAAATCGAACCCAACAGCAACAATGCCGTCTTAAGTCTTGAATCAACAAACAAGGCCAATAAGAGAAAACAAAAGAAGGTACCTGCTATAATAGAGGCAAAATTTCTTTTCACCTCCTTTTGATTTGGCCTTGGAGCTATTAGGGTTACAAGTTTAAATAAGTACCTCAAAAAACCAGGCACCAGTATGTACCAACCAATATCATGATGGAGATAAAAATAACAGCACATGATGAGTACAAAAAACGCATCAATTTCCATATCGAGGTAATGCCCAAAGGCACTGGTTTGATTCAGTCTCCGAGCCAAAAAACCATCCAAAACATCCAACAGCACACAAAATATAAGACCTACTTCAAAAAGTGGAAAATCGAATGTGGTACGAAATAAAAACAAAAAACACAACAGAATTAAGCGACCAAAAGAAACGATGTTTGCATATCCACCTAGTGGCTTAAATAGTTTTAAAGTGGAAGTATTGAGTACTCCAAAGTAAATAAAGGAGATTATCGCTCCTAATACAAGCCACTTGATTTCTAGGATACAAAGTGTGCAAATACCCAAAAACAACATGAGACAAGCATGCTTTGTATCCCATTGTTCTAATATTGAATGGTCTTCTTTTGAGTTCATCTTTAGCTAGAGTAACTGCCCCACGCATTATGAGTCTCGCCTAATGTTATTTTTATTTTTCCTTCAAAAACGTCCTTCACATTTTCCTTAATGGCATCATGGATATATTTTGCCATAAACTCCGTTGTGGTAAGCATGCCCTCAAACTGGGGCAAGTCATCCAAATTTTTGTAATTCAATTCCTTCAAAACTTTTGAAGTGGCCTCATGCGCATAAGCTATATCGATGACAACATTTTCTTTGGTTAAGTTTGGTCTAAAAAATTCTACATCTACCACAAATGTTGCGCCATGCAAATTTTGAGCAGGACCAAAAAATGCATTTTTGAGGGAGTGCGCGATCATTATTGAATTTCTAATTTTCACAGTATACATATCATCAGTATTTTAACATCCATATTAAACCATTCGGAAGCAGATTTCGCCTCAACTTGTTATAGAAAGCTGGTGCATTTTCAAATGCAACATAAGTAATCAACTCATCAAATTCTTCGTTAAATAAAACTTCTTCGGCCATTTTTTTTCGTTTAAGTATATCCATGCCTACAGGAGCAAATGGAGAAATCTTGGACACTTGGCTGCTGATAATCTTCAATCGATTAGAATGAAAAACACCTCCTAATTTGAGTGATACTTCCTTGTTCCCATACCAACTCAGCTCTATCAGTCTACCTTCTATTTTTAGATGTTCTAGGCAAAATTGCATACCACTCTCCGTAGCTGAAGTATGAAATAAAACATCAAAAGTGGCAGCGCTTTTTTTATCCAACACGTCAAACCCTATGGCTTTTGCTTTTTCACAACGCCATGAATCCGTTTCAATAATTTGTACTGCTTTCCCAAAATAGCTTTTGATTACCAGAGCCAACAAGGATCCAATATTACCGAACCCACAAATTCCGATTTGATCATTTTGTTCTAGCTGAGCATCCCAAACTGCGTTTAAAACAGTTTCAATATTACTAATTAATGGTGCACGCTGTAAAGGCAATCGATCGGAAAGTTGATAGAGATGATTAGCAGAAACCAAAACATGATCTTGATGGGGATGCATGACATGAAAACTTCCAGTTGCATTTGTTCCCACAAGAGAGTATCCATATTTGATAGGAAAATCGAAACTCCCATCCATATAGGGCACAACCATTGATCGTTTTAAATTTTGAGGAACTTCTCCAAGACCAACCAAACGCTCCGTTCCTGTCGAAATTAAAGAATAGGATGATTTCAATGATGTCAATTCTACGCTTGCGAATTCTTTAAAATGACCTGCTTTTATCGCGGACGATTCCTTGTCTTCATGCCAAAGTGCCAGATAAGTATTCATAACAAGCCCGTAATCATTTGAGTATCCCCCATTTTGCACCAAAATGTATTTTTTAACTTTTTACTTTGAGCGATCGCTTCTATTTCTGGTAGACAAGCCCAATGCTTTCCACTTCCCAACAAGATTGGAGCAATATGAATCTGAACAACATCCACCACCTCCGTTCGAAGCATGCTACTTACAGTTTGCGCACCACCCTCAATAAGGATCGACTTTATCCCTCGAGAAAATAATTTTTTAAAAAGGTTTTCTATTTTATCTTTTTCATTATCTCCTTCAAAAAACAAAAAATCTTGGTTGTCAGAATCAATTTTTTTATTCTGATATTCTTTATCTCGAACGATTAAAGTCTCCACCTCTGGTATGGGCTGTAACTTTTTTAAATTTTGCAGTTTATTACTTAGAACCAGTCTGACTGGATTTTCACCTTCTACATGTCGAACATTTAAGGAGGGACAATCATATTCTATTGTCCGAGCACCAACCATTACCCCATCCACCAAGGCTCGAAGACGATGGGCATGTTTCAGATTCTGGTCGTTACCAATCCACTTAGAATCTCCACATTTCGTGGCAATTCTTCCATCAAGGCTTGCAGCCATATGTACCAAGACAAATGATTTTTCTTTTTGAATATGATTTATGGCAGCCAACGGCCAATACAACTTTAAAAAATCTAAAGTAAGCGTATCTATACTGGTTGGACTCCATAATTGAATATCTTCAAAGGGAATCGTATGTTGTTGCCAATTTGTTTGATGAAGTCCATAATCCAGAGAAGAGTTTATGAACATAAGGGCACTGTGGAGATTAAAATCGATGTCATCGGCTGAATTTATTCGCTTTATTTTTGAGTTCTCCAGCACCCATCCTTGATTGGACTGGTCTAAGACCGATTCTTTTTTTTGCGCCAAAAGGCTACTCCACAATTGATTAAAGTCAGTCATAAATTAGCTACACCTAAGCCTTTTCATTCTGTTGTAAGTAAATTTTTATACGAGCTAAGAGCAGTGAAAGTATATAATATTGGCAAAATTATAATCAACAAATAGAGATTTGATACGCTCACGTATTTTGTAAGACCTATTACACTAATTGATCTTCTTTTTCTTGGATCAAGGAAACTCTATCTTTGTTAGACCGCGATACAAAACACCGTTTAATCGACTTCAATTTGGATTCAAAAAATAACAGCCAATTAGAATTTAAAACATTGAACACATCCAGCGTCTGTGAATTCAAAATAAAAGGAAGCAGATTTATTGGTTTTGCATTTGAAGTTCAAAACGAAGCGCATTTCCAATTAGAATTAGAGAAAATTAAAAAGGAACATTTCAAATCTAGACACCATTGCTTTGGATATCGTTTAGAACCGGGTGGCATAGAGCGTGCTAACGACGATGGGGAGCCAAGTGGCACGGCTGGGCTTCCAATTTTGAATCAACTTAAAGCATACAATTTACACCACGCTGCGATAGTTGTGGTACGGTATTTTGGAGGAACCAAACTTGGAACCAGTGGATTGATTCAAGCCTATAAAGCCACGAGCAAAGAGGCCATTGAAGCCAATGAAATATATCTATTTGTTCCTAGATCAAAGTTTAAAGTTTCTTTCGATTATAAAAACATGGGCAAATTATTGAATACCGTCAAAAAATTAAACTTCACCATCCTATCCAAACAGCTTGATAATTCACCTCATATTGTTTTAAGTTTGATTAATTCAGAAAAAGAAAAATCTATTATCGCACTTCAATCTGCATTATTTGATTGTAGTGAAGAACAAATTTTGGAGGACAAAGTAGATATGAGCGATTATGGATTTGATGTATTAACATGATTAAAGTAGCAGTTACAGGGGGCATTGGAAGTGGGAAAACCACGGTATGCAAAATATTCGAAAAGCAATTTGGGATACCAGTCTACTATGCAGATACGCGAGCCAAGTATTTGATGAATCATTCCAGGCCATTAAAAAAACAGATTAAATCCCTGTTGGGAAATGAAGCTTATTACAGAAATGGCCGACTCAACCGAAAACATGTCGCTTCTATCGTTTTTTCGAACAAAGAATTACTGGAGAAATTAAACAAATTGGTTCACCCAGCGATATATCAAGATGCAGACCAATGGTTTGCGGAACAATCACAATCCAGCATTCCGTATGCTATTAAAGAATCTGCCCTTCTTTATGAATCAAAAGGAGACAAATATGTAGATAAAGTAATCGTTGTTCATTGTGCTGATGAAGAACGCATCAAACGCGTCATGAAACGAGATGGCAGTACAAAAAAGGAAGTCGTCAACCGAATGAATAAACAACTTGCTCAAGAAATAAAAATCAAAATGGCAGACTACCTGATTGATAATTTTGAAAGATCATTGGTCGAAGAACAAATCAATAAAATTCATCAAAAACTAATTTCACTTGAAAGGAAATAAATTACTTTTAAGCTAAATTTCTACGCTATGATTTCTACTAAGCTTGATTCCAAGTCTTTAATAGCTCTTGAAGACAAATATGGAGCGCATAATTACCATCCTCTACCTGTGGTCCTAAGTAAAGGTGAGGGAGTTTATGTATGGGATGCCGAGGGTAAAAAATATTTTGATTTTCTATCGGCATATTCTGCAGTAAACCAAGGGCATTGTCATCCGCGGATAATAGGTGCCTTAGAAGAACAATCCAAAAAGCTCACATTGACGTCTAGAGCATTTTATAACGACATGCTTGGGCCATACGAAAAATACATGTCAGAATTCTTTGGGTACGATAAAGTATTGCCAATCAACACTGGAGTTGAAGCTGTAGAAACTGCTTTAAAGTTATGCCGTAAATGGGCTTATATGAAAAAAGGCCTTCAAGAAAATCAAGCAGTAATTTTGTTTGCTTCAGGTAATTTTCACGGCCGAACTTTAGCCGTGATCTCTGGATCCGTTGACCCCGACAGCAGAGGCGGCTTTGGGCCTTATTTACCGGGCATCCAAATCATAGATTACAATAATTTGGACGCTCTCAAAGAAGCCTTGAATAATAAAAATGTCGCTGGGTTTATGGTTGAGCCCATCCAAGGGGAAGCTGGAGTAGTAGTACCTGACGATGGCTATCTTGCATCTGCCGCAGCATTGTGCAAAGAAAACAATGTCTTGTTTATTGCGGATGAAGTTCAAACAGGAATCGCAAGAACAGGGAAACTTTTGGCTACTTGCGGCAACTGTTCTTGTCAACATAATTGTGAAAACAATCCTGAGATAAAACCAGATATTTTGATTCTGGGCAAAGCTTTGTCGGGAGGTGTTTTCCCAGTTTCTGCAGTATTGGCTAACGACGATATCATGCTGTGCATTAAACCTGGAGAACATGGTTCTACTTTTGGTGGCAATCCATTAGCATGTGCCGTAGCTATGGCCGCACTTGATGTAGTGAGGGATGAAAACCTCGCTAAGAATGCTGACAATTTGGGTCAAATATTTAGAGAAAGAATGAATGGACTGGTAGAAAAATCTGATCTCGTAACCTTAGTTAGAGGAAAAGGATTACTCAATGCAATTGTGATCAATGATTCTCCCGAAAGTTCCACGGCATGGGATATTTGCGTTTCACTGAAAGACAATGGTTTGCTTGCAAAACCAACACATGGCAACATTATCCGATTTGCACCACCTCTGGTGATGACGGAGGAAGAACTTCACCAATGTTGTGATATCATCGAGCAAACAATTTTGAATTTCACTTCTTAAAGGGCCTAAAGAAGATTTTTATTCTTTAGAATTTTCATGGTTTGAGATTTCTTTCTTTGCGCAATGACTATTTCAGTGCCATCTTTCAAGACAAACAAATTGTCTGCCTTGTTTAATTGGTCTATATAGTTGAAGTTTACAATATCGCCGTGATGCACACGCATGAAAAAATGCTCTGATGACTCTTCTTCATTCGGCAACAACTTTTCGTATTCACCCAAGTTTTTGGACGACACAATCATTCTTCCATCTGAGAGAAATATTTTTGTAGAGGAGCCATCAGCTTTCATCCTAACAACAGTACTCATTTGAATATATTCTCTTCCACTTTTAGATGGTATGGCTATTTTATGATTTTCAATCTTTGGTTCATTCAAGTCTTCAATCAGTGCTTTCAATCTTTCATGATCATTTTGTGAATCAATGACATCTTCTAGTTCTTCTAATGTATTGATCAGCTCATCAATATTGACTGGCTTTAAAATATAGTTGAATGCATGAAACTTTATGGCTCTTAATGCGAAGCCTTCATAAGCTGTAATAAAAATTACATGATATTTTCTTTTTGGAATTTGTTTCAATAAATCAAAGCCAGTCTCGAAAGGCATATTAATGTCCAACAACAATAAATTTGGCTCCACTTGCTGAATCAATTTGATTGCAGCTTTCACTGAATCTGCCTCTCCAACTATACTGGTATTTTTAGTATACTTCGAAATTATCGCCGAGATGGTGTTTCTACTTTTTTGCTCGTCATCGATAATTACTGCACGTATTGGCTTAAGTTCTTCCATTATTTAGTCAATTTTCAAAATTCTAATTTTCACTTTGGTCCCAGGATATTCTTTATTCAAAGGATCCAAATCGGTCATTTCGTAATCAATTTCGGTATTGTACATTTCATTCATAAGCTCCATCCTCGTATTAATCATTTGGGTTCCTTGGGACTTATGCTTTAAACCTGATTTACTTTTTAATTCTTGCGACTTTTTAATTCCAATGCCATTATCAGTAATAAGCACGATGATTTTTGAACCTTCGATATAAATATTTAATTCTAAACGTCCAGCTTCTTTCCGATGCAACAATCCATGATTGATAGCATTTTCAACAAAAGGTTGAATAATCATCGTTGGAATTTCTGTAGCCATTTGATCAATGCTCCCTTCGATATCAATTTGGTAGTCAAACTTGTTTTGAAATCGAAGTTTCTCCAAATCAATATATAGACGAATCATTTCTAATTCTTCATACAAATAGATGTATTTCTTTTTGGATGCATCCAAAATCTTCCGCATCAATTTGGCAAACGAACTGATATACTTATTGGCTTCTCTGCTGTCATTTTTAAAAATATAATCCTGGATAGAATGCAAGGCATTAAACAAAAAATGTGGATTCATTTGGCTACGTATGGCTTGCATTTCGAGCTCGGCAAATTTTTTATTGACTTCGTTTTCACGATCTGCTTTCAGCTTTGTTTGCCTGATTCTATATTGAGAATAAAAGGAAAAAAGAAGAAAAGCCAAAGTCAAGTAAAGCAACCTAAACCACCACCGATTCCACCATGCTCTTTTAATTTTGAATTGTAAAGCCAGAGGGGCTGATATCAAATTACCCCCAATATCCTTAGCTCTTAAATGAAAGATATACTTGCCTGGATTCAAAGTTTGATACTCTCTAAATCTATCTACGGTAGTTTGCCACGTAGAATCTATCCCTTCCATTTTGTACTCGTAAAGTATTTTGCCCAAATTCTGATACGAAAGCGAAGCAAACTCTATTTTTAAGTCGTTCTCATTGTACTCCAAAGTATAGATGGAATCTACTGCTTTACCAATCCCATTGATCTTGATCGATTTGACCACCAGCGGACTCATTACGGTACTCTTATCGGTAGATGTAGGTATTGGAATAATGGAAACACCATCTTTGGTTGCAGCAAATAATTTATTTCCCGAGACCAAGATGTCATTTACTTCTTCTGATGCTAAACCATGCGCCAACGAAAAATAATTGATATCGTATTCGCATGAATCATCGCCATCTTTTTTCTTGTTGATTTTTACCACTCCCCGATTTGTGGCAGCCCATATTTGATCGTATTCATCGATGTATACAGATTTGATTATAAACCCATCAAGCTGTTCTATTTGACACAACGCCGTTCCCCTGTCGTGAAACAAACCAAAACCATCAGAACCTATCCATAGACCATTTTCTTTGTCAACATCGATATCAGTTACAGACAAATCACTGATAGGATGATTACTACCAAGATTGACCAACTTACCATCCTTAAAACGACTTATACCAGACGTCCTGCCAATCCAAATAAATCCAAATAAATCTTGTGCAACAGAATATGATCGAGATGAATCTAGCTTGGTGACTTCATAATAATCCTCTTTAAATTCTATGCGACTTACACCTTTAGAACTTGCCACATAAAGGCGGTTGTCTGGCCCCATTTTAAGTGCCTTTACTGTTGCCCTAAAGACAGCATTATTATCTTTTGTACGAAAGGTGTTTTTTTCCGTCAAGGAATACTGATAACTCTTATTTTGAAGCTTATCTAAATTATTTAGGCGAAAGCAACCAAACTCTTCTGTTGCCAGCCATAACTTCCCATAGCCGTCCTGAGCTAAGTCCCGAAGTCCTTTTAATCCTGTTTTAAAGAGCAATTTAAGCTCTTCATTTTCATATCTATAAATACTTCCTTCAACCGTAGCAACAAGAATATTCCCAGCCGAATCTTTAATAATTTTAATCGCAGTTTCGTTCGAAGCTTTTTTTTGTCGTCCAAAATAAAACGATTGACTATTGGTCGCACCACGTGTTACGAACAGCAATCCATCCTTTGTCGCAAACCAAAAATTACCTTCAACATCTTCATAAACATTGTTAAAGTCCAATTGATTGATAAAATCGAATTCTCTAGTCGTGATAAAATCAAAACCGACTATTGCCGTTTTGAACTTTGATTGAACCAAAAATCCAGAATGAAGTATATCCACACGAGTAAGTGGTGATTTAAAACCCATTTTTTTATGGTCAATAAATTTTAAGTCCCTACCCTCGAGATATTGTATTCCTTCTTTTCCAGACCAAAAGTGCCTGTCCTGTATCCATGCCCTATCAAACTTTTTATCGAAAGGAAATTTTAAATCAAAATCTTGAATTGTTTCCGAGTTCTCAAACTTCGATATAATAAATGCCTTCGAATCCTTGGCTCTCACTATGGAGTAATCTTGGGGTGAAGTATAATTGACTACAAAATGGTCTGGAAAGCCCAAAGGGACCATTTGCAGCGAGTCGTCTAATACAAAATTTAATGACAAATCCCCCCCCCTTACTATATGCCTTTCATTTTTATCAAAAAAATGAGAATGCACGCCAATATTCTCTGGATGATTAACTGTATAAATTTTCCCTTCCTCTACAAACGCACAATGATCCAATGTATTCAGCCAAACACGACCATCACTGTCTTTTTCAAAACCAAAAACATCGTTGTTGGGCAAGCCATCTTTGACCGTATAATTAGTAAACTCCTTACCATCAAATTTAGAAATCCCTTTATCCGTGGCCACCCAGATGATACCTTCGTCATCCTGAATAATGTCGTAAATAAACGAACTTGGTAAGCCATCCTTTACTCCGTATTCCACAAATATTGGTTCTTTAGCCATCAGACTAAAAGAATTAAGGCATAAACCAATAAGTAGGAATAAAAAAATGCGCATATACATAGGACTACAATATATTGAAAGGTTACAAAATCAAGTCCAATCTATGCTTATTAGAGAATTATATATATAGTTATTCGTTATATGTAAAAAGAGTTGCATTTTTACCTTTATAAAACCACGTTCTTGACTAGAAATCTAAAAATCGTTTGGACCCTGATAATAATTTTTCTGATCACAGCTTTTGGGCTTGCACAGGAAACAATCACTTACGATCATCAAAAAACGAATGTAGACCTTGCCTTCGAATTAGATAAACTTTCGCTTTCTGGAATCGCAATGGATTTTTTTGAGGAAGAAATCAATAATCCGCTGTTTGAGTTTAAGGAGGCAAAAATCTCAGCAGAATTACAAAAATCGAAAGAAGCGCTGCTATTAAAACTAGAAAACGCAGAGAATAATTTGAATACGGTTTTAAAAAATTACTCTTCCTCAAGTGAAGTAAAAAAACTCTATCCTGTTTTGGCAAATCATTATTTTGCTATTAATGACTTTGGGCAAGCATTAAAATTCTATGAGCGCATCAACGCCACGAACGTCACCGCGAAAGAAAAGCAAGAACACCATTTTAAAAAAGGCTATTGTCAGTTAATCAAGAAGGACTTTGCAGGAGCCCAAAGAGATTTTAATAATTCCACGAACTCAAAATTTGAATATTATGAGCATGGTGTTTATTATTTAGGCATTACAAACTTTTTTCTAAACCAAAGAAAACAAGCCCTCGCTAATTTCGAAAAACTAAAGGGTTCTAAGTTTTATGCAAAGCATGTCCCTTATTATATTGTACAGTTTTACTTTGATGAAGGAGATTTTGCCAAAACCATTACTTATGGAGAATCGGTATTAAACAAAGCCGGGCTAGAAAACAAAGAAAAAATACATTTGCTTGTAGGTCAAGCTTATTACAAAAAGCAAGACTTTGAACAAGCCTTATTCCATCTTGAAGCATATAATGAAGCCAGCGCCAAACTTAGAAAAGAGGAGTTTTTCTTGTTAGCCTTTCTTCAATACAGAGCCAACAAATTGGACGCAGCCATTGATAATTTTAAAGAAATATCCAGAACAAAAGATAGCCTAGGGCAATACGCCAATTATTATTTAGCAGATTGTATGCTAAAAACCAACGACAAAAAGTCTGCTCGTTCTGCTTTTAAAAATGCATCGACATTTTCGTATTCCCAAAGTGTAAAAGAACAATCCGCATTTTATTATTCCAAACTTAGTATGGAGCAAGGATTTGATGCGGAGGCATTGCAGGGCTTGAGTAAAATTAATCCTGCTTCACCTTACCATACGGAGTCTCAAAAGCTTTTGGCTGCACTTTTTCTCAGGACTACAGATTACCAAAGAAGTATAGCAACCATAGAGGGAATGACAAATCGTTCGAGTGAAGTAAATGCAGCCTATAAAACCTTAGCGTTAAAAGCAGGCAAACAAGCAGTAATTGACAAAAAATACAAAGAAGCTTTTCCAAATTTTGACAAAGCGAACTCAATAAAAGTACTTCAAGAACTCAACGATGAAATCCTTTTTTGGCAAGCTTATGCCTATTTGAAAGACGGGCAATTTCAAAAGGCTCAACCTCAATTCGAAACCTTAGCTAAAAAACCTCATTCCTCTCAATGGATAGATAAATCCAATTACTACTTAGGCTATATTCATTTGGAGAAAAATAAATTAAAAAAAGCCCTTAATTCGTTTGAGTCCTACCTTATTGCTTCGAACACCGAAGCACAAATTGCTTTGGATGCGCGGCTCAGGGCTGCTGATTGTGCCTTTGCCCTAAACCAGTACAGCAAAGCCAACGAACATTATTCAAGTGTAGCAATGAAAAAGGGCCCTAACGCAAACTATGCCCTATATCAAAGTGCTATAATTCAAGGATTAAGTGGAGATCAATTTGAAAAGATCTTATCTCTGGAAGAACTCTTAAAAAGATCACCCAACAGTGCTTATGCTGACAATGCTTATTATCACATTGGAAACGCTTATCATACATTAGGAAAAAATGCAGAAGCCTTCGAATCTTATCAAGAGCTCATAAATCTCTTCCAAGAGCAAAGTCCACTGGTAAATAAAGCATTATTAAAATTAGGTTTATCAAGTTACAATCAAGGCGACCTATCAAATGCCTTAAAGTTCTACAAGAAAGTTATGCTTAACAACCCTACCTCTGCAGAAAGCACCGAAGCAATGTTAGCCATTGAAGAAATTTATGTTAATGACCTCAATGAATTAAATCAGTATATGGATTACTTAAAAAAGATTCCTGGAATGGATTTAAGTAATCGAGAAAAAGATTCACTCAATTTTAAAATTTCTGAATTGCAATTTGAAGAGGGTGAATATTCTAAAGCAATAATTTCGCTTGAAACCTATTTAAAAAAATACCCTAAGGGTAAATCATCTTTGGATGCCTTATTCATGCTGGCAGAGTCGTACACTTTCACAAAATCCTATAGTAATGCCCTTTTGAGATACGATCAAATCATCTCCTTGGGAATGAGCGGATATCAAGAAACCAGTTTGAAAAAAGCTGCCACCATCGCGTATAATCATGAAGAGGCCTATGCTAAGGCATACAAATATTACACACAATTAATGCTTCTTAGCGAAAAACAAGAGCAGTATGATGATTTTCACTTTAAGGCTTTACAAAGCGCATACAAAGCCAACAAATTACCTGAAGCTGCCGGGCTTTCCGAAAAGCTCATTGTCGAAAATAAAAGGGACAAAGAAGATCTTGTCGTTGCTCACTTTATTGTGGGAAAACATGCGTTAAGTATTCAAGACAATGGACGAGTGATTTCATCTTTCAATTATGTTGTACGTAACAACAACGCTGCACTTGCTGCAGAATCCAGCTATCTCTTATCAGAATTATATTTCAATATTGGCAATTTGGAACAAGCAGAGCAACAATGCAAAAGCACCAATACTGTGAGCAGTAATTATCCTTTTTGGATTGCGAGAAGTTTGTTGCTCCTCAGTGAAATTTATATGGCAAAAGACGACCTCTACAATGCACGCGCCGCTACAGAAGCAGTTATTGAAAATTTTACAGAGGATGAGGCAGTCTTACTAAAGGCAAATGAAAAATTGGAGCAAATAAAAATTAGAGAAGAAGTAAAAAGCCGCCTGCTACCAAAGGACAATGACCTAAATCAAAATTAATGCGGACCATGAAATATATTTTTTGGATATTTTTTCTATGCGCATTCCAAATGGCAGCGCAGGATCAAATTTTGCCTATATCCGATGTCGAAGTAATTAAAGCGTTCGAAGCGAAGCTAAAAGAAGCCAAAATGCTAAATGTCGCACCAGAGATAAAAGACCCAAAACCCGACAATACCGTTTATAGTTACCTCTTAGATATCGAGCCGTTAAAACTCAACTATCCAGATCCTAAAATTCGACCTCTAGCCTATTCGGAAAACGAGGAAAGCCATATACATTACAACTGGATAAAGCTCGGATTTGGCACCTTAAAAAGGCCATCTGCTCAGCTTGGTCATTTTAATTTTTTGGAAGACAAATATCGATGGTCCGTATTTGCCGATTATCATGATGGAATATTTAAAGATTCTCTGTTTTCAAGAAATATAAACCTTAAAGCAAATGGCGAATATTACATCAATGAAGACCTGGAACTGAGAACTGATGTATTCTACAATAATCAATACCGAAGTACTTTTCCTTTTTCTGATGCGCAAATAATCAGTGATCAAGTTTATTCATCCACTGGTCTTGCATTGGGTCTTCACTCCCATAAGCGATTCAAAGATATATTCGAATTTGGATTGGATCTTGAATTCCTTAACAATGCAATGGACCGTGACCCTTACGAAGTATTTCCGAATATAGAACCCAATTTTAAAGAGGTAAGATTTGCTATGCCTCTATATGTGTATGCCCATTTGTCAGAATCTACTTTGCTCTCAGCAAGATATAAGGTGGAGTATTTTAAAATTAGCGATACCAATGCATTTTTCAGTAATCAAGTTATGGCTAAGATCCACAGTCAGTTGAATGATTTTCATATTGATGCAGGAGTACACTTGGCTGTTGCTAGCGAAGAATCAAAACTATTTCCTATCCTTTCATTGCAATATCGTCCACAAGAATCTGCCGTATCAATTTTTATCAAATCATCAATGGATGTCCAGATTAATGGTTTAGCTCATTTGTATTCTAGAAATCACTTCTTGCAAAGCCCCGTGACTGATGATGACGAAAGACTTTATACTGATTGTAGTGTTGACGGTGGAGTCTCTTATTCTACTTCCAAGCTTAATGCTAGTATTTCTGGTGGGTATCACTTTTATAAAAACATTTCAGATTTTGTTTTTGTTGGCCGATACTTCGACTCGCGTTTCACTAACGGTACAGGTGTGGGTCTAATTGGTTCATTCGAATATGCGCTCAATGCAAACCTCCTCGTAAAATTTGAAGGTGAAAAGATTTTTTATTCGCTCGACAATCCTTTTGGCCTACCAGATGTAGATTTAACGGCATCCTTGATTTTCAAAGAAGGAACCAAATATCGTATCGTTCCTAAAGTTAACTATAGAAATGCTGCAGAAATTCTTTTGCTGGCTCCTACTAATTCAGATTTTGACACCAACGCTTTATTTGATGTGTCGGTGTACGCTGATTATTACATCACTGATCATATGGGGTTATATCTTGAAGCCAACAATTTATTAAATCAACGCTATACCCGATGGGTTGGACAACCAGATTTTGGAACCAATGTTTACGGAGGAATCAAAGTGAAATTTTAAAAAAACACTTTCTTAGTACTGGCCCCATTAGCTTCTTCAACTTGCACTAAATACACTCCCGGAATTTGAGGCCTCTCAAGTACTAATGATGTAGCATTGGTTTGTGCAGAATTAATCAATGCGCCCCCTAAACTATACACGCTAACTACTCTATTTGAAACTGAGCTAAATTGAACGGCAAAACTTTGTTCGTAAACAAGGACCTCAAACCGATCTTTTTCCAATTCATTGGTTGAAACACTTCGAGGTACCAATTCCACATTTAATTCCAACTTTTCTCCTTTCACCACATTAACATCGATGGTTTGAGAAACATAGTCTTCTGCCGAAAAACGTAAAGAATAAGGCCCTGTATTCAAATAGCGTGCATAAAAGCCTTTGCTGTTTGTGAAAACTTGGGAGTTATCAAAATCATGATTTTCCGTAAAAACTTCTACTCCTTCTATTGGCTCTAAAGTTTCGGAATCCCTTACAGATCCCTGTACACCTTTGGTGCCTTCTTCTAAAAAATTTATAAACGACCGGTAATTATATTCCCAATGGATGGGCAACTGATCACTATCAAGTACTTTTTGATTGGATATTTCTAGAGTAAATTCTCTTCCATTATGGAAGTAGCTGACAAAATCCTGACGACTACCATCCGCCTCAAACCAATCCCAGCCATTCACAACTCCATTATCAAATTCATCCATGTAGGTTGGTGGTGCGTACGCATGTACAGTATCACAGTATTGCCTTCCCATACAAATCCACCAATCATCATCTGCTGGCCTTGTGCTCCAAGTATCCCATGGGTAATTAAACAATTCAATCCCTCCATGCACATTCATCGACAAATTGAATTTCTCACTTTCCGCCAAGGCTTTAAATATCAAAGTTTCTTGTTGCTCAGGATTTCCATCTGGACTAATCCCATCCAACGGATCAGGAAAATTCCGATTTAAATCTACTCCATTGCTATTGGTTCTTTTTGCATTTGTAACGGTGCTGTTATCCATTCGGTAAGTTCCATCCGGATTTGCAAGTGGGTTTATCCATATTTCAGAATCATCCAACAACTGAGTAATATTTTCTTCAACCCCGTAATTACAAAGTAAATAATCTGCAAGCCTCAAAAGCAAAACAAAGCCCGCAGTTTCGTCTCCGTGCATAGTAGAGGTGTAAAAGCTCTTTGGCCTTCCAGTTGTGGCATCTAAATTATTGCCCAATTGAAGAGCAAGGATCCTCCTTCCCGATGATAGTGTACCCAATTGATGAAAAGTGCAAAGCGAGGGATATTCATCGGCTAACTGCATCATAATCCCTTCATAGGCCTCATAGGTCGGGTAAAAATCCCAAGAAGTCGATATACAATCGCTTTCATCAGGACCAAGGATTTGATGTAAGTCGTACATTTTAATTTTAGCCCCTTGATAATAATCCTCTACAAGATTAAATCCAACCTGCAAATCTAAAAATGAGGTGAAATTTTCTGGTGTAAGATATAAGTACCAAGCATTCCCTTTCGATCTATGATCAATGATATAACCTTCCTTTTGAATAGTGGATATATTAAGATCACTTCTAGACAATTGGATGTAGAGCTCGTCGTTTAATTCGAGGAAGTGTGAGCACTTTTCTAACAATTCGGCCGAATGTTGTGCCATAAGTACCAGGGGACTAAAGAAAAGAAAAAAACAAAATAGTATTCTTAGCATTACTTAGATTTAGCTCTAAATCCTATTCCAGATTTCTGGAATACATCTTTTAATAAATGTGAATCAATAATAGACTCTAAGTCAACTAAGCGAATCTTTTTTAATTCTCTGTTGTCAACTTCTTTGTTTTCTGCGAGTCTTAAGTTTTGATTTTTAATAATTAAATCCACAATGCTTCTTACTGTTCGTGCATTTCCAAAATATTTGTCCTTGGTTTCAATTAATTGATCAAAGTAGTTTTTGATAAAATCCTTTCCTTCTTTTAGAAGTTTGTAGGATTGATCCTTAAACATCTTTTCCGAAATTTGAAGCATTTCAACACTGTTGTAATCCTCAAATTTTAGGAATTTATCAAACCTTGAGCGCAATCCAGGATTTGCCTTTAAAAACTTTTCCATATTGTCGGGATACCCCGCAACAAAAACAAAAAACTGTCCTCTGCTGTCCTCCATTCTTTTAAGAATGGTTTGAATAGCCTCGTTGCCAAAATCTCCTTGTAAGCCATTAAAATTTGATAATGCATAGGCCTCATCAATAAACAAAACACCTCCCATGGCTTCATCAATACGCTCCGCAGTTTTAATAGCAGTTTGTCCCACAAATCCAGCGACTAACCCTTGGCGATCGGTCTCAACCATATGGCCTCTTTCCAAAATACCTAGTGCCTTATAAATACGAGTTAATATTCGCGCCACCGTAGTTTTTCCAGTTCCAGGATTACCTATAAATACGGTATGCAAATAGAATTTTTGGAGCACATTGCGACCTATTTTCCTGTGGTAACTTACAATGTCCACCAATTCTTTTATTTCCTTTTTTACCGCATCTATCCCTATTAGTTCCTCCAAGTCTAACATTGCCTCTTCTAATAATTCTTCATCAATAGGCAAATCGGGTAATCGTATTTCTTCCTTATTCGGAAGTTTAAGCACATCTTCTTGAGTAATTTGTGATAATTCATGATCTCCTAATTTTTCTGGAGAACGTTGAGACATCACTCTTAAGCCCAAATTTATTTTGGATCTTTCTACCAAATCATACACAAATCGTGCATTTCCAAAACTTGCGTCTCTGTTCCTAAAGGCTTGTCTAATTAAATAATCCAAGTTTTCTTTTGCCTCAAGTGAAAAACTGACTTCTTTCTCCTCTGCTGCTATATCCAATATTTGTGAAAGCTCATCAGGCATGTAATCTTTGAAGTCGAAAAAATGCTTAAATCTTGATTTGAATCCTGGATTGCTTTCTACAAAATGTTTTATTTCTTTAGGATATCCAGCGACAATTATAGCCATGTCTCCAGGACCATTCGACATTTCTTTTACCAGTATCTCTATTACCTCACGACCAAAATCTTTGGTATCATCATTGGCTCTTGCCAAGCTATAGGCCTCATCAATGAATAAAACACCTCCCCTGGCTTTTTCGATTACCTCTTTTACTTTAGGTGCCGTCTGACCAATATACTCTCCAACCAAATCAACTCGGTCAACCTCCAGCACATGTCCCTTACTCAATAGGCCCATTTTTTTGTACAGGGCCCCCATCATCTTAGCCACCGTTGTTTTTCCCGTTCCAGGATTTCCAGAAAACACCGAATGAATATTTAACTGATCATCTTCAGCAAATCCCTTTTCCTTTCTCAATTTTAAAAACTGAATATACTTCGCATGGTTCCTAACTTGTTTTTTTACTTCAGAAAGGCCAACCAATCTATCTAACCGCGAAATAACCTCTTGAAAACTTTCTAAATTGTCATAATCCTCAGCCTGCTGTAGTGTTTTGTTTTCGTAAGGCAGATTTAACACTGGAATCCCTTCTTCAACTTCGTCTTTAATTTCGAATGGAACTACGCCCAACAATCGATCGAGGAAAATAATCTCCACCGTGTACTTACCTTCTCGCCAACTGCCTTTTACATTGGACCCCCATCCTGCGGAGATTCGCAATTCATTGTCCCCTTTTTTAATATTATTGAGCCGGACCACTTGCCCTTTAAGTTCTTTGGCTTCATTGTAAAACTTCACGAACAACTCACAATGCCAAGGCCAAGAATTATTGATATTTTCTAAGCTTATATCTGCATATACATACCTAGTTTCTTCAGCAGAAAAAGTCTTCAAAAATTTTCGGTCATTTTCGTCTACATCATCATATTGCCCTTCATACAACTTTACGGCATTGAGCTTTAGAAAAACACCTTTGTTGTTTTCATCTTTTTGCTGTGCGTCTTCGACGTAAAAATATTTTGATGCAACCTTTTCGTTTTCGATATAGGCCTCCCAGAAATATGTACCCTTTTTCCAAAAAGCTCCTTCTTTCTTGTTTCCCCAACCTTCACGTATGTAAACTACACTGTCATACTTGCTTACTTTTCGTTTAAAAACCAAAGAACACACCTCCTTCTTGCGGCTTTTCAATTGATAACACTTAAGGCGAACTTTTACTTCCCAGACATCTTGATCGAACAACTTGTTATAAAATGAAAGTTCGGCATAGACATATGTGGTATCACTTCGATCGAAAACTTGCCGATATTTTTTCTTATTGTCAGCTAACCATTCGGTAGACGAATAGACTTTAAGTTCTTTAAACTTAAAATGCTTGGGTTTTTTGATGACTTCTTCAGACATATCACTCAGGTGGTTCTACGATTAAAATAAGGCAGAATCTTAATCAAAGCCATTATTTGAGCACTTTTATTTAACATTTAGTGCCTAATTTTCTTATGGAACCAATTTTTGTAAGCAAATAGAGTATAAAATGGAACTAGATGGCTACTTAATTGTTACACATAATTGATAAGTGTAATTTTACACAACAAATTGATTAAACGGAATATGGTAAAAATCACTTTCCACTTTGAGGATAAGAACATAGAGAGTAAAGAGGTTGAAACGGAGGCTGGATACTCAATTCAAGAAATAACCGAAGATCACGACATTCATCTCAACCACAATTGTGGATGCGTTTGTGCGTGCTCCACCTGTCATGTTTATATTGACAAAGGAGAAGAGCATTTACCTGAGATTAGTGACAGAGAAGAAGATTTTATTGATCGTGCAATCGACCCTAGAATTGAATCGAGATTAGGTTGTCAATGCATCATCCAAAAAGACAACGTGGAATTGGTCGTTACAATTCCAGATCAAAGTAATATTATTGGACACGAACATTAAGTAAGCATGGGATTTGAAGATTTTGACGATCTACCAATAAACTGGGAAGATCACGAAGACATAGCAATTAAACTTTACGATAAATTCGGAGACGATTATCCAGAAAGTAAAATTTATAGAATCAGATTTACAGATCTTCTGGAATGGATTTTAAGCATTCCAACTTTCGAAGGAAAAAGAGAAGATTGTACCGAAGGCCATCTAGAGCAAATTCAAGCAAAGTGGGTTTACGAATGGCGTGACAATCAATAAACGTGGATTATTCAAAGTTTAATTCTATAAAAGCATTTGTTTTTGATGTTGATGGAGTACTATCTGATGGCAAGTTAACGGTTCAAGAAGACGATTTGGTTCGTGTCGTCTCGGCAAAAGATGGCATGGGCATCCGGGTAGCTTTAGAGCACGGATATCATGTTTTTATTATCACAGGCGGCAAATCCAAAAATGTAGAATCTAGATTTAAAGAGCTTGGAGTGAAAGAATTTCATGGAAGCATTTGGAACAAAAAAGATCACCTTTCTGAGCTTTTGCAAAAGCACAATCTAACTTTTGAACAAGTTTTGTATTGTGGAGATGACATCAATGATCTGGAAGCTTTAAAAATGTGCGGTATTGGATCTTGTCCTCGAAATGCCGTAATAGATATCATTTCTGTAAGCGACTATATTTGTGCTGCCTCTGGTGGTGAAGGATGTGCTCGAGAACTCATAGAAAAAGTTATGCGCATTCAAAATTCTTGGCCCGTTTAAAAAATACCTTTGCATTTTATCAAACTATTACGATTCAAAAATTTAGTTCTTGTTGCTTTAACTCAAGTCTTCTTTCAGCTTGCTATAATCAACCCCTTTTTGATCAAAAACCATATTCCACTCAGCCTAAATAGCACAAATTGGATCCTACTTATTCTGTGCACAGTACTTATAACTGCAGGAGGTAATATAGTCAATGATATTTTTGATTTGGAAGTTGATGAGCACAACAACAAAGAAGGATCAGTCGTCAAAAAAATGGGAAAACCCAAGGTTTGGATATTTTACCTTGTAGTGGTTTTACTTGGCGGTGCAATTGCGGCATATGTCGCCGAATCCATTAATAATTTCAAATTGTTTTTTATTTATCCAGCCGCAGTCACTGTGTTGTTTTTCTATTCGTACAAATTCAAACACATTCCATTGATTGGAAACATAATTGTTTCGCTCTTCACGGCACTGGTTCTTTTTATTTTGCTTTTTGCAGAACGACAAGGTTTGCATACATTAAGATCAGTTGACCCCCATGGTTTTCAATTACTTAAATCTATTTCAATTGGGTTTATGGTATTTGCGTTTCTAGCAAATTTGATTAGAGAAATAGTTAAAGACATTCAAGATCTCGAGGGAGATCGTATCGTTGGCAGCAAAACCATTGCGAGCTATTATGGCAAAGAAACTTCTAAGCTTATTGGTTCTTATCTGGCGCAATTCTTACTCATATTGATTCTCCTCTGGCCATTCTATATGGAAGCCTTACACTTCCCTTTTGCTAGTAAACTATATTGTTGTTTTTTATTGGCCATACCGTTGCTCATGATTGTTAGAGCCATTCATCTGTCACGTTCTTCGAAAGAATTTGGGAATATAAGTTCGGCACTCAAAGCGTATATGCTGGTTGGAATTCTCTACCTACTTTTTTATTCTGCATTATGAAAAAATTTGATCAATACTCAATAATTCTAGGTTCGGGTTCCCCAAGACGCAAAGCATTGTTGAGTCAAATGGGATTCAGCTTCAAGCAAATTGTAAAAGAAATTGATGAAAGCTTCCCAAAAGAATTGCCAAGCGCAGAAGTCGCTGAATATATAAGCCGAAAAAAAGCACAAGCGTTTGAATCCATTCTTTCAAAGGATGATATTTTAATTTGTGCTGATACCGTAGTGGCCTATGGAACATCCATATTAGGCAAACCTACAGATGAAGCTGAAGCCAAACTAATGCTTCAAAAAATGAGCAATTCTCATCACTTAGTTTATACTGGAGTGAGTATTTGGAGCTGCAACAAATGCTTGAGCTTTACCGATACTTCTGAGGTCGTATTTTCTAATATTTCTGATGAAGAAATTCAATATTATATTGACCAATACAAACCTTTTGATAAGGCGGGCGCATACGGCATTCAAGAATGGTTGGGGCACAATTTTATAAAACACATCAAGGGATCTTACACCAATATCATGGGTTTCCCTACCGAAAAAATATATCGTAACCTTCAATCCTTTATCTCTTAGGCGCAAACACCAAACATAACCATTCGCCTTTCTGTCTTTGATTCACTAAGTGAAAAAAAGGAGCATATGTTGCTTTGATCAATTCAAAATCTACTTCTAAGATGCCGCTCATTATGAGGGTACCTGAATGGGTTAATTTTGAGAACAATTGAGAAGCAGTTTGCAATAACACCTTTCGATTAATATTGGCAAGTATAACATCATATGTTTGGGTTGAATTCAATATTAACAAATCTCCTTCTAAAACTTCTATTCGTTCGGCATTATTTAGTTGTATGTTTTCGAGGGTATTATTAACTGATTTAATGTCATAGTCAATAGCCTTAATTTGAGCGGCATTTCTTTTCTCAGCCAACAAAGCTAAAATACCCGTCCCACAGCCATAATCAAGTATGTTTTTATTGGACAAGTCAATATCCAGCATGGTCGAAAGCATCATATAAGTCGTTTCATGATGCGCCGTTCCAAAAGCCATTTGAGGATTGATTAGTATATCAATAAGATTCGATTCACTTGCTTTATGGAATGGGGCTCTGACTCTTATTTTGTTATCGACTACAACGGGTTCGAAATTTTCTTCCCATTTCTTATTCCAATTTTCTTCTTCAATAGAATGTATTGCATATTGAATAGGAAATAATGCTGAAACTTTTTTGAGCTGATCCTCTAGCTCTGATTCCAAAACATTTTGGGGCAGAAAATAACAAAGCAAACGGTTTTCATCTTCATGAAAAGAATCAAAATCAAGTATCGACATCATGGCACATATCAATTCTATGTTCTCCATTTCGGAGGTGATTTCTACAACTTTATATGCTGAAAGTTTCATGAAAATTTTCTTGCCTTTAGCGTATTCAACATGAGAGAGCAGACGGTCATAGGACCTACTCCACCCGGAACAGGAGTAATCAAAGAGCATTTTGGCAAACAAGACTCAAAATCAACGTCACCGACCAAACGATATCCTCTTTTACTACTTTCATCTTCCACTCTATTGATTCCAACATCAATGACCACCGCTCCGTCTTTGATCATATCTCCATTCACAAAATTTGGAAAACCTATGGCGGCAATAACGATGTCAGCTCTCCTAACTTCTTCTGCAATATTCTTGGTTCGACTATGAGTTAAGGTTACTGTACAATTGCCGATTTTAGTTTTTCGCGACATCAAAATACTCATTGGTGTACCTACTATGTTAGATCGACCAATAATCACACAATGTTTCCCTGAGGTTTCAACACCATATCGATCCAACATTTGGACAATACCATATGGTGTAGCGGGAACAAACGAGTCAAGTCCCAAGGACATCTTACCCAAATTGACCGGATGAAACCCATCAACATCTTTGGAAGGATCAATTGCCATGGTTACTTTCATTTCATCAATGTGACTTGGTAAGGGCAACTGAACAATAAAACCATCAATACGCTCGTCGTTGTTTAATTCTTCTACCAGAGTCAACAATTCTGATTCGGTAATCTCTTTTTCTTTTTCGATTAAAGATGAAGTAAACCCCACTTCTTCACAACTTTTCACTTTGCTTCGTACGTATGACATACTCGCAGGATTACTCCCTATCAATACAGCAGCTAAGTGTGGTGCTCTAAAGCCTTTGGCTTTCATTTGATCAACTTCCTGAGCAATTTCTGCTTTGATTTTTTTCGACAAAGCCTTGCCGTCGATCAGTTTATTTTGTTCCATGGTGCAAATCTAAAACCAAATACAACATACTATACAATTTGATCAAAAGGGTTTGGAAAATGTCTGGAATAAAATCCAAAAGAGATAAAAGCGATCATCATCCCCAGTATTGCACCACAAAAAATATCGATAGGAAAATGGACCCCGACGTAGACTTGAGCAAATGAAATCGATGCTGCCCAAAACATTAACCCTCCTTTTATCCATTTTCGTTTTCCGCGATATACCAGAAAAAGAAAAAAAGCAACAGCAAAATGATTTGTGGCATGTGATGAGGTAAAGCTAAATCCTCTCCCGCATCTGGCTCTTAGTTCGACATGAAGGTCTGTATGTCCATCATGACAAGGCCGAGCCCTTTCTACCCAAGGCTTAATTACCTTGCTGCTCATTAAGTCCGAGATCCCAACAGTAACAACCAACATTAAAATCAACCAATAGCCTTTCCTACCAAAATTGAGTAGCAAAAAGGCGAAGAGGAAAATGTACAAAGGAATCCATACGAGCTTTTCTCTTAGCAAAGGCAGCACAGCGTCAAAAAAAGGATTAGAAATCCCTGAGTTAATGAACTCAAACAATGTATGATCCCAATCAATGAGGAGTGCCTCCATGCCCACAATGATATAAAAAAGAGCGCAACATTTTAATAAAATGCTTTCAATGATATACATTGATTTCGAATAACTTTGCGCCAAATAAATAAGCGTGGCGTTAAAGAAAAGTATATCAGGAATAAGAGGCACCATTGGTGGGGAATACAGAAAAAACTTGACTCCTCTAGACATTGTCGAGTGTACCGCAGGATTTGGTCAATGGCTCATCAACAATGGAGCAGTCAAGAAAGTAGTGGTAGGAAGGGATGGCCGTATCACAGGTCCTTTGGTCAGCCAATTGGCCATTAACACCTTAGTTAGTATGGGAATTGATGTGGTGGACCTAGGTTTATCGACTACCCCAACGGTAGAAATGGCGGTTCCTTGGGAAGAGGCAGGAGCCGGAATTATATTTACCGCAAGTCATAATCCCAAACATTGGAATGCTCTAAAATTTTTAAATCATAAAGGCGAATTTATTTCTCCTGAAGGCGGAAAGGCTGTATTAGACATCATCGACGAGGCTTCCTTTGATTTTGCCTCGGTCGAGAATTTAGGAAAAGTTACCCAGGGCTCCGGATATATAGAAAAACACATTCAAGCCATTTTGGCATTGGATTTTATAGATCAACACTTAATTGAAGGCAAAAAATATCATGTAGTCGTAGATTGTATTAATTCTACTGGAGCCATATCTATCCCACCTCTATTGGATAAGCTGGGCTGTACGTATACCCTTCTCAATTCAGATATTACTGGAGACTTTGCTCATAACCCTGAACCCTTACCTCAACACCTTACCGAATTATCAAATGCTGTTGTCTCTGAAAATGCCGACTTAGGTATTTCGGTTGATCCTGATGTTGATCGTTTGGCTTTTGTGAGCAATGATGGATCAATGTTTGGAGAAGAATACACCTTAGTGGCAGCTGCAGATTTTCTGTTGAGCAAAAAACTAGGAAGTACAGTTTCTAACCTTTCTTCTACACGAGCCCTACGCGATGTTACTCAAAAATTTGGTCAGTCTTATGCTGCTGCTGCGGTTGGCGAAGTCAACGTAGTAAACAAAATGAAAGAAACTAATGCCGTCATTGGTGGAGAAGGAAATGGAGGGATTATTCTTCCTGCCCTGCACTATGGCAGAGATGCTTTAGTTGGAATAGCCATGGTTTTAAACCTTCTAGCCGAAAGAAATATTTCGATGACCGAATTGAAATCCTCTTATCCTTCTTATCAAATTCGGAAGCATAAAATTGAGCTTACAGATGATATAGATGTGCGTGCGATACTATCAAAACTAACAGAGAAATACAGCAATGAAGACATCAATACCATTGATGGACTCAAAATTAATTTTGAAAAAGGATGGGTGCATTTGAGGGAGTCAAATACCGAACCTATATTGCGCGTTTATTCTGAATCTGATTCTGCACAGAGTGCAGATCAAATGGCTGAAATGATTAAAACTGATGTCCAAACAATTATGCGTTCATGACCGAATTAGAAAAATATTTTGAGCCTTTTCGAAAAAACACCATTGGTTGGGATCAACATTTTACCACACCTTTTGGTGAAAAGAAAATTCATTATGCCGATTGGACAGCAAGTGGCAGGCTGTATGCTCCAATCGAAGATTTAATCATCAATAAAATTGCCCCATTTGTAGGCAATACCCACACCGAAACAACAGTGACTGGCTCCTCTATGACAATTGCTTATCACAAAGCCAGAGAAATCATTAAAAAACATGTTGGAGCACGTCATACAGACATCCTCATTAGTTCTGGCTCTGGGATGACCGGTGTGGTCAATAAATTTCAAAGAATACTCGGATTTAGGTTGCACGAACGTTATTATGGCAAAATAGATATACCTAAAAGTGAAAGACCTATTGTTTTTGTCACCCATATGGAACACCATTCTAACCAAACCTCATGGTTAGAAACCATTTGTGACGTAGAAATTATTAAGGCTTGCCCGGAAGGCAAATGCGACCTCAAGCACTTTGAAGAGCTATTAACAAAATACAGCGACAGAAAAACTAAAATTGCCGCGGTGACCTCTTGTTCTAATGTAACAGGCGTCTTTACACCTTATAAGGACATTGCAAAAATGATTCATAAAGCAGGTGGTTTGTGCTTTGTCGATTTTGCTTGTTCGGCTCCTTATATCAACATTGACATGCATTCTGATGACCCATTGGAAAAACTGGATGCTATTTATTTTTCACCGCATAAATTCTTAGGTGGCCCTTCAAGCAATGGGATACTTATATTTTGTCAGAGCCTTTATAACAATAAAATCCCTGACAATCCAGGAGGAGGTACGGTAGATTGGACGAACCCTTGGGGCGAACACAAATACCATGATGCCATCGAAGCAAGAGAAGATGGAGGCACTCCGGGCTTTATCCAAACTATGCGGGTTGCTCTTTCTATTCAATTAAAGGAAGAAATGGGCATTCAAAAAATGCACAAAAGAGAAGAGGAACTTTTAGGATTGGTTTGGCAAAAACTATTGCCCCTACCCAACCTACATATATTAGCCGAAAACATACAAGAGCGATTGCCAGTCATTTCCTTTTATATTGAAGACCTTCACTACAATTTGGCGGTCAAATTACTCAACGACAGATTTGGTATTCAAGTTAGAGGGGGTTGTTCGTGTGCAGGCACCTATGGACATTATTTACTCTCTGTCTCCTATGAAAATTCTAAACAAATTACCGATTCCATCAACTGTGGTGTGTTGTCGGAAAAACCTGGATGGGTTCGTATGTCCTTACACCCAACAATGAGTACCGAAGAGGTCGAATTTATTTTGGAGTCAATAAAAGAACTCACTCTTTTTCACAAGGATTGGGCAAAAGACTATACCTATCAAATATCAACAAATGAATGGACCTTTGTCGATGGAGATCAAAAGACAGAACATCGTGTGGACTCTTGGTTTAAACAATTAAGTCCAGAACCTTCAATGATTTAAAACCAATGGTGCGAGTTTATCTTGACAACGCCGCGACAACCCCATTATTGGGTGAGGTAAAGGACGCAATGAAAGATTCCATGGATCTTCATTTTGGCAACCCTTCCTCCATTCACCATTTTGGAAGAATTACCAAAACAGCAATCGAAAATGCTAGAAAAAGCATTGCAGAAAAATTAGAATGTTCGATAAGCGAAATTTACTTTTTTTCAAGCGCCACGGAAGCTTCAAACTTAATAATTAACCAATGTGTACAAGGCCTTAATGTTGAAAGAATCATTACCTCGCCTTTAGAACACCCATGTGTTTTGAAAGCCATTGAAAAAGAAAAATCCAACTGTGAAGTTGTTTACTTAGATGTTGATCAAGAGGCCAATCTTGATTTGGAGCAATTGTCAAACTATCTGGAAAACCCGTGCAAAACCTTGGTTAGCTTGATGTATGTCAACAACGAATTAGGAACAATAAATCCAATCTCGAGCATTTATCAAATGTGTCAAGAACACCTTGCCCTGTTTCATACCGATGCAGTTCAAGCCATTGGAAAAGTACCTGTAAACCTTTCGCATGGGGGAATAAATTTTATGACAGCCTCGGCACATAAATTCCACGGACCCAAAGGCATAGGATTCGCATACATCAATGGAAACAACAACATCAATCCATCCATTCTTGGTGGTGCTCAAGAGCGAAATATGCGTGCAGGCACCGAAAATGTGATCGGGATTTGTGGGATGCATAAAGCCTTTGATTTGGCTATTGAACACAGTTTGGAAAGAATGAATTATATAACATCTTTAAAAACTAAATTCAAGGAAGGATTGTTAGCGCTTGACAAGAACATCAAGTTTTTAGGTGATCCACAAAAGACCGTTCCTCATATCCTGAATGTTTCTTTCCCAGCTTCTGAGTTTGCCGAAATGATCATGTTCAATTTGGATATTAATGGCATTTGTGCCTCAGCTGGCAGTGCATGCAGTTCGGGTGTAGAACACGAATCCGATGTTTTACAGGCAATTAGACACGAAAAAGGGAGAAAAGCCATTCGATTTTCTTTTTCGCACCTTAACACCAAAGAAGAAATCGACTATACCTTAGAAAAGATAAAATCTTTTGCATAAACCAGTAATGGATAAAAATAAATACTTAAGAAGGTGTTTTGATTTGGCACGCAAAGCAGGCAAAGAGGTAAAGTCTAATCCTAAGGTAGGCGCAGTGCTCGTGCATAAAAACAAAATTATTGGTGAAGGCTTCCATGCAGTATATGGCGGACCCCATGCCGAAATAAATTGCTTTAATTCGGTCAAAGAAGAAAATCATGAACTTATCAAAGAGTCCACGCTCTTTTTGAGCTTGGAACCTTGTTGTTTCGAAGGAAAAACACCGGCATGTACTACTCGAATTATCTCCGAAAAAGTTAAAAAAGTTGTTTTTGCTCTAGAAGATCCTCATGATAAAGTAACAGGTAAATCAAAAAAGATTCTAGAAAAGGCAGGCATTTTGGTAGAATATGGCTTTATGGAGGAGGAAGCCAAAACACTCATAAAGGAGTTTTCCATTCAATTAAAAAGAAGGCCGTACATCACACTAAAATGGGCACAATCCAAGGACCAATACATAGGTCTAAAATCCAAGCAAATTTGGCTTTCCAACTCATATTCAAAGATATATGCACACAAGCTTAGAGCTAATGTTGATGCCATATTAATCGGTACAAACACCGCACGTATAGACAACCCAAGTTTGACGACTCGTGACTATCCGGGCGAAAATCCAGTTCGAATCGTCTTTGATCGTACATTAACTCTAAATAATGAGCTTCAAATATTTGCTGACGAACATGAAACTTGGATAATTAATCAAAGCAAAAACGACTTAGGTGGAGCAAAGAAATTTATAAAATTGGATTTTGAAGATGACGATTTTTTAAACCTGTTATTAAATAAAATGTATACACTAGGAATTCATAGATTACTCATTGAAGGTGGTGCCTTCACGCTGAAGCAATTTCTAAAAAAAGAGCTGTGGGATGAAGCACATGTTATTCAAACTAAAAGCTTATTGCATGATGGGATTAAAGCGCCGGTAGCAAAAGGAAAGCTAATAAATAAGATTCCGTTAATTGATGATCAAATTTTGATAATTAATGCTCAAAATTCCAATAGTTAAAGTTGTTTTAAAAAAGCATTAAAATAAACCCTTCGCTTGGAAAAATGAGTTTACTTAGTGTTATTTGTCACAGTAAAAAGCACCTCGGTGAGCAGAAAAATTAGAAATTTTATTTGTTTGTTTGGAATTCTTCTTTTTGGAATCAATGAGGTTGATGCTCAGAGAAAAATTCAATGGAGAACTTGGAATGAAGTATCAGAACTTCAGAAAACAAATCCAAGGAAAATCTTTGTGGATATTTATACAGACTGGTGTGGTTGGTGCAAAAAAATGGACAAAGCCACCTTTCAATTAGATCATATTGCTAAATATGTCAACGAAAACTTTTATGCCGTCAAATTTGATGCTGAATACAAAGCAGATATTAAATTTAACGGGCGTACCTACAAGTACGTAAAAAACGGCAAAAGAGGTTACAACGAACTCGCTGTTGAATTAACCAAAGGGAGATTGAGCTTTCCAACAATCGTTTTCTTAGATGAGAGCAACTTAGTAATTCAACCTATTCCTGGATTTCAAAATTCAGAAACCTTCGAAATGATTGCGACTTACTTTGCCGATAACCATTACAAAGACACGCCTTGGAAAAGGTATACTAAAACATTTTCACGCAAAAGTCCTCAAGGCATTCCTGTGAAAAACTGATACCCCAGCAAATTTCAGTCTTCCCAATTTTATAATTAAATTCATAGTAACAGAACCAACTTTCTATGAAACAAACGATTATTGCAATATTAATCTTTATTGCTTGTGCTTTTGCCGGAGGTATACTAAATATGGCCCTAGTGACAGGTGGAATGATGGCTTTCGGGTTACCGGAGGGTTATGATCAAATGAATCCTGATTTCACCCTTTTTGAAACAAAACAATTCATTGCTCCTTTTTTAGCACATGCTTTGGGAACATTACTAGCTGCATATTTAGTCACCAAATTTGGAAAAGGAAAAATCTTTTATCAAGCCATGGGTATGGGATTGTTGTTTTTCTTAGGAGGTTTATCTATGGTACTCATGTATCCAGCACCTACTTGGTTTTCTGCTGTAGATTTGATCGTAGCATATTTCCCATTTGCATATATGGGCTGGAGACTTGGTGGCAGTAGAAGCTAAATACAAAAAAGTGATCAAATACATTATATGGAGCATACCCATATTAATCTTGATTTTCATTCTTTCTCTACATGTATTGGGATTCTATTTTAACTCGAGTGATTCTAAGATTACCAAAATCTTTCAAAATGCAAACGTTGTGCATTCAGTGGAATACTTAGATTTTGAGAAGAAAAAACTTAGATATATTTCGTCTGGAGAGATTGATTCAAATTTGGTCATATTTATACATGGTGCGCCAGGTACTTGGGATGCTTATGAGCGTTATATGCTTGACTCTACACTACTGGATCTAACAAAAATGTTATCTATTGATCGCTTTGGATATGGGCCTTCATCACCTGGTGATCCCGTAATTTCTATCCAAAAACAAGCCCAAGCAGTCGCCAAACTTGCCAACAAATACCCCAGCAAGCGCCTACTCTTGGTAGGACACTCTTATGGAGGACCTATAGCAGCAATGAGTGCTATACTACTACAGAATCAAAGATCCGTAGAGACTTTGATGATCGCTCCATTAAACGACCCAAATAATGAGCCTGTAAAATGGTATGCAAAACTGAGTAATTTAAAACCGATCTATGTGGTCCTGCCCAATTTTATTCAATCCGCCACAAAAGAAAAAATGACGCATGCTGAGGAGCTTCGACTAATTACTCCTATGTGGAATAAAATAGAATCCCCTATCATACATTATCACGGCACAAAAGACAATCTTGCTCCATTCCAGGCTAATTTTGATTTTTCGAATGAGAACATCCCTTCCATACATCTGAGTCAAATACAAGAAAAAGAAGGCAACCATTTGCTTATTTGGAATCAATTCGAAAAAGTAAAAAACGTAATTCTGAAAAGTTTTGCTACTCCATCAAACTAAATGAAATCAAAAACGCGTCATAAAACATCCCTATATCACTTAAATAATAGGCTCTAAGCGGACATTTTTTCGAAAATGGCCAAGTGGAAGTACGTTTTCATACCCATTCGTCGTCTTATTTTGATTCATTGAAATTTGACTAACCTTTTCAAAGGCTATTGCGTAACATAAAAAAGAAAGCAAAATTTTGTTCGAGATCTCATCAACAGAAATAAATTCATTAAAATCCAAAAAGGAAAGGGCTTTGTATGCGCTTTACAAAAAGTACTACTCTGGGATGAAAACAATCTGTATGAGGTATCAAAAAAATGACATCGACGCAGATGATGCGATTAATCGTAGTTTCTTAAAATTGGTAGATAAAATAGACAGTTATAACCACCAAAGATCTTTTAACTCATGGTTTAGCACTGTCATTGTAAACACCAATTTAGATCTCCTAAGGAAGGAAAAAAGAAACAAAGAACAGCACTTATACGTCGACACCTATTTTGAGATTTCTGAGGACAAAGTATTTGAAGACGATTTAGAGATTGAGTTTGATCAATTGCTACATTTTGTTAGAAAATTAAGCGGTACTGCCCAGTCCATTTTTAATTTATATTGCATTGACGGCTATTCTCATAGAGAGATTGCTGCCAAACTCAATATATCAGAAGGCAATTCGAAATGGCACCTTTCTAACGCAAGGAAAAAATTACAACTCGAATTAGAAAATTTTACACTTCAAAAAAAGCAAGCCGTATGAAAAACGAATCAATAGATAAAATAATTCGGAGTTCGGTAGAAAAGAAAAAATTCGATTTCGATGAAAGCAATTGGCAAGCTTTCAAAAAAGAGAATACAACACTATTTGCAAAACCCAACAGAAAATATAGAGCCTTTTTATTCGTTCTTTTAGGTGGGTTTTTAGTTGCAGGAGTAGTATACATTTCGAGCAACTATTACAAAATTGTTCCTGTTGAAAGCACGAAAGATATTGCTTCTCACAATTCAACAAATGATCTAAAAAAGCTTCTCATTGCTCAAGAGGGCGAAGATCCAAATACTTCGATTTTCCTTGCTACAAATAAGCAAATAATTGAGGAACATACCGCATCAAGCATAGGAGATAACTCAACTAAAGAAATAAATAGAAGCACATCTGATCTACAGAATAATTCCAATGTAACCATTGCAAATCTCTATTCAAATACCCAGGTGAAAAGGGTTAACAGCAAGCCCAATACAAGCAATTCCGAATCAAGTATTAAAGGGATACAAGAAAAAACAATCTTATATGCCTCAGCGAGCAAGATTCCAACTTTGATTCATCAACTTGTTTCCCCTACGCGTCAAACAGTTTTGAATCACAAAATTCAAATTTCAAAAGTAGAGGTCCCGAGATTAGATTTTAAGCGATCAAAAACTTTTAAAATTGGTTTGTATAGTGGTTTGGGAAGTTTAAAAAGCAGGCACTTTGGCATTGCTCCTCAAATATCTATTCCAATTAAAAGACACTGGAATGCAAATTTGGGCTTGGCATATAGCTATGCAAGCACGACACATTTGCCTATCCATAGAGAGGCTGAAACGAAATATAATTTTTTGAGAGGGTCATTTTATACAAACAGCATTGAAGCCGATGGTATTCACAAAGTTGCTGTCCCGATATCTATTTCATACATGAAGAATAGACATGAAATAGATTTAGGAATGAGTCTTGAGTATGCCATACTTACCAAAGGAACGCTCAGACATAATAAAGATGGTGATTACGTTGCAAAATCAGCTTGGATTGTAGAAACAGGAATGGACCGTATTTGGAGCTCGTTAAATTTGGGCTACTACTACCGAATCAATAATTCACATAGTATAGGTGTATCAGCATCCAAACAACTGCGGAGCGTACTAGACAATAGAAATACAAAACTCAACCATATTGGTCTGAGTTATAAAATTAACATATAAAAAAAGAGGATAAACTAACCTAGGTTAATCTATCCTCGTAAACATTGTGATAACAATATTTGGACATAAGTCCATCAACTAAAATTATTAAAAATGAACTTAACGTTTGTAAAAAGATTTAAATTCTTCTTTTACTTGTCGTGCTTGAGTCTTATTATCACTTCTTGTGCCAAGGAAGACATTGACAGCCCAACTACTCCTCAAGATCCTGAAGTAGTAAACAACATTATCGAAAGAAGTAATCTAGGTGCTTTTAATGGCCTCGCTGGATTTGAAGATTGCGAGTGCGATCCTTTCATGAATATTGATTGGGAAAATGGGACAGAGGAAGAAATTATTGCTCAAATCGAAGCAATCTTAGAAACACTTAGTGAAGAAGAATTAGCGGCTTTATTTACACCAGTATGTACAGAAGATGGCGAATTTTATCCGAACGCTTGTTATGCAGATTGCATGGGCGTTACAGATTACGATGTTTGTGAAGGAGAAGATTGGGGATGTGATGGAGATGAAATCGAAATCATTGATTGTTACGAAATTGTTTTCCCTGTCAATGCGGTTTACCCTGATGGGACTACTGTTTCATTCAACAATTATGATGAGTACATAGAGGCTATTTTTAGTGGCAACGAAATTCCAGAATTAGTTTATCCTTTTGATGTTGTTGATTTAGAAGGCAATGTTACTACCGTAAACTCAGCTGACGAATGGGCAGCATTAGGTGTGGATTGTTTTGGTGTAGGCGGTGACGGATGGGATCCTTACGAAAAAGATCCATGTATAGAGTACGTATTCCCTCAAACATTAATTATTAATGGTGAGTCCATGACTTTTAATAGTGAGGAAGAATTATTTACATACTTTGACGAAATATTTTCGCAACAAGAGCCACCTGAAGACTTAATTATTGAACAAGGTTACCCTATAAACGTTGTAGTAATTGAGACAGGTGAAACCATTGAAGTCAATTCAGAAGATGAGTTGTTTGACTTGTATGTTGAGTATTGCGATTAAGAATCATATTTGACTAGATCTTATTCTAAGGGGGGAATCATTTTTGATTCCCCTTTTTTTTTACCCACTCCAGTTTGTTGATATATCGTACCAAAAGGTACATTTTACATAATTTATTTATTTAATAGCTTCTTTTTAACTTCGGTGACATTAATATACTTTTTGACGTCATAAAAAAAAGCGAATAAATGAGCGAATCACAAGTTTTTCAAGCGAGCCCAGAAGCAAAATCCAAGGCAAAACAATTAAGAATCTTTGCTTTTATAGCTTGGATTGCAGCTATGGCTGGACAGGTCTATGCAATTTTCAATCTAATCAGCGATGACAAATTAGTTTGGCTTATAACAGCCATTGTGGTCATTTTAATTTTAGCTATCACTGGTTCTACCCTTTGGAAAAAAGCCAATAGACTTGACCCTGCATCAGAAAAAGATTCGACTAGGTTTTTTATACAAAACCAACTTGGAGCCATTATGGGTGTTTTGGCTTTCTTACCCCTTGTTATTTTAATATTTACGAATAAGGACATTAGCGGAAAAACAAAGGGCATTGCTGGAAGTATTGCGGCAATCGCAATGGTTGCAGCGGGTATTACAGGTGCCGACTTCAACCCACCTTCTGTAGAAAAGTACACTAAAGAAATACAAGAGCAAAATGCTGCAGCCAAAAGTCTAAGCATTGATACGGATAATGTGTATTGGATAAAAACAGGCACAGGCAAAAACAAGTACCACGCTTTTAATGACTGTCAATACCTAAAGGGAAAAACTGTAGCCAATGGCAGCATTCAAGATGCCTTCGAACAAAGAGGTTCTTCCGAACTGTGTAAGGTTTGTCAGAAAAAAGCAGCAAAAAGAGTTGTCCCGGTAGAAGTACCTGTAGAAACAAACTAAATTGCAACTAGACTTTAGAGAATAATTACTTTAAGGATTATCCGCCATCTGCGTTAATAGTCCCTGCCTTTTTTCTTCAAGTTTGGAAATGCTTTTTTCCAAAGCATCATAGGTAGAATCCAAAATCTCAGCTATAGAAACAATTGTTTTGTTAAGTTCTTGAGACAACTCCTGTGTCTTACTTAATGCTTTGCCCAATATCCAATCGGATATTAAGCTTGAATAAAATTTAAGCTCAAAATGGACATTCTTTTCCAATTCGTCTAAGTTGATTTTGGTTAAGGCAATAACGTCTTTCAACTCCTTATTCATTAACACCAATAGTCTACTAATCTGTAAGCTATACACCTCTACCCGGTCCAAGTAATGCATTTTTTTTTCTTTGCCATATTGAATATCATTGTAAAAGGTTCCCCAATTATCATATAGCTTCGCCTTTTGCAAATATCCATTGAGCGACTGAAATTCGTTTACAATCTGATCAACCAATTGTTTCGCTTCCCAAATTTCAGATTTTAATCGAATACGCTTTTTAATTTCTTCATTTAGATTAATAAGTTCTTTTACTTGCCAATCACTTCCCTCACCTGAAGAATAGTTTGAATCAAGTAAGAGATTTAATTTTGAAAGCAAGCGCGCTTCCTCCCCTATCTTATTTTCAACCAAATCCATCTCAAACAATATAAGGTCTCTCTTCTTTAGAGCGCTACGAAGATTGAGTAGTGCAATCAAATATTCCTGCCGTTCTTTCTCTAATTGCTCTTCGTGATTCTGTAAAATTTTGGAAAATAAATTTTTAAGGGATTGCGCTTCTAACAGTTCTATATCTCGATATTCCTTGTTTGATATATGCTCTAAATGTTGAATCTTGACATTTAATTCATTTAATTCTTCAGCTAGATTTTCACTTCGCTTCTTCGCCAAATGTATAACCTGGTATTCTTTAAGTAAGCGCTCTAGTTTGTAGGATTCATTTTTCATTTCTTACTATACCATGGAGTATTTCTTATCCTAGAGCCAATGTTCTTTTCGAACCAGACACCCAATAGGGAGTCCATACAAGCATGACTTTATCTACCTTAACATCAGCTCGTCTTGGTTTGATTTCGACCTTTGATACCTGCATTGACAATTCCTCATACTGAGATTTTATCTCTTCGATCTTTGTGTGCAAATCTTCTTTTAAATCATTCAAATCGTGTTCGAGCTCTACCAACTCCTCTTCGCTCTCAGCAATTTTCTCATTTGCCCTACGAGTCATTCTTCGTTTTGATGTTACTGAACTTAAAGATCTACTGCGCCGGCCTCCAAATACGGCTCCAAATATTTTGGTTGCCGCATTGATTAATTCATCATTTCGTCTATCTCTTTTTTCGGCTTCGGCTTCTGCCAAGTCCCTCTCTTCTTTTCTGATCTTGTCATGGATAGATTCTATTTTCTTATCAAAACGCTCCTCTAAAGCATCAATTTTTTCATCCCGCAATTCTTTACTCGCCGTTTCAACTCGCATTAAAAATGCCGATACAGACTCATCCTCTTTTCGACTCAATTTTAATTTCTTATGCTCCAATACCTCAAATCTTTTAGTCCCATATAACCAATCCGAAAATTCATCCTCCACTCGGTTCAATTCCTTCGAGGTATTTAAGCTTTCCGGGATATCTTCAAATTGCACTTCAATATTGTCCGGATGATCTGGAACATTTAATACAGACTGCTGCCAATTTGATATAGGCATCGAATTATTCCAATCTACTCTCCCAAATTCATCTGGTGATGAGCTTAGCAAAGAAAACTCTTCCACATGATCAACTTCTCTTCTGGAATCATAAAATCGAACTTTGGCAAGCGCCAAAACTTTTGGTTGGTACTGAATCTTCTTTTCTTCATCTGCACCCATACCAGCCTCAATCGCAGATTTCCACACTGCAAGAAATCGTTGGTCAATGGAAGGGTCTATCGAAACAGGCATACTTTGAGGAGGAGAACTCTGTTGGGTCTGGTTTGTTTCGTTTACTTTGGAATAGGTCACTTTGAGATCCATGCTCTTTTTGCCGTCCATGAGAGCTTTGATTTGAGGCCTAGTCATTGGACCATGTAAATAAGACATGACCCAACGGGTGTTAAAAAGTACAGGTGCATCCTCATGAACATTATGCATCAAGAAAACTCTAGAATCTAAAGCCGAGATCAACGTATCAAAATCAATATTCGAAGATTTACCACTTTCTGACAATGCCCCTTTCAACCCATCAGCAACTCGCATTTTATCTCTTTCAGTTTGCAACTTGCCGATAAACCAAGTCCCTGCATTACTCAATCCTTTGTAATCAATATCTACTGGGTTCTGAGTCACCAATACCGCACCGACACCATAAGCCCGCGCTTGCTTTAATATGGTCAACAAGGGTTTTTTGGAGGGTGGATTTGCAGTCGGTGGAAAATATCCAAAAATTTCATCAAAATATAGAAGTGACCTCAGGCTTGAAGTTCCTGATTGCCTTCTAATCCAACTCACCAAAGTATTCAACAACAAGGTGACAAAAAACATTCTTTCTGACTCCGAAAGATGCGCGATATAAAAAATACTATGTCTAGGTTTCCCGTCTTCGGTAAAATAAATTCGATCGATATCCAGGTCTTCTCCTTCCAGCCAATTTTTAAACGAAGGCGAAGCTATCAAAGCATTAAAATCCATTGCCAATTTAAAGCGTTCCTTTTCTGGATAAAAGGTCTCCATATCAAATACCCCAAGTTTTGACATCGGTGGCGATTGGATGCCCATAATGAGCTTGGTAATATCTAAATCCTCATTTTTGGACCAATAATACTCAAACAAATTGGTAAGCAATATGCCCTCCTTACTTCTTGATGGATCCTCCGCATTGCCAATCATGCCCAATAATGCACCAACGGTGCCTAATATGCGTTCTCTTATCTCTTCTGCATATTCATCAAATACTAATTTTGGAGCTTTGAAGGAACCTAGAATATTTATTGGAATTCCAGCGGATGATCCAGGCGTATATATGGTATATTCTACACTAGATTTTAACGTTCTAATCCGTTCTTTACTCTGCCCCCAATCTTTTAATCCATCTTCCCACTTTTTAGCCATGGTCTGCGCATAGGCATCCAAGGTCAACCCCTTGCGGTTTGCGTCTTCTTCATTTAGCCAGGGCTTAAATTGTTCGGCCGATAGGTTTTCAAATTGAAGCAACAAATTGGTCATATCTCCCTTGGGATCAATAACGATTGCTGGCACTTTATCCATTGCAGCTTCCTCTAGCAAACCAACACAAAGTCCTGTTTTACCACTTCCAGTCATACCCACACAAACAGCATGGGTCGTTAAATCTCTCGCATCATAATTTACAGGAATCTCTAGACGCTTTGATGCATTCACATCGTACTGGGCACCTAAATAAAACGATCCTATTTTTTCGGAAGGCAGTTTGATCATCACACCATTATTTAATTATTATTCCAATTATTTACACGCTGCTTAAATCTCTTTTTATCAAACGCCCATTGTTTTATAGAAAAAGCTGATTCTAATTCTTCTTCATTTTGATCAAGCAGCGCAGCAAAAAAGTCCAAGCCAGTTCGCTTTTCAACTTCGTCAATTTTGACTGCAAAATCTTGCAATGGCTTGGTTGATTTTTCGTGTGGAAAAATAAACGCAATCCCCTTTTTTTCCTTTCCTTCTATATCCAAAATAACTTTGTAGAAAGAATCCGGAACCGCAACTCTATTTTGACCTATAAATTCTTTGGGTTTGGAAGTAAAAATAGGACCGCTTACCACATAAAGTTCTTCATTGTCCATCGCCCAATCCCGCACAGTTTCTTCGAGTTCTCTCCAGATTCCACCATTAAAGGCCTTGATCTGTGGAGACATATTGCTCATAAAAAAAGTTTGTTTCATGGCATTTCTATTAAAAGCCATATCCCCCGCTGGAACCAAATGACCTCTAGTAAATCCAGAATGACTGTAATCCTTATGTCTGGCTGATTTTGATTTGATTTCGTAATCTTCCGTAAACCTTCTTTCTCTTTTCACATTGGGTTGTCTCAAAGATTCCGCGGTTAGCCGATATGCAGTCCATTCGGCTTGCTCATACTCCTCAATGTAAGAAAGCGCATAGTGATCATGAAATACAATTTGACCTGACGAATTAGAAGGAATAAAATCAAAGGATTCTTCTAAAGGCATTTCAAAATCTTGGTCATAACTTGCCCGCTCTACCTTTTTAGATGACAACTCGGTGGTATTCAACATTCGATAGAGATATATAAAAGCCATGATCGCAACAATGAAAAACAGAATGACTCGGACAAATAAGGTAGAAAAGCCAGATTTGTCCTTTCGTTCATGATTTCTTCTCAATTTCGCCATATCCGCAAATTTAATACAATCACTTCTTTCGAATAAGTATTGTATTTATTGAAATTAGGCAACTATCTTAAGGGTAAATTAAAGGCCAAAATGTATAGATATTTTATCACGTTTTTGTTGTGCTTGTATTCTGCTTCTTTCCTTTCAGGCCAAGGTGGTATAAACCCAACCGAAGGATCTAAGTCCCTTGCCATGGGCGGTACTGGATTAAACAACACAGATGCTTACAGCACTCTTCTCAATCCTGCCGGAATGGTAAATATCAAAAACATTAGTGCCATTGTGGACGTTCAGCAACGTTTTGAATTGAGCGATTTACGCGGTGTTGCCATGGGAATTGGTAAGAATACCAAACTAGGAACATTTGGATTAATTCTGAACAGTTACGGAAATGATCTTTATACAGAACAAAAAATTGGCATCGCATATGCCCGGCCTTTATCCGAACTTTTGAGCATTTCTGGACAGGTCAATGCCCTTCTTTTTAACATTGACAATTTTGGATCGGCCACCCGATTTAGCGTAGATTTTGGAATGCAGTCCAAATTAAATGATGAGTTGTTTTTCTCTGCCCATATAAGCAACCCTATCGGCATCGAACTCACAGAAGGATCTGATTTGTTGACTCGATTTAGATTTGGTTTACTTTATCAACCTTCAGATAAAATCGAATGTCATTTGGAGGCTGACAAACTTGTTGACCAAGTTTTAGGGGTGCGATTTGGAGTACAATATCAGCTCATCGAAAAATTATTTGTTCGAGCAGGATACGCAACACAACCTGCAACATTTTCTAGCGGACTGTCCTATGCCCTAAACCCTTCACTAAAAGTAGAAGGTGCTTTTTCCATGCATCAACAACTGGGCTTAAGTCCTGGCATTAGTATCGTTTGGTCAAAACTCTAAGCTATTACTTATTAATTCATTTAAACCCACCCTATGAAAATATTATTGGTAGCAGCAACCAGTTTTGAGTTAGCGGGTATAATCAAGCATTTTGATACCCATTTCAACAAAATTTCCTTTTTTGAATATGCTAAAGATGGTCTACACATTTTTCCATTGGTTACGGGTATTGGGGCTTTAAAAACAGCCTTTGCCATTTCAAGACATTCAAAAATAGAAGACATAGATTTGGCCATTAATGTAGGAGTATGTGGGCTCTTTGACACCTCAAAAGAGCTAGGCCATACAGTAGAAATCACTTCTGATCGTTTTGCGGATCTTGGTGTTGAAGAAGCCGATGGAACATTTACGGATGTTTTCGAAATGCAACTAGAAGTGGATTCGCATTATCCATTTAACGAAGGAGTCATATTAAACAATGAAAACAAATACCGGAGCAACTTCCCAAAAGTCTCTGGAATCACTGTAAACAAAGTAACAGGTACAGAGGAAACGAAAAATTTGAGAAGGAACAAATACGATGCACATGTCGAATCCATGGAAGGCGCAGGCTTTTTGTTCGCTTGTAAAATGCTTGACGTAGATTGTATACAATTAAGGAGTACATCGAATCATGTAGAAAAACGCAATAAAGAACATTGGAAATTAGAGGAAGCTTTGGACAGTCTTACGATCTCCCTGCTCAATTATTTAGAAACCTTAAAAAATAATATTAATCAACCACAGGTTTGATCACTGCTGATCAACCATTGTCCATTCTGATAGACCCAGATTAAGGTAAATATCCCTGAAGGCTTATCTTCTTTTCTCTCAAGTTCGTAAGTCCCGATCATTCTGTAAATGTGATTTGACAGACTGTCAAGTTCTAGCACTTCAAAATTTAGTTTACCCATGGTCTCCAGATCGGGATAAGACCTTTTGTAATTGGTCAAGGTTTGTTCCCACCCCTTATTCAAACCAGATCGTCCGACAAAAACCAACTCCTCAGATTTTATATATCCTTCCATAAAGGCATCAATATCACCTTTATTCCATGCGTTCATCTGATCAAACAATACTTTCTCAATATCAGATTTTGCTGTAGAAAAAGGAATCGATTCAATGATGTGAACTTCTTGAATGGATCTTTTACAAGAGGACAATAAAAAAATTAATATCACCACAATCGACGCTACGTTTCTCATGCTCCAAATTTGTTTGTCAAGATTTTATCCATTTCTAGTTTATAACTAAGGGCAGCTTGTCTCGATGCATCAGAGAATGAAGCATCATTTCCAGCGTAGATTATGGATCTTGAAGAGTTAATCAATAGCCCACATGAATCATTCATTCCGTTGTGACATACGGCCTCCAAGTCTCCTCCCTGCGCTCCTATTCCTGGCACTAAAAGAAAATGATCCGGAACCTCTTTTCTAATATCCAAAAAGTTTTCTGGGTGGGTAGCTCCTACTACATACATCAAATTCTCTTTGGACCCCCATGTTTTAGATTTTGCCAAAACATGTTGGTACAATGTCTTGCCTTCTGATTCTAAAAATTGAAAATCTCGACTTCCTATATTAGAAGTAAGCGCTAAAAGTATCGCCCATTTTCCAGGATATTTAAGAAATGGGGAAACAGAATCTTCACCCATGTATGGAGCTATGGTTAAGCCATCACAATGCAATGTTTCAAAAAATGCTTCAGCATATTTGTTACAAGTGTTTCCAATATCGCCACGTTTGGCGTCAGCAATAACAAAGATTTCTTCAGGTATGTATTTTAAAGTTTTTTCCAAACTTATCCAGCCTTTGACTCCCATTGCTTCATAAAAGGCAATGTTTAATTTGTATGAAACGCACAAATCTTTAGTGGAATCAATGATTTGTTTGTTAAACTCGAAGATGGGATCTTCTGTTTGAAGTAGATGGGTTGGAATTTTTTTAAGATCAGAATCTAAACCAACACTTAGAAAGGAACGCTTCTTTAAGATTTGATCAAAAAGCTGCTGATATGTCATTTTAAAATTTAGTTATTGAGCAAATTCGACACCATTAACCGCTGTAACGCTTTTGATCTCTGGTACTTGCTGTTTAATTGCTTCTTGAATTCCTGCCTTCATAGTCATAGCAGACATGGAACAAAATTCACAATTGCCCAACCATTTAACTTTTACTTCAAAATCTTCATTAACGTCAACAATTTCTACATCACCACCATCCACCTTTAAATGAGGACGGATCGTATCAAGTGCTTTATCAAGCTTTGAAATAAGTTCTTTTTTATCGAATGACATATGACGCAAAGGTACGTTTAATTATTCTTGATTTGTACAACTTCTGTCGGTGAAGCCGTTTCGTTTCTCAAGTTCACTTGACGAATAACATTTGTAGCTAAAGCCTCATAATAGCTTCTCACGACACTTTCATCGTGTAAAAAAGCAGGATTACCGGAATCTCCTCCTTCTCGTATTCCTTGAACCAAAGGAATCGAACCCAAAAGCATGGTGTTTGATTCTAGGGCTAATTTTTTTCCAGCACCTTTGCCGAAAATATAATATTTACTTTCTGGCAACTCTTTTGGTGTAAACCACGCCATATTTTCTACCACTCCTAATATTGGGACATTGATATTTTCCAGTCGAAACATATTCATTGCTTTGAGAGCATCAATATATGCGACTTCTTGGGGCGTTGAAACCATCACCACGCCAGTAAGTGGAATCGTCTGCACCAAGGTTAGCTGAATATCACCCGTGCCTGGAGGAAGATCTATGACCAGATAATCAAGCTCTGGCCACAAACAATCATTAATAAATTGCTTGATTATGCCTCCCAATCTCGGCCCCCTTAATACAACAGCTTGTTCTGGCTCTACAATGTTGCCGATGGAGATGGTATGTAAACCATGTTTTTCTATGGGTACAATCTTATGTTTACCATACAGTTGCTTAATCTCTGGACGAATACCCTTAATATCCATCATAGTCGGAACAGATGGGCCATATAAATCTGCATCCATTAACCCCACTCTTGCACCTTGCGCTTTAAGAGCCAAGCTCAAATTGACGGCAACCGTAGATTTCCCTACACCACCCTTACCAGAAGCAACAGCAATGATATTTTTAACCTGAGGCAAAGTTCTTGATGGCTGATTTGGTTTAGAAGATTTTAAATGAATATGAACCTTTGCATCGGGATACTCCGAATTGATCTTTTCGATACAACTAAAATTCAATTTTGCCTTCGTCTCCGAGTCGATATTATCTACCACTATCGAAAAGCTTACATTGGGTGGAATCACCTTAAAATCCTCGATCAACCTCAAGCTTATAATATCTTGTCCAGTCTTGGGATCTTTAATTTCTCTTAGTAATTCTAGTATTCTATTATTGTCCATGTCTTGCGTACAAAAGTAACATTGTAAGTTGGCTTTTGTTTGTCTAGATTTATATTAAATAAAGCTCATATATATCTAATTTTACAGTATGAAAGTCCACAAGAACTTAAATGAGCTTCCATCGTTTAAAAATGCGGTCCTAACCATCGGATCCTTTGATGGAGTACATCGTGGACATCAAGAAATATTTAAACAATTACGCACATTAAGTACCCAGTTTGGAGGAGAAAGTATCGTTGTCAGCTTTCATCCGCACCCTAGAAGTGTTATATATCCAAAGGCAAATGATCTAAAACTCTTAAATAGTCTTGACGAAAAAATTAGATTACTCTCTAGGTATCAAATTGATCACTTGGTATTGGTTCCATTCTCCATAGAATTTTCGCAGCAGCCTGCAAGAGAATACATTGAAAAATTTCTTTTAGGAAAATTCAATCCAAAATGTATTGTTGTCGGTTATGACCACCGCTTTGGTTTAAATCGTGAGGGTAATGTTGATTTATTAAAAGAATATTGTCAAGCCACAGATTTGGAAGTAATTCAAATCCAAAAAGAAACGCTGGATGAAATCACAATCAGTTCGACCAAGATAAGAGAGGCTATTGCTAAAGGAGACATACTTGAAGCCAATCAACTTTTGGGTCACCCTTACCTCATTGAAGGACGAGTGATACATGGCAAAAAAGTGGGGCAAACCATCGATTTTCCCACCGCTAACATCAAGCTAAGTGACGATAAAAAACTCATTCCTGCAGAAGGGGTTTATGCGGTCAATTGTGATCTAAATGGTCTTCATAAAGGCGGCATGATGTACATCGGATCAAAAAAGAAAAAGGATGGCCAACGAAGAGTTTTTATGGATATCGAAGTGCATGTATTTGATTTTGAAGGCAACATTTACGACGATTCACTCACCGTAGAAATCATCGAACACGTTCGAGACAATAGAACATTTGAATCTTTGGAAGCCCTTCGAGCACAATTAATTCTTGATAAGGAACGCTGCAAAAAAATTCTAAGATACCATGATGGCATAAAGCCCAAACCCAAAGTAAGCATTGCTATTCTCAATTATAATGGTCTTGATTACCTCGATCGTTTTTTACCAAGTGTGCAGCAAAGTTTAACGGAGGATTTTGAATGCGTTGTTATAGACAATGGCAGTACAGATGACAGCCTCGAATTTTTGGAGGAATGGTATCCTGAAATTCGAGTAATTGCCCTTGACAAGAATTATGGCTTTGCAGAAGGCTACAATAAAGGCATAAAAGAAATTGATGCACCCATCATCGGTATTCTAAATTCGGATGTACAACCCGATTCCAAATGGTTAAAATCTTTGCTGGTTAAACTAGAAAACGACCAAACCATTGCGTGTATACAACCCAAAATATTATCCTTAGAAGAAAAAGAATATTTCGAATATGCAGGAGCATCAGGAGGATATCTAGACAAACTCGGATATCCTTTTTGTAGAGGAAGAATTTTTGACACGATTGAGCAAGACAATGAGCAATACGAGTCTGATGAAGAGGTATTTTGGTGCAGTGGTGCTGCAATGCTCATAAGAAAAGAAGCATTTGAAAAAAGCGGCGGCTTTGATACAAGCTTTTTTGCTCATCAAGAAGAGATAGACTTGTGTTGGCGATTGAAACGTCTGGGTTTTAAATGCCTGGTGGCTCCAACAGCTAAAGTCTATCACTTAGGAGGAGGCACATTGGACTACTCAAATCCAAAAAAAACATACCTAAACTTTAGAAACAATTTGACCATGTTACTTAAAAACCAGGCATCCGGGTCACTTTGGTTCATTTTTGTTGCTCGTCTTTTTCTTGATGGCGTTGCTGGGATTAAATTTTTATTTGGAGGGCAGCTTAAAAATACATGGGCAATTATAAAAGCACATTTTTATGTGTATGGAAATATTCTCAAAATTTTAAACTCCAGGAAGGCATTCAAAAAAATAATTTCTGAGCACAAGGCGCAAGACAATTCGAAAACGGGAAGGTTGAACAAAGCATTACTCTTTCAATACTATTTAAGGGGAAATAAAAAATTTAGTGACTTAGATTTTGAGAAGTAGAAAGACAGAAATCGTTTTTGAAGACAACAACTTCATCATTGTCAATAAGCCACCAGGCTTATTGGTCATTCCAGATCGCTTCGATCATGATGCTGCCAATCTTTATCACCAATTACAATCAAAGCATCCAGAGCTACTTTTGGTCCACCGCATCGATAAATTTACAAGTGGTTTGGTTTGTTTTGCTAAAAATGAAAAAGCTCAAAAACACTTCACTGAGCTGTTGATGAGCAATAAAGTAGAAAAAATTTATCATGCGCTTTGTCATAATGTTCCTAGGACCGAAAGCGGTACAATAGATATTTATTTAAAAGAAGACCCTTCTAAAAAAGGAAAAATTATTGCTGCCAAAAAAGGTAAAAAAGCAATTAGCCACTTTAAGGTTTTGAAGAGTTGGGAAAGATTTTCTTTACTCGAAATAAAGATAGAAACGGGGAGAACACATCAAATAAGAGTACATCTCAAAAACATAAATTGTCCCATTATAGCGGATGAAAAATATGGCATATCGTCTGCGTTTTATTTAAGTCAATTGAAACGAAAAAAATACAAGCACAAAAAAAATGTTGAAGAACGCCCACTAATATATCGACAAGCCTTGCATGCCTTTCGTTTAAAATTTAAAGACTTGAGTGGGAAATTTATAGAAGTGACTAGCGATGTGCCAAAAGATATGAGGGCTTTAAAAAATCAACTGGATAAGTTTTACGAAATCTGAGAAACCAAGTCTTCCCATTTTGCTTCGGCCTCTTGTAATTGCTTTTGCAACTGTTGATAATCCTTAATAATTTTTTCGCTATCCGAAGATTCGTAGAACCCCTCAACGCTCATTTTCTCCTCTTTTTCATTAATCCATCCTTCCAGCTGATTTATTTTTTTCTCCGCTTTTTGAATTTCCTTTTGAATATTTTGATCTTGTTTGGGAGGGCTAGCCTCTGATTTTTCGGGCTTTACTTTTACTTTTTTCTCTTGATAAGACTGCTCTAATTGTCTAAAATCCTCAGCCGCTCTTTTTTCAAGAAAATAGTTTACATCGCCTAAATATTCTCGCACTTTTCGATTGGCAAATTCATATGTTTTATCCGTTAACCCAGATAGAAAATCTCGATCGTGAGAAACGATAATTAAGGTGCCTGTATAATTCATCAAAGCCTCTTTTAGAGTTGCTTTTGACAACATATCCAAATGATTGGTAGGTTCATCCAGAATGAGCAAATTAATAGGATTGACAATGAGACACGCCATAGAAAGTCGAGCACGTTCTCCCCCAGATAGAACTTTGATTTTTTTGTCTATATCTTCTCCAGAAAATAAAAATGAGCCCAAAATAGAACGCACACGGGTCGTAAGCTCCGGAGGACATGCATGATATAATGTGTCGTAAAGCGTACTGTTTAAATCTAAAGTTTCGTGATGATTTTGGGCATAATACCCCATCTCCACTGTCGGGTTAAGGGTTATTTCACCACTTGTGGATTTAATGTCCTTGGTAATTAGTTTGGCTAAGGTTGATTTGCCTTGTCCATTTTGACCAACAAAGGCTATACGGTCTCCTCTTTCTACGACGAGATCTACATCGCGAAGTACTTCATTATCGCCATATGACTTTCCTAATTTTTCGACTTTGACCATTTCTCGACCAGCTCTTGGTGGTTCTGGAAATCGAATTTTCATGACCTTGGTGTCTTCCCCGTAGACCTCTACCCTGTCCATTTTATCCAATTGCTTGATTAAAGATTGGGCCATCTTTGCCTTACTGGCTTTGGCTCTAAATTTTTCTATCAATCTTTCTTTTTGCGCAATTTCTTTTTGCTGATTTTCGAATGAGGCTTGAAGAATCTGAGATTGGTTTTTCTTTTCAACTTCGAAACCACTGTAGTTCTTCTTAATGTCGAAAAGCCTTCCTAATTCTACTTCAATCGTTCGGTTAGTGATGTGATCCAAAAAGGCTTTGTCGTGAGAAATAACCAAAATGATACCTGGATATTTAGACAAATGATTTTCAAGCCAAATAATGGACTCAATGTCCAAATGGTTGGTAGGTTCATCTAATAAAAGGACATCGGGTTGTTTGAGAAGTAATTTTGCCATTTCTACCCGCATTAACCAACCTCCACTAAAGGTGGATAAACTTCTATCCATTTCCTCAATCGAAAAGCCTAGTCCTTTAAGCACCTTTGAACACAAGGCTTCGGGGTTGTCATTATCAAATACCGCGAGGCGATTGCTTATGTCTGTAATTTCTTGAATTAGTTTGGCATATTCCACAGACTCATAATCCTCTCTTGTTGATAATTCGACATTAATGTTTTCTAACCTTTCATTAAGTGCAATGAACTCCTCAAAAGCTTTCATTGCTTCTTCCTTTACCGTTTGATCTCGATCAAAGCTTAGTTCTTGGCGCAAAAAACCAATGGTGCTTTCCTTGGGTACTTCGATTGTACCGCCATCAGCACTGATTTCACCTTCTATTAACTTAAGCAAGGTACTTTTGCCTGCACCATTTCGTCCAATCAATCCTACACGCTCTCCATTTCTGATTGTTGCAGAGATATGATCAAAGAGCACGCGATCCCCGTACTTCAAAAAGAGGTTATTTATTTTTAGCATAGACTAGTTATCAAATTTGCTGTCAGGCATTTGAGAAATCACAGTAAAAACATCGCCTTTATTAATTAAACTGTTTTTCCAGAGCAAATCTGGTGTCTTATAAAATGCGTAATTAGAATCCATGTCGTTTACAATCCAAGATCCTGAATCCAATTCGTCTTCCAACTGACCCGGAGACCATCCGGAATACCCCACAAAAAACTTTATGTTTCGTGGTAAAACAAGCTCTCTTTCGATTAAGAATTTGAGCTGTTGAAAATCTCCGCCCCAATAAATATTATCGTGTACTGGAATACTCTCTTCTAAAATATCACCGACATCATGAATGTAATGAATGGTATCTGTGGCTACTGGTCCTCCAAAATAGACTTGGCTTTCAAATTCTGGAAAATCTTGAAGTATTTCGTTGATACTGAGATTCATTTTCTTGTTGAGCACAAAGCCCACAATCCCATCCTTCTCATCCTTTTCGCAAATCAAAACCACCGATCTCTTGAAATTGGGATCTGACATAAAGGGTTCTGCAATCAGAATACTGCCTGCAACAATCTTCGCTTTTTGATTGCTCATTACAACTGCTCCGTTTCTATTGCTCTATCTAATTTTTTAAACATCCCGGTCAACACTCTGGCACCAACTTCTACATATTTTGTGAGCCCATCTTCCTTCATTTGCATCATACTTTGCGTCCATCGAACCGGCGACGTCAATTGTTTTTCAAGGTTCACCTTAATTTGTTCTACATCATTAATAGCTGAAGCTGTGACATTCTGATATATCGGACAACGAGGTTGTTGGAAGCTTGTATTTTGTATAGCATTAGAAAGTTCTGTTTGTGCAGAAGACATTAAAGGAGAATGAAAAGCACCACCCACCGGTAGAACTAATGCTCTTCGTGCCCCTGCCTTTTTTGCTTTTTCAACGGCAGAATCGATACCATCCACACTACCTGAAATAACCAATTGTCCAGGACAGTTGTAATTAGCTGGAACAACCACGGCACCCACAGACGCACAAATTTCTTCTACTTGACTATCCTCAAGACCTAAAATAGCGGCCATTGTACCTGGTGTTTCTACGCAAGCCTGTTGCATCGCATTAGCCCTTTTTTGCACGAGACGTAATCCATCTTCAAAACTCAACACACCAATACTAGTCAATGCTGTAAATTCGCCCAGCGAGTGCCCAGCCACGGCATCTGGCGCAAACTCCTCTTCAGCCAACACGGATTTAATATAACTGTATACAAAAATAGCAGGCTGGGTTACATCTGTTCTTTTAAGTTCTTCCGCGCTGCCTTTAAACATTATTTGACTCAGACCAAATCCTAAAATTTCGTCTGCCTTATCAAATAAGGCTTTTGCTTTTGGATTAGATGCATAAAGGTCTGCCCCCATTCCTTCAAACTGAGAACCCTGTCCTGGAAATACAAATACTTTCATTTATCTCAATTTGGCTTGAACTAAATTTAAAAACTCGGTACGCGTTTCTTGTCTATTAAATGCCCCCGTAAAGGCACTCGTGGTAGTCACAGAATTTTGCTTCTGAACCCCTCGCATCATCATACACATATGCGCGGCTTCTATAATTACAGCTACTCCTTGTGGTTTTAGGGTTTCATCAATGCATTCTAACACCTCTCTGGTTAGTCTTTCTTGCACCTGCAATCTTCTAGCATAGGCGTCGACTACACGTGGGATTTTACTCAATCCAACTATTTTACCATTTGGAATATAAGCTACATGAGCTTTGCCATAAAAGGGCAAAATGTGATGTTCGCACAAAGAATACACCTCAATATCCTTTACAATGACCATTTCATTGAAATGCTCTTCAAAAAGAGCTCCTTTCAAAATCGAAACAGGATCCAAATCGTACCCATGGGTCAAAAACTGCATGGCCTTTGAGGCACGCTCAGGAGTTTTTAACAACCCATCTCTTTCTTTATCTTCTCCTATAAAATCAAGAATATCTCCAAACCTATTTTTAAGTTTATCCGTCGTCTCTTGATTGTAGGATTCTTTTTTAGTGTAACTCATTTCAATATATTACATACAAAGTTAATCATTCATCCAGCATAGAGGGCGCTAGATTTTAGTCTTATCAATAGTTACTTTAATCTATTTTATTAGGCATCATGTTAATAATAACCGAAATTTAAAGGAGTTGTTTAGGTTTGGAAATACTGCAAGAAAATAACATTGGTCAATCCCAAATTCGTTCGATTTTAGAACGTTATAGTAACCACATCCTCTTTTGGTTGGCTTTTTACTTGTTCTTTGTTTTGAACGACAGCAAAGAACAAGGCATTTTATTCGTTTTGAGCAAAGAGCTGATCAACGTAGGATTTTATGCCTTGATCGTTTACATTAACCTGCTTTATTTAATCCCAAAATATCTTAACGACAAGGGAGTCATTCAATACTTACTGGCTTTAATTGTTACCGCTTTACTCCTAACGCCAATAAAAACGCTGGCCTTTTATCTTTTTTATTCGGACAATCCAGACATTCAGGGGTATTTTATCGAAAGACAAGGTGACATCTTTTTATCCAGCTTATTAATAGCTATTGGTTCGTCTGGTTTTAAAATCATAAATGATTGGGCTTTTCATCAAAGGGAAAAACAAGAACTTCAGAAAAGGTCCTTAGAAAGTGAGCTAAATTTTTTAAAATCTCAGATAAATCCGCACTTCTTATTTAATACCTTAAATAACTTATACGCTTTGACGCTTAAGAAGTCGGACGATGCACCAGAAATTGTATTGAAGCTTTCAGAAATGATGAGATACATGTTATATGAATGCAACGAGCGGCGTGTGATGTTGAGTAAAGAAATCAACTACTTGAGAAACTACCTTGATTTAGAAAGTATTCGTCAAGGCAAAAAAGTAAACATTGATTTTAACTCCAAAGGAGTTATTGAAAATCAGAAAATTGCTCCTTTGGTTTTCATCCCTTTTGTTGAGAATTGTTTCAAACATGGACTTAAAAATGAAATTGGAGATGGATTTGTAAAAATAAATTTAGACGCTAGTCAAAATGAATTAAACCTCACTGTGATAAATAGTAAAGCGCCAAGCCTACCTTCTCCTGCAAGCAATAAAAAAAGTGGAGGAATTGGGCTTTTAAATGTGCGCAAAAGGCTAGAATTGCATTATGGCGAGCATTATAACTTAGATATTAAGGATTTTCCTAATGAATATATTGTAAACCTTTATTTGAAACTAGATTAATTGAAATATGCTTAAGACTATTATAGTTGACGATGAGCCATTGGCTCTTGATGTACTCGAAACATATATTTCTAAAATGCCTAATATAGAGCTAGTTCAACGCTGTAATAACGCAATTGAAGCTAATGAGGCATTAAAAAACCATCAGATTGATTTGATGTTTTTGGATATTCAAATGCCACAAATTACTGGTATGGAATTTTTAAAAAGCTTAGAAAATCCTCCAAAAGTAATTTTCACCACGGCCTATCCTGATTATGCAGTCGAAGGGTTTGAATTAAATGCCAGCGATTATCTCCTCAAACCAATTTCGTTGGATAGATTTATGAAATCTGTAAATAGAGTTACAGAAGAACTTGGAGCAACAAATCAAGTCGAGGAAGCTGATGGAGATGATTTCTTTTTCGTAAAGGCGGACAAAAAACTAATCAAAGTCATTTTTGACGATATATTATATATCGAAGGTTTGAAGGACTATGTGATAATTAAAAGAAGAGATTCTCGAATTGTCACTTTGCAAACTATGAAAAGTTTGGAACAAAAATTACCTGCAAATATCTTTAAACGAGTCCATCGGTCGTATATAGTGAATTTGAGTAAAATCAATGCTATCGTTGGAAATATGGTAGAAATTACAGAGAAAGGAGAGAAAAAACATATTCCTATAGGTAAGAACTACAGAGAAACTTTGTTAGAAATAATAAATGGAAACAGATTGTAAGGAAGTCTTACTTTAAAACGTAAAACATTTTACTGACCCATCTTCCGTTAGACCGAACAGAAGCAACATATGTGCCTGGATTCAATGCAGAGGCGTCATAGCTTAACTGATTGGATTCAGAATCTGCTCGCCGTAATATCTGAGCACCCGATAAATCACTGATGATCAAATCATCAATACTTCCACCATTCATATGAATGTTTACTTGACCTGATGTCGGATTAGGGAAAAGAATTAAGTCTTGAGGTGTAATCGGATGATTTTCAGGCCGTATGCCGCCTAAAGGAATTTCTATTTCTCCATCAGTTAGACGGAAAGCATTTCCTTTTGAATCAAGTGAACTGACATTACTAGAGCCTATTTTGACTGTATTTAATTCTTCACCAGATCGAATCCCACCCAAGTCCTCTTCAACGATAAAACATGCCTGGCCAATGATCCCATTTCCTGCCATAGCCATACCATCAGACCTACTCACCGCAGCATGGATGATGCCATCATATGGTTGTTGTACCAGTTCTATTTGTGCTGAATTATAAGTTAGCCAACTATTTTCTACGAAGCTTAAATCCAAACTACTCGAATCAATGGCTTCTGGTCGTATGTTTAGATTGAAAGCCAATCCGTGCATATCCTTCACTGGAAAAATCTCAGATCCAATCGAAATCCCAAGACATAGTGTTTCTCCAGCATAAACGGTATCTACCCCATTTAGATTAACCAAACTCAAACCATATGCTTTTGTCCCTAAAATTTTGTTCGCAAAAAGATTATGAGCTCCATTATAATTTTCAGTTATGGCATCTACATCTGAAGCTTCTATAAAACCATTACCATTGGCGTCAATAAACTTGAGGTTCTCTCCTATTTCACCCTGGCTGGTTTCCCAATCATCACTGCTTTGGCCATTCCAATGATTGTAAGTTATATCACTACGATTAGCTCCTATTTCTCCCATGTATAATCCAATGGGCAATAAATCATCTACGAAAACCCGTCCATCATTGTTGACATCACCGGGCCAGACGCAATCTGGACCAATACAAGGACATACCGTGTCATCTGTAAAATCCACCACATTAACCTTAACTTTAATTACTCCAGCTGTATTCCCGTTAACTTTATATCTAAGATCAAATTCGTCTAAGCCAACATAATCTACTCCAGGTTGATAGACTATGAGACCTCCAGAATTGATTTCGTTGCAATCCACTGCAATACTATCTACGTCAACCTGTAATTGTCCATTAGAAGGAGCATTTAATACTTCAAAAGAATACCCATCGATAGGTACCTGATAATCCAAAACTATGGCACTATTTTTCAGTCCAGTTATTTGATGGCCAGATAGGCTTTGTGGGACAAAATTATCAACCGTGATGTAGACCCTAGCCGTTTGATTTTCAAACCCATTATAAGCAGTATAGTAAAAGAATCTTGTTCCTTGGGACCATTGAGGTGGTGTATACGAAAACTTACCCAAGGTATCATGAATCATATCTGCAGAATGATCCACTATGAACTCATCCTGAGGGTCAAAGTCGTTGGCAAATACATCCAAATCAACACTCGTGTTCATTGGGGTGAAAACATAATCGTCTTGGACAAAATCATCCGAAGGAGTGTTGTCGATTACATTGAAAACAACCACTGTGGTTGCGTTCCCATCACTTAAGGTCGTTTCATCCGAACCTTGAGAATAGGCATCAGGCTTATAGCTCATCATGCTTCCAACGAGCTCTAGTTCTCCAAAATCTGTAGAATCGACAATGGTACACGTTTCGTTAGGCAGGATCACTTCAAAGGGTCTATTGTTTACAATCGTAAACCTTAAGGTATCCTGTGGCTGGACATTATCTGCTTGAAGCACCACAGTTGCCAAATCAGAATTGCCTTGATCATCAATAGCTACATACTCGATAAAAATTGGTCTCGATTCATCATCAGGAACAAATTCTATTAGATTATTTTCATTGACTGTGGCAGTACCATTAGAAACCTGAGCAATCATCACTTCTGCCAATCCAGAAGAAGAAGTTACATCATTCTCCAAAACATTGATAGCAACCAGATCTGATCCCGCTTCATACACTACAAAATCATCTTTAGCGGTAACAATTGATGTCTTGTAATTTATCTCGTATCGAATATATTTTGGTGTTGCTTGACCTGCCGTACCTGAGAAATATTTGACATTGACGACATCTTTTCCCAAAAACTGAGGGTTAGGCAAAAAACTAAATTCGTATTCATCATTACCAAAACCGCTAATACCTGGCGTATTTATAGGATTGTGATAAGGAGGAACTTGTGTCGGAGGTAAGCTAGAAACAATGGTGTCCTTAAAAATAACACCCTGTGGAAGATCGATAGTAACCAAAGCCGGGTTTGTCTGAGACCATGAGATAAGGCACATCAAACATCCAATTATCAAAGTAAAAGCTTTCTTGACAGAAAGAATCTTATACATGTCAGGTTTTGGTTACTGTTTTCGAATGCAAAATACTTCATTTTTAGCTGATTTTCAGAAGATATCTGGATTTTATTAATTAATTTTTTCCTAATACGAAATCCACTGATAATCAATAACTTAAAATGATTAAGAATCAATTAATTATATATTATTAAATTGACGCATTCATTATGCACATGGACCAATCATATAGAATATAAGTTTAATATGTAATCAAATGGTTTATAGAATAATTTAAATATGATAATTGTCTAATATATTGCCTTGAGAGATTTTAAACTCATATACGCCCTTTCGCACCTCGATGTGTACGAATTAAACAAATTCAAAAAATTTGTTAAGTCTCCCTATTTCAATGCCAATGAGACCTTAATCAAATATGTTTTAATTCTAGAAAAGTATGTTAGGAAACCGAATAAGAAAATAGAACGAGAAAAAGTATTTTCTGAAGTGTTTCCTAACGAAAAATATTCCGACAAAAAATTCAGAAAACTAAACACTGATTGTATTTCACTTTTTGAAGAGTTTTTGGCTGTAGAAAACTACTCGAATAAAAAATTAGCTAAGACCAATCATTTGCTCTCAGAATTACGAGAACGCAGGTTGGAAAAGCTTTACAATTCTATCCTTTCAAAATCAAAGAGATATTCGGAGCAATCCTTTTCAAAAACAAGTGACTTTTATTATCAGCAATACAGCTTGCAAAAAAACATTTTTTCTCTCACTTCAGAATTTGAGCGAAAAGCCAAGTCTAAGGATGAATTAAGTAATTTCAACATTCCCGAAATATCCTATAACCTCGACCTCTTTTATATCATAGAAAAATTGAGGTATATGTGCACGGTGCTCAGTTGGCAAAGTGTACGTAATCAGAAAGTTCAAATCAATTTTATTGATTCGATTATTGAAATCGTTGAAAATTCGGCCTTATTACGAAATCGAGTAGTAGAAATTTACTACCAAATCTACATGACTCATATTCATGAAGAAGACGAAAAACATTACTTCAAATTAAAAGAACTGATTAAAGACTATCTCGATGTCTTTCCATTGTTGGAAGCAAAAGAGATTTTTGAAGCGGCTTTTACCTATGGTATACGAAGGGTCAATAAAGGAGATACCAAATTTCAAAGTGAAGTATTAGATCTATACAAATATGCATTAACAACAGAATTACTTCTGACAGACAGCTTTTTGTCTCCTACTACCTTTAGAAATATCACAATGACTGCCTTACGTCTAGGCGAGTATGCATGGACGAATGAGTTTATTAAAACCTATAGCGAAAGGCTAGATCCCAAATTTGCAGACAGTGTCATTAATTATAACAAAGCCTTGCTTTCCTTTTACCGCAAGGAGTACCAAAAAGTTATTGAATACCTCGTTTCTTTTGAATACGATGAAGTAAATTATTCTTTGGGTGCTAAAAATCTATTACTGTCAACCTACTACGAACTTGATGAATACGAAGCTTTACACTCCCTTCTCAATAGTTTTAACGTCTATTTAAACCGTAATTCGAGGATAATTGACCGGGTAAAAAAAGCGTATAAAAACCTTATTCAGTTTACAAGAAAATTGACGAAGGTTAAATATCAGGACAAGCTTTCTATTGAGAATCTTAAAAAGCAAATTGTCGAAACAGAACTTCTTTTTAGCAAGCAGTGGCTTCTTTCAAAAGTTGAGGAACTTTTATGATTCCTGATTTAGAGCCATCTTATAGGTACTAAGGCATCGCTCTCTGGCCTCTTTATGGTCTACCATTGGTGTGACATATGATGCTGTACCATACTCTGGAATCCATTTTTTTATGTAGCGTTTTTCTTTGTCAAATTTTTCCATTTGGCTCGCAGGGTTAAATATCCTAAAATACGGGGCTGCATCAGTGCCACAGCCTGCGGCCCATTGCCAACCGCCATTATTGGAAGCCAAATCAAAATCCAAAAGTTTTTGAGCAAAGTATGCTTCCCCCCATCTCCAATCAATAAGTAGATGCTTGGTTAAAAAACTAGCGACGATCATTCGCACACGGTTATGCATATGACCTGTAGCGTTCAACTCTCGCATACCAGCATCAACCATAGGATACCCAGTCTTACCTTGACACCATAACTTAAATTCGTCCTCATTATTTCTCCATTCTACTCTTTCGTATTTGGCTCTAAAAGCATTGGTCTCGACATGTGGAAAATGCTGTAAAATTTGAGAATAGAAATCTCTCCAAATGATTTCCGATAAAAATGTCTCACTCAATTTGAGCGACTTTCTAGCCTTTTCGCGAATACTAATGGTGCCAAACCTAAAATGTATTCCTAAACGTGTCGTGGCATCTTGCGCTGGAAAATTTCTTTTGGCTTCATATTCTTTTATCCTTTTTTGTTCTACGATTGTAGAAGGAATTTCAATCTCCGATTTGGAGAAACCCATGGAAGTAAGGCTAGGAATAGATTGCCCCGATGAGGCATTGAGGGAAGTAAGATAGTTTTTTACAGGATATGATTTTAGATAGTAAAGCTCCTCTCCCCATTTTTTAGACTCCAGTCTAGCTAACCACCTTCTCTTATAGGGGGTGAATACGGTATAGGGATTTCCATCACTTTTTAATACCTCATGGCCTTCGAATAGCACATGATCTTTAAAAGTTTTGAAAGATATATTTTCTGTATCTAATAATGCTTGTATCTCTTTATCACGATCTAAGGCATACGACTCATAATCTCTATTAACAAAGACGTTTGAAATGCTGTTGCTTTTTATCAATGCCCTCCATACCTCTATAGGTTTCCCATAAAAGACCCATAAGGAAGATCCCAATTTGAGGAAATCCTCGTTTAATTTTGTAATTGTTTCATGTAAAAAACTCACCCTCGCATCGGCTTTATCCTCTAAATCATCCAATATATTTTGATCAAAAATGAATATAGGCTGAACATTAGAACCTTTTTTCAAGGCATGATACAATCCTGCATTGTCTGTGCTGCGAAGGTCTCTTCTAAACCAAAATACATCCATAATGTTATTGCAACAATATTATTCTACAGGGGTTCATCATATGGAATTGTTTTTGCATATATAACAGCAATTCTTAAGTTTGAACTACTTTAATGATTGCCTTATGAACAAAAGCTATGTATTTGTCCTTTCCTTTGCTTCTCTTGTCTTTTTAGGAGCATGTAAAAATGATGCTTCCACTACTAATGAAGCCAATACTTTACAAAGCCTGAGTGAAACCTCAGAGCCGGCTAAAGCAAACGAACTTCTAAAAACACTGAATAAAGAAATTAGCGAAATCAAAAATGACGATAAGGAATCATTTCGACTAATTTCGAAAGGATTAGAAATTTCTCGAAAATTCAATCTGAAGAATCGAACCGCTGGGTATTTGACTATGTTGCTTCGTTCACATCGTTCTAAACTTGAAAGTAAAGAGGATGCCCTATGGGAACTTGCTAATATTATGCAAGCAAGTAAGAGAACACAACCGGCCAATATTTTATACCGAGCACTTGTGGATCAATACCCTAATTATAAGCATGTGGAAAGTGCTAAGGGAATTCTTGGTGATTTCGCGGGAGCAAATCTTAACGATTTTATATTATCTGCAGGCAAGGCGGCATTTGAGGAACCTGATTTTTTTGGAATGAACAGAAGTAATTCTTTGGAATATGTCAATCTGTGCGAGGCCTATGCACTGGGATTCGCTGACGAAGAATCTCCAAATTATCTTTATAAAGCAGCAGAAGTTGCACGATCTATACAAACCTTCCCAAAAACCCTCAGTCTCTATGATTGGATCTATGAACAATACCCAACGAATGACAAAGCCTCTACTTCTTTGTTTTTAAAAGGATTTATCATAGACAACGAACTTAAAAACGAAGAATTAGCTCGTACAGTTTATCAAGAATTTCTCGAAAAGTTTCCTGAAGATGATCTGGCTGATGATGTCAAATTTTTACTTGACAACCTTGGAAAAACGAATGAAGAAATTTTGGACATAATTGAAGGAGAAAAAGGATCCAAACAAAAACCTGCGAATTAATCTTTATTTGCCATCCCACATAAGGAAGGCTTTCAAAAAGCCTTCTATGTTTCCTCCAAGTACAGCATCTGTATTGCGGTCTTCAAATTTGGTACGGTGATCTTTAACTCTTCGGTCATCCAATACATACGATCTGATTTGAGAGCCCCATTCATTTTTCATTTTACCGGCTTCAACTTTATCTCTTTCTGCATATTGTCTCTCGAGTTCTTTTTGGTACAATCTGGATTTGAGCATTTGGATTGCCTTCTCTCGGTTCATGTGCTGCGAACGTTCTTCCTGACATTCTACAACAATTCCGGATGGCAAGTGACGAACCCGTACTGCAGATTCCGTTTTATTAACATGCTGTCCTCCAGCTCCACTTGCCCTAAATGTATCCCAGTCAAGATCTGCAGGATTTACTTCTATTTCGATCGTATCATCAATGGAAGGGTGCACAAAAACTGAAGCGAAAGAAGTCATCCGTTTTCCTTGAGAATTGTAAGGGCTCACCCTCACCAGTCGGTGCACACCGTTTTCTGATTTTAACATGCCATAGGCATATTCTCCTTCTAATTCTAGCTCCACGGATTTTACTCCTGCAACATCCCCATCAACCCGAGTTAATTCTCTTACCTTATACCCTGCTTTTTCTCCATACATCAAATACATTCTATAAAGCATTTCGGCCCAATCACAAGCCTCTGTACCTCCAGCTCCAGCATTGATTTCTAAAATACATGACAAGGCATCTTCGGGCTTGTTCATGGTTGAGGTAAATTCTACGTCTTCAATTTCTTCAACAGTCAATTGATACTTCGTGGCAATTTCGTCTTCTGTAGGTTCTCCCATTTGCCTGAATTCTTCAAGCACAGCAAGCTCATCGATTTTTTCTTTAATCCCATCGTACTTGGCCACCCATTTTTTATGCAGCTTAAGTTCCTTTAAAAGTACTTCCGCCTTTTTGGGGTCATCCCAAAGATTGGGGTCCATAGAAAGTCCCTCTTTTTCTTCTATTTCTTGTAATCTTCGGTCAACGTCAAAGATACCTCCTAACCAACGTCAAACGAGACAGCAACTCTTTGTATTGATCTGCAGTCATTTGTCCTCTTTTATAAGGTTAATAAATTAGAGCACCTCTACGTAAAATACCAAATCTGATTTAGCCGGAATCCTAGGCGGTCTGCCTGATTCACCATATGCCATAGGATAAGGAATTACAAGGGTAGCTCTACCTCCTTTACGGATTTTAGCCATTCCTTCATCCCAACCTTTGATAACTTGCCCTTGTCCAAGGGTAAAGGTAAAAGGCATTCCTTTACTAAATGAATTATCAAACATGCTTCCAGTCTCTTTTACAACCCCGTAATAATGTGCTTTGATCTGCTTTCCGTTTGGAACATATTGGCCATCTCCTTCCTCGTGCATTATAATCTCTAGCCCTGAATCCAATTTTGTGGGGTTTGTTTTACCTGCTTTATAATCTGCAAGCGTTTGCTCAACGAATGAGGCGATTTCTTGGGTTTTAGCTTTGCTTTCTTCTGGACTCATACGCAAGGCGTCCATTTCTGCTTTTTGCTGGAGCTTGAATGCGTTAGCACGATCTAAATATGTTTTTTGATCCGTAAATTCTTTGACCTCCAAACAATATGCAATGTGCTCTATATCTCCATACTGCCCTCGAATGCCTGGCAAAGAATCACTCGGGATAATAAGCTCTAAGCTATCACCAACGGCGCTCATTTCTAACAATTCTATAATGGCATTAGGCTTAGATCCAACCTGTGTTTCAACAGGAATTTGGACTGCAGGCATTTGGTCTAAATTTCTCATGGATTGCAACACCTTTCCATTGTTATCTTTTATATCCATTTCGAAATAGACATAGTCCCCTTTTTGAGGATTGGGGCCCTTGGAATCAAAATGCTTCGTGTAGCTGTATCCAGAAGGTGTTTTGCCAGATTTACTGCTGGAAGACTGACATGAGGTCAAGCCTGCGAGAATCAGGGCCAAGGCGGAAAATTTTATAGTCTTTAAGATCATAGAGTCTCTATTTTATCTATATAATTAGGTAATTCTTTTTTAAATCTTGAAATGATATCCTTTAAGCTCGCATAAGCTGCTCCCCCTGCCGCATTTTTGTGCCCTCCACCATTGAAATGATTTCTGGCAATATCGGCAACAGAAATATCTCCTTTGGATCGAAAGGACATTTTAACTATGGTCGGTTGTTCTCTAATAAAAGCGGCTACTTTGATGCCATCAATCATAAGAATATGATTCACGATACCTTCAGTATCTCCTCTTCCAATTTTAAAGCTGTGGTAGTCGTCTTTGGTCAAACTAATTATACCAGTTTGGTACTCAGGAATAAGCTCTAATCGGTTGGCCAAGCAATGCCCCAAAAGTCTGAGTTGTTTCTCCGTGAGGGTATTATGAATTTTATCATTTAATTGATAATCATCTACACCTCTCTCCTTAAGCTGTGAAGCAATTTGATAAGCCCGAGGATTGGTGCTATACTTAAAAGATCCTGTATCAGTTATTATACCAGTAAGGATACATTCACCAATGGGAACATTTATTTTTTCCTTTTGGCCTAGATTTTCTATAAAGTCATAAACCAACTCACATGTACTGCTGGCCTTGGTGTCACTAAACTGAAAATCAGCAAAAGGTTCTGGATCCAAATGATGATCTATAAGAATCTTTTTAGCATTTGATTCTTGTACTTTGAGTCCCATTTTGTCAATTCGATCTAGGCCATTAAAATCCAAACAGAAAATGACCTGTGCTTTTTCGATTTGCTCTAAAGCATACTCTTGATTCAAATCATATACTGCACATGATTCAATGCTAGGCAAAAAATGAAAGATCTTAGGGTACTCGCTGGGCAAGATTACTTTTACACTATGCGCTTGTTCTTCTAAAAATAGTTTGAGCGCCAAACTAGAACCGAGGGCATCTCCATCAGGATTGCGATGCGTCAAAATAACTATGTCTTTAGGTAGAGCAAGTATTTCCTTTATTTGTTCTATTTCGTTCATAAATGTGTGCAAAAGTCGTCATTTAGAATCAAAAGTACATATAGGAGTAAGCATTAATATTTTCAGTTCTTTACATTTGCAGCGATTTTTAAATTAAATAAGTCAAATGGCTACGAACAGAACTTTAACAATGATCAAACCTGATGCTGTGAGAAACGGACATATCGGTGGGATTCTAGAACAAATGGTTGGATCTGGATTCAAAATTATTGCAATGAAATACACCAAACTCTCCAAAGAGAAAGCTGGTGAATTTTATGCAGTTCATAAAGAACGACCTTTCTATGGCGAATTGGTAGATTTTATGTCTTCTGGACCAATTGTGGCTGCCGTTTTGGAAAAAGACAACGCAGTAGAGGATTTTAGAACTCTCATTGGTTCGACCAATCCAGCGGAAGCTGCACCAGGTACCATACGAGCTAAATATGCCACGAGCATTGGTGAAAACGCAGTACACGGATCTGATTCGGATGAAAATGCAGCTTTAGAAGCTAGTTTTCACTTTGCTGCAACCGAAATATTTGCCTAGGAAATTATCCTAGCTTTTTCTAAACGATAAAACTCTGTGAAGGAAATCATCTTCTTTTGATTTTCATCCCAGAGTTTGTTGTTTATCATCTTCAAGCTTTCCCAAAAGCTCACTTTCGTCACATATTTGTTGAGCACCTTATTTTCTTTCATACATTTTTCTAGGTTGTAGTTTGGAATCAAACTACTTAAATGATGAATGTGATGGATGCCAATATTTCCGGTCAACCATTGCCACATTTTGGGCAATTTATAATACGTAGCGCCTTTGATGGCCGAAAGAAGAAAATCCCAATTGTCCTTCCATTCTTTATAAGCGTATTCATGCTGATGTTGCACGTAAAAGAACCAAAAGGAGATTATCCCAAAGAAGAAAACGAGCATTAATTGAATGAACAAGAATTTTGCCCAACCTAAAGTAAATCCGAAAACAATGTAAGCCAATGCAATCCAGAAATTATCCTTTAATTGCATAACAAAGGTTTTTCTTAAGTTGTTAAACTTAAAAATGGGGAACCTACACGACACGATGAAATAATAAATTGGAGCGATTACAAATGTAACCAAAGGCATACGCCAGATCATGTAACCCAATCTGCCCCACCATTTTCTTTCTCTAAACTCTGAAACAGTGAGCATCGGAATATCTCCTATTTCTCGCACCTCTAACATACCAGAATGCCCGTGATGATAGTTATGTGTCTTTGCCCAATACCCAAAAGGCATGAAGCTAAAAACACTACATATCTTACCAACGACGTTATTCCACCATCTTGATTTGAAAAAGGATTGATGTCCACAATCGTGTTGAATAATAAAAATTCGAACCAAGAAAAAAGCATTGATTAAGCCTAGTCCCAGGGTTATAAAAACAGACCATTGCAAACTGATGTACATCAATGCCCACAAGGCAATAAATGGCAAGAACGAATTTAGAATTTGAATGATAGCTTTACGCAAATCAGGCTTTTGATATTTGACTATCATTTGCCTCCAATTCTTGAGTGCTTCTTTTATTTCTAAATCTGATGCTGAAAGCCTTTTCCAACTCATATCTTTTCTCTTTGGCTGACTAAAAGTAATTCAAATAAACCATACTCAAAGTCAAAAAATGACACTAATAGGTTTACTAACAAATTTAATTAAGATATGGTTCTATCGCATTTAAAAAGGATCTGACCAGCGCGAATCTGTCAGTAAGAAATCATCACTCATCGTCTTCAAAAAGTTAACTAAATCCGATTTTTCCTGTGCTGTAAAATTGAATTTCATCGGGCTATTCCCATCTTTTAATCTGGAATCCAAATTTGGATGGGCTGCGATATCTGTGCTGTAAAAATCAACTACCTCCTCTAAAGTCTCAAACCGACCATCGTGCATATAAGGGCCAGTCTGTGCGATATTTCTCAATTGAGGGATTTTGAATTTTGCCATATCTACAGCCAAATTGGTATGAACACCTAAGCCTGCATCCTCATAGTTTTGTTGCAAACCATTATTAGCAAAACTGTTGTCGCTAAACCCAGGGTCAAAAAATCCTACCAAAGCACTAGAATGACAAGAACCACAAGAGTGATTAAAAAATATGTCCTTTCCTCTGTTTTCAGAAGCGCTCAAATTGTCAAATTCGCCAAAGATGTCACCTTGCTGAACGAACCCTTGATCAAACGCTGAGTTACTCCCTTCCATAGTGTTCATAAAGGCCTCCAGTGCGATCAAAATTTTATCATTCTCTATTTGTTCTGACCCAAAAGCGCGTTTAAACAATACCTTGTAATGATCTTGGCTTTCTAGGCGTGCAGCCAATTCGTTGATGTCAATATCCATTTCTATTGGATTAGACATCGTTTCTAATAACTGCTCATGAACAGAAAAGGCACGGCCATCCCAAAATAATGGTTGCGGATTTCCAAAAGAACCTGATCCATCATATTCTGAACCGAAACTGGCAAACTGACCAAGAGCGATAGAATTTCGAAGGGTTAATTCGCCTCTTACTCCTTCACTAAAAGCAACATCATCTGCAAAAGCTAGCTCTTGTTTGTGGCACGAAGCACAAGAAATTTCTCCAGCATTTGACAGGGTTTTATCATAGAATAAAACTCTTCCCAACGTGGCTTGTTCGTTGTTGTGAAAAGCTGCTGGAACAAACGGGTTGACGTTTGGCTTTGCATTGTAATCTACAACCTCCGATGGAAGATTAAGCACTTCGCTAAGTTTTTGAAAATCTTCAGTAGTATAATCTCCGGTATAAACCTCCTCTATGTCTTTGGTACAAGAGAATATTGCACAAATCGCAAAGAAAGAACAAACATAGTAGATGGCGTTTTTCATAGTAGATGTGTTTTAATAAAGTTGCTGATAATCAACGTAATATGCAAACAGTTCATAGCAATTTATACACTGTTTAACACTTTCAATCAATACTTTAACGTATCAAAGGAGATTTTGGTCTCTTAATTAGATCGAATTTCCAAGCGCTCCCCTTTGCTATGGCTAGTATACTCTGGAGCATACATGCATTGAATAGTGGTTAGTCCATTGGAAAAGCTTCCCTCATGCTGTGCTCGCAGTGGATATTCAAAAACATACTTGCCCTTTGGCAAATAGGAAATGAAAAAATCCGTAGCCAAATCTCTTGAGCTTTGGTAATAACCCAAACCATGACGGTACTTATAACCACTCAAGGTATTTAGGGGTTCCAAGCCACTGGCACGCATATCCTTTAGGTGAACAAACTCCATACTCCGATCTACTTCCAGCTCCAATCTTACGATAAGTTCGTCCCCTATCTTTAAAGTATCGCTTGTCAATGGCAATAATTTTTCGCCATAATCATCCAAGACTTTTTTGAATAAGGATTTTTTGAGCTTGAGTGGTGTCTCCTTAAAATGAGTGATGTTTTCGATCTCATCAAAGTATTGCCAATATACTCCACCCCACGAAACATGATCGTTTGGATTAGCAATTTCGACAGAAGAAAAAGAAGCGTCAATCTCAGCTCCTTTCCATGATCTTTTTACATAATCCGTCCCATCTTCCGTTTGATTCGAAAAATCCAAGGTTTGACCTCCCAATTTGATGGTGGCTAGTTTTCCTTCCAAAATCCATTTGGAAATTCCTTGCTGCTCAGCTTCTATCAGCAGCGCATAGATCGCTTTCGCAGTGGCCTTGGTATTTCCCCAGTGATTCGTTTGTTTGTTTCTGAGTAACCATAGTTTAAGATCATTGAGATGATTTTTCTCCCCCATTTCTACCATCAATTCTATCAAGACTGCATGTCGCTCAATGGGTAATTCAAACCATCTAAACCCAGTGCCTTCATTCCAATACATGCCAAGCTCCTCATGAATTAATGCCCGTTCAATTAACGAAGCGGTGATCATCTCTGCTTCATCCGTTTGCCCATAACGCTTAAGCACTAATGCGATGATCGCACTTTGATATATTCCAAATGAAAGTCCATTTTCCTTGGCTTTTTCTAAATAGTGCGTTAATGCTTTTTTGGACTCTTTGGAAGCGGGCTCTTCCTTAAAAAAGCTTCTCACATATAAATATTGAATAGCACTTTGACTTATGTCTTTTTTATCAGACTTTTTATACTCCACCACGATTTGCGCATCACAGTAGGCAAGTAAATTTTGCAACACAGGATGTAACCCTTGTGGTTTACTTTTTAATGCGCCTAATCGTTTGAGGTGGCCCAAGTTTTCGAGAATATAGTGAGACACATATCGATTGGATCTGTTTTCGTCAAACCATGAAAATCCGCCATCCGGTTTTTGATATTTAGCCAAGCGATTAAAGGTTCCCTTAATTTTGTCCGACATGGTGTTAAGATCAAAAAGCAAAGCTATATTTTGCTTCTGCTCAGATTCACTCATTGCTTGTCTAACCCACGGGGTTTCCTGAAGCAAGGCGCTTTTAAGTTCTTCATTTTTAAAAAGCTTGCTTTGAAGCTCTTCACTGCTCTTTCGTTTCCAAGAATCAAAAATCGCCTTGATTTTTGGATGGCTGTTTGCCATCTGAGTGGATAGCGTTTGTGCGTAAAACATATCACTGAGGTGCATCGAATTTTCACTGCACCCACGGTAATCAATAATGTATGGCATAGCTTGGATGGCATACCATGCTGGATTACTCGTATACTCCAAAGCATAATTATGGTAGACCTTTGTACCATGGGCATCCCTTAGTTGTTCTATTGTAAATTGTTTGGTGTCCTGTCCTTTGACAGTTAAAGGTTTTGACTCGGTGACCAGTAATTTATTGGTCAACACTGGAAAAATATTTTCTTCTCCATCTGATTGATTGCCTGCTGAAGCATAAACCCGATAGCTCAATGCATCAATTACTCGATCTGGAATGTGCAACGACCATTGCACAAAGTCGGATGAAGAAGAATCAATTTTAAGTGAATGTCTAGAAGGCGATTGCAACAAGTTGTCATCTACTCGTTTATTTGAAATTGGATCAAATAATTCTATCCAAACTTCTGCATCGATAGGCGCTTTAGATAGATTATTGACTTTGGCGGTAAGTACAATTTTGTCCTTATCCCTTACAAATCTTGGTGGATTCGGGACAACCATTATATCCTTGCTTGTTACCAATTCTTTCAGATCGAAACCTGACTTCAAATCCTTGGTATGGGCAAAAGACATTAACTTCCATTTGGTCAATGCTTCATTCATTTGGAATTCAAACTCGACATTACCCTTATCGTCAGTTCGAAGCGATGGAAAGAAGAATACTGTTTCTTTAAGGTTCTTCCTTAACTGTGGACTTAGCTCCTGGCTAGTGTTGCCTTGAGGTGTATCCTCCGAACGAACTCCAGCAGAATGCGCAGCAATAGCATTGATGTTTTTGGTTGGAAGCGCACGGATTTCGTCGGCTGAAACCACCTCGTTTGATGAGGCATAATCCATTTGCCTTTTAGGCATTTTTCTTTCGGTGATGACCACCTCATCCATCATTTCGGCATCTGTTTCGATACTTTTGTTTACTCGCACTCCATCGATGTACGTGTTATACCCACTAAATCTTCCTCCCCTCAGGTGAATGCTATGATGCACTCCAAAATCATGAAATCTAGGATACCATCGTGAAACTCCTTTCCATTGTAATCGTTGCTGGGTTCCAGATAAGTAATACGAGCTTCCTATCTGTTGAAATGAATTCCTTCGATTATACACCGAACCTCTATATGATGAGAAAAAATTATGTTGCCACTGATGCGGCACAAATTCATCCAACGAAGCATCATACATGCCGCAAAGCAATTCGGCCGCTACTTTTTCTTTTTCATTACCAGAAATCTTAATGGAGTATTTTTCTTTTTGTCCTGGAAGCAATTCTGATCTAAAGCTTTTAAATTTTATTTCAAGTTCTTTATTAATCCATGGTATTTGGGGACTTAGGTTTAGGTCGTACGCTCTGTTATTTATTACATAACTCATTTTGATATCAAGACCTCCTCTATCCCTTTCTTCAATTGGAATTACGATTTTGGCTTTTTTGTTTACGAGCACCCATCGCTCTTCCAAATCCTTATCTCTTCTATCGATGCGCACTAGGACATGTAAATCTTCTGTATTGGACAACAGTTCAATTTCATATTTTTGATCTGGAGCTATAGGTTCTTTTTTATCCTTGACCCACCAATACAAATGTTGGCTTTTTGGTAGAATGTTTTTGGAAGGATTTAAATACTCAAAACTAGCTATGGCATCTATTTTTTCCCCGTTTTCGTCCTTAAGCTTGGCGTGTAAAATATACTGCCCTCCCTTTAATTTGGGCAAATCAAAAAAAGCATCTCCTTGGTGATCAAATGAAAGCTCACCTACTTTTTCTTTTTTCGAAGGTTGATTTTCTGCCCTTGCTTTGTATACGTCATCGGGATGGCGTGCAGCAAACTGAATAGAATCTAATTCTTGATATACCGTATTTTGTCCCCATAGTCTTTGATTCAGAACTTTTGAAGATTCTTTGGCCTTCCAAATCTCAATAGTTCCTTTTCCGCTTTGTGGATTGCCGTTTAAATCTTTGATGGACAAAGTAAAGGCCTTTGCTTCCCTGCCTTTTACAATCTTGGCATCGGTAAAATTCAAACCAAGCGTTCTGGTTTTTGAACCTATCCGTACATATTGAATTGCGCTTTGGGTTTCGCCATTGCCATCGGTAATATCCAAATAGACTGTATAGATATACATGGGATTCCATTTGGGCAGTACCTCCAAATTTTCCAATGCTTTGAATGAGATAGATGCAATCCCTTGTGCATCTGTTTTCACTTCCCCATTGGCAATTTCTTGCATGCTTTGGTTGTGTGAAGGAAAGCGAAATCCGCAGGACCAATTCCACCAAGGAAATCTAACCTCTCTAACCACTCGATATTTTGCATCCATGTTTTGAATAGCCGCTCCAACAAAAGACTTGGCTTCAAATCTTACCTTGACAGTATCTCCCATCTTGTATCCTTCACTTAGCGGAAGCTCTGTTATCGAAAATTTTGGGCGCTTGTATTCTTCAACTCTGATGTTTTGAACAAACTTGCCATTGACTTTTAAAACAAAGGAACCGTTGAGTGTACCTTTTGGAAGTTGCACTGTTGCATTGGTACTTCCGTATTGGTTGGTCTGAGTTTCTTTTTTAAAAACTTCTTGTCTATTGGCGTTTAAGAGCTGTATCGAAACTTGATGATTGGGCAATAAAGAAGGGATTGAATTGTTGTCCCTTTGCATGGCTAACAACTTGTAATGAAGCGTTTGGCCAGGTCTGTATATTGCACGGTCCGTAAATAGCACATATTGATTATGTGCATTGGATCTGGAGGGCCTCCAATGTGATCGCCCATTTTCCTTTAAATAATCATCCTGATAAAAGACCTCTGTGTAAATAGATTTTGACGCATCCGTTGACAGATCAACAGCGCCATCTTTGTCGGTAGTTTTAGAGTTTATCTTATTTCTTATCGATTTTCGCGATTGATAGTTATACTCTTGAGTAAAAATATCCACCCTTGCTCCTTCTATGGCTTTTCCAGAATTCCGATCTGTAACAAATGCCTTGTAAGAATCTTTAGAGAAGCGATGTTCTATGGCAAGATCAGAAACATTTAATATGATCGCAGTGGACAGAGATTTTTTATGGTCAAAATTTTCGTCCTCGCCGACCAATAAAAAATAACGCCCTTTGGGTAAACCATCAAATGACATCTCAAAATTGGTGTCGTACTTAAGATCGTCTTGAAATAATTTTTTCGACCCACTGTTTACTAATGGCAATGATTTAAATGCTTTGAAACTTTTGTGCAGGTCGTTGGTCCCTTCAATTTTTTCAAAGAAGGCTTCGTTTGATTTCCTAATTTCGAAATACACCTGGTCTAGGTTGCGATAACTGATCCTTTGAATGAAATTTCTATTGGAAGGAATCACGGACTCCGAAGTTAATCGAAGATACTTCTGGTTTAAGTTGTTGATAATATTAATTGCCTCCGCTGTGCTGTAGTGATCCGTATAATTATTGTAAGCATAATAGGCATACTTCAGTGCTGTTTGATAATCATCGGTGCGTGTGGGCATCGCAGCATTTCCTTTGGCCACATAAGCTTGAGCCAATTTGCTGAGCACCACTGCATGCATTTTTGTTTTGGCATGTTTTTTATCCAAGCGTTGAAGGCTCTTTATATATAATTCTTGCTTGTTTTCAATCTTAGCCAATTGATATACTAGTTCTAGTCTTTTAAGGTTGATGTCCGCATGTAGGATTTCGAATTGCTTGGAATGCTGAAGTTGCTTTTGAATAAGTTTCATAGCGCGGTAAACCATATCAGTAGAATCTGGGCTTTTAATGGCCAACTTTTCAAATTTTTCTACCTCATCAAAATAAACTTCTTGTGAAATGCTAAAAGCATCAAAAGGCTTAGGCAAATAGGTAGTATTGCTTGTAAAAAAACCAAGGGCTCTATTGACAAGCAAATCGTATATCCGAGGTGTATATGGAAGATCTTCATCTTTAAATTCGTCCAATAGCTCTTCATACTCTTTTAGGGATTGTTGCAAGACCTCAGGATTGGATAAGGATCTTTCGTAGTTGGATCCAATTTTTTCGACAAATGTATTTACCGGCCAAGTCACTGGATTATTCTCCTCAAAATCATCTATTCGTGTTCGTTGTTGAATATTATAAAGGTTTTGATTGAGATAGTTTTGATAGAGATTTGCCTCTAGAGATAATAAAACTTCTTTGGTTGGACTTGAGGCTACTGCTATTTCTTCCTTATACATTTGGCAAACAGCTTCGTATCCATCTTCCTTTGTTATAAGCTTAAATTTGGCCTTATAAATTATGGCACGCGTGAGTTGAATTTGTTCTTGTTCTGCCCTTGCTTTGGCATAAATTTTCTCCACTATTTTTAATGCCGATTGTGGTCGGCGTTCACGTTCTAACTTAACAACTTGTGTCCACAAAGACTCATAAGAATCATCAAAACTTGGGCTTTCGAATCCCATCAAACCAAATAACACCAAGGCTATACTCAATATTGTTTTATTCATAGTTACACAGTTTGTAACGTTAATCATTACGGGAATAATTCCCTTTTCACCTATTAGATGCAAAAAGAAAAGGGATTACATAAAGTGAGGTTCGGAGATTGGTATTTGAGGTTCGGTGTTTAGCGGGTCACCCAAATGCTTTTTACCAATCTATGGGCTTGTAGTCTTTAAGAAATTGACCACACCAATGTTTGCCTGTTAGTATACCGTCAATAAAGGGATCACAAATGCGTGCCGCACCATCAACAATGTCAAGTGGAGGTTGAAAATCATGTACATCTTGTTTGTGTTCGGTAAGATGTACGGGATCTTCATCGGTTACCCAACCTGTATCCACAGCATTCATAAATATTCCAAATTTTGCCAATTCTGCCGCAGAGGTGTGCGTCATCATATTCAATGCCGCCTTTGCCATATTAGTGTGCGGATGACGAGGTTCTTTTTTAAAGCGGTAAAATTTACCTTCCATCGCCGTTACGTTTACAATGTGTTTACATCCCGTATTTTCCTTTTTCATAAGGTTTACCAATCTGTTGTTTAGCACAAATGGTGCAACCGAATTCACCAATTGTACTTCCAGCATTTCGGAAGGATTGATCTCTCCCAATTTTAAGCGCCAACTGTTGGTAGTGCGAAGATCCACTTGCTGCAAATCCGCATCTAATTTCCCCTCCGGGAAAACTTCTTTGGATCCTTTGGATTCATCGTATGAATATGGGATTTGAGACAGCTCGGCTGAAGATCTAATGCCTACTCCTGGCCCTTTTCCATGCCAACTAACGGGTAGTGCTTTTTCGGACGAAAGATCCGGCGAAGACATCGCAATTAATTCTTCTTTTAAATCTTGGTGTGCTGCTAATAGCTTTTGGACTTTTTGTTCGTGTTCGGCATAGTCCAATTGCTCATATTCCATCATGTGGCTATAAAACCCTGGGGGTCTTCTCACGGTTTGTGCAGCGTTGTTTATAATGATGTCAAGTCTCTTGTATTGCTGCTCTAGATAGGTAGCGAAAATTTCGACACTTGGTATGTGGCGTAGATCCAAGCCATATATTTTTAATCGGTCTCCCCACCTTTCGTATCCCGGCTCCTTAGCATAACGCGCCGCGGCATCAACAGGAAATCGAGTAGTCGCTATAACTTCAGCGCCAGACTCCAACAACATCAACACGGCTTGATATCCAATTTTTAAACGAGCTCCGGTTATTAGTGCAACTTGACCAGATAGGTCGGCACGTTGAAACCTTTTGTGATAATTAAGGTCTCCGCAATCCATACACATAGCATCGTAAAAAAAATGAAGTTCCTCAAATTTTTGATCGCAGACATAACAGGTACGCGGATGATTTAATTTTCCACGACTTTTCTTTTTGTCAGCTTCAGAAATCATTAGAGGTGCCGTGTAAATATTGGCTTCTCTTGCAGATCTAATGCCTGTAATTTTTCGCTTTTCTCGGTCTTCATTTACAAGGGCTGCTTTTTTGTTTCTGCGTCGCTTTTTTGCCCTTATGCGCAATTCTTCTTTGCTTGGGCGGCTTAGTCTACCTGCTGCGAATAAAAGTTTACGTTTCGTTGCTTCAGGCAGCTCTTCCAACCACTCGGAATTTTCAACCAATTGCTCTAAGGAGCTTATAATTTGCTCTATATTTTCCTGTGAAGGCTTATTTTCGTGCATGAACCACAAAGGTAATCGAAAAGTAAAATTTAGCGTTTATGGCAAATCCTATCAAAATTGATGTAAGAGACGAAACTGCCCAGCTGGAGGCAGTGATATTGGGCACAGCTAAAGACATAGGTTTTCCAAATACCAAATTTGTGGACCCTGTCAACTGGATGTCGGAAGAAGCTCCAAAGGAGGATCAAATAAATGATCCCAAATCAAGGATTCATCTGATGGCTGGAACCTATCCGATTGAAGCCAAACTCAGAGAAGAAAATGATTGTTTTGCTCGAATTTTAGCTAAGTATAATGTAGAAATATATCAGCCCATTACCTTACCCAAAACCAATCAGATTTTTACGAGAGATATAGGATTTGTTATCGACGATGTATTTATCAAAGGGAATATGGGCACCTCCAAAAGACAAGGAGAGTTTTTTGCCATTCGTGATATCGTCTCGCAGATCTACAACGAAGTATGGTTCCCGTCACAAGATGTAAAAATTGAAGGAGGAGATGTATTTCCTTACCAGGACAAAATCTTTGTTGGACAAGCCGCTAAAGGCTACGAAAACATGCGGTGCAACCGAACCAATTATGCAGCTATTGAATACTTACGGAAAAAGTTTCCAAACAAAGAAGTTATACCTGTTCCGCTCAAAAAATCAGACAAAGACCCAGCAGCTAATTGCCTTCACTTAGACTGTGCTTTTCAACCCATTGGCAACAACGACCATTGCATCATCTTTAAGGATGGCTTTGGCAACCCCGAACAAGCAGATGAAATGATTGCTTTGTTTGGTGGAGAGAAAAACGCGATCCATATAGATGGTCGTGGAATGTATAATATGAATAGCAATATTTTTTCAATCTCGCCCAAAGTCATTGTTTCTGGAAACAATGAAGAAGAGTTTGGCGGGCTAAATCAAAAACTCCGTTCCAAAGGTTTTACTGTAGAAACTATACCCTATTCGGAAACCTCAAAAATGGAAGGCTTGTTAAGATGCTCTACTTTACCCTTAAGAAGAAAATATGTCTAAATTGATTGCAGATACTGTTTTAATGATTGAGCCCATTGCTTTTGGGTTTAATGAAGCCGCAGCCGAAACCAATAGTTTTCAGCAGCGTGTTTTGGACCAAACCACAGATGAAATCCAACACATCGCATTACACGAGTTTATAGCTTACGTAGATCTATTACGTTCCCATGGCATTAAGGTCGTGGTATTTAAGGACGAAAAGGTACCCTACACCCCAGACTCCATATTCCCAAACAATTGGTTTAGCACCGATCCATTTGATCGAAGCATGTATCTTTTTCCAATGGCCAATAAAAATCGCGCTGACGAACGAAGAAAGGATATTATAGATTTTTTAAGCCAATCGAAAAAATATACGCTCAATGAAAGCTTGCTCCAATACGAAAGCCAAAAGCAATATTTGGAAGGTACTGGGTCAATGGTTCTCGATCATCAGCAAAAGATTGCTTACGCATGTTTGAGTCCGCGCACCAATGAAACGCTTTTTTTAGAATGGTGTGATGCTGCAAAATACGAAGCTGTTTCTTTCACCTCACATGGCTCCGACGGTTCTGAAGTATACCATACCAATGTTGTAATGACAATGGCGGATAAATATGTCGTGATTTGTCTAAATTCTATATCAGATCAAAAGGAAAGAACTAAAGTAAAAACCTTGCTCCAAGACAAAAGTAAAAAGGAAATTATTGACATTTCGATGGCGCAAATGAATGCTTTTGCAGGCAATATGATGCAGTTAAGAAATGAATCAGGGGATAAGTTTCTAGTTATGTCAAACACCGCTAAAGAAGCACTAAATCGAGATCAAATTTCTTTAATTGAAAACACTTTTAATAACAAAATACTTGCTCCAAAAATAGATATGATTGAAACCATTGGTGGAGGAAGTGCGAGATGTATGATTGCAGAGTTGTTTTGATTGCCTTTTGATTCAGAATCAAAACTTACACTTCGTACACTCTAAGTTTTCTTTTTTTAAGATGCTTATTGTTCATTTTTTGTACACACTCTGAGAGTTTATGGCTCCTTATAGCCACAAATGCACACTCTTGCTTTAGTTCAATAATTCCTACATGCTCCTTATCCAGCCCCACTTGTTTGAATAAAAACCCCGCAATGTCACCCTTGGAAATTTTATCTCTTCGTCCTCCAGAAATAAATAATGTCCTCCACTTGGACTTAAAACTTTCTTGTTTGGTTGTCAAAATTTCTTCAGGCAGATCACCTATGAAGAATGGAAAAGATTCTTCTTCCCATTTCAACGCATAAGCGGTGCCTTCAGCATCCATCCGTGCAGTTCTGCCATTTCGATGTGTAAATTCTTGAATGCTGGTGGGCAAATGATAATGAATAATAAACTTTAATTCTTGTATATCCAATCCTCGCGCTGCTAGGTCCGTTGCCAACAAAAGTTTATACGTTCCATTTCTAAATTTCACTAAGGCTCTTTCTCTTTCTATTTGTTCCATTCCTCCATGAAACGTGCCATGTGGGATCCCTTGTTGGTGTAAAAAATCACTTACTCTTTTGATCGAGTCTTTAAAATTACAAAATACAATTCCTGGTTTATTACCCAGGTGATGCAGGGCTTTATTTAGCGTTTCCAGTTTATCTCTATTCGGCGAGTTAATACCCTTAATCTGAAGTTTTGATTTGTGATCATCCAAAAAATTCAGGACAGTAGGTGCATTAAAATTTATGAAAGGCGGCAACTCTTCCTGCTTTGTAGCGGATGTTAAAACTTTCTTCTTAAGCCTTGGGAGCAATGAAATTATTTCATTCATTTCTTTTTCGAAACCAACCTCTAATCCTTTATCATATTCATCTACGACTAAAATGCGCAAGCTGTCCGTAGAAAAACTTTTTCTTCGCAAATGATCAGCTATTCTTCCAGGAGTACCTACCAAAATTGAAGGAACATGGACCAGATCTTCCATGTCTTTATTTACCCCTCGCCCACCATAAAAAACATTGGCTTTGAGCCCGGCGCCCATATCTCTTATTACTTGCCCAATTTGAAGAGCTAATTCTCTTGCCGGTACTACAACCAACACTTGTACCTGTCTCAACTTGGGATCAATTAGATCCAGTAGAGGCAATAGAAAAGCTAAAGTCTTTCCAGATCCAGTTGGCGAAAGCAGAATTACTTCATCGTTATTTTGAATAGAAGCATAAGCCTTATTCTGCATGGCATTAAGCTGCTTGATGCCTAATTTTTGAAGTATTTCTTTCTGAGTTTTCATCTTAAAATGGAAGTTTACTTAGATCCACATTTCCACCACTAAGAATAATTCCAATTTTTTGATTTTCGAAAGCCTCTTTGTTTTTTAGTACTGCAGCAAAAGGAACAGCACATGATGGTTCTATAATAATTTTCATTCTTTCCCATATCAACCGCATGGCACTAATTATTTCTTCTTCAGAAACCAAATGAATTTGGTCCACCAATGCCTGTATAATTGGAAAATTTATGTGCCCCAAATTGGTCCGTAAACCATCTGCAATGGTATTGGCTTGCTCATTCGTTTCGATTTTACCACTTAATAAAGAGCGATACGCATCATCGGCATTTTGAGGTTCTCCAGCCATAATCTTACATGTGGAACTTAAGGTTTTTGCAGCAATGGCACTGCCAGCCAACAGCCCACCTCCGCCAACTGGCGTAAACAAAACATCTAAATCAGGCACCTCCTCCAAAAGTTCTTTTGCCGCCGTCCCTTGACCTAAGATTACTTCCAAATCGTTGCTCGGATGAATAAAACTAAGCCCTTTTTCTGCTATTAATTGCTTGGCCATTTTCTCACGATCAGAAATGTTATTTCCAGAAATGTGAATGATGCCGCCATAATCCTTTACGGCGTCTTTTTTAACCTGCGGGGCATTTTGTGGCATCACAATGTGCGCTTCGATGCCTTGTGTTTTTGCTGCCAAAGATACTGCCTGCGCCATGTTGCCAGAACTGTGTGTTACGACACCTTTTGCTTTTTGTTGATCGCTCAAACACAACATTGCATGTGCTGCACCTCTCATCTTAAATGCTCCCATACGTTGGAAGTTCTCGCATTTAAAAAAAAGCAGGGCCCCTACTTTTTTATTGAGCAAAGTAGACTGCAAAACAGGAGTACGATGTACATAGGGTTTTATCCGATCATGGGCATCTAAGAGCTGATCTTTTAATTGTGCTGTATTAACGGCGTGTAACATATTGCAAAAGTATTAATTCTCCTTTGCCTGATGCCTATATGGATTCACACTGTTTGGTAAGGGTTCTTTAAAATTTATGTGCCGCACTAATGCCTCCGCCCAATAAGGTACAAGCGAAGCACCTTTGGTTCCAAAACCATTGAATACAAACAAATTTTTATGTGTCTCGTGCCTTCCTATAAGTGGTTTACGGTCCTGAGTACATGGCCTAACGGCCGAAATGTGATCAATAATATCATAAGGAACTTTGAGCAGTTCGTCAAGTGTTTTGGTCATTCTTGTTTTCTCCGCTTCAGAAGGCTGTGTATCTTTAAAATGTTGATCAAAGCCGCTTCCTACCCAAAATACACCTTCACCTAGGGGCACTAAATTGAGGTTTTGCTTAAGAATTTTGGATGGGGAGAAATCTTTAATTTTCACTATTAATGCCTCTCCCTTCGCGGGACGAAAAGGCAAATCCTCGAAATAAGGATTTTGGCTTGCTTTATAGCCTTCCGCAAAAATTACATACTCAACTTTTAAACCTTTGTATTCATAGCACTCTTGATTTGTTTCGAGGGCAGCGTAATCGAATTCTTCAGAAACAAGAAACTTATACTTTTTCAAAAATTGCTGATAGGCTTTAATCAATACGGGCATGTGAACTTGAGAACCTCCAGTCAACTCTCCATATTTTTCTCCCTTATGTATAAATTCTTTATACATTTCTAAGTCAGGAACCTCAACACGAAAGCGCTCTGTGGATTTTTCCGTGGTACGTAATTCCCACTCATTTTCATCTTTTAATTGATGTAGAATACGGATTATGTTTCTCGGGCTTGCAATATCAAATCCGATGAGCTTAGAAAATTGATCATACACTGATCTCGCTCTTGGCTCAATCTGATCAAACTGCCAACTTTTTACGAATTTTCTTCCAGTAAGAGGGTTGATGACACCCGCACCGACCTTAGATGAAGAATCTTTATGCCCATTATCAACTACGACACCATGAAAACCATTTTTTCTTAAAGTAAAATCTAAGATGCTACCTGCAATCCCTTGACCAACAATTAGATAGTCTAAAGTCTTCATCACTCGTCTTCTAATTCTTTTTGAAGCTTTTTAGTCAATTTGCTCACCACTAAATCGTAGCTGTGGTCAATCATCATTGATAATTTTTTAGCGTTGACATCGCCTTCTAACTCTATGGTATTCCAATGCTTTTTACTCATATGAAATCCAGGTTTTACGGCATTGAAATTTTCTCTAAGTTCGATGGCTCTCTCAGGGTCACATTTGAGATTCATTTGGGGAGGCAACCGTTCTAATGGAATTAAAGCAAACATTTTTCCTTTTACTTTAAAAACCAATGTGTGTTCATCAAATGGAAAATCCTCCTGTGCGCCTTTTTTACTCAAGCAATACTCTCGTATCGATTCAAAATTCATTCTAGTGGTTTAGCATATGCCCCATGAGCTCCTTTTTGACTTGCAGGTACTCTTCATTTTCCGCCTTAGACGGAATAATTAAAGGGATCCGATCTACAAGTTGGATGTTAGAATTCTCAATGGCCTCAATTTTTAGAGGGTTGTTGGTGATTAATCTTATTCGCTTTACGCCCATGTCATTCAAAATGTTAATGGCCATTGGATATTTTCTTTGATCTGGTTCGAAACCCAAATCTGTATTGGCATCAATGGTATTTCTTCCTTTGTCCTGAAGATTATAAGCTTTTAACTTGTTAATTAGGCCTATACCCCTTCCTTCTTGTCTCAAATAAATCAAGATTCCTTTTTGTTTGCTTATCAGCTCAAGGGTTGCATCTAATTGCTCTCCGCAATCGCAACGTACAGAGCCCAAGAGGTCACCTGTCAAACATTCTGAGTGAATTCTAACCGGCACATCCTCGTTAACATCCAAAGAATTATGATATAAAACAAAATGTGGTTTGATGTCCGTGTCGCTATCCGAATAAATAGCCATTCTAAAACTGCCAAACTTAGTTGGCAAGTGCGTTTCTACCTGTCTCTTCAATTTTATCTTTTAGCTTGTAACAATAATTTTTGAAAGTAGTTTACAAACTGCGATCAACATCTCCTTCGCCTACTGGTTCATCTGAAGTAGTGATAAATCCGACGTGGGTTTCTTTGTTGTAGTAGAAAAACAAAGGCTTTTCATATCTTAATAAATCAATAAAATGCGGATATCTATTGGCTCTAAAATGTAAATTCAATATTTTGGTAGGCCCCTTCATTTCGGTATAATTAGTCGGCACCTTACCCTTACAAAACTTTAAAATCCCCATTGCGTTGGAGAGTTTGAGATGTATCGATGCCTCTACAGCATCCTCGTTGTCCTCAAATCCGTAAAGAAAAACCTTGTATTTGTTAAACTCTTCTATATGAAAGTTACTCATTTGATAATTTTAAAAATTCTTAGATTTTGAACCACCGCTTTCTATTTCTCTTTTGTTAAGAAATTTTATGTAGTCCTTGTATATTTTTTTTTGATCAAAGTTCAACATTTCGAGGACTTCGCTGTCTCTTTCTCTTTTAATTTTTGATTGCTTATAAAACTTTTCCTTATCGGATACATCGGATTTTCTTGACAACTGAATTCTTTTATGATGCTTTTTATAGATTTCAAAAAACTTTGCCTTTTCGGCTTCACTAAATCCAAGCGCTTTATGTAAACTCGCCAGATCAACTGGAACATTCTCAAGTTTTTGAATTTCTGCTTGCCCTTGATCTTTTGACAATTCCGCGTTGGGATTATGTTCTTTGGTAAGTTCTTGATTGGTTTTGCACGAAACACCCAAAAACAGCAACAAAAGTGAAAGAATAAAATATTTACTCATATAAATTTGACGTGAAATTAATAAGAGCATTTAAAATCTGACTGTTAAAGTTTAATTTGTGTCAAATCAAAAACATCAAAAATGAAAAATTACCTATGGTTACTTGGGATAGTACTGTTTTTCTCATGTGAATCAAAAAAAGAAACAACGGGCAATTTTGCAGATGTTGAAATCCAAAACCTGAATAACTTTTTGCAAAATAATGCCGCAGACCTCGTAGTGATAGATGTCAGAACTCCAAAAGAAATCAAAGAAGGTAAAATCGTTGAAAACGCTTTAGAGCTTGATTTTTATAACAATTCGTTTGAAGACAAGTTATCTGCATTAGATAAATCAAAAAACTATTTGGTGTATTGTAGATCTGGTGGAAGAAGTGGTAAAACTGTTGGGAAAATGCAAAAAATGGGATTTAAATCAGCCCATAACTTATCGGGAGGATACTCCGCTTGGATCGCGAAATAATACAGGCAGCTTTTTCTACCGATCAAGGTTCTTCTTGATAGATATATAATTTTGATAAATTCACAGTCTATAAACAATATTTGATGAAAAAATTAAGCTTATTTTTTGCATTCATTTGCTTTTCTCTATTCTCTTTTGCGCAACCAAAGGGAGGAGTTACATGGTTTGATGCTGGTTTAAAAGTAAAATATGGGGCTTCTGGTTTATTTAACAAAGCACTATCCGACAGCCCTGATTATGACTACGATTTGGGACTAAGTGGAGGACTTGGACTCGGTGCACGTGTTGGATTTAACTATGACGATCATGGATTAGCCCTAGAGTTTATGATCAATAGAGGAAGTCAACCTATGGAAGACATGATCAACGGTACAACTTTCGATATTGATTGGAGTACTTATGACATTTATGCCTTGTACCGTAACAGTTCGAATCGGGGCTATTTCGAAATAGGACCGAAATATTCTTTAATCAACAAGGTAGAACGTCTTGATCCAGGAGACAATACTGTGACAATGACAGATGACTTTCAAAATTACATGTCTGCTGTTGTAGGATTTGGAGCAAATTTGATTGGTTCGGAAGCTTTTTTTGGAATGTTGGGCTTAAGATTTGAATACGGCCTGACCGATGCAATGACAGATGTAGGTAGAACAAATGGCAGTCCTGTAGGTAACGCAAATGTTTACGCGAATAATGCAGGCGCTTCTTCAAATTTAGCTTTTGCTGGAATCGTTTTTGAATTGAATTGGGGCATAGGATATTATGCTAAAGCCGGTTGCGGGCAAAGAGGTAGAATGATGAAATTTTAATTTATCTATTCATAAATAGAAAGGGGGTGTAATAAGATTTATTACACCCCCTTTTTTATTTAGTGCATTACAACTATCGTGCTGCACTTGTTTTTGCAACTTTTTGAAGTGATCTATTTACAGGATCTTTTTCTTCTTTCTTAAATGAAGCGTTGTTGTTGCTTACACAAAATTGAATATAATCGTAGTATCCAAATTGGCCATCTGAGTACCCGATTACCTCTCCTTGGACATCAAGAATCTCAAACGAACCACTGCCATAATCGCAGCAAATTCCATCACCATATGAATCATCAACATAAATAGTATAACAAGCATCAGGCACACATAGCGTCTCTGTAATTGTTGTACCACCTATACCATCTTCATATGGACCTCCAGTAAGCACTGTGGTTCCCGTATCTTCATTTACAAGTTCCCATGAAGTTTCAGAACCATAATTATCTAGAGTTAGTTGAAACTCTATAGTATTCAAATTGCATCCATTTCCACCGCCTCCAGTAGATCCAGTGGTTGTAAATTGTTGATTTGAAGACCAAGTAGTCCATCCGTTTGCACATCTTACACGAACAGCTACTTTATATGTGGTGTTTGGAAGCAAACCAGAAAGCACCTCTTCTGTGTTATTGGTATTAAATTTTGTCCATGGCTGTCCTATTTCTTTATACCTAACCTTATATCTTATGGCATCTTCAAACCCAGTCCATGAAATAGTAGCATTGTTTTGTCCAATATTAGATACGGACAAATCATTTACTTTGGCGCATCCAGGATTTGAGCCACTCCCAGAACCACCGCCTCCACCTTGCTCTGGAGTAGTAATGTAAGCAGGCGCACTCCATGTCGTCCACTCTTCTGAACATTGCACTCGCACGTTTGCAACATATTCGGTGTCTTGCTCGAGATTAGAAATTATTTCGATCACATCGTTGGTTGTAAATAAGGTATAAGAAGTTTCAGCGCTCTTTTTATATCGCACTTGATATTGTACTGCCTCTGGAATTGCTGTCCAACTCAAGCGAATCTGATCATAATTTGGAGCTGTTGCTGACAAATCAGAAACACTTGTGCACTCTGGATCTCCTCCGCCAGTACCTCCACCAGTACCACCTCCACCAGTGCCACTTCCTGCATTAGAACAAACATTTGAAGCGTTGTTCGTCAATATACCTAAGGAACTAGAGACATAATTTTCGACTCTAGTCGCTTGCCCTGCACTAAACATGTACATACACGCATCGTTGGTGTAATCCATATAATTCATATGCATATCAGTAGATCCACACGAGGCCGCACCTAATGAAGGGCAATCATAGTAAGAATCAGCAGAATCAGGAGTATCTGCCACGTCGTCATCAGAGCCGCATCCGCCACCCCAGATGTGATCTAAAAGAAAATAATGCCCTACCTCGTGTGTTGCTGTTCTTCCCAGATTATACGGCGCTTGCGCGGAAACATTTCCACATCCTGAGCCAGTACCAAATGCCGCAGCATCAACTACTACGCCATCTCCATTTCCAGAACCACCAAGAGGAGCATATCCTAAATACCCTGTATTAGGTCGAACGAAAAAATTGAGATAGCCTGAAAAAGCATTGACTTGATCTCCTGTTGTTTGATTAATGGTAACGGCAGGTTGTCCTTCAACAAGACCATACCCACTTGGATGATTAATGTCAGCCAAACAAAAACTCAGACAGGTTTGAGCATAATCCACTCCTGGAAATGAACTTGACGCATTGTTAATCCAATTGGAAATATCACTATTTGTTCCTTTGAAGTCGTCATTTAAAATTTGAATCTGAGCCTGTGCTAGACTGACTAGACATGCAGCATCTGCTCCACTGACATTTTGAAAATGAATGGCCACAGGAATAATAGCAGGATCATCACAAGAGGATCTAAAATCTACAAGCTCTGACAAACGCATCAATTTATCTTCATGTGCTTTTTGATATGCCGGATCTTTCATAAGTTGATGGACGTGGTGATCCATCCCGCATGTTCGGATATTGGTTTGCGTTGGTGTTTCTGGATTTTCTAAGGAATCATGATCATGGTCCTCACTACAAGAAAAGACAGAAAAAATTAAAACGGTAAGCATTAAAAAATTACGTAGTGCTTTCATTTGTTTGATATTTAAAAATTAGCAAATGTTGTTAAGTAATGTTTTACTCATAGGCTGCATTATTTGATTCAAACCTATATCACTTGCCTGCTTGATTTTACTGTTTACATACTTTCTTATTGAGTTTTTATACTTTCTGGGGTTTTTATTATACTTCTTGAAAAGTTAAACCCCTTATTCGCACTAATTTTGAAGTAGTTTCATTAATGTTGTAATCCAGTGAGTTCTAACACATTTCTTTTTGACAAAAAGTATTGGTTATTAAGGCATGCTCTTTTTTGGGCCTTTTTCTATCTCGACGAAATATTGAATCTTGTCGGCCTTATTGAATATGAGGAAACTCATTTTTCGCATTTACTGGTCATTATACTCATCGATATTGTTTTGGTGTATTCCAACATTTATCTTTTGGTACCTAAATTTTTAAAAAAGAACAAGTTTGGATTATACATCTTCTTGACCGCTATACAAGTGTTTCTTACAGTTCAAATCATATTCTGGACCTACGATGCTTTTCATCCGGAAGAAATAGATTTGGATGCACCTTTTGATGTCACCTCCTATATCATACAATCGATCCAAGAATTAGGGATTTTATTTCCTGCGGTAGCCATTAAACTTTTCAAGTCATCATGGGAAGACAATCAGCGCATACAAGAACTTGATCAATTAGAATATAAAACCGAATTAAACAAGCTCAAAAAGCAAGTCAACCCACATTTTTTATTTAATAGTTTAAACGCCATTTATGTACAAGCCAAAAAAGGTTCTCAAAATGTGAGCGACAGTATAATGGCCTTGTCTGAGCTGATGCGATATCAAACCTATGATGCCTTAGAGGAAAAAGTTTTGCTTTCTAAAGAAGTTGAGTTTCTTATCAATTATTTAGAAATGGAAAAAATGCGAAGAACAGGATTTGAGTACAATCTGGATTATGATACAAGCATAAGCAACATTCGCATCGAACCCTTGTTGATTTTACCCTTGGTAGAAAATGCTTGCAAATACAGTACACATTTGGAGGATGAAGAGAAGTGCTGGGTTAATGTTTCATTTGATTTTGATCTGGATACCCTACGATTAAGGGTTCAAAACAATTTAGGCAGCGCAACTTTTTCTTCAAAAGAAGCGTATTCAGGTCAAGGACAAGCCAATGTCAAGCGGCGATTAGAGCTACTCTATCCAGAAAGACATAGTTTTAGAGCTCACCAAAACGAAGGCGCTTATTATGTCGATATTTCAATTAAAGTAAAATGATATGAAGGATATCTTACGCTGCATTATCGTAGACGACGAACCTCTTGCAAGACAAGGCATGGAGCTGCTCATCAATGAGCTTTCTTATCTCAATCTGGTTGGACAATTTTCGAACGCCATCAAAGCAAAAGAATTTATTGATCAAAACCAGGTAGACCTATTGTTTTTGGATATTGAAATGCCCGGCTTAAGTGGCTTGGATTTTATTCGTTCTATCAAAGCAAAACCTTGGGTAATTCTTTGTACCGCCTACCCTCAGTTTGCTTTGGACGCCTTCGAATTAGATGTCGTTGATTATTTGGTCAAGCCAATTGCCTTTGATCGTTTTTTTAAAGCTGTCGAAAAAGTAAGAGAATTTCATTTACTTACACAAATGAATAATTCATCTCTCGAAGAGGTGCAAGATGACTATGTATTTATTAAATCCAACCGCAAATTATTTAAGCTCTTTTTTAAGGATATTATTTACGTCAAGGGATTAAAAGATTACGTTGTGGTGCATACATCCAAAGAAAAGTATGTTACAGCGATGAACATTAAAACGATTCATTCCAAACTACCCAACCACATCTTTGTAAGAATAAACAAATCTCATCTGATCAACATCAACAAACTCTCAAGCGTCGAATATGACAGTATTTTCTTAGGCGAAAGAGAATTTACTTTGGGCAATACATATAAAGAGGCTTTTCTCCAGAATCATATTGGCGATAAGATCATAAAGCGCTAAGGCATTAAACAATTGTCCTTTTTTGGCATTTGTTAAGTATGAAGATTTATGAACACAGGACAATACAAAGCATTCCCATTGGTTTAGAGGAGGCATGGGATTTTTTTAGTTCACCCAGAAACTTGGATCAAATTACTCCCGATAATATGGGATTTAGGATTTTATCAATTTCTGGAGGAGAAAAAATGTATGAAGGACAAATCATACATTATAAAGTCGCACCTGTTGCTCGTATTCCAATTCGATGGACCACTGAAATCACACACATCAAAGAGGGCAAATATTTTGTGGACGAACAACGTTTTGGACCATATGCCATGTGGCATCACGAACATCATTTTGAAGAGATAGAAGGAGGCATCAAAATGATAGATCATGTGCATTACGCTATTCCCTTAGGATTCATTGGCAGAATTGCCAATACCCTATTAGTCAAATCCAGATTAAACGAAATCTTTGACTATCGCTACAAAAAAATTGAAGAGCTTTTTGGGACTATTTAAATGCATTTATAATAGGCACAAATGTTTTGGCCTTTAAAGATGCACCACCCACTAATCCCCCATCAATATCTTGTTGCGCAAACAATTCTTTGGCATTATCGGGTTTTACTGATCCTCCGTAAAGAATAGAGGTTTTACTTCCCTGCCCTTCATATTTGGCTTCGATCTGTTTTCTTATATAAGCGTGCATTTCCTGTGCTTGCTCAGGGCTAGCCGTTTCTCCCGTACCTATGGCCCAAATGGGTTCGTAAGCAATAATAACATTCTTAAATTGTTTTGGCGTTAAATGAAACAGTCCCTTGACTATTTGCCCCTTTACGAAGGTATTCTGTCTTTTCTTTTTTCTTACCTCCAAAGATTCGCCACAGCAAAAGATCACTTTTAAACCCTTGGCTAAGGCAGCATCCACTTTTTTCTTGATCACATCATTGGATTCATTAAATAGCGTTCGGCGCTCTGAATGCCCAATAAGTACATACTCCGCCCCAGTGGATTTGAGCATAGCACTGGATATTTCTCCTGTAAATGCACCATTTGATTCAAAATGAACATTTTGAGCGGCTAAAGAGATTGTCGAAGAATATCTAGAAACAGCTCCCACTTCGGATAAATGAATAAAAGGTACAGCCAAAATTACCTGCACATTTGAATCCCTATCAGCCTTACAAATCTCTTGTGTAAGTTTATGACCACTTTTGAGGTCCAAATTCATTTTCCAATTACCAGCGACTATGTTTTTACGGCTCATTTTATTTTTTTTACGAAAATAAACATTTGATCTTGGTCGAAAATTAATATTCAATGCTTCTTTTTTTAACTAATTTTCGGGTTCATAGAATTTTGAGTGAATGGAATTAAATTATATCCATAGAGATATAAGCTGGTTGTCCTTTAATTACCGTGTTTTGCAAGAGGCAAAAGACCCAAGAAACCCTCTGCTTGAGCGTATCAAGTTTCTTGCGATCTATTCTTCCAATCTGGGAGAGTTTTTTAGAGTTCGAGTAGCCAATCATAAAAATCTATTGCGGGTTGGTAAAAAAACGAAGAAAAAACTAGAAGAAAACCCTGGTGAGATTCTAACGCAACTACTCGAATTAGTTAACCAACAGCAAATAGAATTTAGCTTGATTTATAAAAAAATCATTGCTCCCGAACTCAAAAAAGAAGGGTTTCAATTCTTAGGCCATACCAAACTCAAGGATGAAGATTTAGAATTTGCAAAAGACTATTTTCAAGAAAACCTACTTCCTTATTGTCAACCGATTTTATTATGGGATAAAAAAATCAAGCCCTTCTTAAATAATGGGGCGCTGTACCTTGCCGTACACCTTCAAATCAAGGATAAGAAAAAAGAAGAATACTTCGCTTTGGTTCAAATCCCTTCGGACAATGTAAACAGATTTATAGCCGTTCCAACCAAAAACAAGAAAGAACATAAACTCATTATACTGGATGATATCGTTCGTCAAAATGTCGATGAAATATTTCCAGGCTTTGAAGTCTTAAATACATATTCAATAAAAATTACACGAGATGCTGAGTTATACATCGACGATGAATTTTCTGGGGATCTCTTAGAAAAAGTAAGAAAGAGTTTAAAAAAGAGAGATATCGGTCCTGCCTCTAGAATGGTACATGATCGAAAGATGCCCAAAGTTATTTTGAAGTATCTCATGAACACTTTTGACTTAGATGAACTCGATTTACTTCCTGAAGGAAGGTATCACAACAATTTTGATTTTTTCCAATTTCCATCTTTTGGAAGGAAGAATCTAAAAAACATAGAACTTGAACCTCTTCCTTTAAAAGCGCTTGAAAATGCTAAGTCCATTTTCTCGGCCTTAGAGAAAAAGGATTATTTCTTACATGTCCCTTATCATAGTTATGAATCGGTGATCAAGTTTTTTGAGGAAGCATCAACCGATCCTTCTACGGAAGAAATAAAAATTGTACAGTATCGGGTTGCAAAGGAGTCGAGAATAATGAATGCTTTGATTAACGCAGTAAAGAATGGCAAAAAAGTAACTGCGTTTATTGAAATCAAAGCCAGGTTTGATGAAGCCGCGAATTTAAAGTGGGGCGAAAAATTAGAAAAGCAAGGAATTAAAGTGTTTTATAGTATGCCTGGTCTCAAGGTACATTCTAAAATAGCTTTGGTTACAAGAAGAGTAAAAGGCAAAACAAAACAATACAGTTTTTTAAGCACTGGAAATTTCAACGAAGTAACGGCTCGAATATATTCCGACATGTCATTGTTTACAAGTGATGTGCGCTTAACAGATGAAGTCCATAAGATTTTCACATTCTTGGAAACAAGAAAACTATCAGATCCTAGTTTCAAACATTGTTTGGTAGGAAAATTTGGATTGAAGGAATCGTTCGAAAAATTAGTCCAAAGAGAAATTGATTTAGGAAGCAAAGGTCATATGATCCTCAAAATGAATAGTCTACAGGATAAGGATATGATAAAACTACTGTATGATGCCAGTCAAGCCGGAGTTAAAATAAAATTGATAATTAGAGGGATTTGTTGTCTTGTTCCTGGGATAAAAGGTGTTAGCGAAAACATAGAAGCCATTAGTATACTTGATCGATTTCTTGAGCATTCAAGGGTGTTTATTTTTGGAAATAATGGCAAGGAAGAGATTTACTTATCCTCCGCAGATTGGATGGTTCGAAACCTTCATCACCGTGTCGAATGTGCGTTCCCAATTTATGACAAGGAGATAAAGAAACAAATCAAAGATGTCATAAACCTTCAATTATCTGACAATCAAAAAGCACGAAGCTTAGATTTCAAAAGGATCAACGAATACCAAAAAAATGATCTCAAGCCTTTGCAAAGTCAAATAGAAACGTACAACTACATCAAAAATCTAAAGGACTAGGATTTTATGCGTTAGACTCTTCTCTCCGTCGGCTTTAAACATAATCAAGTAGTACAATCCTGCGGACAGATCGCTGATATCCATAAAGCCTTCGTTGTTTTCAAAAGCCACTGTTTTATAGCCATATGCTTTTCCGTCCATTCCAAAAATGTGAAAATCCCTTGTAGGGTCTAAGGTTTCAAACCTAATAGTTAAGATGTCAGAAACAGGGTTGGGAAAAAATTGTGTTAGCCTATAATAATCTACGCCCGTGCAATCTTCGTCAATACCATTATCGGGTACCTCTGGAGCTCCTGGATAAATGGCAGCATTGTTATCATCACAATCTATATCATTATCAACAAAGCCTACTGGTGGGACCAATAAGCAGGTATCCATTACAATGCTCGCATCACCGAAACCATCACCATCGTTATCCATCCAATACTCAAAATAAGGAATCCCATCATCAATCAATCCAGAACAATTATCATCAATACCGTTACATGATTCTACTCCATCAGGGCTCACCGCAGCATCGCCATCAAAACAATCTGAGAAATCCTCGACATATCCTGTAGGTGGAAAATTCTGACAGGTATCAATTCGCATAGACACATCCCCAAAACCATCTTGGTCTGCGTCCAAGTAATACGCAAATAAAGGCAAGCCATCATCGATCAATCCGTTGCAATCGTCGTCAATCCCGTTGCAGGTTTCTACGATATCCGGATTTACATCTGCGTCGTTATCATTGCAATCTTCAAAATAAAACCATCCATCCTCATCTTCATCTAAAAAAAATAAATTCTCGGCAACATCAAATGCATTGATGGCTATTTCTGTCCCCATAATCCTTCCCGGAATATCATCAGCTGGGGGGTGAATACCTCCCCAAATCCGCGATAAGCTTGTTTGTTCGGAAGCATCTTTATAGGTCGCCCATTGCAGTACAATATCCTCTGTTGGCCCTTGTTCGAATACTAGAAAATCATTTTGAGGCGCTTCAAACTCACCCATTCCACCCGGAAAAAATGCATCGCCTGTAAGGGTTTCTAATATTTCCGCTGCTGCACTAGAGTAGGTGGAATGCCCGGAAACATACCCAGCAAAATTGGGCGTAACAAAACTAGGTCTTTGGTACGGCCACCATTCCTTGGCCAAAATCCAACCCACCCCAGCAGTGTCTGAAGAGGGACTTGATATAAAGTCAGGACCTCTCCAAGCATATATTTTTATCTCTCCAATATTTGCTGGATCCGCTAGGGCCAATGGATCACCAGCTTCAATAACCTCGATATATCCCGGTATTAAGTCAAATCCGTGTGGATCATAACTAGGCAATCCAGGGTCTGTTCTTTGGCCTTTTTCGGCCATATATCTTATGGCACTTACAGGCCGTACATAATCATAATATCCTTTGATACCCCAAGCAGTGATGGCACAATCATGCATCGCACCACCCATAAGTAAATATGCTTTCACATCCCATTCCAATTCGTCCATAAGCTCACCTTCGCCTCTAAATTTTCGCTCAAATTCTGGGTGATCATTTACGTAATTAAGTATGGTAAACCAATGTCCAGGAGGAGTTTCAGAATCCGGCCCATCTGCCCAATATTCAGCTAAAATTCTGCCGTAATCAGAGCGCTTCACCATTTGAGGCTCATAAGGCATTCCCGTATGGGGGTTAACTGCATGACCTTGACTAGGGTCTCCGCCGTCGAAATAATCATAAAACTCACCATAATCCGCAAAATTGCTTGGATAGGCATCTTTGGCTATATTTCCAATGCTTGCTGGCGAAATATCTATCAAGGTATTATCATTTGGGTCCAAATGACTCGACCAGATAGAAACCATCTGAAAGCCCCATCGAAATAAGTCACTTGCCTCTCCTTCTCCATCAGCGCTTAATAATGGAGGAGGCCCAGGATCATGATATACTTTCCAGTCTTCGCCATCTCTTTGGTGCACAGTTAAATCCGCATCACTCAATGCAAACGGTACCACATTGCCCCATTCTGGGCTCAAAAAAGGCGGCGTGTTAAAAGGAATGACATTTCCAGATTGATCAATAAAAACATCTAAGGTCAAAGGCTGCCAACGGTTAGGGTCCGTCATCGTAGAATTTCCACCAAACCCCATGACCAAGGCATCGTTTACGGGTTGATAGTGGTAATTGCCATAAGCAATAGTTTCTCCTGCCCCATCATTTAATCCAAAATCAATGATTTTTTCCGCAATATAATTTCCTAAGGCAGCAGGTGAACCACTTTCATAATCCGTTGAAATATTATTTATATCATAGCCCAATTGGTTCATTAAGGAATTCATTCGAACCGTAACAATGAAACCTTCTGGAGAAAAAGCAAATCTGTGTCGTAATATCCTAAACGCGGCATAAGAAACTGCTTCGTTTCTTGCAGCTTCTATGTCTGTTGGTTGAGGAAAGTCTGCCAATTCAAAATTATATCCTGAGATTTCTTTCCCCATAAAACAAGGCTCTGCAATGTCATCGTATAAAGCCCAAGCGTCATACATCGCTGCCGACATGTGAAATAGATTTCGCGCATGCACCGTTGGCCTAGCAAAATCACCTCTTATGTTTTCAAGAATTATATTATTCCATTGTCTAGCAACACTTTGAGCGTGCGACATTTGTACATCAAGTGCAAGAATACAAATGGAAATAAAGAAGAAGATAAATTTTTTCATCTCAGGTTCGATTATCAGTTGGTACCAGATATATTACAGAATAAAGTTATATGTTTTTTGTCTGCATTCATAGTTAAAACCCCTAAAGTTGCCCAAACGATGCCACGCTACGTTATTCATTTTTAGAGCCTCATTGCTTAGCTTTGCAAAAAATTAACCTAGATGCTCAAAGCGCTCTCTCCTTTAGACGGTAGATATTCAAAAAAGACCTCTTCTTTAACAGATTATTTTTCTGAATATGCCCTTATAAAATATAGAGTCTATATAGAAATAGAGTATTTCAAAGCGCTTGCCCCCTATAGCGGAGTTGATTCTTCTCAGTTTAAAGCCCTAGATGACATCACAAACAATTTTTCACTGCAAGACGCGCAACAAATAAAGGATACAGAAAGTATTACCAACCATGACGTTAAGGCTGTAGAGTACTTTGTAAAATCCAAATTAAAAGAACTTCAACTGGAAGAATGGGAGGAATTTGTGCACTTTGGACTTACTAGTCAGGATATAAACAATACGGCTGTCCCTCTGTCTTTAAAAGACGCCCTTGATCAAGTAATTTATCCTTTGATTGATAAGCTAATCTCTGTATTGACCGCCTTGGCAAAGAAGTATTTGGGTATCCCAATGCTTGCGCGTACACACGGTCAAGCTGCTTCGCCAACCTCAGTAGGAAAAGAAATTGAAGTATTTGTCGAACGATTGAACGATCAATTGGCGCTCGCCAAAAGTGCTCCAATTAAAGCCAAATTTGGAGGAGCTACGGGAAATTTGAATGCCCACAAAGTATCCTACCCGGAGGTCAATTGGATTGATTTTGCAAATGATTTCGTTGAAAATCTGGGCCTTGTGCGCAGTCAAAAAACAACTCAAATTGCCCATTACGATCATCTTGCTGCAATTTTTGATGCCTGGGCAAGAATCAACACCATCCTAAAAGATCTTTGTCAAGATTTTTGGATTTATATCTCGCAAGAGTATTTTAAACAAAAAACGGTAGCCAATGAGGTCGGATCCTCGGCAATGCCACATAAAGTAAATCCTATAGATTTCGAAAATGCTGAAGGGAATCTTGGTATTGCCAATGCTATATTTCATCATTTATCCACCAAACTCCCAATCAGCAGGTTGCAAAGAGATTTGACTGACAGTACGGTTTTGCGGAACATTGGCGTTCCATTTGGTCATATGCTGGTAGCTTATACATCCCTATTAAAAGGATTATCCAAAATAGATTTAAATCCTGCTAAGCTTGAAGAAGATCTTGAGGACAATTGGGCCGTGGTTGCAGAAGCAATACAAAACATTTTAAGAAGAGAGAAATTCGAAAAACCTTACGAAATGTTGAAAGAATTAACACGTGGTAAGGAAACTATTAATAGAGAAACCATTGTTAGTTTTATTGAATCTTTGTCTTTGAGTGAGGGTTTAAAACAAGAACTTTTGGAAATATCTCCGCACAATTATATAGGTTATTACGAATGAGTAACTTTTTAAAAATATTTAGCTTTCTCCGTAAATCTGGAAAAACAGTCAAAGGAGCAATTGATAAATCTTCAGATTTTATTGAAGAAACCCTGGAAAACGAATACGTTTCAGGAGCTATTGAAAAAGCCAAAGAGGCCTCTGGAAATGTTGCACAAAAAGCAGGGGAACTGTACGAACGAACCAAAATTGGGGCTGAGGAATTTGTCGAATCAGATACCGTTCAAAATTTAAAAGAAAAAAGCCTTGAACTTGTGGACAAAGTAAAAGAAAATGAAATTGTCCAAGATCTTAGTGATAAGGCCAAAGACATTGCGGTAAAAATTGGAGAAAAAGGCAAAGTGTTGGTGGATCAAGTACAAGCCAATGAACATGTACAAGATGCTGTGGAAACAGTAAAAGAGTCAGCGCAATCTGTCAAAACAAAATTTGAAGAATTCTCTTCTGAAGAAGAATAATTTTACGGCGCTACGCGTATTATTTAGTTACATCTCAAAACAAAGCATGCGATATATATTATTTACAGTACTTAGCCTCTTAATCTTTTCGTGCAAATCAAAAGAAAAAATTGTTGACCAATCAAACACGGTCGAAGAACAAACTAATACTTCTGAATCATGGGGAAATTTAAAACTCACCTATTCCAGAGGCGCTTGCTTCGGAACATGCCCTGTGTTTGTGATGGAAGTCTATGACAACGGTTTTGCCAAATTAAACGGCAAGCAGTATGTTGACAAAAGGGGGCTATGGCACTTGGAGCTCTCACCGGCGCAAAAGCAAAACTTCATGGAAGCATTCAAAAAGGCTGATTTATTAAACAAAGACCCAGAATACAAAAGCAATATCCCTGACCTTCCCCGTGTTACTTTTATCCAGCATGATGGAAGCAATGAAACAAGAGTAACGGGTAAAGAAAATATGCCTGAAGAGCTTAAAGCGCTTGCAAAAACCTTGGATCAAATCATAAAATCCAATCAATGGGTGGCCATTGATGGTGAACTGGTCAAACAAGATGACCCGAATGTTAATCTCGATGAGATCTTAGTTCAGTTTAAAGCGAACACTACCTTGCCCGTTTGGTTTCAGGATAAGAAAACAATGGGCATTTGGTTAAAAGAAAGAGTCTCTGAAGAAAACAACAGCTGGATTATTGGCTACAAAAGATCGGAGTACAAACCAGATGAAATTTTAAAATTGCTTAAAAAAGACAAAGGAATTAAGTCTGCAGAATTCAATAAAAAAGTACAAAACCGGTAATGAAAATAGCAAAGCTCTTTGTATTCGTTTTGCTCGTTCCACTAATGGGAATAGCACAAGAGATTAAGATTGACAAGGATGGATTCGAAACGTTCGCGTATCAGGAAGGAGACTCGACCTATGTCATGAAAAAATACTTTTTGGCCTTTTTAAAAAGAGGTGACAACCGTTCGCATTCGGAGGAAGAAGCCGCACGTATTCAGACCGCTCATTTGGCACACATGGACAAATTGGCCAAAGAGGGAAAAATTAATATTGCAGGACCTTTTGGTGATGATGGAGACATTAGGGGTATTGTGATTTATTCAGTTCCTACCCTTGAAGAGGCTAAAAAACTCACGCAGAATGATCCAGCAGTCGTAGCAGGAAGGCTTAAAATAGAAGTGCATCCTTGGTGGGCTGCAAAAGGAAGCACGCTCAATTAGTATGAAACCGTTTTATGATTGCTTATTACTATTTGCCTTTTCACTTACAAATTTAAGTGGGCAAACTGGGCAGACGGAGTCAGGCTTGGAGCTACAACTCTATCCTACCGGTGTTATTCCTGGTATTTTCATTCAAAAAGAAACTAAAAATGGTCACCTTCTTTATGGAAGAGTTGGTGCTAATATTTTTTAATCATCAAAATTTGGGCGTACATCATTGTTATTCAACCTACTGCAGAGTTATAAGTAAGTTTACCCTTTCCTCTGCCTTCTTTTTGCAACCAAGTGTTAGTTCTTGGCTTCGAATGGAACGTAAAAACAAATAGGGAACCGACAGAAGAAGGTGCCATTTTGTTGCTTGGCGTACTGGTCGGAAAAGAATTTTGATGCCGTCATTGGAAACGGCCGTCCACCCTATTTTGCCCATAGTTATATTTCATAAAGTCAAAGGTGTTGGCTTTGACCCCTATGAAAAATGAATACACCCCTCTTTGAGGTGCCCATCTAAAATTCATACTCCAGCAATGCAGGTCGCGCGTCAGTACTAAGGACGGATATACGAGTGATCGATTTTTAAAATCATACGATATGCGATCAAAATTAATTCGCCAATTATCCGTCAAATCAAAGCCTCCTGACAGCGAGAGCGAATTATTATTAACCAAAAACGTATCTACTCCAGTGGACTCTTTTCGAAGGACAAAATTATAGGTATGGTTGATTGAGAAATTGTCCAGCAAGTCTAAAATGTTGGGCAAGTTTTCCTTTTTTCGAGCTTCCGGCTCATCTGGAGAGTCCTCCTTTTCTGAATCGAATCCTGAGATGCCGTTTTGGGCTACATTGGGATCAAAGCCAGTGGCCCCGCCCGGATTCTCATCAAACCTTGCACCTATTTGCGTTGAAGATTGATCCACAGGCACAGCATCTGCCTCGTCAACATCTTTGCCTTTAAAGAGGTCCCGAATTTGCGAAAATTTCAACCTGGTGTTTAAAGACCCCATAAAGTTGTTAAACTGCAGTGGCCTCTTTTTCTGGGACCAGATGGTTTCATCAATGTATTGACCAGACTCGTTTCGTGCATACGGATCAAATGTGGCATTAAATTGAAAATTACTAAGCCCCTTAAACAACTTAGTTGTCCCTCGTATCCTAACGGGGCTCCACTTAAGACTGTCCGCCGCAAAATTATAGTTACCAGTTACCGTTATGTTATCGAAAAATCGAATTTTTTTAGTTGTAGAATCCTTTTTAGAAAAGATCTTGCCTTCAAAAATATTGATGATCGAATAATTTAAACTCATGCTTTCATCACTTAAAAAAGGCGTCCCAAATACTCCCCCTGCAAAAGGATTGTAAGCAATACTGTCTTGGGTAGAAAAGGGATCAGTATAGAGTATTTCTTCATATTTCTCTCGAGTACCGGGATTAAATCCCATAGACACTGTAGGCTTCATTACATGGCGCAAACCTCTAATAAATCCTTTTTTAAAGTTAAACGTCCTGAACAACTGTGTGGAAATTCCTACACTGGCGTTTACATTTCTATAAGGTCTAAATCCATCAACAAATTCTTCCATAACTGGATAGACTAAAACGGTGTCCCTAATAGTGTCACCCTCAAGGGTAATGTCCAATATTTCCGAATCATTGATTTCAAATTCATTCTCATCAATAAACTGATTTTGTGTTCGAAAAAACCAAATCTCGTCGTAGTTTACCGAGGGGACGATATTAAAATACTTCAACGTTCGAAAAGAAGCGCTGGCACTTCCTCGGTGCGAAATACCATATTGGATTTCGTCTAGGACGTCTGCACTAAACAAAAGTGAATCTTGCGTTCTGACAAAAGCCTTTGCCGCCCCATCGTATTTGAGGTTTATTTTCTCAAACCATTTCTCTTCACCGGATGTGTTGTTTTTTCGCTTGAAAGGATAAATCGTATTCATGTTTACCTTGAGATCTGGCAAAGTCATGTTAACTACTCCAGTATTGGTATTTTGATCATGACTCATGCCCACTCGTAAGCTAAAAGAAGAGCCAGGCAAAGAATGTGAGTAATTAAAATTAGAGCGATAAACACTTTGCAGCACAGAAGTTGCGTCATTGAAGTTATCGCTTCGATAATCGCTTGTAGAAATATTTATGGTGCCGCCAAGTTTGCGATACGGATGGGCTTTCGAATTTTGATTGTGGCTTAGAGAAATACTATATGCCTTCTTAGACTCAATGTTCCCAGTCTCCTCGCTCTCCACTCTATTATCAGAAAAGCCCAACCTGATGTTTCCATCAAAGGCATAACGCTTTTTATAATTTGAAGACAGCCGTATGCCATAAGTCCCCCTAGTATATATATCTCCGGTAACCCTTAGATCTATAAAATCGCTAATAGGAAAATAATACCCAACTTCTCGTAGGCCAAAGCCAAGTCGTGTTGAATATTCATAATCATTTGGAAAGATCAACCCTGAAGAAGCTGTTTCGGTATTTATGGGAAAAAAACCAAATGGCAAAACCAAAGGCGTTTTCACTCCTGCAATTTCTAAATTCGACGGTCCTGCAACGGCTATTTTTTTGGGGATTACTTTTAACCTTGATGCTCTTATCCCAAAATGCGGGTGCGGGTGATTGCAAGAAGTTACCAGCGCATTTCGTTGATATATATGATCATCGTTAGTTAACGAATCCGCCTCTGCACCAATAAACTTCGTGGTAGCCCCCAAAACGTAAAGTTCTCCCTCTTGCGTTACTGCATCATAGACCAAACCCTTTTTAGTTTTGAAGTTATACTTTAACTTATTGTAATTAATCACTTGGTTGCCATCCGAAAATTCGGGCTTCTGCGTCATCTTACCCTTGGCATCCTTTATGCCTTCGGCATAGGTAATGTCATTTTCAAAATCAAAGATGATGTACCCAGCCTTTATGGTATACTTTTCGAATTGCACAAAAGCGTCGCCAAACAGATGTATTTCATTTTTGTCGTTGTCGAACCACATCGTATCCACTGCACCATATTTGATTGGTGATGGGATGGGGTCTTCGGTCATTTTAATGTCACTATTGCCAGATTTCGCCGAAAGGCTATCAATACCTAAGGAATCTTGACTCAAACTTGGTTTTGGCGACAATCCAAATCGGGAGGTTTTTGGAAGCGTGTCTCTTTGACTAGTCTCAATACTTGGCCTTTGGTTCTTTCCGCTAATGCCTTTATCCCTACTTTGAGCATGTAGGTTGTGAGTTAGTCCTATAAACAAAATTGATAATATGTAAACGCCTCTAATCAAAATACTTGGACAAATTTACACTTAACATTGATCAACATATTAAATTATTCTATATATCTTTGCACCACAACCTTTGAAATAAATAGGATCGATAAATATCGTACCTATGGACATCATCCTTAATTTCAAAGCCATTTTGGGTCTAATCCTTTTCGGATTGATTGCTATTCCTTCCTCTTATTCTTTCGCTCCTATTAATAACGGTGATCCGAGCAAAGATGTATCATTAGTTGCCCCAAGTTTGCCCTTTGGCTTTAACACAGTAGTTATTGACCCTGGACACGGCGGCATAGATGAAGGATGTGCGGTAAACGGGATTAAAGAAAAAGACATTGCTCTTTCTATCGCACTAGAATTAGGTAAAAAATTAAAAACTACGTATCCTGAAATAAACGTTGTGTACACGCGTCAAAACGACCAATTTATTAGCCTTCGAAATCGCATCAATTTAGCGAATTCAACACAAGCAGATTTGTTTATATCCATCCATTGTAATTACGTAGCAGAAAAATATGTACAAGGAAGCGAAACCTATGTCTCAGGATTTGAAACCGAAAATGTAGCCTTAGTAAATAAAGAGGAAGACAAATTTTATAAAGATGATTTTATAAAAAGCGTCCAGTTTAAACGTTTGGAAAACAATTCCTACGTCAAGAGTTTGGACTTGGCATCAAAAATAGAATCGTCGTTTGCAAGCCTTAAAGGTATGGAAAGTCGAGGTGTACGACATGGTGGCTTTAGAGTATTACAATTGACAAGCATGCCTTCTGTATTAATTGAAGCTGGCTTCTTAAGTAACAAAAAAGACAAAAAGCGTTTAACCTCAAAAAAAGGACAAAGAAAAATTGCTCATAAAATATTTGGTGCTTGCTTAGAATATTTATCGGATCTAAACGAAATTGAAGCACAAGCCTCCCCTTCTTCAGTCGTGCAATACCACCCTATGCCTAGAGAAAACGATGTGTTTGAAGCTACAACCAAAGAAGACCTAAAATCAAAAGCTCAGTATGCAATCCAAATCGCTTCGTATAACAATGTTGCGCCAATCAATGTCTCAAAAAAATGGAAAGAACTCTCCAATATTGAGATCATTCAAGAAGGAAATAAATTTAGATATATCGTAGGAAGTTTTGACTCTAAAGTAGAAGCGGACGAAAAATTGGAGTATTTGGTCCAAAATGGATTTAAGGATGCCTTTGTCTTCGCAAAGATTCAGGAGTAAAACAATAGCTCTAAATCCTCTAAGACTCTTTATTTTATCTAACTTCGTTGTCTACATTTAGACATGAATAGAGAAATTAAGCTTGGTATTCTGACAGCAGTTACTTTAGCGTTGGTTTTCATCGCTTTAAACTTCATCAAAGGGTCGAATTTGTTTTCAAAATCATTGACCTTCAATTCTACATTTTCGAACGTTGCAGGATTAGATGTTTCCTCGCCCGTTTACCTTAATGGCTTTAAGGTAGGTTCGGTAAAGAGCATTAAGCTTAATCCAGATAACTTATCCGAAATGATTGTTGAATCTCAAATTGAGGGAGATTTTCAATTGCCCAAATCTACTGTTGTGGTTTTCAGAAGTGACGGCTTGGTCTCAGGCAATGCCTTGGATTTGAGGTTTGATAAGCTATGCAAAGGTTCTGATTGTTTGCAAAATGGCGACTACTTGAAAAACGAAAGTTTAAGCATGCTTCAAAGTATGTTGAGCGATGAAGAAATAGATGAAGTGGGCGGTAAACTTTCAAACACTGCCAAGGATTTGCTTTCTTCGATAGGTGATAAAAAATCTGAGGCGAGTATTGATGTATCTGCACGTGAGCTAGAAGCAACACTTAGCAACATGACAAAACTTACGGAAGCAACGAATCGACTTATTCGCACTACTTCGAGCTCTATGCAGCAAACCATGAATAATGTGGCTTCTATCACAGGCAACCTTTCAAATCAAAACGAAAAAATAAATAGGATACTATCCAACCTGGAAACGCTCACCAAAGAAATGGGAGCCATGAAATTACAGAAGATGTCTGATAGCGCGACAAACACCCTTACTGCAGCGGAAAGCTCTATGAAAGATATATCGAAGACACTAGAAACCGCAGAGAAGACATTTGTCGAATTAAATAAAACCTTAGCTACGATCAACGATGGGTCTGGCTCATTAGGAAAACTAATGAACGACAAAAAACTCTATGACAACTTGGAGAAAACCTCAAAAAACATGTCCTTACTTCTTCAAGATCTTAGGCTTAATCCAAAGAGGTATGTCAATGTCTCCGTTTTTGGCAAAAAACAAAAAACCTATACCAATCCAAAAGATGACCCTGCTTTTGAAGAAAAGGATAATTAAAATTTTCTGAGCTTAGGTATCTTTAGTGCTTCGACACTGATTATGAAATTATATTGGTTTTTATTTTTTTGCTTTTGTGTATCTCAGAATCTTATTGCACAAGATCCCGTACTCTCTCCTCGGATTGCAAATTATAAAATGCACATAGAGCTAGATGCAGACACTAAAAAATTATCAGGTCATACTATACTAAGATGGAAGAATACAAGCAATAATCCAATAGAATATTTACTCTTTCATCTATACTATAATGCCTTTAAAAACAGTGAATCTACTTTCTTCAAAGAAGGCAGCATTCCAGAATTCCTAAGTTCTGACATTGATGAAGTCTGTGGTTGGTCATGGTCAGAAATTACATCCATCAAAGACCAAGAAGGAAACGATTTGACGCCAAACATTCATCATGTTCAACCTGATGATCAAAATACGGAAGATCAAACCGTCCTAAAAGTCCCATTGGCCTATTCCTTGGCTCCAGGTGAAGAGATTGTATTGGAGTTTGATTGGGAAGCCAAGATCCCTAAAACAATGCCTAGAACTGGATATAATAAAGAGTACTATTTTTTCGCACAGTGGTTTCCAAAGGTCGGGGTTTACGAACCGGCAGGAATGCGCTATTCGACGGAGGGACAATGGAATTGCCACCAATATCATGCAAATGGGGAGTACTATGCCGACTTTGGCAATTATGATGTGAGCTTAAGGGTTCCCAAAGGATATACCGTTGCCTCTACAGGAAGCCTAAAAGAGAAAACCGAAGACTCAAATACAGAAACATGGCGTTTTACTCAAAATGATGTCATTGATTTTACTTGGAGTACTTCTCCACATTTCGTGGAAACCACAGAGTGGTACAAAGACGTAGCGATTAAATTTTATACTTATCCATACAAAACAGATTATACCAAACGGTATATGGAGATTATGAAGTTTTGTCTGCAGTACATGGAGGAGCATGTGGGCCCATACCCTTATAAAACAATCTCAGTAATAGATCCACCTGTTCATGGCTTATTTACTGGAGGAATGGAATATCCGACTATTATCTCATCCTTGAGCTTAAAGTTTTTTCCAGAAGGAGTAAAAACATTGGAGACCCTTGCTGCGCACGAATTCATTCATCAATATTTTATGCAAATGGTGGCAACACACGAAATGGAAGAAGCTTGGATGGACGAAGGAATCACTACCTATTACGAAGGAAAAATTTTGAATGCTTTTTTTGGCGAAAAGTGTTCCACCATCGATCAATTTGGAATAACAGTAGGCAATAAGGAATGGAACAGAACTGAATTTTTTAATTCTTCCGCTATTGATCTAGCGCCCAATACGCTTAAAAGCTACGAATACACTAATGGCAGTTACGGACCTACTGCTTACAACAAAACGGCAATTTGGCTGGAAACCTTAGAAGGATTGGTTGGAGCAGAATCCATGGCCGAAATTATGCGAACGTATTTCGACAGATGGAAATTTAAACATCCATGTCGAACAGATTTTCTTGATGTTGTTGACGAAATAGTTTTATCCAACAACAAAGAACAATTTCCGAATGGAATGCAATGGTATTTTGATCAGGTATTGTTTGGAACAGCAGTTTGCGACTACAGTATTGAGCATATTGAAAACGAAATACTAGAACCCAAACGCGGATTTCTAAATACTCTTGACAATTGTACTGAAGAAGAGCAAGAAGGGTCGCCTTTTATTTGTAGCATTTTTATAAGAAGACTTGGGGATATGAAATTGCCCGTAGAAATTGAAGTTTCTTATGAGGACGGCGTAAAAGAATTGTATACATGGGATGGACAAAACAAAAGCCATGAGCTAAAAATTCATAGTTCGCAAAAAATAATCTCTGCGACGCTTGACCCGGAGTTCAAATTGCCCATCGATAAAAATCTCATAAATAATTCGTTGTCTATTTCAAGCAAGTCAAAGGCAACTTCTACCTTCCTATCAGAAATTCGATCTGGTTTTCAACATGTATTAGAAGGCATCGTAAGTATCATATGAATATTATTTCTACATATAATAATGCGATTAAAAACTTGGCTACCGTTTGGCCGATCTTGGCCTTTATATTTTTTGTCAATTGCCTATTTGGATATGTTTTTATTTCTCCATTGAAGGCAAGTTTGGATGAAACCATTGGAAAAAGTTTATTTGCAGAAAGATTAGGTCAAGGGTTTGACTATACCGCACTTACCGAAATACTTCGAGAAACTGGCGGACTATCAGGGTTGTCATCATGGTTGATAGGTTTAGCATTACTCTACTTTTTGTGGAATATTTTTACTTCTGCAGGATTTCTTGGAATCCTAGGACCTCATTCTAAGTTGAGTATTTGGAATAAATTCTACCAGGCTGGAAGTAAATATTTTTTAAGTATTCTAACGATTACTTTTTTTAGCATATTTCTTTTTTCGCTGGGCTTACTTGCCGTAGGTGTGATACTTCAAGCGCTAGGATTAAACCTCCTTCAAATGGAAACAGAACTCGCTTTAATCCGAAACATTAAACTTGCCGTTGTCTTTTTGTTTGTATGGCGTTTCCTAATAGGCATTTTTAGAGACCATTGCAAGCTCGATGTAATAGACAATGGTCTTGCGTTTTGGAGTATGATCAAAAACGCGTGTAAACATTTCTTGTCTTCTCATTACATATTGCTCGCATTTTTCAATGTTGCAATCTTAGCTCTGTTTTTGATTCTTTTGTTTTTTCTCAAATCCAGTTTGGGTGAATTCGTTTTATTTGGGACGATTGGGCTTTTGGGGCAATTAAGTATTTTTCTACGAGTCGTTTACAGGTATATTCGGATCAATTCTTTCCATGCATTGAAGCAATCCAAATTATCGCACGATATCGAAAATGAAGACTAACCTTAAGAAATAAGATTAACTTCAGGAGAGAGCTCTACACCAAATTTGTCTATGACTGACTTTTGAATCTTCTCGGCCAATTCCAAAATGTCTGTTCCTTTGGCGTTTTTATTATTAATGAGTATGAGTGCATGATTTTTATAACAAGCTGCGCCTTTATGAGCTTTTCCTTTCCACCCCGTTTGTTGTATCAACCATCCTGCAGAAAGTTTCTTTCTATATGGCACATTGGAATAAGCAGGCATGTTGGGAAAATTAGCCAAAAGTTGATTGCACTTTTTTGAACTTACGATTGGATTCTTAAAGAAACTCCCCGCGTTACCAATTAATTTTGGATCTGGCAATTTAGAGTTTCGAATATTAATAATGGCTTTGGAGACTGTTTTTAAAGAGGGCTTGGTCACTTTTAAACGATCCAGCTCATTTAAGATAGCGCCATATCCCAAATTAAATTCAGGGCTTTTGGAAAGTTTGAAGGTTACATTGGAGATAAAGTACTTCCCTTTAAGAGAAGTTTTGAAAACGCTTGTTCGGTAGCCAAACTGACAAGAAGATTTGGAAAAATTCTTTGCTCTTCCCGTTTTTAAATCAATCGCTTCGAGCGAATGAAAGACGTCTTTTATTTCAACCCCATACGCTCCAATATTTTGCATGGGAGACGCTCCCACACTACCAGGTATTAGGGATAAATTTTCAACTCCTCCATATCCTCTTTGAATGCACCATTTTACAAAGTTGTGCCAATTTTCTCCCCCTCCAACGCGTACGAATATATGCTTCGCTGTCTCTTTAACTATATCCTTTCCCTTGATTTCATTTTTTAAAACCACTTTGTTGAGATCATTTAAAAGAAGAATATTACTTCCCCCTCCTAAAATGAAAGAGGCATTGCTGTCAAGATTTAAAAAAGAGCTTAAATCCGAATTTTTCTTGATCCGGGCCAGTTGTGAACAAGAAACATCAAGGCCAAAAGAATTGTATGACTTTAAACTGGGCACTAAAGTTCGCTTGCAGGATCGGTTATCTTCTTAAGCTTGGGAATATTAAAATCTAACTTTATTCCTATACTGAAATTATTCGCATTGCTGTCAGGATCCCAGCCATATCTCAAAATACCATATCCAGAAAATCCACTCATACCAAAACCATAACCGGCCTCTAAAAGAATCGTTTCAAAGAATTCTCGATTTCCGCCATCTTCCCTAAAATCATCCGTGGTAAAGTAAAGCTCTGTTCTGTTATATTGAATTCCACCACCAATGATAAATCCAAATTTGCCTTCTTTTCCCATATTGCTCAATCCTCCAAAATTCAAATGCCCAACTATAGGAACAGCCATCATACCCAGTCCTTTGTAATCTCCTGCTGAAAACCCAAGCAAACCAAAATTTGCGGTTGTCTCCGCTGAAAAACTGAACTTTTCTCCACCAATCCAAATTTTAGGACCAAAGCCTATATTTAATAAAGCGGATCCAGCCGAATCCTTTCCAACGTCTTCAGGGTTCGTATATCTCTGATATAGGTTATAGTTTACAGTCCCTCCAAAACCAAATTGGCTAAATGCTTGTATCGTAAATCCGAGGAAAAGAAATAGGAAAATCTTCTTCATTTGTTGCTATTCAAAACCAAAAGTATATAAACTTTGTATTATATGTTTTTAATCACTCCAAGTCAAACTGCAATTTAGCTAAGGCATGATATGCTCCTTTTTTCTGACTTAGTTGTTCGTGTGTGCCTTTTTCTACGATCACTCCATTTTCTAATACATAGATGCAATCCACATCTTTAATGGTTGCCAAACGATGAGCTATTATGATGGAAGTTCTTCCTTTTAACAATTCATCTAATGCCTCCTGTACAACTTTTTCTGATTCGGCATCCAGTGAGCTCGTTGCTTCATCAAGTAATAATATCTTAGGATCTTTTAGTATTGCCCTAGCGATGGCTATTCGTTGACGCTGTCCACCTGACAACTTGATCCCACGTTCACCTACAATTGTGTCGAATTTATCAGGAAAACCATCAATAAATTCAAATGAATTTGATCGCTTGGCGGCATCAATTAATTCTGCTTCTGAAGCATCGGGCTTCCCATATAAGATGTTTTCTTTTATGGTACCTCCAAATAAAATTACCTCTTGGGGTACAATGCCAACATGTCTCCGAAAAGAAGCCAAGTCGTAATCATTGATATCTATGTCGTCTACTTCAATTTTTCCAGATTCTAGTTCGTAGAAGTTCAAAAGCAATTTGACTATCGTTGACTTACCACTCCCACTTTGACCAATCAATGCGACCTTTTCTCCTGCTTTTATATCCATACTTATGCCTTTTAGCACAGGTACATCGTCCCTTGTCGGATAAGAAAAATGCACTTCATCAAACGCAATCTTGCCTTTCAATTGTAAGTCTTCCGAAGAGGCTTGAGTATTAATTTCAGAATCTAATTTTAGGATATCTTGAATCCTTTCGGTAGCACCAATAGCGCCCGCCAAAACAGTATACAAATTTCCTAACCCAGCTATGGCTCCCCCCATTATGCCGGTATAAAGAATAAACCCGAACAAATCACCCACAAGCATTTCTCCGTTTTGAACCAATAGCGCCCCTCGCCAAAGAATAAAAAAGATACCCCCAAAAAGAATCGAAATGACAAACATGAAAAACACTCCCCGAATCGTCGCGAATCTTAAAGCGATTTGAACCATTTGATTAACTGATTTGCCATATCTAACTGATTCATAGGTTTCGTTAACAAATGATTTTACCACACTGAAAGACTGAAAGGTTTCTTCAACAATCGTATTGGTTTCTGCCAAGGCATCTTGTCTTTTTCGGGATAATCTTCGGATATACCTACCAAATACTATAGAAATAATAACTACGACAGGAAACGTAGCCAACATAGTCAGCGAGAGCTTTGGAGCTATGAAGAATATGATCACCGTGGAGCCCAATAAAATAATTACCTGTCTCAGAAATTCTGCTAAAGAATGGGAAAAAACACTTTGCAATTGCTCTATATCCGTGGTTATCCTACTTGTCAATTCGCCAACTCGCCTTTTTTCGAAAAACACAATGGGCTGGGTAATAATTTTATGATAAACATCCTTTCTTAAATCTGCCATGCCCTTTTCCGCCACAACGGCAAAAAAATAGGTTCGTACAAACGAAAATATCCCTTGCACAATCAAAACGACTAAAAACAACAATCCATACTGATTAAGAGACAACTCTGGAATATTAGGTGAAGGTGCTCCATTTGCCACATTGGTCATCTCTTTGGCTGCGCCAATCAAGATCAGAAACAATCCGCTACCAATCGCCAAGAACAGCATGGCAAATATGAAATAACCAATATAGGGGCGTATGTATCTAAATATTGACAGCGCCTCAAAAAGACCTTCTTTAGTAACCTTGGGCTTAGTAATTTCCTTTTTAGTACTCATCTATACGTAAACAAAATTTGACCCCCATTTGATTTACAAAAAAAGAAAGGTAGTCTAAAAAAGACCACCTTTCGCCTAATAAATATATGTATTGACCTATTTCGGTACGTTGTCACCATCCAAAAGATCGTAGAACTCGTTTAATTTGGGCATTAGTATAATTCTAGTCCTTCGGTTGGTTGACCTGCCTTCAGGCGTATCATTGCTAGCTAGCGCATTATATTCCCCACGACCTGCCGCGATCAATCGATTAGGATCTATACTAAAATTCTTTTGTAGAATCCGTACCACAGAGGCAGCTCTTTTCACACTCAAATCCCAGTTATCCTGAATTCCTGGTCTGGCAATAGGAAGATTATCTGTATACCCTTCAACCATAACTTCAAGGTTAGGTTTAGACTGAAGGATACGGGCTATTTTACCAAGGATCGTCATAGCGCTGCTGTTGATATCCCAACTACCACTTTTAAACAACATCTTATCTGATATATTGATAAATACTACCGTTTTATCAACCTTCACATCAACATCTTGATCATTAATGCCATCTTGAAGGACACTCTTTAAATTTACTGCTAGAGCCAAGTTGATTGAATCGGCTTTGGTTCGAGCCTCTTGAAGTAGACGTATATATTTATCCTTTCCTTCTAGTTGCGAAAGTGTTTGATTTATATTTTCGTTGGCAGATTGCGAGAGCACTGTCAAATCTCCCACTTGTTTTACCGTTTGATCTCGTTGTCTTTTGACATCCGAAATTTGATCTTTTAAATCTCCAATTTGTTCTTGGCGAAGAGAAAGTTCCTTCTGAGTTGCAGCGAGATCAGATCGCAATTCATCATTGCTTCTTTCACAATTCTTAAGTTTCAAAGAAAAATCTTCAACTAATGTGGCACAACGCGCCATTTCTTCTTTTTGAAAATCTACTTCAGATTGTAGTGCGGCATATTTTTTCTTGCTAATACATGAGCTTAAAAAAGCACAACTCACGAGCAAAAGAAATATAGTTCTTGGAGTCATTTCTATTTTTTTACTGTTTTCAAAGAGCACAAATTTAACAATTACATACTTCTTCTATACTGACCGCCCACATCAAATAATGCATTCGTAATTTGACCTAAGGAACAAGTTTTCACCGCTTCCATTAATGCCTCAAAAACGTTCCCATTGTTAAGGGCAATATTTTGAAGATTTTCTAACGCAGATGTGGCTTTTTGATCATGAAAATTATTCAACGCTTTGAGTGCATCAATTTGCGCAATTTTTTCTTCTTCCGTTGCACGAATTACTTCTTCTGGAATGATTGTCGGAGATCCCTTAGACGAAAGAAACGTATTCACTCCAATGATAGGATATTCACCCGTGTGCTTTAGTGTTTCGTAATACAAACTCTCCTCTTGAATCTTAGAACGCTGATACATCGTTTCCATTGCTCCAAGTACTCCGCCCCGTTCTGTAATTCGATCAAATTCGATCATTACTGCTTCTTCAACTAAGTCGGTCAATTCTTCGATGATAAAAGCCCCTTGCAAAGGGTTTTCATTTTTTGCTAATCCCAATTCGTGATTGATTATCATCTGAATGGCGACTGCTCTTCGAACACTGTCCTCGGTTGGCGTGGTTATAGCTTCGTCGTAAGCATTGGTATGAAGCGAATTACAATTGTCGTATATCGCATACAGAGCTTGAAGCGTAGTCCTAATGTCATTGAAATCAATCTCTTGAGCATGCAACGATCTTCCAGAGGTTTGAATGTGATATTTAAGCTTTTGTGAGCGCTCGTTGGCTTCGTATTTATACTTCATCGCTTTGGCCCAAATTTTTCGAGCGACTCGACCAATTACGGCATATTCTGGATCTACCCCATTAGAAAAGAAGAAAGAAAGGTTGGGAGCAAAATCATCAATATTCATTCCTCTTGCCAAGTAATACTCTACAAAAGTAAAACCATTGGAAAGTGTAAACGCCAATTGCGTTATCGGATTAGCCCCGGCTTCGGCGATATGATATCCCGAAATGGATACAGAATAAAAGTTACGAACCGCCTGATTGATAAAATACTGCTGTACATCTCCCATCAGCTTTAAAGAAAACTCCGTGGAGAAGATACAAGTATTTTGTGCCTGATCTTCTTTTAGAATGTCGGCTTGCACTGTACCACGCACAGATTTCAAAGCTTTGGCTTTGAGCTCATTGTATACCGCAGGTTCTAATACAAGATCCCCAGTAAGTCCTAAAAGCATCAATCCCAAACCATCGTTTCCTTCTGGAATCTCTTCGTTATACTTTGGTCTTGCGATTCCTTTATCGTCATATAATTCTTTAAACTTAGCTTCCACTTTATCTTCCAATCCATGCTCCTTGATATAAATCTCACACTGCTGGTCAATGGCAGCATTCATAAAAAACGCACAAATCGTAGCGGCTGGACCATTTATGGTCATTGAAACTGAGGTTTTGGGATTGCATAAATCAAATCCTGAATAGAGTTTTTTAGCATCATTTAAAGAACAAATGCTCACCCCAGAATTACCCACCTTTCCATATATATCTGGACGATGATCAGGATCTTCACCATAAAGAGTAACCGAATCAAAAGCAGTAGAAAGCCTTTTTGCCGGGGTACCCAAAGACAAATAGTGAAACCTTTTGTTTGTCCTTTCTGGTCCACCTTCACCAGCAAACATTCGTGTAGGATCTTCGCCTTTGCGTTTGAAAGGAAAAACGCCTGCAGCAAATGGGAAAGCTCCCGGTACATTTTCTTGCATGCTCCACTTTACAATTTCGCCCCAGTCCTCATACTTTGGCAATACTACTTTCGGAATTTGATTCTGCGACAATGACTTGGTATAATTTTCTACTTTGATCACCTTGTCCCTTACTTTGTATACAAATTCTTCTTCTTGATACGCCTTCTTCTTTTGTTCCCAGCCATCCAAAATATCTCTTGCTTCTTTATCTAAAGACTTTTGTTTTTCTTCTAACAGCTTAGATAACTCGTTTGGCTCTTGGACCATTTTAGTTACTCGGTCTATGGAAAATAAGTCTCTCGCTATTGAAGCTTGTTCTTGCACATTTTTATTATAGGATCTAATCGTATCCGAAATCTCCGATAAGTATCTCACTCGAGCTGGAGGGATTATATAGTGCTTAGAGGACTCACCTTCTTTCAATTCACTCTGTGCCGAAGGGAAAAGCTTTGCAATCAAAGCATTAAATACGGCATTGACGCCAGGGTCGTTAAATTGCGAAGCGATGGAACCAAAAACAGGCATCGTATCTGGATCCTCATGCCACAGCTCATGATTTCTTTGGTATTGTTTTTTTACATCTCTGATAGCATCTTGAGCTCCCCTTTTGTCAAACTTATTGATTACAATCATATCGGCAAAATCAAGCATGTCGATTTTTTCTAATTGTGAAGCGGCTCCAAACTCTGGAGTCATAACATATACAGAAAAATCAGCATGATCCACAATTTCGGAATCCGATTGCCCAATACCGGAAGTCTCTAGAATGATTAAATCATACGAAGCATTTTTAAGAATGGCTATGGTAGCATCGATGTGCTTATTGAGCGCAAGGTTATACTGCCGTGTAGCCAACGAACGCATAAAGACCCGATCGCTCGAAATCGCATTCATACGGATTCTGTCGCCGAGTAATGCCCCTCCTGTTTTTCTTTTAGAAGGATCAACCGAAATGATGGCAATATTTTTTTCTGGAAAATGACTCAAGTATCTCAAGACCAATTCATCAACCAAAGAAGACTTCCCAGCACCACCGGTACCTGTAATTCCCAAAACAGGCGTTTTGATCTTTTCGTTATGAGATTTTACATTATCCAACCAAGCTTGACTCTCATCAGGATAATTTTCTACTGCAGAAATAAGTCTAGCTATTGCACCAATATTATTGTCTTTAATCTTATTTATCTGTCCATTTAGCTTTGCCCCTACCGGGAAATCACATTTCTCCAAAAGATCGTTGATCATTCCTTGCAATCCCATAGCTCGCCCATCGTCTGGAGAATAAATCCGAGTTATTCCATACGAATGAAGGTCCTCTATTTCTGAGGGCAATATCGTACCTCCTCCACCTCCAAATATCTTTATATGCTCCGCTCCCCTTTCTTTCAATAAGTCAAAAGCGTATTTAAAAAACTCATTGTGTCCCCCTTGATACGAGGTGATCGCTATTCCTTGAACATCTTCTTCAATGGCAGCATTTACAATTTCATGAACAGGACGATTATGTCCTAGATGAATAACTTCAGCTCCAGACCGTTGGATAATACGCCGCATTATATTTATGGCTGCATCATGTCCATCAAACAAAGATCCTGCAGTCAATATCCTTATTTTGTTTTGCGCTTTATATGGTGCTATTTTCTCCATATCATAAAGGTAAGGTCGAATGCTCCTTTCGTAAACGATTTGGAAGGATTTATTTACGACATAAAAAAAGGGAATTGAGTTTCCTCAATTCCCTTAAATAAAAAATTCGGATTTGCAATTATAAAAACTCCACTTCGCCAGACTCCACATGGTACAATGCTCCAGCAATGTGGACTGTACCCTCCTCAATCATTTCGTTTAGCACAGGACTGTCAGATTTGAGTTTCGCAATCGTGCGGTTCACATTTTCCACGGCTACTCTGTTTACAAAATCTTTATTAGAAGAATTACGTTCTTCGCCGTCCGCTGTTTTAGTAGCTTCTACTGAAGGCATTATATGATCCAGCATGGCTGTCAAGTTGCCTAATTTAGCATGATCACAAGCCCCTTTAACCGCTCCGCAAGAGGTATGTCCTAAAATCACTATAACTTTTGAACCTGCCAGTTTGCAAGCGAATTCTAAGCTGCCCAAAATATCAGTATTGACAAAATTGCCTGCCACCCGTGCATTGAAAATATCTCCAATACCTTGGTCAAAAATTATTTCTGTGGGTATCCTGGAGTCAATACAACTTACCACAGCTGCAAACGGATATTGACCTGTCGCTGTTTGTTTAACCTGAGAGAGTAAATCTCTGTTGATTGATTCATTATTTAAAAACCTCTTATTCCCTTCTTTGAGTAAGCTTAAAGCATCGCTGGTGCTTAAAGCTTTTTGAGTATCTGCTGTTTGTGTTATACCTAATGCTGACATACTGGATTGTATTAACTAGCGATAGAAGCTTCTCTTTTGATTTTTCGAACACTTCTTTCTAATGATTTAATAGGTGAATTTTTGAGACTCTTGATTCGCCGTTCAATAATTTCTACCTCTATATTTCTTTCTTTAGCATTCACTTCAAATTCTTCAATGATTTCTATTACATCTTGATCGATGTCGATTGATTCTGAAGCGTCAATTACTACCTTTTTATTATCCGGAATTACATTCAATGCTCTTTGGATGTTGGCTTTGTTTAAGAAAGAAACATCTTGTGTTAATTTCAGAACAATCTCTCCATTCTCTGCTAAAGATTCATCAGATTCGAACAAAAACGGCTTTTGATAATTTTCGTACAATACAAAGAATATTGCTACCACTAATCCTATTCCGATACCCATCAAAAGATCTGTAAGAACGATTCCTAATATGGTAACGATAAAAGGCAAAAATGATTTCCACCCTTTGTTATACATCTCTTTAAAAAGACTTGGTTTTGCCAATTTGTACCCAACCAAAAATAAAATAGCCGCCAAACAAGCCAACGGAATCATGTTTAGTACAGTTGGGATAATCATCGCACTAAATAGCAAAATAAAACCATGCGCAATAGCAGAAACTTTGGTCTTACCGCCTGATAATATATTGGTTGAACTTCTAACAATAACCTGAGTTACAGGTAATCCTCCAATGAGTCCCGAAACCAAGTTTCCAATACCCTGTGCTCTCAATTCTTGATTAGCTGGAGATACCCTTTTAAGAGGATCCAATTTGTCAGTGGCCTCTAAACACAACAGCGTTTCTAAGGAAGCAACTACAGCAAGCGTGATGGCCACTGTATATACTTGAGGGTTATTCCATGCAGAAAAATCAGGGAAAGTAAATAAGTTTAAGAATCCTGAAAAACTATCAGCTACCGGGATTGAAACCACTTGATCTGCTTTGAGAGCCCACGCACCACCTGCAAACATCAAACTCAATAAAATTCCTCCAGTGACCACAACTAAGGGACCTTGAATAATTCTAAACAATCCAATTTTTTTCATAAATCCTTGCTCCCACAAAATCAAAATAGCAAGAGAGACTATGGTAATGCATAAAGCACCAGGACTGATCCCTTCGAACATATAATAAAATTGAGAAAAGGTATTGTGACCATCTGCTTGAGAGAAAGCCATATTTCCCTCAAAATCTTTATCATATCCTACCGCATGAGGGATTTGTTTTAGAAAAATGATCACTCCAATACCGGCAAGCATCCCCTTTATTACTGAGGAAGGGAAATAATAGCCAATGATTCCAGCCTTGAGTACACCTAAAATAAATTGAAAAACTCCAGCGATCACTACCGCTAAGAGAAACACTTCAAAGGCACCTAAATCTTGTATTGCTGTTAATACAATTACCGCAAGACCAGCAGCTGGACCACTTACTCCTAATTGCGATCCGCTCAAAGCACCTACTACGATGCCCCCTACAATCCCAGCAATTATACCAGAAAACAATGGTGCGCCTGAAGCAAGGGCAATACCCAAACATAAGGGTACAGCGACCAAAAACACGATTAACGATGCTGGCAAATCATTCTTTAAATTCTTTACATATTGTTGCATGGCTTAAATTTTGTACGAAACTACTATAATTTTGTTAAATGTTAGTATTACTAATATTTTTGTTAGCAATTAATTAACATATATAAGTATAAATGGTTCATTTGGTAGTAACAAATATTTATTTATGAGTAAAATATCCTTAACTTTTAGACATTATGGTAATCACCAGTAACATTACAATACCGGTCGGATTATATCTGAGAGACCCCCTACAAACCAGTTTGGGGCGCAAAATCATAAGTCACAGCATAGACTTGATTGATGAAATAGGTTTCGAGTCGTTTACATTTAAAAAGCTTGCGATACGGATGGAATCTAACGAAACCTCACTGTATCGCTATTTTGAAAACAAACATCTGCTCTTGCTATACCTCGTGGTTTGGTATTGGAATTGGGTAAGCTCCTTAATAGACTACAATACCAAAAACATCATCGATCCAATTAAAAGACTTGTCATCATCATAGAAAATTTTGTAGATGCTACCAAAGAAAACCCAACCATAGATTTTGTAAATGAAAAGAAGCTGCATCATATTATCATAAACGAATCGTCCAAATCATATCATACCAAAAAAATTGATACCGAAAATCAAGAAGGCTTTTTTAAAGCCTATAAAATGTTAATTGAAAAGGTGTCAAATGTCATTTTAGAAATTGACCATACATTTCCTTACCCCCATGCACTTGCCAGTAATCTATTCGAAATGGCAAACAATCAAATTTATTTTGCGGAACATTTGCCAAAACTTACGGATGTCAAAGTCAAAAATGAGAATTACGACGAAGTTGTGGAACTTTTGATTTTCTACGCCAAAAGACTTTTAAATCGCTAAATCTTTTTGACTTCTTCTTACATATTTCATTTGATCTTTGACTTATTTTTTGACAATTGTTAGAGCTAAGTTTTGTTTTGGACCATTCAATTATCGCAGTTACGACAAAAAGATAAATCAATAAGGTGGCACGAGTAGAGCTTCATTATTTTTTTTCAAGCTCCAACCCTTTTCTTTTTAATTTCGTACGATTCTAGAAAGCACCTTTATTTTAACGTCATTTCACTTAAGCCAAGAATGAAAAAATCACTGCTACCGTCACTGCTCCCCTTATGTTCCTTTTTATTACTTTCTTTTTTAACTGCTCAAAATTGTCATGCACAAGAATGGTCCCAGGTAAACAATCCTCCTTTTTATAAGGATCACAGCAATGGTTTTGGGTTTGGTGATAAAGCATACATATTTGAGGGAGATAGTGATCAAGTATGGGAATATAATCCTTCATTGGATCAATGGACGAACATTGCCACCTTTCCCGGTGGATCAAGAGCCTTAGCCATAGGTGAAGACTGGAATGGCAAATATTATTTTGGATTTGGTTTTGGCGATGGAGGTGCTCTAAACGATTTATGGGAATTTAACCCGGTGGATACTTCTTTTACCCAATTGCCCGATTGTCCGTGCGAAGGCAGAGGTCATCCTGCACTTGTTGCACACAAGGACAAAATAATAATGGGTACAGGATCAGGATCAAATGGAGATTTGGATGATATGTGGGAATTTGATTTGATCACACAAGAATGGAGGCAATTGGAAGATCTTCCTGGTGGACCTCGGCATCATCCTTTTCAATTTGGCATAGACGATTACGTTTTTATCGGTGGTGGACACCTTACTAATTGGTTTAAATATCACTTAGAAACGAGCGAAATGACGCCAATTAACAACCTCCCCTTGGGTAGAGTTGCAGGCGCTCAATTTGATTACGCTGGTCTTGGTTTTTTATTGGGGGGAGACGATCGTTTTCATGTACATGTCCCGGCAGTGCAGTCTTTTATGTCTTATGATTATCAAAATGATATTTGGACCAACTTGCCCCCTTTACCCAATGGTAGTAGATGGGCTTGCAGTGCTTTTATTGTAGAGGACATTTTGTATTTCTTTGGTGGAATTGATTCTGATGAGGAAGATAATACCATGTGGAAATTTGATATGAGCTACATTAGTTGCGCGCCACCTAATTCGATAAATCTATCTAATCTAACAGATGTTTCTGCCAATTTAAATTGGTCCAATGCCTCCAACAGTGAGTCGGACACTGTAAAGTGGCGAATCCTAGGCGAGAATACTTGGAACATAGTGGCCGATGCTAATCCGATTCTAACGCTCGAAAATCTAGAGGCTTGTACGGAGTATGAATATCAAATATTTTCAGAATGTGGGGATATTACCACAAATTCAGAGGTATTACAATTTAAGACTGATGGATGTTGTACGAATCCGGTATTAGAATTCACTCCTGTGTCAGAAAATGTGGTTGACATTGTATGGCCAGAGATTCTAGCCTCTGATGAGTATGAACTTAGGTGGAGGGTACAAGGTGAGACTGATTGGACCATCAACACTACCGCTCAAAACCAATTATCCTTGCAAGGTCTACAAGAATGCACCGTATATGAGGCGCAGATCAAAAGCATTTGTCAAATTGAAACTATAGATTTTGGGGAGACCTTTACTTTTTTTACTAAAGGTTGCGGAGCATGTACGGATTTAGAGTATTGCGGAACTTCAGAACTAAACACAGATCTGTTGTTATATATTGACCAAGTGGTGATTGACTCGTATACCGAAACAAGTGGATACAACGAAGGCTATGAAAGTTTTGCCACACCTAATGCCGAAGAATACGAATTGGGAAGTTCAATTCAAGTCGATGTACATATGGGAACAGATGAAAACTTTGCTTTAGGCTATATCTATGTTTGGTTGGATCTCAATGCAGATGGTCTATTTACAGAAGAGGAACTTATGGGCAACACGGTAGCTTTTAATGAAGTTGCTTCGTTTGATTTTGAGATTCCATTTTCTGCTCAAGCTGGATTAACCAAAATGAGAATTACGGCTTTGACAGATGATTTCAATACCTCCGCATGCGAATTTGGAGAAAACACGGTTGGGGAAATCGAGGACTATTGCATTCGCTTATTGTCAACAAGTTCTACGAACGAATCCGAACTCTTGGAAGTGAACGTGTACCCGAATCCAGCCACTGATGTCATCTATTTTGACCTCAAGGATCAAACAAAGCAGTACAACATCCAATTGATAGATCAAGTAGGTAGAAAAGTATTTGTTTCGGATTTAAATAGTACTTTCTTGGATATTTCTCATATACCAAGCGGAATGTACTTTTTAGAAGTTTCGAATGAAGATTCAAAATCAACCATTAAATTGATCAAAGATTAAATCTGATTGACTTCTCTTATTCGCCATCGTATTTTTATCAAAAAGTATAATGGGGAAGATATTTGAAAAGCTCAGTTCGGCGCATAGGGACTTTATTGAAAAGCAAAAAGTATTTTTTGTTGCAACTGCTGCGACAGAAGGGTCTGTAAACCTGTCCCCAAAGGGCTTAGACTCCTTACGGGTCTTGGACGAACATTACCTTGTTTGGCTCAACTTAACTGGCAGTGGCAATGAAACCGCTGCGCACATTAAACAAAACCCGAGAATGACCCTTATGTTTTGCGCGTTTGAAGGCCCACCTCTTATTTTAAGAATTCATGGTCAAGCCGAAATGTTTCAACAAGGTCATCTGGAGTGGGAGCACTACGCTAGCCTCTTTCCTTCAAGTGTTTCGACAAGACAATTCTACAAGGTCAAGATAGAACGTGTCATTACCTCATGTGGGTTTGGAGTACCTCTTATGGCTTTTAAAGAAGAGAGAACACTGCTCCCTGAGTGGGCTGAGAAAAAAGGTGAAGAAGGCATAAAACAATATTGGAAAGAAAAGAATCAAAAAAGTTTTGATGGCTTCGATACAGATATCCCCATAGATTAGATCGGTATAATCTTACATTATACATATCGGTATATCACCCAATAATGACATAAGCTCCCAAGCATAACGAAGACATGGAATACCGCATGATTATATTTCAAAGATTTGATGGAATAAATCAGTGCACCTAAGGTATAAATTACGCCCCCAGCAACCAATAAATAAAGTCCATTTGAATCAAGATTTGAAATCAAGGGTTTCACAACAAAAAGAGCCAACCAGCCCATAAGCACATACATGATTGTCGAAAGTCGATCATACTTTCCTGTATAAAAAAGTTTGAGTACGACACCCAAAAGCGCAAAGCTCCAAACAACGCAAAACAATGCGAAACCATAAGAATCTTTTAGTGTAATAAGGCAGAAAGGAGTATAACTGCCGGCGATCAATACATATATAGCCGCGTGATCAACTATGTTTAACCACCTTCTTCGTAAAGGATTCTTTGCACTATGATACAAGGTAGATGCGGCATACAAACTCATCAAGCTGATTCCAAAAATCAGACAGCTCCAGAAATATAGCTTACTATTGATTTGAATCGCCTTTTTGATCAAAAAAAAAGTTCCGAGGATACTTAATCCAAAACCTAATCCATGTGTAATGACATTAAGCATTTCCTCCTCTTTGGAATAATAATGGAGCAAGGGATTCGATTCTTCCCTTAGATCAGATGGAGTGTGTGGTAATTGGCTTCCCATAAATAACATTTAATCCTCTAGAAACTTACACAACAAACTTTGAAAATGATGCACGCCTTTTTCTTTGGTGGGCGAAAACCTTCCTGTTTGATAGAACCTAGATTTGAGTCCTCGGTGCACTCCTTCAACCACAAATTCATCCTCTCGTTCTACTTTATCCATGAGTACCTGCGCAGAGGTGCTCATCTCTTGATCTCCGGGCAAATACGTAATAAAAGAAACTCTGGTTTTATTAGGCGATATTGGTTTTACCACATTGACCGAAAGGCCCCAGGGATAAAAGTTAAACATCATATTGGGAAATAGCCAAAAGTAATATGCTGCGATTTGCTTACCATAGTCTTCATGATCCTTGGGTAAATCAAATGGCTGATCAGCCCCAGTCGCATACCCAATTTGCAAATTCATATGGTCGTACAACTCAGTGGTATAACTTTCGTAATCCAAAATGGCATTTAAATCTTTGTGCACAAATGGAATATGAAAGCCCTCGAGATAATTATCACAATACAACGCCCAATGGCAATTGACCAAATAATCCTTACTCGTAGCAGCATCTCTTTTAAATCTATCAAGATTCAAAAACCCAACTTTTCTGGACATGACGTCAAGAGTATTGCCTAGATCAAAAGTGGGATCAAGACCAACAAATAAATGCTCAAACCAATTTTTGACTGCAAATTGATGCAAATGATCACAAGCTCTTGGGAAATTTTCAACTTCTTTAAACTCGGGCATATATTCCATTTTACCATCCATAGCAAATCGACGGCCATGATACATGCAAGTGAGTTTTTTCATTTTTCCCGGTTGATGGATCAAAATATTTGCACGATGCGTGCAGATGTTGCTTTGGGCATTGATGTGTTGATTGGTATCTCGAGTTAATAAAACCGGTTCATCCAAGTAGTGATCCAACAAATTAATTGGGTGGGCATAATCAGTCAACGGCAACAAAGAATGACTGTCTCCTACCCATTGCCAAGACTTAGCAAATATTTTTTCCTTGATTTGATTAAAAACTTCTTCACTTTGATAAAAACTACCTGGGAGGGTTTCTGCCTTTCGGATGTCCGGATCAATAAAATATTTCATGAATCAAAAATGATCAATTTTCCACAAGAAATTGATACCCAACGCCCTTTAAAGTAATGATTCGGATTTTGGAGTGGTCAGAAAAATACTTCCGAAGCTTCGCAATATAAACATCCAAATTTCTAGAATTGTAAAAAGAATCATCCCCCCATGCTGCAAGTAAAATTTCTTTCCGATCTGTCACCTCATTTATATTTTCGCACAACAACTTAAGAATGGTACTTTCCTTATGCGAAAGCTTATACGTCTGCAAGGCTGAACGCAATTCGTATCGTTTGGGTTGAAAAGTAAATTCACCCAATTGATATTCCTTTGAGGTACTTTGTTTTGTCTGATGGGATCCGACTCTTTTTAATAAGGCATTGATACGTACTATGAGCTCCTCCATACTAAAGGGTTTGCGCATGTAATCGTTAGCACCAACTTCAAATCCCTTAACCACATCCTTGCTCTGGCTTTTAGCGGATAGAAATATAATTGGAATATCAGGACTTATGCGCCTAATTTCTTCAGCCAGATCATATCCATTCATCTTAGGCAACATGATATCCAAAACGCAGATATCAAAAGATTGATTTTTAAAAGCACGAATAGCGTCTATACCGTTAGGCTTCAGCACCAATTGATAGCCCTCCTTTTCTAAGGTATCGCTGACTATTTTAGCCAAGAAAGGTTCGTCCTCTACATATAAAATCTTACTCATTGGATGTTGGTATCTTTATAAAAAAAGTGGTTCCCTCATCAATTTTGCTCTCCACACGTATGGTTCCTTGGTGCTTTTCGATGATTTCTTTTACGTAGTGCAGTCCTATGCCATGACCTTTTACATCATGAGTGTCTTGTGAAGGCACGCGAAAAAAGCGATCAAAAATTTTACTGATGTATTCCTTAGAAATCCCTTCACCTTTATCCGAAACAGCAATACGTATCATGTTATGGCTGCTATTCAAATTCAGAGATATTTCTGGACTTTGCCCTGAATATTTTATTGCGTTATCCATCAAATTATAGATAACATTGGTCAGATGTATAGGATCTCCATGGACAGTAAAATCATCCCCATATGATTCAAAATCAAGAGATACATCATTTTTAACAAAGTGCAAATCCATTGATTTTATAATCTGCTCTATCAATGTTTTTAAGTCAACGGATTCTCTTTCCAACTCTAAATCTCCACCTTCATAATTTGACATTTGCATAACCTTATCGACAAGAATCTCTAATCTGTTTAACTCGTGTTTAGAAATATCTAAATATTCTTTGCGCTTATTTACATCTTCTATTGCCCCAAAATCACTTAAAGCTTCTAATGCTACCCCAACGGTAGCTATTGGAGTTTTTAGTTCGTGAGTCATATTGGAAACAAATGCCGCCTTCATTTCATTTAGCTTGCGCTGTGATCGAAGTGTTTTGTTTATCATAAAAAAAGAAAGAGCTATCATTCCAAACAAAATACTGCTCATCAAAAACGATGGAATTATCTTCCGAAACAAATAAGATCGAATCTCATCAAAACGCGCGAAAGTGTATTGATTGAGCGCGGGATGTGAAACAAAAGGAATACTCAAATACCTTGAAGATTGTATACTACTATCTACAACCTCATAATTTTGTGGCAGCCCCGCCTTAGCTAAAAATTTGGAAAAATACTTTTCAATATTTTTCACTTCTTCCCCCATGTGGGAACGAAAGACTTTGAATTCTTCTTTCCCTCCATCTTTAGTCCCCCGAATGCTAGAAGAAATCTCAATGAAGGTAGAATCAGACTGTGTATAATTTAAAAACCGAGGCAACACTTGAATCGGTGCTATCGTATCCCCTTTCCAATTGGGAATACTATCCTCAACACTCAAAAATTGGTAAGAATATTTGCTTGATTCAGATCCCTTTTCATCGATCCTTTCTTCCAAGCCATCTATTTGCATGGAGAAATTAAAATCTTCGGAATCATCTACAGATGATGAAATGAAAATACTGTCAAAATCTTTAAAATGTGGCGCGGATATATTAAACTCTCTGCCATCAAATCCATCCGTTGTCACAATAGTAATTACCTGAGCAAAAATAGAATCCTTGATTTCGCCATTGGCTAAAGACAATTGATCCTTAAGCTTTTGCTCTAGCTCTACTCTTTCTTTGGCATATTGCGTAGTATTCCAATAAACGAGAAAGGCGCCCAAGCAGAGCAAGCTTAAAATCATCCAAATTCTATACAAAGCTTTTCCTTTCATTCTAATACAAAAATAAACCAGCCTTTTTCAAGTCTTGGCTTTCATTAACCTTAATTAACCTTAATTCTAGTTTGATTAACCTAGAGCAGAGCCATTACACCATAGATTTGAAGTAACAAAAAAATTAAAATGAAAAATAATACGCTTCTAACTTTATTGTTGCTACTTACTATTTCCTTGACTTCTCTTTCGGCACAAAAAGCTGGAAAAATAAAATACACGGAAACCATAAAAATGGAATTTGACATCCAAGCACCTGATGGCATGGATTTAAGTTCGATGCTTCCCGAGTCTACTTCATTTAATAAAGAATTATTCTTTAAAAACGATCAGTCTATTTACGTGGATGCCAAAAACAACGAAAGCGGTGACGTTGAAATGGAATCAGACGATGGCTCTTTTAAAATTGTCATTCAAATGGATGAAGCGGAAGAAATATTTCATACCGACCTAAAACAGAAAGTGTTGACCCAGCAAACAGGCTTTATGGGCAAAGACTTTTTGATCGTGGAAGCATTAGAACAGCCCAAATGGAAACTCACTGGAGAAAAAGTAAAATATCTAGGCTATGAGTGTATGAAAGCTGAAATGCAGGTAAAGGCACAAACTGACAAAGAAAAAGACAAACACATTATTGCTTGGTTTGCCCCTTCTATACCGGTACAAGTAGGGCCTGCACATTACAATCAGCTACCTGGTGCAATCTTAATGCTCTCTGAAAACGGCGATAAAAGAGAAATCAGAGCGACAGAGATTCTTTTAGATATAGATCCAACGGAAAAAATCAAAAAGCCCACAAAAGGCAAAAAAGTCTCTAGTGCCGAATTTGAGAAAATCATTGAAGAGAAAGAAAAGGAACTGAAAGAATTGCATGGTGAAGGAATCCACATCAACAATCATTAACAATCACAGACCCTTCGTTAACGACCATAACTTCTACGCTCATGATCAAAAAAATAATTCTACTCACGGTTTTTCATTTCGTAATTGCGATACAAATGTTGAGCGCCCAACAAAAATTGAGTGGAACAATTTTTGACCAAGCAGAGTCTATCGAAAGTGCAACAGTGATTCTTTTAGATAAGGATTCCACCATGGTATCTTTTGCATTAAGTGATGACAAAGGAGCTTTTGTCTTTGAAGGTTTAGATCAAACCGAATATATTCTTCAGATCAGCTTTATGTCGTATGCAGATTATTCTACATCTATAAACTTGAAGCCATCAGAATCTCTTGATCTAGGTAAAATCTACCTCGAAGAATCCAGTGAAATATTAAAAGAAGTCACCATTAAGGCCGAACACATTCCCATAGGAATAAAAGGAGATACCATCAATTATAATGCTGCGGCCTTTCAAACCAAACCAGGAGCAACGGTAGAAGAATTACTCAAAAAAATGCCAGGAATTGAAGTCGGTCGAGATGGTTCTATCAAAGCACAAGGAGAAGAAGTTGAAAATGTCCTTGTAGATGGCAAAGAGTTTTTTGGTAAAGACCCTAAAATTGCTACACAGAACCTTGAGGCTGAAGCGGTTGACAAAGTACAAGTATTTGACAAGGCCTCAGAACTGGCAGAATTTACAGGTATTGAAGACGGCAAAGAAGAAAAAACCATCAACCTAAAACTTAAGGATGGATACAAAAATGGTGGTTTCGGAAACATATCACTTGCTGGAGGAACAGAAGACCGATATCAAAGCAAATTAAGCTACAATAGATTTAGTCCCAAAGCTCAAAGCTCTATTTTGTTTTCGGCAAACAACATAAACAAACAAGCATTCTCATTTAATGAATACATAAGCATGATGGGTGGTTTAAACTCGGCCATTAACAATATGATGTCAGGAATGAATTTTTCTGAATTCAGCAACGGACGAGCACCTCAGGGATTGTCCAATGACATAAGTGGCGGTTTAAATTTTAACTATGATTTTAATGAAAAAGTACAATGGACCAGCAACTATTTTCTTTTTGAAAAAAAACTAAACCTCCTCAAGTCTAACAAAAGCATACAATTTTTAGACAATAATGAATTTGCCTCTTCTGATGAAGAGCAAAACAGCAACTCAACAAGAAATCATAAGATCAACACCAAACTCCTCATTAAACCAAGTCCACTGATTCAGTGGGTCCTGCGCAACAATTTGGGAATCAGAAGTACTTCAAATAGTTCTTTTCAAAATTCTGAATTCGAGGATTTATTTGGCGTCAACACTACGACTTTAGATCAAAACTTAGAATCCTCTGGACTTGATTATAACGGTGAATTACAACGGCGCAAGAAGTATTTAAAGAAAGGAAGAAACTGGATCAATTCGATAAAATATCACAATGCGCAAGTTGAGGATCAAACCAATATTGACAACTTGTATTTTGTAGATCAAGAAAACTTTAGTCTAAATCAATTTCAAGCATTTGACAACGTCCTTAAAAGATGGGAAGGAGAAAGTGCTTTTACAGAACCTTTGAACAAGTTAAATTTTGTGAGTCTAAAATATGCTTACAAAAGCGAAGAGGAATCACCCGAAAAAGCGTTTTATGACATTGTTGACAACCAAGAAATTTTAAATACCACCTTAAGTGATGTTTTTACCAAATCCTTGTCAACGCATCAAATTGGATTGAGTTTTCGAAGAAACAAAAAGAAAAACAAAGTGGCTTTTGGGATTAACCAGCAATGGATTACATTGGAAACCCAAGCTGGTTTAAGTCTTTCTCCTTATGCTAGGCAGTATCGATTTGTACTACCCTACGCCAATTGGGACATTGAAGTAGCAAGAAACACCAAAATAGATCTAAGCTATCAAAGCCGAACCGAGGTTCCAGGGATTCAACAATTGATTAGTATACCTGACAACACCAATCCAAAATTATTGAGAATAGGAAATCCAGGATTACGTCCAGCTCAAATACATTCGTTTCGAATTGGGTATAACAAATTCAATAATTTTGATTTTAAAAATCTTTTCGCATCTGTGAGCTTTAGCAGCATTGTTGATCGAGTCGTGTATAGTTTGTCTTTTGACGACAACCTCTTGGGCACTTCAAAACCCATAAATTCCTCTCGTTACCTTAACGGAAACCTGTATTTTACTTACAGTGCCCCTATACGAAAATTAGGAATTAAGTATCGTCTTAGTGCCAGAGGAGATTGGTCGGACTATGAATCCTTTTTAAACAATGAAGCCAGCCAAGTATTCGAAACCGAAAGCAGCTTGAGCTTGACTTTTGAAAACAGAAAAAAGAAAAATTTCGATGTTTTATTTGGAATTTCGTCGGGCATTCAATCTAGGGCTTATCAAATTAATCCGATGTTTGATCAACGATTTTTAAACACTTCAGCATTCGCAGATTTGAATTGGTTTTTACCAAACAATTGGACTTTAACTTCCAGCTTTGATTATACACAATTTTCGAATCAATCTTTTTCAGCACCTGAAGGATTTAAACTTTGGAATGCTTCAGTGCAGAAAGGATTCAAGGACAACAAATTCATCATCAAAGCTACGGCCTTCGATTTACTCAAACAAAATGTTGGCATAGCGCGTCAAGGAGGATTTAATTCCTTTTCAGAAAGCACGTTTAACACTTTGCACCAGTACTTTATGTGTGAGCTTAAATATAGAATCGGAAAAACTCGGAAAAGCGGAATTTCGTTTGGGTCCTAATTTATTTCAATCCGATAAGGGTTTGATCCTTAAAACTATCTGGGAATTTTTCCACACCGGGGAATCCCAGTCTAATGTCCCGCCCATTATGTGGAACAGCAGCTGTTTTAAAGAGATAGTCCCAGCATGCTAATGTCAAACCATAATTAACCCCATACTTGTGTCCTTGAGGAAGGTCATGTGCGTGGTGCCAAATATGCATTTCTGGACTGTTAAAAATATATTTCATTATTGGACCAAGGATAAGGCTTCCGGCGACAACACTTCCAAGCCAAACCAACCATAAGGATGTAGTACTATACCCTTCGAAAAGTGTGATATCCCATATGCCCTGTGTCAGAACAATGCCTATAAGACCTCCTAGCACTCCTCCAGTGATTCTGCCGTCAATACTTATGTTGGAGTGATTGTAGTGCCCCCAAGACAAGGTGAAGATATGAATGATAAAAAAGTCATAAAGACCAATTCCCATCAAAGCAAGAGGCAAGTACTCCATAGATCTATATACTATAGTTTCCATCCAATGGTACCTCAGGTGTGCTGCAAATCCCATTTGCTCCACAGAGTGATGCACCTTATGGAACTTCCACAGCCAAGGCACCCGGTGCAACAAACGATGCACCCACCATTGTATGAAATCTCTAGCCAAAAACCCTATAAGGATTATAGCCCAATAAGGCCATGACCTCATGGGATTCACTGCTTGCAAGTCAAAACCACCACTTAAAGCTTTTATGCCATCGTTTAATAGATTGACAATGAGATCTGACGCTGCATTGTAAATAATAAGCCAGAAAAGAAAGAAATTAAAAAACATGTAAAAAGCATCCAGCCAAAAATCCTTCCTAAGAATAGCCTGTTTTTTGCGCCATGGAACAACTACCTCCAAAACAAAGAAAAACAAAGAAACGAGCAACAACCAATAAAAGTAGTTCTTCCAATGAGGATGGGTAAGCTCATGCCACAAATGGCCTGCAAAATTGGAATATCCCTTAAAAAACAAATCGATATAATGCTCCATGACTTTTTAGCTCAATTAAAATATCGTCTTAAAATTAACAACATCTCACAAGTACTTAACAGTTTAGGATCTTCATTGTTTTATAAAATCCAATACTGGTCGAATACTAAGTATGGGATCTTCTTCCATGGGCACATGTCCTAAATCTTCAAACAAGACTAGGGTACTATTCGGTAAATCACGATGAAATTTTTGAGCATTTTCGACTGGTATCAAGAGGTCTTTTTTGCCCCATAACACCAAGGTCGGCTGTTGTATACTGGGAATATTCATATATGCATTGTCATCATTTTGTGCAGCAAACCGATCAATAAAGGCCTGACGATTCCCCTCGCGCAATGTCAATTCGAAATATCTTGATGCCAGTTCTTCAGTCACTTTACTTTTATCGGCATAAACATTCTCAACACTAGATCGCGCAACAAACCGTGGTGTAATAAAAGTGAAGATGTTTTTTAACATCGGGATTTTTGCCACTCTAAAAGCCAAGGGCTCGCTCTTTGCCTCAAAAGGATAGCCTGCCGCATCAATCAGAATTATTTTGTCAACTCTATCGGGGTATGTCTTCGCAAACCTCCATGAGATGTGTCCACCCAAAGAATTTCCCCCAATAATGCATTGACCTATGTCTTTGGAATCCAAAAAATGCTTTACGAATTCTACGTAATTATCTATGGTATATTCTCTGTGAGGAAATGGACCAGTAAGGCCATAACCAGGCAAATCCATTCGTATTACTCTACGATTTTTTATTAGCTCACTTCTCCAACCATCAAAAGTATGCAGGCTCGCTCCTGTCCCATGAATAAGCACAACGGGTAGCGAATCTTGGACAATGCCCTCATCACGAAAATGTACATCCATCCCTAAAACCGGAATAAACGAAGAAGGAGGTTTAGCATATTTGGCCTTTAATTCATCTAACGGTATGTCTTTGTAACCGAAAAACAATACGACCAGAAACACTGCCAGAGCAAAGAAGGAAAAGAATATTTTCAAAATTTTTGTAATCATACTTTTATTTATCTGGTATCAGCCTAGATTCCCAACAGTGTAACAATTATCCACCACATTTGTAAAAATATCAAAATGAATCCCAATAGAATGAAGTTGAAAATTTGTACATTACTACAAACAATTTGAACCACATTTTCCATCAGGACTATTAGTTTCTACAACGCCTCAATATGAAATTTCAATTATTTTTTTTCTTAATTCTTCTTCTCTTCTCTTGTTCCAATAATGAACCTGCAAATGAAGAACATCCGGCAGATACCATCACAGAGGAAGAATGCATAAATATGAGGCTGCTATCTTTTAATATGATTCCTTATGAAGGCCAAGATCATGAATGCAAAAATTATATCTATTTGTATCGATATGACGGAAGGGCATTTTTTCTTTTTGGAAGTGATTGTTCCGATTTTGATCCATTTGTTTACGATTGCTTTGGGGTTTACAAATGCCCCAATCCAGAAACCACACAAAATTATTTGTGTTCGCAAATTGTACAGCTCGAGAATCGTGTGGGCATAGTTGGCATCCAAGAATAAAGGATTAACTATCAATCCAATGCTTGAACTCCTTGGCGCGTTCTCTACTAACAATAAGTTCTTGAGCGTTGGCCACTTTAAGCTCCACTTTTAATCTACTGTTTAGATACGGATGTATTCTCTCTACTTGATCAATGGATATTATGTGCTTTCTACTAATGCGAAAAAAACGATCAGGATTAAGGGATTCATGAATGTGATCCAGCGTACTGTCCAAAACATATCGTTTACCCTCAAAATTTATAGCAAAGCTGATCCCATCTTCGGAATACATAAGCGCTATTTCATCATTATTCAAGTACTGAAATGCCTTGCCGACCTTGACCAAAAACCGCTGCTTATATTTCCCTTTTTCACTATATAGAGACCTGCTGATTTCTTCCCAATTTATGGTGTTTAAGCTGATCTGATTTCTGAGATCTTTAAATTTGGTAATCGCCGCAACCAATTTTTCTTCCTCTATTGGCTTAAGTAAGTAATCAACACTATTTAGTTTAAAAGCTTCAATGGCGTATTCATCAAATGCTGTGATAAAAATTACCGGACACTTAAATTTTACCTCTTCAAAAATTTTAAAACTTAAACCATCTGCCAACTGGATATCCATGAATACTAGATCGGGTTCGTTGTGGCTGTAAAACCATTTTTTTGATTCTTCAACACTATCCAACACATCTAAAATTCTTGCTTCGGGCAATATCTTCTTAAGCATATTTTCTAAGCGCAAGGCGGCATAATGCTCATCTTCAATTAATAGAATGTTCATTTTTGTGCGTTTTGAATAATAGGAAGTTTGACAATAAATTCTTCATTAGTCTCTTGGACAATGACGTCTTTGTTGGTCATAAACTTATAACGTGATTTAATATTTGTAAGCCCAACTTTGGTGGTGGCAAATTCTTGATCCTTCTTTTGAAGATTATTCTTAACTACCAAATAATTCTCTTCTACATACAGCTCAATAAAGAGTGGTTTTGATTTCGAAACTATATTGTGCTTTACTGCATTTTCGATGAGAATCTGCAAAGCAATGGGAAGTATAAATTGATCTTTGAAATTCCTAGGAATCGAGTTTTTAATTTGAATTTTTCCTTGAAACCTTGTTCGCAATAAATAGATATACGAATCTAATGCCTGTAATTCCTTATCTATGGTGATGAGTTTTTCGTCTCGAACTTCTAGGATTGTTCGATAGGTTTTGGACAATTGCTGGACAAAATTAATCGCTTGATCCTTATCCTCAGGAATTAAAGAAACCAAGGTATTAAGACTGTTAAATAAAAAATGAGGATTGACCTGATTTTTTAAGGTATGCAGTTTTTGTTCTGCAGTTACCTTTTCTAATTTGTTTTTTTCGATTTCTATGATTCTAGATTTATTGAAATAAAAAATCCCTTCATAAATAAAAAACACAAGGGCGATAATCATTATCTCTGAAATCTCAGCAATCCATGGGCTTACTTTATTGGCATCATACCATTCTTGATGGCTTGGAAAAAGCAAAGTGATCAATAATATCATCCCCACTTTAACCACTACATACCAAAGGATTAGACGGCTTATGATGTAGGTAAGCCTCTTACGATCAAATCTATAATTATTGAATTTTTTGTGATAATTAATCAACAAAAATCGAAAGCTAAACCAATAAGCCACGGTAAACAAAAACCCAACGGTTATACAAGGCAAGGCATTTTGGCTAAATGCCTTAACGCCAAAATTCATTATACTCACGACTAAGGTGATCAATGGAATCCCTAATGCGATCATCCATCGATCATCAAATCCTAAGTATTTTTCGGCTCTTTGAAACATTAAAACTCTACTTTATAAATGAAGTTTGGAAAAAAGCCTATTTGGTAGACATCATTGATTTCGTTTGTCTGACGATTATACGAACTGCTGAAAATATTTTCGTTGTCCGTGACATTCTGTATATCCAAATAAAAACTTTGAACCAGCTTTCTTTTGTTGCTGTTAAATTTAAATCCAATTTTTAAATCGAATCTAAAATACGGATCGTATTGTTCTTCAAACGCCCTACTGTCATCAAATACCTCAATCTGGTTTACCCGAGATGCTTCTAAATCCACAGGAGTGTAAAACCTACCGCCAGCAGTGGTAACCTTGGTATCGATGCTAAATGCATTCTTTTTTGATTTGCCAAAACGAAATTCCTTACCTGCCAATAGGTTAAATACATATTGATTGTTAAATGCAGTATTCCTTCTTACCCCATCGCTTCCTTTATATTTTGAATCAAACAAAGACCCTGTAGCCAATACGTAATAGCCTTTGGTAAAAAACTTTTCTAAGGTGAGCTCCACCCCCATATTTGACCCCGAACCTTCGTTGACCAAATTATTTTTATCAATAGGAAACCCAAAATCAGCTCCCACATTTAACATACTAAAAGGTGAAGGTGTACTTTCGACAGGAACATTATCCAAGTGTTGATAGTACACCTCAACTTTGGATCTCCAGCTTGAAGCAATCTTATAATCATGACTTAGCACAAAATGATTGCTTCGGGTAAATTCCAAATTTTTATTCGGCATGGTTCTTATTCCAACATCACTCATGTTCTCTGCTAAAGCAATAGGCAACGGTTGATTTTGATGATGCAATCCATATCCAATATTTAGGGTATGCTTTGGTGCGACTTTCCAGTTGGCAGCAAACCTAGGCTCGGTAACCAATTGATCATTTATGCTGTTGTACTGCAAATGCAATCCGCCGTTAAGAGTCCATTTGGAACTCACTTTATATTGAGCTTGTACATACGGTTCTACACCAAAGGTATTCCCATCAAAATCATAGACAGATATTAAATCAAACACACCATTTTGGTCTGTATCTATGCCAAACTCAGCGCTCTCAAAGCTCAAATCAGCCGAATACCTCTCCATCAATATTCCCGCTCTAGCTGTCAAATTTGCATTGTATTTTTTGTTGACAAAAGAACTTAAAGAAATACGTGCTAATGCATCATCGCCTTGAACGAATCGATCAACAAACTCCTCTGAGGTATCCATATTATAATAACGGTCTCTGTTAAATTTTACTCTAGAACCGGAAGCTGATAAAATCGTTCGTACATAACTTTTGTCATCCAGGACATAATTGTTTTTGATTCCCAATACGCCAAACTGAGAATCAGCCTTGGCATCTTCATCATCAGCCGAAAACAAATCAGTACCATCCACTTCATCTCGATCAAAAAAGATGTCACTTAAACCCGCAATACCAAAAATCGAAAAACGCCCCAATTTTGATTTACCCAGATCCACATTGAAGGAGATGTCTTGATAATTTGGAACCGCATTGGTACCGATCTCTGCGCCTAAAGATTGAGCGATCCCAACTGATGATTGACGAGCAGCGACTAAAAAGCTACCACCCTTACTTCCTTTTAATGGCCCTTCCAACATACCTTCAAATCCTGTAATGGCTCCTAATTGCAGGGTGACTTCAAATTCATCTCTGTTTCCTTTTCGAAAACCAATATCAAAAACACCAGACAAAGCATTACCATATTCTGCAGGAAAAGCACTGGTTATAAAATCAGAATTTTTGAGCAAATTAGTATTCAACGCACTTACTGGTCCCCCCGTAGTACCAATGGTAGAAAAGTGATTTGGGGATGGAATTGGAATCCCTTCAAGTCTCCACAATACTCCTGTAGGACTGTTTCCTCTGATGACTATATCGTTGCGGCTATCGTCAGCGGTACTCACGCCTGCAAAATTTCCAGCCAATCTCGCGACATCACTTCGTCCTCCTGAATACCTGTTAACTTCCTCCATACTAAATTGTCGAGACGACACTGTTGCCATCTCATTTTGAGCTCTGTCTTTTTCGACCTTGCCAACAATGACAACCTCGTTGAGTTTGTTTACGGCTTCCTCCATAGTTACTTCCAAAAAGACCTGTTTGCCCGCATCCACCACAACGTTTGGCAGAGTCAGCGGCTCATAACCCAAATAATTAAATTGGAAAGTTTGTCTACCGATTGGAATTCCTTCCAAAACAAAATATCCATCAATATCAGTGACTGCCCCTTTGGAGGTAGTTCCAAAGACAAATTCGACCGTAGCTCCGATCAAAGGCAATTCTGATTGTTGATCTATGACTTGACCTTTTACAGTTTGCAGTCCGTTTTGTGAATATGCAGTAGTGGTTACAAAGCTCAAGATGCTTAGAAAGAGTAAAAAATGGCGTTTCATGACTTTTAAATTTTAATTAATTTAAATGTCGACTAGAATCGCAGCTGTGCAAAGCCAATACTCGTGAGCTGTAGTTTTTAAAAGTTGAATTGTAAGATAGACCTGAAATTTGATATACTTAGAGATAGAGATCAAAATCAACCAGTTTGGCACTGGTACCTTGCCGAACTTTTACAGTTCGCTTCAAACCATTGTTTTTTTGTACAAACACATCCTGACTTAAGAATGGATCATTTTCAAAATACATTTGCGTGGTCAATTCATCATAACCCTTGGCACGAACTTTAAAATGAATGTGCTTTGGACGATCCAATCCCGCATCAGTATAAGCTCCTGGCATCAGTGTTTTAAATTTATATTGACCACTCTTGTTTGTTTTTATCCGACCCCTGAATAAATAACGATGGCCCTCGTTATCATAATCCCCTTTTGGTCCAGCATGCCAAACATCCACAATAGCATCCGGCAAAGGGGTCTTACAATCAGATCCGTATATCACACCGGAAACTTCTAAAGAAATTCCATCACCTTTATAATGTGCAGCAATGTCCTTTCTAAATGGGACTCGAGCTCGATAAAAAGGTCCTTGTATATCAGAATCTGTGCGACAAGCATCCTTAACTGAACCTAAGGATAATATGCGTTTTATTGGAGTCGAAACGGCCGCAAATGCAGCGATTACTTGAAGAAAATATTTACGGTCCATGCAAAAGGTGTCTTTTCATAAAAACAGCAAATAGCTATTTTTTATTGTATGCCTTTTATATCCTTAAAAAATATACATCCGTCTTGTTGCGTGCAATGCTTTCGACGCACCAAGCTCCAGCTTGATTATCACAAATTTCTCTAAACTGAAATCTAGTACATGTTTTGGGCAGACCTGAGAATATTAGAGTAAAAATATGCGAGCTGTTGGCCTCGACCAATTGCCAAACAGGATACTTGCTGATGTTGTTTACATGCACCAATTCACTTCGATGGTTTCCGTCCAAATCAAATAAATAGGAGCTTGGCCAAATACGGATAGCTGATTCTTGCATTCCGTGATTGTTCAGTAAAAAATGCAAAACGACTTGACCTTGTTCGTGAATTTGAGTTTTTAAGCTCGATCTGAGTTCTTCAGAAATTTCAATTTTGGGTTTCTTGATTATCTCAGCCATAACTAAAATTTGGATGCGTTGTAACGTCCTAATTGTTTGATTTCACCTTTCTAAACGGCAGCTCGATCTCTTTAATAAAACGTCCATTTACTTTTTCCATTCGTAGGGAATGTTCGCCGTAGCTCAAACTGTCTATAGGCGTATAACAAAGCAATCCTCTTTCGTGCAAATTTTCATGAACATAAAATTTGCAATTGAGGTTTTCCATAATGCTTTGATCATTTATGGACAAGTCATAAAGACCAAGAAATTCATCTTTGATTTTCGCAAGCTTACTCCTCATGTATTGCTGCCGTTCTGTTTTATATCGTTCAGAAATTTCATCGCGCAATTCATCTAACTCCTCCGGCTTATTGTTTTGGTATTTTGATAAGTATATCGAATCTCTGGTTTTCAGTTTTCTGCCTTGAATAATTTTACGCACCGCTCTCAACTCTGCAATTTCACTTTTTGAAAGTTCTTGAATGGTTTCATCCTGAATAGAATTTCGTATCATAGAATGCCGCATCCCACTTTTCCTAAAAGCTGGGACATCTTTCATTTTATTCTTGAGCACATTATTGTCGTTGTCTCGATACTCTAAGAAAAACTTTAGGTAATCGTTTTCATTTTCGAAATGTTCCAAACTGATATAGTATATTTTGGACTTACGGCTGTTTTCATTGCTCAAAGTAAATGCTTGCAAGTGCTCAAACCTCAAATCGTCGTAATGGTTCCATGGAATGGCCACCTCACTAACTTGATTTTGATAGGCATACCTTGAAGCAGATAGATTTGGGAAATATTGAAATTTTTCGAATGAAAAGCCCTTCAAAACAACCAAAATCAAGGCATATGGAATAGCCAAATAAAACAGCCGCTTGGTGTATTTGTTGTCAATAAAATTTAGAAGCAATGGCCGATATATAAAGGACAAGGAAAAGGTCTCATAAAACCTGTAAATGAAATAAAAGACTCCAGAGAGTCTTTTGTCCCTAATTTTTTTTAATGAACCCAGCGTAATAAAATCGATAAATACAATCAAGCCCATACCGAGATAGGTGAAAAAGAAAATACTAGCGGGGATCGAAAGTTGCCTGTTTTCGGTTAAAGGGAATATTCGTAAAATCAAACTCATACAAATGGTAAATACAATTATGTACATTACCAATGAGAGCAAAATGAAAAACAGTAAAAATGTAAAAGAAAAAAGTACACTACTCAGTTTTTCCAAACGCTCTATGTAATCATCAAAGCTTCCATGGCGTCGTTTAAAATATCGCGTAAACCGTTCGCTGTACTTTAGCTCATTATAATCTATATCCCCAGAAACATATCTCAAACCTATAGCTCCAATCCAAAATCCTCGTATCACAATGTGGAGTACCAAATTGATTAAAAATATCCTCCAACTCGCCCAAAGCATGGTGACAAATAAATTTATGGCTTCATCAAAATCGGTGGACATATGAACATCCAAATAATTATCTACCTGATAAAGCAACCCTTTGGCAGACCAAATTCCAAATAAAGCCAATCCTGAAATCAGGAGCTCTAATTGCCAACTTTCTTGTTGCAATTTTTCTAACCACTCAGAGAAAAAATTCTTTTTGGAGTTTTGGACGGACATGCAGGAAAGTTAGCAAATACTAAGATGATTATATAGCCTTAAGGTAAAAAGTATATAAGCGTTACAAAACTTCCACCTCAAAAAACACAAATTCTCCGACATTACGAACGCCATCATTGGCTCCTAATGAAAATCGGTAGGTTCTAGATATTAGGGTTGAAGGAATGGTGTATTCAAAATCAAATTCGAATTCGTCTGAAACACTATTATCAAAAGGAAAGGCAACATCAGTATTAAACGAATTGCCTGTGGATAGATCAGTATAGGCTAAATACAACACCCCATTACCCCCTTGGCTTAAGGAGAAATTATCTGTGACTATCCCTTTAAAGCGTAAAACATCGCCTTTGTTTGCTGAAAAGTTTTGAACATTTGGCAACTCCACACTTATTTCTGGGGCAACAATATCCTGCAGGTTTTTAATTTTTATTGAATTGAAATTGGCAAAGGGACTATCATTGCCAGATTCATCAATCACCTGGATATGAAAATGATAATTTCCAGCAGTAACATTTTCTGGAACAACAAATGATTGAGAAACCTGATGGGATGATCCGGATAAATCTTGAATATCCAATACCGTCCAATCTGTGGTTTGGCCATTTACATCTATTGAAGGGAAACTAGGAGCACTCCCCCCTCCATGACCGTGACAATCAAAATTATTGTGGATGTCAACCTTATATTGAGACAATTCTTGATCATCACTAAATATTATGTCAAAAGTCAGCTCATTCTCATTATTCAATCTAAAGACCACATCCTCTTGAGCATTGCAAATTTCGTCTTGCATTGGAGTTGGAGAATAGCTTACCACTTCCATAGTTGGTGGTGTAGTGTCAACATCTCCTGTTTGACATCCTATTGCAAAAATTAGGGCGAAAAGAAATAATGGCAACAGCTTTGATTTTATCATTATAATTGTTTTTGCAATATTGTTGCAAATATAGGTCATTATTTTGCTAATGCAACTTAGTTGCACTACATTTGTCGTCATGGCAAACTTCAGAAAAACCAAATCACTTCAAACCATATTACATGCTTTTGATGATTCAGGAGTAGCCCTATCTGGAGTAGCCTTAATCAAAAAGTTTCATTCAAAAATGAACAAAACAACCGTGTATAGAATTCTCGATCGACTGGAAAAAGAAGATCTTTTGCATTCCTTTACGGATCTAAACGGACTACGATGGTATGCCAAATCACCTGGATCAAAAATTGAAAACAACTCAGCTCATCATTCTCACTTCCAATGTAATGACTGTGGCATTTCGAAATGTCTTCAAATTCCGTTAGAAATTCCTTCGGTGCCCAATCATAGGATTGACTCGGCGAGCCTCATTCTTGTCGGACAGTGTGAAAATTGTCTTTCTTAACTTTACCCATTAGGTAATTATCAGTGTCGCATCAAATGAGATTTATTATTTGCATTCTATTTTTGACCTTAGCTCTGTTAGGAAACACGCAAATCACCGGTGTTGTCATAGAAGAACATGGCCATACGCTACCCAATGCTACTTTGGTTCTATTGCCTGATAGCATTCTTATTACAGCAGAAGAAGATGGCGAGTTTCGTTTTAGAGATTTATCTCCTGGAAAGTATGAGTTAAGAACTTCGTTTTTAGGATATATCACAGATACGACTTTTGTTGAATTGGTCAAAAATGAATCATTCAATCTACGAATTGAATTAAATCACGACCATGAAGTTATCGAGACCATAATAGTGCATGAAGAACATGCCAAACAAGAATTAACCCTCCAAACAGAGCATCTACACGAACAATTTTTTTCCAAAAACTTTGAAGGCACTTTTGCACAAACCATAGAAAAACTTCCTGGGATTAGTTCTATAAATGTAGGAGTAGGCATTGCCAAACCGGTAATAAGAGGACTTTCGTCCAATCGAATCATTGTCAATCATCAAGGGATAAAGCAAGAAAGCCAACAGTGGGGAAGCGACCACGGATTAGAGATTGATCAGTTTGATGTTTCACGTGTTGAAATTATAAAAGGACCAGGGTCGCTGCAATATGGATCTGATGGTTTGGGCGGGGTCATTAATATTATGCCCGAGAAAATTTTACCAAAAAATAGTTTTGACGGAAGCATCTTGAGTTTGTATAAAACAAACAACGAGCACTGGGGTGGATCCGCCAAACTAGGGTTCAATCGAAACAATTGGTTTTTATCTGCCCGATATTCCCAGCAAGATTTTGCTGACTACAGAGTTCCAAGCTCAAGCTTTACCTATAATGGTTTTGATCTTCCAATTTTAGATAATCGATTAAAAAATACCGCAGGAAACGAAAACAACTTAAGTCTAACAACTGGTGTAAACAAAGATTGGGGAATCACCAGATTGCATTACAGCCACTATTCACTTGAAGCAGGATTGTTTAGTGGAGCGGTTGGAATACCCAGGTCTTATGCCTTAACGCATGATGGAAACTATCGTGACATTGATGTTCCCAAACAAAATGTGGATCATTATCGACTTTCCTTAAATCAAATTATATATCTAGGAAGCAATCATTTGGCTTTGGATGTGGGGTATCAACGAAACATTAGAAGAGAGTTTTCGCAGCCCGAATTTCACAGCATTCCCCTATCCCAACTCGATGACCCAAACGACAAATTGGCTATCGAACTGGTCTTAGAAACCTTTAGTTTCGCAGCGCATTACGAGCATATGCTTTCTCATAAGTGGAAAAACATTTACGGCTTAAACGCCCAATGGCAAAAAAACAATCGTGACGGTTTTGAATACCTGCTGCCAGATTTCAAAACATTTCGAGGCGGAATATATGGCATAACAGAAAAAGAAATAAGCAAAGATTGGCTCATTAATGCAGGGCTCCGTATGGATCTGGGCCATAACGAGACCGCCTTTTTTAAACAGTATGTTTGGGATAGTAACGAAGCGATTATTGATTCCCTGTTGTCAAGAGCAACAAACGACTACTTCTTTAATTGGTCTGCGTCTCTTGGTACCAACCTTAGTTTATTAGAGGACAAATGGACACTAAAGGCAAACATCGGGAAAAGTTTTAGAGTCCCTTATCCTGCCGAAACGGTATCTAACGGAATTCATCACGGGACTTTTAGGCATGAAGTCGGTACGCCTGAGCTCAAATCAGAACACGGCTACCAATTGGATATAGGAGCTTATTGGCAATTGCGCAGTTTTAAAGGAAGCTTGTCTTTGTATTTCAATTATTTTGACAACTACATTTACTTGGGTCCTACCTTCCCTGCCCGGTTTTCTAATTTGCCCGAGGCGGGACAGATTTTTCAATACCGTCAAGACGATGCTATCTACACGGGATTCGAACTGCAATGGGAAGTTGATCTTCGTCCGAATCTCACATTACATCAAACGGCTGATTTTGTGCAAAGCTTTAATCCCAAAACTAACTTAGCCCTGCCTTTCACCCCGCAGCCATCCTTGCGCACCGAACTCAACTTTTCTCCTTTCGAAACCAAACTTGTTTCTAATACTTATTTTGAAATTGCACACGAGCAACATTTTGCAGCGCAAGGAAACTTACGCATAGACAGATCCGAATCTCCAACTCCAGCTTATCAACTTTGGAATGCAGGTTTAGGCACAGATTTTTTAGTAGCTGGACAACAAATAAAATTAAAAATTCAAGTACAGAATCTTAGCAACACAAAATATCTCGCGCATTTAAGCCGATATCGCATTATTAATGTGCCGGAGCAAGGTAGGAATCTAATAGTCTCCTTAAAGGTGCCCTTCTCAGGAAAATTAAAATAAAAAAAGGGTTTAAGATTCTTGACTGAAGAAACTTAAACCCTGACAACTATTTTCTATTTCAATCTATTGAATACAGAATTCTGCTTCGCCAAATTCTCTTTGCTCACAATCATGATCTAAACAAGCAAATACTTCCAAATGGAAACATGTTCCTGAAGGATAGCTGCATAAATCTACTTCTTGATCGAAGTTAAATTGGGCATCGTGCTGATGCATGTCTACATCCAAAATCAAATCAGAGGTATCATCTTCTGGATGCAGTTTAATTTCTATTTCGTGATTTTCGTCAGTAGCCACAACATCTATATGGATATGTACATCGGCACAATCCGCTACTGTCTCCCCATCAAGAGGCTCTTCAATCGTAATGGTTATTGAATTGGTTTCTTCATCATCATCCTTACAACCCGTCACCAACAAACCGAAACAAAGCAGTGGAAGCAAATAGTGGAATTTAATTTTTTTCATTTCTGAATTTATTTGTTATTAAAAATTATAGTCTTAATCCTTTTCTTGACTCAAAGATAACAAGAATAATTTAATATGCAACATTGTTGCATTTGAAGCGATTAAATAATTATATCCACTTGTTGCATAAAAAAGGATGATTGAACTTGCTACAAACGACCCGACACAATAAGTACGTCAGCAAACACTGTTTTAGCAATACATGAGTAGCCTTGTAAGAAAACTAGGAAAGTGAATAAAATTAATTTTTGATTAAGACAGATGACCATTAATCTTTAGCACACTGTCCTTTGCATCTCCGTAAAGCATGTCCGTATTGTCTTTGAAAAAAAGTGGATTCTGGACTCCCGCATAACCCGTTGCCATAGAACGCTTCATTACGATTACTTTGCCCGCATTCCAAACTTGTATAACAGGCATCCCATATATCGGACTGTTTGGATCATTTTCTGCCCCCGGATTGACGATATCGTTTGCACCTACCACTAGCACTACATCCGTTTCATCCATATCTTCATTGACTTCTTCCATTTCCAACACAATGTCATACGGTACATTGGCCTCTGCCAACAAGACATTCATATGTCCTGGCAGTCGTCCCGCTACAGGATGAATCCCAAAATGAACGGCAGTCCCATTTTTTTGAAGACGTTCTACCATTTCGAAAATAGGATACTGCGCCTTCGCGACGGCCATTCCATATCCTGGAACCACCACGACTTTTTTGGCTTCCTTCAATAATTCTGCTACGGCTTCATGATCCGTGGCAGTAACCTCTCCTGTAACTTGCATTGCCTCTCCTTTGGGTGCATCACCAAAACCACCAAAAATGACAGACCAAAAAGAGCGGTTCATCGCCTCGCACATAATGATAGAAAGAATCGCTCCCGAACTTCCTACTAAGGCCCCAGTAACAATTAGAAGGTCATTGCCTAACATAAATCCCGCAGCTGCAGCTGCCCATCCCGAATACGAATTAAGCATGGATACTACCACTGGCATGTCTGCACCGCCAATCGCCATCACCAACATGATCCCAATGAAACAAGAAATTACCGTCATGACAATGAGGAATACCATTCCTGTGGTTCCAGGAGCAGAAATAAACAGCACACAAAGCACGATACAAAAGAGTACCAAAACGATGTTCACCAGATGTCGGCCTGGATAAATCAAAGGCTTGCTCCGAATGCGCCCTTCAAGTTTACCCCATGCAATGACAGAACCCGTAAAAGTGATCGCTCCTATAAATACGCCTATGAATATTTCGACATAATGAATGTTTTTAAGGGTACCCGTCAATTCTTGGGTATGTGGATCAAGGTAAGAACCAAATCCTACCAAAACTGCTGCGAGTCCAACAAAACTATGAAGGATAGCAACGAGCTGAGGCATGGCAGTCATTTCTACTTTTCGAGCTACCGCGACACCAATTAAAGAGGCAATGGCAATGGCGACGATAATATAAATATGCCCATGCACCCCTTCGCCAAGCACCGTAGAGACAATGGCAATGATCATCCCGATGATGCCATATAAAACGCCTTTTTTGGCGGACTCTTGGGAAGACAATCCTCCTAAACTCAGTATAAATAATATACTAGCAAATAAATATGAAGCTATTTGTATTTGTGATGATATCATGGGCTTACTTTCTAAACATTTTCAACATACGATGCGTCACCAAAAAACCGCCCACTATATTTATAGTCGCCACCAAAATGGCAATGGAAGCAAGGATCGTCATGGGATCTGATAAGTTGTCTTTGGTTTGCAGCAACCCCCCTATAATAATTATACCACTTATTGCATTGGTCACGGCCATCAAAGGAGTATGGAGTGAATGCGAAACATTCCATATGACCTGCCATCCCACAAAGACGGACAAAACGAATACCGTAAAGTGTCCCATAAATTCGGGAGGAGCGACTAAAGCCAACATATAAAGACCAGCTCCAATAATCCCCAAGTTTATCAGAGAAGACCATATGGATTTTTCTTTTTTCCCCACTGCTTCAGGCACTGCTTCTTTAGATTCCACCTTAGGTTTTTGTGGACTAACCGGTAGCGGTTCTGGTGGCCAATTTACCTTGCCGTCAAAAGTAACCATTGCTCTTTTGACCACGTCGTCTTCCATGTCAATATTAAAGCCCTCGGCTTTGCCCATGTCATCAAGCAAATGACATAAATTATTGCCATAAAGTTGGCTGGCTTGAGAAGGAAGTTGATCAAGTTTTCCAATGATCGTAACGCCATTTTCGGTGGTATAAATCTCCCCATCTTTTGTCAACGTACAATTGCCGCCAGTAGACGCAGCAAGATCCACAATAACAGATCCTGATTTCATTGCAGCTACATGATAATCTAGTATAAGTTCTGGAGCTTTTCGTCCCGGAATCTGAGCGGTGGTGATTATTATATCAACTTCTTTTGCTTGCTCTTTAAACAAGGCCATTTCGGCTTCTATAAATTCTTTACTCATCACTTTGGAGTATCCAGAATCTGTTGCGCCATCTTCTTCGATATCCACAGTTAGGAAACTTGCCCCCATACTTTCAATCTGCTCCGCCACTTCCATTCGTGTGTCAAAGGCTCTCACAATCGCACCTAACGACTTTGCAGCACCTATGGCAGCAAGGCCTGCCACGCCAGCTCCAATCACCAATACTTTGGCCGGATCAACTTTTCCTGCAGCCGTAATCTGTCCATTCAAAAATCGACCATAATGATTGGCCGCTTCGATCACAGAACGGTATCCCGCGATGTTTGCCATAGAAGAAAGCACATCCATTTTTTGCGCACGAGAGATTCTCGGGATGGCATCCATAGCAATAGCGTTTACCCCTTTGCTGGCCAATTTTTGCAACAAGGCCTCATTTTGACCTGGATTCAAATAGCTCAAAGTGACCTGGCCTTTTTGAAGGTATTCTATTTCTTCCTCTTCAAAGGCTTGAACCTTGAGAATGATTTGAGCTCGGCTGTATAGTTCTTTTGCACTGGGAACAATGGTGGCACCGACCGATTCAAAATCATCATTTGAATAATTGGCCTCCACTCCGGCATTTGATTCAATCAAAACATCAAATCCTTGTTTGACCAGTCTTTTAACTGTTTTGGGCGTTGCCCCTACTCTACGCTCACCAGCGACAAGTTCTTTGGGTACTCCTACTATCATAGTTTAATTTGTGTAATCAGCGTGCTTACAGTTTGGTAAATAAATCTGGAAAGCCTGCAAAATACAAAGCCTTGATAAATAAAAATTATTTTAATATCTGAAGTTTGTAGTTTTTAAAGAGTAATGATGCCATCAAACAATCACCGACAAACACATATGCATTAGTAACTTTTAGATTTATATTTATTACAATATTTTTTGCAACTTAAAAAAAACATCATGGACTACCGTTTTATCCTCTTAAGTCTTTTTTTCTTCTGTTCATTTTCATTGACATCGCAATCAATAAGTTATAATTATGAAGAAGAAAATATTATTAGGTTGGAGTTTAACAGGCCAATTTTTAAAGAAGGCATTGACGCCAATTTTCTAACCTTTGACTCGTTTTTGAATGGCGAATTTAAAGTAGGAAACAATAACAAAATTTCATTTGAAATTCCCTTCACTACATTTTCATTTGATTTTGGTATTGCTAGCGAAAAAGACTCAAAGTTTGGAAACGTCGCTATTGGCTATCAGTTTCGCAAAGCAGGGCAACCAAATTACTTTGATTTAAAACTTCGCCTTCCAACAACAGATGAAAACAGTTTCATTTTCATTTTTACAGATTATACAGAACGACTAAGCGCTATAATACCTAATATCTTATCTGTTGAAGGCCTTTATAATATTGAATCCCAAAATACCACAGGATCATATTATAGATTTAGACCTGGAATCAGCTTTTGGTATCCTACCGGTGACGATTCTTTTTCAGATGATTTCGAAATGCTTTTAAATCTAAATTTCCTTGGAGGATTTCGAGGAGACAAATTTGATCTAAATGCAGGATTAATAACTTCATCGATACTAACAGAAAAAGATATTGAATTAGATGAAAGAGTATTTAGACAATTAATTTCAACTTTTACTTTTACAGCGAATAATTTTAAACCAGGAATTATAGTTCGAGTACCACTTGGAGATGACTTTAATGATTCTTATGGTTTTTCTCTTGGCATACAAATGACCTACATTTTTGGAGATAATTCCAAGAATCCAATTGAAACGAATTGAAATTCTACATAGTTATTTTATTAAGAGATTCAAAAAAGTGATACATAACTTTTAATCCATCTTTTCACAAAACTACGAACTGTGATTTGAAGAGAGGAGTTATGCCCCTCTCTTCAAATCAATATTATCCACCGATTTTCTTTAGTTCTTCAATATCATTATTGATAGAGAGGATCATCAAACATGTTGCTGTACAAAATACAGGGCTTGTAATACAATGATGCCCGTTCCAGCTACCGTCATTATTCTGGATGCCAGTCAAGGTTGCGGACATCGAATCATACCAATTTTTCCATTCTTTATCATCGTTTATTATTAAGGATTCTCCAGTCTGCAAAAAACTCATAAATTCTTCCCCGCCATTGTTGCCAAATCCATTCATTACTTCTCTGTCCTGAGCAACTGTTTTGGCCGAATCGTAAATCTTATTTGCCGTGTCCAGCTCTAAGGCCTCCTCTTCTGACAGACCAGCTTTTCTTAAGTTTTCGTAGCTCACGACCACTTCATCTATTTCCTTATTCTTGTAGGCCTTTTTTATAGTTTCTTTGGCTTTTCTAGAAGATTGCGCATTGGCACGAAACGAACCAGAGACGGAGTAGAGCATGATCCCAGCGCCATCTTTGGTCTCTACTTTTTCGGAGACTGGATTATAGTTTTTGCTTTGATACTCTTTGGCTTTTTTGAGACGAATACCGTCTACCGAAACGCCTTGGGATTGAGCTGATTCTAAAGCATTGGCTGCATAAGCCGATTGCAAAACACCAGCCCATCCAGCGCCATTCGACCGCCCTTGATCATCCATAGCATATTGCACCATATCCACCCCTTTGTTTAATGCGTTGAATACTCTAGTATATTCTTCAGACTGTTTGTCTAAAGTCTCCAAAAAATTACTCAGATGTTGCGTGGTCAAAACCAAGTCTATGTTTTGCCCCAACTTCCTTTGTATCTGAGTCCCTTCCAAATGAGTGATGGCCTCATTTGGCGCGGCTTGCTCCATAGCATTGAGCAAAAAATTATTGGCCTTGTCTAAGGCCGCTTTCAATTTTCCATTGGTATTGCTTTTGCCGGAGCGAAGCAAGGCCATGGCAACCATAGCAGTCGTAGCGGGATCAGCCGAAACTTTGTGTGGATCCATTTCTCTTTGGTTCCGATGTGAACCCGCACCCCATCCACCGTTAGCATGTTGGGCATCCAAAATCCAAGTTAATCCTCGATCGATGGAGGCCTTTATGGCAGCAAATGATTCCGGCTTAATGTTATCATCCATTTCGATTTCGCCAAAAACAGTGTTAAAAACACATTCTTCTGGTTTGATTGGATTGGGTTCGTAGATTGAAAAAGCATAAATACTTCCTAAAGCAATTGCCCCAAAAAGCATCATCAAAAGTCTTGATCTCATGATTTGAAATTTAATAGTTAAAGAATACGTTGGCCTCCGTTTACTAGATAGATGTAAATCTCAAACCGATTACATAAAAAAGAATCGACAAATTATTATTCGTAGGAATTTGAAGAGTATGAGGGGGAAGGTTCGGGGTTCGGAGCTAGGGGTTCGGAGCTAGGGGTTGGGGTTGATGGTTTGGAGTTCGGGGGTTACATTGTTTTTAAGGCATCGCTTATGGCTTTCCAATAAAATTGCTCCATGCTTGTCCAGTCTTCAAAAATGGGAATCCATCCACTTTTTGCATACCCTCGAAATTTGAGTTGATCTTCTTTCGATAAATTTTGAAAGTCTCCGGCCAGCGAATAGTAACTTCCAAAAACATTGAGCTCTGTCATACGGGCCGAGACATCGCTCATGTGATCTACTAATTCGTCATGGGCAAAATACACCTTTGCCAATTCTTTATACAGATTTTTATCAATGTGTGTTTTGAATTTGTCGTTTTCAGCAAGTTTCCATGCAACATTGGTCACTGGCGTTGATTTTAAAATTAGACTTGTTTGGAGCGGATTCTTTCTTAAGTTTTGCAGTAAAGTATCGTGATAGACTCCATACTCTTCCAAAATTTTTAGATTGGATTTCATCTCTTCCTTGATGTCTTCAAGATGAAATTCAACCATTTTTTTCTCTTTCCTATTTTCATTCCACGAGTTTAGGCTAAAGGCCAATAGGACACTAAAAGTCATCAACAAAAAATCGATAAAATAAGATTTAAATTTTTTACCAAAAAAATTAAAGTATTTTTCTTTCATTTGGATATGATACAGTTTATAGGAATTTGATAGCTTTAATATATGCACAAATTATTATTCTCCTTATTCTGTTTTTTCATCTTTGCTGGCTGCGTAAATAAAAAAAGATCGGAAGAAGTCCCTTCGATTCAAACGGATGACCAAAGTTTTGTCATTGCTTTTGGCTCTTGTAACAAACACAACAAACAGCAAGATCTTTGGGATCAAATATTAAAACAAAGTCCAGATCTTTGGATTTGGTTGGGCGACATGGTATATGGGGACACCAAGGATATGACCGTTTTAAAAGAAAAATATGATGCCCAAAATGAAGTTAACGAATATAAAAATTTCACGGCGCAAGTACCCATTGTAGGTACATGGGATGACCACGATTACGGGACTAATAATGGGGACAAGCATTATCCTCAAAAGGCACAAAGCAGAGATCTTGCATTAGAATTTTTGGGTGTAGATAAAAAAAATGAGGTTTGGCAAAGGGATGGAATCTATCAGAGTTATACCTATTCCTTCAATGATAAAACGATTAGGCTGTTGCTCCTTGACATTAGATACTTCAGCGACCGCGCATTTAAGCGAAACAAAAAATATACAAAGGACCCAAAAGCGGACATCCTAGGAGAAGAGCAATGGGCCTGGCTCACAAGCGAATTGGACAAAGAAGAGGATCTTTTACTAATTGCTAGTGGCACGCAAATAATCCCAGAAGAACATAGGTTTGAGAAATGGGCAAACTTCCCAACATCTCGAAAGAGGTTGATGGGTCTTTTAGAGAAAGAAACTACGTCCAACATTGTATTGCTAAGTGGAGATCGACACCTTGCAGAAATATCAAAATTCGCTTTGGACTCCAAAGACATTTACGAAATAACATCAAGTGGGCTTACTCATTCTTATCGCAATTTTACATCAGAACCTAATGCCTTTAGAATCGGTCAAGTTTGTCCCAAAAGAAATTATGGCACTTTAAAACTAACCAACGATTCTATTTACCTAAATATTCATCAAAAAAATAGTTTGCATCAGCAAGTAGGAGTAGCTTTTGATTCAAATAAATAGCACCTCTTCTTCACCATTAGATTTTACTACATAAGTCCTGTAGGCTAAAATTCCTGCGGCTACGCCCAATACATCCGCCAACAAATCCATGTTGTCGTAGCCTCTTCCTGGTATATAGATTTGTAGGACTTCCGTTACCAAACCATAAAGCATAGCTAAAATCCCTGCATACAAAAGGACATGCCTGACGTAAAAAACGCGACTCAGTGAAATGCCTAGAATAAAGAAAATTCCGAAATGTAAAATTTTGTCAGTCCCTCCAGGGGCAAAACTTGCTACATTATGAATACCACTGTCTAATGGAACAGGCAATAGTGTCCCAACCAAAATTATTATGCCTACAATGACTACTGTGTTAATTTTTGCTTTCATATTTCAAAAATGACAGCAAAATCTTGACAACAGATTACCGAGCTATTATTCGTTTGTAGTTTTCGACAATTTGTACGTAGCTAGTTGTAAAAGGCGATTTTAATATATTGCATTCCGATTCACCGGATTAAATGATTCGAATACTGCGCATTTTTTATTATTCCAAAATCAAGTTGGACATCCCTCCACAATATCATTTGATCTTGATGGAATACAGTGATTATTACAAAGGATTAAGCCAACCACTAAAAGTTAGGTTCTTAAAGAGGCTTGTGATCAGCAAAAAATTCTTAAACTTTCAAGCTGTTCAATTTCCCATGGTTACGGACGAAATGTCGGTATTGATAACCAGTGCCTTGATACAAATGACCTTTGGTTTGAGGAGATATGTGCTCAAGAGATTCAAAACTATTTTTGTAGTGCCAAACACCTACAGTTTTGCGCAATACCCTGCTTTGCTTGGCCATGTGGATCATGACAAAAACGTAATTGCCATGTCATGGCCAGCAATAAAAAAAGGCTACATTATCCCTGATGATGCTATGAATGTTGCACTGCACGAATTGGCTCATGCCATTCAAGGAGAGCATCAAAAAAATCTTTTTTACAATAAATTTTTCAGCAGAACAAAGAAGATTAAATGGTCCAAAGAAGGATTACTGGAAATTTACAGAATCCGACAGAATAAATCTTATCTACGGGAATATGCAGGTCAAAACTTGAGTGAACTTTTTGCTGTAAGTATGGAGTGCTTTTTTGAACAACCCGATATGTTTAAAAAAAATGTCCCCAAACTTTATGTGCTTATGGCTAAGTTATTAAATCAAGATCCTGTGAATAAAAAATACCCACTGCTTTCTTAAAACAAAAAGCTAGACAATCCGCAGTGGGTTTGCCTAGCTTTTTTATTAGTTGTAATTGCTTAGGGTAATTAGTCTAAATCAAAGCGATCCAAATTCATCACTTTGTCCCATGCTCTAATGAAATCTTTTACAAACTTCTCTTGAGCATCTGATTGCGCGTATACTTCAGCTATGGCTCGAAGTACAGAATTTGATCCAAAAACCAAATCAACTCGAGATGCCGTCCACTTAACTTTTCCAGATCCTCTTGAGGTTCCGGTAAAGAGGTCTTGGTCCTCGTTTATCGCTTTCCATTTGGTATCCATATCCAACAGGTTTACGAAGAAATCATTGGACAAAACCCCTACTCTTTCTGTAAAGACTCCATGTGTAGATTCTTTAGCATTGGCACCCAAAACTCTCAATCCTCCTACAAGTACTGTCATCTCCGGAGCAGTAAGCGTAAGCAATTGTGCTCTGTCTACCAACAAATGTTCTGCATCAACTGAAAACTTTGATCTCAAATAATTTCTAAATCCGTCTGCTGCAGGCTCCAAAACATTAAATGATTCGATATCCGTTTGCTCTTGACTGGCATCCACTCTACCTGGAGTAAAAGGCACTCTTGTTGCGAAACCAGCATCTGCTGCAGCTTTTTCGATTGCTGCCACACCTCCTAGTACAATGAGGTCAGCCATAGAAACATCTTTAGAGAATTCAGCTTGCACTTTTCGATAAGCATTTAATACCGTTTCTAGCTCAGCCGGGTTGTTTACTTCCCATCCGTTTTGTGGAACCAATTGGATTCTTGCACCATTTGCACCACCCCTCATATCAGAACCTCTATACGTAGAAGCAGATGCCCAAGCAGTACTGACCATTTGCGAAACAGACAAGCCTGTATTTAATAAGGCCTGCTTCAATTGTGTTATGTCTTCATCCGAAATTGTTTCGCTGGGTGCAGCAGGAAGAGGATCTTGCCAAATCAATACCTCCTTTGGTACCTCTGGTCCATGATATCGTGCTCGTGGACCCATATCTCTGTGCATTAATTTAAACCATGCTCTTGCAAAGGCATCTTCAAATTGCTCAGGGTTCTCGTAAAATCTTCTAGAAATCTTTTCGTATGCTGGGTCAAACCTTAAGGACAAATCAGTAGTCAACATAGAAGGTTTATGAAATTGTCCTTCGATATGCGCGTCAGGAATATCTGCAGTATCTCCTTTTGCAACCCATTGATTGGCTCCTGCCGGACTCTTAGTCAATTCCCATTCGTTTTCAAATAAGTTTTTGAAAAACAAGTGCGTCCATTGTGTCGGCTTTTGCGTCCATGTCACCTCCAGTCCACTGGTTATTGCGTCTCCAGCCATTCCAGAACCATGTGCATTTTTCCATCCTAATCCTTGAGCCTCGATTGGCGCAGCCTCAGGTTCTGCACCAACTAAAGCCGCATCTCCTGCACCGTGGGTTTTACCAAATGTGTGCCCTCCTGCGATTAATGCTACGGTTTCTTCATCGTTCATGGCCATTCTAGCAAAAGTTTCTCTAATATCCTTTGCAGCTGCTAGAGGATCAGGATTTCCTTCAGGCCCTTCTGGATTAACATAAATCAATCCCATTTGTACCGCAGCTAAAGGATTCTCCAAGTCGCGGTCACCCGTATATCTTTTGTCACCTGCTTCCCATTCTGTTTCCGAACCCCAGTACACATCCTCTTCTGGCTCCCAAACATCCGCTCTACCTCCTGCAAATCCAAATGTTTTGAATCCCATAGATTCGAGGGCAACATTACCTGTTAGTATCATGAGATCCGCCCACGAAATTTTGTTACCATATTTTTGCTTAATTGGCCACAACAATCTTCTCGCCTTATCCAAATTCCCATTGTCTGGCCAACTGTTTAGTGGCGCAAATCGTTGTTGACCAGTACCTCCACCACCACGACCATCACCAGTACGATATGTCCCGGCACTGTGCCAAGCCATTCGGATAAAAAATGGTCCATAATGCCCGAAATCTGCAGGCCACCATTCTTGAGAATCAGTCATTAGATCCGTAAGGTCTTTTTTCAAACCATCATAATCTAAGGAATTAAAGGCTTTGACGTAATCAAAATCCTCATCCATCGGATTCGTTTTTCGAGAATTTTGTTTTAGAATATTAAGTTTTAATTGCTTTGGCCACCACTCTCTATTGGTAGTTCCTCCTCCAGCAACTTTGTTATTCATCTGTCCATTGTGAAATGGGCATTTGCTTATATCTCCTGATTTGCTATCCATAATCTGTAAAATTTTGCTCAAAACTATTAAGAATAATATATTTATAAAAACTATTTTATCAATGAAAGTATTGACAACATCAATAACGATAAATCAAATAAATTATCTCATTGCTTTGAAGCAAACAGGCAGCTTTAGTGCCGCAGCGGAAGTGTGCTCGATAACACAAAGCACCTTGAGCACTATGATAAAAAAACTCGAAGAGCATATACAGATGCCTTTATTTGATCGTAAAACAAAACCCATCCGGTTAACCGAACAAGGAGAGGCTTTGATTGCACAATTTATGGTTGTCAGTAATGAGTTTGAAAACTTAATTGAATTGATCCATCAAACGAATGAAGAATTTTTTGGCACTTTCAAAATTGGTATCATTCCTACCCTTGCGCCTTTTTTATTGCCCCTTTTGCTTCCTTCCATTTTATCAAAATATCCTAAGGTCGATTTTCATTTTTCTGAAATAACTACCAACGAAATTGTCAACAAAATAAGATTACGTGAATTAGATGTCGGGGTTCTTTCTTTACCCATTGAAGATGAAAACTTGATTCAAAAAACCCTGTTTGTCGAAGACTTTTTGGTTTACGATTCCCGAGGGAAAAGTCAAAAGAAGTCAAACTATGCCGTTAAAGATATTGACATTTCTAGGCTTTGGTTGTTAGAGGAAAGCCACTGCATTACCAGTCAAATTGGCAAAATTTGCCATCTAAAGAAAAAACAAAAACTGGAATCCAATTTAATTTTCAACAGTGGGTCTATCCTGTCACTTTTGGAGGTGGTGCGCATAAACGAAGGTCTGACCTTGTTGCCCAAATTGGCTACATTAAATAAAGATCTCATCAGAAATGAAAAAATATTTCAAATTAAAAGTCCCACCCCAGCTAGAGAGATTGGAGTTATTTCTCACAAGAGTTTTGTGAAGAAAAACCTACTTAAGCTTTTGGAAGAAGAAATCAAATCTGTTGTAAATCCTCATCTCAAAAGTAAAAAGACACAACAGCTTATCGAACCATCTGTAGTGATTGACTAAATAAATATTTGGGTGACAAACCAAATTATGGCTCCATGGGTACTTCCATAAGAAGCACTTTAGAACTTGTTTTAAATTGCAATTCGATTTCTTCCAAATCCCACATGCCATAACCATCACGTTTTTCTAAGGACTGATCACCTATTTTTACATCCCCTTCAATGACAAAAGCATACAAGCCATTGCTTGAATCATTTAGCATGTATTTGGTGGTACATCCTGCCTCAAATTCTCCTAAATTGAACCATGCGCCTTGGTGTGTCCAAACACCCTGATCTTCAGAGTTTGGAGAAAGAATTTGAGTAAACTCATTCTTCTTTTTTTGCGCTTCGTAAGAAATTTGGTCGTAACGCGGAGTCACATCTTTTTGATTTGGGAACATCCAAATCTGTAAGAATCTTACCGCTTTATCTTGATTTTTATTGTATTCGCTATGATAAACACCTGTTCCAGCACTCATCACTTGTACATCACCTTCTTTAATGACCGTCGAATTTCCCATACTATCTTTATGCTCAAGATCTCCTTCCAAAGGAATGGAAATAATCTCCATGTTGTCGTGTGGATGAATAGAAAATCCTTTTCCCCCTATAACCATATCATCATTTAAAACACGCAATACACCGAAATTCATTCTTTCGGGATTGTAATATCTAGCGAAACTAAAACTGTGATGCGAATCAAGCCAGCCATGATTGGCATGACCTCTGGTATTGGCTTTATGCAATACTGTTTTCATCTTTTTTAATTCGTTATTTAATTCGTTTTCCTCTAAAGGAAGATGATTAAACCCAACTTGCTTCATCATGGCATCATAAGTTGAATTCTTAAGTTTGACATTGCTTGCCTTAAGCGAATGAGATCCTGCTGTAACCCCTATCGCTCCTAAAATTGATTTCTTCAAAAACTTCTTACGATTCATGACAATAAAATTTCATTGTTTAAACATCGAATATATAACGAAAGACATATAAAAAGGTTTAAATCCTATGTTCTTTTTTAATTATAAAAGTCGATTGGCTAAATCAGCAAGCTCTGAACGCTCTCCTTTTTCGAGATGGACATACGCAAAAAGTGGATCACCTTTTAGCTTGTCGATAATGTAAGAGAGACCATTACTATTTTCATCAAGGTATGGGGTGTCAATTTGATTAATGTCTCCAGTGAACACAATTTTGGTCCCTTCCCCTGCCCTTGTAATAATCGTTTTAATCTCGTGCGGAGTTAAATTTTGAGCCTCATCTACAATGAACATTGAATTTATTAAAGAACGGCCGCGTATAAAATTGAGCGCAGTGATCGTCAAATCTCCTTTCTCTTGCATTTGATCAATCCATTTTGTTTTTCGAGCATTTTCCTTATACTGGGATTTGATCACCTTAAGATTATCCCATAACGGCATCATGTAGGGGCTAATCTTATCCTCTGCAGATCCTGGCAAGAAACCAATGTCTCTATTGTTCAACGGTATTATAGGCCGCGATAAAATAATTTGATCATACTTTGCTTTTTGCTCCAAGGCCGAAGCTAAGGCCAACAAGGTCTTTCCAGTACCTGCAACACCTTGCATGGCAACAAGCCGTATTTCGTCATTTAAAAGCGCATTCATTGCAAATGTCTGCTCAGCATTCTTTGGCTTGATTCCATAAGCATACATTTTTTCAACCAGTTCTATAGATTGAGAATGCTCATTATACCTCGCAAGTGCTGAGTTGGTGCAATTGTTTAATACATAATAGCCATTGGCAATTTTCTGCTCTTTTAAAATTCCATTTTCTGGTATTCGCTTTTTTTCATAGAGGCTTTTAATCAATTCCGCGTCCAAATCAAACATTTCGGATCCAAATCTACTTTCAATAGTTTTGGCATTGTCCACCTTTCCAGTAAGAAAATCCTCTGAATTAAGACCAATCGCTTTGGCCTTAATGCGCAAATTGATATCCTTGGTTACCAATACCACCTTGGTGTCAGTATTATCTTGTTGTAATTTTAGGGCAACATTGAGAATACGATTGTCATTTTTATCCGAACCAAATACAGCTCGGGCATCTACATCTCCGCTGTCCTCATTCATAATGACTTTTATCCTACCAAGATGTGGTCCAAGAGAAATCCAATCGTTTAAAGCTTCAGTCGTTGAAAGCTTATCCAGCATTCTAATAACGGCCCTTGCTTCAAAATTTTTCGTCTCATTTCCAATTTTAAACTTGTCTAATTCTTCCAACACCGTGATGGGAATTACGATGTCATTGTCTTCGAAACTTCTGATTGATGTATGATCAAAAAGAAGGATAGATGTATCTAAAACAAAAAGTTTTGGCATACCCTGCAAGATCTGATTAACAAACCTAATTTAAGTATTATCTCTCATATTATAAAATATTATATGTGAAAAATAACACTTAATACAGGACGCCTCGATGCTATCCATCATGCCTTTTGCGGTTTTAATATATTCCATACAGAATTGGCTATCTTCAACGCTCAAATTTGAATACTCCTGATGGATTTTAGATACGGAATAGATACCTTGACAGTAGACCTTGCGATACAAATATTGGAAGGCAAAACCAAAGCTGTCCTAGTAAATGAGGCGAAAGAAAAAATTAATCAATCTAGACAATGGGTTGACGAAATGGCCGCTTCCCAAGAAGCCATTTATGGTATAAATACTGGGTTTGGGCCTTTGTGTGACACACAAATTTCGCCGGAAGAAACCGCTCTACTTCAAAAGAATCTATTAATTACGCATGCCGTGGGTGTGGGTTTACCGCTCATTCCGCAGTTGGCAAAATTGATGATGATTTGTAAGGTGCATGCTTTGAGCCAAGGATACTCAGGCATTCGACTCGAAGTCATAGAACGCATTTTATATTTTATCGACAACGATCTTTGCCCGTATGTCCCTGAACAGGGTTCTGTAGGTGCGTCAGGAGACTTGGCGCCACTTTCTCATTTGTTTTTGCCATTGATAGGAGATGGGGAGTTTTGGGATGGAAAGCAAAAAACCAAAGCTACTACCCTTTTAGATCAACATCATTTAAACCCAATCGTCCTTTCTTCTAAAGAGGGATTGGCTCTAATCAATGGCACGCAGTTTATATTGGCACATGCCGTTTGGGGTCTTCATAAAATGCATTATCTCTTAGACCTTGCAGATGTTGCAGGGGCTATGAGTTTAGAAGGATTTCAAGGAAGTGCTCAACCATTTAGAGAAGAGTTGCATCGGATTCGCCCGATGGAAGGCAATGTTTTGGTTGCTCAAAGGATACGTAAATTATTAGCGGGTTCTCAAAATGTAGAATCGCATTTGGAATGTGATCGTATTCAAGATCCGTATTCGGTTCGCTGTATGCCACAGGTACATGGCGCTTCAAGAAACGCAATGGCCCACTTAAATGCGTTAACAGAAATCGAGCTCAATTCGGTTACTGACAATCCAATCATTGTTGGAAAAGGAGAAGCCATATCAGGTGGAAATTTTCATGGTCAGCCTCTAGCCATCGCCATTGATTATGCTACGATTGCGGCCGCTGAATTAGGAAATATTGCCGATCGAAGATGCTATTTACTCCTCGAAGGAAAATACGGTTTACCCCGATTGCTTACTAAAAGTGGGGGTCTAAATTCTGGGTATATGATCCCACAGTATACCACGGCAGCTCTAGTGACCGAAAACAAAGTACTTTGCTTTCCCGCTTCATGCGACAGCATACCCACATCCCTTGGACAAGAAGATCATGTATCTATGGGCAGTATTTCGGGAAGGAAGTTTAATGTTGTAATTAAGAACTTAGAAAAGATCATCGCCATTGAAATTATGTATGCGACACAAGCGATGGACTTTCGAAGACCTAATACTTTCTCTCCAGTATTAGAAAAAAATTATGGCATCGTTCGAAAACAAGTTCCAATGCTAGAGGAAGACAGATTGATAAAACACGACATTGATTATCTCATAAGTATGGTTCAAACCAGAGCCTTCGAAGTACAGATATAATGAACTTTAAAGATCACATTCGACAAGGAATTCCTGATGTTTTACCATCAGCCAAACGCAGAACCCAAGGCGCCAATCATGCACCTAAAAGAAAAAGTATTCTATCTGGCGAAGAACGAAAACTCGCACTTCGAAATGCACTGAGATATTTCCCAAAAGCTTGGCACGAGACCTTACTTCCAGAATTCAGAAACGAGCTCGATGAATATGGTCGGATTTACATGTATCGATTTATGCCTGAATATGAGATGCATGCTCGAAGCATAGAGGAATATCCCGCAAACTCTCCCAAGGCTGCTGCGATCATGTTAATGATTCAAAACAATTTGGATCCAGCCGTTGCACAACATCCAGAAGAACTAATAACCTATGGAGGAAATGGTGGCGTCTTTCAAAATTGGGCGCAATACTTACTGACAATGCAATACCTCTCTCAAATGACAGAGGAGCAAACCTTGCATATGTATTCTGGCCATCCCATGGGACTATTTCCTTCTTCCAAAAACGCACCAAGGGTTGTAGTTACCAATGGAATGATGATACCCAATTATTCGCAACCAGATGATTGGGAAAAATTCAATGCACTTGGAGTAACACAATATGGTCAAATGACAGCTGGCTCGTACATGTACATTGGACCTCAAGGCATCGTCCATGGCACGACCATAACCGTGATGAATGCATTTCGCATGATCTTAAAAGAAGGTGAAACTTCGCAAGGGAAAATATTTCTTACTGCTGGATTAGGTGGCATGAGTGGAGCACAACCTAAAGCTGGCAACATCGCTGGTTGCATCACGATTTGCGCTGAAGTAAACCCCAATGCGGCTAGAAAAAGGCATGAACAAGGTTGGGTCGACGAGCTGTATGAAGATTTAAATCTGCTGACCCAACGTGTAAAAACGGCAATGGATTCAAAGGAAGTTGTCTCGCTCGCATACATTGGAAATGTGGTGGAAATTTGGGAGAAATTTGATAAAGAAGAGATTTACATTCACGTAGGTTCGGATCAGACGTCTTTGCATAATCCTTGGGCAGGAGGTTATTACCCTGTGGATATGAGTTTTGAAGAATCCAATACACTAATGGCTGCGAATCCAGATTTATTCAAAACCAAAGTACAAGAATCACTAAAAAGACATGCAGCGGCAGTAAATGCGCATACAGCAAAAGGGACATACTTTTTTGATTATGGCAATGCCTTTTTGTTGGAGTCCTCCAGAGCGGGAGCGGACATCATGGCGGACAACGGTATTGATTTTAAATACCCTTCCTATGTGCAAGACATTTTAGGACCAAAATGTTTTGACTACGGCTTTGGACCTTTTCGATGGGTGTGCGCTTCTGGCAAATCAGAAGATCTTGACCATACTGATCACATTGCATACGACGTCCTGTGCAAACTCAAAGAAAAAGCGCCGAAAGAAATCAAAGAACAAATGGAGGACAACATTAAATGGATTAAGGATGCAAAGAAGAATAAACTAGTGGTAGGAAGTCAAGCAAGAATTTTATACGCGGACGCAGAGGGAAGAATCGAAATTGCTAGAGCCTTTAACCAAGCCATCCGTGATGGAAAGATTGGGGCTGTAGTTTTAGGAAGAGATCATCACGATGTAAGTGGAACAGATTCTCCCTACCGTGAGACCTCCAATATTTATGATGGAAGCAAGTTTACTGCGGATATGGCGATCCACAATGTCATAGGAGACAGCTTTAGAGGAGCCACATGGGTAAGCATACATAACGGTGGCGGTGTTGGTTGGGGCGAAGTAATCAATGGAGGATTTGGAATGCTCCTTGATGGTTCGGAAAATGCTGATCGCCATCTAGAACAAATGTTATTTTATGATGTAAACAATGGCATCGCACGAAGGGCTTGGGCCAGAAATGAAGAAGCCCTCTTTGCGATAAAAAAAGAAATGGAACGAACGCCAGGATTGAAGGTGACCTTACCAAATCTTGTGGATGATTCATTATTAAACGACTAACATGCCACGCTATTTTATCTTATTTATAAGTTTCTTTTTGGCCTATACTACGATTGGACAAATTCAACAAAAGGCCTTCATAATTGGAGTAGATGGAGTGCGTTTTTAAGACTTAAAAAAAAAGTGATTAAAGTATTTTGAAAAAACTATTTAAAAACATTGGTACTCTGTATGGAATTGATCAAGGCAAAGACTTTCTTAAAGGAAAGGAGATGTCGACTTTGAATCATTTAAAAGATGCATACTTCATTGTTAAGGATGGTTTGATTTGTGAGATTGGAGAGATGCAACATTGTCCACAAACGCTCTTTGATCAAACAATTGATGCTAGAGGAAGAAGTATTTTGCCCGGTTGGTGCGACAGTCATACACATTTGGTTTATGCGGGAGACCGTTCGGGAGAATTTGTTGATCGCATCAAAGGATTGAGTTATCAAGAAATAGCTCA
>JAHDGJ010000033.1 GCA_020627705.1 Saprospiraceae bacterium
AACCCATGTCTAATTATATCGATGGTTACTTTTTCCCTTTAGCGAATAAACATAAAGAGGCGTATAGAAATGCGGCCTTGCAAATTGCATCAATCTGGAAAGAGCATGGTGCTTTGGAATATTTCGAATTTTTGGAAGATGGCGCAATGGAAGGCATTAAGTCTTTTAGAGAAACCATTCCACTACAAGAGGACGAAAGCATCGTATTTGGCTGGATCATATTCCCTTCGAAAGCAATTAGAGATTTAGCCCATGAAAAGATTTCGCAAGATACTCGAATGACAGAATTGGTAAAACCTTTGATGATCCCAACAGATTTGATTTTTGATGCCAGTCGAATGGTTTTTAACGGATTTAAACCATTAGTTGGATAAGCTGGTTTTGTGTCTTTGGTAAGGCTATTTCATATTATAATATTTATTTATATATATCTTTGTGACTTACTCAATTAAGTCCGAACTCATATGGCCAAGAAAAAGGGATTTAAGCCCGACGCGGATACTGAAATTCAAGGGGAGGATTCTTTACTAACCTTAAATGGGATGTACAGAGAGTACTTCCTTGACTATGCTTCCTATGTAATATTGGAGCGTGCAATTCCAGCAATTGATGATGGACTCAAACCGGTCCAGCGAAGGATACTTCAAAGCTTAAAGGATAAGGATGATGGCCGTTATCACAAAGTGGCTAATATTATTGGTCATACCATGCAATACCATCCTCATGGTGATGCAGCAATTGGAGATGCTTTGGTCAAGTTGGGCCAAAAAGATCTACTGATTGATCCTCAGGGAAATTGGGGAGACGTTAGGACCGGAGACTCTGCAGCTGCCCCACGATACATTGAAGCCAGAATGACTAAGTTTGCCAAGGAGGTTGTCTTTAATCCACAAACTACCGAATGGCAGCTTTCTTATGATGGAAGAAACAAAGAACCCATCACTTTACCGGTAAAATTTCCATTGGTTTTAGCTCAAGGGGTTGAAGGTATTGCTGTTGGACTTTCTACCAAGATATTGCCACATAATTTTATTGAAATATGTAAGGCTTCAATCAAAATTTTGGAAGGTAAAAAGGCCAAAATTTATCCTGACTTTCAAACGGGCGGTTATGCTGATGTGGCAGAATATAACGGCGGGAAAAGAGGTGGAAGGGTAAAGATCAGGGCCAAAATAGAGCAACGAGATAAAACAACCTTAGCGATTACAGAATTGCCCTATGCTGTAACAACAACCAATCTCATAGACAGCATAATTAAGGCTAATGAAAAAGGTCAAATCAAAATAAAAAAGCTGACTGACAATACAGCTAAGGATGTCGAAATCCTCGTACATCTAGCACCGGGTGTGAGTCCTCAGGTGACCATAGACGCCTTGTATGCATTTACCAACTGTCAAATTTCGGTTTCGCCCAATGCCTGTGTCATTGTGGATGATAAGCCGAAGTTTATGTCGGTTAACGAAATCTTAGAGCACTGTACTTTCCGTACTAAAACCCTTTTAGGTATGGAGCTCGAGATACGAAAGAAGGAACTTGAGGAGAAATGGCATCTAACCAGTCTCGAAAAAATATTTATCGAAAACCGGATATACCGTGATATTGAAGAATGTGAATCATTTGAGGAAGTTATTAAGGTTATTGATAAAGGCCTCAAAAAATATGTAGTCACTCCCTCGGACAAGGCCAAAAAATCCGATACGCGAATTCGTTTAAGAAGGGACATCACAGAAGAGGATATTGTTCGACTTACTGAGATTAAGATTCGAAAAATCTCAAAGTACAACAAGTTTAAAACTGATGAGGCTTTGGCAAAGATTGAGGAGGAGTTGGATCAGGTAAAGTATGATCTAGAGCACCTGACAGAATTCACCATTGCCTTTTATGTCAACCTTTTAGAAAAATTTGGAGCAGGTCGAGAACGTAAAACGGAGCTTTCAAATTTTGAAGACATTAAGGTCCAAGCTGTAGTACAAAACAATGCAAAGTTGTACGCAAACTTTAAAGATGGATTTATTGGACATGGATTAAAGAAAGATGAATTCATTCAAGAATGTTCCAAAATTGACAATGTTATTGGATTTGCAAAGGAAGGGATCATGAAGGTTGTCAAAATTGCAGATAAGGTATTTATCGGCAAAAATTTACTCCATGCTGCAGTTTGGAAAAAAGGAGATGAAAGGACGACATATAATATGATCTATGTTGACGGGAAATCAGGCCGTGCAATGGCAAAGCGATTTAACGTCAAGGGAGTTACAAGGGATCGAGCGTATGATCTTACCAAAGGAAATAAGGGATCAAAAATTCTATACTTGACCTCTAATGCTAATGGTGAATCTGAGAAAGTACAAGTTCAATTATCTCCAGGTTGCAAAGCAAAGAAAAAAGTATTCGAATTTGATTTCGCCAATCTAGACATAAAGGGGCGGGCTTCTGGAGGAAACATCGTCACCAAATATCCAGTAAGGAAAGTGTCACAGCTGGAAGTGGGGAAATCTTCTTTGGGAGCCATCAAAGCTTGGATCGATATGGATAATGGCCGCATCAATCAAGATGGAAGAGGTGTTGATCTGGGATCTTTTGATACCGGAGACCAACTCATCGCCTTGTATAAGGATGGAACTTACGAAGTAAATGATCTGGACTTAAATAAAAAATATGACCCCGCTTCGATAGTTGAGGTAAGTAGATTTAATAAGGATACTGTAGTAGCTGTACTTTATTTTGAAGGAGAAAAGGGATGGACTATGGTCAAAAGATTTAAGGTGGAAACTTCCAAACTCGATGAGAAGTTTTCATTTATTTCTGACACCAAAGGTTCCAAATTATATTTTGCATCTGCTAAGTCTGCACCTGTCGTGAGTTATTCTTATAAAACAGGTGGAAAGAAATTTGATAAAGAAATGGATTTTGAGAGCTTTATAGATGTCAAAGGATACAAAGCTTTAGGGAACAAACTCGGTGAGTTTAAAATTCTTAAAATTTCAGAAATTAAATCAACAAAAGCTGAAGCTAATAAAAAGGCCACCGTTCAGACTGCCTTGCCAATAGAATCTTCAGAAGAACCAAAAGCGAAAAAGGAAAAAAAGACTCCTCCGAAAAAATCAAGCGCAAAAAAGCCGACTCAAAAAGGTACATCCAAAAAGGATAAAGATTCTGACACCAATGATTTGAAGCCAGGGGATACCATAGAATTTGATTTTTAGTATGGAGCACGTCGAATTAGAAATGCTGAAATATCCAGTAGGGAGGTTCGATTCCAATATTGATATTACTAAGCTCACCTTTTGGATCAAAACGATTGAAAAATTTCCTGCTTTAATTAGAAGCAAAACAGAAGGACTTTCTCCGGAAGAACTAGCGTGGACTTATAGACCCCAAGGTTGGAGCATTCGCCAAGTGGTGCATCATTGTACAGACAGTCATCTAAACAGTTTGGTAAGATTTAAATGGGCCTTAACGGAAGATGCCCCCGTCATTAAGCCTTATAAAGAAGACCAATGGGTATTGCTCGGTGATGGCCTAGAAGCTAGTCTAGAAACAAGCTTTGCTTTTCTTAAAGCCTTGCATAAAAAATGGGTCATCCTTTTACGGAGTATGACTGCTGAGGACTTTAAACGAACGTTTGTTCATCCTTCAAATCAGCACATTTTTAGTTTGTACGAGGCATGTGCGATGTATGCCTGGCATTGTAATCATCATTTTGCTCACATTGAGCTTGCATTAAAACACAAAGGAGCTTGGAAGGGGATGTGACTTTTTTCGTCAAACGAATCTAAATACAAAACAACAATCATGACAGCTTTAGGTATAATCCCCATAGTGTTTTTAATTGTAGGTATAGCTATTTGGTATGCTGATGCTAATGGTGAGTTAGATTAGAGTTTATCTAAAGATTTCGTTGCATCTTTTTTCCGCAAATTCAAAGCCTTCTTCCCACCAGCCGGTCATTTGGTTTTTATCGAAATAAAAAGAGTAAGGAGTTAATTCACGAGGAGTAAAGAAGAAGTTTACTTTGACCGTGTCATCGTATATACTAAAAAGATGACCTATTAATATATCGTCATACACGATCTGACCCAGCATAAACTCCATCGTATGCATAAATACATCAAAAGGGTTTCTGGTTTTCACCTTCTTTTTTTGTTTATGCCTTGGTGTTAAAATAATCACATCTATTTCTGTGGCCCCGTTATTTATGGCTTCTCGTACAGGAATGTAGTTTCCAAATCCACCGTCAGCATATTCTTTTCCATTCTTTTCGACAATGCCCATAAAAGGTACAAACCCGCAGGAAGCCCACATCCAATCACAAAAATCCTCGTATCCCCAGTCAAAATCATATTTGTATTCTACTTGTTGATCTGTTAAATTGGAAACAGTGATAATAACTTTGGTATCGTTTTCTTTGACTTTTTTAAAGTCTTCTTTCGACATAAAATTTCCTATGGTTCGCCGTAAAGCCTTATGCTCACCAAAGGTTTTTTTGCCCTGCGCCATTAAGCGCAACACATTGAAGTGTCGAATGGACGTTTTTATACTGCCATCTTTATTTTTGCGAATTGTAAATGGAGAGATGTTATAAATATCCTTCATTCCCACAGAGGTATACGCTTGTTTTATTTCTTCAATTTTGCCAATCGAGAGATGAGGTACAAGCAAGCTTCCTGTAGAACAACCAATGAAAATTTTGTAGTCCCTTTTTTCTTCTTCAATTAGATATTGGGCTACGCCTCCGGCAAAAGCTCCTTTTGCGCCACCACCAGAAATAACTAATGCTCTCATTTACTTTGAAATTGTTACAAAAGTAATGTCTATGATCAGTAGATATTAAATTAATTTTAGATATATGTCCAAAAGGGAGCGAAAAGGCAAACAATTTCTAAAACAACCTATTTATAAAGGGGGAAAAACCGCTATGGATACCTTAATTAAGCAATCTATGGTTTATCCCAAAGCTGCATTAAAGCATAACATAGAAGGATCGGTTTATGTACGATACGGTATAGATTATCGAGGCAAGGTCGTTGAGACCAAAGTGCTCTCTTCCTTGGGATATGGTTGTGATGAGGAAGCATGTAGAATAATACAAATGTTTCAATTTGAGGTGCCCAACGTTCCAAGAAAAATGAGGGTATCATTTTATAAAAACTTGAGAATCTATTTTAGATTGCCAAAGGAGAATACGTCAAATAAAGCTTTGCAGTATCAGATGGTACCGACAAAGAAAAAAAACCTCAAAAAAGAAGAAATAAAGAAAACCTCATATGGATATACGATTCAATGGTGAATTAATCAAGAGATTTGCATCATTGGTCGAATTACAAGATTTGATGGATCGGAAAATCTTCAAATTGAGTTGATTAAGTCAATTGAGCTTAAAAAATACGCATGAAAAAACTATTAACTATTCTAACTCTGTGTTTGTGTTTCCAAATTAGTCATGCCCAATGGCCTGGAATGGGCGGTGGCAAATCGAAAAGTATTAAAGGGAAAATCACAGGCACATTGATTGATTCCATCACTGGACAAACGGTACCTTATGCCACACTTGTTTTAAAGAAAAATGGAAAGTCCAAAGAAAAAGATGGTGTCTTATCCGATGATGATGGCAAATTCAAATTTGATGCAAAGACCGGAGATTGGGATATCTATGTTTCCTTCTTGGGATATGAGGATAAAAAATTAGATAGCATTTCTTTGACTTTGAAAAACCCTGACAAAGATTTGGGTAAGGTTTTTTTGGTGCCAGAGGACATTGTCATTGAAGGAGTTGAAATCACCGGCGAAAGATCTTTGATAGAAAATAGACCAGATAAGATTGTCTACAATGTAGAGCAAGATGCCACGGTGGCAGGAGGGGATGCGACGGATGTATTGCGAAAGGTACCCTTGCTAACTGTTGATTTGGATGGCAACGTCTCTTTACGCGGATCTAGAAACGTGCGAATATTGGTCAATGGAAAACCTTCGGGTATGTTTGCCAACAATGTGGCTGATGCCTTAAAAATGTTTCCAGCGGATCAGATCAAAAAAGTAGAGGTCATAACCTCTCCTTCCGCGAAGTACGACGGGGAGGGTAGTGCAGGTATAATTAACATCATTACGAAGCGAGAAAATCTAGAAGGCATTGCAGGTTCGGTAAATGCTTCTATCGGAAACAGGCAAAACAGTTTGTTCGCTAGTTTAAATTCTGGTAAAGGAAGATTTGGTTTGACTGGTAATGCGGCAATTTTTTACATGGTCCCTGCCGATGGTGAAACTGGATTAGAAAGAAACGATAATGGAGTTTTGACATCTTTTTATGATGGAGTTACTAAAACTTCACGATTAGGAAACAATGGCTCGCTCAATGCCTTTTATGACATCAATGCTTTTAATGCCATTAATGCCACTTTTAGTATTCGAGGTTTTGGTTTTGAACAAGATGGGACAGCCTCTGGTTTTTTATATCTTCCAGATTCTTTGGGTCAAGATGACTACAGCCGAAGCAATTTTGGAGATAATTATTTTGGGGGTTATGACATTGCGCTTGATTATACGAAGACCTATGAAGATCAAAAAGATAGAGAATTGGTTGTCGCTGCGCAATATTCAAAAGGAGATAACAACCAAGATTTTACTGTTTCAGAAACACATAGTTTGTTGACCGTGCTCAATAGGGAGCAATCCACCGTATTCAATGATGGCGATAATATTGAGCAAACATATCAAGTGGATTACACGCATCCAATGAAGAAATCTTTTAAGTTGGAGACTGGAGCAAAGCTTATTATTCGTGATATTAAAAGTGAGTACTTGACAGAAGCATTTAGTGCTAATCCTTTTTTTAGTAACCGATTTGATTACAATCAAGATGTAGTTGCAGGCTATGCCCAGTTGAGTTTTGTAGTGGCTAAGAAATATTCGTTCATTACAGGATTGAGGTATGAAGGCACAAAGATTAGTGGCGGATGGAGAGATCTAGAGGCCGGCTTGGATCCTTTCGAAAACGAGTATGACAATTGGTTGCCAAGTTTAACCATAAGCAGAAGTCTTCCAAAATTTAGAACGCTTAAGTTTAGCTATACGCAAAGAATACAACGGCCGAATCTGTTTTATATAAATCCGTTCAATAACAACGCCGATGTCTTTAATAGAACCATTGGTTCGCCAGACTTACTTCCGGAATTGGTAGATCAATACGAATTATCCTATAACACGAGCTTTTTAGGAATTACGACTTTCCTTACTGGGTACTATAAAAAGACGACCGAAAAAATAGAACAAATTGTTAGAGTCGATAACGGAATCTCAGTAAACTCATTTGCTAACGTGGGCGTAGATGATTCGTTTGGGTTAAATTTCTTTGCCACGAAGTCAGTGAAAAAATTGACCATGAGAGCGGGAGGAAATTTCTATACATACAATACCAGTGGGACAGTAAATGGTGAAGATTTAGCAGTAAATGATTTCCTATATAATATGTTTTGGGGTGGAGATTATTCTTTTACAGGGACCTTAAAAGCAGATTTCTTTGGTTTTTTCCAAGCACCACAAAGAACATTACAGGGGAATCAACCCTCGTTTTCCATCTATGGATTTGGAATTCGAAAAGAATTTAAAAACTCAAGTTTGGGTATCCGTTTGATTGAGCCTTTTCATAAGACTAAGTCGTTCAATAGTAATGTCGTTGGAAACAACTTTGAACAAAAGACCTTTTTTACGATTCCCTTTAGATCCGTCGGTGTAAACTTTAGATACAAGTTTGGAAAAGTGGATTTCAAAGAACGTAAGAGTAAGGTAAAAAACAATGACCAAAAATCAGGGCAACAAGGTGGTCAGCAAGGCGGAGGTTCTGGTGGCGGAATGATGGGTGGTGGCAATGGATAATACTACACCTGAGAAGTTTGAGTTGAAGAAAGATTTTTGGTTTTTCATTCTTCTCATATTAATTCCGGCTGTTTTAGGATTAGTTTCCATTATCTCTTTGTGCTGGAATTTTGGAGCAATGACTTCAAATGAGAAGATGGTGGCTGTCTTTGCTATATGCTTAGTGTTGGCGGTGTTTTACTTCCTTAGTTATTTAAGTTATTACAGAAGTTATTATGAGTTAGATAAAGGCGTATTGATTTGCCAATTTGGTTTATATAAGTATAAAATCGATGTGGACACCATTAACTACCTTGTAAAAGCAAATTATCCAACGGCAGGACGAAGACCTGGATTGAGTTTTAGTGGTATCAAGTTGAATTACGACATGGGGTATTCTATTTACCTCACGCCTCAAAATGAAGCCAAATTTGTAGACGAATTAATTCGACAAAAACCAAAGATCAAATACATGGAATAAATCTAAATATAGATTACCATTAATGTTTCGATGAATCGATGAACAAAGAAGGGATTTAGGTATTTTCATATACAGTACATAAATACAATCTATGTTATCAAAGACAATACAAGAAGCATTAAACAAACAAGTTAAAATAGAGGCGCAGTCATCACAGGTTTATTTGGCTATGGCTAGTTGGGCTGAGATTCAACCAGGTATAGATAATATCACAGCGTTTTTTTATAGGCATTCTGACGAAGAAAGAATGCATATGCTGAAGCTTATACACTTTATTAATGAAAGAGGTGGATTTGCAGTCATACCCCAATTGGAAGCGCCAACATTGACATTCCCTTCCATCAAACATGCCTTCAAAGAATTATTAGAACATGAAATGATGGTGTCAGAAAGCATCAATAATTTGGTTGATATTGCTTTGCAAGAGAAGGATTATGCATCCTATAATTTCTTACAGTGGTATGTGGCAGAGCAAATAGAGGAAGAAGCATTAGCCCGAACTTTAAACGATAAACTAGAGCTGATTGGAGACGATAAAGGTGGAATGTATCTTTTCGATAAAGATATACTTACTGTGTCGGTAGGAGGCGGAGAATAAGTGGGATAAAATAAAAAAGAAGGTTTCAATCAGGTTGGTGATGGAATCCTTCTATTTGTTGGGATGGGACCTTTAAAAAAAATAAAGGTTTATCCGAATTTCTTCAGCCTATACTCGGCATTCAGAAGTTCATTTCTTCTTTCCACTGATGGCTTAGTGAAATGTTTTCTTCTTCTTAATTCTTGAATCAATTTGGTGTTTCTGAACTTTCTCTTATATCTTTTGAGCGCTCGATCAATTGATTCTTCTTCTTTTACATTTATTATTAGCATAAAGCAGGTTTCTTACTTCAAATGGACTGCAAATATACATTCAAACCTTGGTTTAGCGCAATAGCTGGGCAAAATTCTATTCACTTTTATAAAAGGGTATAATTCTTACGGTTTCTTGCTGATTATCAGGGAGATAAGCCAGTAATACCTTGAGTTTATGATGTCCTGATTTCAAGTTTTTAATTGGTATAATGGTTTGATATACCCATTGATGGTGTTTTCCGACTCTTTTTCTTAACCATTTGGCATCTGTGATAAGCGCATCGTTGAGGTATAACTCATAATATTTTGAGCTACATACGGCATTAAAAGCACTTTTCATTTGCTTTTTTTCTGCCATGCTGCAATCGTCGGGGATGTCTAAAGTCCCACATAGAAATGCACGGGACTCCTGCTCTCTTTGATAAAAGGGTATGGTTAGTTTGAGGTAGTTTTTATTGGTTTCTGAAGATTCAATAAAAGGGCGGAAATGATAAGGCCCTAACGCCGAGTCTTCAAAGTTGTCTGGAGAAACATCTTCCGAAAAATTATTCATTTTGACAAAGGCCTTTTGCTCAAAAAAATGAAGTTTTTCTTGATTGGATTTGGTAAAAACAGCAAGGACAAGAATCAATAATGCTGCCGTTAGAAATTGCCTTGATGGAATATTGGTCCGAAGGATATAATTGATATACGAAAAAGGCTTATTCAACAAAAAAAGCAACAAGCGATTCCCGTTTTTGAGTAGTTTATATCCGAATCTTTTAGACCAAATGCTATTAATATATGGCCCAAAATTTATTAAGAGGGCTAAGGCAACAAGATATAGATATAGCGAAACAATGAATATTATCTGAATGAATCTCACAAACCCTTGCGGAAAAACATTTTGAATAAATCGATGAAGCATGAGCAATATAAAAACCCAAACGGCACTGGCAATAAATGCCATCGATATCATACAAAGTATTGAGAAAATTAGACTGCACCAGCGATCCAATTGGAGCGTATAGGCTCTTAGGTTGGGGTAGTCACTTTTCAAATCTTTGATAATATGCTTGGGGTAAACTTTTGAAGTGGTATTGATGCCCTCAGGATATACTGAGTTGAGTCCCAAAAATCCAATCCAAAGTATACGCATGCAAAAATGCAAGGCAAACCCCAGCAACAAGAGGTTTTGCATGGTGTAGAGATAAATGAAAATGTAACTTAAAAACGAGAGGGTCTGATCGGAGAATTGGAACACTGCTCCAAGGCTCCATTGATCCAACTTGGTTTCTAAATGTAGGGTTGAGTATACTGCCAATCCAGAAACTATAAGTTCAGCCTCCCAGGATTGTCTCTCTGCTTTTTGAATCCAATCTTGCGATTTTGTTTGACTCTTCATTTCTTTTCTAATTTAAGAAAAGAAACCCCTTAGTTTTTGAAACAGTGGTAGATAAATTCTGGGGGCAGTTTGCTTACATGATTAAGTTCAAACCGGTCAAAAGCCGCTGCAAATTTCTTTTTCATGACTTTGCTGTACTGCACTTGGCTAAAAAAACAGTTGCTTTTGAGTTTGTCGTACGAAAGCTTCAAAATGGAATCTGTTTTTTCTTTTGTAAACAAGGTGAATGGAATAGAGGATACAATACCATCAACTTGGCCTTCAACAACATTGTTTAACTCTTCAGCTCCTTTGTTAACAATAGACAACCTCTCGTCTGTAATAGAGGCTCTTACCGTATCACAAAACTCTTCGTTAATCTCAAACGAATAGAGTTTGCTGGAAGGATTCATCTTATCGAGAATGACTTGGGTAATATTGCCATGTCCCATACCAAATTCGATATAGATCATATTTGGTTTGTCGGATATCTTGGAAGAAATAGCCTCTTCCACTTTGCTGCTCGTTTGAAAAAGTGCACCCGTGGTCAGAATATTTTTAGAAAAGGCTAAAGCTGTTTTGAGCTTGTTCATTGTAATAAAAGTAGAGAACTAATTGTAAAATAAGAAAGGGAATAGCGAAAGCTTCTATTTACAAAGCAGCGACAAGGTGCCCTCCAAGGCCATAGAAGATATGGTTGCGCCACTGATAGCATCAATATTATCATTGCCATTTTCGAATATACATGGGGATTTGCCAATAAATTTTTTTAAGTAGCGTTTCGAATTAACTTCATAACCATAATCCGAGAAATAGTCCAATATTTTTAAATCCAGGATCTTATTATTGGCATCCAAAATGATAAGTAAATCAAAGTATTCTGAGGCCAATTCATCTGAAACTTTGGCAAATGTGGCACATCCTCCCAGCTTACAAGCGGCAACTTCAGCCAGAATTAATTCTAATTTTTCGGCCCCTTGATTAATTATATAGCGTTCGGCGTAACGGTCCTCAACTCTTTTTATCTCTTGTATTTCAGCACCTAAATGTTTTGTAACGACTTTATGGGATTTCTTGAGATACTTGCTCAACAAAGGCCCTTCACTAAAATCAGAAGAAATTGTCACAAAAGACAAAATGAAAAATAAAGACCTTAAAACCATATGCCTACTCCTGTATTTATGTTTGAATAATTTCTGTTACTGCTCGGGTTGACGTATTGATAATCCAATTTAAATACTACTCCTATGTCAGGTGAGTAATTGATGCCAAGAGTGTATATATTTTTTTTATTGTTTGGATCAAAAAGACTTTCGTTGTCAATTCTTAACTGCGTATTGACATGTTCGAAACGCACAAAAGGAGAAAGCTTCTTGTCTTCTGCTTTAAGAAGGTCATAGGCCAATACCATATACATGCCATGAATAGCTTGTGCTAGATCAGTGTTGGCAAACGCATTGTACGCTTGGGTATCTTTCATTCGCGCAAAAGAATATTGCCCTCTAAAATCCCATTGATTTCGAGAAAAAGTCGAATGCAAAGTCAACATATTCATTTGAACAGTTGAGCTATCGATATGGGCTTGCGGGATAGCATTGATGTCGGTTCCGTTTCCTAAAGTAGTGCTGGTCCTTCCAAAAAAGCTTGAAAGCGCAATTTTAAAATCAGACCAACCGTAATATTCTATTTGAGTGGACAGCGAAGGAGAAGATGAGGCAATTGATTTTGCTCCTTTTTGTCGGCCTCCTCTTAATCCATTGGATGCATTAAATTTTGCTCCGTCATCGTACGAAATCAAAGGGGTAATCGCATAAATCTGATAACGCAAACTTGCTTCAGAAAACAATCCGGTAAATCCAGCTCCAATTTCTCTCCAAGTTGTTGGTACAATGACTTGATCAGTCAATGGCCTTTCTACCGAATAAAAGAAAGTCGGTTCGTGTTGCTCATTTATAAAACCCATCGGAATTAGTAATAATCCTGCTTTTAGATTTAATCTTCGATCTAATTTGTGTTTTACCCATGCTTGTTCCATAAAAATCTCCGTGGCGTGTTCCACTTCGATTTCTGCAACAAATTGGGTGTTTCGACTAAACTGATAGCCAAATAATGTAACGATTCGATGAACGTCCAATTTGCCATAGTTACGCAATCCTGGAACGATCGTTTGGTTATAATCTACATTGCCATACATTCGGATGTAAAGATTCTTCGAGGGATCAGCATCGAAGTTTATGTTTTGCGCTGAAATCGAAGAAAATATAAAAAACAGAAGTAGCCCGAATCCAAATCTCATCACTAAATTTTGTGCGAATTTAATCACTTATTCTTAATTAGACAAAGTCTAAATAGTAATAAGTTTGATGTCACTGGATCTTTTTAATTCGAGCGCAATGAAAGCGAAATACTTATCTTTAGAAATGTATGTCATCCTAAACTATCAAAGATGAAAGCAAGCAAACGCGCGAAGAAAGAAGAGAAAATTATCCGAAGTGCAGAGAAAGTATTTCGACGTCTCGGATATAAGAATTCAAAGATGGAGGACATAGCGGAAGCCAGTGGCATCACTAAGGTCACTTTGTATTCTTATTTTCAGAGCAAAGAGAACCTATACATGGCGATAACATACCATGCCATGTTGTCTTTAAACAATTATTACATCAAAATTTGCAAAGAGCACAAAGAAGAGAAGGGGCTGGTTTCGACTTTAGCATTGATTGAAGGATTTATGAATTTTTGTGAGCAAAAGTATTTATACTCGGAAGCGCTTCTTGATTATTTTTCATTAATCCGATCGGGAAGCTCGACGTTTACGGATGCATTGAAAGAAAGCACGTACTTTAAAAAAGCACAGAGCATTCAGAATGAGGCATTCAAATATGTGATTGCAGAAATAGAAAGAGGAAAAGAAGATGGCAGCATCAGTTCTGAAATAGATTCGGCAGTTATTACACTGATTGGTTGGACTTCTGGGATTGGATATGCCAAGGTGGTTTCAGCTTCTGGTAGTCGTAAAACGAATATCTTAAATGTTGATTTGGCCGAGATTAAAAAAATAAAAATAGGTTTGGCGCGAAAATTAATTAGCAGTAAAATAACGTATAACTAAAGATGAAAAGAGGTCTGTTGATTTTAATGATAGGTTTTATTCTTACTCTGGCTTCTTGTAGTCAAGAAGAAGAACCTTTGGTACATTTCGAATGTGAGGATACCATAGAAGTCCAATTAAGTGATTATTCTGGCTTAGATGGATGTCAATGGATCTTTGTTTCAAGCCAAGTTGATTTTGCAATGGAGCCTTTGAATCTTACTGAATTTATAGATGCTCCAGCGGATGGATTGACATTGGAGATTGCTTATATCGAGCGCCCCGATATGGCCTCCATTTGCCAAGTGGGAAGGATTATAGAAATCATTTGTGTAGACTAAGGACCTACTCCCAATTCACTACAATTTTGCCCATAGATTGCCCACTTTCTAATAACTCATGGGCATGATTAATTTCTTGAAAAGAAAACTCCTTGGCAACTTTGACCTTAATGTGGGAGTCTTCCGTAAGTGAAACAATTTCTGAAAACACCTTATTTAGAACCTTTGGTTTGTGATCAGCTATACGCAGCATATTTACTCCTACCATTGATTGCGAATGCATCAGTAGTCTGATGGGCGAGAAAAAACCAAAACCCAAAAGTATGGGTATACTCCTCAGCAACCCTGTCTTATTTCCCATCATTTGAGAGGCTATTCCGTAGGTGACAATTTTTCCGCCTGGCTTTAGAAGTTTCGTCCCTTTTTTAAATGTTTTTCCACCAATGCTGTCAAAAATATGATCCACTTCAT
>JAHDGJ010000021.1 GCA_020627705.1 Saprospiraceae bacterium
GTTTTAGCTGCGCTGCTACTGCGTGGTACTTGTTATTTTTTTGAACGATTACTTAGTCTGCCAACAAACACAGTCAATTAGAAGACGAATAAACTAAAAATTAACGTCAATGCTACAAGGAGATTTTTTTACAACTAACCATCAAGAAGTTATAGAAAACACCATTCACAGTCAAATTAACTTGAATGTAGAACACGCTATTTATAAGGGGCATTTTCCTCACCAACCAGTTGTCCCTGGAGTATGTATGATGCAAATTTTGGCTGAATTGACAACGACCGCCTTAGGGCAAAAAGTGCGTTTAAAAAAGGCGAGTCAAGCTAAATTTTTAATCCCGATTATCCCTAATAAAAACCCTTTGTTGGAAGTAAAAATCAAGTTTAATACAAATGAAGACGGTTCCTTAAAGGTTAATGCTTCTATCCAAGAAGGAGAAACACTTTTTTTCAAATTTAAAGGAACATTAGCTTAAATGGAAGCCTCCAAAACAACAAAAAATAACTGTGCAGATCGCTTACAGCAGCTAAAATGCTGTGTTATTATTCCTACTTATAATAATGCTCAAAAGCTAGAGGAGGTCATTAATGCCGTTAAAGAATATACGACTTTGGAATTAGACCAACAACATCATATTTCTCATTTATTAGTAGTGAACGATGGGTCTACAGATGGTACAGCAGCAATTTTGGAGCGCTACCCTACTATCATGCAACTTTCGTATCAACCCAATGCAGGAAAGGGAATTGCGATGCGTAGAGCCTTCAAATATGCCATTGAAAAAGGCTATGACTATGCCATCACATTAGATTCAGACGGTCAGCATTATGCCAAAGATATACCAACTTTTGTTGATGCGTTAACCGACAATCCCAATGCATTAGTTGTTGGTTCCCGAAATATGGGACAAGAAAATGTTCCTACCAAGAGTAGTTTTGGTAATAAATTTTCAAGCTTTTGGCTGTGGGTAGAAACAGGTATTCGTCTAAAAGATACACAATCTGGGTATCGTCTGTATCCAATCAAAGCACTTGAAAACTTGTGGTTTGTTACGGGACGCTATGAATTTGAAGTTGAAGTCTTGGTTCGGGCGGCATGGGAAGGCATGGATTTATTTTGTGTGCCTATTGACGTTTATTACCCACCTGCCGAAGAACGCATTACCCACTTTAGACCATTTAGAGATTTCTTTAGAATTTCAGTTTTAAATACATTTCTGTGTTTGGCAGCATTCTTTTGGTTTAGACCAAGAATGATTGTTAGAAATCTAAAAAAAAAAGCTTAAGACAAGTCCTTCACGAACAGATTTTTAAAGTAGACGAAACACCTCAAAAAAAAGCAGTCTCTGTTGCCTATGGTATTTTTTGGGGAATATTCCCCCTATGGGGCTTTCAACTAGCAATAGCCTTGCCTACTGCTGCTTTATTTCGGCTCAATGTTCCTATTGTCTTTTTTGCAGCTAATATTAGTATCCCTCCAATGATTCCGTTTATCTTATATGCTAGTTTTTGGACAGGTGCCTTGGTTTGGGGCGGTAATCATGGCGATCTTAGCTTAGATAAAATGGGGGATTTGGACGTCATTCAAACCAATATCTACCAGTATACTGTTGGGGCTATTGTTTTATCATTTGTAACGGCTTTTATAATTGGTCTTGCCACTTACTTGGTTCTATATAAACGAAACGCATCCCGTTAAACGTTGCACGTGCTGCGTGACACGTTGACATTTTAAGCAAAATAGAAAATGCTATAGTTGATTTATTATCAGTCAAGTGAGCCTATTAAAACAAAAAACAATTTCATCAATTAACTATTAATAAAATTCATAACAATAAGTAAATCAAAATACAAAAAACAGATAGCTTGTCTAAAAACAACAAATGAAACAATTATTTCATTTTACAAGTAAAAAAAGCTATAAAAGCTACCATCCCGCCTCCCTTCTAATCCGACCAATGTTTGGTTTAAGCAGCAATAAATTGTATTTTTGCACATTAAATAATCTAATACAGAAATACTTTCTAATGCCCCACTAATGGATGCAATTTTCCTTTTTCTATATCATTATTTTCAAAAACATAAATTTCTTTTAGTTGCCTTAGTTTTTGTTTTATTGACTATTGCCTTAGGACTAATAGGAACACGTCTTCACTTAAACGAAGACATCTCTAAGGTAATCCCTTTAGATGCCAATATTCAAAAGGTTAATGAAGCCTATCAAAATACTAAGTTTTCTGATAATCTAATCTTCCATCTTTCTCTTTCCGACACTACTCAAGAAGCGGATGCCGAAGCTTTAACTAGTTTCGCTGACAGTCTTGTTGCTTCGATAGAGACATTAGACTCTAATAAAATTCAGGAGATTAGATATACACTTTCTGACGGTGCTATTACAGAATTATATGACCTATTCTATCAGCATCTTCCTTTGTTTTTGGATCAAGGGGATTATAAAGATTTAGAAAGTCGATTAGATTCTACTGGAATACAAAAAGCACTAAAATCGGTTTACAAAACCTTAATTTCTCCAACTGGTTTTGTCATGAAAAAAAATGTTCTAAAAGATCCTTTAGGACTCGCTAGTATTCCTCTCCGCAACTTGCAGGATTTCCAAATTGATGGCAACTATACCTTGTACAATAGCCGCATTATGACACAGGACAAAAAACACTTATTGTTTTTTGTAACACCTAAAACGAATGCGGGAGCCACAGGCGCTAATGAGTTATTACTAAAAGAAATTGATCAAAAAATTAGTTCAACACAGGCAGCCTTTGAAAATAGATATGAGGCAGAGTACTTTGGTAGTATCGCCGTTTCGGTTGCCAATGCCCAACAAATTAAAACAGATATTAGCTATACTGTAGGGGCAGCATTGATTGCTTTAATTTTATTTATTGCCCTATTTTTCAAACGCTTATCCATACCTATTTTAATTTTTATTCCTGTCGTTTTAGGGGCAGCTTTGGGCATGGCAGCGTTGGTGCTCTACAAAGAAAGTATTTCTGCCATTTCTTTGGGCGTAGGGGCGGTTTTATTGGGTGTTACCGTTGATTTTTCCTTGCACGTATTTGCTCACTTTCGAGCCGATGGCTCCGTAGAAAAAACCATTCGGGATATTTCTACGCCAACTATCATGAGCAGTTTGACAACGAGTAGTGCGTTTTTATGCCTCTTGTATATGTCCTCTGAAGCCATGCGAGATTTGGGAATTTTTGCAGCGGTGGCCGTTTTCTCTTCTGCTATTTTTGCTTTACTAGTTTTGCCACATTTCTTGCCCCAAAAGACAACGCAAACCGTTCCTAAAAAGACATTTTTAGATCAATTAGCTGCCTATCCAATTCACAACAATAAAGGAATAAGATGGCTGGTATTAATTGCCACAATTGCCCTTCTATTCTTTTATAATAAGGTTCAATTTGAGGAAGATATGAATAATATCAACTTCATGACTCCAGCATTAAAAGCAGCCGACCTAAATTTACAAAAAATGGGTGGAGAGGCACTAAAAAGTAGCTATGTTGTTTCTTCTGCCGAAAGCCTAGAAACGGCACTTCAACGCAACGAGGCAGCAACGGCAACGTTGGAAAAGTTAAAACAAACAGGCATCATTCAAAACTATACCTCGGTTAGTAAATTTATCCTTTCTCAAGAAGCACAAGCTCAAAAAATTGCACAATGGAACCGTTTTTGGACTTCAGAGCGAATCAATGGGTTAAAAGATGCTTTACAAAAACAAGGAGAATCTCTTAAATTTAAACCCAATACATTCGATGCTTTTGTTTCTTTGTTAGAAAAAGATTTCCAACCTGTTCACTGGGAAGAGCTTCGTGCAATTCAAGACTTAGTATTAAGTGAATATAGTACCATCAAGAATGGTCAATATTCTTTTATTTCCATTGTCAAATTGGACGATGCTCAAAAAGCGACTGTTTATCCTTTGTTTGAAAAAACGACTGGCATTACCATATTTGACAAACAATTTATTGCCGACCAATTTGCTCAATCACTTCAGACAGACTTTGGTTTGTTGGTCAATTGGTCTTTTATTATCGTTTTTGTTATCTTATTAATTGCTTTTGGACGCATAGAATTAGCCCTATTAACTATTTTCCCCATTTTACTAAGTTGGGAATGGACTTTAGGTTTGATGGCATTATTAGGCTTAAAATTTAATGTTGTCAACATCATCATTTGTACCTTTATTTTCGGCTTAGGCGTTGACTACAGTATTTTTGTTACCAAAGGTTTGCTGCATGAATACAAGTATGGAGAGCGCATTCTTCCCGCTTATAAAACTTCTATCATCTTGTCAGCCCTAACCACTATGTGTGGTATGGGGGTTATGATTTTTGCCCAACATCCTGCTTTGTTTTCTATCGCTAGTTTGTCTATTATTGGCATTCTTTCTATTCTAATTATCACCTTTACTATTCAGCCTTTAATTTTTGGTTTCTTAATTATTAATCGAAAAAAGAAAGGTTTACCTCCTTACACCTTACTAAGTCTTGTTTCCACCATAGTAGCTTATACACACTTTCTTTCTGGTTGTTTAGTACTGACTATTTTGACCTTTGTATTCACAATAACTCCCTTTCAAAAAGAGCATAAAAAGTACATTTTACACCGCCTCATTAGACTCTTATCAGCATCTCTAATTCATCTGATGTTTAATGTAAAAAAAGTCTATATTGATCGTAAGAAATTGCAACTTAATCGCCCAGCATTAATTATTGCCAACCATCAATCGTTCTTAGATATTATGATGATTTTGATGTTGCATCCCAAGATTATTATAATGACTAATAATTGGGTTTGGAATTCCCCTATTTTTGGGCGTGTCATTCGTTTTGCTGATTTTTATCCTTCCGATGCAGGCGCAGAAAATAGCATTCAGCACCTACAAGGCTTGGTTAATAATGGCTATTCTATCATGGTTTTCCCTGAAGGTACCCGCTCCAAAACAGGCAAAATTAGTCGCTTCAAAAAAGGAGCCTTTTATATTGCGGAACAACTCAACTTGGATATCCTTCCCATTGTTTTCCACGGAACAGGAGATTGTATTCGGAAAAATGACTTTTTGGTTCACGGTACTACTGTCACTATGAAATTCTTAGATAGAATTTCTCCTGTTGACTTGAGTTGGGGAACTAATTATTCTCAACGTACCAAATCCATCAGTAAATATTTTAAAACCGAATATTCTAAGATCAAAACTGCCACCGAAACCGTTGATTTTTTTGAAAACAGATTGATAAAAAATTACATTTACAAAGGACCTGTTTTAGAGTGGTATACTAGAATTAAAGTTCGCCTGGAAGACAAATACCAACCATTTCATCAATTACTGCCTTTAAAAGCTAAAATTACAGACATTGGTTGTGGCTATGGCATGATGAGTTATATGCTTCATCTCCTCTCTTCGGATAGGATTATACATGGCATTGACTATGACGCTGAAAAGATTCTTGTCGCTAATCAATCCTTTTTAAAAAATAAAAACATACAGTTTACCGCAGCAGATGCCACCCGCTATGTTTTAGAGCCTAGCGATGTTTTTATAATTAGTGATATGTTGCACTACATTCCCAAAGAAGCTCAAAACAGACTCATTAGAAATTGTTTAGACAACCTTAATGAAAATGGTTTGTTGATTATAAGAGATGGTGATTCTGACTTAGCCGATCGACACGAGGGGACTGTTTGGACTGAGAAGTTTTCCACACAAATTTTTGGTTTTAACAAGACGCAAAGTGAAACGTTGTCATTCTTATCAGGTAAAGACATTGAAGTGATTGCGCAGGATTATGGATTAGATGTCGAGCGATTGGACTTAACGCAAAAAACATCCAATATCATCTTTGTTATTAGAAACATTCCCAACCAAACCAGTCAAAACGCATAAAAATCCCAACTTTGGAAAAACAATACGACATTATTATTATTGGAAGCGGTTTGAGTGGTCTCATCTGCGCTTATATCCTCAGCAAAGCAGGCTACAAAGTCGCTGTATTAGAGAAAAACAAACAGGTAGGGGGTTGTTTGCAAACCTTTGTTCGGGATCGGTGCATTTTTGATGTAGGGGTGCATTATATTGGTGGATTGGGCGAAGGACAAGCACTCAACCAATACTTTAAGTATTTGGGTATTAGAGATACGTTGAAGCTCCAACGCATGGATATGGAGGCATTTGATACCATTGGTTTTGGAGAAGATGATACGGTGTATAAAATGGCACAAGGACACGAACGGTTTGTCGATAGCCTTGCTCAACAATTTCCTAAAGAACATTTGGCGATTAAAAATTATTGTAAAGCTATTCAAGATATTTGCCAAAAATTTCCATTATATTTTTTAGACATTCACAGTTCTTATCCTAGTGATTTGAGTCATTTAGCAATTAATGCAAAAGATAAAATTGCCTCTTTTAGTTCTAATCCTACCCTTCAAGCTGTCTTGGGTGGTAATAATATTCTTTATGCAGGACGTGACTCTGCGACTCCTTTTCACTTGCATGCTATGGTTTTGAACAGTTATATAGAGAGTGCCTGGCGATGTATTGATGGGGGCTCTCAAATTGCAAGACTTTTGGTGAAGCAAATTCGCAAAGAAGGGGGAGTTATTTTCAAACAAAAGGAAGTCGATCAATTTATTTTTGATGGAAATATTATAAAATCGGTTCTATTAGATACAGGTGAAACATTGAATTGCAAACAGGTAATTTCTAGTGCTCATCCCAGCCAATTGAGTCGTTTTGTTCGCCAAGATCGAGGACATCTGAGAAAAGCATATCTCAACCGTATCAACAACACACAAGCTACTCCTGCCGTTTTTTCGGCGCACTATACCTTGAAACCTAATACCGTCCCATACATCAATCGCAATTATTATCACCACAAAACAAAAGAGGTCTGGAATGCTATAGAAAATAATTCTAAGGATTGGCCTTCTACTTACTTGGCCTTGACTCCCATAACTAGCAAATCGCCTACTCATGCCGATAGCTTTGCTGCCATGTGTTATATGGATTACAAAGAAGTTCAGAGGTGGGAAAATACATTTAATACCGTATCTCAAGAAACCTCTAGAGGTGCTTCTTATGAGGCTTTTAAAGAAGAAAAAGCTTCAATCTTATTAGAAGAGGTTTATAAACAATTCCCACAATTAAAAGGAAATGTTACCAATACACATGCCTCTACTCCACTATCTTTTAGGGACTATATTGGTTGTCCTACAGGATCTTTTTATGGATTTGAAAGAAATTATCAAGATCCCATGCGCACGGCATTGGCAGTTCAAACAAGAATACCCAATTTGCGCTTAACAGGACAAAACATTAATATGCATGGTATTCTAGGCGTTACGGTTAGTGCTGTATTGGCTTGTATTGGTTTGGTTGAAAGAAAAAAATTATTGACAGACATTGTATCTGCCACTTAATATAAATTAGATGATGACACGATTAAAAAAATGGGGCAAACGATTGCGCAATCTTTTGATTTTTATAGTGCTTTTAGTTCTTTTCTTGGAATGGTGGCTCAATATTAGCCCTCCAAAAATCAAAGATACGAGTGCTTGGGAGCTGCAACGAACAGAGCAAGCACCTGATTTTTATACGATTCATAACAATTGGTTGCGTAAAAATGAATATGGTTTGTGGGAAGCTTATGTCGAAGGCAAGCCTTTTGAGCGGGGTGCTATTTTGGGAAACTTAGCACAAGAATTAATTGTTCAGCAAGAACTTTACTTTGTCCGCCAAATCAAAGTTTTAATTCCTTCGGATGCGTTTCTTTATTTATTGAGATACATGGTTGGTTTTTTTAATCGTAACTTAGACGAGTTTATTCCATTAGAATATCAGCAAGAAATTTATGGAGAGACGCATTTTTGTAGCGATGAATTCAACAGCATCGGTTCTAATTATGAACGAATTTTAAATTACCACGCCGCTCATGATATTGGTCATGCGCTCAAAGACTATGCAGTTGTTGGTTGTACTTCTTTTTCTACATGGGAAGAAAATAGCACGGATAGTAATTTGATTATTGGACGTAATTTTGACTTTTATGTTGGAGACGATTTTGCCAAAGATAAAATCATCTTATTTATTAACCCCGAAGAGGGGTATAAACTAGCTACTATAACTTGGGGTGGCTTTTTGGGTGTAGTCTCTGGAATGAATGAAAAAGGGCTAACAGTCACTTTAAATGCGGCTAAATCAGGCTTGCCTACTTCTGCCAAAACTCCTATTTCGATTGTTGCTCGACAAATATTACAATATGCTAAAAATATAGACGAGGCTTTTGAGATTGCGCAACAATACGAAACTTTTGTTTCAGAATCGTTGATGATTGGTTCTGCGGAAGATGGTTATACTGCTATTATCGAAAAATCTATTGATAAAATAGCATTGTATCGATCTGATAGCATGAGTATTATTTGCTCGAATCACTATCAAAGTGATAGCTTCCAAACGGATATAGACAACCAAACTAATATCCAATCATCTGCCTCTAATTATCGCCAAATTCGCACCCGAAACCTCCTAAACGAAATCAACGAAGTTGACTATCTCGATGCGGCTAAAATTCTTCGAGACAAACAAGGGCATCAAGGAAAAGACATTGGATTCGGAAATGAAAAAGCATTGAACCAATTATTGGGACATCATTCGGTAATCTTCATGCCCGAAAAACGATTGATGTGGGTTTCTACAGCTCCCTACAATTTAGGAGAATTTGTTGCTTATGATTTGAACCAAGTATTTGGCTTAAAAGAAGTGCCTAGTCGATCCCTAGGGATCGACTCCTTGTTAATTCCTGAAGATCCTTTTGCAGCCTCTCCAGAATTTCAAGATTACGTAGCTTTTAGGCTATTAAAAAAAGAATTAACTTTACTAACTGCCAATGGCACAGCTTATTCAGAGCATGATTTAACCAAAGCCGAACGTATTATTGAACTAAATCCAGATTATTATCATGCCTACGAATTGGCAGGTAACTTTTATCACTCAAAAGAACTCTATTCCAAAGCTATTGCCGTTTACAAAGAGGCATTGACTAAAGAAATTGCGACCAAAACGGAACGAACAGCTATTGAAGAAAAGTTATCCATTGCCAAAAAAGCCAATCAAAAACATTAGAACAGTAAGTATTTAATATGAAAATCCCAGCTATAGAAACGGCAAATCCTTCAAAAATTAAAGCTTTTCAAGATCAAGAATTGCAAAAGCTCCTACATTATCTTGCATTAAATTCGCCTTATTATCAACGTACTTTTAAGGAGCATAACATTGATATTTCAAGCATCAAAACCTTAGAGGACTTGCCAAAGTTGCCGTTGACAACCAAGCAAGATTTGCAAGAAAACAACGATGCCTTTATCTGTGTTGATCGTCGCAAAATTATCGACTATGTCACTACTTCGGGCACCATGGGAAAACCAGTCACATTTGCCTTGACAGACAAAGATTTAGATCGTTTGGCTTATAATGAAGCGACTTCTTTTGCTAGTGCGGGTATTGATGATACAGACATTTTACTCCTAACCACAACTATTGATCGTCGCTTTATGGCAGGATTGGCGTACTTCTTAGGTGCTAGAAAATTAGGTGCTGGAATAGTACGAGTTGGGTCAGGATTGCCTGCTTTACAATGGGATACCATCAAGCGAGTTTCACCAACTGCACTTATTGCTGTTCCTTCTTTTATCTTTAAATTGATTGAATATGCCAAAAAGAATGGCATTGATTATAAAAACAGCAGCATCAAGAAAGCCATCTGTATTGGCGAGTCTTTAAGAAACCCAGATTTTTCCTTAAATACATTGGGTCAAAAAATTACAGACTTATGGGATATTGAACTATACTCAACCTATGCATCTACCGAAATGAGTACTGCTTTCACAGAGTGTAGCCACAGCCGAGGAGGGCATCATCATCCTGAATTAATACTGGTCGAAATATTAGATGAGCATGGTCAGGCGGTTGCTGAAGGAGAAGCAGGAGAAGTTGTCATTAGTACCTTACAAATGGAGGCAATGCCTTTATTGCGGTTCAAAACAGGCGATATTTGTCAATGGTACCAAGATGCTTGCCCCTGTGGACGCACAACATTGCGTCTTGGTCCCGTAATTGGACGCAAAGGTCAAATGATCAAATATAAGGGAACTACTTTGTATCCTCCTGCATTGTATAATTTGTTGAATCAATTTGAAGCAATCAAAGCATTTGTTATTGAGGTCTTTACCAATGATATTGGAACCGACGAAATTGTTATCAAGGTGGCTTCTAAAGATACTTCTACTCGTTTTCAAAAACGGGTCAAGGATCACTTTAGGGCAAAACTACGCGTAGCGCCTAAAGTTGAATTTACAAGTTTTGAGACAATCAATGCGTTGCGTTTTCCTGCTATGAGCCGAAAACCTGTTTTGTTTTTTGATCATCGTTAAAATAAAAAGTATTATATTTAACTAAAACCAATTACATATTACATATTTTATTAAACTTTAATTAAAAATTCATTGTAATGAAAAAATTCATGTTCTTATTTATGGTTGCTGCCCTATTGTTCGCAACAAACTCATTAGAAGCTCAAGTTCGAGTACAAAAAGGAGATATCAAGGTTCTAAAAGGTCAAAAAACAGTTGGTGTTAAATTTACTTACGATAATATGGCTGTAGGGAAATTTAAGAAAGAAGAAGACTACATAAAGAAAAAAGTTAAAGACTATAATGAAAAAGAAGCTGGTAGAGGTGATTCATGGAAAGAAGCGTGGATTAATGATAGAGCAACTAGGTTTGAACCAAAATTTTTGGACTTAGTCTCTAAATACACTGAAAAATCAGGTCTACAGTTTTCTACTGACCCTGCTGGCACTAAATATACAATCATTGTAAATACAGATTTTTCAGAACCTGGATTTAACGTATATGTAGCGAGAAAGAATGCTGAAATTAAAACAACAATTACAATTGTAGAAACAGGGTCAGATAAGGTGGTTGCAAAACTGTCTGCTTCTGGTCAAGGTAGAACTTTTGGTGGAAATGACTGGGACACAGGAGTTCGTCTTGCTGAAGCATATGCCAAAACAGGAAAAGAGTTTGGGAAATACCTTTCTAAGAAAGCATTGAAATAAAATAACACACCCTTCCATAATTAAAAGACTGTAAAATTAATTTTACAGTCTTTTGTTTTATCTAGACAAAAGCAAACATTTTTTGTATTTTTGCCCCTCATTTTTTAACTAAATTCTATAAACTTTCAAACTATGAAAAACATATGTTTTTTATTGTTCTTGCTTATTCCATTTTTAGGAACTAGCCAAGACAAATTTGACTACACAGTTAGTGAACCATATCGCGTCATTGATGGTGCTGCAAAGTATTATTTCTCTATTACCAATCATCAAAAAACGCTTAGTGTTAAGCAAGATGGTAAAGACATCTATATGCAAAGCTTTGATGCAAAATCAATGAAAGAACTAAAAAGGAACAAGTTTAGCGACTTGCCTAAAGGTTTTGTCATTGAACACATGATGTGGTTTAACAATAAAGCTTACTGTTTCTTCTCTCTTTGGGACAAAAAAAATGAAACCGAACAACTATTTTACCGAGAAATTGATTTTCACGGTTGTTCTTTCAAGGGGAAAGAAAAAAGAGTTATTGCTGTTAAAGGAAAATTAACTGGCGCTCCTGTTGCTGTTATTGGTTTTTGGAGTGTAGGAACGGTCGATAAATTTTCTTTTTTACTTTCTCATGATCACTCTAAACTATTAATACAATGCCGTAAAAAACCAGCAAAGCGAAACGATGCTATCAGTAAAGATATTATTGGAATGTATGTGTTTGATGAAGATATGTCTAAAATTGCTGGCAATCAAATAGAAATGCCTTATACAGAGCAAATGATGGATAATATTGATTACCATATAGATTCAGAAGGCAACCCTTATATTTTGGCTAAGGTTCGTGCTGATGGAAGTGATAAAAATGAAAAAGGTGTTGGCAAAAAAAACAAAAGAGCTAATTATCATATTGAGCTATTAAAAGTTGATATTACTAACAAAAAAATAAAAAGTTCTAAAATAGCTATTGAGAATTACTTTATCAAAGAGATTTGGTTGTATGAAGGTTCTGAAGAACATATGATTTGTGCGGGTTTTTATAATAAAAAAACAGGAAGTAACTGGTCTAATGGTGAGTGGATTGGAAATAAAAAGATTAGTGAGGGGAATGCTGATGGTATGTTTTTATTCCATGTCAATAAAGAAGGAGGAATTGATAAAAAGAATTTCTACCCTATTCCTCTTGAAATTATCAATCAATACCAAAAACTAGGTACTCAAAAAAGAAACGAGAAAAAAGACAGTAAGGGTAAAGCGGAACTATCTTACCTTGAATTAAGAGAAGTTAGTGTACAAGACGATGGAAGTATCATCATATTAGGTGAGCAATTTTATAGAGTTTACCACCAATCTAGAAGTGGAGGATATTATACTTACCATTATGAAGATATTCTAATGACTAAAATTGATAAAGAAGGTGAATTGGTATGGATGAGAAAGATGCCAAAGAAAACTTCTAGTCGTAGATATAGAGGAGGTCTTGGTTTTAAGCACGTAGAGTTAGATGGTAACCATTATTTATTTTATATGGATAATGTAAAAAATATGGAATTAAGTCTGGATAAACGTCCTCATATGCATATTGACGGAGCAGGAGGATTCTTAACAGCTTATCGTGTCAATGATGAGACAGGAAAAGTTAGTAAAGTATCTATTTTTGATACCAAAAAACTAGATAATGGGTATTCTGTTAAACATTTCCGAACTGGAAAAATACTACAAATATCTGAGAGTGAATTCATTTTAGAGATGTATAAAGGCAAAAAAGAGGATGTAATGATTAAAATCAAAGTTAAATAATCATAAGTGATCGCATTCAGTAAAAATAAGCTTAGGTTCTATCCCCTAAGCTTATTTTTTTATTATCGATAATCAATATCCCAATCCTTATTCCTTCCTCTATGTACAGCTCCTGAAATTACCATAGAAACTCCTGTTATAAAAAATAGTATAGGAATTAAAAACAGTACCCAAGATATAGGGTTTAATAAAATAAACATCATCAATCCTACTAATAAGGCAACACTTGCTATTGATATCCCTATAATCATATAGACCAACCCCACTTTTGAGGATTTCATTCTATTAGGTTTTGCCTTTCGTATTCGTTTTCTTTTTCGTAACTTTTTATACTTTCTTTCAATGGGGAGTTTTCTCTCTATTATAGTTTCAGAGGAACAAGAATAGCTAACAGCCGCATCAACTATTCTAGCGTTCCACAGCAAACTAAATAAGATTAAAAATAGAATTCTCATAGTGATTAGTTTTATGATGTTGTAAAAAGCACAATAATAACTTTTTTTGAGCACGCCCCCAATAAATAACCTTCAACAATCTCAAATCGTTGTTATCATACAAGAAATCAATGAACAAAACCAAACACTACAAAAGCTTTTTCGTATCTTGTGTAAGTTAAACAAATGAATAATACATAAATGAGAATAGAAAAAGTCGATGTTTTAGTTATTGGCGCAGGACCAGCTGGTAGTGTCGCAGCAGCGATATTGCACCAAAACGGACATCAAGTAAAAGTTGTTGAAAAGCAACAATTTCCTAGATTTGTCATTGGAGAAAGCTTGCTACCTCGCTGCTTAGATAATCTGCAAAAAGCAGGATTATTAGAAGCGGTACAAGCTCAACAATTTCCTTACAAACGAGGGGCATCCTTTGTTCGTGCTGCCAATGAGTCTTGCACCTTTGATTTTTCTGAACAGTTTACAGATGGTTGGGAATATGCCTATCAAATGCCTCGCGCTAATTTTGACAAAACACTAGCCGATGAAATTGTTCGTCAAGGGGTAGCACTCTCTTACCAAGAAAGTGTCGAGAAAGTCGTTTTTGATGACGAAAAAGCATTCATTAACATCCAAAATAACGTAGGAGAGCAATATCAAATAGAAGCAAAATTTGTTGTTGATGCAAGTGGTTATGGACGAGTTCTTCCCCGACTACTAGACTTGGGGCGTCCTTCTAATTTTCCTGCTCGTACGGCATTTTTCGCTCACATCAAGGATAAACCACATACAGAAAACACCGAACTTCTTACTGAAATTATTGACCTAGATACTGCTTGGGCTTGGATTATCCCCATTCAAGAAGGTGTTACTTCTATTGGTTTTGTAGGAGATGCTGAATTTTTGGAGCAATATGGAGATCATTATGATGAAAATATATTCACAAAATTGCTTGATACGCATCCTACTCTAAAAGACAATTATGCTCAAAATGTAGAGTTTGTTTTTTCTCCTAAGGTCATAAAGGGATATTCTGTAGGTGTCAAGCAAATGTATGGAGATCGTTATGTATTGGTTGGTAATTCCACAGAGTTTTTAGATCCTATTTTTTCTTCTGGAGTAACCTTTGCCACAGAAACGGGAGCTGTTGCAGGAGAACTACTCCATCGTCAATTAAATGGGATGCCCGTTGATTGGGACAAAGATTATGTCAACTACATTCAACATGGTATTGAAGTTTTTAGAACTTACATCAAAGAATGGTATACAGGCAACCTTCAAACTATTTTCTTTGCAACAGAAAAAGATCCTAGTTTCAAAAAGCAAATTTGCTCTGTATTGGCTGGTTATGTTTGGGATAAAACCAACCCTTATGTAAAAAAACACCGCCGGGCAATTCCATTATTAGCCGATGTTATTCGTCGTCAAAAACAAGCTGCCGCCGCTAGCCAATAAATGAGTTTAAATCATTGTAATAAAAAGATGTATCAATCCTTTAGTCAAACGTTGGCTAGAGGATTTTCTTTTTTCTGTTGGAGAATTGTTTCTATGGCAACTTTTTTGATTATGAATTTATTGTCTTATGATAATTACAGCAAATTCGACACTAGTTAATTCAAAATATTGTATTTTAAATATACAACACATTCCTATTATTTGTTAACCCCACAATTTAAACTATGAAAACACACATCCTCTTTTATTTTCTATTTTTGGCTACCTATTCTTATGCTCAATCTTTAGAACAATTTGTCATTAGTTCAGCAGGAAATTTTAGCAATACCTCTACAGGAACAACATTAAGTTGGACCGTAGGAGAACCTATGATTTCGACAGAAAGCAGCAACACAGCAATTCTTACACAAGGATTTCAACAACCAATTGATGTAAATCCTTTATCTGTTGATATCAAACTAAACCAGGACATTCGCCTACAAGTTTATCCTAATCCTACCTCCGAACAAATTACATTTCAAAAAGAAACGGACAAAACTCTAAAAGCAGAACTATTCAATATGCTAGGAAAGTCTATTGGTCATTACTCAATTACCCAACGTCAGACGAATATCTCCTTGCAACATCTTCCCTCTGCGACTTACTTACTTCGCATTCAAGATTTGGACCAGCAGATTATCAAAACATTTAAAATTCAAAAAACACGATAGACATGAAACATATTATACTATTCTTTTTACTACTAAGTTGTACAGTTAGTTTGACAGCACAAGCTCCTCAAGCATTTCAATACCAAGCCATTGCCCGAGCCAACAATGGTTCCCCCGTCATCAACCAAAATATTAGTATTCGAGCATCAATCATTTCAGGAAGTACTACAGGTGCTATTTTGTACGTCGAAACCCACACACCTACTACCAATCAGTTTGGTTTGTTTACCTTAAAAATCGGTCAAGGAGTTGTTGCTAATGGCACTTTTAATACTATTAATTGGGGCTCAAATAGTCACTACTTGAAAGTAGAAATGGATGAAACAGGGGGAACGGTCTATCAAGATATGGGAACTGTGCAATTACTTTCTGTTCCTTATGCCTTGCACGCTGCTAGCGTCGACAATGCCGATGATGCCGATGCCGATCCTAATAATGAGTTGCAAAGCTTATCCATAACTGGAAACTCATTGAGCATAAGCAATGGAAATACGATTACCCTACCCAGTGGCGGCAGCGGAAGTGCTCAAACTATTTCTAAAATAGGCAATACGATTACCCTGTCCAGTGGAGGTGGAAGTATTATTCTAAACGACGATATTGCCAATAATGAATTACAGAGCCTATCTTTAACGGGTTCAACTCTAAGTATTAGTAATGGCAATTCCGTAACACTTCCTAGTGGTGGCTCTTTGGACAATGCATATGATTTTGGAGGTCCAGGAGCTGGTCGAATGATTACTGCTGATGCAGGTGAAGTTACTATTACTGCCAATATAGCCAACAGTACTGCACTTCGTGTTGAAAATACCAATACAGGTGTTGGGCTTATTAGTAACACAACCAACGCTGCCAATACTTTCTCTCCCATCCAAGCAAACACCAATAGTAGTTCTAATATTGTCGCAGGAATTATTGGCAATACAACGGGCGCAGCTTGGGGAGTTGCAGGACAAGCCGATGCTAACTCCAATGCTGAGGCAGCCGTCTATGGTAGCAACTTAAGAACCGTTGGTGGACATGGTGTTTTGGGTGTTGGTTTTAATGGTAGTGTTGGACAAACAGGACAATCAACTGGTTTTGGTGTTTATGGTGAAAACTTTGACAATGTCGCTCCTCTTGGTAATGGAATTGGTGTTGGGGGAAAAGGTTTCTATGGTGTTTTGGGGGAAGATCGATATTTAGGAGCACAAAATGGTGCTTATGGCGTTTATTCAAATGGCAACTTAGGAGCTACAGGAACCAAAACATTCCGTATTGATCACCCACAAGACCCTGACAATAAATTCCTTCGCCATTTTAGTATTGAATCGAATGAAGTCTTAAATGTTTATAGAGGGACAGCTACATTTGATGTAGATGGAAATGCTATTGTTCAGCTGCCTGATTATTTTAGTGCTATCAATAGAAATGTTAGTTATCAATTAACTCCAATTGGTGCTTATATGCCATTGTATATCAAAGAAAAGGCAAGCAGCAACAACCAATTTGTTATCAGTGGAGGAACGGCAGGAAAAGAAGTATCGTGGTCTGTTTACGCAGAACGAAATGACTTGTACCTACAACAAAATCCTCAACAGCGTACTGTGGAAATTGAAAAAAGAGCACACGAAAAAGGTCGTTATTTGATCCCATCTTTATACAATGCAGACCAAGATAAAGCTTTATTTAATGCCAATCCTCAGCCTGTCAAGCAACAAACACTCAAAATAATGAAGTAAAAATATTGGTGAATAGAGCGAATTCTTTAATGAGTTCGCTCTACATTTGTCAAATATAACAGGGGTGTAGGATTAAGATTCGATACCTCTTATTTGAGTTTGCGAACGCTTCCAAAGGCGAGAAACTGTTGTTTTTTGGAACAATTTTCCTTGAGCAGTACGAAAACCTGCTTGGTTCAGTTTCTGAGCAATCGCTTGCAAGGTCAAACCTTTATCTTTATACAACAGAATTAATTCTGTTGCACGTCGATTATTAGGATTTAAACGTGCTTTCTCTCGAATTCGTCGTTGTCCTTTTTGACGTGCTTTTTCTGTAAAAGTAGAATTTCGCCACTCCCCTATCTCCAACTTTTTAGCATCAAGAGCTTGTTTGGTTCGAATGGATATTAACTCTCGCTCTCGATCAGCAATTGCCATGAACAATGTCAATGTAAACTTATCAAGATTGGGAATATCACAACTAAACAAACGACCTTCTAATAAATTGTAAATAGATAGAGCATCTTCTGTTTTTCGACTCAAACGATCAATCTTAGCTACAGCCAAAGTATAACCTTCCATTTGACAAAGCCTTAATGCTTCTTGCAAAACCAAACGAGTTTCCACACTCCCGCCACTCTGAATTTCTGTAAATTCTTTTACCACAACCTCTTCTGACAAAAAATGATATAAGTATGCTTTTTGGGCTTTTAGCCCCAAACCACTTTCTCCTTGTTTTTTGGTAGAAACTCGATAATAAATAACATACTTTCTTGACATTTTGAATCTTTTTGTTTCTAAGTTACAAAATTATTAGGAGGGTTACTAATTTGTAACTTTTGATTTTTAACATAAAATGACAAAGCAATCACGCCTTGTTTTATTGTAGATTCGTAGGTGAAAAATTCCTAAAAGGTATTATAAACTAATTGCTGCTTTATACAAAGCAGCTAAGTGCTTGATTAGAAATCAAGCAAAATTGTTCTTTTATACCTCATTATAAAGAAATTGAATTTCTATTTTTTATTGAAAAAACTGTTTTTAATTCTATCTTAATGGGAGCATTTGTAGCGATCACCCCATTATGATATAATATGAATACTACTTAAAGCTGCCTTTCAGGCATTAGTATACATTTATACCCCCTCTTCCACAGATATTAATACATATACTTTTTTAAAAACATTATAGAAAGGTAAAAAAATCCTCACTAATTATTTATCAATTATGAAATACTCTGTATTTATAATACTACTTTTTTTTATAAGTACTTCCTTGGATGCCCAGATTACAAAAGGGAAAAAATTAGTCTCAAAAGGTGATTATGAAACGGCTATAGAAGCCTTTGAAAACGACTTAGAAAAGGCAACTAGCAAACCAATTTCATTGTATGAATTGTCAAAAATATATTTTGCTCCAGCCTATGAGGAGTATGATATAGAGAAATCTTACCAATATATCTCGAGGGCTATCAAAGAGTACGAAAACTTAAGTAAAGCAGACAAAAACAGAGTACAAGCCAAAGGTTTGAGCAAACTAAGTTTAAGCAAATTACAAAGTGATATTGTATCAACTGCTCACAAGGACGCCTCTCAAGCCAATAATTTGAGTCTTGCGGAACGTTTTTTGGCACTTTATACGACTGCTAGTAGCCAACAAGTAGAAAGTATGACTCAAATTCGTGATGCCCTCGCCTTTCAATATGCTTCAGAAATAAATACATTTGCTGCATATGCTGATTTTTTCAAAAAGCACGAAATCACAACAGAACGCTTTAATAAAGAATTGTTGGTGCGAGCTCAAAAGAAACTGCTCGAAAGTTATATAGAGGAAAAGGGCTGGCAATTTTATCCTAATTTTGAAGAAAAGTACCGAGACAACATATACGTTCGAGACCCTAAAGCTGCTTATGCTTTGATGAAAATTGTCCGTAAAAAAAGTCTAAAGGAGTATCAAAATTTTACCGAAGCCTATCCACATAGTCCCTTTAATAAGTTTGCCAAAGACTATATGTATGATATTATAATGGCAGGTACTAATATTGTCGATTACGATTACTTTGTTCGTGCCTATCCCAATTACGAAAAAAAGGAAGCAATATGGCTTCGTTTTTACCGCTTGTATTTGCAAGAAAATGGAACGAATGCGGTCAAAGAATTTGCAAAAGCCTATCCTAATTATCCATTTCAAGATGCTATTAATTCTGATGTTCGAGCAGCGCAAAAAAAAGCAGACAAACCCTTGTTTGAGCAAGCAAAGCAAACAGAAGATATCTTACTAATTCTGGATTTCATTAAAAAAAGTCCTAGTTCTCCATATGTTTTAGAATTGGAGGCTCCTATGTATGCAGCTCTAAAGAAAAAGGGGTTATTTAGAGGAGCTAAGACATTCTTAACGCTATTTCCCAATAGTACTTATTATGATGCTGTCTTAGATATTTATTATGACTACTATGTTAGCGATGGGGAATTGGGAACCATCAATCAGTTTATGATGGAACATCCTGAATATAAAAACATTGAAAAACAAGAACGAGATTTAAAACTTGCAGAGCAAGGTGCAAAACTTAATTTATTAGAAATTCCTACACCACAAAATAGAGCACAATACGAAGCGTACATTCGTGCTGCCGCTCCCAAAGAAAGAGCTTTTGTTGCTCTACAACGATTGATAGAACCTGCCATCAATGCTCAAAACTGGGATTCAGCTTTAGACCAAGTCAACGAATTTGCTCCCGCTTTTGGACAAAATAACACTAAAATTACCAACTTAAAAGCGCTACTTAGTGCACAAGAACCCGCTATTTCCAAATTAGCTTTGGGAGGTGGTATCAATTCTTCTAATCCAGAATATAGTCCTTTGGTTTCTATTGATAACAAAAAAATCTACTTCTGTCGATTGAATAAACCCAAACAAGGAAGTGTTAATGAGGATATTTATGTTTCTTCTTTTGAAAACCAAGAGTGGCAAATGGCTAAAGCTTTGGAAAGCATCAATACCAATAAGCACGAAGGACTTTTAGCTGTTTCTGCGGATGAACAACAACTAATCATTTTTGATGGCCATACTCGAAAGGGGGATATGTTGTTATCAACCTATCAAAAAAGTACTTGGTCTAAGCCTGTGCCTTTGTCTAATACAATCAATACTCCCTACTGGGATGCTGATGCCATGATCTCTAGTGATGGCAATGCCCTGTTGTATGTTTCTGAAAGAAAAGAAGTCTTGGACTTTTGGCAAGAAAGCAATCTCAATGGGTTTCATGGCTCCAATACAGGAAACAGAGATATTTTTGTTGCTCTAAAAAATACTGAAGGAGAATGGCAAGAACCAATCAATTTAGGAGATATGGTAAACACTCCTTTTGCTGAAAGAACACCATTTTTGCACCCTGATATGAAAACCCTTTATTTCAGCTCTGATGGACATGGTGGCTTGGGGCATTTAGATGTTTATATGACAACTCGTTTGGATGACTCTTGGACAAAATGGTCTACTCCTATTAATTTAGGAAAAACAATCAATACTAGTCAAAACGATTGGGGCTATCGTGTTAGTACTGATGGCAAAACAGCCTATTTCTCTGCAATGAGTTCAGATAGTGAAGATGATATTTATTATATTTCGTTGCCTCAAAAATATCAACCCAAACCTGTTGCGATCTATTCAGGCACCGTTGTTGATCATAATAATAAACCGACACAAGTAGATATTAGTTGGGAAGATTTGGAAACGGGTAAAATATTAGGGCAATTAAAAAATGATCCTTCAACAGGCCAATTTGTACTTCCATTGCCTATTGGAAAACAGTATGGTTATTTTATATCCAAAAAGAATTATTTTTCGGTAGGACAACAAGTGACTCTCTCAGAAGCTTCTACTAAAAAAAACATCCAAATAGCAACACTTGAGGAATTGAAGGGAAAGACAAAATGGCTTTTACTGCACAATATCTCTTTTGAAGGGGAAAGTACTCAATTCAAAAAAACCTCTCTATCTACCTTAAATCGCTTAGCTGATCAAATCATACAACTAAAAATGACGGTCTCGATTATGGTAGAATCCGAACAAGTTGATCTTGCTGAACAGAAAGTTAAAGCAATCAAAGACTTTTTAGTAGCCAAAGGTTGCAAAGATAGACAAATTACAACCGCTACTGCTAGTAGTTTGCAGCCTTTTGAGCAAGCTAATAACGAAAAAAAGGATTTAATAAAACTAAAAGTACAGCACTTTACTGCTATTGAATAATCCCTAGCTATATTTCTATAGCACAAAAATTACCACACTATAAATCATAAAAATACCGATTTAGGACTATCCTAAATCGGTATTCAATTATTATTCTGCACTAAATCGTAATTTCTGTTCTAAGACTTTAGGTAGTTTAGGTAACTTTGCGCGAGGTATTAAATAAGTTGTAATTCGTGTAAAATCGCCAAATATATGGTGTTTTTCCATTGCTCCCTTCAAATAGTTGGCTCCTGTAGATCCACCCGTTCCTACTCGCATCCCAATCATTCGACGAACCATGCTCATATGTCTATACCTCCAATTTGCCATCAACTCATCAATTTCTAACCACTTACTTAAAAATTGATAAGGCATTTGCATAAGAGGATAGTCTCTGTACAATGTAATGAACAAGGCAGCTTGTAGAGATCTTGGACTTAACCTAGTTGTTTGTTCCCCTTTTCCGAAGAATAGACTATCAAAATCGTTCATGTTGATAGCTGCTAATTCTTCACTCACCAACCCTGATTCATAAGTATGGCGGTACGTTGCCCAAAATGGATGAATGTCTTTTGGTGCACCTTCTGGTAACTCAAAATTATCCCAGTATTCTAATGACCAAATAGGTATTCGCTCCAACCATTGCTCTAATAATTCTAAGAAGCTTTCTTTGTGTTCTAAGGCTTTGATTTGTTCAACATGAACAGGACATAACTGATGCTCATAATAACGCTTCTCGTGACGATTTTCCATCTTAAGACCTAACTTCGTTTCTAATTCTCGAAACTGAACACTTTGAAAACCAGAAGCAGGTGTTAATAGATCTCTAAAATCTAAGAAATCCATAGGAGTCATTGTCTCCAAAACATCTACCTGAGAAACTAATAATTTCCAGATTTCTACAATCCTATTGGTTCGATGAACCGCAATTTGCAAAGAAGGTGCATTATCATTAATACTAGTCGCTTGAAAGATATCAAGAATAGAGTTCAGTTCATGCATAATTTGCTTAAACCACAATTCATATGTTTGATGAATAATAATAAACAACATCTCATCATGTGCATCAATCCCTCTAGCTTCACTTTCTGGAAGTTGTGCGCTTAATATTTTATCTAATCCCAAATACTCCCCATAATATTGTTCTTTTTGGGTATAACTATTTTTCATGATAGTATCCTTTTTTTGTAGATTTTTTGAATGCCTAAAATTACATCAAAAATATAAAGCCTCCTTATTATTCTTCTGAATAGTTCATTTTTTTTCTGAATAAAGAAATCTCTTAAAAACAGAAAGATAAAACAATACTGAAAATCAATGCATTAAATATATTGATAACTTTTTTTTAAAAAATCATTAACTATTAATGCTCTAACATTTGTTTATATTGACATATTTTCATAAGTTTGAGTATCGTAATACTTATAAACAGTACAAATTATGTCTACTATCAACAAAATAACATTTACTTATGATGGTCGTAACATCTAAGTATTAAGATACATTTTTTAGGGATTCTTACATCGGTCCTTTCTACTGTGGGGGTAGAAAGGGCCATTTTTTTTCTTTTCTTTTGTGCTTTTTGTGATAATTAAACCTTTCCTTTTGTTCTTCCAACTATCACAAAAAGCGGACGGGAGTGTTATTTGTTTTGAATTTTTTTTAGAAAAAAACAAAGGGACAACTTCCTTTTTAGTTGTTTTCTTTATTTTAATTTGTTTTAAATGTTTTCGGAGCTTGTAATTGATTGATAATTAGCTCATTATAGAGCTTAATATCACAAAAAGCGGATTAACTATCACAAAAAGCGGGTTAACTATCACAAAAAGCGGAAACTAATATCACAAAAAGCGGATTAACTATCACAAAAAGCGGGTGACTATCACAAAAAGCGGATAACTCCCTTTAGAGACTCCAAAAAACATTTTTATCGTAACATATACAGAATTTAGAGGCAATGTTTTTCTTTTGTAAACTTAAAGTTAATAAAAGTATCTGTAATCCTTATATATAGGAGTATACAGCTATTAGACAAGTCTTCGAAGTATTTTAACTATCACAAAAAGCGGGTTAACTATCACGAAAAACGGAAGTTCTATCAGAGAAAAAAATTCCTGTACTCTATCCAATAAGCTCAATAAAAATAAACATAAAAAAAAACAAGATATAAAAAGCTGAAGAGCTTTTTAATATCACAAAAAGCGGAAATAAGAAGATTAACTATCACAAAAAGCGGAAACTATCACAAAAAAAACACTTGTGATAGTTAAAAAAAAGTATTATGTTTGTATTTCGCAACAAGCACTAAATTTTGTAGTAAGCCTATAAAAGTATGAAGAATAATCCCGCTAAAGCTTTGGTAACCAAGTCAAATGACCTCGTTGAGGCTCGATATCATTTTTCGATATGGGAGACTCGAGTGTTTACCAAATTGGTGAGTTTAATACAACCAGGAGATGAAGATTTTAAAAAATACAAACTTCAGATTCGAGATTTAGTGAGCTTTTTTGGTGTGAATGATAACGATGCTTATGTAAAAATAAAAGCAGTGCCAGATAATCTACTCAAAAAAGTAGTAACGATTCCATATACTGAAAATGGTGAAGAGCGCTTTTTGAAAACAGGACTAATCGCACAAGCATCGATCCCAAAGAAAAAAGAAGGGTATATTGAACTGTCTTTTCATCCTGATTTGAAGCCTTATTTGTTGCAATTAAAGCGAACATTCTTGTCTTATGACATTCGGAATGTACTGAAAATTTCAAGTGTATACTCTATTCGAATTTATGAATTGCTCAAGCAGTATGAAAAAATTGGCTATCGAGAATTTGACATTGATACCTTAAAAGTAATACTTGGTGTTAGCGACAAATATAAATTGTATGGACACTTCAAAAGTAGGATTATCCTTAAAGCACAAGAAGATTTAAAACTACACACAGATATTTGCTTTAGTTTTACAGAAATCAAGTCTGGGCGTAAAGTTATTGCCATCTTGTTTGAAATTAGTTCTAATCCAAATATTCAAATTACAGAGACAGCAACAGAGACCGAAGCAGACAATTTACTTAAATCAGAAATTGAAGAAATTTTATTAGCTTGGAATGTTACTAAAACTAGTGTGAAAAAATACTTAGAAAGCTACAGTTTGGTTTATTTGCAGGAACGGGTGCAATATGTTATTAATCAACAAGAACTAAAAGCGAAGAAAAAAGAGAAAATTGAGAATTTAGCGGCTTATTTTAACTTTGTTGTACACAAACAAGATTTGGTAGATTATGTAGAGGAAGAAAAGAAAATGCAGCAAGAACGTTCTAAAAACGCTAAAGAGTTGGCTGCTCAAAAAAAGGAATTAAAAGCAGAAATCGTACAACTAAAGCGAGCTTTAGAAAAAGAAGAACAACTATATATCAAAACACTGTTTGAGGAAAACCCTAACTTAAAAGTAGATGCTTTGCAACAAGCAAGAACAAATTCTCCTTTATTTTATGCCGACAACTCTAAGTCTAATGAGGATTATTTTGACAAAAATCCATTATTTAGAGCAGCTGTGTTTGCCATTATCAAAAAACAATACAAAAAAGAGTTTACAAAAATTAGAAAAGACTTCCTATCCCAAATAAAACTACTGGAACAACAGTTGAGACTATTGTAGGATTATCAATTAACTATATGTTTTTTGAACGATTCTTAATAATTAGGATATTTCTTCTAATATAACAGCTGCTTTTTCTTGGTAAATGCCAGTTCCTTGGTTTTTTAGTTTTGTAAAAATAGACGTCGCTTGATCTATCTGTTCAGTTTTTAAGTAAGCAAGAGCCAAATACCATTCTACTAGTTCTGTATCAAGCGTCTCTTTATTCGTCAAATTTTGAAGCATCTTAATAGCTTCGTTATTTTTATTGGAAGCAATATAACTAAGACCAAGGTAGAATTCAATTTGAGGTTGATAAGTGCTAGTTGGATATTCTTGTAAGAAACTTTGAAGCAAGACAATGGTTTGTTGATAATTTTGATGATCATAATTTTGCATAGCAACTAGAATTTCTTGCAGTGCCTTTTCATCAGGGTTCCCTCCAAAACCTTGTTCAGACAACTCCATTTGAACAGATTTTGAGAGTGTATTTTGATAAGGATGGAAAGCATTGGCGTAAATTTGTTGATAATTGATCGTTGTAGAAGCCATATAATACCAAGCCAAACTAAGGATAAACAACAAACTAGCTGCCGCAGTGAATAAACGAATGAATTGGATAGATTTGTTTGTAGGGGAAGTAGCAAAGAATCCTTCCTGTTCTAGATTTCTATCCACCATTTTAATAGTATTTAAGAGGTCTTTTTCTCCTTCTATTTTTAGCCCTTCTATCAACTCTTTGTCAATACCTTTATCAAAGAAACCTTCTTGTTCTAAAGCTTCATCTACTTGTTGAATTTTCGCTCTTAATGCAGCGGTTTCTTGTTCTTGTTGTGCTTTTTGAATTAAACCGTTGACCATACGAGTATGCAAATCTAGCTCTTGTTGAAAATCAGGATTTTCCGCCAACATATTTTTTATCCACTGTTCTTCTTCAGAAGAAAGCTGGTTAAAAGCATATTTATCAAGTATATCTTCTTTCATGTAGTATTAAAATTAGTTTGGTTAATGTTTGGTTGCATAAGCCTCCAAGACCCTTTTTTTCAAGCTATCCATACAACGTTTTTTCTTGACTTTGACAAATCCATCTGAATAGTCCATAATTTGAGCGATCTCTTTTAAAGGCATTTTCTTGAAATAAAAAGAGAGTAGTAGTTGTTTACAATCTCCTTTTAGTTGTTGTAAGATTTCGCTGATTAGTTCATGTTTTTCCTCTACAATTTTTTTCTCCTCAATCTCATCAACATCAATCAATGGAATTAAATTATTAGGATCATCAATTTGGATGGTGCCTTTTTTCTTTTTTCGTTTTTCAAGTTGTTTTAACCATAAATTTCTACAGACGGCATACAGGTATGTTTTTGGTTGGGCTGTAAGCTTAAAATCAGGCGACTGTAGTTTTTTTATAAAAATTAATAGTGCTTCTTGAAATATGTCTCTTGCATCTTCTTCTGATCCGTTGTTGGTCATAATCATATTGGCACAGCTTCCATAAGCAATGGTATATAATTTTTTTATTGCCTGACTTTCACCAGCCTTAATTTGTTTTAAAAAAATAGGATCTACATTCGCCATTGTTATTCTTTTTTGTTCGTTCCAAAACATTTGTTTTGGCATACTATTCCCTACTAATTTAGGAATAACAAAGCTAATCTCTGATTTTCAGTCCAATTTTTATTACCTTATACAGAATAAGGTTATCAGTTTGAATGTGAAAAATAGTGTGGAACTAATAGAAATCAAGCCAATAGGTTTTTAGGTTTTTCTAAAAAAATAATAGCAACTTATGAGCTATAAAATGAATTAGATATGTTTTGAGATAGGATATGGTGATTACATAGTATACTCAATCAGAATTAATTTGTACGGGTTACTTTTGTATCAGTTTATCGTATGTAATTTTAGAAAAAAAATAGGCTTTAAAATGAAATATATAGTGCTATTATTTAGTGTGTTTGGAATGTCTACAATGTATGGACAAGGAGAAGTTTTACCACTACAGCATGTTGCTTATAAGCATTGTAATAAAATTTATGAAACCTTAAAATTGGCCATAGGAGATCGACGAACAAGCCTACCTAAATTGTTGATCTTAGAGAGAGAAAAACGAGTAGCGGCTTATCGAGAAATGGATAATAGCATTATTATAGAAAAAAAAGCTTATGATATTTGTCAACAAATGGGAGCGCAGTCAGAGAGCGCCTTGGCTTTTTTGATTGGTCATGAATTGACACATTTTTATCAACAAAATGATTGGAAACGAAATTCAGGAGTGACGCACTTTTTATTGAAGCATGAGCAGCAAAAAAAGTACGCATTAGAAGATGAAGAAGCAGATTCTTATAGTGCATTCATAGCTTATTTGGCAAATTATGAAACTCTAGAGATTATTCCTGAGTTATTGGAGCAAATATATAAAGGTTATGGTTTGAGTGAGCATTTGGACGGCTATCCAAGCCTAGAGGAGAGAAAGAAAGTAGTCAGCATTATCCAACGAAAAGTACGCAAATTCATTCAATTATATGAAACCGCCAACTACTATATTGCAATCGGTTGGAATTTACAGGCTTATAATTGTTATACTTATTTGCTTAAATATATTCGAACAAAGGAGATTTATCACAATATAGGGGTCGTTTCTTTAGCCGCAGCAATAGAGCAACCAGAGCAAGAAGAATATGCTTTTTTGTATCCTATTGATGTGGATTTAACCAACGTTTTTCAACGACCTTTTTCTGTACAAGGTAGCCGAAACAAACTATTGAGAGATGCTGCTGTCCATCTTAAAAAAGCTTTAAAACTAGACAAAGAGTATTGTTCTGCTTATTTAAACCTTGCCTGTGTCTATGATTTACAGGGAGATGCAACAAATGCATTAACTACTCTAAACACAGCATCCAATTTATCTCCAACAAGTCTTCAACGGGCGAAAATTTCTATTGTGAAAGGAATTGTATACGCTCATAGAAATCAAATAAAAACAGCAAGTCAATATTTTGATGATGCCAACAAGCATTACCAAAATCTACCAGTTTGGTATATTTCGAATACCAACAAACGCATCTTGTCTAGTGAAAAAAGATCTCGTGAAAAGTATGACATTGTAATTGAAGATCGAATGGATGAAATTAATTTTAGAAAAGAACGCCAGAGGACAGCTAGTGCCATACAGCTAACTAAAAGTGGTTTCTTGACTTTAGAAGTAGATTTTTTCACCAAAAGACGTTCTTATTTGTCTAAGTTTTTTCTTAGAAATGAAACGACTTCAAGCGATTCTTATTTCTTTTTGCAACGAACACGAAATAGAAGTGTCGAAACGAGTAAGGGCATAAAAGTAGGAGCTGCATTGACGTTTGTCCAAAAAGCATACGAAGGCATTTATTTTCAAGTTGTTCATCATCACAAAGGCTTCTTTTTGGTTTATCCAAGCAAAGGTCTAATCTTTCAAATCGATACCAATAATAGAGTTAGAGAGTGGGCTGTTTTTGCAGAATATTAAAAGCTTATTTTAAGGATTCTTTTACATTAGGGTAAACCCGATCAATATGCCCCATAAACTTCTGAGAAAGGGGAATAATATTAGTATCAGAAGGCGTTTGTTTGGCCAATTGCTCTATTTTTAGCGCCAATTCTTTTAATTCAAACAAGCCTAATGTTTGCAAAGTGGACTTGGTTTTATGTGCCATTCTCCCGATCATGACAATATCTTTATCCATTATTGCCTGATTCATTTGCGCCATATCCTTGGGCATTTCATCCAGAAAAGTATGGAGTACGTCATTGATGAAATCTTGATCGCCATCACTAATCTCCTTAAGAAAGGTCAAGTCTAATGTCAAGTTCATAAGTATTGTTTTTGTATTATGTTTCTTTTTGAGGATATTCTTCGTCCTCTTTTAACATTCTATAAATAGTTGTTTTTCCAATTCCTAAAATTTTTGCAACAATAGGAATATGATTATCATGCTTTTCGAGATAATGTCGTACGATTTTTATATTGTATTCTCTCAAGGTCATTTCTTCTAAGAAGAAGTTGGTAGCTTTTTTGGGGCTGTTAAACTGTAAGTCTTCTCGTTGTATGGTTTTACCTGCACACATAATTGCTCCCAGTTCTATAATTGCTTTTAATTCTCGAATGTTACCTGGAAAATTATAAGATAGTAATTTATCTTTGGCTGTTTGCCCCAACTTCATAGGACCAAGCTTATTTTCTTTGGCGGTCATATTTAAAAAATGCTTTGCTAAGATCAAAACATCATTGCCTCGTTGTCGCAGAGGTGGCAAGTGAATCGGTAGCCCTAAAAGACGATAATACAAGTCTTCTCTAAAAGCACCTTTGCTAACCAATTCAGAAAGGTTTCTATGTGTCGCAACAATAATTCTAGCATCAAATTTGACCGTTTCGTTGCCTCCAATTCTTGTGATTTCTCGTTCTTGTAATGCTCGTAATAATTTAGCTTGTAGATGCAATTCCATCTCTCCTATTTCGTCCAAAAATAAGGTTCCATGATTGGCCAATTCAAATTTTCCTTGCTTACGAGTTGCTGCTCCTGTAAACGCACCTTTCTCATGCCCAAATAACTCACTTTCTAACAAATCTTTTGGAATGGCACTTACATTAATAGCGACAAAATTTCCTTTTTTTCTAGATGAGTTGTAATGAATACTTTTGGCAACCAACTCCTTTCCTGTGCCTGTTTCTCCTGTTACAGAAACAGTAATATTACTTTTTGCTGCTTTCTCTAAGAGTTTGAATACCTTTTGCATGGCAGGGCTATTGCCTTTCATACTTTCGCTAAACTGGTATTTTTCGGTCAATTCTTCTTTTAAAGTTTCTACCTCTTTTTGAAGAAAAATACTTTTCTTTAGTTTTTCAACAATATTAAAAAGTCGTTCTTTATTAGCTTCATCTTTGGTTAGATAATCATCTGCTCCTTTTTGCAACAACTCTACTGCTGTAGCGACATCTTGTTGTCCTGACAAGATAATGACACCAATATCAGGATTATGTGCTTTGATTCGTTTTAAGACTTCGTCTCCAGTCATGTCTGGTAAGCTATAATCTAGAGAAACGATATGGGGGTTGAGGTGCAAATTACTTAAACATTCCTTACCCGTTTTGAATACACGAACCTCGTGATCTGGATTAAGTGTTAGTATGTATCGAATAGTTTTCGCAAACAATAAATCGTCTTCAACAATAAAGATGCGAATACCATCAGTCGGTAATTTCATTTGGCGAGTGGTTAAGATTCTTAGACTTTAATGGATATTAAAATGGTTTTTAATATTGCTTTTTCTTTCATTTTTAGGGACTGCTTAAAAATAAAAGAACTTACGGGGGTTATAATTATACGATTTTTATTTGAATAATATATACAACTTCAGCATCAATCATCTAAGAGTTATTTTTTGAATAAAAGAATTTGATTCCTGTTTTTTGTTGAATGTACTGCTTTATTCAAGCGAAATAATCTTAAAAGATGTAAAGTTACGGAATGAATTTGGGAGATTTATTAGCAAACAAAGGTATGTTTCATGTTGCACGTGTAGCGTGCAACGTTTCACATGAAACATGACAATTAATATTGAGTCGAATAAAAATGACGATGTATTGCTGGCAAATTGTGGTGTGCAAAAAAGACTTATTTTATACTCGTTTCTAAATCAATGGTTGTTGAAATCAATAGTAGCGCAGTTAACTACTACTAATAATGAGTATAAAATAAGCCTAATAGAAGGATGAGTTAAAGACTTGGTTTAAATGTCCATCTCATATACTTTATATTCTTTATAAACTTCAGCACTTACAGCACGCATACCTCGATTCATCATCTCATTTTCTTTAAGAATATAGCTACCTTCACAATATTTGAATCCATGTGATAGACCTGCATCAATCAAGTGTTTGTAAACAACAGCATCAATTCCCTTTCCTTGAAATTCAGGGAAAAGTCCCAACAAAATAACACGCATCCATTTCACTTTGTTTTTATCTGTAAAAATGCGATACCCATTGGGAAACAATCGTCCTTTTAGATCTTTTAGGATAAAGTTAAAATCTAAAACAGCAACAGCCATACCTGCTAATTTGCCATCGACATAAATAAATGGGATCAATTCAGGAATTGCAATCATTTTAAATTTTTCAGCATAGGCGTCAATTTCAGCATCTGTTAGAGGAACAATTCCCCAAAGCGGTTCCCATGCTCTGTTGTAAACCTCTTTAATTTTTTTTACCTCATTATTGAGGTCATTCATATCAATTGGACGAATCTCTACGTTGTATCGTTTTTTGACAAGCGCAGCTCCACGCTTTAATTTTTCATTGCTATAAATTGTTTCAGCATCCATTTTATAAGCCAATAATTCTTGACGACAAGGCAAGCCATAGTTGGTAAATAAATGCTGATAGTATTCATGTTGATAAGGCATATCAACACGAGGGGAGTCATCAAAACCATTTGTCAAAAGACCAAAGTCATAGCTAGAAGAAGGACTAGCAGGACCTTGCATCTTTGTTAAGTTATGCTTTTTTAACCAAGCTTTTGCCTTGTCAAACAACGCATTGGCTACTTCTTGGTCATTGATACACTCAAAAAAACCAAAAAAACCTACTCCCCCTTCATTGGGGTGAAACTCGTTATATCGTTCATTATTAATGGCAGCAATACGCCCCACAGCTTTTCCATTTTTATAAGCAATGTACAGCTGCATTTGACCGTATTCATAAAAAGGATGCTGCCCTTTTGCTCCTAATAAGCCATCTACAAAGCCATTTAATCCAAACATATGGCGCATATCCATTAATAGAGGAGATACCCAATATGGATTATTTTTATAAATCTCAAAAGGAAGCATCATGAATGCTTTTTTTTCTGCTTTACTTTCTGCTGTAACAATTGTTAGTTTAGCCATAATAGTAATATTGAGTTATTTTGAAGAGTATATAATTGATAAATAAACAAATTCTTTTTAGTGTAAAGTGTTGTTAATTAAAAAAATAGAATTTGTTGGGGGTGTTGTAACAATTTACTCTCTGTTGTCAAAGTGAATGATACATATAAAATAAGGGTAAACTTACAAAAATACTTGTAAAGCTTACCCTTATACGTTTTGTTTTTGTTGATCCAGCAACTTTAGAATTGTTATCTATACAGCCTTTGACGTAAATATATCAAATTGATAATATATTTATACGATAAGTTTTAGCTGGACCAAGTATTTTAGTATTATCCTAAATGATGCCTAATTTCTTACCAATTTTAGTATAACATTCTACTACTTTTTCCAAATGCTCAGGCTCATGCGTTGCCATGAAGCTATTCCGCATCATAGATTTGTTTGGTGGCGTTGCTGGTGGAATAAATACATTGACAAAGATGCCTTCATCAAACAATCCCTTCCACAAACCAAAAGCTTTTTTATTGTCACCAATCAAAACAGGAACAATAGCTGTACGCCCATCTATAACTTGGAAACCAGCATCTTTCAAACCATTACGAACAAACTCGGCATTATCAACCAAACGCTGAACACGCTCTGGCTCTGCAACAACAATATCCAAAGCAGCGATTGCAGCAGCAACAGAAGAAGGAGTTGGAGAAGCACTAAAGATAAGTGCTGGAGAATGATGTTTCAAATAATTGATAACACGCTCGTCTCCTGCAACAAAGCCTCCCAAAGAAGCTAAGGTTTTGCTAAAGGTACACATGATCAAATCTGTATCATCTTCTACCCCAAATTCACTGGCAGTTCCACGACCTCCTTTGCCAATTACGCCAAATGCATGGGCATCATCCACCAAAGTTTTAGCATTGTATTTTTTTGCCAATTTAGTGATTCCTTCCAGTTCAGCAATATTTCCAAATGTACTAAATACACCATCTGTAACGATAAATTTACCAGCTTCTAAAGGTAAACTGGCTAACTTGCGCTCCAAGTCTTCCAAGCTACAATGTTTGTAACGAATAACATTAGTACCTGTAGAACCTTTTGCAATAAAGTTGCCTGCTTGAATACTAGCATGGTTGTCTTTGTCTGAAAAAATTGTATCACTTCTTTTTACCAGAGGTTGAATAACTCCTTGGCTGGTTTGGTAACCAGTACTAAACAATAATGCATTGTCTTTTCCAACAAATGCAGCCAATTTGCGTTCTAATTCTTCGTGTAAAGGAATAGTACCTGTTAAGTAACGAGAACCAGAGCAAGAAGTTCCATATGTTTTTAGGGCATTGACTGTTGCCTCTTTTACTTTTGGGTGTGCTGTTAATCCTAAATAATTATTAGAACCAGCCATGATGACGGGCTTTCCCTCCATTTTCACAACAGGGCCTTCACTTTCCTCAATAGGACGGAAATAAGGATAAATTCCAGCAGCTTTTACATCATCAGCATAAGTATAATCATAGCACTTATCAAATAATGAAGGTAATTTATTGTCAGTTTCATGTGAACTCATAAAATGATTATTTTTGGTCTCTAAAACTAAGAAAAATACTTTTCTTATCTTTAAAAATTAATCGAATGTTCAAGTAATAAGGATTACTTATTTTCATATGTGTTCGCAAAAGTAGTACTATTTATTGCAAAAAGCATACATTCGTAACAAAAATTACTCCATCAAGCCTCTTTATAAAGGCATTTTTATATAAGACATTTTTTTATAATTATCTGAAAATAAGCATAAAATGGAAAAGAAGATTGTTTCATTTGTAACAGGAGCCAATGGCTTTGTTGGTAGTCACTTGGTCGACTATTTATTGGAACAAGGACATGAAGTTCATGCCATTGTGCGTCCCTCTAGTAACTTGAAATGGTTAGAAGGAAAAGAGGTAACATTGCATACTTGTGGATTAAATAGTGCCGAGGATTTAAAACTTGCTTTTCAAGGGGCAAATTATATTTATCACATTGCAGGGGTTGTAAAAGCTTTGACCAAAGAAGGCTTTATGAAGGGAAATGTGGAAATGACACGTAATGTGATGGAGGCTGCGGCACATACTCCAACCATCAAGCGTGTTTTAGTGACAAGTAGTATGGCTGCTACTGGATATGCAGAAATGGGAAGCGAAGTAGATGAAAGCTCGCCCTTAAAGCCAATAGAGCCTTATGGTGATAGTAAAGTTGCACAAGAAGAAGTGACTAAAGAATATGCAGATCGAGTACCTTTTACAATTGTGCGCCCTCCTGGCGTCTATGGTCCACGAGACACAGAGATTTTTGCTTTTTTCAAAGCTATTAATAATGGAGTTAGTGCCATGATGGGATTTACTCCTAAGGAAATGAGTTTGATTCATGTTCGAGATTTGGTGCAAGGTATGTATCAAGCAGCAACGCACCCTAATTCGGTTGGAGAGGTTTACTTTTTAGGATCTTTGGAGTGTTATAATTGGAAACAATTGGGCGATATTGCTTCTAAAGCAATGAATAAAAAAACGTGGACGATTAAAATTCCTCATTTTGTAATCTTTATATTGGGGTTCTTTGGGCAAATCTTAGAATCTTGGTTTGGGATGGATGTTGCTTTGAACAAAGATAGAGCTTATCGAATTACTAGACCTTCTTGGTATTGTAGTTCTAATAAAGCAGTCAAAGAATTAGGGTTTCAACAAACGGTATCTATTGAAGAAGGATTTAAGTCAACGATAGATTGGTATAAAGAGAAGGGGTGGTTGTAAAACTGCTTGAGAGAAATTAAAAACATGAAGAAAATAATAATCCAAGATAAAGAAATTGGACTAATTTCTAATTCAGCAGGTGATTTTATCTGCTTAACGGATATGGTTCGTGGATTAGAGGGAGACCCAAGAGATTATATAAGGAACTGGTTGAGAACAGGTTCTACATTAGAATTCTTAGGGGTATGGGAAAAAGTACACAACCCTAGTTTTAATGTGGTGGAATTCCACCACATTAAAACGGAGTTCATCAAGAATACCTTTTTGATGTCTACCAAAAAATGGATTGCTCGAACCAATGCTACTGGTTTACAAGCAAAAGCGGGACGTTACGGAGGAACTTATGCACATAGTGATATTGCCATTCAGTTTGCAACATGGTTGAGTCCTGAGTTTTATGTGTACATGATCAAAGAGTTTCAACGACTCAAAGCACAAGAAGCAGAGGAAGCTAAAGAAACATTGGAATGGAATGTTAAACGTATTCTGAGTAAAGTGAATTATGAAATATTAACAGACTCTATTCGAGAAAATTTAATTCCTTTCAAGCTAGAGGGAACCGAGCAAGGGGGGATTGTGTATGCAAGTGAAGCAGATTTAATAAATGTTGCATTGTTTGGTATTACTGCTAAACAATGGCGTGTGGCAAACCCTAATAAAAAGGGAAATATGCGAGATTTTGCAACCGCAGAACAACTATTGGTATTGGCCAATTTAGAAAATATTAATGCAGAATATATTAAGGATGGTCTGGCGCAAGATGAACGATTAATTCGACTCAACGATGCTGCCATTCATCAAATGAAAGTCTTGTCTCAATCTTCGGCAATTACCAAGTTGCTAAAATAAATTTAAAAAATAGCGTTGGTAAAAATCAACATTGGAGAAGAAACAAAATTGCTCATTAGTGGTATCGTTTAATTGATTAAATCTTTGTCCCTAAATTCTACCAGCGATTTTGCAATGTCAAGATTATGAATCTTGCTGTGTAACCATACACGAATGTCAAAAAACATTAATGTTCCGTTGTAATAAGAGTTGTGATGTAAAGTCAGCTCTTTTTTTAAGGCTGAAAAAATTTGAACTTTCTTTGCTTCATCAATTGTTTTGGATGCTTTGTTTAAGGCTTGAGTGATGGTATAACCAAAACTTTTTCGAGGACCATCTTTTTTAAAAAAACGATAATTAGAACGAATGATAGAAGGCAAGAGCAGGTATTCTTTTTTTTCGTAATAGGCCAACATTAGCATAATTTTAATGGTGTTTTGCATATTGATATCTTCGTATTTTAAAGCTTCTAAAGCTGTTAGATAGTCAATACATTCGTCATAATCTTGATGGTAAAAAGCATTGACAGCAATGGCAATACTTTGATCTCGTTGTACGGTGAAATTGAGTTGAGGTTTGTTTTCAGCTAATAGTTTTTTAGATAATTTGCTCGTTGCTTGAGTTCTATTGAGGTCGCCAGACCTAAAGCCATAATGAAATAATAATTCGTAATAAATAGCATAGGTAGCAATCGTCCAAAAATCACTAGGCAATGTCTCTAGTTTCTTTAAATATTGTTGGCTCATCTCCCAGTTTTTTCGAGCTATGGAATTACCGATAATTCGATACAAACAACTAAGGTATTCCGCAAAATACTCTTTGATTACTTTGGATGACTCTTCTAAAGCTTGTAATGACTTGATTGTAAAAGTGACGCTGGTGTCATAATCGTTGCTAATATACGCTTGAAGAGATTTTGTTTTATTATCCAATAAGAGCGCATGTAAGTTATTGGGAGGTGGAAGGTGTTGGATGAAATCGGGGTTAGTGCTTGAGTGTTTGGTTGTGTTATTACCAAAGTAGTGCCGAACATAAATATAGAACTTTGTCCAACTTTTGGTATATGTATAAAAATTTTGAATTTGCTCTAAAATCAGTTCAAATTCTTCGAACTTGTCCTCTAACTGTTCTTTAGAGGTATTGTTAAAAGAAAATGCCTGCCCCCGTACTTTGAAATCCCAAAATAATATTTGAGGTAATAAGGTAATGCATTTGTGCTCTAAAGCTAATTTTTTAGCTTTTTCTATTTCTGGTAAAACAAGCGTGAACAAATTTTTGGTATATAATAGCTTTATTGTTTTGAGCAACTCTAGGACTTTGGTCTCGGCATATGTATTGGTGTAAAATAAATTGAGACATCTAAGAATATTTTGATAGGTATTGATTTGAAGTGCACTTTTGTTTTGGCTGGGGAAGGTAGTTTGGAGTTTTTTCTTGATGGCAGTTTCCTCAAATTCTTCTTGCTTACTTATTAAGTCAAATAATTTACTTTGATGTCCTTCTTTCTTTCCTAATCCCTTTAAATAAAGTTTAAAATAACGCTTCTCTTCTCGCGTCATGGATTGTATAATTAAGAATAAATTATGTAATGTATTCTTCTTTTGCATGAATAGGGGAATGCTTAATTTACAAATGAATCAATCAACTCTAAGATAAAGACTTTTTGTAGTTGTATGTTATGTTAGGGGCGATATTAGGTATTATTATTAAAATAATTTGAGGTAAATTATATGTATTTGGTAGGAGTTATTTTAAAGCGGTTTCCTTAATTTGCAAACTTAAAAAGTCTACTTTGGAGACACTGATTTATGACAAAACGCAACAGATTTGAATGCTTGTAACAGAATGTTCTTATTAACAACAACAAAACAATGCAAAGAATTACAGTATTTAAGTTACATGAACTAATCAAAAGTTTAAAAAAAGGGGAAAAAAGATCGTTTAAATTATTTACCAAAAAGTATAGCAAAAATAAGGAGGCATTTTATATTCAAGTGTTTGATTATCTAGATAAAGTAGAGCTTGTTGATAGAGAAAAGTTTAAAAAGAAGTTTCAAGCTGTAAAAGGATTGAGTGGTATTCAACAGCACTTGTACAATCAAATTTTGAAAAGTTTAAAACTACAGAAAACGCAGAACAATATTGATTCAATCTTGATAGAAGGACTAGGGGATATTGGAGTATTAAGAGAAAAAGGATTGATTCATGCCGCCAAAGAAAAATTGGAAGACTTATTAAATTTGGCTCAACTACACGACCAAGTCTTTTACGTTCCTATATTGTATCACTGGTGGTTTAGTTTAGAAACGTCTAAATTTCACTATCGAGATGTTAAATTATCGACTTTAGAGGAAAATATCAAAAAATTTAGAGCGTCTGTGACTACTCTGGATAAATATCAGATATACCAAACGAATACTGGTCGTATGATGTTTCATCTTATGGAACAGAATTCTAGACAAGCTTGGGACGTAGCTAATAATATTGATAAAACGCTTCCTACTTATGCAATGACAGCAGAAGGAACAAGCCTATCTGTTATTGTAGTAGAGTTGCAATTGAGAAGATTATTGATGGCTGTGCTTCGCCAACCTCAAAGAGTTTATCAATATGCAAGACAACTTACTTCCGTCTTAAAACAGTATCCTGAAGCAGTTTTAGAAACATACCAACCTTATTACCATGCTGCTCTGATGAGCCAAATGACTTATGCTCCAACAGTAGAAGCTGTTATTCCAATACTAGAAGAAATGAAAAATAGCTCTATGTGTGTGACAAACAACCTTAGCTTGGTGATTATTTTAACTGAAATGGATGTCTATCTCACTACTGGTCAATTAGAGGCTAGTTATCAGTATATGGTCGAACAAACTCCTGTTATCGAAACACTAAAAAAGACAATTCCTGTGTCAAATTTTGGTATTTGGTATTACAAAATAGCCATTTATTATTATGCGACTCAAAATTATGCTGTGGCATTAAAAACTATAGACGAATACCTAGACAATAAGAATATTGATCAGATTATCAAGTATTTTGCTTTGTTACTCAAAATAATCATTTATTATGAAGAAGAAGAATATATCTTACTAGCTTCTTTCTTAAATAATTTTAGACGACATCTTAGAAAAAATGAGAATTTGCTTTTTTTTGAAAAAACACTCATTTCGCTCATGGTAAAATTGATAAAAACTCCCAAAATAGAGCACAAGCCATTGCTTATTAATTTTAAAAAAGAATTGATAGAATATTTAAAAAAAGCAGCCAACCATGAAAAGGAAATGTTAACCTATTTTAATTACATAGAGTGGTTAGATAATCAAATCAGCCAAACCCCTTTCCGACAACTTTATTTTCGACATGTAGGAAATATATCCTTTTAGTTAAACTTTTTTTTTGAAAAGAAAAGTAGATAGAAAATTATAATGAACTTTGTTTAAGTTGTTGATTATTAGTTAGTTTTTGGCTTTGCTTAAAGCTTGGGAATTTATTTTTAGGTTCAAAAAGGTTTTTCGTAGGAGTAAAAATCGCCTATGTTTGTAAGGAGGTGATTAAATATAATCTCAAACGATTACAGTTTTTATCATTGGGGGATGATAAAGATATAGAGGCTGTTTTCTTCTAATGAGAACAGCCTTTTTTTGAGCTTAATTATCTCAAATAAATGATCAAAATTTTAGTGGTTACTTTTCGTCAAAAAAACTAAAAAATTATGTTGAGTGTAATGGTATCATTAACCTATGATGGTAGAAATATCAAATTTTAGAAACGTTGAAGTGATAAAAGAAATAAGATTATGTAAGCTTTCCCCACAAAGTGTATATTATGAACATAAATGCTAAGTTTCTTATATCAAACCCTAAAACATAGCACTTAGTTTGTCCGCATAATTTTATCCCTATTGTGCGGATTTTTTTATTGATTAATCGCTGTAATCATTCCTTTAAAAATATAACCATGAAAAGGATAAACAGCATACCAATACAATCTTCCTAATAGACCTCTAGGTCTAAAAGTAGCAGTTTGGATTAATTGATTATCCTTGATCCTAAATTCCAACCAAGCCTCACCTGGCAGTTTCATTTCTGCAAATAACAGTAGCCTACCCTCTTCCCGATTGGCATATAAAACTCGCCAAAAGTCTAACGCATCTCCCGCAGTCAAAGACGTTTTATTGGTTCTCCCTCTTCTTAACCCTACCCCACCAAAAAGTTTGTCTATATACCCCCTAAGTTGCCATAAAAAATCCCCTTTATACCAACCGTTTTCTCCTCCAATTTTCCATATATTTTCCTTTGCTCGTTCTTTGGATTTGACCAAGCGTGTTCTAACATCTTTAAAGCAGCCATAAGAAGGTACGTCAATAAAATCAGAGATATTAAAATGGAGCCGACCACTTACTTGTGAATCTTTCCAACTAGATACGATTTGATTGCTGTCTATTTTGGCAAAAGCTTTTGATAAGGCTTCTTGATAACCAATAGGACGAATATTTAGTATCCTATTAATTTCAGAATTCTTACAAATAACTTCAACCTTCATACTATCGACTAAAGCTACAGCTAACTTGTAAGAAGTAGAAGTCACAAAAAAGAGCCAATAAGAGGATAATCTAGGCGTCATAATCGGAAGGGTATAAATCCAACGTTTTAAATTTCTAGATTTGGCAAAACCTAATAACATTTCTTTATAAGATAGAATATCTGCTCCTCCTATATCAAAACTTTTATCATAAACTGCTTTACAAAAAAGTGCTTTTGATAAAAAACTTAGAACATCAGTTACACCAATAGGTTGGCACTTTGTATTTAGCCATTTAGGAGCAATCATGATGGGAAGTTTTTCGACCAAGTCTCTAATAATTTCAAAAGAAGCACTACCAGAGCCAATGATAATTCCTGCTCTCAATGTCGTCAAGTGATAATTGCCTTTTTTTAATTCATTTTCTACATTTTTTCTTGAATTCAAATGTTTGGAAAGTACGTCTTCATTGGTGATGCCACTTAAATATAGTACTTGTGTTACGCGTGTTTTATTCAAGGCAAGTCTAAAATTTAGAGCAGATTGTTTTTCAAGAGCAAGGTAATCTTTAGAAGCAGACATAGAGTGTACCAAATAGTAAGCTGCATCTATATCAGTAGGGATTTGCTCTAGACTGATAGCATCTAATAAATCTACCTTTAAAACCTCAATGTTGGGCAGCAATGACTTAGGAGGATTAAAGCGCTTAGGGTCTCTAACACAACAAATAACACGATGACCTTGGGCAACCAATATTGGTAAGAGGCGTTTCCCTATATACCCCGTAGCTCCAGTTAGTAGTATGTTCATAAATAGATTTCTTTTTTAGTTTGTTTGATTCTATCAAGTCAAGTATACAAGATTGGGTTACTGTTACAAGAAAAACCTAACCATATCATCATAAAATAATGGATCGTTTTTAATATTAAATACTAAGTCTGTAGTACTAGACCTTTCTTAATAACAGAAGAAAGATAACTTCTGTTTAAATAAGAAAGCCTCCTCTAGCTATGCTAGAAGAGGCAAGGAACACCACACTCCATTATCTTTATATATAGCACCCTATTAAGCGCATTAAAATCGAAAAAAAAGGGCTTCGTTGACCTTTTGTGCTAGAAGCCCGAGGAACACCACACTCCATTATCTTTATATATAGCGCCTTATTAAGCGCATCAAAATCGAAAAAAAGGGCTTCATTGACCTTTTGTGCTAGAAGCCCGAGGAACACCACACTCCATTATTTTTATATATAGCGCCTTATTGAGCGCATTAAAATCGAAAAAAAGGGCTTCATTGACCTTTTGTGCTAGAAGCCCGAGGAACACCACACTCCATTATTTTTATATATAGCGTCTTATTGAGCGCATCAAAATCGAAAAAAAGGGCTTCATTGACCTTTTGTGTTAGAAGCCCGAGGAACACCACACTCCATTATCTTTATATATAGCGTAAAAACGCAATGTCAATTTATGGTTATTTAGATAGTAGTCGATTTAGAAAATGATTCCCCCTAAAAAAGTGCAAACAATTTTTATTTTTTATTTATGTCGTCTCAAAAAATGGGTACCCCTAAAGAGCAAAATTTTTTTTTAATGAAATTTTCTTTTATCGAAGATTAGCCTCCTTTATATACCTAAGTCGAGTGAATTTATTGTACCCCCTAAAAGAGATTGATTTTTTTGAATAAAAATAAAAAGCAAAAAAAGAAACAAAAAGTTTTAAAAAGTTTCGTTCGTTTGAAACAAAATGTTTTATATTTGTGTAAATAAATAGCCGACCTAATAAAATGGCTAACACAAAAGGATATTAAAACATCAATTGCGCACTCGTTTTATTTCTTCATTTAATCACATTAAACATGAATCGTTGATCATGACAATTCATTTGAGGTATTATTCCTTGGTGGGTTGTTTTTAAACAAAAAGTATTATGAATAATCAAAGCCTAATCATCCTCAAACAAAAAACGCAGTCTTATTGGTATACGATTAAGCCAAAATTGAGACTAGCCGCCATTCGATTTGCATTTGTTTTCTTATTGTTTTTATTGATAAGCAATCAAGAAATTTCTTTTCACATTCATATTGGGACACCTGTAGCCGCTGCTAACTATTCAACACCAGTAGAAACGGGACAGGTAATGAATGCTAGTATTATAGAAGTACCCAAAAAGTGGTGGCAACAAATCAAGGAAGAAAAAGACGATATAAGAAGTGAATTAAATTTAGCAAATGCAGCAACAGCAGTTGGAGCAGCTCTCTCTCCTGCCGAAAAAGAAGCTGCTGCTAAGTATTCCAACTTAGGGTTTATTTTAAACCCAACGTATGCAACAAGGAAAGGGATTGACCCTAAAATTGTAGCCTTCAAAAATCAAAAATGCTATGACTATATAGAATTATACGTTTCTACGGCACAAGAAGAATCAAAATTATACGGTATCCCCGTTGCTATAACATTAGCACAAGGTTTGTTAGAAAGCAATGCAGGAGATAGTAAATTGGCCAAAAACGACAACAATCACTTCGGGATTAAATGCAAGTCTAAATGTGTGGGCTGCCGTTGTGCCAATTATACAGATGATAGCAAGTATGATATGTTTAGAGTTTTTGATTCTGCTTGGTACAGCTTTAGAGAGCACAGCAATTTATTGATGGGATCTCGATACAAACATTTGACAAACCTACCCAAAACAGAGTATAAAAACTGGGCACATGGCTTAGAAGCAGCGGGTTACGCTACCGATAAACAATATGCTGAGAAATTAATAAAAATAATAGAAACATTGCGTTTGTATCAATATGATCTGTAATTATTTTTGTTATGCTTTTACTCATTTATAAAAAAAATCGTTGAAAATAATTCTTTTTCAAAAGGATTCAATTGGTTTGAACTTCTTTGTAGAAAGGAATTTTATGGATGCTTTAAAATCTTTAAATCTAAAAATACCCGTCTATTATTGTCAAATAGTTTGGATAAAATGCTACATTTGCGAATGGTACTTATTACCATCATAATTGCAAATTTTAGAACTATAAAACTTATATACAATGAGTAATACAGAATATCAAAAAGGCTCCAGTTCATTTTTACTTAAATTCATTACGGCTATTGTTCTTTTTGTTTGTTTAGTAAGCTACGTAGTAAGCAGAAATGGTGATGCGTTGATACAATAATAACTAGGTATTGAGTATACAATACTTTCCATAAAGTGCTTTTAGGCAATTGGGAAAGGCTAAAGATATTTGGAGTCACTGAAATAGTTGGCTCCTTTTTCATTTTGAATATGAACTATTTAGATCATTGAATTTATGGCAAAGCAAAAACATATAGTATTTACTGGTGGTGGAACACTGGGACATGTTATGCCCAATTTACCATTGATAGAAGCTTATTTAAAAAAGGGATGGAAAGTTTCTTATATAGGTTCGAAAAAAGGAGAAGAACGTGCCAAAATAGAAGCTTTAAATATTCCTTATTATCCGATTCGGACAGGAAAATTGAGACGTTATTTTGATTGGCAGAATTTTTTGGATGTTTTTAATGTGTTTATTGCTATTCTTCAGTCGTTTTTTTTGATGCTGCGTTTGCGCCCTGATGTATTATTCTCCAAAGGAGGATATGTTGCGCTGCCTCCTGTTGTTGGAGCTTGGCTAATGCGTGTGCCAATTGTCATTCACGAATCCGACATGACTCCAGGATTAACGACCAAATTGTCTAAGCGATTTGCAAAAAAAATTTGTGTGTCTTTTCAAAATGCTACTAAATATTTTCCTAAAGAGCTAGTTCATTGGACAGGATTACCTGTTAGGAACCTTGTTTTTAAAGCAGAACGGAGTAGAGGTTTAGAGGTAAGTGGTTTTAGTGGTCAACGACCTATTTTATTAACATTTGGCGGGAGTTTGGGGGCTGAGTTTTTGAACGCTATCGTTCGTGAAAATGTTCGAAATGGTAACTTGGCAGCTTATGATGTTGTTAATATTTGTGGTCAAGGTAAGTTAGACCCTTCTATGAAATTTGATAATTATGTGCAATTTGAGTCGTTATCAGATGATTTTTTGCATATTATGCAATCAGCAGACTTAGTGTTGACCAGAGGTGGAGCAACATCTTTGTTTGAATTACTTGCAATGAAAAAGTTGCATATTGTCGTGCCTTTGTCTAAGAACGCAAGTAGAGGAGACCAAATTGATAATGCCATGTATTTTGCCAATTTGGGCGTTTCGTCTTTTATAGAAGAAGAAGATTATACTTGGGAAAAGATGGAAGCGATCATTCAGCAGACGTTAGCTAATAAAAAAGCTATTTTGGAGGAAATAGAACGATTGGAATTTGCTGTTGCAACAGAGAAGGTACTACAGGTAATTCAAACTGTAGCTAGCTAGGTTGTAGTCGTTTGAGAATAAATAATAATAAAAACCAGGCAATGGATCAATAATTGTAACTTTTAAGGTCATTGCCTAGTTTTTATTGGTTGATAGAGGCTATAAACTATTTTATTTTTTCCTCTGAGCTTTTAACGTTTCTAAACCTTCGATTTTTTTTACGAATAATTAATGCCCAAATTAGAGCAACTATTGCTAATACGAAGAGACTAGCAGCAAGTATCCAAAGAAAAAGGCTTGAGAATAAAAGGATATTTAATAAAAATAATCCGATTGCCCCCCCTAAATTGATTCCAAAAAGAGCCCATAAGCCGAAACTGAGTGCTTGACTGCTGTACAGTTTATTGGCGCCTGCCAAGCTTCCCGCTAATAAAGCGCCTAGATTTCCTATAATGATAAAAGATAGGCCTAAATAGAGGTACAATAAGATTGGATACCCCACTCCTATTAATATAAGACCAGAAATAATTAGAACGGGCAGCAAAATTAGAATAGCAAATGTGATGTATAAACTGGAGACAATATTGCCTTTTGTTTTGTTGGGTTTTGCAAAAAGCCGCTTACGCTTTTTATGTTTTCGTTTCTTTTTTCCTTTCTTGACAGGAAAATGTTGTGTTTGATCTATAAGACTGCGAGGAACTGCCTCAGCATAGCTGAGAGGACTGCTAAATCCACAACATAAAAAAATTACCAACCAGTAGGATATTAATGTGTGTTTCATATCAAAAGAACTATCTTCGATCCATTTCTTCTTGGATACTTGTTCGCAAATCCATAAGGCGTTTGGCATAAGCCTCTAAATCTTTATCTTCTTGTGTCTTTGGCACCCATGAAGGCGTTGGTTCTGGTTTTCCATCTCCATCTACTGCTACAAAAATAATGACACAATGAGTTGTTTTGACCATCTCATCTTCTTTTGGGTCGTTGGCCCAGACATCAACCGCTATGTGCATGCTTGTTCTTCCTGTGTAGATTACCTTTGCATGAATTTCTACTAAATTGCCAATATGGATTGGCTTCAAAAAGCGAATTCCACCAACATAAACCGTAACGCAGTATCCCCCTGACCAATGTCGGGCACAAGCATAACCTGCTTGATCAATCCATTTCATGACCATTCCCCCGTGTACTTTTCCCCCAAAGTTAACATCGGTTGGTTCTGCCAAAAAGCGCAAGGTCAATTCTCTTTTACTCTTTTCCATTTCTTATTTGTTTGTTGAAAGGTACTAAAAAAAGCACTGAATCTAGAAATGCTTTGAAATAAAATTTAGCACGTGTAACGTTACACGTGCTAAATGAAAAATTAAACGTTGCACTTGTTTGAAAAAAAGAAATGTACTACCTTCACACCTGACAATGGACACTTTTAACATCAAACGTTACACGTGTAACGTTTAAAATGCTATATTGTATGGGAAAAATAGTTGCTTTTGGAAATCAGAAAGGAGGTGTTGGGAAAAGTACCGTCATTGCGATGGCTGCAAATGCCTTATCACAAGCTCCTTTTAACATCAAATTGTGTGTCGTCGATTGTGATAGACAACAGAGTTTGGTAGAGGCAAGAAGCTTTGAAGAAGAAGACATGGAAAAGGTACCCTATCCAATTTTGGGGATGAGTGTAGAGGAGTTACAAGATAAGATTTATGACTTAGACAAAGAGTACGATTTAATTTTGATAGATACTGCTGGTCGTTTGGATCATACTGTTGCTGTCGAAAATCAAGAAATAACCAAAGCTTTGATGTATGCCGATTATCTATTTATTCCTTTTAGAGCTGGTAGCTTTAACTTAGAAGCGAGCATCGAGTATCTTAAGGTTGCCAATAAATTAAAAGAGCTTCGTGCGGACTCTGCACGGCCATTGACATATTTTGGGTTTGTTAATATGTATAAAGACCGTTCTAAGACAAATGCTTTTTTAATTTCAGAGATAGAACATTTGAGAAGTCAAGGTATTCCATTTATGCTTTGTCGTTTGCGCAATTATACTTTATTCGAAGAAATAGATACCGTGAGCAGTTATTATGATGTTAATGCTAATAATAAGGCCAAATTAAATTTCACAGTATGGCTTAATGAATTTGTAAAAATATTAAAGAATGGCTAAGAAAAAACGTTCAAGAACTTCTGATTTTAGTTTGGGAAAAGATACTCCATCAGGAAATTTACCTAGCAAAGAGCAAATTAACTCTGTCGTAGCTAAAGCGACTAGTCAATCTATCGAACCAGAAAAGAAAAAACGAATTCCTTTTACAACTGCTCTGACACCAGAAAATCGAGCTATGTTAGAAGCTGCTTCTCATGAAGGGAGAGGCGGTGTTGCTGATATTCTGAATTTGGCAATAGAGCATTATTTTGAGCAGGTAGCCCCAGTTAAAAATCTCGAAATGCAAAAAGTATTTTTGAAGATATATGCTTCAAAAGCCAAGTGACACGTTACACGTGCAACGTGCCACTTGAAATGTGACTTCTTATTTTACTTTCCCACTTGTTACGTTACACGTGACAAGTGCTAAGCTTTGGCTGTAATGGCAGGGAATATGTCTGCCAAAATAGGTTTGGCACCACTTAAGAAAAACTCAACAGCAATAACCATTAGAATCAGTCCCATCAAACGCATTAAGACATTATTACCTGTTTCTCCCAAGAAGTTAGAAATTTTGGTAGATGAAAAGAGTATAATATAGGTTAATAAACACACTAAGGAAATCATTCCTATCAGAATTGCTTTTTGCTCTACAGAAGTAGCATCTTCCATCAATACAATAGCATTAGAAATACAACCTGGTCCACAAATCATAGGAATCGCCAAGGGAGTAATGGATATATCAGCTACATATTCTTCTATTTCGTGTTTTGGAACTTTTACTTTTCCCAATCGAGCTTGCAACATATCTGCTCCCATCTGAAAGAAGATGATTCCCCCCACAATTCGAAAGCTATTGACAGAAATACCAAAAAAGTTAAACAGCAACTGTCCCGAAAAAGCAAAGGCTAATAAAGTCAAAAAAGCTGCTACCATTGCTTTGCGAGCAGTTCTACGTTGATCAATATCCTCTAAATTTGATGTCATTGTAATGAATACAGGCATGATACCAAGCGGATTCATTAAAGAAAAGAAAGAGGTGAAACAGAGTAATGCAAATGCAATATTCTCAGTCATGATTCAAATGTTTTAAATGTTGTTTTTTTTTGCAATTAATAATAAATGCAAATTTAGGCTAAAGTAGTTCTTGGTAGAATTTATTTTTACTAAATTTTAGTTTTAAAGAAAATAAAACTATTATTACTTAATAAATAGATTATAAATCTAATTGAAGCTAAAAATTCTTTTATTAATAGATTTTTTTTCTGATGATAAAACTGGATAAAGTGGACCATCGCATTCTTGAGATGCTACAAGAAAATGCCAAACTTACTACTAAAGAAATTGCTGGTACTTTAGGAATGAGTATTACTCCTGTCTACGAACGGATAAAACGATTGGAACGGCATCAAATTATTTTAAAACATGTGGCGCTGGTAGATCGAAAAAAAATTGGTCGAAATTTGATTGGTTTTTGTAACGTTTCATTGAATCAGCACAGCAAGGATAATTTGCTGAAATTTGAGCAAAATGTTGTGAAATTTGAAGAGGTATTGGAGTGTTATCATATCACAGGTAAATTTGATTATATGATAAAAATTGCTGTGGAAGATATGGAGGCTTACCACAAGTTTACTTATTACCATTTGGCAACACTGGATAATGTAGGGAATGTACACACTGTTTTTGCGATGAACGATATTAAATACAGCACAGCTTATCCTGTTCAGTAAGGAAGGGTAGGGGAGGTGAAAAATAAAAAAGCAGACATTCATAACTGATGAATGTCTGCTCTATCAAAAAAGTAAGAATGCTTATTTTTTGCGCCCAAGTTGGAAATCAATCGTTGCTCTATCTAATTTTTCTTTTTTAGTCGTTTGGAAAGTATCTTTCCAAATAATTTGCATGGGGACAAATTGCATATCACCATCTTTAGCAGAAATATGGAATACTGCTTTAACAGTGCATTTATCACCTCTTTCTAAGACTTCTGAAGCAGCATTTTTGTTGTCATTGGCATAACCAGCACCGCCTCTACCAGTAAATACAGCTACTAAATTGCTAGGATGAACTAGACCAATTTCTCGACCTTTATACATCACTTCAAAGGTAGCTATCGTCTCTTTGGTTTCCTTTTTTAGTTTTTTAAGTTTTATAACAAAATCCCCTGCTTCAATTTCATTATCAGAAGCTGGAAGGTTAAACTTAGGAGCTTTTACTTTTTCTCCATCAGAAGGAATTAAATAGAGACCACCAAAGTCAATGCTAAAGTTTTGAACATTGTAATCGTAACCTCCATTTCCATCAAAAACCATTGTATACGATTTCTTTTTTCCTGGAGAAACAATGAATGTTTTCTTTTTGGGGTGATTCTGTTCAACAGTACCATTTTTGTAAACCGTTTCCTTCGTCTCAATCATGATAAAATCAAGCGAATTGTTAGTGACTTTGGTTGCCATTTTGCAATAATCGTTTTTAGAAACAGCATTATCAAAAGAGACCTCATAGTCATCGCCTTCTATAGACTGCGTATTGTCATAATAATATGTTTGAGCAGAGCTAGTTTGAGCAAAAAGTGTTACAAAACAACATAAATAAAAGAATGTAATCGTTTTCATATTTAGTAGTATTTAATTATTTTTTATAATATTCATAAATTTGCTTGCTGTATCGACGAGGAGTATATTTAATATAATCATCTTTGATATAAAGGACTTTGTACTCCGTTTCTACGCCATCAGATATAAAAGAAAGAATATTACCTGGTTTGTATTTCCATCTCCAGTTTTCATCCATATCATTGTCCTCATAAATATACCTAAGGCTTCCATCTTCTTTAAAGATAAGCACTTCGCCTGTGCTTCTTTCCCAACGCCCAAGCATATTATCCTCTAAAGTCATGGTACCAACTTCTGTTTTTGAGGTACATTTACTATAAAGTCGTTCTTTTACTCGCTTTAGTTCGGGAGTAATCATATCCTCCAATTCTTTTGCCGAATATTGATTGGAGAGTTTATCAACATAACAAAGGCAAAATTCTTCTATTTGGTCCTCTGTATAATTGTTGTCATTACTACGCAAATCATTTTCACAATTGCTATAATATTTGTCTTTCTTTTTTCTATCCCAGTCTCCTGTAAAAACCTCCAAAACTGATGTAGCGATATTGTTTGTACTCAAACTAATTCCTGTTTCACTAGAACAAGTATTAAAATACTGACTTTGAGTTCTTTTCAGTTCGGGAGCAATCATATTATCAATTTCCATAGCAGAATGATTGCCCGTAAGTTTATCTAAGTAGCAAAGGCAAAACTCTTCTTGTTCTTCCAAGGTTACTTTGTAATTTTGGGCAAAAAGATCTCTTTGGCATTTTTTATAATGATAATCTCTTTGTTCTCGGTTCCAAGAGTTTGAACTAGAGTAGGAATTTGAATTATTAGTATAGTCGAATCGTACCCCTGTTTCTCTAGAGCAAGTAGTATAAAATCTTTCTGATACTTTTCTTTGCTCAAGTTCTATTAGGTTGGTCAAATCGTTAGGACTAAATTCATTGGTTAGTTTTTGTAAAAAACAATAACAGAACTCTTCTCTTTGAGAATTAGAAGAAATGCCACTGTTTTCTAACTCTTTGGTGCATTCTGAATAAACTAAGTTTTTTTGTTCTTTATTCCATGCAGAGGCATTCTGAGAATATGTTTTTAGCACGAAAAATAAAGAACAGGAAAGGAGGAATAAATATTTGAGCATGATAATTGATTGTTCTGTGTTTTATAAGTTGAAAATAGAATTAAAAAAGTGTTTCATTCATTAGTACTTCGTGGATTAGCTCCCTGTGGTCGTGAGAGCGCAAGCTTAGTTTTTTAGCTTTTTTGTAAAAAACTAAAAAAGCATCTTTGCATTAGTTTGATTATCAGTTATTTATAGGGTTGAATAATAAAAACATACTCTTTTGATAATCAATGGCGAAGCCCTCACACGGTACCACGAAGTAGCAGCGAAGCTAAACTAATACGATTTTCCTACGAAGTAATGATTCATGGGATTCATTTGAAATCAACAACTTATTTAGTAAATTTTGGGGATGTTACTGTTTGGAGATGTCAAAAAATGTGCCTATTTAAAATCTCCATTCTTAACAAGTATACAAAATCATTGATTATCATATTATTACTCAATAAATTATAGTACCTATTATGAAAAAACATTATCTACTATTATTATTTTGCTTTAGTATCAATAGCTTATTCTCACAAACAATAGAAGATGTATTTACAACATCTAAGCTGCCAATGGATTTTGTTGGATTAGATTTTTCTAATGTAAAATTAATTGGATCAGAAGGCTTTAGTGACCCAGCTAAGATACAAAGTTATTACTTTAATACATGGAATGGTTTGATGATTTCTGAAGAGGAAAAGTACAATATCAAAAAAGCATTTATGAAAAGCGATGTTGACTATCATTTGGGCGTTGTAGAAGCACTAAACGGAGAGGTAGATTATATAGATTTGGTAACAAACGAGACTCCTGCTAATTTTTCAGATAAAGAATTACAAGCCTTTGTGAAACGCTACAATACAGATGGATTAGAGCATAAATTAGGGATTTCTTTTATTGTACATAGTTTGAACAAATTTCAAGAGCGAGCTTATGTTTATGTGGTAATTTTTAATACCAAGTCCAAGAAGGTACTTTTTTCTAAAAGAATGTCTGGAGAAGCCCGAGGTTTTGGATTTAGAAACTATTGGATGGGAGCTATTTACGATATAATCAAAGACATCTCTAACACTCAATTCCGAAAGTGGAAGAAAGAATTCCAGAAGAAAAAAAAATAAAACTATCAGACTAGATTTTTAATAGAAAAAAACAATATAGAAAACAACTATCCTACCGGTGATATGGTATATTTTTAGTACATTAAGAAGACGAAAGAAAAAAAGTATGTTTTTGGTATTTTGATTTTTTTTGTTGGATTTTTAAGTCTGAGTAAAAAAACATTTAGATATAATAAGCGTGTAACGCTTCAAGTGTCAATTGCAATATATGATTCATCTATTTTTACACCAACCTATATTACCTACAAGTTCTTTCGATCAACTGCTAAAATTATTACCTGTTAACATTCAAAATAGGATTCTTAGAAAAAAGCAACAAAAAAAGCGCGTAATCTCTTTGTTAGGTTACGTCATGTTACATAAAGTACTGACACAACGTTTCGCCCTTAATTTGGATAAATTGGAATATCAGAGTTCGGGCAAACCCATTTTAAATTTACCCAATCAAAAACTATCATTCAACATAAGCCATCATCAGCACCTAGTGGGACTTGTGTTAGGGGAAGCAGATGCTTTAGGATTAGATATTGAAGCATTTCGAAAATTTGAAAAAGTAGAGTCTTCTTTTTCTTTTTTTAGTCCAGTAGAACAAAATGCTATCATAGAAGCCCATGATTCTGATTGGAAATTAATTGAATTGTGGTCTAAAAAAGAAGCTTTGGTAAAAGCAGTAGGAGGTCGAATGTTTGATATGGCAGCTTATACAGATGTTCGTTTTGCAACAACAACTTGGGAAGGCAAAACTTATTATTTTACTCGCATAGAGTATCCATTTGAGGGCTTTATATGGGTAGCTTCTTCATTAATAGACTGTAACATATCTGTAAAAAACATAGGAAATTTAAGCGAGTTCTAAGAAAAGCTTAAAAGACTTTTTAAAATTTAAAAGTGAAAATTTGATAAAATCTAAAAGTGTTTTATCTTGCGCAACCAAAATACCAGCATAGTGTCAAAAACTGTGCACAAAGATACATAAAACAAACATAAATATAGTGCCTTATTATAGGTATTCAAATTAGAAATCATGGCGGAGCCTGAAAAAACAACGAAGAAAAAATTAGGTCGCCCAAAACTCAAGGAAACAAGAGTGCCTTTCACGACATCATTAATCACTAAAAACAAAGGTAAATTAGAAATTTTGTCTAGTGTTCGTGGTCAACGAAAAGCGGATGTTCTAAATGAGATTTTGGACTATTATTTTGAAAACGTAACCAATCAGAAAGAAAAAGAATTATTGGATTCTTTGTAGAAATACAAATGAACTTTAATTCATTGTAGAATACTAGAAATGTAGTTTATATAATTATAATCAGCGATGGTAAGAATAGGAGACAGACGGCTCGTATTACGAGATTTTGAAAAAGTTTTGTTCAATAAAGAAGAAGTTACTTTAGATGCGAATGCTCTAAAAAAAGTAGAGGAATGTTATCAATTCTTAAAAGAATTTGCTTCTGACAAAGTTATTTATGGCATCAACACTGGTTTTGGTCCTATGGCTCAATACAAAATCGAGGATGATAAATGCATTCAATTGCAATACAACTTGATTAGAAGCCATTGCTCTGGTATGGGAAATGCCTTTGATGATACGTATATTCAAGCTGCTATGCTTTGCCAATTAAACACGATGATGTTGGCACATTCTGGTATTGATAAACAAGTTCCTGAATTAATTTGTACGTTGATCAATGAAAAAATTTGTCCTGTTGTTTTTGAACATGGTGGTGTTGGTGCCAGTGGCGATCTTGTTCAGTTAGCACACTTGGCATTGGGTTATATTGGCGAAGGTGATGTCTTTTATGAAGGCAAAAAACAAAGCTGTGCAGACGTATTAAAAAACAAGGCTATTCAACCTTTGGAAATACAAATGCGAGAAGGCTTATCATTGATGAATGGGACTTCTGTCATGACAGGAGTAGGCTTTGTTAATGCTAGCCTTGCTAAGAATTTATTGGCTTGGTCGATTACAGCATCTGCAATGCTCAACGAAATTGTATGTGCTTATGACGATCACTTATCCAAAGAATTGAACTATGCCAAAAAGCACACAGGACAGCGTGCTATTGCCGATATTTTGAGAAGTATTTTGAAAGATAGTGCTTTGACAGAAAACCGTCAAGAACATCTTTATAATACAGAAGTAAAAGAAACGGTAATCAAAAAGAAAGTACAAGAGTATTATTCATTGCGTTGCTTACCTCAAATTTTAGGTCCTATCTATGATGCCTTGCACCAAACGATACAAACCCTAGAGAATGAGGCAAACTCGGTGAACGATAATCCAATTATTGATGTGGCGACACAAAATGTTTATCATGGAGGAAACTTCCACGGTGACTACGTTTCTTTATCAATGGATCATCTTCGTTTAGCGGTTACCAAGCTATCCATGTTGGCAGAACGCCAATTGAACTTCTTATTGAATCACAAGATAAATGACATCTTGCCTCCATTTGTTAACTTAGGAGAGTTAGGATTCAATTTTGGAGTACAAGGGGCTCAATTTACCGCTACCTCAACAACAGCAGAGAACCAAATGCTTTCTAATTCTATGTATGTTCATAGTATCCCCAACAACAACGATAATCAAGATATCGTCAGTATGGGAACCAATTCTTCTTCTGCTACCCGTCGAGTAATTGAAAATGCATACCAAGTATTGGCTATTGAATTTGTTGCTATTGTGCAGGCAGTAGAATATTTAGAAGTTGAAAACAAATTGAGTTCTTATACTCAATCCTTATACAAAGAACTAAAAGAAATTACGCCACCTTTTGTAGAAGATACGACGATGTATGCTCGCAATACGGCAGTAAAAGAATATTTACAAAACAAACGTCTGGATATATTTGACCAACCAGAAGTGCAAAAAACGAGTCTAAACGGTACGCATTAATTGAAATGAAGTACCTGTACACTAAAAGAAGACAAACATAAAATGACACCAGACACTCACGAGAATAAATATGCTCTAGTAACAGGAGGTTCAAGAGGAATCGGTCGTGCTATTTGCGAAAAGTTAGCGGAAATGGGTTACAACATTCTTGTTAATTACAACAGCAACAAAACAGCCGCTCAAGAAACTGCCAAACTAGTAGAACAGTATCATGTAAAAGCAGAATTATTACAATTTGATGTTGCCAACAAAGCGCAAGTAGATGCAACATTGGTAAAATGGATGGAAGAGCACCCTGATTCGCCCATTGAGGTTTTGATTAACAATGCAGGATTTCGCAAAGATGCTTTGTTTATGTGGATGGAAGAAGAAAACTGGGATGCTGTATTGAATGTCAATATTGCGGGTTTTTATAATGTCACCAAACCTGTATTTGGTAAAATGTTGACAAATCGCTATGGTCGTATTGTCAATGTTGTGTCTCTTTCTGGAATTAAAGGGATGCCAGGACAGACGAATTATTCAGCTGCTAAAGCGGCTATAATTGGTGCAACAAAAGCCCTCGCACAGGAAGTTGGTCGCGCCAAAATTACGGTTAATGCTGTTGCACCAGGATTTATAAAAACAGATATGACAGAAGGTATTGAAGAAAAACAATATCGCTCCATTATTCCTCTTCGCCGCTTTGGAACTTCTGAAGAAGTTGCAGATGTTGTGGCTTTCTTAGCTTCTCCCAAGGCTTCTTATGTTACTGGTGAAGTCATCTCGATTAATGGTGGCTTACACACTTAATTATATGAACAAATGAATAGAGTTGTAATAACAGGAATGGGAATTTACTCTTGTTTAGGTGCTAACTTAGAAGAGGTAAAGAATTCACTGTATGCAGGCAAATCTGGCATCGGTATTGATCCCATTCGTACAGAAATGGGCTATCGCTCTGCTTTGACAGGAATCTTACCTGAGCCTAATCTAAAGAAAATGCTGAAGCGTAGAATGCGTGTGGGAATGGGACAGGAAAGTCGTTACGCTTATATGGCAACAATAGAGGCTTTACAAATGGCAGGTATTGATGATGCTTTTTTAGATAGTCATATTATTGGTCTTTTGTATGGTAACGATAGTACCGCTCAATCAGTAATAGAGGGAATTGATAAGTTGCGAGAAGTCAAAGATACTACCTTGATGGGATCTGGCAATATTTTCAAATCCATGAACTCAACTATCAACATGAACCTGTCTACGATATTCAGGCTCAAAGGCATCAATTTTACCATTAGTGCTGCTTGTGCCAGTGGTTCTCATGCTATTGGATTGGGATATATGTTCATCAAACAAGGTTTGCAAAGTATGGTTGTCTGTGGCGGTGCACAAGAAGTCAATGCCAATGCAATGGGTAGTTTTGATGGCTTAGGGGCTTTTTCTGTGCAAATGGATGATCCTACCAAGGCTTCTAGACCTTTTGATGCTGGTAGAGACGGATTAGTTCCTAGTGGGGGTGGTGCCACTGTCATTTTAGAAAGTTATGAGTCTGCTATTGCACGAGGTGCAACTATTTTGGCGGAAGTAATCGGATATGGTTTCTCTTCTAATGGACTGCATATCTCTCAACCTAGTGTAGAGGGACCCGCTCGTTCTCTTAGAATGGCATTGGATCAAGCTAATGTTGCCCCTTCTGATATTGACTATATTAATGCCCATGCAACATCTACACCTCTAGGAGATAAGCACGAAGCAATGGCAATTAGTTCTGTGTTTGGAGGCGATAACTGCCCTTATGTAAGTTCTACCAAATCTATGACAGGACACGAATGCTGGATGGCTGGAGCAAGTGAAATTGTTTATAGTTTGCTTATGATGCAAAACTCTTTTATTGCACCTAATATCAACTTAGAAAATGTAGCCGAAGAAGCTAAACCTCTTAATTTGGCAACAACAACAATAAACCATGATATAGATACATTCTTATCCAATTCTTTTGGGTTTGGAGGTACTAATTCATCATTAATCATCAGAAAATTCAAACAATAAAATGGAAAGAGCAAAGATAATTGAGACCACAAATCGTTTTTTGATTGACGAATTTGAGGTTGATCCTGATGACATCATTTTGGATGAAAACTTACACGAAACATTAGATTTAGACAGTTTAGATTACGTAGATTTGGTTGTAGTGATACAAAATCACTTTGGTTTCAAATTAACAGCAGAAGATTTCAAAGGTGTTGATACGTTTGAGGACTTTTACACTATGATTGAAACTCATTTGCACAAATTTACACAAGAAAACGCATCGTAAAGAAATATGGCTTCTTGGAAAGGAAAAACTAGGGGTGGGCTATTAGGATATAAAATTTTCGTTTTTATCTTAAAAAATCTGGGGCTTCGAGCGGCTTATCTGCTCTTAGTCTTTGTCTCATTCTATTTCGTTCTATTTGCTCCAACCTCTACCAAGGCAATTTATTCTTTCTTTAGAAAACGTCTAAAAAAAGGAAGATTACCTAGTGCATGGGCTGTTTATAGAACCTATTTTTCTTTTGGACAAGCCTTAATTGATCGTACAGCAGTATTGGCTGGGCAGAATCATAAGTTTACATACTACTTTGATGGGATTGAGCATTTGCAAACCATTGCCGAAGAAGGCAACGGAGGCGTACTAATCAGTTGCCATGGAGGAAATTGGTCAATGGCTGGTAGTATGTTGGAAGATAGTGTGGGAGATCATGCACGTGTTAACATCGTCATGCTGGAAGCAGAGCATCAAAAAATCAAAGCATTCCTAGATCGCATTCAAGTCAAACAAGCAGCAAATATTATTGGTATTGGAGATGATTTTTCTCATATTATCAAAATGGGTACTGCTTTAAGGAATGGTGAAATTCTTTGTATGCACGGAGATCGTTTTTTGCCTGGTGCAGAAACAGTAGTCGTCGATTTCTTTGGCGAAAAGGCTCATTTGCCAGCTGGACCATTTCAGCTGATTACGCGAATGAAGGTACCTTATACCATTGTTTTTGCCTTTAAGGAAACGGTTAGTCATTATCACTTTTACTCCACACCACCATTTAAGGATTCCACATCCGTACAAGATGCCGCTCAATACTTTGCAACTAGTGTAGAAGAAAAAATTCGATTATACCCATATCAATGGTACAATTTTTATGATTTTTGGGCTGTCCCTGACACACCTACCCAAACTTCTTCTAGACGAAAACGCAATAACACAAAAAAAAAGCAAGCAAGTAATGGATAATACAAATTCCCCCACAGTGCCTTTAGTTACTGGCGATTCGGTTCTTCAGATGATTCCTCAAAAACCGCCAATGGCAATGATTGACACCATCCTAGCAGTTGATGCGCAAAAAGCGGTTGCTGCCTTAACAATTAAGGAGGATAATGTCTTTTGCGAAGAAGGTCTTTTTCAAGCACCAGGCTTATCAGAAAATATTGCCCAAACTGCTGCTGCACAAGTTGGTTATTTGTCTAGTCTAGCAGGGGAGAAGCCTCCTGTTGGGTTTATTGGGGCAATTAAAAATCTAACTATTGAGCAGCTTCCTAAAATTGGAGACCAGTTAGTTACTGAAATAGAAATCGAACATGAGATCATGAATTTCACTTTAATTAATGGCGTTTCTAAAGTAGGGGATCAAGTAATGGCTAAATGCCAAATGAAAATTTTCATTGCAGACACGGAACAAGCATAACTATGAAAACCATTCGGAGAGGCAAACGAAGACGTATTACAGGAAAAACACTTCAACATACTTTTGAGCAACCTATTAAATTTAGCGAAGTAGATTCTATGGCTGTTGTATGGCATGGACACTATGTTCGTTTTTTTGAAGATGGTCGAGAAGCTTGGGGCAAAAAATACGGTATCACGTATTTAGATGTTAAAAATAATAACTTCCTAATTCCTATTGTAAGCATGCGCTGTGAACACATGAATCCATTGGAATATGGCGATACGGCTATTATCGAAACAACATTTATTGACACTCCTGCTGCAAAGCTTTTCTTTGATTATAAAATTTATCGCAAAAGTGATGGTGCGCTCTCTGCTACAGGGGAAACAACACAGGTATTTTTAGACGAAAATCGGGAATTGTATTTGGCTGTTCCTACATTTTATGAAGAGTGGAAACAAAAGTGGGGATTGCTTTAAAAACAACCCTCTACTCTTGGAATCAAACTGTCACTAAGTATACTAAATGAAAAAAACACCTATCTATATTATTGCTGACAATATTATTTCTTCCTTGGGGTTTACAACAAAAGCCAACTGGAAGAAAATTGTTGCTGAACAAACGGGCGTAACCTGCCACCATGACCCTTCTATTTATCCTACTCCTGTTTGGATTTCTAAAATACAAGAGGATATTTTAGCAACAAAGGCAGCTCAACAGCTTCAATCCGCAGCACAGTATTCTAAATTAGAGCAATTGTTTTTGCTATCTATCTTAGATGCAACGTCCAATGTTTCTGTAGATTTGACGGCAGAAGATACATTAATTATTGTGGCTTCTACTAAAGGCAATATTGATTTGCTAGAGCATAAAAACAGAGGAAAATTTCCTAAAGAAAGGGTGCAGCTGGGAAGCTTAGCAAAACAAGTTCAGCTTTATTTTAAGAATCCTAATACGCCGTTGGTTGTTTGTAATGCTTGCATTTCAGGTGTTTTAGCCATGGATGTTGCCAAACGATTATTAAGAAAAAAGAAATACAAGAACATCGTTGTTACAGGTGGTGATTTAATTTCAGAATTTACTTTATCTGGGTTTCAATCTTTCAAGGCAATGAGCAATGCGCCCTGCAAACCTTATGACAAAAATCGGATAGGTATCAATCTAGGAGAAGGGATTGGAACGGTAGTGCTAAGTACCAATAAACCAGCCCATCAGAACGAAGTTATTACTATAGACGGTGGTGCTTCGTCCAACGATGCCAACCATATTTCAGGACCATCAAGAACAGGAGATGGTTTGTTTATTGCCATTAATAAGGCACTAAAGGATGCCCATTGTCCTAAAGAAGAAATTGACTATATGTCTATGCACGGAACGGCTACTCCTTATAACGATGAAATGGAATCAAAAGCAATTGCATTAGCCAATTTGCAAGAAGTTCCTCTAAACAGCCTAAAAGGCTATATTGGACATACCTTGGGTGCTGCGGGGCTTATTGAAAGCATTGTAGCCATTCAATCTTTGAAAGATAATTTACTCTATCGTTCTCTAGGATTTGAAGAACTAGGTGTTCCAAAGAAAATAAATGTCATTGAGAAAACAAGCTCCAAGCCTTTACAAAAATGCCTTAAAACAGCGTCTGGTTTTGGTGGTTGTAATGCTGCTATGATTTTTTCAAAATCATCAACTTAACACGCCATGAAACAAACAACAACCTATCCTTGCTGTGAAATAAAAGCAGGAACAATTAACATAAATGGGCGGGTTATTTATGAAAACACAGCCCTCCCATTTCCTAAATTTATAAAAGGAGCTTATAAGGAATTTGAATTAAACTATCCTAAGTTTCATAAAATGGATCGTTTGTGCAAACTAGCCTTTGTAGCAGCACATTTTTTACTAAAGGATGGACAATTGGATGGATACGCTCCCGAAGAAATCGGAGTAGTCATGGCCAATTCTAATTCTACCTTACACACAGATTCTAAATACACCGACTCTATAAAAGATAGAGATAACTATTTTCCTAGTCCTGCTGTTTTTGTATACACCTTACCCAATATCATGGTGGGTGAAATTTGCATCAAATACAATATAAAAGGAGAATCTGTTTTTTTTGTTAGCAACCAATTTGATAAGGAAATGCTACTAGAATACAGCCAAGATATGTTACAAACCGAAACGGCTAAAATATGTTTAACAGGCTGGGTAGATTATACAGATGAAGATTATCACGCTATCTTGTACCTTGTAAATGAATAGCCCTTTAATAAGCTTTTGCACTTTTTTAAAAAGCTGTTTGGAGTCAATAAATAACAGAATAGAAATAACAAAAAACCAAATGTAAGATATTGGTTCTTACAATAATAAAATTTTAGAAAATGGAAGAGTTAATCGAAAAACTAAAAGTTCAAATTATTAAACAATTGAATCTAGAGGATGTAGAACCAGATGAAATTGACCCTAATGAGATGCTTTTTGATGCCAATGGAGAATTGGGCTTAGATTCTATTGATGCTTTAGAACTAATTGTACTTTTAGATAAGGAATATGGCATCAAAATCAAAAACCAAGACGAAGGAAAAAAAATCTTTCACTCATTAAACACAATGGCTGAGTATATTTTACAACACCAAAATTAAAAGGATTTAATTAATGGCTAAGCGCATTTTTATAACTGGAATCGGGATTATTTCTGCCATTGGCAAAAATACCTCTGAAACATTATCGAACATCAAATCTGCCAGTTCAGGTGTTGGAGAAATTCAATATTTGCAAACAGTACACAAAGGCAAACTTCCTCTGTGTGAAGTCAAGTATGATAATCAACAGCTTTGCGCATTGGCCAATATAGATCCTCAAACACGTATTACGAGAACAAGTTTGTTAGGAATTATTGCCGCACAGGAGGCTTGGCGTTCGGCTGGAAGTCCCGTTTTGGGCGATGGTAGAACAGGCGTTTTTTCTGGTAATACAGTCGGTGGAATGGATAAAACAGAGCACTTCTATGCGGATTTCATGGAAGATGAACAAGCTGGAGATGTCCAAACGATGCTAACGCACGAATGTGCCGAAAGTACAGAGCGAATTGCAGACAGTTTGGGTGCAACAGGAATGGTGTCTACGATTAGTACCGCCTGTTCTTCTTCTGCCAATACCATCATGCTTGGAGCTCGAATGATTAAACATGGTTTATTGGATCGTGCCATTGTTGGGGGAGTAGATGCCTTGACAAAATTTACTGTCAATGGTTTTAATGTTTTACAGATATTGGATGAAGCCTATAGTCAACCTTTTGATGAAAATCGACGTGGATTAAATTTAGGGGAAGGAGCTGGTTTTATTGTTTTGGAAGCTGAAGGCATTGCCAAAGAAGCCCATATTTTAGGCGAACTAGTTGGTTATGCCAATAGCAATGACGCTTACCATCAAACAGCCTCTTCTCCTGATGGAACAGGCGCCTTTTTAGCCATGAAAGGAGCCTTAGATGTTGCACAGATAGAGCCTAGTCAAATTGACTATGTTAATGTTCATGGAACAGGGACGCCCAACAATGACTTGTCTGAAGGCATTGCTATGCAGCGCCTTTTTGGTAAGAATATGCCTAAGTTTAGTTCTACAAAAGCCTTTACAGGGCATACTTTAGGGGCTTCTGGGGGCGTAGAAGCAGTATTGTCTGTTTTAGCCTTACAACATAAAATCATTTACCCTAACTTGAGGTTCGAAACCCCCATTGAGGCTTTAGGAGGAACAATGATCCCTGAAACAGAACTGCTCGAAAATCAAGAATTAAACTACATTTTATCCAATTCTTTTGGTTTTGGAGGCAACACCTCTTCATTGGTTTTCAAAGCCTACCAATAATCCCATTACTTTTGGCAAAATTGCACTATGAAAAAGAATATTTACATCAATGGTCTTAGCAATATTTCTCCGCAAGAGACATTTTATCAACCAATGGGAGCAACTATTGCACCTCCACAGGGCGCTTTTTTTACTTGTCAAGAACCCAACTACAAAGAGTTTATACAAAAAAAATTGCTTCGTAGAATGAGTCGTATTGTTCGGATGGGATTAGCCACTGCACACAAAGCTTTAGACGATGCCAACAATCCTTCTTTGGACGCCATTATTTCTGGAACAGCTTGGGGCTGTGTTAAAGACACCGAAAAATTTTTAGAGACCATCATAGAAAATAAAGAGGCTTATTTGACACCAACCGCTTTTGTCCAATCTACTCACAACACCGTTGCTGGACAAATTGCCTTGTTGCACCACAACAATTGTTACAATATGTCTTATGTCCAAGGCAATGTTTCTTTTGAATCTGCTTTGATAGACGCCATGCTTTTATTTTATGATAATAAAGCCAATAATATTTTGGTCAACGGCATTGATGAGCAAACCGAAAAACTTGGTATCTTACTAGAACGCTTAGAATGTGCCAAAGCCGGTGTTCGGGTAATGGGGGAAGGTGCTGCTTGCTTTATTCTGTCTGACCAACCTACTCCAAATACTTATGCCAAAGTAGCAGGAGTAAACATGCTGTATCGCCCCAAAGACAAAACTGCCGTACAACAAAGTATTCAGCACACACTTCAAGAAGCTAATATTCCTTTAGAAGCCATTGATGTTGTCCTTACAGGAAATAAGACACTTGCTATAGAAAAAGAATTATTTCCAACCGCAGACTATAGTCAGTATAAAACATTGTGTGGAGAATATCCTACCAGTACTGCATTTGCAATGGCGGTTGGTGCCCAAGTCCTGAAAGGAGACTTACCAACAAAAACAGCATTAGGTATTCACAAAAAAGCCCCAAAACATATTTTGATTTACAACAATCACCAAGATATTAATCATTCTATTATCCTATTATCAAAAGTAAGTGCATAAAATGGGACCTTTTCCTAAATACTTACGATTCAACACGGTACTTCTTGGCGTATTGAGCTTGTTTGGAATAGCTGCATTTTTGAATTTTGCTTGGTGGGTTTATTTGATAATCTTTTTAACAGGATTTACCATTGCCTATTTTGGAACAACCCAAATTGCTAGTAACTTTCACCTTCCAGCTTATTGCCAAGCGGTAGATTTGAGCAAAAAAGAAATTGCCATTACCTTTGACGATGGTGTTTTAAACCCCGTTCAGAGTAATTTGGTCTTAGATATACTTCAACAGTATCAAGTTCCTGCCACATTTTTCTGTATCGGCAAAAACTTATCATCAGAAGAACAAATTGATGTATTAAAAAGAATGGATGCAGAAGGACACCTTGTTGGTAATCACAGCTTTTCGCATTCTAATTTTTTTGATTTTTTCTCTAGCAAAAAAGTCGTGCAAGAAATTTTGGATACCGACACCATTATTGAGCAACACATTGGAAAAAAGCCTTTATTTTTTAGACCACCTTATGGCATTACGACTCCTAATATTGCTAAAGCATTAGGCCAAGTCAAACACAAAACAATTGGATGGACGTTACGTTCTTTAGATACCGTGATTAAAGACGAGCAACGACTACTAATTCGAGTACAAAAAAAGCTTAAAAAAGGCGATGTCATTCTTTTTCACGATCACTTAGAATTTCTACCAAGGTTCTTGCCTTTGTTTTTGGAATATCTTTTGAAAGAAGGATATACCGTTGTTGGTTTAGACCAACTTTTACAATTACAAGCATATCAAAACAAACCATCTATATGATTCGATATACACTTTTTCTAATTGCTTTTTTAGCGTATACCAGTAGCTTTGCTCAAACATTCAAACCCATGAAAGACAGCAAAGCATTTCAACAAAAATTGCACTCCATTGCTGCTTCTACCAATAGTTTGCAAAGTGATTTTGTACAGACCAAACACATAGATGTCCTTTCAGAAGATATTGAATCTCATGGTAAATTATTTTATAAAGCCAACAATAAGCTACGTTGGGAATACACCGAACCATTGGAATATTTGATCATTCTCAAGGATGGCAAGGTTTCTATAAAGGACGAGGGGAAAGTGAGTTCTTATGATCTTTCTGGTAATAAAACATTTCAAAAAATTAATGAAATGATGATCGGAAGTATACAAGGGGATTTGCTTGTTAATGAGGAAGATTATCAATATGAATTTAAAGAAAGTAACACGGCTTATTTGGTCATCATGACTCCCAAACAAAAGAAAGTACAGGAGTTTATGAAAAACATCAATATCTATTTTTCTAAGAAGGATTACTCTGTAGAACAAGTAAAAATGGTCGAACAATCAGGTGATTATACTTTAATGAAATTCAAGAACAAAAAAAACAATGCAAATATCCCTGAGCAAACTTTTAGCATTCATTAGTTGGTGTCTATTTTTTACAAGTTGTACTACTCCCAAGCATTTACTCCCGCTTTCTAAGGGCAGCCAAACGGTGCTTTCTAGTGATAATTTCAAACCTATTTTTAAAGATAATTTTAAATCGTTCCTATTTAAAACAACGTTGAGTTATGGCGACAAATTTCAACAAGGTGGTTTATTAGCACTCAAGCAACTTTCTGAGGGAAATTATAGAACAATTTTCATGACTAAGTTTGGTATGACGTTATTCGACTTTGAATTTGGTGAAAATGGTTTTATCGTACACAAGACCATGGAGCAGATGAAACTAAAAATATTCCTGAAAATTATTGAACAAGACATGGAAATGCTTTTAACTAGAGGTATTTTGGGAAGTCAAGCGACTCAATTTGAAAAAGGGAAGTTTCCTAAAAAACAAACCATATTCAAAACAACATTCAATCAAAAAAAACATTTCTTCGTTCAAGAAAGAAAACATAAAATCACTGAAATACATCAGAATAGAGCGGTTAGTATTTTCTTATCCAAGTATATTGCCAACATTCCACGCTCTATTCACATCCAACACCATAAGATGCCTTTAAATATGAAATTGACTTTGTTAAAACATTAAGCTTTAATTCTGCAATTATTTGTACTTTTGTAGAATATTATCTACCCCAAACATGTAATAGAAAAAAGAAGGCTGTTTTAGCTGCGCTGCTACTGCGTGGTACTTGTTATTTTTTTG
>JAHDGJ010000034.1:0-10671 GCA_020627705.1 Saprospiraceae bacterium
TTGACTGCCAGTCAAACGCTCTAGCCAACTGAGCTAAGGCCCCATTTCTTTGGGACTTAGCGAAGTGCCTGTCCCGTTAGAGTGGAACGAACAACGGGAAGCTAAGGCCCCATACTTGATATAAATATATAAGTCTCTTATACATCCACCAAGATGAATGCCTAATGTTTGAAAGAAAAATTAAAGTTTGCGCATCGCTCCGGGTTAACAAGGTAAAATCGTTTTTAGGTTAATCACGAAATCAGGAATAGAATCTGGCTTGTTAATTCGTACTGGTTTTTAGATTTGGCAATCAAAGATTAAATATCTTCACACCATGTCTAAGGACTTTACACGCATTCGAGAACAATTAGTTGCCAAGCAGTATTCACCAATCTATTTTCTTCATGGAGAGGAATCTTTCTTTATTGATCAGTTGGTTGAAATTTTAGAGCATAAAGTGCTCAATGAATCAGAAAAGGCTTTTAACCAGGTTGTTTTGTACGGTAAAGAATCTGATTTTAAACAAGTGATAGACAACGCACGCCAATTTCCAATGATGGCAGAAAGACGTGTTGTTATCGTAAAAGAGGCGCAAGAAATGCGAAGTTTGAGCCAATTAGAATCTTATTTTTCAAAGCCAACGGAAAGTACCATTTTAGTAATTGCTCATAAGCATAAAAAATTGGACGGACGATCCAAATTGTCTAAGGTGTTATCCAAATCGGCTGTAGTTTTTGAAGCAAAAAAACTCTATGATAATCAATTGCCAGATTGGATTACTCGAAGAGTCAAGGATTTAGGTTTTCAAATTGATCAGCAAGGGACAAGAGTATTGGCTGAGTATTTGGGTTCTGATTTATCCAAGGTAAATAACGAACTAAAAAAGCTCGCTATCAATTTGGAGAAAGGTTCAACTATAACTTCGGCCTTAATACTGGAGCAAATAGGAATATCTAAGGATTTTAATGTTTTCGAATTGCAAAAGGCCTTAGCTAATCGAAACGTGCAAAAAATTGCAATGATTTTCAATTATTTTTCCGAAAACATCAAGTCAAATCCCGTTCCGATGGTGCTGTCTAATCTGTATCAATTTTTTTCGAAGGTGCTTATTGCAAAATCATTGGGGAGCTCCAGTGAGGAGAAAATTCGTGCAGAATTGGGGTTGCGTTCAAGTTTTTTTAGTCGTGATTATATTCAAGCTGCCTCGAATTATTCGCATGCTTACCTAAAGTATGTTTTGAAGAGCCTCAGTAAAGCGGATCATCAATCAAAAGGCATCGGCGTTAGAAACATGCCGGGAAGTCAAATCTATAAGGAATTGGCAGCAGTTTTTTTATCCTTCTAATGCGTTAGAACTCCAAGTCTTTAGCTGTTTTGGGCTATTTGGTTATGTTAGTAGGGTGGCTGTAGGGTCTTCTGAGCGCGAATGTAACCGCTGGCTCTAACTCTTTCCGTTAACTTGCAGATAGAATTATTCACATCTTCTAAAATTATTTGTCATGAAAAAATTAACAGCAACTCTTCTCGCATTAAGTTTCGTTTTTGTGATTATTTATGCGAACAACAATCCAGAGGTAAAGGAAAATGTTTTTTCTATTGAAGCAATTTCATTTGAAATGAATAAGCTGGATTATGACAAATGGGGTATCAATGTGGAGTACTCTGCAGTTGACGAAACGTTTGAATTATCAACTGAAAATCAAATTCAGTTTTTGCAGGTCTTAAAAGCTGACGGGACGATCGAATTCCAATTGCCATTATTTTCGAACGAAGTAACCCTGGACTTAGGCGACTTCGAAACGGGAGATTACCAACTAAATCTAATAATGACAGATGATCAAATTGTATCATCAACATTTAGTAAATAAATCATAAAAAAATAACAACTACCACCGAAGCGCTATACTTCTTTTGAAGTGTAGCGCTTTTTAAATTTAATTGAGAACTAATCTCATATGACTATGAGGGATGCCAACTTCTTCAAAATCATTTCCATAAACAGTGAATCCTAGTTTTTCATAAAACCCATTTACGTTTTTTCTAGAATGACAGGTGATCTCCTTAAGTCCTTGCTCTTTGGCAAATTGTAATAGTTTTAAGACCATTTGTTTACCAATTCCTTTTCCTTGATAGTTATTGGCAATTGCCATTTGCATGAGTTGGGCACTGCTTTTTTTGCTTGCAGAAGGAAACAAAACCACGCACCCAACAAGTTTATTTCCATCTAGTGCAATGAAATGCCATGAGTTGGAATCATTCATTTCCCAGGCATGATCGGGTAATCCAATGGGACGAAGTAAGACTACATTGCGTAAAGCTCTTTCTTCTTGATACAAAGGATCAAGCATTGTAATTCGTCTTATTTCCAGCATAGATTTACTTAATGTGATCCTGACTTATACCCCAAACTGTCTCAAATGGTGCTCTAAATGTTTCGCAAATAGAGTGTTCCATTCTTGGCTAGTCATTTTTCCAAAATTGATGTATTCGCGCTGTTCGAATCCATCTGCTCCCAGTTCATGCGTTTTTTTGAGATAGGCTAATATTTTAGTCTTTTCTTGCTCAAAATCTCTATCGCCTTTAATTATAAAAACAGGTGCCGTTCTGGAGTTTTTGGCATATGGTTTAGGACCTACAACAGCAGGTTTGATAAGCGTTTTGAGAATAAATCTTTTGAAAGCGCCTACTTTGGGGAAATTTTCTGGATGGTAGGTCATATCAAAAGCAACATTGCAATGTGCGAGCATTTGAGCAACATTCATTTTGCCCCACTGTGCTTCAGTAGTATTAGAAAGGCTATTGATTCTTGCTGCTAAATTATTGTATCCCTTGGGTTCAAAAATGTTTTCCATTTGTTCTATTTATTAGTGATATTAATTGATGGCACACCTGTAATTTAGTAGAAATTTAAAAATTGTCCAGCTTCCGAGAAATATTTAAAATTGCTGTTCCCAATATACTCGCTAATATTTCAATACCTCTATTAGGTATAGTTGATACTGCTCTGATGGGACATAAAGAAGACCCATCATACATTGGTGCGATAGCTTTAGGCGGGATCATATTTAACATACTTTATTGGGGTTTTGGCTTCTTACGGCCCGGTACTACAGGGTTAACTGCTCAAGCGATTGGTCGGGAAGATCAAAAAGAGGTATATCGTCTTTTTTGGAGATCGGTTGTGGTGGGCTTATCCATTGGGATTACCTTATTGTTTTTTCATAGACCGATTGGTTACTTGTTTTTTGGTTTGTTGTCCGGATCTCAAGAGGTAAAGAATCTCGCCTTGGATTATTATTTTATACGCATATTAGGCGCTCCTGCGGTTATTTCTGTTTTTGGTCTTCGTGGTTGGTTTTTTGGTGTTCAAGATGCTGTGCGACCCATGATTTTAAGTCTCTTTGCAAATATTGTCAATATTATATTAAGCTGGTACTTTGTCGTCCGATTAGATTGGTCCGTTCAAGGAGTAGCGTATGGTACACTGATTGCCCAATGGCTAACCTTCATTTTAGCCTTTGGTTTGGCCTTCCAAAAACACAAAGTCAAAATATTTGCTTATTGGGACCTTGTCATATTTAAAGCAGAAAAAATGCGTCTCTTCTTTAAGGTCAATGGAGATATGTTTGTAAGAAACCTTGGACTGATTTTTGTTTTCACTTTTTTTACCAATCATTCTTCCAAAATGGGAGATGATTTTTTAGCTGTAAATCAAATTTTATTGCAGTTGTTTTATTTTATGTCCTATGCTGTTGATGGATTTGCCTATGCTTCCGAAAGCCTTGTAGGAAAGTACTTAGGTGCCAAAAAATGGATTAAAATTCAGGACGTGATCCGCAAATGTATGGTCTTAGGATTGGGCTTTGCGGGATTGTTTTCCATTGCATACTTAATTTTTGACGATTACATTTTGGCTCTATTTACATCTATTGATTCTTTGCTTTTATTGGCGAAGCCTTTTATGATTTGGTTGTCACTTTTGGCTTTGACAGGTGCTAGTGCTTTTATTTGGGATGGGATTTATAGTGGGGCTACAGCAAGCAAAGAATTGAGAAACAGTATGTTTTTAGCGGTAGTTGTTTTTGTTACATTATTTTATTCGCTGCAACATGTATTTCCAAATCATGTGCTTTGGATTTCGATGGTTGGTTTTATGAGTGGAAGGACTGTTTTTCAAGTTTGGATTTATCGAAAGCACATATTACCACAATGGAAAGCAAGCCTCAACTTTACTGAGTTATGAATCGACATGCTATTTTTTCGAAAGATAAATCGCATAGATATTTGCTTTATCGAAGTTGGGACCTTTCGAGAAAGACTTGCTGTTTTGTAATGTTTAATCCAAGCAGTGCAGGAGCAACTTCGGATGATCCCACCTTAAAAAGGTGTTTATCTTTTGCAGACTACTTTGGTTGTGGCGCTTTAATTGTGGTCAATCTTTTTTCCAAGATTTCGGCAGACCCAACCAAAATTGATAAAGCTTTTAACGTTGAAAGAGAAATAAATAGTGGTATAAATACCTATTATCGAAATAAAGCCATCAAACATAGCGACTTAGTGATCTGTGCTTGGGGACAGCAAATGGGGTGGCCGAAGGAAATTACCGAAATCGATAGACCTTTTCATTACTTAGCACAATCCAAAAATGGGACACCAAAGCATCCTTTATATTTACCCAAGGACAGCATGCTTACCTTGTACGATTTAGACTAGTGCGTCAAATTAATTTTGACAAGTCTAAAAATTTGCTGTTTTTTGTACTATCACATCAGATAATTTGAACTAATGAAGCAGAAAATCAATGTAATAAATTCAAAAAAATGTACAATTGCCCTACTGGTTTTATTGTTCGGTCATTCGTTGTTACATGCCCAGATCGTAACGGATAGACCTGATCAAACAGAAAGTTCGTTGGTGGTAGGGAAAAATAACCTTCAATTAGAGAGTGGGGTATTGTTAAGTTATCAAGGGTTTACCTCAAACCCAACATTAAATATCCGCAGTTTTAAACCAAACAATTTATTTAGATACGGCATCTCTGAAAATTTGGAATTGCGTCTTTTACATCAATACGAATCCTTTCGGTTTGGGGAAATAGATATTAAAGGTGTCAATGATCTTGAAGTAGGAGCCAAATATAATTTGACCAAAGATTCCTCTCCGACCCAAATTGCTTTGCTGGGTCATCTCATTTTTCCGAGTGGTACTGAAGGATTGTCAAGAGAAGAATATGGATTTATGGCGAGAATTCTGGTGTCACATCCATTAAAAAATGGTTGGAGCATTGGATATAACATTGGAACATTTAGTACAGGTGATGAGGCCTTTAATCTTCTGTACACTTTATCCTTGGCAAAATCCGTTTCAGAACGCGTTGGTTTTTTTGTTGAGCCGTATGGACAATGGCTTGATTTAGATATAGCGGATTTAAATTTTAATACTGGATTTGTATATCAAGTTAAAGACCATGTACAAGTCGATTTTTCATTTGGAACTGGTATTACCACTCGTTCAAATTTCCTTTCCTTTGGATGCAGTTGGTTGATTCAAGGAAAATAGTGGTACCATTGAGTTAAAGCTGGAGTGCAAATAGCAATGAAAAATATTTTAGTGTGTTTTATTATCCAGTGCTTCTTTTGTGCATATGCAAATCAGTTATTTGCACAGGTCGGAGGTATCAGCGGAAGTAAAATTACCAGCATAAATCACAAGCCTCTGCCCAATGGTGTAGCAGAGTTTGAGCCATCATATAATTTTTCTGTTTTTTCAAAACAATGGAATGCGGAAGGGAAACTCGAAGATGCGTTTTCCTCCTCGGATAGTTTGTCTGTAAGTGCTAATTGGAATTTGAGAATGGCCTATCCTATTTCAAAGCGTGTTGAATTAGGTGCGATATTGGGTGCTGATTTTTCTAATTGGTCTGCAAAATATGCCTTGGGCACGTGGGAAAATTTTGGCTTAGGTGCAATGGCAGGATTAAATTTACCTTTTGGGAATGCCCAAATAAACAAGAATAATCGAGAGGCATCATCAATTGGAAATTATGGATTAGGTCTTATTGCTTCTTATGAATTTGATGAGATCACTTCGCTTGATATAAATGTTCAAAATTTTAAAAACCTTTACGAGCATCAAGAGCTGTCCAACAATGACCTATATATTACTGCAGATTTTGGAAGGTATTTTGGACCAAGTTTGTTGGTCGCTTCTGTTTATTATCAATACAGTGATTTTGATGCATTCAAGGCATCTGTTTTTCAGTTTACTCCAGGGATATCTTACGAAAAGAAAGAAAACTATGTCCTTGTTTTAAACGGGAACTTTTCCTTATTTGGAAAAAACATGCCGAAGACTTTTGGATTCAGTATGGCTTGTACCATTGTGCTTCAAAACTTTAAGATGACTAGCGAAAGATTATTGTGGACGGGAGGATTCATCAATTTTTTATGTGTTGTTTTGTCTACAAAATCCACTTTTGATCTTCAATTGCACGATACATATTTTGTTCTTAGCTCCTCTCATTTTTATTTATTTTTCCTACTCAGTTTTGTATTTCGAGCATTGTTACATCGCAACTCGAAGCGGCTAAATCTTCACTCTTACATTATAAAAGGGCATAGTTATGTCAGCTTCTTATCTGGGATGATCATCTTATTTTGGATTTATTATAGCAGCAGTTCTATGGATTCAAATTGGAGTTTACGAGCTATTCATTGGCTGATCTTTTTAGCAGCGGTCCTTTATTTGTGGGTACAACTGATTTACTTGTTTCACTTCTTGCAAAGGATCATAAGACCCAAGAATGTGTAAGTGTCTACGATAACCTTTCCTTTAGCTTTTTTACGAATTTGTTAACGGCCTGGCTTGAAATACTGAGCTAATTTGGTAGGTAAACTACCATTATGAAAAAAATTCTACATTTTTTGGCCATCATAACCATGGCTTACAGTTGCCAAGATTGTCAAACATGTACTACCGTTGTAGAAGACAATTTTATAGAAGCAGATAGAGCATGTAGAGGTCTCCCTAGTTTGTATCCCGGGGGATATTTGGTGTTTAGCGAATATACTGATGACTATTGTGGAGAGGATTTGGACTTTTTATATCTTCGAGAAGGCGAAATATTTACCACATTTTGTCCTGGGGTTGTTGCTTCGGAGATTACATATGTAATCTGTAATTAATTAGTCTCTGCTCCATAGAACTCCTAAAGAATCTCTAACTGCGATTAATCCTACATTCGGATCAAAGTAAATTTTTTCTTTACGAAATAGACTTGTAGAATTGTTGTTTTCATTGCTGTAAATGTCACTAAACGTTTGGCCATTAAGTGTAATGGATGGATGAAAACGTATGCTAAATGTGTCTTGCTCAATCTCCATTCCATTGGCGTCTTCTAGATGCATCGAGAACACTGTTTGAGCAGTGTTGCCCAGCCTCGCCATAATATTTGCGCTTCCAGTCAATTGTGGTTGAGGCTCATTTTGCGGATCAAAGTTTAGCTTTATATGGCTAAAAAGGCTTACGTCTAAATTGAATCTTGAGCACTCCAAGTTAATATGAGCCACTTCATTTTCAAGGCAATAATTTTTACAATCCAAATTTCCAGGTGAAAGTGTTAGTATAGATCTATTTGTGGTATAACGTTTTGATTTAATTTCTACTGGAAGTGAAGTACCTTCTTCGTTTTTAAATTTTATAAAGGAGTTTTGTGAAAGGCAATAATCCACAAAACGTTCTTTCATTGACTGACTCAATTTTAATTCTCCTAATAATTCCGTTTCGCAGAAGTTATTGATGTCTGTACAATCCAAATTTCCATCTTCGACAAGTTGGTTATTCAAGCAATGTACATCCTCAGGAATGTTGTTGTCTGGTTCATCCAAGCAGGAGCAAATCAAAATGCAAAAACAAAAAAAGAAGAGGTGCTGAAAGCTCATAAATCTTTATTAGGCCATAAAGATCTGTTTATTTTGAAAAAGTAGCTGTAAACATTTGTTTCAGCTGAAATTGAAATTTAGAGAGTATATCTTTGCAAGTACAAAAGGAAAGTTATGTCCAATTCAGATCAAACTGCATCATTTTTACTCCGCTTTACTCAAAAGATATTTGAAGACGAGAAAGGGGAATCCAATGTACAATGGAGAGGAAAAGTTTCGCATGTTCAAGGAAACGACGTGAAGAATTTTAGTGAACTAAAGGACGCGATGCAATTTATTCAGGAAAAACTTTCTGCCCTTACCCTGTCTTCGATAGAGGCGGATGATTCCATTGAGGACAAAGAAGGGCTCCTCAATAAAAGCTTAGATATCTGGAAGAGGTTAGCGAAAAATTACCCCAAAATGGTTGTTGATGTGATTAAGGATCCCAAAGCACAAGTTTCTCAAATTCAGGAACAATTAACTTCTAAGGCAGAGGAAATTAGCAGTAAGTTGGATTTAAATGCTTTAAAGCCGCCTTCAAAATCAGACATCAATATCCTTTCTGAGCAAATCTCAAGTCTAACTAAATTGGTGCACAGTTTAGAGGATAAAATTGGAGCTCTTACCGCGAAGAAATAATCCAATTGTCGGGCAGCCCAATGGAAAATATCGAAAAATTAATTGCTTCTTTTTCTGAAGCGGAAGTGCGTATTTTTTCTTTTGGTCAATTTAAAATTGAACACAAAGAGTTCGAAATTCCAGATCAGTGGGGAAGGGATAAGGCGATGCAGTTGTTTCAATTTTTCATTATTTCGAGAAATCGGCATGCCTTACATAAAGAACAAATCATAGAGAGATTATGGGAGGAAAATGGAACAGATCAGGATTTTAAAGTAGCGCTGCACGGAATTAATAAGGCCCTTGAACCAAACAAAGAGGCGCGTGCCAAAGCCAAATTTGTCGTAAGGCAAGGAGCAGCGTACAAACTCAATATGGAGTACATTTGGCTGGATAGTGAAAAAATGGAAGACTTTATCGCGATTGGGAATAAAAACGTAAAGTCAAATAAAGAAATAGCCATTGTGGCATATCAAGCCGCTGTTGATTTGTATAAAGGAAGTTTTTTGCCCAACAGAATCTTTGAGGACTGGACCACCACAGAAAGAGAAAGATTGCAAATTTTGGCTCTGGATGCTTTTCTAAATTTGGCAGAAGTACTTTTAGAGGAGCAGCCAAGCGAAAGCTTAAGGTTATCGGAAGCGGCCTTGAATATTGATAATGCCTGGGAGGAAGCCTATCGTATTCAAATGGTGGCTCATATGATCAATGGCAACAGAGTCCAAGCCATTCGCGCATATCAAAGATGTAAAGAAGTCTTGGAGAAAGAATTTAGTTTAGAGCCCTTGCCTGCCACAAACCAACTATATCGAAGTTTGTTGTCTTGATTTTTATTGAGACTGCTCAGCTGTAACTCAGTTGTAACTCGCCTTTTATTTATTTGTATTGTCTTTAAAAAATAACGTTTAAAACATTAGAATTATGGCAGCTACAAAAACAAGCAAAAGGTTCCAAAATAGAAGAAATCAAATTATGAATTCAGCAAAAACAGCACACTGTAAAGTTGTAAATTTTGCTGACGAATTAATTGAAGGAACGGTAGCAACAGGCACTAAATATCAAAAAGTGGCAGCAAAGGCAATCAGAAAGTCAGAGCCGCTAATTGAAAAGCAAATCGATATTGTTTTCGATTCTTTAGAAATGTTTACTGAGCAGTTTCAAAACAACAGCAAGAGACTTCAAAAATTGTTGGGAATTACCAAAGCTGTGGATAATACCACAATGAAAATCAATCAAACCGTTAAAATGGTTTCTGAGAAATTGGAAGATGGTTTTGAAGATGCTAGTAAAACACTAAAAAGTACCTTTAATCAAGGCAAAGCGAAGTCTGATAAGCTTGCAAAATCTGTAAAGGTTGAAGGCAAGAAAGCAGTAAAAACAACTAGAAAAAAAGTAAAAGCTGCAACGTCAAAGAAAACTTCAAGTCGAGCAAAAGCAACTAAGAAGTAATCATTTATTAAAACTGATAAATTAAAAATCATGGCAACTAAGAATAAAATCAATTTGGATATAAATACAATTAAAGATTCTTCATCAAAGGTGAATAAGTTTATTTTGGACACCACAGAAATGTTAGTAGATGAAACTATTGGCAGGACTGCAGAGTGGCAAAATCTTACAGACAAAGCAATCAAAGGCGGATTTAAATTGGCGGAAAACCAAGCAGATCTTGCATTCAAAGCTTTGGAAGCGTTAAAAAGGCAATGGAAGAAGGGGCAGAAGAATTATAGAGAAAGAATCAATAGTTAATCGCTTACGGATTGAAATTTTAAAAGCCAAAACCTATGCTTAGGTTTTGGCTTTGTAGTATAAGGAAATGACTATATTGGTCGTAAGTGATTAAGAATAGTAATCATGTGTTCATGAATGAAGCAATAGAATTAGAAGATATTAAAAGGCCGTCCTTGGCTTTGGGATTGACAGAAGGTTTACGTGCCATATTGGATTTTGGGTGCTACATGCCCTTTAGGTTTTTTAATAAACACAAAATCAATGGGGATGGACATCCGGTGTTGATATTGCCCGGGTTTTTGTCCACTGATTTATCAACCATTCCTTTGAGAAGCTTTATCCATGAATTGGGTTACAAAGTATATGGCTGGGGAGAAGGTCGAAATTTAGCACACTCTGATTATATTGAGTTATTGCA
>JAHDGJ010000034.1:10771-14056 GCA_020627705.1 Saprospiraceae bacterium
AGTGGAATGGATTCCACCTTTTTGTATGTTGAATCACCAAATAGTCCCATGCACATTGGGGCTGTAGCCGTTATTGAGGGATCGCTCGACTTCGAATCATTTAAAAAAACCATCGCTTCTCGTATCCACCAAATCCCAAAGTTGCGCCAGCGTTTAGTCCAAGTCCCTTTTAGTATAGACCATCCGTACTGGGTCGATGATCCAGATTTTAACTTGGACATGCATATTGATCATGTTGCTTTACCCAAACCAGGAAATTGGAAAAATCTTCGAAGGTTTGCTTCAAAAATATTTAGTGAGCCCTTGGATAAATCGCGGCCCTTATGGTCTTTTACCTTTGTAGAAGGATTAGATAGTTTGTCACAAGTGAAGCCTGGATCAGTTGCCATTATTTCAAAAATTCACCATGTAGCCATCGATGGCATGGGTGGTGCTGGAATACTTGGGATTATCTTTGATTTAGGACCTGAGGTAAGAGAAATTCCTGAGCCGAGAGAATACAAACCTGCGCCTTTACCTAACGAGCTTTCACTAATCATGAAAAGCACTTTGAGTTTTGCTCAAAAGCCATTAAAATTTCCGATGCTTGTTAAAGACACCTTGATGTCTACCCTCAAGGCTGGATTTTTAACCAGGGCTCAACATTTAGATTTGCCGACCGCGCCTTTTACGGCACCAAGGACCCCTCTAAATGGGGTCATTTCAGCACAGCGAAAATGGAATACCTCTATACTTTCTTTAGATAGAGTGAAGCGATTGAAGTCCATTATGGGAACAACGCTCAATGATATAATTCTTACGATTTGTTCGGGTGCTTTAAGAAGGTATCTGATGGAGAAAAACAGGTTGCCCAAAAAACCGATGGTTGCCATGGTACCTATTTCTACCAACAAATCGGACAATACCAATAAGGGCAATCAATTATCAGCAATGTTAGTCCAGTTGGCTACCGATGTGGAAGATCGAATCGAAAGGGTCGAAACCATTTATGACAATACCATAAAAGGTAAGACCTACCAAGGCGCCATGGGTGCCAAATCTTTATCCAATATAGCCGAAGCTGTACCTTTTGGCGTAGCAAATCAAGCGGCTAGATTGTATTCAAGATTTAATCTTTCTAAGCTGCACAATCCAGTGTTTAATGTAGTGATTACAAACGTACCTGGGCCGCAGCTGCCGATTTATTTGCATGGCAATAAATTACATTCTATTATGGGAATGGCGCCGATTATTGATGGTATGGGCTTAATAATTACGGTATTGAGTTACAATGGATCCATCACGATTAGTCCTACTTCAGATGTCAAATCAATGCCAGATTTGAATAAATTTTCGGATTATATTTTGGAAGAAGCCAATGCCTTAGAGGCAGATATCTTGGAGTACGAAAAGCGGGGAAAGAAAAAATCCAAAAAAGAAAAGAGTAAGGCTAAACCTAAAAAGTCGTCAACGGATAAATACTTTGAGTTTATAAGAAAGTATCTTAAAAATAATCCTGAGTTTCTTAAAAAACCTGTAGGACATTTTCAATTTATTATCGAAGGAGAGGAACCCAAAGAATGGCAATTGAATTTAACCAAAGCCCCTGGGTCTGTGCGCAAAGGAATGTCAAAATCTTCCGACGTGGTTGTCAGGATTCAGGAAAAGTATTTGTTGAAAATTGCTGCGAAAAAGCTACAAGTCACGACGGCTTTTATTCAAGGAAGAATAAAAATGGAAGGAGATGCGAGCATCGGGATGAAACTGGCATCCATCTTGAAACAGTTTCCAGCATTTGAAGAGTAACTACAACTGATCCAATTCCTTTAAATAGAGCTTTCGGATTTTGGCTATATTTTGATCCAAATCTTTTCGCTTCCAGCTTTTGGTTGGGACCCCTTTTAATATTTTAACTTCAACTACAGCTGGGCGTATGACACTTGATCCCCTGGGCATAGCGTCGTGTGCATTTTTTATAACAATGGGGACAATGGGGACTTTGGCTTGCATGGCCAAATGAAAGGCCCCTTTCTTAAATTTGCCTAGACTGTAATCATAACTTCTCGTGCCTTCTGGAGCAAGCCCCACAGAGGTGCCATTTTTAAGCGCTTCGACTGCTGGTTTCATGGCTTCGATGGCTTTGTCCTTGTTTTTTCGATCGATAAAAATCATTCCAGCAGCTTTGAATATAGGACCCAATGGCGTGTATTCTAACTCTTTTTTTGCGATGCCTACGGCATTCTTTCGCAGAAGCTTAGCGAGTATGATAAGATCGACATTGCTTTGATGATTAAAAATGAAAACAGCTGGGCGTTGATTCCAGATATTTTCTTCATTTTTAATTACGAGCCTTATCCCTGCAATCAAGGTTCCGAGATCGCCAACCATTGCCATCATCGAGTTTTGTCCCGTATTCCAGTTTCTTGACAAAAGCCCATTGCCTATGCCAGAAAGTACAGCTGGTGCCAATGCTCCTAAGGTCATGCCTGTTCTAAAAATGTCAGTAAAATTTGCCCTGCTTGCCTCGTTGAATCTATAGATACTCCAATCATTTTCCATAGAAAACGCAGAAAGTTCTTTGTCAGGGTTTACCGGCCGAGGATGGCCGACAATATCCAACAAAGGCTTATCCTCAAAGCTATCAGTGTAGAAATAGCTCTTGTCCAAATCAATGTTGTGCTTTTCGGCAAAGGTCCGACCGGCATGTGCTTTTCCTTCACCCCAACACGCAGGTTCCTCAATTTTTCCCGTAAACTTCCCATTTTCTACTTCCATACGGGTACACATAATGTGTTCTATTCCAAGGTCTCGAGCTATCGGATACACCTGATATGGTGTAGCAGCAGAGACTATCGCAACGGTGTGGCCCTTTGCTTTATGGGCTTCAACCAGTGCTCTAGATTGCGGTATAACCTCTTTTGCCAAATGTTTGAGATATACCTCTTCTCCCAGTTGAATGAGTACCTTTTCTTCCAATCCAGAGACGCCTTTTGCGCTGATAGCGGCTAGACCAGCAAAGTTTTTATTCCCCAATGCATAGACCAACGCGCCACTAAATTGCGAGGCAATTTCCTTTGGGCTCATTTTTCCGCTGAGCATTCGTGCTTGGACAAATTGCTTGGCACTAAATCCAGAAATCAACGTTCGGTCTAGGTCAAAAAATGCCGCTACATTTGGTCCTGTTTCACTATTGACCAGTGTCATTGCAGCATCGGATTGCTCCGATCCGGGAATATTCGTTTGATCAAATTTAAAATCTGCGCCAAGCCAATCAGATTCAGGAAGAAAATCCGACAGTGCCTCCAT
>JAHDGJ010000004.1 GCA_020627705.1 Saprospiraceae bacterium
ATACATACCACTAGATAAATTCATAAATGTCTGAGGACTTGAGGCATTCGTTTGACTTAAATCTCCAGTTATATCAAAGGGAGCTGTCCCTCCTGTCCAAGTAATGGTTACCTCACCATCACTCATTCCACAATTGGCATCCATTCCATTTGCACTTGTCGATAAATCGCAATCACTTCCATAAAATTCGGTACAGATTTCTACAATTCCACAATCTATCCAATTCGAAGTATACGTAACACAAATGACGTAACTTCCATTAGGTGTTAGTCCAGTATATTCAGGATTAAATCCAGAGGATACTCCGTTGGCATTTGGAACAGGATTCGCAATCACACTACCGCAACTTCCTTGCTCATGTAACTCCCAAGATATATTCCAATCACTTGGTAAACAAAGGAAAGATCCTACATCAATTTGTTGAGCAAACCCTAAAAATCCTGTAGCATCAGCAGTGGCATCCCAGCAATTCGTAATTGAATACGGTGCATCAATAGGACAATTTGGCGTCCAACATGAACTCGGATTAGCTGTTGCCCCTCCTGCCCATGAACGGTCCGGATAAGTCGCAACATTACCCATTCCTGTTTCAGTACAAGGCACTGGACAAGTACCACAACCTCCAGTACCACAACCTCCTTCATAGATAATGTGAAAAGGACCAGAAAAATCCACACAATCATCATCATCTCCATCCACATTATCAGGTCCACAAGAAGGGCCAGAACAACCTGCGCAATCCAATGTTACTGGTACAACCCACAATTCTGATTCGTTTAAGTTTTCTGATTGACCATCGTCATTATTATCAATAATAGTACCTGATGATGTTTGCATCCCTAGATAACATGGATTCACTCCAAATTGATACGTATCCTCATCCTCCAAATCATAACCCGCTGCTATAGGGTCACAATTAAATATGGCATATCCCAATTCCGAAATTCCGCATAGTGGATCTGGTGGAGCATTGGTTCCGTCTCCATTGTAATCTATGTTTAAAGTACCACAACAAGGAACTGTATAGCTCCCCGATTGATCTTGATTAAACGCTGGAGAATTTACTCCTGTTATGTCATAAGTCCCAGCATCAGCATCACAGACATCCTGCCCATAATATTCCATGCACACCCCCCCCACATCACATCCAGGTGATATGTCAAAGGTTACACACATAATGTAGTTTCCTGGGGTTAATCCAGACCACTCAGGATTAAATGAAGCATTTCCTCCATTGGCAGTAGTGACAGGAATAGAACTACCACACATTCCGCCGACATTATTATAGAGAGTGGCAGATCTATTAGAATAACAACCATTTCCATTATCTCCAGGGGTATAAAACAAGCCTAAAAAACCAGACGCGTCAACTGTAACCTCATGACATGTCTCTACGGGTTGTCCATTTAATGGTGGAACAAATGCCGTTTCACACGATGGTACATCTGGAAAAGGGGGAACACTTGCTAAATTTGTGTAACCGGCAGCAATACAAGAAGGGTCTGTACAATCACACAAGGTAGGAGGTGAACCACAAGAAATATCGGCAGTCCATCCTGCTAGATTAACAAATTCGTCCGTTTCAAATTCTATGTAAAGACAACCTCCTGAGGACATAACCATACCCGGACTTCCCGTTGAACCGCTGAACATGCCTATAATCGAAGCTCCGGAATTGTTTCCATCGTAAATTGTCATTTGATCACCTCCAAATGCACTATAATTTTCTACAGCCCAAGAGGTGAAATCTAATGTTAGGACATCACCTGTTGTACTGGGGCATATTAACCAACTCAAAGAAGCACTGCCACTAGGCGGCGCATTAGTACAATAATCACCTGAGGCGCCACCAGCATCTGTAAAGACGTCGCCACAACTAAAAGTTGGAAGTGGATCGTAAATTAATCCCATTGGACACCCATGTGCAACACAGCCATCACCATCATCGTCTAGGTTCCAACCACAGCCAAAACCTCCAGTGTTGCAATCTAAATCCAAAGTTACTGGAACTACCCATACCATGGAAGGCCAACTTGGATCAGTATCCGAAAGTCCTCCACAATTGGATTCTTGAGTATCAAAATTTTGATCTTGATCATTGTCCATATCTAAGAAACAAGTATTGCTCGAATTGTAGGTAGCAGGATCATCAAGGTCATAACCAGCAGCTACCGGATCACATCCAAAAATTGCAAAGCCAATACCAGAAGGATGAATTCCAGATGGTGTCGGTAATGTAAAATCCATGTTGCTGATGTAGGTAATTTCACTACCAGAGGGAAGATTATATGTTGAACAATCTGCTTGTGTTACTCCATCAATTGCAACAGAATAAGTACCGGCATCCGCAGTAGGCAGAGGTGAAGCAAATACATTTGAATTAAAAAAGTTAACGAAAAGAATTAAAATATATTTTCCTGTATTCTTAACTATTTGCCAACTATTAATTGGCGAAATGAAGGTTACATGTCTTTTCATTTTCAGAAGATCTTTTTTTTAATAAATTTTATTCGCTTAGACAATATATTGCGTAGATGTTCGAATCATCAGAAAAAATGACTCTTCAGGTACTAATTCCGTGAATTGAGACAAAATCAATTCCTTCAGAATACTTCGTATTTCATAGAATGAAAAAGAGAATGAGCATAACTGACCTTTACTGACTAAAACATCTACCGTTGGAAAAACCATTTGATGGGCTGAATGATCCAATGACCACATTCAATTCTTAAGACTTTTATCATTTCAAAAAATAGCGAGGCTTCAAAATAAAGCCTCGCTACTATATGAAAAAAACATACTTATTCTTAATGAATAAAAAGTTGAGTGCTTAAATTTTTACCAATTTTATCAGAGTATTAGACCCTGAATTCAAAACAGCATTTAAATAATAAAACCCGGGTTTCCATTGAGCACCATCAATTTTTATTTCTGAACTATCGTTGGTAAGGAAGTTCTTGGAATAAACCAATTTCCCATTAGAATTGAAAATTTGTATTCTTTGTAAATCCAGGACTTGTTCTGTTGAGTTTAAAAACTCCACCTTAAATTCTTCAGTAAATACATTTGGGTAAACCAACAAACTACTTTCTCCTTTCTCACAATTACTGAGTCTAATAAATTTAGTTCCTAGATATTCGTAAGCACCGTCAAAATCTATTTGTTTTAACCTAAAGTAAAGTCCATTACTACTCTTACTATTTTGGAAGGAATAAAAATAACTTTCTCGCTCTAAAGAATTTCCCTTACCTATGACCTCACCAATAGAATCAAAATACTTACCATCAGTGCTTAATTCGATGATGAATTTCTCGTTATTCACCTCACTTTGCGTAACCCAATTTAAGTCGATATTACACTGGTTTGAAACTACAGTAAAACTTGAAAGAATCACAGGAACAGAAGGTTGAGTTACTGTAAAACCTGCGTCGACATCCGTGTAGTGTGCAGAGCCAGAAGTACCATCCAAATTGTCCTCTGTAGTTGCTGCGCATGTTGAACAAATTGTGATTTGAGCACTTTGGAATGTAGTACCATCTATATCGCTATCTCCTATTGGATCGGTAGGATCATAATTTGGAACGGTTGCAAAATTAAATCCACTGGGAAGAGTAAACTCAACATAATAGCAATCTCCATAAGTTAACCCCCCAAAGAAATAAGCACCTGTGGCATCTGTAGTTACAGTTTCCAATAATGTTCCATCACATGCATATAGGTTAACTGTTGCTCCTGAAATTGGCACACCATCATCATCACCACTTTGATCATCTTCGTCATTAAAGACAACTCCCTGGATCGATCCATTGTCGCTACAGTCATTAGCTGGGATAGTTGTTACAAGACATGTACTACAAGTAGCTGTAGTCCCTGACCCAACACCTCCAGTTCCTTGACTTTCGTCACCTACTCGGAAATAATAATTATTAAATGCTCCAGTTGGAGAAGAACTATCATCAGTTTTAATAACACCACCAACATTATTATCCGTATTTGAAATGGTATGACCGCTTAATGTTAAAATACTAGATACTTGAAAAACATCACTACAATAATTATATCCTCTCGTATCCACATCCATTTGTTCTTCTGAATCTGTCGCTCCGTATAAATAAAAAGTCCAAGTCCCTGCGTTATAAACAATCTTAAGAGAAACAGAACCTGAGCTGGAACTTCCGTAGGTATGTAATTGCAATAAATTTGTAGTTGAAGAATAAACATCATTTAACCCATCAGTAAATTCTATAAATTGTAATCCTCGTGCTCCAGAAGACCCAGAATTAGCTCTTTTGAGAGCCAAGGCGTATCCAGAGGTGCCCGGTGCGGTCAAATCGGCATTATCAGAAGCTAAAGCAAAAACTAGCCAATGATCATTATCAATTCCTCGGCTTGTACCCATATTTATTGTCCAATACATCTTTTCTGTAACATCAAATGTTTCCGTTTGAGAAATGTCATATGTTCCAGCTCCATTACAAGAAACAACAAGTCTACCTCCAGAAGAACAAAAATTATTATTAGTAGACCAATTACTTAAAGCATCACAATCATCACCATTAGCATATTCCAAACTTCCCGCACCATTTGACATAAAATGCCCATCTGCCAAATGATCTAGTTTATTGTTATCTCCAGAAATATGCATTTCCGTAAAAATATCGATGCCCGTACAAGCCCCACTTGCATCATTTGTTGTGAAAGTATTGCTGTTAAAATTATATGTTGTATTATTATTTCCAATAGAAATATAGATTGCACCTCCTAAATCATTAACATCATTATTAGTAAAATAAGACCCATCTAATGTCACATTGGCATCATTGAGATAAAGCGCTCCTCCTTTTGTTTCTCCAGCTGTAACCGCAAAGTTCCCATCAAAAGTTGAATTATTTATATCAACTGTGACAGCGCTACTAGTACCATTTGCACTAATAGCCCCTCCTTGTAATGCCGCTTCATTTCCAATAAAATTACATCCAGTTATAGACACATTCGACCCTCCAATGATTGACATAGCACCTCCTACATCTTCGTTATTTACCACAGCAGTATTACATGTAAAATTTGTATTTAAAAAATCTACAGTAGAAATACCTTCAATGGAAATTGCACCTCCATTTGCCGAATTCGTTTCATTACCATCAAAAACACATCCAATATAATTTACATTAGCGTTTCCTAAAATCCTAACAGCACCACCAGCCACAATTCGACTATTACAACTATACACTGTGTTTATAATATCTAAATTTCCACCAGGACCATTTACTGTCATTGCACTTCCGGTGCTTTGAACATTATTATAAAAATTACACCCACTTATAGTTCCAGAACTACTTGCACCTTGATTAACAACCAAGGCATCTCCAGCCCAATCACAATTATCAAAATTACAATTAGAAATCGTCCATCCTGTTAGTCCTGCAACCACAACAACCGCACCTGCATTATTACCAGTAAACTCAATAAAAGTAAATCCATCAATTGTCGCGTTATTTCCTGCAATCGTAGCAAATGCTAAAGCATTATCATTTGCGCTATTATCAATAACAGCTCCATTTCCATTGACTGTCATGCCCGCTGGCAACTCAAAGCCGCCAAATGCATCACCCCAATCTGAGGACAGGCCACTCAATCCACCTGGGTAATATACTGCTTCAGCAAAATCAATGGTAGTTATACCATTTGCTACAGCGTGATCATATGCGGCTTTCCATGTTCCGAAAGGAGTAATAGAATTTGGTAATACTGCAGCGGCATCCATCGCTGCTACATCAGCAAACTCAGGATAACAACTTGCAGGTGCAATTGTTATTTGGGAATAAACTAGGTTAAACGTAAAAAAACAAATAAATAGTAAAATCTTTCTCATAATCAGGTTTATTTAAGACTTCCACAAATTCATTCTATTTAAGAATATAGTTTGCGCTTTAAAAAAATTCACAAAGAACAATTTGGGATAAAAAACTTGAATGAAATTAAAATTTGGCGAACTTTGGTGTACGAATTCGGGGAATTCAGTCAAAATGATGCCTTTCGGAGCATTCATATTAATTTTTATTTTAACGTGTATACGTAAATTCGTTTTCTAAAAACTAATAACTTGATCAATTATCTCCGTTTTTTCACATCATAAACAACCCCTTAATCATTCTTCAAATGATGAAGCTTGTTCTACTTTTTTTGCTTTCCTTGATCTGTGGTATTGCTACTGGTATATTTTACTTTAAAAAAGAAAGCCTTGAATCGGATAAAAGATTATCATTATATTTTTCAGTTTTAGGATTGATTTTTTTCCAAACGTTTTGTTCCACGTTTTTCGGATTGGACAACTTTCATCCACTTTTAATTCTGGCTTCTTTGCTTTTCTTCGTTTTGGTTTTATGCCTTCCTCCTTCGATGTATTTATATGTTGTTTCTTTATTTAAAGACAATTCCTCCAAGACCATACTAAAAAATAGCTTAGCTCATTATATTCCTGCGATTGTCCTTCTGATAATTAACATTTTTTCATTTATTTCTTTGTACAATTTAGATGTTGGTTCTGACAACTATATTTTGATAAATCAAATCAGAACCTATGCTAACTTCTTAGCGCTCTTTTTCCTTTTCTTGATTCAAAATATATTCTATATCTATTTAGCCTTTCGCTTATATTTCAAAAGGCAAATAGTGGTTCAAAGCACACAAAAAATAAATTCAAATGCTTCCTTAAAGTGGATGCTTTGGTTTATTACTGGTTTCACCTTCGTTATAATTTCTATCTACATTTTCCAAATAAGTCCACTAAATCCATTAAAAAGTTTTCTGAGGTATGGATTATTGGTTTATGTGCTGCTTATAATTTTTGGAGGAAATAAAAATGTTGAATTTCATTTAGGAAATCGACAAGATGAGAAAATAGACAGTTCGAAAAGAGCCGAAATTGTAAAAAATCTAGTTGACAAAATGCTCAACCAAAAAGCATATTTAAACCCCAACTTAACGATTAGATCATTAGCAATAGACATAGGAACGAATACTAAATATCTCTCTTACGTGATAAACGAAGAGTTTGAAAAGAACTTCAGCTCATTTGTGAATCATTACAGAATTGAACACTCCAAAGAAATGCTCCATGATCCAGAACATGAGATGTTTACTATTGAAAGTATTGCACAAGAAACAGGCTTCAAGTCCAAGTCCTCATTTAATGCGGCCTTTAAAAAGTTTACCAATACTACCCCTTCAAAATTTAAGAAATTGAAACTTGACTAAATAGTTGGTGTTAAAACTTAGTAAAAGCATTACCCCTTATTTAAGAAAAACAACGTTCGAATTCTCCACAGCTTTCACTACTATATATCGTTTGATTAATATCTTCGCGATACGCCAAGAAACTCAATGAAAAAAACTTTTGTCGTTTCTTTTATACTCTGCTTTTTAACTCCAAGACTGGTGTTAACCCAAGTTTTGAGCAGTTCCAATTTACCTCTGGTGAAAATTGACACGGATGGCCAAACGATTGATCGAGAAACAAAGATCATGGCTAACATGAAGATTATAAATAATGGCATCGGAAATCGAAACAATGTTAATGATCCTGCCAACGAATATGATGGATGGATTGGAATCGAATATAGAGGCAACAGCTCTTTTGATTTGTTTGAGAAAAAAAGTTTTGGGATTGAAACACGAAATGAGGATGGAAGTAATCTAAATATTTCTCTCTTAGGAATGCCTGAAGAAAATGATTGGGTACTCTACGGTCCTTTTAGTGATAAGACCCTGATTAGGAATGCCTTGGCGTATAGTTTAGCCAGAGATATAATGGATTATTCTCCAAGAACGACCTTCGTCGAGGTAACCCTAAATGGTGACTATCAAGGGGTATATATGTTTACGGAAAAAATAAAACGGGACAACAACCGAGTTGACATCTCCAAACTTACTGAAGAAGATATCGCTGGCGAACAAGTAACTGGTGGATATATATTAAAATTCGACAAGGCGTCAGTCTATTCTAATGAATTTGGATTCCCCTCATTTTACAAGCCGTATAATGGCGCATGGCAAGACTCATATTTCTTATTTCATTATCCCAAGCCAGGAAACATTTTACCGCAACAAAAGCAATACATCGAAAATCATATTCGAGATTTCGAAGAAATTTTGGCAGGAGACAATTTTGATGATCCGGAACTTGGCTATCGTCAATGGATTGATGTCCAAAGTTTTGTGGATTATTTTATCATCAACGAATTGAGTAAAAATCCTGATGCTTACCGACTGAGCACCTATTTTTATAAAGATCGAGACGATGAGGATGGCCGAATAAAAAAAGGTCCAGTATGGGATTATAATTTAGCCTTTGGCAATGTCAATTATTGTACAGACGGACACTTCGAAAACTTTGTCGTAAAGAGATTCAATTTTACCTGTCCAGATGATCAATGGGTTATACATTTTTGGTGGAAGCGATTGCTCTCTGACAAATATTTTACCGACCAAATAAAGGAGCGTTGGGAAATCTTAAGATCGGATGTTTTTAGCAATGCTCGGTTAAATGCTAAAGTGGACTCCTTAGAAAATATTGTGGCAGAGGCACAAATGAGAAATTTTCAATTGTACCCAAATTTAAACGAATGGGTCTGGCCAAATTTTTCGGTGGAAGGAAGTTTTGACGGAGAAGTGGAGCGGTTGAAAGATTGGTTGATCAAAAGAGCCCTTTGGATTGATAATGGGGTTGAACAATTAGAACCTTCTGATTACGACCCTGGATTTCCAATTAACCCACAAATTTTTCCGAACCCTCTAACCGAAGAATCAATTCTTCAATTCTACTCACATCAAAATGCCGTCGTTTCTTATGACATTTTTGACCTCTCCGGCAAGCGTATCATATCGCGAAATGTTGAAAACAAAATCAGTGGACTAAACCAAACCAATTTATATCCTGAATTAAATCCAGGATTGTACGTGCTCCATTTAAGAGTAAACGATAACGAATTTCACTTCAAGATTTTGAAAGACTAATTATAGCGCAAGGATCCTTGCCATTTCTATTAAATCAGCATCCAATTCTTTTTGCTTCGAAATTGCGTCTTCAAACGAAGTAAGAACTACTTCATTTTTCACCAATCCCACAGCAACTTTGTTTTCTCCTTTTAGGAGCGCGTTAACGGCAGAATAACCTAAACGACTAGCTAAAACCCTATCAATCGCACTAGGCGCACCTCCTCTTTGCAAATGTCCAAGAATCGTTACTTTGGAATCAAACTCAGGGAGTTCTTCTTTTATTCTATTTGCTACTGCTTGTGCATTCCCATCAGTATCCCCTTCTGCTACAATGATCAAGTTGAAAAGTTTCTTTCTTCTGTTGGCTTGCTTTAAGCGCTTGACCAAATAATTGATAGAATTATGAATCTCCGGCAAAAAGATATCCCCCGCTCCACTTCCAATACCAGTATTGAGTGCGATGTAACCTGTGTGACGGCCCATAACTTCAATAAAAAAGATTCGGCTATGCGAATCCGCAGTATCTCTAATTCTGTCCACCGCTTCTAAAGCTGTATTGACGGCAGTGTCAAAGCCTATAGTAAAATCAGTACCATAAATATCATTATCGATGGTACCTGGTACACCGATCATTTTCACGGGATGCTCTTCAGAAAATATTTTAGCACCAGTATAGGTGCCGTTACCACCGATACAGACACAGGCATCAATGCCTTGTTCGCTCAAAACTTCGAACGCTTCTTGTCTCCCCTCTTTGGTTCTAAAGGCTTGACTTCTAGCTGTTTTAAGAATGGTGCCTCCTCGCTGCAAAATATTACCAACGTCAGATTTTTCTAACCTTTTTAAGTCTCCACCAATCATACCCTCATATCCATGCATAATACCATACACATGAAGGTCATGATAGATCGCCGTTCGAACCACTGCTCGAATTGCTGCATTCATTCCGGGGGCATCACCCCCGGAAGTAAAAACAGCCAATCTTTTTATATCATTAACTGCCATATATCGTTAGTTTAAACATGTGCTGCTAAATCTGCTAGCCTAGCAGAGTATCCAGCCTCATTGTCATACCAAGAGACGACTTTAACCATTCTACCATTGGCTTTGGTCAATGGTGCATCAAAAATACTTGAGGCCTTGTTCCCGATTATATCAGAAGAAACAATGGGATCGACATTGTATTCTAAAATTCCTTTCAATGCTCCTTCGGATTGTTCTTTAAATTTTGAATTTATTTCTTCCACCGTCGCATCTTTGTTTAACCAAACATTAAGTTCTATCAATGAACCAGTTATAGTTGGCACTCTTACAGCCATTGCAAACAGTTTACCTTCAACTTCTGGATATACCTTCCCTACTGCTACAGCTGCACCAGTACTGGTGGGCACCATGTTAACAGCAGCAGCTCGCGCTCTTCTTAAATCGCTGTGAGGTGCATCTTGTATTTTTTGATCAGAAGTATACGCATGAATTGTTGTCAAAGAACCTTTATCAATGCCCCAATTTTCTTCAAGAACTTTGATAACCGGAGCTAAGCAATTTGTGGTACAGCTTGCATTGGATAAAATGCAAGCATCTTTGTCCATGCCCTCGTTATTTACCCCCAAAACGACAGTTTCGATTCCCTCTCCTTTTCCGGGAGCAGAAATTATTACTTTTTTCGCACCAGCCTCAACATGCTTGTTGGCAGATTCTTTGGTTCTAAAAAAACCTGTGCACTCAAGTACTACATCAATGTTCATGGATTCCCACGGAAGTTTGGAAGGGTCTCTTTCGGCCATAGCCTGTATTCTATTCCCATTGACTGTAATGCTTTCCTCATCAGAGGTAACGGTCCCATTAAATTTGCCATGGGCAGTGTCATACTTCAATAAATGAGCAAGTGTTGCATTGTCTGTCAAATCATTAATTGCAACAACTTCCACCTCTGGGTTTTCACAAAGATTTCGAAACGTTAATCTTCCGATTCGTCCAAATCCATTAATCGCTATTCTTTTTTTCATTTTTATGTATTGTCAATAGTAAATTCTAATCTTGTCTTTGAATGATAGACATCATTCTTTTTTAACAAAGTGGAAGGAAAACTGTTTTGGTTGGGCGCATTTGGAAAGCGTTGAGGTTCCAAACACAATGCACCTCTTTTCACAAAGCTCAAATCCCCAACTTCAAAATCATCATAATTCCCGCTATAAAATTGAATTCCAGGTTCTGTCGTAAACAACTTCATTCGTATCCCAGATTCTTTGCTCCATACTTCCGCTGCTGGTTTTCTTCCTTCATTAATAACAAAGCAATGATCAAATCCACCTCCAGAATCCAATTGATCATCATTGATATATAAATTATTTCTAATCTTTTTCTCTTCCGTAAAGTCAAAAATAGTGTTCTTAGCGTTTCTCCACTCTCCCGTTGGAATAAGCTCTTTGTCCACCGGTAAAAATTGATCCGCATTTAGTGTCAAGTAATGATCCTCAATATTGTTATCAAATCCAGTCAAATTGAAATAGGGATGAAAAGTAGCATTGATATGTGTATCCGAATCGGTGCTGCATGATACGGACATTTCTAGATTACTCTTTTTATCAAATCCATAGCGTACGGTAAAATGGGGATTTCCCGGATATCCATTTTCATACTCTTTAGAATCACAACTCATTTCGACAAGATCATCCAAACGCTTCTCTATCTTCCAAGTGCTTTGATGTAATCCAAAAACACCACTGTGTAATAGATGCTTATTTTCATTTGGTGAAAATTTATATTCATTTTCACCGATAGAAAATGACGCATCTTTTATGCGGTTCGCAAAAGGAGCGATAAATGCTCCAAAATATTCAACGCTTTTATTTTCATAAAGATTCAAATCTTTAAAGCCTAAGATTATATTTTGGAATTCTCCATTTTTGTTCGGAACATGAAGGGCTACCATTCGAGCACCATAATTAGATACCACCAACGAGGAGCCGTTTTTCGCTTTTATTTCAAAGCACTTTGTTTCTATATTATTGGCAGCTTTAGTCATTTGAGAAGGTATTACTTAGATGTATTTAAAAGTGCCGCTCCAAATACGCCTGAGCTGTCACCAAATGCTGGTTTTTTAAATGCAGTTTGAAGGCTTGGGTTAAATAAGTATTTCTTAACCCTGTCTACTCCTTCCGAATATAATTCATCAATATTCCCAATTCCGCCACCTAAGACAATAACATCTGGATCTAAGACATTGATCAACTGTGCGATTCCCTTTCCAAAAAATTCGAAAAGCCTTTCCATAGTTTCCTTAGCATGAGCATTGTTTCCGTTTCTATATTTTTGGACGATGTCTTTCATATTTAATTCCTCCCCGGACAAAGAAGTATAATATCGCTGTAATCCAGGTCCAGAAAGAATCGTCTCTACGCAACCTGTTTTACCACAATAACATGTACCTCCCGATTTATCCAAAAAATTATGCCCCCATTCTCCAGCGATGCCATGAATGCCCGTCAACACTTGCTCATTAAAGACAATCCCTCCACCTACACCTGTTCCCATGATCACACCGAAAACAAGTTGCGCATTTTGATAACCGTTTTTTCTCCAATACATGGCTTCAGACAGAGCAAAGCAATTTGCGTCATTATCCATTTTAACATCCATACCTAAGGCCTTTTTGAGATCAGCTAAAAAAGGCCGACCATTCAAGCAGGTCGTATTTGAATTTTTTAGCAGGCCCGTTTCAGGATCTATGCGACCTGGCGTGCCAATACCAATGGAATGGGGTTTGCTCCCCACTTCGCCTTCAATAAGACGTACAATCTTCGAAATCTGAGAGATAACGTGATCATATCCAAGACTTCCCTCTGTGGGAACTCTTTTACGAATTTTCACCTTTCTGAAATCCGAGGCATCTAGGACCACAAGTTCTATTTTGGTTCCGCCCAAATCAATACCCCACATGTCATTTTGATGATTCATCGGTCAAATATATGATGAACAAAGCTACATTCTTTTCCGTTAATTATCGTTAATTTTTCGTTATGCTCCACTGGATTCTCTAATTATAAGTTTGGATTCAAATACTTTTTGGAACACACTTCCATTTGAATGTAAGGCTTGAAAAAAGAAATCAAAAGAGAGAGCTCCCATGGCAACCCCATTTTGTTCAACAGTGGATAAGCCAGGTGAAATGTGTTGCGAAAACATCGAATTACTAAACCCAACAATTCCTAAATCCTTTGGGATCGAAATATTGAATTCTTTTGCATATTGATAAACACCCAGCGCTACATCATCAGTAACGGTAAAAATGGCATCTGGTGGATTCTTTCTGGATAAGAGCTTCTTAGCAGCAAGATAACCTGCTTTCACACCCAACTCCGTATCGGTTAGGTCAACCAGCTCAATAAGATCTTGTATTTCTTTGATCCCTGCTTTTTTTAAAGACGCTAAATACCCTCTTCTTCTCTGAGTCCCTACGGATCTAGAATCGGTACTGCCAATATGAGCAATTCTCTTATATCCCATTTCAATCAAATGATTAACTGCGATAAATGCCCCATGGAAATCATCAGATAATACATAATTGCCCTTGTAATCTTCGTACATTCTGTCCATTACCACTGTTGGAATTCTGCGATGGATAAGGGGCAACACATTGTCTTCAAAATTACTCCCTTGACAAGGTGCTAATAAAATACCGTTTACGCCATGCTCCATAAACTCTTCTAAAACCTGTTTCTCTTTGTTGTTTTTATGCTGTGATTCGCCGACAATTACTAAATAATTGTTTTGATGAGCTTTAGCCATTATCCCTTTTAGCACCGTGGCGAAGAAATAATGATTTATTTCTGGAATAACTACACCAACCACATTGTTAACCTTATTTTTTCGTAGAGAAATAGCCAAGTTATTTGGACGATAATCTAAATCCGCTGCAAGCTCTAAGATCTTTCTTTTCGTTTGCTGATTGATATCAATTTTGTTATTGAGTGCTCTCGAAACAGTAGTTATCGATACGCCCAGTGCATCGGCAATATCTTTTAACTTAGTCCTCTTACGCATATTTTTTGTTTAACCTTTTCTCCGTAAATTTTACGGTAATTTACGATAAAAAATAAATTTCCTTTCTGTTGTTCACCAAGACATCTGTATATTGCTGTCGGTCTTGAGCCCTGGCATTTATGAACCTAACATTAAGACCGAATGAAAAAATTATTAACTATTACAAAAAAGCCTAAATGAAAAAGCTAAGTACTTTACTCAGTTTCTTTGCCTTTATGGTTCTTGCTTTGAGTTCTACTGCTCAAAGATCAGTTTCAGGAGTTGTTACTGACGGATCTAATGGAGAAGCCTTAATTGGTGCAACCGTTGTGGCATTAGGAACAGATGTCGGTACCATTACCGACATTGATGGAAGCTATACGCTATCTCTCCCCGCTGGAGTGGATGCGCTAGTTTTCTCCTACACAGGATACCAAAGCCAAACCATTACAGCTACTGGTGATGTTGTGAATGCCGCCTTGAGTGCAGGACAACTCATCAACGAAGTCGTTGTTGTCGGATATGGTACGGTGAGAAAACGTGACCTTACCGGTTCTGTTGCTTCTTTGAAAGAAGAGGATTTTAACAAAGGTTTGGTTATTTCCTCGGATCAATTATTACAAGGTAGAGTTCCAGGTGTGAACATTGTGAACAACAGTGGTCAACCTGGTGGTCAAGCAACAGTTAAAATTAGAGGTAATAACTCTATCAGATCTGGAGCTGATCCATTGTATGTTGTGGATGGGATTCCATTGGATGGAAGAACCCCCAAAGCATCTTTATTGTCAACGGACATAGGATCAATTGAAAATTCAAATCCTTTGAACTTCTTAAACCCTTCTGACATTGCTTCTATTGAAGTATTGAAAGATGCATCTTCTGCAGCGATCTATGGTTCGAGAGCTTCTAATGGTGTAATTCTAATCACGACCAAAAAAGCTAGAGAAGGTAAAACAGACGTAAGTTTTGGAGCAAACTTTGGAACAAGTTCTTTATTAAAGAAGTATGATGTGCTTTCAGGTGATGAATATCGCTCTGCGCTTTCTGCTTATGGACTAACGAGTGGAGACGGAGGAGGTTCTGTTGATGCATTTGATGAAATCTTAAGAACTGGTGCCACGCAGAACTATAACTTATCAATAGGTGTAGGGGGTGAAAATTCAAGAACAAGATTTTCTGCAAACTATACCAATGTTGACGGTATTGTTAAAGAATCAGGTCTGAAGAGATATTCAGGCTCCATTAATTCTCAATACAAATTCTTGGATGGTAAAGCTGGAGCGGATGTATTCATGGTAGCTTCGCATACTGGAGAGGACATTTCTCCGATTTCTACCAATGCAGGATTTACTGGAAACTTAGTAGGGCAAGCGTTGCAATGGAATCCAACTATTCCATTAATGACGGATGGCGAGTTTACTACTGGTTTAAACAACGCAGGTGTAGGTGCAACTACAATTAACCCTTTACAATTGTTGGATGCGCATTCTGAGAAAGCGCAAACCACAGTGATATTAGGAAGTATTTCGCCTTACTACAACATTACTGATAACCTACAGTATAGATATAGATTGGGTGTTAATTATGGTACGGGTACCACAAGAGGATCAATGTCAAAAGATATAAATGTGCAAGGAATTGAAGGTTTAGGTTTTGCCGGATTATCAAACAATACCCTGTTAACTACATTACATGCTCATACCTTAAACTTTAACACTGATATTAATGACAACATCAGCTTAAACCTTTTAGGTGGATATGAGTACCAAAAGTTTGATTTCAAAGGTTTTGGATTTGGAGGATTTGGATTTGATGATACCATAGATGGCTTTGATTTATCAAATGCTCTTCAAAACTCTAACAATGACAACAGAGTTGTATTCTCATTTGCAGATCCAATTGTGGAGCTACAATCTTATTTCGCAAGAGCTACTTTCGGAATAGGTGAAAGATTTGATGTTACTGCAACAGTTAGAGCAGATGGTTCTACAAAGTTTGGAGAAAACAACAAATATGGTGTATTCCCATCTCTTGCAGCTAGATGGAACCTTATTAACGAGAGTTTCATGGAAAACAGCTCAGCTTTCGATGATTTAGCATTGAGAGTTGGTTGGGGTGTTACTGGTAATCAAGAATTCCCAGCAGGTTCGGCGATCAATAGATTTGGTTTGAATGGAAACAATGGTATTTCTCAAGAAAACATTGGTAACCCAGACCTTCAATGGGAAGAGTCAAGCACCTTCAATATTGGATTAGACTTTGCGATTTTAGATTATAAAGTTTCTGGTACTGTAGAGTATTATAACAGAGTGACTAGTAATCTCTTATTGGATCCATTCGTACAGGAGCCTGGCCCACCGATTAGAGCTTGGAAAAACATTGATGGCGAGTTGGTAAATACAGGTGTAGAACTTGGTTTAAATATTTTCGCTGTTGATGCTGAAAGTGTGAAAGTAAATGTTGGGATCAACGCTGCTTTCCTCAACAACGAATTGAGAGACTATACTGGACCAGACATCCTAACTGGAAATCTTTTCGGTCAAGGATCTACTGGAGCCTTCGTTCAAAAACATGTAAACGGAGAACCTTTAAATACATTCTTTGTTAGAGATTATCAAGGATTAGACGAAAACGGAAATAGTGTTTATGCTAACGATGGAGAGCCTGTAGCATTTGGTGATCCGAACGCGGACATAATCTTAGGTTTTAACATCAATGCTGATTTTGGAAAACTAAGTATCGGTACAAACTGGAATGGTGCTTTCGGGCATATGTTGTATAACAACACTTCAATGAGTGTGATTCCTATCGGTAACCTTGGTAACAGAAACGTTGACGCTGCATTGATTGGTTCTGGTAGTTCTTTAGAAAGTACTGCAAACCCTATTGCGTCGTCTTCAAGATATCTTGAATCAGGTGATTTCGTTAAATTGGCAAATGCAACGGCGTCATATGCTTTAGGTGATGTAAGTTCATTTAAAGACGTTAGAATTTCGTTGACAGGTCAAAATTTATTAATTCTTACAGATTACTCTGGATTTGATCCTGAGATAAACACTGTAAATCTTAGAAATGGTATTCCTTCATCAGGTATCGAATATATTCCATACCCAAGTGCAAGAACCATTTTATTGGGTGTAACTGCTTCATTCTAAAATTGAATACAATGAAAAAATATTTTTATTTATTTCTAATGATTTTTGCCCTTGGTGCATGTACTAATTTGGAAGAAGAATTAAGAGAAGATCTTCCAGAAGGTGAAACACCTGATCCAGCGGCATTGTTAGGAAGTGCGTATAACTCTATGAGACTGCCTTATCAAGATCAATCAAGATTTTGGGCTGCTCAAGAGCATACTGGTGATTCTGCGTTAGGACCCACAAGAGGACCTGACTGGGATGACAATGGTATTTGGAGATCGCTACATGCGCATACTTGGAATGCAGATCATGCATTCTTGGGAAGTACATTTAGTGAATTACTTCAAATTGTTTTTGCTACATCTAATTTATTAGAGTTTAATCCTGATGCACAAACTGCGGCAGAATCACGTTTGATTCGTGCCTTTGTTGTGAATTCAGTATTGGACGGATGGGGACAAGTTCCTTACAGACAAGATGGAACTTCTTTATTGGAAGATGCCTCTGTCCTTCAACCAGCTGAAGCTGTAGATTTAATCGTTTCTGAAGTCGATGCGATTTTGTCAGACTTACCTGATGGACCCACAAATAGAGCAAATAAAGACGCTGCAAGAGTTTTAAAAATGAAAACGCTTTTAAACAAAGGAATGTACTTAAATAGAGAGAGTCCATCTTTTGAAAATGCGGATTTGCAACAAGTAGTTGCGCTTGCTGATGAAATCATCAATAGCGGCAAATACTCTGTGACTACTGATTACTTCGGAAACTTTGCTCCGAATAACGATCAAATTTCTACTGAAAACATCTGGACTGCCGAAAACATTGGAGGTTCAAACTCAGGAAACGTTAGATCAAGATGGTTCTGTACGTTACACTACAACCAGAATCCATCTGGATGGAATGGTTTTGCTACCCTAGGATCTTTTTATGATTCTTTTGAGGCTGATGACATTAGATTAGGTGGAGATTATCCTGGTCAAACTGACGTATCCGGAATTAAAACTGGTTTATTAATTGGACAACAGTTTGATCAAGACGGAAATGCGTTACAAGACAGACAAGGAAATCCATTGGCTTTTACCAAAGAGGTAGCCCTTTCTGAAAGTGGATCTAATTTGGAGGTAACTGGTATTAGAGTAATAAAGTACCCTATTGATTACAACAGCGGTGACAACGTTGACAACGATTATGTATACTACAGATTTGCTGATGTGTGGTTAATGAAAGCTGAAGCAATGATGAGAATGGGTGACACTGCAGGTGCCTTAGATATGGTTAACACATTGAGAGCATCAAGAGGAGTTGGTGATTTATCTTCTTTGGATGAAGCTACTATGCTTGCAGAAAGAGGAAGAGAATTTTACTGGGAAGGACATAGAAGAACTGATCTTCTAAGATTTGGAAGATTCCTAGATGCATGGGAAAACAAACCTGCATCAGGAACAGAAAGATTATTGTTCCCAATACCAGCAGCTTCATTAGCGTCTAACCCTAATTTAGTTCAAAATCCTGGATATTAATTATTATAGTTTTTTCATATAAATTGGTCATCCGCCGTAGGCGGATGGCCATTTTTTTCTCTACCAACCAACCATTTTGAGATGAACCTATTTCAAGGAAATATCTTTCGAAATCTTCTTCTCTTATCGGTCCTTTTTTCTAGTTGTGGTGAGGATATTTCAAACTCTGAACCGCTCTTCACCTCTTTGCCTTCTAGTGCAACACAACTTAGCTTTAGCAACAGCTTACCCATTGAGTTAGACCTCAATATTTTCAATTACATGTATTATTACAATGGTTCTGGTCTTGCCGTAGGCGACCTTAACAATGATGGTTGGACGGACATTATTTTTGGTTCAAACCTTCAGTCAGAAAAAATCTACTTAAACAAAGGCGGGTTAACTTTTGAAGACATTTCGTCTGAGGTAAATGTTGATGGAGGACCCAAGAGTTGGACCAATGGAATAGCTCTCGCAGATGTGAATGGCGATGGTATGTTGGATATTTATTTGGCCCAAGTCGGAACACACCGAAGCTTAGATTGCCGCAACAAATTATTTATCTGTACAGGAATCGACGAAAAAGGCTTGCCATCGTATAAAGAACGGGCAAAAAAATATGGCCTTGACTTCAAGGGCTTCAGTACTCAAGCTGGATTTTTTGATTACGATCGAGACGGGGATTTGGACATGTTCTTAATGAATCATTCGTTACATAACAATGGCACTTTTGGTCAACGAAAAGAGTTTGCAAAAACCTACGACCCAATATCTGGTGATCGACTTTACAGAAATGATGGGGAAACATTTACGGATGTAACCAAAGAATCTGGAATAGAAAGTAGTGTTATCGGCTACGGCTTAGGATTGGCTTTTGGAGATTTTAATAATGATGGTTTTGCTGATATATATATCGGCAATGACTTTCATGAAAACGATTACTTATACATCAATCAACAAGATGGAACTTTCAAAGACTCATTGACAGCAAAAATCAAGCATACCAGCAGATTTTCTATGGGCGTTGATATCGCGGATATAAATCAAGATGGCTTTGATGATATTATATCCTTAGATATGCTTCCAGAAGATCCAAAAATTCTAAAAGCTTCAGAAGGTGAAGATGCTTTAGATATATTCAACTTTAAATTAGGCTACGGATACAATCACCAATATGCAAGAAATGCGTTACAAATCAATCAAAATGGAAACTACTTCAAAGAAATAGCCGCCTACGCAAATGTGCATGCCACGGATTGGTCTTGGTCTCCCCTCTTGTTTGATTTTGACATGGATGGCAAAAAAGATTTATTTATTACCAATGGAATTCCAAAACGAATGAATGACATTGATTATATAAATTTCATTTCGGGAAATGACATTCAATACAAAATCCAATTTGACCAACTCGAAGAAAAAGATTTATCCGCCTTAGATAAAATCCCAGAAATAAAACTCAACAACAAATTCTTCCTTCAAGGAGAAGACTTGCAATTTGAAGACCTAAATAATCAAATTAAAAATATTTCACCAAGTTATTCCAACAGTGCAGCCTTTGCAGATTTTGATAATGATGGAGATTATGATCTTGTCGTAAACAACATTAATGATGAAGCCATGTTCTACCGAAACAACTCGAAGGCTTCTTCTTTAAAAATCGCACTCAACGGGGTTGCGCAAAATACTTCAAACTTAGGGACATTGATACAGGCTTATTATGACGACAAAATCGTCACCCATAGTACGCATGCTACAAGAGGCTTTCAATCTTCAATGATCAATCAAGTCTTAATACCGAAAAAGGATTTAACCAAACTACTGATCGTTTGGCCAACCGGCGAAACCCAAAACATTGAATACGAAGGACAGGACAGTTTGGAAGTGTTTTTTAGTCCCAATCAAATGTTTACTAAAGCCAATCGCTCCAACAAAATCAATGCACAACAACTAGTTCCAGAGCTGCAACATAAGCATAAAGAAAACCCATTTGTAGAATTTAATCGTGAACCGCTCATCCCTTTTTCTACCTCCTCCGATGGGCCAGCCTTAGCTGTAGGCGACGTAAACAACGACGGACTTGAAGACTTTTTCATTGGATCCTCCAAAAGGAAAAGAAACGCATTATACATTCAAAAACAGAATGGTTCTTTTGATAAAACCTCGTTGATTGGTGTGGAGACCGATAGTATCTATGAAGAAGTCGATGCCCAATTTGTAGACATTGACAATGACAATGATCTGGACTTGGTGGTTGCTACGGGAGGGAACGAATACAAACTAAACAGTACGTACACTCAGCCTTTACTTTATCTAAACAACAATGGTATTCTCACAAAAAGCACAGAGGCTTTTGAAGGTATACACATTACCGCTTCTTGCTTGGCATTTCATGACATAGACAATGATGGAGATCTAGATCTTTTTATAGGGGCTCGAGCAGAGCCTAGAAAATATGGTGTTGTACCACAAAGTGTGCTTCTCGAAAATAACGGAGAAGGAATATTCAAAAATGTGTCAGATCAATGGCTAGAAGACGCAACCCTCGGTTTTATAAGAGACGCCAAATGGGCGGACATAGATGGTGATAAAAAAGAAGAATTAATTCTTGCAAAAGAATGGGCACCTATTGAAGTATTACAACTCGGAGATAAAAGCCTCGAAGCAAAGAACATAAACAACTTATCAGGATGGTGGAATCATTTGGACCTTATAGACATAGATAATGATGGTGACTTAGATCTTTTCGCCGGAAATCTTGGGACTAATTCAAGGCTTAAAGCAACAGAAAAAGAAAAGGTCAAAATGTATTTCAATGATTTTGATGGCAATGGTACTAGCGAACAGATACTCAGCTATTATGTCAAAGGACGCGAATTGCCATTCAGTAATCTCATGGAATTACAAAAGCAAATTCCATCGCTGAAGAAGAAATATATATACGCCAAAGATTTTTCAGAGGCGAGCATACACCAATTGTTTGGAAAAGATAAGATTAAAAATGCCGTAGTCTTTGAGGCAGATCATTTAGAAAACACGCTATTTATAAACGATGGCAGTGGAAATTTTTCTATTAAAGAGTTGCCCTATGAAACGCAATGGACTTCTTACTATAGCTCTGCCATTGAAGATTTAAATCAGGATGGCAAACCGGATATCATATTAGGAGGAAACTATCACTATTGCAATGTTCAAATGGGCAGATACGATGCTGATAATGGTTCAATACTTCTTTCGAATGCAGCAGGTGGTTTTGATTTTGTCAACATTGGTGGTGCGCTAATACAAGGAGAGGTTAGAAACATTCGCCCCATTGAAATCAACTCTTCACGCGCTTTTATCTACGCTCAGAATAACGATAGGCTAAAAATCTTACAGTTTGAATAACCACGGTCGCATACCATTTGTTTGTCTTTTGCTATTCTTTTGTCTTTGCAGCTGTGAAAAAGACCATACCAAAAGTGAAGTGCATCTAGGCACAACATACTTTAATTTGATGGATTCTAAAGAAACAGGAATTGATTTTATCAATCACATTGAGCATGATTCTGACTTTAACATATTTAGTTACCGAAATTTTTACAATGGAGCCGGAGTCTCCTTAGGAGACATCAACAACGATGGTTTAGTTGATATTTATTTGAGCTCAAATCTGGGGGCCAACAAGCTTTATCTCAATAAGGGAAATTTAAAATTTGAAGATATTTCGCAAAGTGCGGGTATTGAGCTTACCGAAAAATGGAGCACAGGTACAACAATGATCGACATAAATGCCGATGGGCTCTTGGACATTTATGTATGTAATGCCGGTTTTAAAAAAGGAAGCGATCAAAAAAATGTTCTTTTTATTAACCAAGGCGATCTAAGCTTTGTAGATGAAGCGGAAAGATATGGTTTAGCGCAAAATGACTACAGCACCCAAGCTGCCTTCTTTGATTATGATAGAGATGGAGATTTAGATGTGTATCTTTTAAACAATAGCTTTATCCCTGTAAACACGCTCAATTATAGCAACAAAAGAGAATTACGTGCAGAAAATTGGCCAGTCAAAGACTTTTTAAAAGGCGGAGGCGATAAATTACTTCGCAATGACAATGGCCGATTTAAAGATATAAGTAAAGAAGCCGGAGTACTTGGGAGTCTGATAGGTTTTGGGCTCGGTATCTCTGTAGGAGATGTAAACAACGACACCTGGCCAGATCTGTATGTTTGCAATGATTTCTTTGAAAGGGACTACCTATACATCAACCAACAAAACGGGACTTTTAGCGAAGAACTTACGAATAGAATTAATCATTTATCCCACTCCTCAATGGGTGCCGATTTTGCAGACATCAATAATGATGGCAGTTTAGAATTGTTCGTTACCGACATGCTCCCTGATGACGATTATCGATTGAAAACCACCACCACATTCGATAATATCAATTTGCGAAAACTCAAAGAAAAAAACGGCTTCTATAATCAGTTTATGCACAATACTCTTCAGTTAAATGATGGAGATGGGAAATTTAAAGAAATCTCTTTTTACGCTGATGTGGCAGCGTCTGATTGGAGTTGGGGTGCTTTAATGTTTGATGCCGACAACGATGGTTATAACGACATTTTTGTTTCAAACGGGATACTTCACGATGTTATTGACCAAGATTTCATAGATTTCTTTGCTAACGAAGTCATTCAAAAAATGGTTTTGACGGGATCTAAGGCTACTGTGGATTCTATAGTAAATCGAATGCCTTCAGTAGGTCTTCAAAACAAATTATTCCGCAACCTTGATGGAATGAAGTTTGAAGATGCGTCGAAATCTTCTGGTTTTAAATTAGAGAGCTTTTCTAATGGAGCTGCTTACGGCGATTTAGATAATGATGGAGACTTGGACTTGGTGGTAAATAATGTAAATTCTCAAGTGGATGTATTGGTAAACAACAGTTCGAATAACTTTATTGGTTTTGAATTAGCATTCGAAAGTCCAAACCACTTTGCCATAGGTGCTAAAGTAAACGTTTACTTAAATGATCAAATCATACGCCGAGAAATTCAAAGTGCTCGAGGATTTCAATCTTCGACAGATTTTAGACTGAGCCTTGGGATTGGCACGAACGAAAACATTGATGCTGTTGAGATCGTATGGCCCAATGGGACTGTTCAAAATATTGAGGACATCAAAGTAAACCAATATAATCGTATAGAATATGATCCATCGCAAAGCATTAAAAAAGAGTCCAAAAAATCCACACCCCTTCTTTCAGAAATAAAACACAATTTCGAAGCACATGTGGAAGATGAACATGTTGATTTTTACTACGAGCGAAACATCCCTACCCAGCTCTCTAAAGAAGGTCCATGTTTGGCCAAAGGTGATTTTAATGGTGATGGCTTGGAAGACGTTTATATCGGAGCCTCAGCAGAAATAGCCCCCACACTTTATCAAAATACTGGCTCAGGATACAAAAGCGTTCAACAAGAATTTTTTAAGAAATTTAAATCATACGAAGATACCTATGCTGTGTTTTTTGATTGCGATAGGGATGGGGATCTAGATTTGATGGTAGGAAGCGGCGGCAACAATGTGACCTATGCGAAGCGCGCATTTGAAGACCGTTTATATGAAAACAAGAATGGAACTTTTGAGTATAAATTCAATGCAATTCCTCGCATTAGTTTAAATACGTCCATCATTTGTCCTTTTGATATTGACGAAGATGGTGATCTGGATTTATTCGTTGGTCAGCGGTCAATCCCTGGGGAATATGGATTAAGTCCAGGCAGTCACATATTGGTTAATAATGGAAGAGGAAATTTTCTTGACCTCACTAAAGAAATTATTCCAGAACTAAGTTTGGCGGGGATGATCACCGATGCCGTATGGGCGGATGTCCTACCTATGGAGGGCACCGAATTGATACTAATTGGTGAATGGATGGCTCCAAAAATTTTGTCTTTTGATGGTGTAAAATTTAATATTATAGAATCTGCCCTAGACGCTCAAGCTGGCTGGTGGCAAAGCATTTATGCTGATGATATTGATGGAGACGGAGACATTGATTTATTGTTGGGCAATCTTGGCGAAAACTTCTATCTAGAAGCTTCTGAAAACGATCCTTTGTTTTTATGGATAAATGACTTTGACCAAAATGGCAGTATAGAAAAACTTATCACCAAGAGAAAAGAGGGCAAAGATTATCCAGTATTTGTAAAACGTGACATGGTTGATCAACTTCCTTCCCTCAAAAAAGAAAATCTTTTGCATGCGCAATATGCCAATAAAGATATTACGGAGCTATTTAGCATGGACAAAGTAAAAAGCTCAACGGTCAAAAAAATCAACCAATTAAAATCAATGGTTGCATGGAACAATGGGACTGGCGATTTTATAATCGAAGAGCTTCCGGCACTAACACAAACTTCATCGATCAATTCTTTTTTACCCTTTGAAATTTCAGATGGACCACATAGAGATTTTGTGATCGCGGGAAACAATGAATATCTACTTCCACAATTTTCTTCGATAGACGCTTGTAGAGGAAAGATTTTGCGCTATAATGAGAAGCAAAAATTCGTTGTGCTAGATTCCAAAGAAGCTGGTTTAGATCTGAATGGTGTCGCACGAGAATTGCATCAAATTGACTATGCCGGTAAGGCAAGTATTTTGGCACTCATCAATAACCATCCATTGAAACTTTATCAACCAAACAAACAGTAGCATAAATCATCATGAAAAATGTGAAGCCTTTGAGACTTTTCCTTGGACTTATACTATGTACAAGTTTAATTTTTTCATGTGGCACTCCTTCCTCCGAAGATTCCAAAAAACAAGAATATTCAAAAGCCAAATTTGAACCGAAGGAAAATCAAACACTCCTTTTTATTGGACAAGAAATGGAAGCCATCGGTGGATTGGATGACTACAACGACGGATACCTTGATCATTTTGATAAACCTGCCGGTTTTACGATGTACACCAACATTGCTCCTGGAGATACTTCCTTCGGCTACGTCCAAGTGGGATTGGATGGCATATGGAGAGCGGACAACTGGGGTGACAGCCCTTCGTTCTTAGACAAGCAAATTAAATATCCAGATTTTGAACACATGGCACTTGCGGTTGGATTATCGATCGTCAACCACGAACAAAGAATCGCTGACGGCGAACATGATGGACACATCTTTAAGCTCGGTGAGTACTATAAAAGCCTCGCACCACGTCCGGTCTTCTTACGGATAGGTTATGAATTTGATGGCGCATGGAACCATTACGACAAGGAAGGATATAAAGGGGCCTTTAGAAGAATTCACGATACGTTTACTACACTAGGCGTAGACAATGTAGCCTTCGTTTGGCAATCTACAGGCTGGGGCAGCAATTTTGATGAGCTGGGAGAATATTATCCAGGAGATCATTATGTGGACTGGTGCGGATATTCTCATTTTGTTTGGTACTACAGAGCGAAGCCCATGCTTGATTTTGCTGAATTTGTCGACAAACCAGTATTTATTGCGGAGGCCACTCCCATGATCACGAACAAAAATACTTCGTTAGATTTAGCTAAACTGGACGAAGCAAATTTAGCTTGGGATCAATGGTTTGAACCTTTCTTTCGAACCATTCATCAATACCCAAGAATCAAAGCCATCAGTTACATCAACTGCAATTGGAAGACCCACCGCATGTGGTATGGCGAAACTCCTTTTGCTGCATTGATGCGCGACTGCATATCAATGATGAGATTAAAAACAAATGGAAGAAAGAAGTCTCAAACAAAAAATTCATTCATTTCAGCCCTAGGCTTTACAACGACCTAAACAATTAAACCCATGAGAATACTAATCACTTTCTTACTAGTATCCTTAACCTGTTATATTATTGCTCAAGATGCATGGAATGTAAAAGCTGAAAACATCGACCCTAACAATTACTTTGGCGTAACTGTAGCCAACGGAGTTGTAGGGATTGTTTCGTCAGCCGATCCTTTGAAAATTGAAGATGTGGTACTAAACGGTACCTATGACTACTATCAAAGAGGTCGAGTAAGCAATATTCTAAAGACCTTCAATCATCTAAACATGAACTTAGATATTGATCGCAGAAGAATTGGTCGAAACGACATCCAAAACTATGCGCAAAACCTCAACATGAAGGAAGCAAGTTTGGAAACAAGTTTTGATGTTGGAAATAAGGCCAAGGTTAAAACTTCTATGATGGCACTAAGACATCTACCCTACACGGCTATGATTAATGTAGAAATCACGGCGAAACAAAACATAGAAATCACTCCTATGTCGGTCATCGAAGCTCCCAATCATTTAAACGACGTGCGCAACTACTATGCAGAAATAGATCGACCACATGTATTAATACCACTAATGACCTCTGTTGGACTTAGTCCATCTGGAAGAGTTAAGGTCGCCGCTTCCAACAGTTTTATTTTTGAAGAAGGCCATGGAAACGAGCCAAAGTTGATTCACGAAGACTGGGATTACAACATGCACCTAACCAAGTTTCATAAAAAGCTCAAAGCAGGACAGACCTATTCATTCGCCATTGTGGCATCCACTTGTTCTTCCGAACAATACGAAGACCCTCATAATGAAGCTGAACGACTAAGCATTTATGCCATGCTTGAAGGCAAGGAGCGCTTACTAAAAAGACATAAAGAAGCGTGGGAAGAATTATGGAAATCCAACGTTACGGTCGAAGGCGACGATCAAATCACTAGAGACATAAGATTTGCATTGTACCATTTATATTCATTCGCTCGTGAGGGCACTTCATTTTCCTTATCGCCTATGGGACTTTCTGGTTTGGGTTATAATGGACATGTCTTTTGGGATACCGAGTTGTGGATGTATCCTCCTCTATTGTTAATGCAACCAGAGATTGCCGAGTCCTTATTGGAATATCGCTTCGAACGATTAGAGGCCGCCAAACAAAATGCATTTGCTCATGGCTATAAGGGGGCCATGTTTCCCTGGGAGTCTGCGGAAGATGGCTCGGAAGACACCCCCGTTTGGGCATTGACTGGACCCTTTGAACATCACATCACAGGATGTATTGGCTGGGCATTTTGGAAGTATTATGAAGTGACTCAAGATCAAGATTGGTTAAAAGAAAAAGGATATCCAGTACTTAAGGAAATTGCTGACTATTGGGCAAGCCGAGTGGAACGTAACGGTCCAAACCAATATGACATCAACAATGTCGTTGCCGCAGACGAATGGGCCGAAAATGTGGACAACAATGCTTTCACAAATGCGGTAGCCATACTCTCGTTACGTTACGCAACCAAAGCAGCAAATGTTTTAGGTAGAACTGCTGATCCAGATTGGAATCACGTCGCTGACAACATTCCAATTTTAAATTTTAAAGATGGCGTTACCCGTGAGCATGCTACTTACGAAGGTGAAGAAATCAAACAAGCAGATGTAAATCTTTTGGCTTATCCACTTGGATTGATTACTGATTTGGATCAAGTGGAGCAAGACCTCGAGTATTATGAAGAACGCATGTCCCCAACAGGACCTGCGATGGGTGCAGCAATCCTCTCTATTCTTTACAACCGTTTAGGTAAAGAAAAAAAAGCTGCAGAAGTTTTCGCTTATAGTTACAAACGAAACGAAGTCCCTCCCTTTGGAGTAATATCCGAAGCAGCAGGTGGAAGCAATCCTTACTTTGCTACAGGAGCCGGAGGTATGTTACAAGCTGTGCTTTCCGGTTTTGGCGGAATAGTGATTACCGAGAAAGGAGTAGATCAAATCGAATCCAGTATTCCTTCGTCTTGGCGTAAAATGACCATCACAGGTGTCGGCAAAGACAAACAAACTTTTGAAGTAAAATAAAGCAGACTACATGTTGACTCCACAAGCCAGAATAAAAGCATCACTTTACATCAATTACTTTGTTTTCGCCATTCTGTTAAACAGTGTTGGCATAGTGATACTTAAAGTACAAAAGCTGTATGGAGTCGACGAAGTTCAAGCTAGTGTCCTAGAGCTTTTTAAAGATTTGCCGATTGCTATTGTTTCGTTTCAGGTAGCTTCTTTTCTTCCTAGACTGGGATACAAAAAAGCCATGTTGATTGCCCTTGGTTTGGTAACCGCCTCTTGTTTGGGCATGTATTTTTTTGACAGCTTTAACACCACGAAGCTTCTCTTTATGACAGTAGGTGTTGCCTTTGCCTTAATCAAAGTTTCGGTTTATGCTTCTATAGGTTTGATTACGAAAAACGACAGTGAGCATAATAGTCTCATGAGTAGTATCGAGGGATTTTTTATGTTCGGAATCACCTTCGCCTATTTTCTTTTTCCCTTTTTCAATGTTGAAGGAACCATTGCTTGGCTGAATGCTTATTTGTTTATTGCAGGACTTTGCATTTTATCTTTTGCCTTTCTATGGTATGCCGATTTTGATAAAGAGGAGGAGATTCCAGGCACGGACTTAGCAGACGATTTTGCCCAAATGCTAAAGTTGATGCTTCAGCTTATGGTTATCGTTTTTGTGTTAAGTGCTTTTTTATTTGTGATGATTGAACAAGGCATTATGACTTGGCTGCCAACTTTTAACGAAAGAGTACTTAAGATTCCTGAAAACATGGCCATCATGATGAGTAGCGTTTTGTTTATTTCTTTGGGACTTGGACGAATGTTAGCAGGCGTTTTAGTAAAGCGCATCCATTGGTTATGGATCTTAGTGACTTGCATTCTTCTCAGTATAGCCATGGTTTCCTTTGTACTTCCAAATGCATTAAACACTGAATTTGCAGAAGTGAATTCTTGGCGAGACATCCCGTTAATCGGATACGCCTTCCCAATTGTCGGATTTTTTCTTGCGCCTATATACCCCCTCATTAATTCAGTTATGCTCACCGCTTTGCCGAAAAAATTACATAGTCCAATGACAGGCTTGATTATTATTTTTTCTGCCTTGGGTGGCACCTTAGGTTCGAGGTTAATCGGATACTTATTTAAAAATATTGGAGCAGAGTCTGCCTTTGGCTACTTAGTGATTCCAATGCTTGTCTTGTTAGGAGCATTATTTATCCTCAATCATCTTTCGAAGAAAAGTCCTTGGTCTACTACTTAAATATGGAATATCAAGAGATCATAAAAAAGTTACAATTGAGTGGAGCCATAGAAGATGGCAAAGCTATTGTTGATGCCATTCCAAAAGTATCGCAAGAAGAATTAACTCAAGCATTTTTGGAAGTTGATATAGAGGACAAAGATTCCGTCCTATCCTTTTTTGATCAATACTTTTCCAAAGTAAGTAATGACGACAACCCATTTCAAACCAACCCAAATAATAATAGTTCCGAACATATCAAAGAGCTCTGGGACGTCTTAAAAAGAGAGAAAGATGTAGAAAAAGAAAACAGCACACTCATAGCCTTGCCCTTTCCGTACATCGTGCCTGGTGGAAGATTCAATGAAATTTATTACTGGGACAGCTTCTTTACTATGCAGGGCTTAAAGCATCATGACAGAATTGACATCATTGAAAACATGATTGAAAATTTTGCTTGGCTTATCGATCAACATGGTTACATCCCAAATGGCAATAGAAACTACTTCTTAGGTCGTTCACAACCTCCTTTCTTTCATCAAATGGTTTTACTCTTGGAAGAACTAAAAGGCGAAGGATATTTAATCAAATACACAGAACAGCTTCGAAGAGAATATGAATTTTGGATGAGAGGCGGAAAGCGAAGAGCAGTGAAACTTAAAAAAGGATTTCTCAACAGGTACTTTGATGAAAACAGCACGCCACGTGAAGAAATGTACTTAGATGATGTTATGCTTTCTCAGGAAGTGTCTTTCGATCATCACCAATTGTACAAAGACATTAGAGCAGCTTGTGAATCCGGTTGGGATTTTAGTTCACGATGGTTTCACGACTTTAAGGAAATGAAAAAAATCAGAACGACTGATCTCGTTCCTGTAGATTTAAATTGCCTCTTGTATGGTTTGGAGCAAACGCTTATCAAAGCTTACAAGCTGCTAGGAAAAACAGCAGATCAAGGATTGGTTTCTACCCTTTCGCAAAAACGCAAAGAACTCATACAACATTACTGTTGGAATGCATCTCAAGGCTTCTATTTTGACTATGACCACAAATTTGAGCAATCAAATCTTTCGTGGAATTTATCAGGAGCGTACCCATTGTATTTTGGTATTGCGACTCAAGAGCAAGCCAATCAATGCGCTGCGCATATTGAAAGTAAATTCTTAATGGAAGGTGGCTTGCAAACCACCACAATAAACTCTGGGCAACAATGGGATGCACCAAATGGTTGGGCTCCTTTACAATGGATGACGGTTCAAGGATTACTTAAGTATGATCATACGGAACTGGCAAGAGACATCATGCACCGTTGGACAAAGCTAAACGAAAAGGTATTTGAGAATACTGGGAAATTTGTTGAGAAATATAATGTGGTGGACACTTCCTTGGATGCCGGAGGTGGAGAGTATCCAGTACAAGATGGATTTGGCTGGAGCAATGGGGTCTATATTGATTTTAAACATTTATTAAACCTAAAGCAAGATTAGATGCATAAGAACTGGTGGAAAGAAGAAGTGATTTATCAAATTTATCCAAGGAGCTTTAAAGACAGCAACGGGGATGGTATTGGAGACTTACAGGGTATTATTTCCAAACTTGATTATCTCAAAGAGCTAGGAGTCGATATTATTTGGATCAGCCCGTTTTACAAGTCACCCAACGACGACAATGGCTATGACATTTCGGACTATCGGGCCATTGGAGAAGAATATGGTAGTATGGAAGATTTTGATGAACTATTGCATGGCATTCATCAAAGAGGCATGAAATTAATCATGGATCTTGTGGTCAATCATACTTCGGACGAACATGAGTGGTTTGTCGAATCAAAAAAATCTAAAGACAATCCATATCGTGACTACTATTTTTGGAGAGACGGAAAAGATGGAAAAGAACCTACCAACTGGCCTTCTTTTTTCAGTGGCAATGCTTGGGAACATGACCCAAATACTGATCAATACTACATGCATCTTTTTACCAAAAAACAACCCGACCTCAATTGGGAAAATCCGAAAGTGCGTGAGGAAGTATATGATATCGTACAATTTTGGTTGGATAAAGGCATTGATGGTTTTCGATTAGATGTCATCCCTTTAATTTCTAAAACCTTCCCATTAGCGTCTACCGAAATACCTGTCTTTAATGACATCGTCGAAAATGTGTACAGCAATGGACCACGTGTTCACGAATTTATTAATGAGATGTATACCCGAGTTCTTTCGAAGTATGACATCATGACGGTGGGAGAAGGGCCTGGCATCAACAAGGACGTGGCGAATCTTTACGTCGGTAAAGATCGAGGAGAATTGAATATGATTTTTCACTTAGATCATATGTTTTTAGGCCACGGCACCAAAGGAAAGTTTGACCCTTACGAATACGGCTGGAAAGAAATCAAGATACTCTTTAACGATTGGGAACATTCGATTGGAGACGACGGATGGATTAGCATCTTTTTAGACAATCATGATTTCCCAAGACTGGTTTCTCGATTTGGTAATGATGATCAATATCGAATAGAAAGTGCTAAAGCTCTGGCACTGATGATTTTCACCTTGAGAGGAACCCCATGTATTTATCAAGGGTCTGAAATCGGCATGACCAATGTAGCTTTCGAAACGATCGATGATTATCGCGATGTAGAGACGCTCAACTTCTACAAAGACCATACTGCTTTTGATTATTCAAACGAAAAAAGAATAGCCCTAATACACGAACATGGACGCGACAATGCGCGAACGACCATGCAATGGGACGACTCCGTCCATGGAGGATTCTCTTCTCAAAATTCTTGGATAAAACCAAACCCAAACTATCGAGACATCAATGTCCAAAAAGCCATTTCTGATCCAGATTCCATTTTTCACTGGTATAAAAAGATCATTGCTTACAGAAAAACACACTTAGGCTTGACCTATGGGAATTTCACTGCTTTGAACAAGGCAGATCAACCTATATATATTTATAAAAGGGAATGGGAAAATGAAAGTTATTTGGTTGTAATTAACCATTCGAATGAAAAACAAAGCTTTGACATTCCAACTGATGGGTATAAGCTCGAATTGATTAATCAAAGATTCATTGACTCGAAGGTCTTGCAAGCTTGGGAGGCAAGACTATATTATAAAGCATAGTCCTTTTATATTTGTTGTTCAATTTGGAGCAATGCGTTTATTTGTACTTATCCTTTTTTCATTGGCATTCTTTTCTTCTTGTAAAGAGTCCACTCTTTCCGTCGAAGAATCAAAGGCAATATTAAATACGCCTAAGTATTATCACGAGGCAATGCAACAACTCACAGATGTCATTGTACATGATATTTTTTCTCCGCCTGTAGCAAGTAGAATCTATGCCTACCCTAACATTGCAGCCTACGAAATTTTAGCTCAGGATAAAAAAGAATGGAAAAGTCTCAAAGGTCAGCTCAATGGGTTTAATGGAATTAGTCAAGCCAAAAACGCTAGCAAACTCTCCTTAGAGTGCGCTGCCATGGTGGCCTTTTTGGAAATATCTAAAAACTTAATTTTTTCGGAAGACAAAATTCTGGATTTCAAAGCGAATTGGAAGCAAGAACTTGATTCATTAGGCGTAGCACCTTTGGTATGGCAAGAATCTGAAGCTTATGGATTGCAAGTAGCCTCAGAGATAATGGCTTGGGTAAATTTGGACCGCTACAAAGAAACTAGATCGGCCCCAAAATTTAACATCACAGATAAAGAAGGAGAATGGAAACCTACCCCTCCTGCGTACATGGAAGGCATCGAACCGCACTGGAGAGAAATACGTACCATGGTCTTGAAAAATCTCGATGAATTTAAACCTTCTCCACCACCACCCTTTGATGTAACTCAAGGATCTGAATTCTACAAGCTCACCATGGAAGTCAAAGATGCCGTGACCAATGCTACCACTGAACACAAAGAAATTGCGAGTTTTTGGGATTGCAATCCCTATGTAATGAACCAAACGGGACACATGATGTTCGCCTCCAAAAAAATTACTCCAGGAGGACATTGGATGGGCATAGCCGCCATTGCTTCCAAAAAGAAAGACTTGGACTTTACTGCATCTTCCAATGCGTATGCCATGACGGCTATAGCGCTATTTGATGCCTTTATATCCTGTTGGGATGAAAAATATCGCTCAAACCTGATTCGACCCGAAACAGTAATCAATAATCATTTTGAGGAAACATGGAAACCTATTTTACAAACTCCCCCTTTCCCAGAACACACCAGTGGACACAGTGTCATTAGTACGGCTGCGGCCACAGTTTTAACTCAAATCTTTGGCGATGACTTTGACTATGTTGATGATGTCGAAGTCCGCTATGGTCTACCAAAACGTTCGTTCACTTCATTCCTACAAGCTTCTGATGAAGCAGCAATTAGTCGATTGTATGGAGGCATACATTACATGCCTGCGATCAATGATGGCGTAGCGCAAGGAAAGAAAATTGGGAAATACATTATCGAAAACGTTTCCACTCAATAACAATCGATACCAAATTGAAAAGGCCTCACTCTTAATCGCTGATTGAAGGTATTTTCTCTATATTGATAGTAAGCTATTGTTACTATTATGAACTTCAACCTCGCCAACCTGGACCTAGGGATCATAGTCTTCTATTTGATCGCCGTAATATTACTTGGATTCTATTTTGGAAATAAACACAAAAACGCAGAAGATTACTTTTTGGCGGGTAGGAACCTGACGTGGCCAATCATTGGGTTTTCACTTTTTGCATCCAACATGTCTAGTAACTCTCTCGTAGGTTTGGCTGGTGCAGGTTACAATGGTGGATTTTCCGTGTATAGTTATGAGTGGATGGCAGTCTTGGTCTTAATCATTTTTGCAGTCTTCTTTCTACCCTTCTATCTCAAAAACAAAATATTTACGATCCCAGAATACTTAGAAAAACGATTCAGTTATTCTGTTCGGGCCTATGCCTCTTTGATCGCCATAATCCTCAACATTTTGGTTGATATTGCTGCTACTTTGTATGCAGGTGGTTTGGTCATCAATCTAATTTTCCCTGCCTTAGATTTACAAGTCATCATTTTAGGTTTAGCCATCATCGCAGGAATTTACACCATCACAGGTGGATTGAGTTCTGTAATGTACACTGATGCTGTTCAGGCCGTCATCCTAATTATGGGATCTGCAGTTGTGACTGTGATGGCATTCAATCAAGTAGGAGGCTGGGATGCAGTGATGAGTGAAATTGGAAATCCAGATCACTTTAAAGTGATGAAACCCATAGACGATCCTGACATGCCTTGGCCCTCGGTCTTTACCGGCGTACTCCTTATTGGCTTTTACTTTTGGGGCACCAACCAATACATTACACAAAGAACGCTTGCTTCCAAAAATATCCGACAAGGACAATGGGGAGCTATGTTCGCGGGATTTCTAAAGCTGAGTATATTATTCATCATGATATTCCCTGGGGCATTTGCTCGGGTTATTTATCCGATGAAAATCGTTCAAGAAGGAGCAGAGACGAAGGTCATGGCACTAAACAAATTAGGAGAGCTCATGCCTTTGGACAGTATCTATCCCTCTTTGCTATTTGATCTCTTGCCTACTGGACTTTTGGGTGTTGTGCTTGCTGGGCTTATTGCAGCAATGATGTCAAGTTTGGATTCAGGTTTAAACTCAGTGTCTACGCTTATTACCATGGATTTTGTTCAAAAGCGAAAACCAGATATGGATTCCAAAGGATTGATGAATACAGGAAGAATCATCACTGGTGTAGTCATGGTCATAGCCATTTTGTGGGCGCCTCAAATTGGAAAGTTTGAACAATTATGGACGTATCTCCAGCAAACTCTTGCCTGGTTTTCACCACCAGTAGTCGCACTATTTGTCATGGGTCTATTCTTTAAAAGAGTCAACACCACGGGGGCACTTTTATCCATTGCTGTAGGGACATTGATTAGTGTCGTGTTGATTGCCGACCAAATGGTCCATTACGATCACGAAAACCAAATGGTACTCAAAGATCAATTATGGATTCAAAGCAATTTTCTTTATGTAGCCACAGTGCATTTCTTGGTATGTTTAGTAGCTCTTTTTGTTGGTAGTATGTTTGGTAAAACTAAACCAGAAAGCGAATTGGCGCAATTGGTTTGGACCCGAGAAGAATTAGACAGAGAAACTGAAGCGTTGAAAGTTACGCCTTGGTATAAAAACTATAGGTATCAAGCGATTGCTTTATTGATTGTGGTTATAATTATCTTATTTGTTTATTAAAAAGCTTGTACTGCGATTCATAGCTTCTAGAAAATTAGACATATCAACACATTACCAATGGAATTGACCAATATTCTAGAAAAATTACTGCGTAGATTAATTATATGTTTATTAATTGTGCACTTTTCAACTTCCTGTTCTAATAAGCAGGATAAAACGCAGTTAATTAAAAACCCAGTTCTAGAAGGATTCTATCCTGACCCCAGCATTACCAAAGGTAAAGATGCTTACTATATGGTCAATTCTTCCTTTGCCTACTATCCTGGAATCCCAATATTCCGAAGTGAGGATCTGTGTCAATGGACTCAAATTGGCCATATTTTAGACCGTCCCGATCAATTAAATTTAGATGGATTTGGAGTATCAAGAGGAATTTTTGCTCCTGCGATTGAATTCCACAACAATACGTATTATGTTGTCTCAACCGTGGTCGACGGGATAAACAATTTTATTGTGCACGCAGATAATCCAAAGGGTCCATGGTCTAAACCAATTGCTATACCACAAATTGATGGGATCGATCCATCTCTGTTCTTTGAAAAGGACAAATGTTATATAATCTATAACAGTATAGCCCCTAATAATCAACCATTATATGATGGACATCGAACCATAAGAATGTTTGAATTTGATATAAATCAATTTGAGGTCGTAGGAGAAGAAATAATACTAATCAATGGTGGAAGTAATTTAAAATCCAAACCTATTTGGATTGAGGGGCCTCATATCTATAAAAAAGACGGTTATTATTATCTCATGGCTGCTGAAGGAGGCACTAGTATAGATCATTCGGAAGTAATATTTAGAAGTAAATCAATTAAAGGGCCCTATGAAAGCCATGTTGACAATCCCATTTTAACACAGAGACATTTACCAATTGATAGAGAAAATGCAGTTACAAATACAGGGCATGCAGATCTCATTAAAGGCCCAGATGGAACTTGGTATGCCTATTTCTTGGGATGCCGTCCTTACGAGGGAAATCATTTTAATACAGGAAGAGAAACTTTTGTTTGCAAGGTAAAGTGGGATGACGAATGGCCAAAATTTGAATTAGATAACGGTATTGTTCCTTCTCAAGTTCAATTTGAATGTATAAATGAAATTAAAGATGAAAATCCAGTCTTTAAAGACTCCTTTGACCATCACAATTTAAACACTAGATATTGTTTTTTAAGAACTCCAATATCAAGATGGTATACATTAAAAGAATCTAAACTTCTATTAGATACCAGACCAGAAACTTTATATGGCAATTCTAATCCTAGTCTAATTTGTCTGAGGCAGGATCAAAAAGATTTTACATATCAAGTTGATTTAACTTTTATTCCATACAATTTAAGTGAATCCGCTGGTCTGGCAGTTTTTCAAAATGAAAAACATCACGTCATGATATCTAAGTCTAAGGATGCTGATTTAAATGATGTGATACAACTTGTAAAATTTGAAGAGGAGAAGTACAACATTTTAGAAGAAAAGAAAATCAAATCAGACGAATTAAAATTAAAAATAGAATGTAGTCAAGGTCAATATCAATTTTCTTTTTGTGAAAATGAAAAATGGACACAATTTACGAGCACTATAGACGCTAAATATTTTAGCACACAAACAGCTGGTGGATTTGTCGGAACAATGTTAGGAATGTATACTACTTCAAATCAAACTCAAACTAAAACTCAAAATCGAGCGGTCTTCGATAATTTAACTTATCAAAATTAATTCGAAATGGGTTTGAAAACTTCTATTGATTGTAAAGCTCCACCTCCTTGTTTTTCACTTCCTGCTGCCACGTAAATCTTTGAATTGTAACCTATAGAATGGGTACCATGTCTTCCTGTCTTCATATAATCCAATTGTTTCCATTCCATTTTCTTTAAATCTAAAGCGAAAACGTCATTGTAAGCCAACTGATGTTTTCCTTCTCCACCATGATAAATTATAAAATTCTCAATTTTCACAACACCAGCCGCAGCTGAAGGATGTGGTAAGTCTTGCTCTAGAGTATACCAGGTATTTTCTTTAAAATCATAATAATCAACTTTTGAAATGGTTGCTCCAAAAAAAGCTGTGAAATTTCGTTTATGATGCACGCTTGTATTTCTACCCCCTATACAAAACAATTTATCCTCTGCTACTACGGCTGAAAAATGATCTCTTAAGTGTGGCGCGTCAGTTAGAATTTCCCAATCACCTGTTTTGAGATTGAAGCGATCAAAATAATTGACCGTTCCTGAGGTATGTCCATTTTTTATTCCTGCCACTTGATAAATAAAATCTTTATAGATCACAACTCCAGAAGCTCCACGCTGCCTTTCAAGAGGAATCTTAAAACTTTTGCTCCAAACATCCATCATAGGATCATATATCCATATATTTTCCAATGGTTTTTCATTGGGATATTGTCCAGTCATACCTCCCAAGACATAAATTTTGTTCTTATAAACTACTGCTTGAAAATGATGAATTTCAAAAGGAGTCTTATTTTTTCGAATCCAAGTATTACTTATCGGATCGAAAACTTCAACAGGCTTTATTCCTCTCCCTCCAATTAGGTAAAACTTTCCATTAAATTCTACAAAAGCATTTTCATGTCGTCCTATTGGTTGTGTTTTGGTTTCTATTAATTCCCAAGTATAATTTTCTAATTGCCCTATTGTATTCGTAGAGAAGAATAGAATCAACAATAGGGTCACGTTAGTCTGATACAAAATTTTCATAAAATTTATTGAATCACTGAATAGAAAAAATTCAATAGCTAAGGTTTATTTGAGTTCTAATTTCTTGCATTAGGTTTTGGGCAATTAGACTAAGCGACAATGGCAATTTTTGACTTTCCATCAGTTGTTGTTCGAGACATTGATGCACCTCATTTATTTCATACAAAAATCCATTGCCTTCAAGTGGAAATATTTTTTCTTCCAATTGATAATCGATATAAGAAGTTACTTTTTCACTTTTGTAAAAAGGTCCATTTAGAACCAATCGGCCATCACTTCCTATCAACATCATTTCAGTAGGAGTATCATATACTATCGAAGACTCAAGGATTGCTTGAGAGCCATCTGAGTATTCAAAACTAATAGTGCAACTTGCATCAACACCTGTAGGAAGCATTATCGAACTTGCGCTTACCTTAACTGGAATTCCAAGAAAAAGGATACTCATAAATATTGGATATATACCTACATCCATTAAAGATCCCCCTCCCAGTTTTTTATCAAACAATCGATCGGCAGGATTGTAAGTCGCTTTAAAGCAAAAATCTGATTTTAATAGATTTATTTTACCTATGCCAGGACTCGACAATTTATCCAAAATATATTCAAAAGAAGGAAGAAATCTTGTCCACAAACCTTCCATCAAAAAAAGATTTTTTTTCTTCGCTAAATCAATTAAAATTTCCAATTGATTTACGTCCATGGTTATAGGCTTCTCACACAAAACAGCTTTTCCATGTTGCAATGCCAAAAGACTTTGTTCAAAATGCAAAACATGTGGTGAGGAAATGTATACAATATCAATATTAGGATCTTGAAGCATTTCTTCATACTGGGTGAAATGATGATTAACATCAAATGCTTTGCTAAAATGAATAGCTTTTTCAAAGCTTCTAGATGCTACGGCATATAGATTTGCCTGAGGCACTTTTATCAAGTCTGAAGCAAAAATTCTTGCAATCCTACCTAAACCAACAATCGCCCAGTTTATCTTTTGATTAGATGTCATGATATTTTATCCTGATCAGGATTCAGAAAGTGTATTATTTTATCTGCTACCGCCTCTGGCGTAAATCCAAATTTTTCATCCAAGACTGTATATGGCGCTGAATATCCAAAATGACTTAACCCATGAATACACCCATCATTCCCCACAAGTCCAATCAAGTTGACAGGAAGTCCTGCTGTCAATCCAAATTTGGGCACTGAATCGGATAAAACAGTATTCTTATATTTTGACGATTGAGTATCAAAAACTCCTTCTGATGGAAAAGAACATACTCTATATTTTATCCCTTTAGTTTCTAAAATCTTCCCGGCTTCAAACAAGGTTGCTACTTCTGAACCATTTGCAACGAGTATAACATCTGGATCTTCACATTCCTTCACGACGTACCCTCCATAGCTTGCGCTAAATGCTTCATGCATCCGATCCATTGAAGGAAGATCACTAATATTTTGTCGACTCAAAATTAAACCAGAAGGGCCATTTGGGTTCTTTATTGCCATTTGCCAACAAGCTAAAGTCTCAAAACTGTCTGCCGGTCTGAGCGCCATAAATGAATTTTTACCACTGTGATTTTGTAGTTTTTCTAGTAAACGTAATTGTGCTTCTTGTTCTACCGGTTGGTGAGTCGGTCCATCTTCTCCAACACGAAAAGCATCATGAGTCCAAAGAAAAATAACTTTCTGCTCCATTAAAGCGGCCACCCTTAAAACCGGTTTCATATAATCACTAAAAGCAAAAAAGGTCGCACATACAGGTAAAACACCGCCATGTAAAGCCATGCCGGTGCATAAGGCCGCCATGCTCAATTCAGATACCCCTGCTTGTAAAAACGCCCCTGTAAAATCCTCTTTAACAAAATGGGTCGTTTTCTCCAAAAATGATTGAGTCTTATCGCTAACGCTTAAATCAGCAGATGACACAATTAAATTTGGAATAAACTCCGACAATTGTGACAATATCAAACCTGATGCATTTCGCGTAGCATCATTCGGTTTTAAGGCCATGCTTTTCCAATCCACGTCAAATCTTTGATTTATAAAATCATCTAAATGAGTTGCCTTTTCTGGATATTCATTCTGCCATTGGTCAAACATATCATTACTATATGATACCTGTTTGCGTTTTTCATTTAAAATTTGATTGTAATGTTTTTGAACCTCATCAAAAATAGCGAAGGGATTCTCTGGATTTCCTCCTAATCCTATAATTGTTTTTGCAAAATCAGCAGAAGATTTTCCAAGAGGTTTACCATGGAATTCTACACGACCTTCTATCATTTTCCCGTCAGCATCTACTACCCCTTTGCCCATTACGGTTTCTCCAATAATCAAACTTGGTTTATCACTAATTTGAATGGATTCATCCAGAGCTTTTCTTATTTGGTCATGATCATTACCATTAATTTTTATAACATGCCAACCCAGTGCTTCGTACTTCAAAGCAGTGTCCTCCGAAGAAATTTCAGAAACTTTTGAAGAAAGTTGGACATCATTGGCATCATAAAAGATAATGACATTTCCTAAACCCAATGTACCAGCAATCCTGCCTACCCCTTGCGAAATTTCTTCTTGAATTCCGCCATCTGATATATAGATATATGTTTTGTGAGATATTACATCTCCAAATCGAGCATGTAAAAATCGCTCTGCAATGGCACTACCAACTCCAAAAGCATGACCTAAACCCAAAGGTCCACTGGTGTTTTCTATTCCTCTTTTAATATCCAATTCTGGATGACCAGGAGTTGGACTTTTCCATTGTCTAAATTGCTTTAATTCTTCAATACTCATATGGCCTGTTAACGCCAATTGACTGTATAGCATAGCAGACATATGTCCAGGGTCCAGATAAAATCTGTCTCTCTGAAACCAAAAAGGGTTTTCTGGGTCAAATTTTAAATATTCAGAATATAGGATGTGCATAAAATCAGCACCACCCATTGGACCACCCGGATGACCAGAATTGGCTTTTTCGACCATGGAAGCGGCCAAAATTCGAATATTATCTGCAGCCTGATAAGATATAGATTTTTGCATATAACTTATTTCATATTTTACAAAGAATTTTTCTTTAGATAACGCGTTTGCCAAAGGACTTTATCCTCAGCACTTAAACCTTTTACGATTACATCTTTAGCATTGATAAAGTCAAATTCGACATCCATAATTTTATTACCTATAAGATCCCGATCCTCCATAATCCAGGATTTAGGATTCATGAATTCTCCAACTCCAATAAAAACCCCAGATTCCCGATGTTTGCCAAAGGCTTTAATCTTGTTATCAATTTCGTCATAGGTAATTAATTCTGTCAAAATCTGTTCATAATGATCGACATTCCATTGATACACTTCTACAATCAATATTGTGGAATCTAGAGAAAATCGATTGATCATTTTCAATTGTGGAGTACTTGCTAATATCGGTTTAGTAGTACTTTCACAACTATACCAAATGCCCTCGTACCCTTGAATTAATAGTTTTTGATCTAGCTCTTCTAACTTTGTTTGTGCCGCAGCGAACAGAGCAAGAGAAAAAAATGCAATTAAGTTTATGATTTTGATCATTTAATTCGACAATGAAAAATGTAGTTTACTGAATTTCATTGATGAATCCTTGGGAATAACAGTTATGATATAAATACCTGTGTTCAAATCATTAGGATGAAACGTATAACTCGTAGTATTCAAGTTGGTAACTTTTCTTTCTTCCTTACCATCTAAACTGGTTACTCTTATCTCATGAAAAAAAGAATGATCATTCAAATAAATCTTTGTACCATCTAAAGAACTTTGAATTTTTAATTCATTGTTTTGTACAATCTCATTTTCATTAATGGCAGTGGAGAGCTCTAACCAATCCGTAAAATTTAGTTGTTCAAGAAGCTCATCCGTACCATGAATCCATGGCTCCTTTTCAATTTCTACTTCCCACTTCTCTTTTATGAATGGATCCGCCTCGACTCTAGAATCGCCCCATCCTTGTCCAACCCACATAGATTGAGCATCCCAGTTTGCATTTATATAGCAAAATGCTTTGATGCGATCATTTTCATAAATTTCATCAAATACTCGTTGAAACCAGACGTTCCAATTCTGCTGACCCTGCATGTTACTTAACACAAGTTTCGGTGTAGCTTCTGCTATCATGATGGGCTTATCCTTTTGTAGCGCAAGTTGCTTAATGCTTTGCCCCATGTTGAAACCATCAAATTGAGAATACCCAAACCAATTGACATATTCATCTCCCGGATACCATTGTAATATATTGGGATAATTCAATCCTGCGGACTGCCAAACAAACGATGCGTTTCGAACTTTTTCTTCATCAAATTTGTGCACAATATACCTCCAGGCTGATTTAAAATCGGCTGGATCATAATTATTCCAAGGCCCCTCAAATTCGTAACCTATTCTGATAAATATCGGTACTTCTTGTTCTTTTACCCATCTAGCAAAACTTAGTATATTTTCATCATGCAAACCTGAATTAATTTCATCCAGTATCCCGACCAAATAAAGACCTATGACTAAAAAAGAGTTTGAAAAGGAAGGATCATTTAGATACAAGTCAGCGTTAACATCGCCAGCTCCCCAATTGGCAGTTTGCGTTAATCCTGATAGAGATTCTATAGAAGTATAACTTGTCACTCCAGCCGGCATCAATTCACCAACATAATCAATGTAACCTTCTGAGTAATCTGTCAATCCACCAACAGAACCCAAATCTTGACCAATGATTAATAACTTTTTACTTTCCTCAGGGGCAAATTTTGCTCCACCAAAAGCCGCACTGCTCTGAGCCTGACCAATGGAATGAATAAAAAACACTACGGACAGACTTAGATATATATTTTTCAAACGCATATCTGTTATTCAAAAGGTCTATGAATCATCTCTTCGTACCCTAGCTTATCCGGTGAAATAAGATAATATGCAGATTACAATAACCACCAATAATACCGAAGCCGCTACATCGAGCATGGAGTATGATTTTTCAGCTTTGTCCTCCTCTTTTAAGGTACCAAAAGCAAGCCCTGCTATTTTCTCATAATCAGGCTCTTTCGTCAATAAACTCGCAACCCCACAAACGAGCACACAAGCTATAAACAGATAAATAGCCATATGAGCAAAATTTATGGTGGCAAAGTTGTGCCATAAACCACTCCCATCTTCTGATACAGACAATTCAGCAAAAATCCTTAATGTCCCAGCAAATAATCCAAATAATAATGTAGCAATTGCACCAAAAGCATTAACCCTTTTCCAAAGTATCCCAAGGATAAATACAGCGGCAATTGGAGGTGCAATGTATGCTTGAACGCTTTGTAAATATTGATATAATACTCCACCACCAATTTTCTGCATGACTGGAATCCAAAGCATACCCAAAATCACAACAAAGACAGTTGCGATACGACCAATGTTTACAAGTTTAGCTTCTGTAGAATTTGGGTATAACTTTTTAAATATATCCACCGTAAATAATGTCGAGCTAGAATTAAAAACACTTGCCAATGAACTCATGAGAGCAGCCATCAAACCACCCGCAACGAGTCCTTTTACACCAGTTGGTAGCAATGTTTGCACTAATACAGGAAAGACCTCATCGCTTTTCTCATAACTTAATAAACCTTTCTGTTTTAGACCATAGGCAATGATTCCCGGAATTAAGAAAATGAATATTGGAAGCAATTTTAAATAAGCCCCAAAAATGGCACCTCGTCTTCCTATTTTAATGTTATGCGCTGATAAAGTCCTTTGTACAATGTATTGATCGGTACACCAATACCAAATACCCACAATAGTTCCTCCAAATAGCATACCCGTCCAAGGAAATTCAGGGTCATTCATTGGTCTCCACATATTAAAATGATCCGGTCCTACGGTTGCTTTTAATTCTTCCCAACCACCGATGGCTTCAAACCCTTGATATGTTAAGAATAAAGATCCTAGTATTAAAATAATAGTTTGAAACGCTTCTGTGAAAAGTACAGCACGCATTCCACCCAATACTGTATATACCCCTGTGACAATAACAATTCCTAGGGCACCGTATAAAAACGGAATATCTAGCAATTGAGAAACGACAATTCCTCCCGCATAAATAGTTACAGATACTTTAGTGAGAACGTATCCGAAAATTGAAAAAATTGAAAGAAACCACCTTGCTCTTGAATCAAATCTTTTTTCTAAGAACTCCGGCATCGTATACGCGTCGCTGCGCATATAAAAAGGTAAAAACACCCAGCCAAGTAACAACACAATCCAAGCATGCAATTCATAATGGGCCATGGGCATACCAGATTCCGCACCTGTACCTGCCAATCCTACTACATGCTCTGATCCAATATTAGAAGCAAATATGGAAGCTCCAATTACAAACCAACCCACATTTCTTCCAGCCAAAAAGTAATCTTCTGTGGTTTTATTCTTTTGAAGAATCACCCAAATCGCTACGCCAATTAATACCGCAAAATAGAGTCCTATAACTATCCAATCTAGTTGTTCTAATGTTGTATTCATAATTAGGGCTTAGATGTAGTTATTAATAATGTTTTCGTACAATTCTTGTTTTCCACTGATTTGTTTTGGTTCTCCTTCTCTTTTGGCGATATTATCCAAATCATTTAGAGTAAGCACTCCTTGCTCAAAAGACTTGCCATCACCGCTATCAAAAGATTGATATCTTTTATTTTTTCGTACGTTCCAATCAGAATCTGATAGGATTTTATCTGCAGCTAAAAGACCTCTTGCAAACATATCCATACCGCCTATATGACCTATAAATAGATCGTCTAAATCGGTACTATTCCTTCTTGTCTTTGCATCAAAATTTACACCCCCACCATTCAAGCCTCCAGAATTTAATAAAACCATCATGGCCCTAGTTACTTCGTAAATATCCACTGGAAACTGATCGGTATCCCAACCGTTTTGATAATCTCCCCGATTAGCATCGATAGAACCTAGCATATTTGCATCAGCTGCGACTTGAAGCTCATGATCAAAAGTATGTTGAGCTAAAGTTGCGTGATTGACTTCAATATTTAATTTAAAATCTTGGTCCAAACCATAATGTCTTAAAAATCCAATCACTGTTTCGCTGTCAAAATCATATTGATGTTTGCTGGGTTCCATAGGTTTAGGTTCGATGAAAAAATGCCCCATAAAACCTATGCTTCTAGCATAATCTTTACACATATGTAAAAATCTAGCCATATGTTCTTTTTCTCTATTCATGTCGGTATTCAAAAGAGACATGTACCCTTCTCGTCCTCCCCAAAACACATAATTTTCTCCATTTAGTTTAACGGTTGCATCAATAGCTGCTTTTGCTTGAGAAGCAGCATGTGCAACAACTTGAAAATCAGGATTAGTGGCGGCTCCATTCATATATCGTTTATGACTAAATAAATTGGCCGTTCCCCAAAGCACCTTAATATTAGTGCCCGACATCTTTTTCGTTGCGTAGTCTGTGATCTGATCCAAACGCTTTCTAAACACCTCGATACTTTCACCTTCTTCAACCAGATCAACGTCATGAAAACAGAAATAGTCAATGCCTATTTTGTATAAGAATTCAAATGCAGCATCCATTTTTTGTTTGGCTCTTTCCTCGGCGTTTGGAGCCAAATCCCAAGGATAAACTTTTGTTCCAGGACCAAAAGGATCATTACCGGTATTTGTAAAACTATGCCAATATGCCACAGAAAATTTGAAATGATCGGACATCTTCTTTCCCCTCACTTCCTGATCTGGATTGTAATATTTAAATGCAAGGGGGTTCTTAGAATTCTTACCCTCAAATTTTATCTGCCCAATATTTTTGAAATATTCCATTTTGTATTTTATGTATTTACTAAAAGTTGTAAGTCATTTTTCCATAAGCCATATGCCTGGGTTAATATACCATTGGTGTATTTTGGTTCGTAAACTTTTATGGTCTTGACCCCTTCAAAGGCCTCTTCAAGAGTTGAAAATGCACCTGTATAAACACCACTTGCAATGGCTGCTCCAATGGCCCCTGTAGTATCCTGGACATGGATCGGTATTCCAAGCATACCCGCAATGGTATCTGAAAACACATCCGATTGAAAGAGGTTGTCATTTCCTACTTTAATTATTGAAGGATCCAATCCTAACTCCTTTAAAACCTGAAAACCAAAAACAAAGCTAAATGCTATCCCTTCCAATGTTGCTCTATAAATATGCGCCCTAGTATGTCTAGTAAATTGCAAATTATTTATGCGAGCACCAATATTTTTATTTTCCAACATTCTTTCCGCTCCATTTCCAAAAGGAATCACTCTTAATCCTTCCGACCCTGGAACTATAGAACTCAGCATTCTTTCCATGTCATCATAATGAACTCCATCTCTAGCTATTTGCTTTCTCAACCATGAGTATTGTATCCCTGCTCCATTTATGCACAATAAATTACCAATTCGAATTTCGTCACAGGTATGGTTGGCGTGTGCAAAACTATTTATCCTTGAACATGGGTCACAAATCAAATTATCAGAAACACCAAATATTACCCCCGAAGTACCACCTGTTGCTGCTACCTCATTGGGCTCTAATACATTTAGTGATAAAGCATTTGAAATTTGATCTCCCCCTTTATAACTCACAGGTATACCCGCTTTTAATCCAAATTTAGCAGCTACGGATTCGCGAAGTGTTCCATGACAATCTGTTGAATAAGTATAATTTGGGATTAATGATGAATCAATATCATAATATTCCAACAATTTCTTTGCTACATTGTGTTCTTTGAAATTCCACAAAATCCCTTCTGACAAGCCTGCGATTGTGGTAGAAAATTCCCCTGTTAATTTTAAAGCGATGTAGTCCCCTGGTAATAATACCTTATGAATTTTACTGTAAATCTCAGGTTCATTGTCTTTGACCCACTTTAATTTAGACGCGGTAAAATTTCCTGGAGAATTTAAATAATTTTCTAAACAAAAATCTTTACCAATTCCATCAAATGCTTCATTTCCAATTTCTACAGCCCTACTGTCACACCAAATAATCGCTGGCCTCAAAACGTTACGATTCGCATCGGTCAAAACTAAACCATGCATTTGATAAGATATCCCTATGCTTGAAATATCTTTAGGATCTATATTTGCTTTTGAAATTACCTTTTGGATTGCAACTCCAACATTATGCCACCATACCTCAGGCTGTTGCTCTGCCCACCCGTTAAACCTAGAAATAATATCCATTTCAATCTGCGGGTGAAAAACAACAGTTCTTTCTCCATCCCTTGAAACGATGGCAGCCTTTACTGATGAACTTCCAATATCTAATCCTAACTGATGCATTATATTTTAGGTATTATCTATAATTACTTACTCTTTATGTGTATTGTTTTCCACTGTGCTCCTCCTAAATCTATTGACTCTTTTGAAGGTGAAGAGGTTCCTAAATGAATCTGATATTCACCTTTGTGATATTTGACATTTCCATTATTATCATAAAATGAAAAATCTTGACAATTCAATTCAAAACTTATAGTTTTAGATTCTCCCGAATCTAGGGATATTCTTTTAAATCTTTTCAATTCTGAATTCGGAGTGTGTTTGGGATTATCCATTGGACTAATATATAATTGAACCACTTCATCTGTTGAATTTTTACCAACATTCTTTAGAGTCGTAGTAATTGATATAGTTTTTTTCTTCCTTATAATTTTCGAAGAACTTGTTAAGTCCTGAACTTGAACATCACCAAAATTCAATCCAAATCCAAAAGGATATAAAACCTCTTTATCCATATACCGATAAGTTCTTCCTTTCATATCATAGTCCTCATAAGGAGGTAAATCTTCCAAAGTTTTAACAAAAGTTACAGGCAATTTTCCTGAAGGCGAGAGCTTTCCAAATAAAACATCTCCTACTGCTTGACCGCCTCTTTCTCCAGGATACCATGCATACAAAATAGCATCTGCCATTTGATGTACTTCTGGGCTCGAAATGGCACTTCCCCCAGTTATAATCACAACTAGTTTTTTAGACTTACTTTTTATTAGTTTCAAAAACTCTAATTGCGAAGGAGGCAAATTTATATATTCTCTATCACCAAAAGAAGGTGACGCAATTGCTTCGCCTTCTTCACCTTCCATCAATTGATTTATACCCATACAAGCAATGGTAACATCCGCAATTTCGGCCTCTTCAGAATACCAATCCATAGGATTAACATTAGGGCGATCCATTAATGCTCCTTGGACATATCTGATGGCAGTATGGTCAGAAACATTGGATACTATACCTTCAAGGATTGTAGTTAAATTATCAGAAACACCATAATAGTTTGCTAATAAGGCCTGGATATCAGGTGCCATCGGACCAGTAACAAAAACACTTTGTATGTTTGGATCTAAGGGCAATACATCATCTTGATTCTTTAAAAGCACCAAGGATTTTGCGGCTGCTTCATATGAAAGATCTAAGTGCTCTTTGGCTCTTACCACATCGGTAGCAATATGATCAAAAGTTACACTACCCTCTGGATCGAACAAACCCAACCTAAAGCGTGTAGGAAGAAGTTCTTTTAAATTTCTGTCGATAATCTCTTCAGAAATCAACTTTTGTTCTAGAGCTTCACCTAATGACGGATAAGTGCTGCCACAATTTAGATTACAACCATTTGATAAGGCCAGTGATGCTGCGCTTTCTGGATTAGGTGACACCCTATGACCACTGTGAAAATCAACTAAAGCCCAACAATCAGAAACAAAATAGCCATCAAACTTCCATTTTTTTCGCAACACTTCATTCATCAAATAAGGATGCGCACAACAAGGATCACCGTTAGTTCGATTATATGCCCCCATTACTCCTTCAACTTTGGCATCTACCACCAACTTTTCAAAAGCTGGCAGATAGGTATTCCAAAGATCATATCTAGACACCTTGGCATCAAATTCATGACGAAGCTTCTCAGGACCACTATGCACAGCATAATGCTTAGCCATAGCAGCAACTTTCATGTGCTTAGCGTCACCTTGTAATCCTTTAACAAATGAAGCGCCCATTTCTCCAATATGATATGGGTCTTCGCCGTAGGTTTCTTGACCCCTACCCCATCTTGGATCTCTAAACAGATTGACATTGGGAGACCAATACGTAAGCCCGGCATATCTGTCCATATATCCCGTTTTTTTATTCGCATTATATTTTGCACGTCCTTCTTTTGCAATTGCTTCACCGATTCTAAACATCAAGTCTTGATCAAACGTTGCACCTAAACCAATTGCTTGAGGGAAAATAGTGGCTCGACCATTTCTTGCTATACCGTGAAGACACTCATTCCACCAGCTATAATTACGGACACCTAATCTTTCAATGCCAGGAGCTTCGAACATCAATTGATTGATTTTTTCTTCAATGGTCAGCCTATTGATCAAATCATTTACTCTTTTTTCAATAGCCAAATCAGGATTGTTAAACGGATATTCATGCTGAGCACAAATACCGCCGGGAAATAAATAGACGCAGAGAATAATTAAAGAAATTATACTTTTCATTTTAATTAGATTCATTTGTTAATTGTATTAGGCAATTCTAAAAGTTGCTTTACTGCCAATTTGGGATTTAAATTTCTATCAAATAATAAAGGATAGTTCGTTCTATTTTTGATGGGCCAATTGTTTAACCAAGTAGATCCGTCATCTAGTCCCCAAAAGGTAATGCGTGAAATATTTTCGTGGTGTTTAAGAAATAATTCGAAAAGAGTTTGATAACGATCTGCTAGATTTTCAGCAACTGCATTTGGCAATTCATTGGTGTAAGGATTCATCTCTGCTGAATTTTCAAAATTCTGATTTACATCTGCACCTTCCAAATCCCAAGGATTCGGCAAAACTGTAATGTCCAATTCGGATATAGAAATTTTCACTCCTAATTTTGCAAATGCCAGTATGCTCTCTTCTATTTGAGATAGATCAGGACCAATCAAGCTATAATGACCTTGCATACCTATCTCATCCAATGTAATTCCATTTTTCTTTAATAATTTAAAGAGTCCTATTACTCCTTTCCTCTTTTCACTTTTCCATAAATTGTAATCGTTATAAATCAATTTAGCGTCAGGATCAATTTGTTGGACTAGCTTATATGCGAGAACAAAATATTCTGGTCCCAGTATATTATAGAATACACTTTGCCTGAAACTACCATCCTCATTAAGTGCTTCGTTGATCACATCCCAGGCCTTTATTTTGCCTTTATATCTGGATACTATTTGACTAATATGATTTGTTACGAGTGCAGTCAATTGCAAGCTGTCTTTTGTTAATTTAACATACTCGGGTAGCTGGCTATGCCATAACAATGTGTGTCCAATCGTTTTAAAATCATTATCAACACCATACTCAACATATTGGTCTGCAAATTCAAAGTTGAAAGAATCTTTCAAGGGATGAATGTTTTCCCATTTTAACTCATTTTCTGGGGTGACACTATTAAAATGCGATTGTATCAATTGGGTGGATTTCGAAGATTCACCCTGAACTTGATTTTTATTTATCGCTACGCCTATATTAAAATAAGGCTCATATGCCTCACACAAATAAGTCTCCTTATTTCGATCCAATGTACAAGACACCAGACTAAATATTAATATGGCTAGTAAAATTCTCATGGAAGATATTCGATTAAACAAACCCAATCTTGTGAAGCATTGGGAGCCTTCAGTTCATTTGTTTTGTGTTCGGTTTTTCTTTGATATTCTCCTGTAATTGGGTCAAACCATTGGATGGTTCTTTTTTCATTTCTTTTCAGGTTTATGTGAGAATATCCGCCATTTGGTTTGTAGACAACAATTTGGTTTTCACCAATTTTCAAAATATAATCATCTGGATCCTCCGTCCAATCGTTGACATTTCTTGTATCCGGAAAATTCTTTATCAACTTTTGTCTAAAAAAATCCAAAGCAATTTTTGCGTCTTGCCATTTAGTTTGCCTGGATCTATGATCTTGACAATTTAAATCTGTACATCCACTTTCGTATCCATAATAGTATTCTACACCAGTGCCGCCAGCTAGGAGAGTTCCCCAAAGGACTTTTTGACGAACTTCTTTCCTATTGTCACTGTGAAGATTCGCAGTTTCTGTCGAAGTCTTGTAGTCTTCATCCATCGCAACACCAAGTTGATAAGGACCTTGTTCGTCATTTGCCCAAAACCATTTATTGGAATCAGACATTTTTTTTGATTCCCATTCAAGAATTTGGTCATGAATATTGAGGCTTGATGCTTGCAATGAAGCACCTGATATATATGAAGAATTAAGAATCCCGGCATATACTTCAAGCTTTTTGTTTGGACGCGTATGCACTACAATGGGATGCTTGTAAGCATCGAGTGTATTTATATACTCCGCAATTTTCTTTATTTGAGCTGAAGATAAAAAGGGTTTGATAGGTGGCCCACATTCTTCTCCAATATTCCAATTTAATGCATTGTAGTGGGCAAATCGAGCTATGAGTTCTCTATAAAATAGTTTGCGTTCTATGGTCAAATCTCCATTACCAATTAAGCACTCATTTTCTTCTTCATTGAGTTTAAAATGAAGAAAAATTTCTTGAGAAGAAGCAAAAGAAAACACTTTGTTCCACTGTGCTAATTTAGAACAGTCAAATCGCTTTTTAAAAATGCATGTATCCCAGTGTTTATTTTTATCGGTTTGTACATAGACGGAATCCGAAACGCTTAAAAGATGGGTAAAGACATTGTCATCATCTCCTTGAACATTAAATACCAAAAACGAAACTGCATTTAATCCCTGGCTTTTCAAATACCCTAGCATGCCCAAAATATTACTTCCAGCATGATATCCCCAATTGTATTTTTCCATTGTGGGTGGATAATAATCTAAGGCGTGAGGATGCCATGTTTTTTGCAATTTGGATAAAGAAGGCGTGCCATCAAAACCTATAAAATTTAGCATATTTTCTGGAGCATCAGGACCTGCCTTCAAAAACCAATCACCATTAGGTGAATTAGAATTATCACCAGAATAACGCAAATATTTTTCTCCGACATCTAATAATCTTCCATTTTTATTTTGAGATTTTCCTACCAATAGAGTCCCATTAGAACCATGAATTTGATCAGACGCAACGCCGGTATTTTCAACGGCGCAATTGGCTCCCTCATAAAACTTGGCAGTCCATTTCCAATGACCTATTTCATCTGGGTTGAAATGTACTTTAAATATCTTTCCTTCTTTACAATGAGAATTTGCCGGATCCAAACAAGCAGAATAATAACCAGGGATTAGTAAAGATTTACCTGAGTCATGTACAAATTCAACTTCCAATCTAAAATCAATAAATGGATTTGGGTCTGAAATTTCAGTCAAAAAAGGCCCTTCAAAATTCAAAGTTAGAGGATGCCAAAGTTTAGCTTTAATCGTTTCTTGCGCACCTTGAGCAAAAGGTCCAAAGTTTTGTTTAAAAGACTCTTCCTGTTTGTACAGAATAAGTTTGTCTATTTTATGCATTCTAGATCTTGGAGAAATCAATAAATGATAAACTCCAGCTTGGTCAAATGATAGTTTTATTTCGTGTCCATCATTATCGCTAGTATTGGTTGACCAGGTCCAATCTAAAGAACCAGCAGCGTATACCTTAAACCAACCATTGCTCCCTGCCCCTTCTGGATAATCACCATGAGTTGATCCTCTTGGGAATACTTTGTGACCATCTTCAACGCGTTGTCCAAAAAACTCATGGGCATCTTCGCATTTTAACCAAGTATCATTAAAATCGGTTGTTGTTTCTCCTTGTCCAACCTTTGACCTCCACTTAAACGTATAAAATCCAGAATCAGAAATATGAATCGGCACTTTAATTATAGCATTTCCAGGTTCATTAAAGTAATCTTCTCCTGTCCATTGGATGTATTTAGAATTACTGGCACTGTCATCTTTAACGACAATCCAGTCTTGAGGAAGATTTAATGATTCAGCTTCGATTTCAACTATCCTTGCTTCTATAGATTGAATTAGAAAACTACACATGATCATCAAAGACAATATGCTACATCGTACCCTGTACGGCTTAATATGTAAAGGAAAAAGCTTCAAACTTTTTATTCTAATCCTTCAAGAAATCCTGTATGTGCTTTTTTGATATTAAAATTTGCATCATACAATAAAGGCCAATCGTTTTGACCCCAAAAATCAATCAACCAAGAATCAGGGTCTCTAAGACCCCAAATTGTTAAAGCAAATTTGCTTGATTCAGGAATAGCATTATACACCTCTACCACTTCTTTCACCTTATTCTTTTGCTGTTCTGATCTCTCAACAGTTAAAGAAGACAAATCATTATTGGGATTCGCTCGAACATCGAGTTCCGAAAAATGAAGTAATAAGCCCCTATCCGTTACCTCTTTGGAGGTAGAGGCTATGAGAGATTTAGATGGTCCATTGTAGGATATGTGCATTTGAAATCCAAAGCCATCAATTGGTACACCGCGATCGATAAAATCATCAACCATATTCAAAGCCGCCATCCTCTTTGTTTCATTGATCACCATATTGTAATCATTATAAAAGATTAGACAATTTGGATCTGCTTCTCTTGTCCATTGGTAGCATTTCTCAATATAATCATCTCCCATCCGTTGACGAAATACCGAATTTCTCAATACTCCACCACTATCTTCAAAAGCTTCGTTTACTACATCCCATGATCGCACCTTACCCGCATACCTTGATACCGTAGTTTTAATATAATCTTCGACCATCTCAGAAAACTCTTCGTCCGTCCCAGTAAAGTTTTCAACCCAAGAAGGAGTAGCTGCATGCCATATTAAAGCATGACCATGTACATCCATATTGTTTGCAACAGCATAGTCTACAATTAAATCAGCTTTAGAAAAATCATAATTCCCTTCGGAAGGATACATAATATTCATTTTCATTTCCCACTCAGCCGTTATATTATTATACTCTCTTTTATAAATCGCATCCCATTGGCCTCCTAGTTTTGAAGTACTGACAGCCATACCCACAGAAAATGTTGTTGCGACTTCTTTTAAAGGAGTATCAGGTTCAGGTTCGGCAGCATTTTCTGTAGTAACTTCGATGACTTCGGAGTATTCGGAATACTTATCATCTCTTACTGATCTCACTTTAAAAAAATATGAAGTTCCTGATTCTAAATTGATAACATTGATTTGATTTCCACTATCTTCTAAATTATCGTATGGCGCAACAAACGCATCAAAACTAGGAGTCAAACTAACTTGCGATTGATAAGAAGTTGCTGAGGAAACAGCATCCCAAGTTATTTGAAATGCTGTTTCATTTATTTGTGTTACAACTAAATTTTGAGGAGAATTTAATTCCAATTGCATCATTGAATTGTCATCAGGTTCATCTGAGGAACATGACCAGCAGAAGAGGAATATGAATAAAATTTTAATCTCTGACAACTGAAATATTTTTCTCATCTCTTTACGATTTAGTATTCCTTTAGGAAATCTATTCGAAGTACGTAATGTTATCGATATAATAGCTACCTGGACAATTACCTTGAATAAGTATCCAAGGATATTCTATTCCTGACATGACTTCACCTTCTAAATTATAGGTCAGTTTTACCCATGCTCCAGGTTCAACATCCTGAAAGTATCCTGTAGAGAAATCTTCTTCAATTTGAAGTTTTAAAGACCCAGGCTCTTCAAAAAATACATCAATTTCAATTTTCTTGGCATTTTCGGTGACTACAGGAATTGAACGATTCGCATTTTCGCCAAACGGATCAGTTTGCGTCATTTTAAGTACTTTACTAGAAGCATTAACAGCATTAGGCGCAGGGTTATCAACAACAGTAACATTTTGCCCCCAAGCATTCCAATCACCAACCTCTCCATCTTCAAAATCACCTAAAACATCTCCTCCCGCTCCAATATCTAAAGCGCAGTATTTAATATTATCTATATAGTAATTTCCTGGACAGTTGCCTTGAATCAACACCCAGGGATAATCTACACCTGCCATCACCTCACTTTCTAATTCGTAAGTCAGTTTTACCCAAGAGCCAGGTTCAACATCCTGAAAAAATCCAGTAGCAAAATCACCTTCAATCTGAAGTTTTAATGAGCCTGGTTCTTCGAAAAAGACATCAATCTCTATTTTTATCGCTTTGTCCGTAACTGTCGGAACACTCAAATTTGCATTTTCAGCAAATGGGTCAGTTTGAGTCATTTTTAAAACCTTATCGGAAGCATTCACTGCATTAGGTGCAGGATTATCAACTACCGTAACATTTTGACCCCAAGAATTCCAACCTCCAACTTCTCCATCTTCGAAATCTCCAAGTACCAAACAATTATCTGCATTTGGATCAGGTAAATCTGGATCTCTTTGATCAATCACAACGATTTGCTTAGCAGAATCTTGACCAGCATCATTACCTACAAGAAGCGTGATTTCATATTCGCCTGCCTCCGGGTAGTAAGCTGTATCGACCTCTGTATTATTATCTCTAATGAATGAACCTGTGGATTTAAATTTCCATGCTGAAAACAATCCCTCACCTGTACTTGTATTCTCCAATGTGATATAATTAGAATTAACCGACCAAGGAGTTGCATTAAATGATGCAGTGGGAGCTACTGTTTCTATATTTCCCAAAAAACGATCATCATCGTTTGAACAAGAAAGAATAAAACAAAGACAAACTCCGAAAATAAAAAGTGAATAGAAATTAAATTTTTTCATAATTGTAACTTTTGTTATCAAAAGAATGTATGCTTAAGTAATCATTATTGTTTGAGACTACTATAAGACTTTTATCATGTATTGTTTTAACTATGCACATATCGCGTGCATCTTTGTTGCAAAAAAATCCTGAATCTTTTAAACTAATGGGTTCAAAATCTCCTTCACCATTTCCTAATGCTATCATTCCAATAGAAGCATCATTTCTTTTGGTCTCTACCTCAGAAATAAAAAGATTTCCTATGAATACTAAATCTAAATTTTGATCCTGATTAACATCCATCGATAGAATGGAAGAAATATTTGACAATTGACAAAGCAATGGAAGATTAGAGTATTTAAACCCGTTACCTTTGTCATTTAATGCTACCATACTGGCAAATGTGTTTACTATATTTTCCTTTGGCTTAACATCAACATCTAGAGTGGAATAAATTTCAGAAAGGCTTGAACGCGCAAATTTATCATACGACTTAAAATGTTTATTCAATTCTGGAATTTGCTCACTTGAACACTGCTTGCCTCGAAGAGGATAATTTTCTCCATTCTCTACAAAACTTAGCACTACGTCATGTAGACCATCCTTATTTAGATCATCTGATATCATTTTAAACGGTTGATCATTGGATGCTTGATATTTATAGTTCTGGCCCAAATTACCAAGTACTAGGTCATCATAACCATCATTGTTTAGATCTTTAGAATAAACAGAAAACCACCAACCTTTATGACCATCAGGGTTATATTTTTCAGTTTGATCTTCGAATTGACCATTTTTATTTATCAAAAAAGATACTTTCATCCATTCACCAACGACCACTATGTCTTCTAATCCATCTTTGTTTACATCATTCCAACATAGATCTGTAACCATCCCGATTTTTTTTAGCGAAGGGGCAAGATGATCGGCGAGTACAAACTTCCCTTCCTTATTTAATCTATTTTCTAGTAAGTGGCTACTTGCTGCTTTACCATATTCACCTGGCACTTGTCTTCCACCAACCAGCAAATCAAGATCACCATCGTTATCAAAATCTGTAACAGCAATACGCGAAGAAGATTCAAAAACATTGGGTAGAGCAAATTCAATATGCTCAAGTCCTGAGCCATCGTTTAAATACAATCTGTCAGCATAGTATTTACTTCCTTTTTCAAATTCCGATCCACCGCTCGCAACAAATAAATCTACTAATCCATCATTATTAGCATCAAAAAATACGGCATCATAATCCTCGCTCTTTTTGTGTGATTCAAAATAATTGGACTTCATTTTAAAACTTCCATCCATTTCTTGTATGTACAATTTAGATGTATGACCGGAAGCAGCTGTAACAAAAAAATCATCTAAACCATCATTATTTATATCTGCGGATGCTATGCCAGGTCCTAGAGCCGACATTTCATGAGGCAACAATCTGCCATTTTCAAAATCATTGAATTCATTTTCAATATGAGGGGCGTTGACATTAAGTTGATCTGGTGTAATGTGATTAAAATAAACTATTTGAGTTTCTTTTTTACTGTTCTTTAGATTTTGCTCCTTCTTATTTATCTCTAGTAATGTGTTGATTTTGGGATCAACCACTTTTACTATTTCCCCGGTAGGCCATGTGATTCGTAAACTGTCTATCCTAGATAAATCACCTAATCCAAAATGATGAATTGCAGGTACTGATGATTGAAAACCTCTACTACTTGTTAATTCAGAATACTGAAAAAGATCTGAAGAATATAGTTCTACCTTCGTTCCTAAACCTTGGGTATTGTTATCATCATTTATAGCAACTTTTATCCAGTTATTTATTGATCGATTTTGATAAAGTGCCATTTGATCATCTACATTATTAACTATCAAATCAAGATCTCCATCGTTATCAAAATCCGCATATGCACAGCCATTAGAAAAGCCATTATAATCTAATCCCCAGTCTTTAGATTTGTCTTCAAATTGCAAACCGCCCTTATTCTGGTATACACAATTAGGAATTTTCTGAGAGGGGATTTTTTTGGAAAGTTCTAGCAATTCTGAAGGAGCATATTTTTCCCCTTTTATTTTCTTAAAGAAATCTTTATGATTAATATCCTTTCTTACACCGTTCGAAACGAAAAGATCTTTTAGTCCGTCATTATCAAAATCCGCAATTAAAGGGGCCCAACTCCAATCCGTAGTTGCCGTGCCAGTGATACGAGAAAGATCACTAAAAATTGGAATTTGATCATTTACTACTCCCCTGTTCAATTGGAACGCATTTTCCATGTATTGGTAATGAAGACCCTTGTCTATCATATCTTGAAAACCGTCCACATCCATGCTTGCCATATTGACCTTTGATCTAAAATTACTTTCAGGAGCCATATCGACTTGATATATGTCTGGAAGTCCATCATTGTTAAAATCAGCAATATCTACTCCCATACCATAGAATGCAGTATGCTGAAAACTTTGTCTTAGCCTATCGGTAAATGTGCCATCCTGATTATTGATATACATAATATCTGAAGAGGCAAAGTCATTAGAAACATAAATGTCACTCCAACCATCATTATTAATATCACTCACCGTGGCACTTAGGGTCAACCCAAAGTTTAAAACTCCTGCTTGCTCTGTAATGTTTGTAAAGGATGAACCGTCGTTTCGATAAAGTTGATCACTAGTCGCCAATTTTGGCAATTTCTGATTACTAGAATACACAAAATTTGGAGCCTTAAAATCTAGTGGAGGATAATTTGCTACGTAAAGATCAAGATCTCCATCGTTATCAAAATCCAAAAATGAACCCTGCACGCTATTTCCCGTATCTGCAACATTATATTCTCTTGAAGATTCTATAAAAGTTCCGTCACCATTATTTATGTATAACAAATTTGACTTATCATGAAAACTTCCAGAACGACACACATATATATCCAAATATCCATCACTATTAACATCTGCCATACTTACTCCAGTGCTCCATGAATTTTTCAATTCTATAATCCCTGCTTGTTGCGTTACATTTTCAAATTTGAAATCCCCTTGATTTAGATAGAGTTGATCTTGGACTATATTGCCGGTAAAAAAGACATCAATCAATCCATCATTATTAACATCACCTGCAGCTACACCTCCTCCCATATACAAATAAGGGTAAGTAAAGTAATTGAGCTTTTCATCTTCCATTAGATCGTTTGAAAATGTGATTCCTGAGTCATGGATTAATTCGAAAAGTTTTGAATTATTTTTCGATATTTCATTCTCCTTACAACCAACTAACAACCAAAGGGCCGTAAATATTAGTAATTTTATATGAGGTGAATTAAGGTTCATAGATTCTACTCAAATCACCATTTGAAAGGAAAGAAACAAGAGTGCTATACATGCACACTATGTTCCGTTTCCAATCAAATGATAAGCCTATTATGAAAAACTATTGTTTAGTATCCAGGATTTTGATCACTTTGAGAGATATTAGGGTTTGTATTAATTTCTTGGAATGGAATAGGCAAAAGCTCATGCTTTCCTGAAGAAAATCCAGTCCCCGCTAACTCATTCGCAGCTAATCCCCACCTCAATAAATCATCAATTCTCACTTGTTCTCCAGCCAGTTCGACTCTCCTTTCATGGACAATAGCTTCAAAAATCTCTTGTTGATTTGAAACTGGATAAGCAGAATTCATTTCAGCACTTCCGTACTGAGGCATTCCAACTCTATCTCGTACCTGATTTAGTAAATCGATGGCAGCGGAAGAATTCCCCAATTCGTTTTCTGCTTCTGCCCACATGAGCAAAACATCAGCGTATCGAATTATTCTACAGTTAATCCCTGAAGCCTGGTTTTCGTTTGGTTGCTTATAGTACAATTGATATTTTCTCCATGCAACCTCTCTGTCTAAAGGAAGAGCAACTACTTCTGAATCATTGTTAAACAAATCTCCATTTACGTAAAAATTGGCTTGGAATCTTGGGTCATTTTCTTCGTACTCTGCTACTAAGTCAGCACTCGGATACGAATTAAACCAATCATTCCATCCCATATCTTGTCCTCTAAAACTGTATTCATGTATACTGGTACCCGTTCCTACCCCACTCCAATCAGTGGTCGCTCCAAAGGCTAGGGTGTAATTTAATTCCCAAACAGATTCATTATTAAATTCTGTTTCTTCTAAAAAGTTATCTCCATAATTATCTACAAGTGCGTGACCGGAAATACTACTAAATGCGTCTCTAGCCTCTTGCCACCTTTCGTTATACAAATAAGCTTTGCCTAAAAGTGCCAAGGCACTTCCTACTGAAGGTCGACCACCATCGGTATTCACTTTACTTTTTAGTTTTGTCGAAGCATCAGTAAGGTCTGCAATGATTGCATCCCATACCTCAGATTTTGGAGATCGTGGTTGGCCCTCTCCGGTTGGCTCAATATAAAGCGGAAGATCTCCAAAACGATTTACCAAAATAAAGTAATAAAATGCTCGCATAAATTTTGCCTCACCAATCGCTTGATTTATCGCACTTTGATCAACATTTTCAAATTTATCCTCATTTTGTATTACAAAGTTGGCTTTATTGATTCCTCTGAAGCAATTGTCCCAATATTGAAAAATATATCCATCTTCTTGGTCAAAGGTATAGTCGTAGTAAACTCTTTTATTAGCCTCATGCTGTGGATTTAACTCTACTTCATGGGCGAGATTATCGTACATATAATACCATACCCTTGTAAAAAGTGCTTCCGTTTGAAGATTAGCATATATTGCATCTACAGCGGATTGCAGTTGTTCTTTATTTTTGAAAAAAGTATCTTCACTTAGTTCGTTGGGATTGGTAAGTTCCAAATCATCAACAGAACAGGCATGAATAATTGCCAAAACGAATAACACGATTAAAATTCTAAAGGACTTCATATTCTAAAATTTTATTTGTACACCTCCTAAAAAGACTTTAGGAAGAGGATAGTTTCCACGATCAATACCGACTTGAGAGGCATTATTACCTACTAAAACAGACGAACCAACTTCTGGGTCTAAGCCTGAATAATCTGTCAACGTCCAAAGATTTTGTCCACTGAAATAGATTCTTAATTTTGATATCCCTTGTCTCTCCATAGGGATAGTATATCCTACAGTCAAATTCTTTAACCTTGTGAATGATCCGTCTTCGACGAATCTATCACTTGGTAGTAAATTTTGTGGATCAGTTGTAATCCTTGGTATATCTGTATCGGTATTCGACTCTGACCATGCATCAAGCGCTTGAGGTCCTGCATTAAAAAATCTACGGCCCCCTTCTAAATCCCAAATGTTAGTATTGTAAATCTCATTTCCTTGCATGCCAATAAAAAGCAAGCTAAAGTCAAATGCTTTGTATTCTCCACCCAAATTCAAACCATAAGTAAAATCTGGAATTGGGCTACCCAATATTATTTTATCTAAATCATCAATTACGCCGTCTGGCACTCCCTCCGCGCCAGAGATATCTCTAAATTTTATATCTCCTGGCTGAGCACCTTCTTGTAGAGGCGAGGTTAAAATTTCTGCTTCAGTTTGGAATATACCATCAGTCACATAACCATAAAAATGATTTAAAGCCAAACCTTCTTCGCTACGAAGCAAAGATGCATTTTCGAAAAAACCATTGGTTAAGATTTCTCCTCCAAGTGACTGAACCACATTATTGGTTGTACCAATGTTAAAATCTACATTCCATTTAAAAGGACCTTCGGCTTCATTATAACCCAATGTAAATTCAAAACCATCAACTAAAACAGAACCAACGTTTCTTGGCCCAGAACCATTGTGCCCCCCCAAAGAAGGTGTCAATTGGACATTAATTAGGAGATCATCGCTAAGGTTTCGATAATATTCGCCAGATAAAGAAAGTTTATTGTCAAACATATAAACATCCGCTCCAACATTGGTCATTTTGGTAGTCTCCCATTTGAGCTCAGGTGACGCAACATTTCCAGCAGTCGTTCCCGTACCTAAAATTGCTTCTCCAGATAGAGCATCAACAAATGAAGTAAAATAACTTCCAGTATTTATAGATGCCGAATATCTATAGTCCCCAATTTTGTCGTTTCCAACTGTTCCATGACTACCTCTTAATTTCATGTAGCTAATTGCTCCATCGGAAGGAAAAAAGTCTTCTTTAGAAATCACCCATCCACCTGCGACAGAATAAAATCCTGCCCACCTATTATTTGATCCAAATCTTGTTGAAGCATCTCTTCTATAAGAACCTGCCAACAGGTATTTTCCTTGATAATCATAATTTACTCTTCCTAAATATCCTAGTCGAATGTATTCGAAACTAAATGATCCACCTTGAAGATCATTGTTGGTCAAATTATCAATTTCATTAGTTATCGCATTGGTGCTACTAGCGCCTGCACGAGTATCAAAAGAGTTATTTCGTTCACCTAGGAGTAAAAAATCAAAATTGTGATTTCCGAAAGACTTCAGATAATTTAACTGAGCAAATGAAGTTACTTGTCTATGTTTTCCAGTACCAAAACCTATTACGGCAAAAGGCACTGCTGTTGGTTCTCCAGAAAAAGAAGGAGTGAAGTTATTATTCTCAAAAATCCAATAATCTAAACCACTTTGTACCTTAAATTTTAACCCTTCTAAGATCTCATATTGAGCATATAAGCTACCTAAAATATTAGTTCGTTGACTTTTGTTTTGAGGGTGTGCTAAAACTCTCACAGGATTTTCAGCATCTTGGGCATCTAATGCATTGTTGACCCCTTGATAACCACCGATATTACTTGAGTTAAAAACACTAAAATATGGCGGCATTTTAATCGCATGTTCTAAGGCTGAACGTCCACCTGCCGTATTTTCTGGTTTACGATTTACAAGGGAAACGGCTAGGTTTTGACCTATTTCAATTTTTTTCTTTTTGAATGAACTGTTCGCTCTGAAGTTATACCTATCAGTACCGGTATTTAATAAAACTCCTTCTTGATTTATATACGCTCCACTTAATCGATAGTTCGAATTTTCACCTGCTCCCGAAACGGCTAAATTATAGTTTTGAAAAGTACCTGGTTGAAAAATTTCATCTTGCCAATCTGTATCATGGCTGATCAAATCCGCATATTGAGGATCGTTTATTCTATCACCAGCAACCCCCCAATTGGCAGCGTGCTGAAGATATTGCTCCCTATTCATGACATCAAACCTTTCTGTAACTAATTGAGTCCCAACTTGCGTTGAAAGCTCAATGGTTGGTTCTCTGTTTTCGCCTTTTTTAGTGGTTACCATGATCACACCATTCGAACCTTGGGCACCAAAAATAGCGGTGGTGGAAGCATCTTTTAGCACCGTTACAGATTCGATATCACCTGGACTAAGGTCACCAAGGCCTTGCACTATTACACCGTCAACAACAATTAATGGACTGTTATCGCCCGTAGTACTGAGTCCTCTGATTCGTAAAACCGGATCCGCACCTGGAGATCCGTTGTTCATTACCATTACTCCAGTTGCTCTTCCTTGCAAGGCCTGGTCTGCAGTAAAGGTTGCCACTTCAGTAAGCTCATCCCCTTTGACTGTCTCGATAGCTCCTGTGACCTTGGTTCTTTCTTGATTTCCGTATCCTACAACAACAATTTCATCTATCAATTCTGAATTTAACGTCATATAAACCACAACATCGTTAGAAGACTCATTGACATTTAGTCTGTAATCACTATAACCCGTATAGGAAAAAATTAATGTGTTTGATTCTGGCGGGACTTTTATTGTGAAAGAACCATCAATATCACTAATGGTGCCTTGTTCCGAATTTTCTGCTAAGATGTTCACCCCAATTAATGATGAATTATCACCTCTATCCAAAACTTTCCCAGAAATAATTCTACTCTCAGAAGAGTTACTTTGGGCTGATAAACTTTGACTCAATAAAGAAAAAATCAAAAGAAGAGAAGCACCCAGAAGGGACTTTGTAATAGTTTTTAGCTTTTTCATTTTTTTTAATTACTACAATCCTGAAATCCGAATAAAGAAACAAAATCAAATATTCTTCACTTTCAGGTTTTATTAAGCAATGATTCTATAAGTCGTTAACTTTTAGAATTTTATTTCGAATACAACGAAATAATTAAAAAATAAAAGGCTTACAAAGGAAAAGCATACTTCATAAATACTACAAAGGTGAAAATTTATTACGCCATGAATACGCCATTACAAACTATTGATAAATGTAATTAGGTTTTGCCCTCTTGTTAAGAATAATTTTTTTCTTAAACGATATCGCTTAGTTTCGACCCCTCTTATTGATATAGAAAGTCTTTTGGCAATTTCTTTTGTTGAAAGATTTAATCTGAGATAATATATAATCTGAAGGTCTGAATAGCTCAAATGCTTGTAGTTATGTTTGATCTCTTTCACGAAATCATCATTAAGTATTTCAAAATGCTCCGAAAAATTTTCTGCCTCGTAGGCTGTATATTGACTTTTACGTAGTTCACGGTTTAGTTTATCTAACAATTGACTCCCATTGACACTTACTCCTTCAAGTTTGTACTCTTTAATTATATTGGAAATGTTGGCCAATAAATCTGAGTTGTTTTCTAAGTAAATTTTTTGAGCCATCGATAATTTAGACACTTTCTCTAATTCTTTTTTCATCACCAAAAATTTACTTCGGTCTGCTAAGTCTTCGTCACTGCGCTCATTTGGCTTGAGCCTTTTGTTGAGTATTGCCCTCCAAAATTCATAGGCTTGATAGCACTTTGCGTAATTCAGCTTAGGCTCATAGTAGAAATTTGGAACCACTTTATTCAATGCTTCAGAGACTGATCCGTATATTTTTGATCCTACACCTGAAGCTAATGCTGCTCCTTGGGCGCTAGAGTTTTTTACTACTTCTATTGGCGTTTGCAAAAGCGTAGCAATAGTTTCTGAGAATATCTTGGACTTAAACATATTATCGTAAGCAACTCTTATGGTATTCACCTTAAGTCCTATTTGCTTCAGAAGATTAATTCCATATACAAATGAAAAAGCAACGCCCTCCAATGTTGCTCTATACACATGTGCTCTCGAATGTCTATTAAATTGTAGATTATGAATATGGGATTCTATATTTCTATTGTTAAACATTCTTTCCGCACCGTTTCCAAATGGCAGTACGCATACGCCTTCAGATCCAATAGGAACACTCAAGGCCATACGCTCCATATCTTCGTAAGTTCGATTAAGTCTTGCAACATTACTATTCATCCAAGAATATTGAGTTCCTGCACCATTTATACAAAGTAGTATCCCTATGTTTTTGTAATGGTCCTCATAATTGACATGTGCAAATGAGTTTATTCTTGATTGCTCATCATACATTAAATGGTCAACTATACCATATACCACTCCAGAAGTCCCGCTCGTTGCAGCCACTTCACCCTTATTTAATATATTCAACGATAATGCATTATTGGGCTGATCCCCAGCTTTATAGCTCACAAGTGTATTCTTAGATAATTTAGTTTCTTTAGATGCTGACTTGCATAATTTGCCAACTATATTAAAATTAGAAGCAACTGGTGGAATTAATGATTCCTCAATTCCATAAAAGTCCAGTACCTCATGCGCCACTCTTTTCTCCTTAAAATTCCATAAAATCCCTTCAGATAATCCCGAAATGGTAGTTTCTAATTGGCCAGTTAATCTCGCAATGATATATTCACCAGGTAATAATATTTTGAAAATATTATCATACAGTCTCGGCTCGTTGTCTTTTACCCATTTTAATCGAGAATATGTAAAATTACCTGGAGAATTTAAAAGCGTACTAAGGCAATTATTGACTCCTAATTCTTCGAATGCCTGTCTACCTATTGAGACTGCCCGACTGTCACACCAAATAATACTTGGTCTTAAAACTTCCAAATCCTTATCAACACAAACCAACCCATGCATTTGATATGAGATCCCAATAGACTTAATCTCTTTGCTATGAACATCTCCAGCTTTCAAAATTGCCTTAGAACATTTACAAAAATTATCCCACCAAACCTCTGGATGTTGTTCTGCCCAGCCTGGTTGTCTAGAGATGATTTCCATTTCTGAAGATGGGTAACGAACGTTTGCTATCTCGATTTGTGTATCCACGTTAACCAAAGATGCTTTTATATGAGAACTGCCGATATCAAATCCAATTAGATACATATTTTCGAAGCTATCCTATCAAAACTAACACAAAATCAAATGTTGTGAACTGCTAAGGAAAATATAGAACGACAATAGCTAGACTTAAGGTCCTTTTGCACTAAAATAATTTCTATTAGCTTATCATTTATTTTTCAAGAGTGGCGAAGCAAAACAAAAAAGCTACACATATCTTTAAAACTTAAACGCACCAACTGCATGCTGTAAATTTTATAACATTCAACAATCATTAGTAGATTCCACTATTAAAATTTTAAGTTTTAATCAATGATTCAGAATGCGTACTTTTAGCTCGTTTTGGACATAGATTTCAAAACAATCTACTACATTAAAAGAGAATGAAATGGCTATAGCAACTTTTATATTTTTCACGGCACTCGTAGCAGTTGGATCTTATTACTTTACCGGCAAAACCGAAAATTCTTCTGAAGGATATTTCTTAGGAGGCAGAAGTCTCACCGCTGGGGTGATCGCAGGTTCATTATTATTGACCAATTTGTCCACAGAACAAATAGTAGGTTTAAATGGTCAATCCTACACGGAAGGCATTTTGGTCATGTGTTGGGAAACTTTGGCTGCCATAGCTATGGTCGTTACCGCTTTATTTCTTCTTCCTAGATATTTGAAAGAAGGAATTACAACTGTTCCACAGTTTCTATCTACGAGATACAACACTACTACTAAAACTATTGCGTCTGCCTTGTTTTTAAGTGGATACGTGATCGTGTTTTTACCTATTGTATTGTATTCGGGATCTCTAGCCTTGGTAACAATGTTTGATGTACCGGCTGCCTTGGATATTTCATTAAACACCGCAGTTTGGATTGGAGTCTGGAGCATCGGTATTATTGGATCCATATATGCCATTTTTGGAGGATTAAGAGCAGTTGCTATCTCAGATACCATCAATGCCATTGGATTACTCATTGGAGGATTTGCTTTGACCTTTATGGGTTTAAGCTACATTGGAGATGGGTCGATTGGACAAGGACTAACCAATCTATACAATGATGCACCTGACCGATTTAATGCCATTGGAGGTCCTACCGCTTCTGTTCCGTTTGCAACGATATTTACAGGAATGATGCTGGTACAGTTGTTCTACTGGGGAACAAATCAAGCCATTATCCAAAGGGCATTAGCTGCTAAAAATTTGAAAGAAGGACAAAAAGGCTTATTGCTTGCAGCCTTTTTCAAAATCTTAGGACCACTCATTTTGGTCGTCCCTGGGATGATCGCTTACTACATTTTCAAAGGAGAAAATGCCTTGGAAGTGGCAGATCAGGCCTATCCACAATTGGTTAAAACCATTCTCCCAGTTTCTATGTTGGGCTTTTTTGCTGCGGTTCTTTTTGGAGCTATTTTGAGTTCATTCAATAGTGCTCTAAACAGCTCGGTCACCCTGTTTGGCCTAGACATTTACAAGCAACATTTCAACCAAGAAGCAAGCGACATGCAAGTTGTAAAGACAGGGAAAATATTTGGTATTGGATTAGCCATTCTAGCCATGTTTGTTGCTCCTTTTATTGCAAACGCACCAGACGGATTGTTTGGCTATTTACAAGAAGTAAATGGATGTTATAGTATTCCAATTTTGACCATCATTGTGGTGGGCTATTTAACTAAATACGTACCTGCAATTGCAGCCAATGTGGCTATTGTTTTAGGTTCTTTATTGTATGCTATAAGTCAATTCGTTTTGAAGCCTAACATGGTGGGTAAGGCAGTAGATGCTGCGAAAGCTTCAGGCATCACGGACGAAGCTGCCCTCAAAGCAGTAGAAGCTGGAGCATATCCCCATTTCTTACATGTGATGGCCATTCTATTTGTTTGTAATGTGTTGATTATGCTCATCATTGGATTGATTAAACCTCGAACAGAAGAATTCAAATTAGAGCATTCTGAAGACGTAGACATCACACCTTATCGATTTGTTAAACCTGTTGGATTGGCTATTGTTGTTACCGTAATATTGACTTATGTGATTTTTTCATAAGCAATGAATTTGCGGTATATCGTTTTTGTTGCGTTTGTTGTTTCCATTGGTGGATTTCTTTTTGGATTTGATGCTGCTGTCATATCAGGTGTTAATGGTTTTATTATCGAAGAATTTGGTTTGAGTAATCTCCAATTGGGATGGGTAAACTCATCCGTCACTTTTAGTTCGGCCCTAGCCATGTTACTTTCCGGTGCGCTTTCTGATCGCTTTGGGAGAAAAAAAATATTACTGGCCATTGCTTTTCTTTATACCCTTTCAGCTTTGGCCTCTGCCCTTGCCCCGAGTTATCAAGCCTTAGTGACAGCCAGATTAGTGCGTGGTTTTGCATTCGGCGCTGCTTTGGTTTTAGTCCCTACGTATATCGCTGAATTGGCACCTACCAAAATCAGAGGATCTTTGGTCTCTATAAATCAGTTGGCGATAGTACTCGGTTTTTCAGCAGCTTATTTTAGCAATTATTTTTGGTTGAATGCGAGCACCTCTGAAAGCACATTTGCACAAACCTATAATCTAAGCACCGAAGTATTGGAGATGGATGTTAGGGATTGAGGCAATTCCGGCATTGCTTTATTTTATCCTACTATGGTACTGGGCTCCAATCCTGATGTAGCGACTTGATAGAAAAGAGGATGAAACTGATGGTAATTGTTTTTGTCGATCAAAACAATTTGATACGGGCTTTTTCTAAGAGATTTTGCCATCTGAATCCCAGCAAAGCCACCCCCAATAATTACAATTCTTTTTTTATCGGTATTTGGAATGCCTGGTATTTCACTCATCCTATTCAATAAACAAAGCTGTAGGCAAGTAGGTTCTGATCTCCAGCAGTAATTTGATCCTTTCTACTCCTTATTCGACTTGGAGTGATCAAATTTCAATTTGTAAAACAAAATCGTTCCTGACAAAAGCAAGGTCACCACGTTTGCGGCTATTATTGGATTGGATTGAATCAAAAAACCATAGACCAACCAAGTTGCTATACCCAATACAAACACGACATACATAAGCAAAGAAATTCCTGAAGTATCTTTAGTACGTATGGTATGAACAGCTTGCGGAATAAAAGAGACCGTGGTCAGAAAAGCTGCAATGTAGCCTAGAAATTCGATCATAACTTCTCTACAAAGATATTGATAGAATGGCTGATATTTTCTTTGCCAGTAGATAATCTTCCACCGTAAACGTTTTGGTAAATCGATGGGCTTTGAAATACTTTCAATACTTACTTTGAGAGTAGCAATTATTCTGTATTTTGACTCCAACTATTGTTAAAAATTATGGGACTATTTGATGAAAACAGCCCGATGGAGTATGATGCCATCGTTATTGGGACCGGAATCACCGGTGGTTGGGCTGCCAAGGAATTAACTGAAAAAGGATTAAAGACCTTGGTTTTGGATCGAGGTAGAAATGTGCAACATGTTGGCGATTATAAAACAGCCAACTTGGATAAATGGGAACTGCCCAATAGAGGGAGTTTTGACGAGGAAGTTTTGGCAAAGGATTATCCAAAACAGCGACGCACGGAATATACTGTAAGACCTGAGCATGCCCATTTTTTCGTAAAGGATTCAGAACATCCTTACGAAGAATCTGAAGACACGCGATTTGATTGGATTAGAGGATATCAAGTAGGAGGAAGATCTCTGGTTTGGGGAAGACAATCTTACAGATGGAGCCCCATGGATTTTGAAGCTAATGCCAAAGACGGTGTAGGCATTGATTGGCCGATCAGATACAAGGATTTGGAATCATGGTATGGATATGTAGAGAGTTATGTGGGAATTTCTGGTCGTAATGAAGGACTCAAACAATTGCCCGATGGGAATTTTCTAGACCCAATGGATTTTACTTGTGTAGAAGAGGATTTGAAAAATTCTATTTCCAAAAATTTCAATGGTCGTGCGATGACCATTGGTCGAACGGCACACATAACCAGCAATCAAGAAAAATTTAATGGCAGAGGCTCTTGTCAATTTAGAAACCGCTGTATGCGTGGTTGTCCCTACGGAGGATATTTTAGTTCTCAAGCCTCTACCCTTCCAGCTGCTGAAGCTACCGGCAACATGACCCTTCGACCAAATTCAATAGCATACGAAATAATGTATGATGAAAACAAACAAAGAGCCACTGGAGTAAGAGTCATCGATGCCGAGACAAAAAAAACCTACGATTTCAAATCAAAGATTGTGTTTTGTAATGCCTCGGCTGTACCTACCACCTCTATCTTGATGCAAAGTAAATCCAATCGTTTCCCCAATGGCATGGGTAATGATTCAGAGCAATTGGGTCATAATATCATGGACCATCATTTTCAAGTGGGTGCTTCAGCGGATGTCGAAGGCTTTGAAGACAAATATTATAAAGGAAGAAGACCCAATGGATTCTACATTCCTAGGTTTAGAAATCTTCCTTGGGATTCTGGTACCAAGAAAAATTACCTCAGAGGTTTTGGCTACCAGGGAGGCGGTTTTAGAAGTAAGTGGTGGAGAGGTGTCGCAGAAATGGGACACGGCGCAGAGTTTAAAGACGAGCTTTTCAAACCCGGCCCTTGGAATATTGGTATGAATGGCTTTGGAGAAGTATTACCTGACTATGACAACTACATGGAGCATACGGATAAAACAGACGAATGGGGGCTGCCTATTGTGAACTTCCATACGAAGCTTAGAGAGAACGAATTAGAGATGCGAAAAGATATGCAAGAGGCCGCAGTCGAAATGTTGGAGGCCGCAGGATATAAAAACGTGCGTGGCTGGGATAACAGTTATGGTATCGGTTTAGGCATTCACGAAATGGGTATGGCGCGTATGGGTAGAGATCCAAAAACTTCTGTATTAAATAAATGGAATCAAATCCATAGTGTACCCAATGTGTATGTAACTGATGGAGCCTGTATGACTTCATCTGCATGTCAAAATCCATCACTAACCTATATGGCACTCACAGCGCGTGCAGCCGATCATGCGGTTAAGCAACTTAAAAAAGGAAATTTGTAATTATGAAACGAAGAGAAGCATTAAGAACCATAAGTATTGGAGCTGGAATTGCGGTAAGTGGAGTAACGTTTTCGGCTTTGGTAAGTTCTTGTCAAAACGAACCAGATTGGCTGCCAGATTTTTTAAGCCTTGAGGAAAGTCAAGTAGTAGATTTACTCTTAGAATCTATGTTGCCAAAAACCGAAACTCCTGGAGCCAGCGAACTGGGCCTAGTTCGGATCATAGATAATGCAGTCAATAAGTTATATAAGGCAAAAGATCAAACTGATTTTAAAGGCGGACTGAACGAAATCTTAAAGCGATTTAAATCTGAAAATGATTTATCCGAAACAGATACCCTAAAAAAGGAACATATCGACAAAATGACTGCCAAGTATTTTAATCTTCCAGAGATCGAAAGAAAGCGTTTAGGGGATTTAATTTATACAGATAGAGAAGAAGTCTCCGACAATGATATGCCCGAGTATTTGTTTGCGAAGGCCATGAATAATTTAAGAGATTTAGGCATAGGGAGTTATTTCGAACATGAAACGATCCAAACGGAATTTTTAAATTACGATCCTATTCCAACAAGATGGGATGGATGTATCCCTGTGAGTAATGTTGGAAATACTTGGTCGATTTAAAAATTCTATCGAGTCTTTGCTTTAGCTCATCGAATTTTTTATTTCCTTTTTACAATTGAGCTTTATTATGCAAGCGTCAATTAGATTCGTTGTAAAAAAATAGTGCTTGAAATTATTCATTCAAATCTTAGCTCTTATACACCTTACGATTGCTTTAGAGGCTCAATGTGAAATCAATACTGATTTCGGAGTAAATGGTAAATCCCAAATCTCTCTAGCAAGTGGCAGTAAAACTGAAGTACTTCAAAATTCATTTTTAGATTCTAATGATGGAATTGTGGGTGTAGGTTATTCTTTTACCAATACTCATGATGCAATGTCAATGTCCTTTCACAATTCTAATGGATCGGCGAACGAGGAAGTTAATGGCAATGGTAAAATAATTATAAATGAGACTGAAGACAATTATGGACAGGTAGGTCTATTTACAGCAGAAGGAAAATATCTCTTTGGGGGTCATTGGAATTTTTTCTCTAATGAACAATTTAAATTTAGACAATTCCATGCAGATGGATCCCCAGATAGTTCTTTTGGGGTTGAGGGTGAAGTATTCCCTTTTATTCAAGGCAGCGTAATACAAAGAACAACCGGTATTTCCCAAGATTCTTTTGGGAATATATTAGCCACAGGCTATGCCGATATTTTTAATGAAGAGAGCCTTGTTTTTATGAAATTATCTCAATATGGTAATATCATTATTCAACCAGAAAAAATCACATTACCTACGATTACTTCTTTCATATCTGATAGACAAACAAAATATAAAAACAAGATTTTAGTGAGTGGAGAAGGCTCCAATGGTACCCAATCCAAAGGTGTAGTGGTAAGAATTTCTGAAGATGGTGTTCTTGACCCTAACTTTGGACTTTCAGGAGTTGCCCTCACTCCAATCTTAAATGGAACAAATTCCAAAGTCATAAATGCTTTATCAACTGGTGATGAAACAATATTTGTTGTTGGATACCATATCGAAAATGACAGAAACATTTTATTTCTAAGGTCTCTTAATGATGAAGGAAAATTAACCGAAGATTTTTTTGATGACGGCTATTCATTATACCAAATTCCTACCGAGTCTATTCCGGTAGATTTCGCCATTCACAATGATGGTCTGTATGTAGCGATGAACAACCAAAGCAACTCCACTGGTCAAGTGTATAAATTCAACCTTACAGGAGAATTAGATAATACCTTTGGAGTTGAAGGAATTTATTATTTAGAATCAGAGGCCGAAGAAAAACTTACTAGAATCCATTTCAATAGTATGAACGAATTGATACTCACTGGAATTTCGGACAATGACTTTACCGTTTGGAATCTAAGTTGTGAGCAAATTTCTTCAAATTCGGAACCTAATACTTTCAAAGTCAATGTATTTCCAAATCCTACTAGTGAAAAAATCAATCTTACTTTTGATGACCCTCAAACAATTAATGAAATCCTTGTATTTAACTCTTTAGGGCAAGTAATAATTAAAGAAGTACTAAATTCAAACAATATGCTATCGCTTGAGGTTAATCTGCGAGGAATACCCTTGGGTAATTATCATCTACGGATCCAATCAAACAAACAAATTTATATTACCAAATTCATAAAGTCTTAAGAGTAATACTTATTTCATTGGATTTTCAATTAGGATAAAAAGAAGTTCAGATTTCTTCTTTTCGATTTATTTTTAATTAAAGCTGAGCTCACTCAACTGTTTATACCTTTCATTCGGATGCGCCTCAAAAATAAATTAGAGGAATGAGAATGACAATCAACAAAAGCTCAAGCCTTGCATCTTTTTAACTGGACGACAATGAGTTGGTTTAGAATAAAGAATTCATAAACAACACTAAATTCTAATATATAATTTTCTTCTATCCATCCATAATGCCACTAACCAACAAATCATAGTAAATGCCAATGCAAACATCAATGCCCCAAAGTAATCGCCCATCCATCTAAACAAATATTCATATGTAGCTTGATAGTAGCTGCCGAATTTTTCATGTGGAAACCACCACATCATTTTTGCAAGCAGTCCGGATAAAAGATAAATGAACAAGGGGTTCTTACCCATAGGGCCGAAGAAGGTATACACTACCCCTTTGCCTTCATCCCTATCGATATGCCTATGTAAAAGCAACAACAATAAACCGCAAACCCCTGAAGTCAAAAGGACAAAAGAGGAAGTCCAGATCTTTTTATTTATTGGAAATCCAAAATGCCATAGGTAGCCCAGCAGAAGAAGTGTGAAACTAAACCAAATTACACGCTGAAGTGCTTCCGCATTACCTCGTGCTTCGACCATACGCTTTGTAATCAGAAAACCTAACAAAGCATTTACAACCGCAGGCATCGTACTTAATAATCCCTCTGGGTCAAAAGGTACTCCCTCTCCACCATATAACCTATCAGCTCCAAAAAGATACATATCCAATTTATGAGCAGCATTCCCAGTCATCGTTAGATCACCAAAGCCGATCATAATTCCCCAATATCCTACTAAAATTGCGATGGATGTCAACAGTACATTTTTATAGGACAAATTATACACCACTAGACTAGCAATTAAAAACACCAAGCCAATACGCTGAAGTACTCCAAAAATTCGAGTTTGATTGTAGGGTTTTATTTCTGTTGTGCCATCCAAGTTCAAATTGAAAAATGGAAACCAATAAAGCATAAACCCAATACCAAATATGAGCACAGACCTTTTGAATATTTTTAGATAAACCTCTGCTTTCGTTTTGGATTGCCACTTCTTTTGAACGAGATATAAGGAGGATCCGACAACAAAAAGGAAGGAAGGAAAGACAAGGTCTGTGGGTGTAAAACCATGCCATTTGGCATGCAATAAGGGGGTATATGTAGCACCCCAATTACCCGTTGTATTGACCACAATCATAAAAAACACAGTCATCCCTCTCCATACATCTAATGATTTTAACCTTGACTTCATTGTGTTTAATTTTATGGATTCACTTTTATGACCTATTTTCATAAACCTACACAAATTTTCAAGTTTCTAATAAAAGACAACATACGGAGTGATGTCCTACGACAAAAAAGCCAAATCAGGATTGCGAAAATATGCCTCTACTTTTTGATAAAACCGTCCAACATGACGGCCATCCACCACCGCATGATGTACTTGCACAGACAAAGGCATGAGTGTTACCTTGTTAGTTGTCTCAATCTTACCCCAACTTATTCTGGGAACACTATCCGTTGGGTGATACATCATAGCATGTTGCAAACTTGTAAACTTAACCCAAGGAAGGGAAGACAAAAACAAAAAATCGTCTCTCCCCTCTTCATCCTCAAAGGATGGTTGCTCCATCATCTTTTCCGCAGTAGTTTTGGCATTTTTCAAAAACAAGTCAGAGTCGGAAGAATACGCTACGGTACAAAAACTAAAAACATCTGCAGCATTGGTTTTGACGGCAAACGAAGGATGTACCTCAGGATGTTCATAAACTTTTTGATCCCTTATGCGCCATCTAAATTCCTCAATCTCATTTGCAGATCGACTGACCACATAAACAAGTGCATGATACAACGACATGTTCTTGTATTTGCAATAATTCAAAAAGTCATGTAACTGAACGTCTGCACAAAGGCAAAAATGTGGATGGTTCATATGATTGAAAAAATCAAAATGTTTTTTTCGATGCGGATGTTTGAACTCAATTTCTTTCACAGGCCCTGACGTTTTCGATAAAGGATTTTAATTTAACAACATCTAACTTTCCATTTGTTCGAACCCCACTGCATAAATCTACGCCAAAAGGCTTCACTTGACTTATGGCATCTTTGACATTTTCGGAATTGAGCCCTCCTGCCAAAAACACGGGAAGATTTGATTGTTCGACAATTTTCTTAGAAATACTCCAATCGTGTTTCTTTCCTGTTCCTCCAAGTACTTTGGTTTTCTTATTCGGATTTCCACTATCCAGTAATATGGCATCGACTAGATCATCCAAAACTTTGGCCTCTTCAATGCTGTTTTCATCCAACACGTGTATCACTTGAACCAATTCTAGTTTTGGGAAGCGCTCTTTTAATATGGCATAAGTTGCGACATCAACTTTATCCACTAACTGCAATGCATCGGGTTTGACCTGTTCAACTTCTTTTATCAAATCGTCAGGTTGTATAGCACTGGTCAACAAAAAACTTTTCGTGAGGTGATTCAGCGTACCTGATATTTCTTCTATTTCATCCAAACTTAAAACACCAGGCCCGCTGGGCATAGGGCCTACTAGTCCTAGGATGTCTGCTCCATGCTTGATGGCAAGGATTCCCTCATCAATGGATTGTATGCAGCATATTTTGATTTGCACCACAAGAAACAGTTAGGCTTCTTGATCAAAATAAATTTTATAGAATTTTCGGCCATCATCATCTACCCCACGAAGTATCTTCGACCGATCACCGTGGATATAAACATGGAAGTTTTTGTCCAATTTGAGAACAGAACGATAAATCTTAGATTGACTTTTTACGGCCTTGTCGGAGATATCAAAGTTGTCGTTATACAAAGCCCTGCTCTTTATAGAAGCATCATAGTCTTCGAAGCTTTCTATTATTTCTGGCTTAGCTAAAACCTCGGCTGTATATTCCTTCTTATCAAAATGATCTCTGCTTTTGAAATAATCCATCGTCTTACCCAAAAGATCTATTTGGTCTGTTTTGCTTACCCTGTGGTCAGCCGCTAGATTTTGGGTTACAAATTGCTGTGTCGCCTCCAAAAACGACCGTGTATTGTTGTAATCATCATCCAAGGGCGCCAACTTTAAAAACTTGTCCGTCCAAAATTGTGCTTCGGAATTCCCGTTGGTCCGGTCAAAGGATAGTACAGAATATCCTTCGTCGTCAAATTGATTCAAAATCAAGCAGGCTTTATCTAATCCTTTCAAATCAAAACCAAAGTCATGATGTATGGAAAACTGTTTCTGGTTTTCTATCATTTGAATGAATGGAACAATCGATTCAGATTTAAAAATCCCAAGCGCATCAAATAACTCTCCGTTGTAATTAATGTCATTAAAATAAACGAGGTTCATTTCACCCTCTTTGATATTGGCATGATCCGAAGTGTCAAAAAGTAGTCCTGCTAAATGCTTGGAGTTTTCAATAAACTTAGATTGATCCTCAAAAATAGCCTTGATCATTACATAACATTCGTTTAATTCTAAATCCGAACTATGATAAAATTGTTGGAATCCAAAAGGCTTGAACTTGTCTAGAAAATATGAACGCAATAAAGTATGGGTCAATTCCTCATCCACCGTTGTGAGCTGATCCGAAAGAATTAATTCTCCTTCCTTCAATTTGTTCCCAACATGGTGTGTAATCAATAAATGTATATGGGCATCATTAAAATGTAAGCCTTGCATATCGTTCAGGTTTAGGTAGGGGCAAAGCTAATTAAACACTAATAGTATTAAATAAAAAATTTGCACTTTCCCATTGCGGCAAAGTGCAGAAAGCGCTAGTCAAAACATAGGCAATTCTTCCTATCGTCAGAACATCAAATTTTGGTCTCCATGCCCAACCATCTTTCGATGGTGCATTTCCAACCAAAATTTGATTATTGCTGAAGTTTTGACTTTAATGTTTGTATACGTTCCAACAAGTTCTAATGTTCGATCGAAAAACGGTATATTGATATTTTATATGGAATAAAAAGTATTATGGATAAACCAAAAATAGCAGGACTGAATCCGATTAAGGTAGCACTTACTGAAGGAGAAAAAAAATCTTGGTGTGCCTGCGGCTTAAACGAAGAAGGTGCATTTTGTAATGGTTCTCATAAACCAACAGATCTTACACCCTTGAGATTTGAAGCAAAAAAAACAGGCGATGTTTATTTGTGCATGTGCAAACAAACTAAAAATCCTCCATATTGTGATGGAGCGCATAAGAGCCTAATGGTGTAAAAGTTGAGACCTCCCTAAACCGTCCATAATACAGCAATAATTTGAGATAATCGGAATTGCTTCCGTTTACGGAAAAAGCATTGAGATTAATCTCAAATGGTCTCACGAAAGGGAGAATTGCCTTATTATGGACTAGCGCTTTGAACACTTTGCCGCGATGGGAAAGTGTTAGTTGTTTTTAATTTAATACTTACACATACTATTATCAGCTTTGACAAAATAGCTTTTGTAATTTTTGGCTTTGGGATCCATACAGCCGCACAACTCCAACACTTCAATCGATTTGAAATCAATAGGATGACTTTCGGCCTGAATTGAAAAAAATCCTTTCGTCAAGGGTGTTCCGGTGACAAACTTTACCGTATCGAGCCCTGGACACCACCCTCCTATGGTTGGTTTTGAATAGGTCATCACTGTATCTTGGTTTATCACATGATGAATTATTGAATCACCATAAACGATGGCCTCAGCCATTATCCATTGATCACCATGATAAGTTTTACTATTTGATTCAATGCAATGCGTCTCAGTAAATTCTCCATCAATAATAACATCGCATCCTGGGGTACAAAGATTTCCATTTGGACGTTCGTCCTTTCCATTTCCTCCTAACAGTTGATATTCAATAGACATTGGAAAACCTTGCTCCAAGGTCATTGTTTCTGGATGTTGACAATGAAGCATCAACCCATTGTTTCTAAATGCCCAAGCCTCACCGCCAGGTGGTTGTGAACCTACAAAACGATATTCTGCTTTGAGCTTATAAAAGGACAATTCCTTTTCATGAAATAAATGTCCAAACTGATCTGTGAATGTATCATACTCAGAATAATTTGCTTGCAAATACCCCTCAGGGCTTACTCGAAAAGTGTTTAAATAGTTTTCGCCAACTGGCAAATCTTTAAAGTTGGCTGTCCAACCAGAGAGATCTTTTCCATTAAACAAAGGCTCCCATACTTCATCATGAACATCAGGATTTTCCATATTGCAACCGACGCTTATAAGAACCAACGATAGATAAGAAATAAAAAAACGCATAATAGAATTTTGTCTAAAATACAAAGCTTATGCTAAGTCCTTGCAATACTTTAAGCTAGCACTTTCTTCACCGCCTGAATCAAGGCTTTTTGATTAGCAGGGTCAAAAGCGAAGTGACCGCCTTCGGTTAATATTAATTCACACGAGGAGATTTGTAGTGTCATCAATTCGGCAAAATTCTGGTAGGTTATTCGATCCTTTGCTCCATGTATGAGCATAATCTTTTTGCCTTGGAGAATGTTCAAATTTTCCCACAAAAAATTATCCGGTAAAAAGAAATTATGATGGGTATAATGAGCCATTATCTCTGCTTTTTTACACAACAACTCTTTATCACCATTCTTCCACCATTCCTCTTCATCAAACGGCAAATAGGACAAATTGCGACCATAAGCCAAAAATGCTTTTACGTAAGGCTTTTTGTCTCCCCCTTGAAGTAGACGCTGTACATAGGCATCAAAAACTTCTTCTTTCTTAAGCCTCGGAAATAATGAATGAAATAAGGACCACGCTTCGGGATACTTATTTGCCAAAGAACCTTTTTCAAATCCCCTTCTTTCCATTTTTGAGCCTAAAAACAAACCTCGTAATATAAGTGCGTCTGTTCTCTCCGGAAAATTTAGTGCAAATAACACAGCCAAACAACTTCCCCATGACCCCCCGAATACATGGGCTTTTTCTATTTCGAAATAATCAAGGACGGCCTTACAATCCATCATTAAATCCATGGCGGTGTTGGCAAGTAAGGGCGCTTTTGACTTGCTTCTCCCGCATCCCCTTTGATCCATAAGCACGACATTACAATGGTCAAGATCAAAAAACTTGAGGTCATTTTCTGTACAAGCTAAACCTGGACCACCATGCAAAAACAAAAAACTCGGTTTCTGAAGATTTCCATGTTGCTCGATGTACAACTGATGATTGGGATCTACTTCTAAATACATTTTTAATTAAGTAGACTTAACGCATTAATAGTACGGTACCAGATAAATTTTCGGTCAGCCCATCCAAAAAAGTAATTCGAGCATTCCATATATATGCACCAGGATTCAAGCTTTTGGATTTGAATTTTCCATTCCATCCATCTTCAGGATTATTTTCCTTTGGATTATCTATTCGGAAAACTCGATTACCCCACCGATCGTACACTTCAAAATAAATTACTTGAACCCACTCTGGGGTTTGCAAATAAAGCATATCGTTTGCACCATCACCATTCGGAGAAAAAGCGTTGCCGACATAGACACGTCTAGTATTGTCTACGATCACACCAAATTGAAACGAATCTTGGCATTCTTCATTATTCACATTTATCTGGTAGGTGATGTCCCGTAAGGGTCTCGCCCAAGTTTGTAAATTTTGTGGCGAATAAAGCGTGGTGTCTTGAGGGTCATTCCAGCTGAAATTTAGACTGTCTCCTTCATTCAAAATCAAAGGCTCTAAAAATAAGCTATCGCTCAAAAACAATTGATAAAGCACGCTATCCATAGTTACATCAATATCCAAAGCATCCACGACATCAAAAAACACATAGGATTCCTCGCAACCACTAAATACAATTAATTCGTATAAGCCTTTCTCCCCCACTACGACTGAAGAATCTACTGATCCATTAAACCATAAAAAATCTTCTCCATAAGGTGTTCCATTTAAAACCAATGCTTCGCCTTCACACAAAGGGATTGTGATAATAGACGAATCACTCACTGTCCCTTTAATCAAAATAAACGTCGAATCAATAAGTTGGGTATCCGGATCATCACTTTCTCTAAAAGCTCCAATCTCTGGTGGCAAGCCGGTAAGCCTTGCTCGATTTCCCAACAGCGCAGGATCAATATCTCCTACTTCGACCAATACTTGCAAGGTGTCAAAGTCGTTAATCAAATCAAATCCTTCTAAATGCAGAATCTCAGGGGCCAAAGCTTCATTCCAAGAATTTTCAAAAGGGTTCTTTATTACATCCAGTATCGAGAATCCTTCTGGAATGGTATCAAAAAACTGAAGGTCCGGTTGGGGCACTCCAGAGTCATTTATAAAAATGTATTCAAAAACAACCTCACTGCATGGAAGGGTTTCATTGGGCCGTATAGAATGATCCACTGCAATAGTAAATGGACAAGATGCTACGACCACATTGTATCGTATGACAAAACTAAAACAATCGCTAATCGCCTCGAATATATAAACACCTGAAGCATCAACTTCGTACTTTAATTGATTTGGGCCATTTTTCCATTGGCCAGTTGAGGTATATATACTGGGGTCCAAAACCAAGGTCTCTCCCAAACAAATAAAACGTTCTTCAAAAATGCTGTCTTCGGCAAAGGTGTTAATGGTTACCAAATTGGGATCGTCTAATATCCTCGTGTTGCGGTTGTCAGTAAGTAACGAAGTCCCTATGTTATCAGGTAAATTGGATAAGGTCCCTTGATACAAATAATCGCCTCCTAAGATGTCACCTGCTTCAAAAGTAAAAAGGATGCTGTCTACTTTTCTTGGCAATACCATATCTTCAAATCTCAGTGTAGAATTAGTACTGTTGTCATCCACATTAAAAGGATTGGATTGAATATCTGTAATGTCAAAACCATTGGGCATATCCATTTCTAAATTCGCAGCACTCAACATATTGCCTCCATTGCCTATATAAATTTTAGATTGGATTTCAGTACAAGGCAAGGCGATAACAGGATTGTTTCTTTGTTCGATGATGACACCAAAAGGACAGGCTGTAACATCGGAGAGGTAATTTTCAGGCCCTGTGACATAATAACTATAAGCTCCATTGTTTTTGTTTATCTGGAATAAACCACTTGCCACGTTGTTTTCTATATTGCCCAATCCCCAAAGCCGATCTAAGGCATCTGTGTACAAGGCTTGAAAATCATCTTTGGCCTCAACGGGATTAAGGGCAAAGAAATTGGTAGCTGTCAAAGTCATTCGTACAATGCGGTTGTCCAAAAGATTGTAGCCATATAACATGTTTTCGTGAGGAGTGATGGCTATATCTGTAAAAAAATGGCCTGCTGGAATCGCATATTCTTCAATACTCATTGTATTTAAATCAATGGCCAATAATTGCTGAGTAACCGAATCTTGGGAAGACATGAGGTAATAAATACCTTGTCTGTTCATTTCTCCAGCTAAATAGTTTCGGCCGGGGTCTAAGGGGATATCCTGTGGTGCTGAGAGTATTCCATTTGAATCTATGAAGTATAGTCTTTTGTCCTGTCTGCCAATTCCAATGACCAATCCTGTACTTCTTTGAAAAGCTAAAGCATCCAATTCGATAGGCAAAATAGATATGGGTTCATGCACCAAAAATCCAGAACCTATATAGACGCGATTAAAGCTATTATCTACTTCACTAATTGCATAGCTTGTGCGACTGCACTCAAAGGATTGCGCCTTAAGGTTGAGGCACAAAAAAACCAGCAACAACAATGTGAGTAGAATACGGTGCATAGTTAAAAATAATTGCTTTAGTCTATTAAAAGCAATATTCCTAGACTTAACTACTACAAAAAGAAGTGGATATATTTTAAATAAAAAAAGGCTCCCTGTATTCCAGAAAGCCTTTATATTCTTGTGCTATTTTTTTAGACTAAGAAAGCAGAGATTGCAGTTTCATTGCTACACCCATATCTCCCTTAATTTTCACTTTTCCACTCATCACCGCCATCATAGGATTCAGATCACCACTGCGCAAAGCCATGAGGTTTTCTAACGATGTACTAATCGTGCAATCCGCATCGTTATCGTCAGAACTTACCTTATTTTCATCTCCATTCCCATCAATAAAAACTATTGTTTCATCTACCACAAATTTAATTGTTGCACCAATGGGATCAGCTGCTTGAGCTGCTTTATTAAATTGATCTAATACTGCTTCATTCATGTTTTATAGTTTTTAAGCCAATATAGTTTTATTTTCTTCTAATATAGTTAAGGAATCTGAATGCATTAAAGTTTCCTTTAAACCATAAATTTTAGTCAATTCATATTTAAAGTAAAATTTCATGGTGTGCAGTTTATTTTCATAAAACTCCATAGACTCTGCTCCATTTCCTGTGAGCTGTTTTTGATGTGCCGAAACGCCCATTTTCAACCATTGCCATGCTATCACTACTGTACTCATCATTTCCATAAAAATGGTGGCGTCAGCAATAAAGCGCTCGTGCTGCCCAGACATCGCAAACTGCAACAAATGCAAGAGCGTGCTTTCTAATGCCTTCGAAGCATCTTTAAGGTTTTCGGCATATGGCTTCAATGCATCATAAGTACCTGCCTCTTTTATGGTCTCAATCATCTCTTTGGTTAGGGCTCTCATGGCTTGACCATTTTTCATCACAATTTTTCGACCCAACAAATCCAATGATTGTATCCCAGTAGTCCCCTCGTACAAAGAGGTAATTCTTATGTCTCGATAGTACTGTTGCAGTACGAATTCTGAACAAAAACCATAGCCACCTAAAATTTGTAAGCCATTGCTGATAGCGACTTGCCCCATCTCGGAAGGATATGTCTTAGCAATAGGTGTCAAAATTTCTAAGAGATCGTGGTAATTTTCTCTACTTTCTTCAGGACCAAACTCTGCCATATCCTGATATTTTGCCGCCTGCAATAAAAGTGAAAGACATCCTTCGATCACCGATTTTTGTAAAAGCAACATTCGTCGTACATCTGGATGCTCGATAATAAGCGCTTGCTCCGCATTAATATTTTTCTTTCCTCCATCCAAAATTCTTCTTCCCTGTGGTCGTTCTTTAGCGTATTGCAAACTTGCATAATATGCTGCCGTTGCAATTGACGCGGCGGTCATTCCGACATCAATTCTGGCCCCATTCATCATTTGGAACATGCACTTAAGTCCTTGATTTTCTGGCCCAATCAACCATCCTTTACATGAATTATTCTCTCCAAATGCAAGGTGTGTTGTACAATATCCTTTTTGACCCATTTTCTGAAAATCACCAGCAGTCTCCACATCATTGCCAACCAATCCTCCATCCTCAGGCCTCATTTTCGGAACTACAAAAAGTGAAATCCCTTTAGTACCCGCAGGGGCACCATCAATTCGCGCTAAAACCAAATGAACAAAATTCTCGCAGTACTCATGATCTCCACCTGAAATAAAAATCTTTTGTCCCTTGATTATATAAGATCCGTCATCCTGAGGTGTCGCCGATGTAGTGATATCCGACAACGAGCTTCCCGCTTGAGGTTCGGTTAAGCACATAGTGCCACCCCATTCTCCAGAAAGCATTTTTGGAACATATTTTTCTTTCAAACCATCATCTCCAAAATTTATAATCAAATGTGCTGCTCCACCAGTCAACCCGGGATATCCAGTCATATGGTTGTTTCCCGATTCCAAAATGTGCGCAAACGCATTGTGAAATACGAAAGGCAATTGCATTCCTCCATCGTCATAATCAAAATGAGCACCTATCCAACCATTCTCTCCAGCATATCGCATATAATCTCCAATAGCTGGATGAACAATCACTTTCCCGTCTTCATATACCGCAGGATTTTCGTCCATTTCTCTCAAATGAGGATGCATATGTTGTTTGGCGTAATCCAAAGTGGAGTTCATCATCATGATCAACCCTTCTTTATCATAATCTTGAAAACGCTCTAATTTGAGCAAATCTTCAATATCATGAACTTCAAATAAATTGAATTTTAGGTTTTCTAAGGAGCAAAATTGACTCATGTGGTTATTTTTTTAACTCTAAGTTAAATTTTTGATTTGACAATTACAACGCTAAATGCAAAGCTTTGTTTTGATCTATAACAGATCATTAACACGACTTGCTCACTTCTCGAGAAGATTATTTCCTATTTTAGGTTTTTTTCCACCTAAAACAATCTGATGAAAAAACTTCAATATTCCTTATTCCTAGCATTTATTTGCTTGTTCTCAACTCTTCAGGCTCAAGAAAATTTGAGTTATCAATCTCCGCCTCAAAGCATATTGGATTTAGTAGATGTTGATTTGCCCCCGAATACTTATATGGATTCGAAGAAAAACTACATGCTGCTTTTGTCCAGAGCACAATATAAGAGCATCGAAGAGCTGTCTCAAGAAGAAATGAGATTAGCGGGATTAAGGATTGACCCCAAAACAAATATTGGAAGCAGAACAAATTATTTTAATAATATCCAAATCAAAAACCTTAGAAAGAAAAAAGCGAAAGTTCAACAAATTGAAGGCTTGCCGCAAAAGCCAAGATTGAGCAATTTTAGTTGGTCTCCTGATCAATCCAAAATGGCGTTTACCCATACGGCCTCTCAAGGTGTAGAACTTTGGGTTATGGATATGAAAACCTCCAAAGCCAAGAAACTTACCGAGGCTTCAATAAATGCCAATTTGAGATATACAGTAAATTGGTTTGAGGATGGTAAGGCGCTACTTGTAAAAATGCTTCCTGAAAAAAGAAAAGAATTAATAGATGCTAGTGCTAGCATTCCGAAGGGACCAACAATATCTGTTAATGAAGGTAAAAAAGCACAAAATCGTACCTATCAAGACTTATTAAAAAACCCGAATGACGAATATAATTTTGAAGCTTTGGCCACGTCTCAATTAGTTAAGATTGGGATTGACGGAACGCAACAAGTTTGGAAAGAAGCAGCGATGTTTAATATGGTTGAGTTTTCTCCAGATGGCAATTATGTTATGGTAAGCACCGTTCAAAAGCCATTCTCCTATCTGGTGCCATATAGAAGATTTCCTTCTAAAACCGAGGTTTACTCGAAAGAAGGGAAGTTGGTTAAAGTGTTGAATGAAGTTCCATTAATCGAAGACCTACCTAAAGGGTTCATGTCTGTGCGAACGGGTCCTAGAAGCATGGATTGGAGAGACGACAAACCAGCCTCTATAACATTTGCCCAAGCCCTTGATGGAGGAGATGCTAATGTCGAATCCGAATACAGAGACGAAGTTTTTCAATGGGATGCTCCTTTTGCCACCGAGCCTGTATCACTTCTGAAGATTAAAAACCGATACAGCTATATCGATTGGGGCAATGACAATATTGCAATAGCTCATGATTACTGGTGGAACACAAGAAATACAAAGTCTTATATATTTAATCCCAGCGATAATACCCAAGCACCTTCTACTTTGGTAGACAGAAGCTATCAAGATCGATACAGCGATCCTGGAAACTTTGTTTCAGAACGAAACGAATTTGGTTCTTATGTCCTTTCTATGAAAGATGGCTATGCCTTTTTGTTAGGAGCAGGATACACCGAAAAAGGACAATTCCCATTTTTAAACAAGTTGCATTTAGCAACCAATAAAACGGAGACTGTTTACCGCTCCGCATATGACGACCGCGTCGAAAGATTGAGCGATTATGATTTGGCGGAAAACAGATTGCTTGTGAGGATTCAGTCACCTAGTCAATATCCAAATTATTCCTTCCGAAATTTGGACAACAATACTCTAACCGCAATCACCAAATACAAAAATCCTTATACGAGCATTCAAAACGTCAAAAAAGAATTATTAGAATATAAACGAGATGATGACATTTCGCTTACGGGTACGTTATACTATCCTCTCGATTACAAAGAAGGAGAAAAGTATCCCATGATTTTATGGGCCTACCCTAGAGAATTTAAGGACAAATCAAGTGCAAGCCAAAATACACAAAATCCAAACGAATTCACTTTTCCGTATTGGGGTTCTCCGATCTATTGGGTGACCCGCGGCTATGTTGTGTTGGATGATGCCTCTTTCCCAATTATTGGAGAGGGAGACGAAGAGCCTAATGACAGTTTTAGATCTCAGTTGGTGGCCAATGCCAAAGCCGCTATTGATGCAGTGGATAAAAAAGGCATCATTGATCGCAACCGAGTAGCTGTTGGTGGTCACAGCTACGGCGCCTTTATGGTAGCCAACCTACTTTCTCATTCTGACTTGTTTGCGGCAGGAATTGCAAGAAGCGGAGCTTACAATCGGACCTTGACTCCTTTTGGATTCCAAAGCGAAGAACGCAATTATTGGGAAGCTCCAGAAGTATATTATACGATGTCGCCTTTTATGCATGCAGAAAAAATGAAAACCCCACTGCTACTCATACATGGAGAAGCAGACAACAATTCAGGGACATACCCAATGCAAAGCGAAAGGTATTTTAATGCTTTAAAAGGATTGGGAGCCAATGTTCGCTTGGTTATGCTCCCAAAAGAAAGTCATGGCTATAGAGCCAAAGAATCAATATTCCATATGCTTTGGGAACAAGATCAATGGTTGGAAAAGCATTGCAAAAATCGAAAAGCACAAACAGAAGACAAACCCTAAAACCATTGAGTGAAATTATAGCAGAAACAGAAAGACTCCTTATTCGCAAATTCAATCTTGATGATGCGGAAGGAGTCTTTTATTTTAATTCGTTAAAAGAAGTTGTACAGTTTACAGGCGAATCACCCATCACCAATATAGAGCAAGCGAAAAACATTATCCAAAATATCTGGTTAAAAGAATACGACCAAAATGGCTTCGCTCGATGGGCAGTAATTTACAAGCCCGATAACAAATTGATTGGGTTTTCAGGATTAAAATGGGAGCCCGAAATAAGCGAAGTGGATTTGGGCTATCGTTTTCATCCATCCTATTGGAGCAAAGGCATAGCGACAGAGTCTTCGATGAAGGTGTTACATTTTGGCTTTGAGCAATTAAACTTATCTCGGATAGTTGGTTTAGTGATGAAACAAAACCCGGCCTCAGCCCATGTCTTGAAAAAAGTAGGAATGCAGCATTACAAAGTTGCCGAGTGGCCAAGCGAACCTATACTGTTGGACTGGTATAAAATCGAAAAAGGCCAGTGGGCTCAGCGATGATATCAATAATTAAATTTTGAGTAAGACAGAAAAATTCGCGTAAATTCATTTTTCATACGTCTTTTAGCTGCATGAAATATTTACACATGAAAAACTACTTCACACTTTTATGTCTTTTGGTCACCTTATGCCTTAACGCCCAAGATCATCCAGGTTGTAATGGCTCAAGATTCGTTGAAGATGTTTTTACAGATGTTGACTCGACCTTTGCAGTTTATTATGGTTCAGGCTATACTATCGGTGGAGATAGTTTGGGTCTTTATATGGATGTCTTTGAACCTCAAAATGATCCTTTGGCAGAAAGACCTGTACTTATTTTTGCCTACGGAGGATCTTACATCGGGGGCGAACGAAGTGATGTGCATTGGATCGCGCGGAGATATGCACGAAAAGGATTCGTCGTGGCCTGTATTGATTACCGCTTGTATGATTTACCACTTTTTCCATTGCCTACTGCTGAAGAAATGATGGATGTCGTAACACGCTCAGTTCATGATATGAGAGGAGCCGTAAGATTTTTGAGGGCCGACGCTGATACTAACAATCTTTTTAACGTTGACCCAAATTGGGTTTTTGTAGGCGGAATTTCTGCTGGAGCAATTACTGCCATGCATACCGCGCATATAGACGATGAAGATGAATACTCTCAAACCCTTATTGATATTTTCGACAATTTAGGTGGACTAGAAGGCACGGTAAATACCCTAGACTACAGTTCTGATGTACAAGGTGCGGTTAGTCTTTCTGGTGGACTAAATATGTCTCAATGGATAGATGATAATGACCCTCCATTTATCAGCGTACATGAAGACGGAGACGGGACCGTACCTTATGGACCTGGATTTGCAAATATTTTTGGGTTCGATATTATTGCCATGGATGGTTCGTTTACTTGTCATCAAGTGGCGGAATCTGTTGGAATAAAAAATAGGCTTAAGACATACGTCTCCTCACAACATGTAGGATACTTATTTAGTGAAACTCAAACTAATGAAGTTGTAAATCTAAGTGCTGCCTTTCTACATGATTTGATGTGTGAAGATCAAGTGCTGAGTACCTCCAATATAAGTACAGAAAACATTAGTATTTCGCCAAATCCTTTCGAAGAAAAACTAATCATTGCGCTTGATGGCATTCAGAATGCAAGCCTTGAAGTGTTTACTGTTATGGGAAGACTAGTAAGCACAAAGACTCTTGAGAGCCCTGAGTCTACACTTAAAACCGATGATTTGGAAGAAGGAGTCTATTTCTTCGTAGTTAAATCAGAGGGCAAACTTTTACATACGCAAAAGCTGATAAAGTTCTAAAAAAATCCCGAGAGCAGAAAGGCTTTTTCCATCCCTCGGGGGCTTGAAAATTGTGACTTTATTTTAGAACGTATAATATTTAAAGTCATTCGTCAAGGGTGCCATAGGCATAGGAAGTCTCTAACAATGACAATACTTCTATACTATTTTGATTTTTGTTGTATAGTCCATGTACTTCTACATGAACCATTCCCCTAAAGTCCAAATCTTCGTTTTTTTCGTTTTCGAAAACCAATAAAATATCTGTCCCGGATTCGATATCTTCTATGTAATACTCTTTGGTTTCCAAATTGTAAAACATAAGTCCTTCGTAAGATTTAAACTTCAAGTTGCTGTTTACCGTACAAAATTGGAATGCCAATAAAAAAGAAATGGACATCAATCCAAACGCGAATAATATTCTGTTTTTCATAAGTATATATTTTGGAGATTATATGCTCCAATGTAAAGTGAATACAAGCTCAAAAGCTTAGGGCAAACCCTGCATTTTATAATTAGTTGTTTTCCCTTAGTATTTTCGATACAAATAAGAACTGATGAGAATTTCACTTTTTCTATTCCTTGTATTGAGCTGTAGCCATTTGACTGGACAATCCAATCATCCTTCTTCGGTAAATCCAATGATGTATGATATTATTAATGAGGTATCGGCAGAAAGAATAGAAAAGGACATAAAAAAACTTGTTTCTTTCGAAACACGGCATACCCTATCTGATACTGTTTCTAATACAAAAGGCATTGGCGCTGCAAGGAGGTGGATAAAATCTGAATTTGATCAGATTTCTAGTGCGTGCAATGATTGCCTAGAAGTCAAATATCACAGAGGTTTGGTAAAAAAAGACGAATCAAGAAGAATTCCAGAAGATACTTGGATCGTAAATGTGATGGCTATTAAACGTGGCACGCAATTTCCTGATCGATATGTTATTATGTCTGGCGATATTGATTGCAGAGTAAGTGATCCATTAAACCCAAACGGCCCCAATCCTGGAGCCAACGACAACGCTTCGGGAATGGCTGGTGTGTTGGAGGCAGCGAGAGTATTAAGCAAATATGATTTTTCTTGCAGTATTGTTTTTCTTGGTTTATCCGGAGAAGAACAAGGCTTGTTTGGAGGTAAATTTTTAGCCAAAGATGCTAAAGAACAACAATGGGATATTATCGGCGTCTTAAACAATGACATGATTGGAAACATTTCCGGAGTAGATGGTGTGATAGACAATTTGAGCTTTAGGATATTTTCGGAGGCTACCCCACCTAATCCTACAGAACAGGATTTAATTTGGAATCGATTCTATGGAGGAGAAGTGGACGGACCTTCTCGGCAACTCGCCCGCTACATAAAGAAAACCATCAACCAATACCTTCCAAAACTCAAACCTCTTCTTATTTATAGATTAGATCGATTTGGAAGAGGAGGTCACCACAAACCATTTAATGACCAGGGCTTTGCCGCGGTAAGAATTATGGAAACACATGAAAATTATAACCGCCAACATCAAGACGTTCGGGAAGAAAATGGAATTAAATATGGCGATGTCATCGAGGGAGTAAATTTTGATTATGCCAAAGATCTTACTACGGTAAATGCCTTAAGTTTGGCCTCTCTTGCTTGGGCGCCAAAACAAATCGAATTTGTAATGATAGGAGGTGCAGTTAAGCCTTCGACTCGCTTAAAATGGGACCCCGTAGAAGATCGTAGTATTGCTGGGTACAAGGTGTATTGGAGAGAAACCAGTAATTCGGAATGGACCTATTCCAAATGGGTTGGCACCAAAACAGATGTTACCCTGGAAGGGGTGGTTATTGACAATTATCTCTTTGGTGTTTCTAGCGTGGCCAAGAACGGTCACGAAAGTCTTGTAGTTTATCCCAAAACATTGATCCCCCGTCGAAATTAAAGCGCATTTCGTTAATCCTTTTTGACTTTTTTGCGTTTTGAGTACATAAGTGACCGCCACATATATAAATTTATTATATATGTTTAATTTTGCTATATGAGAAAAACGCTACTTACCTTTTGCCTGATGGCCGTGTTCTATTTTGCCCATGCCCAGGAATATTCAGTAAACGGATATATTAAAGACGGAAACAATGGAGAAACCTTAATTGGGGCCACTGCATTTATTCCTAGCCTTGGCAAAGGGGTAACAAGTAATGAATATGGCTTTTATTCGCTTACCTTACCTCAGGGAGAATATATCATCGAATTTAGTTATCTCGGTTTCGAAACGTTAAGTAAGACAGTAAGCCTCACCCAAAACACCAAACTTGATATAGAGATGGGACTAGATGCCAATGAACTTCAAGAAATTGTAGTTACGGCTGAAGCAGAGGACAATAACGTGACAGATATCCAAATGAGTGTCGAAAAATTGGATATTCAAACCATAAAAAGTATGCCGGCATTACTCGGTGAAGTCGAGATAATACGTAGCCTTCAATTGCTACCCGGAGTCACAAGTGTAGGAGAAGGAGCCACCGGTTTTAATGTTAGAGGAGGCAGTATTGATCAGAATCTAGTATTACTCGATGAAGCTCCCGTGTATAATTCTTCACATCTATTTGGTTTCTTTTCTGTTTTTAATCCTGATGCTGTTAAAGATGTTAAATTGTATAAAGGAGGTATTCCTTCAAGATATGGTGGTAGGTTGTCTTCCATACTTGACGTTCGGATGAAAGAAGGCAACAGTAAGAATTTGGAAATCAATGGAGGTATTGGCCTTATTTTTAGCCGCCTTTCTGTAGAAGCACCAATCATAAAAGACAAAGCCTCGTTTATAGTAGCTGGAAGAAGATCTTATATAGATATTTTGGCAGGGCCTTTTTTAAACGAAGATTTTGAAGATACCGTTCTAAATTTTTATGACCTTACCGCTAAAGCAAATTACAATATCAATGATAAAAACCGACTCTTTGTCTCGGGCTATTTTGGAAGAGATAATTTTGGTTTTGGAAACGCAGCTGGGTTTAATTGGGGAAATACTACCATAAGCACAAGATGGAACCATCTATTTAGTGAAAAACTCTTTAGTAACATAACTTTTTACTACAGCGATTATGATTACCAATTAAAGTTTGGAGAGGATTCTTTTAATCGATTTGATTGGAATGCAAACATTCAAAACTGGAGCATAAAGCCAGAGTTAAGTTATTTCCTAAATCCAAATAATCTCATACGATTTGGAGGACAATCTATTGTCTACAAATTTGAACCTGGATCAGCAGTAGGAATAAGCGAAGGGGAATCTCAAGACATTAGTTTGGATGATCAATATGCCCTAGAAAATGCCTTGTATTTAGAAAACGAGCAAAATTTGGACAATGGCATTAAGCTAAATTATGGGATACGGTATTCACACTTTAATTATACTGGAGAGGGCACTGTGTATGAATATGCTGAAGGGATTCCTGGAGAAGCCAAATTTCCTATTTCTTCAGAATCCTTTGATCAATGGGAATCCATAAAAGAATATGGTCGTTTCGAACCACGTTTTTCTATTACCTACCCCCTCACAGCCTCGAGCAGTTTAAAAGCCAGTTACAACCGAACGGCACAATACATCCACCTGTTATCCAATACCACTGCCTCTACACCCGTTGATGTTTGGACACCAAGTACACGCAACATCAGACCTTCGATGGCCGACCAGGTCGCCTTGGGTTATTTCCAAAATTTCAAGGACAATACTTACGAGTTCTCTACAGAGGTGTATTATAAAAAAATGGAAGACCTTATCGATTATATAGATGGTGCGGATTTACTTTTAAATCCGTTTTTGGAAGGAGCAATTTTGAGCGGTAAAGGAAGAGCTTATGGTTGGGAATTGCAATTAAAAAAGAACAAAGGAAAATTTAGCGGATGGTTAAGTTATACTCTTGCCCGATCAGAAAGGCAAGTTATAGGAATCAATAACGACCAATGGTACCCTTCTCGATTTGATCAAAAACACAATTTGAGTATCACTGGGTTTTATGAAATCAATGATCGTTGGTCTTTAAGTGCCAATTTTGTATATCTCAGCGGTACGCCTGCCACTTTTCCAAATGAGCGCTATGAAATTGGCGGTTATATTGTTCCACACAATTCTGATCGATCTAGAAATAGCTTTAGAATTCCTGATTATCATCGTTTAGATCTTTCTGCTACTTGGAAAGGCAAAAAGAAATCTGAATCAGATCGATGGGACGGAGAATGGGTATTTTCTGTGTATAATGTGTACAGCAAGAAAAATCCTTTTGCTATTTATTTCCGTCAAGGAGACACGGTGCCGTTTGGTGAGGTGCAAAATACGGAGGCTGCTCAACTTTCGGTTATCGGCAATTTTATTCCTTCAGTTTCATACAATTTCAAATTCAATAAATGAAAAAACTAATCAATATAACTCTGGGCTTTAGTCTTTTATTCTTACTCACTGCTTGTGAGGATGTGATTGAGGTTGACGTCCCTACAGCTGAATCTAAAATTGTGGTAGAGGCATGGTTGGATAATACCAATCCAGAACAAAATATTCGAATTAGCCGTACTCAACCCTACTTCCAAAATGAAGCTTCTGTGGGCGTCACTGGGGCTGAGGTTACCTTAGAGTCTGATGCAGGCAACAGTTTTCAGTTTGTCGATCAAGGAAACGGTAATTATCAATTAGCCTCACCTACTCCGATTGGAACAGTAGGTGATCAATTTGAGCTGACCATTTTGGTTGAAGGAAAAACGATCAAAGGGAATGCAGGAATGAATCCGACGCCTGTTATTGATAGCATAACTTATGAATTAAGGGACGACAGCTTTTTTGATGGCGTATTTTGCAATTTCTTTTCACGAGATATTCCTGGTGTAGGTAATACCTATTGGATTAAGACTTATCGAAATGATACCTTGCTCCACAAACCTACAGAGATAAATATTGCTTTCGATGCCGGCCCTTCCCCAGGTGCGGAAGTGGATGGATTAATTTTTATTCCTCCCATTCGAGACGCTATGAATCCGTTAGACGATGACTTTAGTTTTGTGCCCTGGGAAGTTGGGGACAAAGCAAGAGTGGAGATCCATTCACTAAACCTTGAATCTTGGTTTATAATGGAAAGAATTCGAGATCAACTTTTAAACAGCTTCAATACTATATTCGCCGAACCAGTGGTAAATACCCCCACGAATCTGAGAAATGAAACCGATGATGAAGATGTTTTGGGCGTTTTTAATGTAGCCACTATATCCAGTTTGGAAATTGAAATTGAATAAAAGTAAATATTCAGATAAAAAAGGGGATGCGTATTTTACACATCCCCTTTTTTCATCCATCAATGACTATATTTCACTGTGTTTTAGGACCAGCTGCAACAATGTCTTCCGCCGTTCCTGCTTTGTATTTCTCGAAATTTGCTTCAAACAATTGAGCCAAATCAGCTGCTTTGTTATCGTAATCTTGTTCGTTTGGCCAAGTTTGCCTTGGATTTAATAAGGCATTTGGTACGTCAGGACAAGACGTTGGGTATTCTAATCCAAAAACTGGAAGCTTCGCACATTCGACGGTATCGAGTTTTCCTAAAATTGCTGCTTTTATCATCGCTCGGGTAAAAGCCAATTCTACTCGAGACCCAATGCCGTAAGGGCCACCTGTCCAACCTGTATTCACCAACCAAACATTAATCTTTCCAGAGCCAACACCAGATCCTGCCTCGATCTTTTCACCTAGAAGTTCGGCATATTTAGAAGGATGAAGAGGTAAAAATGGTGCGCCAAAACCAGCCGAAAAGGTCGCTTGAGGTTCATTAATGCCGTCTTCAGTCCCAGCAATTTTTGCTGTATAACCACTCATAAAATGATACATCGCTTGCTCCTTTGAAAGCTTACTTATTGGAGGCAAAACGCCAAATGCATCACAGGTCAAAAAGAATACATTTTGAGGAAGGTCTCCTCTAGATTTATACATGATGTTATCAATATGATAGATCGGATAGCTCACTCTTGTATTTTGGGTGATGCTCGTGTCCGAATAATCGGGAGTACATCCGTCTTCCTGAAATCCAATGTTTTCTAACATTGCACCAAACTTAATCGCCTTATAAATTTGAGGTTCTTTGGTAGGAGATAAATCAATGGTTTTGGCATAACAACCACCCTCAAAATTAAAGACACTACTCGTTGCCCAACCGTGCTCATCATCACCAATTAAACGACGATCGGGATCATTTGACAAGGTTGTTTTCCCGGTTCCTGATAATCCAAAAAACAAGGCGGTGTCTGCATTTTCTCCCACATTCGCAGAGCAATGCATTGGGAAAACACCTCTTTCGGTAGGCAGCGTAAAGTTTAAAACAGAAAATATTCCTTTCTTAATTTCTCCGGTGTACGCCGTCCCTCCTATTATTATTTTCTTTTGAGAGAAATTAATGATAGCAAAATTTTCTTGCCTTACCTTATGCAAATTGGCATCAGCTTTTACACTCGGGAAAGAATACACCTCCCATTCGTGTGTAAAAGTTCTTAATTCTTTTTCTGTAGGACGCAAAAACATATTGTACGCAAACAAACTTTGCCATGGATGCTCAGTGTAGACTTTTACAGGAAGCCTATATTTATTACTTGCGCAGGCATACACATCTCGGACGTAATATTCTTCTAATTCGTCCTGGAAATACTTGATTTGCGCGAACAAGGCATCAAAAGTTTTTTGATCTGTCGAGATATTAATATCTCCCCAATCTACCGCATCTCTGGTAATGTCATCCTCAACAATAAATCTATCCTTCGGCGATCGACCAGTAAACCGACCAGTATTAATCACGAGCGCTCCGCTATTACTTAACTTGCCCTTGCCTTGAGTAATTGTATGCTCTACCAAGACCGCAGGTTGTAGATTATGATGTACTTTTTGTTTGGTTAATGTTGTCATTTATTATTAGTTATGAGGTGGTTTTTTTATGACGTTAATTTTCCGCAAAAATAACATTCTGCAATACATTTGAAAACGTTTACGGCATCTGTTCGAATGGCTTAGTTTGGAGGTGATCTTGCGATTACTTTTTATTTTTGACTATATTCGCCGTGTATTGCGTCAATTTTTTTGACGAACAAACAACTATGCATGAAACTTACGAGGCTGATAGGCAACACCCCTTTGGTGCGCATTAGAAAGCTGAACCCCAATCCAAACGTCACTTTGTTGGTTAAAATGGAATCCCATAATCCAGCTGGAAGTGTCAAAGACCGTGCGGCTTTAGGAATGATAAGGGCAGCTTTAAAAAGAGGAACCATCTCTTTAGGCGATAAATTAGTAGAACCTACAAGCGGCAATACTGGAATAGCTTTATCCATGATCGCCAACGAATTAGGCTTTGACTTAACGCTCATAATGCCCGAAAACTCTACAAGCGAACGTATTCAAACGGTAGAAGCATTAGGCGCAAAAGTTATTTTAGAAGGCACTACTTCAGAATTCTGTAGGAAATTGGCCAATAAAATGGTGGCTACTGGTGAATACAAAAGCCTAAATCAGTATGATAATCCAGATAATCTAAATTGTCATTACGAAAACACTGGACCTGAAATCTGGAATGATACCAATCAAAATATAACGCATTTTGTTTCTGCTATGGGTACCAGCGGTACCATAATGGGTATATCGAAGTATCTCAAAGAAAAGAACGAAAATGTTAAAGTTATTGGTACCAGACCTCTGGATGGAGGACCAAAAATACCAGGGATGAGCAGATGGTCCCCAGGATTCGTTCCTAAAATATTTAATCCAAGTTTGTTAGACGGTATTATAAACATTGGGTATGAAGAATCCATCGAAACCATGAAAAGATTGGCAAAAGAAGAAGCCATTTTCTCAGGTCCAAGTTCTGGAGGTAATGTGGCAGGCGCCATTCGATTAGCAAATCAAATTGAGTCTGGCCTCATTGTTACTATAGTTTGTGATCGTGGAGATCGATATTTAAGCTCAAATCTATTTTCGCGGGCGACAGAAAGTGAAGTTAAGGCCGTAACAAGTCGTAGATAAATACTCAGATTTATATCTTTAATAGAAATAATGACATTTCTATGAAAAAGATATTTTACATATTAACCCTTTGTTTTTTCTCCATGCACCTTTCTGCACAACTTCCTGATGGAAGTATCGCACCAAATTTTGAAGTGACCGATCTCGAAGGCAACAGCTACGAGCTTTATGAATTGCTAGACCAAGGTCAAAGTGTCATCTTGGACATTTTTGCCACTTGGTGTCCTCCTTGTTGGAATTACCATACTTCAAACGCTTTAAAAGATGCTTTTGAAGCATACGGACCCAATGGTACAAATGAATTGTTTGTATTTGGTGTGGAAGGCGATGGATCCACCAATATTGATTGCCTTTATGGTCCAACAGACTGTAATGACTCGACGTTCGGAGATTGGGTTACTGGAGTGCCATACCCTATTGTAAATGACAACAGCATAGCAGGCCTTTATAATCTTCCTTATTGGCCTGTAATTTATGTCATATACCCAAACAGACAGGTTTATGAAATAGGACAAGCGCCTGTATCGGAAATAGAATCTTGGTTAGCTAACAAACCTTCTTTAACGAGTGGTCCTTCTCCAACTCTTATAAACACTAAAGTTGTAGACGCTCAGCAAGATTATTGTACTGATTTAGTCGTTACTGCTCCGTATTATATGGTGAGTAACATGGGAGATGAAGAGGTTACTAGTGTGGATATATCAGTAACAAATAACGGTCAGGTTATTTATGAAGAAATATGGACTGGAAATGCTGGACCTTATCAATTGATTTCTGAAATTCAATTGCCTAGTGAAGTCGTTTTTGGCAATGCCGTAATCGAACTTACTTTATCTAACATTAATGGCAGTGGATCTTCAAAGAGTTATCCTACGCATATTACGCTTGAAGCGAAAAACTCTATCACCGTCAATACTTCATCTGATGACAATGTAGCAAATGATAATACGAGGTATGAAATTCAAAATGAAGACGGAGAGGTTGTAGCCTCTCAATCAATCGCTGCTGGAATGGCAAATCAAAGCTATACACATTTCTTAGCGAACACGGGTTGTTATTCGATCTGGGTATATGACAGTGGTGGCAATGGATTGGACGCAGAACTTACCGCAATGGATCAAGATGGCAATGTGGTTTATTATAACGATTATGAAAACGACCCATTTGAAGCTTTAGATATTAAAAATTTCAACGTTGCCAGTCTTAGTAATACTGATGAGCTTGCCTCAGATTTGAAATGGTCTGTTTCTCCAAACCCTGTACAAAATCAACTTGATCTGAATCTTACTGCTTTTGATGATAAGGAAGTTCAAGTTTCTATTCTGAGTGTAAATGGCCTAAAATTATTTCAGCGTATATCTCTTGATTTAAGAAAAGGATCAAATACAAAATCCATCAATACTTCAGAGCTTTCTAATGGATTATATTTTATAAACATTGAAAGCAAAGGAAAGGTTAGTACGAAAAGATTTGTAAAAATCTAAAATGAATATTTCGTTTGGACATAAAAAAAGCCTTTCTAAAGTAGAAAGGCTTTTTTTATTCTATCCGAGCAGACTATATTTTTACATAATCCACAATATTTAAATCGTAAGCATTCAAGGCATACCTTCTTTCTACATTAGAGGTAAGAAGTTTCATGTTTCGAATGTTGAGGTCTTTTAATATTTGAGCGCCTATTCCAATATTTCTTTGAATCGTACTTTTAGAATTTTTAGGATGAGGATTCTCAAACTCTCCCCTTTCTTGATGTTTTAGAAGTTTTTCTATAGTTAGCAAAAGTTCATCTTTGTGATCTTCTTGTCTTATCAATAAAAACACTCCTTTTTGTTCTTCCTCGAGTTTTTTCAAGGTTTGTGAAAACATTTTACCATGATCCTTCATAATTGATGCAATCAAATCGCTGGTATTCGTTGACGCATGCACCCGTGTTAAAATGGCGTCGTTATCTTCCCATTCTCCTTTTACAATTGCCAAATGAACCAATTCAGAATCTTGCTCGATGTAAGAGATCAAATTGAATTTTCCATATTCAGTATCGACCAAAACTTCCTTTGATCTAGATATGAGACTCTCTGTTCTCATCCTATAGCTTACCAAATCTTTAATGGTAATTAATTTGAGGTCCAACGCTTTGGCCAAAATCTTCAACTGAGGTAATCGAGCCATGGTGCCATCAGCATTTAGAATCTCAACCAATACACCAACAGGTTGAAATCCAGCCAATTTGGCCAAATCTACAGCCGCTTCCGTATGTCCGGATCTTCGCAAGACACCTCCTTCTACCGCCACCAAAGGAAAAATATGTCCTGGTCTAGCAAAATCGTCGGCCACCGTTTCTCCTTCACAGATAGCTTTTATTCCTGTGGCCCTATCATATGCAGATATCCCTGTAGTGCATCCTTTTTTTCGATAGTCAATGGAAACCGTGAAGGCAGTACGATGCAGATCAGTATTACTCGAGACCATTGGATTGAGATCCAATTTTGTTGCCTTATCTTGACAAAGAGGAGTACAAATCAGGCCCCTTCCATGCGTGGCCATAAAGTTTATCATTTCAGGATTAACCATTTCGGCAGCTCCAATGAAATCCCCTTCGTTTTCTCTATCCTCGTCATCTACAACGATCACTAATTTACCCTGCCGAATATCCGCTATGGCTTCTTCAATGGTATTGATTTGTATCTCAGATTTTACTTCTACGCTCATATATATCTATTAATGGTAGGCTAAGAATAAAGTTCAAATATCCAACTCTCAAAAACAAAATTCACCCTTATTTCATTTTTTATATCACTTATTGAAGAGTATGTGACATAAGTCAAAAGAAGCCTACAAAAAAGCTGCCTTTCGTTTCAATGAACCGTCTCAAAAGAAACATTCATATCAATGAAACGATTTTTATTCAGTTTAAGCCTCTTGCTCTGTATACAATTTAAAAGTAGTGCCCAAAATGTAAAATTCCCGTTGTTGGAATTTACAAACGCAGAAAACCTTGTGATTACAGAAATATCTACACCTAAGGGCGAAAATTTTACAAAAATTGATTTCGAACTTTTCTCGGATCAAAATCAGCACTTAAGTATTCCTAAAGGCATGTATTTAAACAATGCAGAAGATCAAAGACTGCGATATGAACTAATTGGAGTTGAAAACAATCAATTTATACCTGGGGAATGGTATCCCTTAGAAGCAAACAAAGAGTATAGCTATGCTTTATTGTTTGAAGCGATTGACGAATCCACTAAGTATATCAATATTTATGAACCTAAAATTCCAAATGTAGAACCTTGGTCTTGGAGAAAAGTACATGTCAAAAAAGTGGAATCTAAAGCCGATTTGTCCGTACCCGTATCTGCTCCTAAAGACAAGAAGAAAATTATCGGCTACTAATCTATGACTTAATTTCTATGGATAGGATTTGATCGCCTTGTCGAATGTCATTTACCGTGCTCTGATCTTCATCGCCCACTACCTTTCCAAAAACAGTATGATTTCCATCCAACCAATCCGTAGCAATGTGCGTTATAAAAAATTGGCTACCATTGGTGCCTGGACCGGCATTTGCCATAGATAAAATCCCAGGAGCATCATGACGAAGTTCTGAATTAAATTCATCTTCAAAATTATAACCTGGTCCGCCAGTACCAGTGGATAATGGGCATCCTCCCTGAATCATAAAGTCAGAAATCACTCGATGAAAGGTCAATCCATCATAATAACCGGCTTTTGACAGTTCAATAAAATTGCAGACCGTTTTTGGGCAAAGCTTCGCATACAATTCAATATTAATGTCTCCCTTTTCGGTATGTATACATGCAAAAACATTGGAGTCATAAGAGGCTTGACTCATACTCAATTGGATAAGTGCTGGATCAATTTTATCTAAAGCTGACATATGCTAATTTTTTGCGCGAAGCTATTGTTTTAGTAAAGAAGTATGAAATATCTGTACACCTTTCTTGATAAAATAATGGTAGAATTATGTCCTAGGTATAAATTTTATTGAAATAGAATTTACACAGTGCCTCGTATTTTTATCCGTAAACCTTTCCCCTTCGAATACGTGTCCTAAATGGCCTTTACAGTTTCGACAGACTATTTCAACCCTACGTCCATCAGCATCAGGTACACGTTCTACCTTCTCAGAAATGTCATCGTCAAAAGATGGCCAACCACAGCCAGAATCAAACTTGGCAGTCGAATCATACAGTTCTTCTTCGCATTGCTTACAGACATATATGCCATCAGCATAAAACTTATCATACTCCCCAGTAAAGGGCCGCTCTGTCCCTTTCTTGATAATGACATACTCTTCTTCTGGAGTTAATTTATTTCTTTTCATTATTCTTCTTTAAGTAGTGATGAATGAAGCCTCTTCAACTTTTTAACTTTTGGGTTTATAACTACCATGCAATATCCATGAAAACCATTTCGATTGTAAAAATTTTGATGATTTTGTTCGGCTGGATAAAAAGCTTTGAGTGGACTAATCTCCGTTACAATTGGATCACTGTAAAGCAACTTCGCCACCTCCGAAATCGAACGTTCTGCTGATTCTTTCTCGGACTCTTTGGTGTAATAAATTACAGATCTATACTGGGTACCTCTATCATTGCCCTGACGATTTAGCGTGGTAGGATCATGTGCCGTCCAAAACACTTCTAATAATGTTTTGAAATCAATTTGCGAAGAATCGTACGTTATCTCCACAACCTCCGCATGTCCCGATAGACCCGTACATATTTCTTTGTATGTCGGATTTGTAGAAGCTCCTCCAGAATATCCCGAAACAACCTCTTTTACACCTTTTAAACGTTGAAAAACTGCCTCTGTACACCAAAAACACCCACCTCCGAAATATGCTTTTGCTAATTCTGCCATAATTATTGAGTTAATTTTGTCAACAGCTAAAGGATTAAATAAGTTTACAATGCCGAGGATATCCTACTTAGAATCAATATTAATACAATTAGTACTTTATTCTATTGTTTGGTTGATTGATGAATTTGTGGGTTCTCTTTTATGCATATTAATCCCCCCTATTGCTTTGGTAACGCTCATAATCTCGGGCATAATCGAACGCATTGAAAAATCCAATATTCCTAAAAGTTATTATATCCACATGTTGTTAATTATGATTTGCCCCTTGGTTGTAGGCGTGGCATTTTTCGTACTTTATAAGGGTCAACTAGAATGGATCATAACAAAATAGATAAATGATGAAAAGAACCAAGTTAGTCTATACTTTAGTGCTTTTATTGCCTTTCCTCATTACCTACGAAAGCCAAGCCCAAAGAACATGTGGGACAGATATCTACCATGCAAAATGTATGGAAGATGAAAGATTTGCCAAGCAATTTGATACGGCTCAAAAAGTATTACATGCCAACATTGACTTTTTAAAAAAATCAGCATGCAACGACCCCATTTTAATACCAGTGGCAGTACATTTTAATGGTAATATTGATGACAGCGATCCTACTTGCCTCATCAATAAGAGCTTTCAGCAAATCGAAGTTATGAATGCTGATTTTGGGGCATACAATTTTGAAATCATTAGTTTTCTCGAACTTGCTAATGCATGCCCAGACACTTACGCTGCTGAGGTCCTTTCCCAAGGCAGCTGCATACAGTTTTATCTCGCATCAAAAAATCATCCGGATTGCCAAGCTGCATCGGATCTAATTGGAGGATTTGCCATCACTGTAGGCAAACATTCTTGGCCAAACGCAAGCGATTGCTGGTCTGGCTATTTAAATATTTTTGTTGAAAATGATTTAGATCATTTGGGCTTGGCCCCATTGTTTGGAGGACTAAACCCTAATGGCAATGGTATCCAAATCGCAGCAGGCGCATTTGGAGGTATTGGATCTTCTTGTACCTCAGGAGTACCTTTAGATTCTAATGTCCCCTTCCATTTAGGAAGAACAGGAACACATGAAGCAGGACATTATTTTGGATTGCGGCATGTTTTTGAAGGATGTGGCAATGCAGATCAAATTGAAGACACCCCAGATCAAGAAGAATCTAATACAGGGAGTCCATTGGTGGATTTTTCTGATTGCATTTCGGATGCCATAAATTCTTGCGGCAGTCAAGACTTCTTTTTTAGTTTTTTGGATTATGTTGATGATGCCAGCATGTGGATCTTTACGGATGATCAATGTCAAGTTATGGAACAGACTGCAATGATGGGGGCCTTCCTGTCTGACAAAGGCAGCCCTATTGTTCGCAGCAAATACCAATTTGAGTTTGTTGACATCAACAATAATCCCATCACTTTGCCGGAAGAAACCAAGATCATTTTTCATGTTAACACACAAACTGATACCCTTTCACCCGTAGATCTTTTTTTGGAAAACAGCCTAGTTTATCCTTCTCCATATATCCCACCTTTGCAAGATCTAAAAATTTCATTTTACAATGACACCAATGTTACGCACTCCTTATCTGCTTTGGATCTTTTGGCTATACAAAAACACATCTTAAATATTCAACCTTTTACCAATCCTTTTCAAAGCTTGGCGGCGGATACAAACAACTCGGGAAGCCTCTCTGCGCTAGATCTTTTGGACGTTCAAAAAGTACTGTTGGCCATTAATCCTGCATTTGCTGGAAAGGCGTCTTACTCTTTTTATTTTGAAAATTGCTCAAATTGCCAAATATTGACTTTGCCTGCACCCGACGGATCGGTACAAAATATTAAGGTAACTGTAGTGAAAAACGGAAACGTCAATTAAATTTGTGCGCTTAAGCTGATCATGTGAAAAATATAGGACTCCTTTTTGTTTTTAGTATTCTTGGATTTAATCTTTTCTCTCAGTCTAACCACAACAGATGTGGTGCAGATCATCATCATGAGCTTCAGATGGAAGACCCAGATTTTGCTCAGTCTTTCAACAAATTTCAAAAAGAAATTTACGATGCTGTTGATCACGAACAAAGAATACCTTGTGGTGCGCCGCTCTTAATACCTGTGGCCGTTCATTTCAATGGCAATATTGATGCTTCAAATCCACAATGTTTGATAGATAAATGTTTAGAGCAGATTGCTGTTTTAAACGAGGACTTTGGAGGGTATAACGCAGATATTACCAACTATTGCGATCTTTCGGACGCATGTCCTACAGATTATCCTGCTGATGTAGTCACAGGTGGAGCTTGCATGCAATTTTGCTTGGGTAGTACCAATCATCCGGCTTGTGAGCCTGCAGCAAACTTGATTGGTGGATTTGCCATTACCGTAGGTCAATACAGCTGGACAGGCGGTGAAGATGCACCTTGTTGGTCAGGATACATGAATATATTCGTTGAAGACAATACCGGCTTTTTAGGAATTGCTCCTCTTTTTGGCGGTGCGGATCCAGATGGAAATGGTTTCCAAGTGGATGCTGGGGCTTTTGGAGGTAATCTAGCTGCACCTTGTACTTCTGGAACATCCTTGGATAATTTCGGATCGTATAACCTTGGTCGAACAGCTACACACGAAGCGGGCCACTATTTTGGATTACAACATACTTTTGCTGGTTGTGGAGGAGGAGATGGCATATCCGATACGCCGCCTCAAAATTCATCCAACTTTGGATGTCCTTCAGTAAATACAAACAACTGCAACAGTACAGCAAATTCTTGCGGCACCATAGATTTTTGGTTTAACTATATGGATTACGTTAATGATGCCTGTATGTGGATGTTTACTGAAGAACAATCACAAGTGATGTTTAATGTAGCCAATGGTGCTTCTTGGAACTCTGGTAAATGCTCTTCTACCCAATTCTATAATCCAACATTCCCTAATGGTTGTTTGAGCAGCACTATTCCAGTGGACCTAAATCTTATTTCTCAAGCTGATCCATTGTGTGCAGGGGAAAGTACAGGATCCATTGAAGTTGAAGCAATTGGAGGGACTCCTCCCTTTACGTTTTTAATTAACGGGACAAGCAATGGTTCTAATCCAGTCTTCAACTTATTAAATGGCGGGTTTTATACCATAGAAGTTCAAGACGCTGCTGGACAATCTGATATTTTGAATGTCACCCTTAATGAACCGGATGCGTTTTCAGCAGAAGCCGTCAATATCGAACAAGTCAATTGCAACGGTTTAAGTTCAGGCTATTTTGATGTTTTCATAACGGGAGGCACCTCGCCGTATGACGTGACAATAAATGGCAATGCATTTGGTGATCAAACAAGTTTCGATAATCTTCCAGCTGACACTTATGATGTAACAGTCGAGGACAATAACAATTGTCTTACTCAATTTCAGTTGGAAATTACAGAACCAAACGAATTAAATGCAGAGGCTTTTTCTATTACCAATGTAGATTGTTTTGGTGCTGACAATGGTACCGCTGATATCAGTATAGTCGGTGGTACTGGCCCTTATGATTTAACCATGAATGGATTTTTCTTGGGTGACCAAACCAGTTTTATAAATCTTGGTCCTGACTTTTATTTTGTCAATATCATTGATGCTAACAACTGTGCGTTTGATTTAGAGTTTGAGATAACTGAACCACCTCAAATGAATGAAGAAGTAACGGTACAAGATGCAAGTTGCTTCAATACCCAGGACGGTTCGTTTCAATTAAGCATCGATGGCGGAGAAGCACCTTACAACCTTAACTTTGATGGACAAGATTATGGTTCTCAGCTTATCTTAAATAATTTAGAAGCTGGTACATACCCAAGTGTAATAACTGATAATAACGACTGTTCAATAAATTTTTCGATTGAGATTTCTGCTCCTCCAGAAATAGAAATAAGTCTAGATGATAGTGGTCCAAAAACCTGTTATGAAGACAGTGATGCATTTATGAATTTTACTGCCTCTGGTGGCAGCGCTGGGTTTACATATACCATAAATAACAGCACCACAAATACTACTGGATTATTCGAAAATATATCTGGAGATAGTCTATTCATACTCGTGGAAGATCAAAATGAATGTTTGTTTTTAGACACTTTTTTGGTGCCTGGTCCTGCTCTTTTAGAATTAAATACCAGCGATTTGGTAAATAACAGTTGTTTTGGAGAATCAATGGGAAGCCTGGACCTTGTGGCCTTAGGTGGAAATGGGAACAACACTTTTGAACTTGAAGGATATGGTATAAATACTACTGGGCGATTTGAAAACCTACCTTCTGATATTCCTCTGTACGCCACAGTAACCGACGCCAATAATTGCATCGCATATGACACAATAGAGCTCTCCCAACCAGAGGAGATTGAAGTAAGTTTACTAAATCTAAATGAGGTAAGTTGCGGCGGCAATAACGATGGGTTGATAGAAGTGGTAGCTGAAGGAGGCAGTGGAACTTTTATGTATAGTTTGGATAATGGCACCCCTCAAACTTCAGGATTGTTTAGTGATTTAAGTGGAGGAAATTACATTATAAATGTTCAAGATAATTCGGGCTGTAGTGTTGATTATCCTGTCGAATTGTCTGAAGATTCTCCTTTAGCACTAAGTCTAAATAGCGTTGTAGATGCGCAATGCGAAGGTGATTTTTCTGGAAGTATTTCTGTAACCGCATCTGGTGGTGCCGGAATGATCGTATATACTCTGGATGCGGTAACAAACGATACAGGAGTTTTCAACGGACTTACTGTTGGCAATTATACGGTAACGGCCACTGATGAGATGGATTGCACAGACTTTTACAATTTCGAAATCTTAGCAACAAGTACATTGGCTTTGCAAACCCTTATGTCAAATGATCCGTCCTGCTTCGGTGAAAATGATGGGCAAATTGAAGTTGTTGGGAACAATGGTCAAGGGACCAATTATATGTATTCTATGGATGGGGTAAACTTTTCAGCAGATGGAATTTTTTCTAATTTGTCTATAGGCAATTATACAGTTTGGGTACAGGACGATTCAGGTTGTACCTCAATGGAAATGTATACCCTTTCAGAACCAAACGAGTTGATTCAAGACGATTTAAATTTCACAGATCTATCTTGCTTTGATGCAAACGATGGTAACATTCAAATTGACTATAGTGGTGGTTCTGGTTCTTTAACATACTCCATTCCTGAATTATCTCTAAGCAACAATACTGGATTGTTTGAGAACCTGCCTCAAGGAACCTTTATGGTTGAAATTATGGATGAAAATGCATGTCAAAAATCTGTTTCAGTAATGATTTCTGGTCCAGCAGAGATAACTTATGATATCCTTAATACTGTTGATTCTAATTGCGATGGCGATCCAATTGGGTCTTTCCAAATTGAAGCGGCCGGTGGTTCAGGAGGTTTTTCTTATGAAATAGATGGATCTAATAATAGCAATGGAAACTTTGAATTGCTTAGTGCTGGAATTTATAACGTCAGTATTACTGATAATAATGATTGTCAAATCATTGTACCAGTCAATGTGGGATCTGGAAGTGATATTTTGACAGATCAAGTGATGTTTACCCCTCCCTCTTGTGCAAATGAAAGCGACGGGTCAATCGTAATAAATGCAAGCGGTGGAACAGGTACACTTACTTATGAACTAGATGGAGAAACAAATACCACTGGGATGTTCAACAATCTTCCGGAAGGAAATTACACAGTAGTAATTTCTGACGAAGCGGACTGTGAATTGTTTGAAAACTTTGTTTTAAACGACCCAGAGGAGCTCATGGCCTCTGTGCTTAACACGACCCCTTCTTCCTGTGATGGCGGTGGTTCAGGAACCGTAGAATTGAATGTGATTGGAGGAAATGGAGGCTATCAATTTATGGTGGATGGAATGAGTAACACTACAGGAAATTTTTCTGGCTTATCAGCTGGTGATTATACTGCGACAATAACAGACCTTGAAAACTGCATGGTATCAGTGAACTTTAGTATTGATGGCCCTCCTGCAATAAATGGATTCATAACCAATCAAGGCAATGTTTCTTGTTTTGGAGGCAATGATGGTTTTGTTCTAATTGGTTCTGACCTTGACGTGGATATTTTGGTGGATGGTGTGGTGTTTGACGGAGCGGCGCTTTCAAGCTTAGAGGCAGGTACTTATAGTTTTGTATTGGTCACTGCGGACAACTGTACTGAAACTTTGACTGCAGAAATTTCCCAACCCGAAGAAATAACTACAGATATCGTAGCATTAACGGATAATACCTGTTTGGGATTAAATGATGGAAGTGTTACTATCAATTCGAATGGTGGAAATGGTTCGTTCCAATACGAATTGAATGGAGCAACCAATACATCCGGGACGTTCGAAGACTTAGCCTCCGGAAATTATAACATTAACATTTTAGATGCCTTAGGCTGCGAAGCTCAACAGCTAATAAACATAAATGCGGGCGCTCAAATAAATGCTAGCATTTCTAGCTCGGGAGCCGACACTGGAGACGAAAATGGATTTATAGATATCGCAGTAAATGGAGGAACAGCTCCTTATAACTTTGAGCTTGATGGAGAAACTTTCACTACTTCCAATATTCAAAATTTGGCCGCTGGTTCGTATTCGGTTATTATTATTGATCAAGAGGGATGCCAGACGACTTTAAATTTTGAAATTGAATTAATGGCTCGGCTAGATGATAAGAATATCTTAAATGTAACTTGTCGACCGAATCCGACCAAACGAGATTTCTTACTTGGCTATGAAAGCAATGGCGATCAATTGGTCGACTTTTACATTTTTGACGCTAGAGGACAGTTTGTAAAAAAAGAATCGCAAAACGCGCTCAGTGGAGTAAATCAAAAAGAATTTGTTTTTGAAGATCTTGCACATGGTGTATACCTCATTCAAATTCAAGGAGAAAAACTAAGCATAACAAAAAAGGTAATTATTATAGACTAAGTCTTTCTTTTCTTTTTTCTAGCTGCTGGAAAAAGAACATTGTTTAAGATCAAGCGATAGCCTGGTGAATTTGGATGGAGTTCGAGATCTGTTTCGGGATCTCCTACAAAATGTCTATAGTCTTCAGGATCATGGCCGCCATAAAAAGTCCATTGTCCGAAACCATATTCTCCATGAATGTATCGGACCTCATTGATGGGTTTGGTCTCCCCCATGATCAAAACATCGGATTTTATGTAATCTCTGTTATAGGCGGTAGTTTGACCCATAAATCCCTTTATGGTAGTGGTGTGATTTTGAGTGAGCATCGCAGGCACTGGATCCCATTTGGCAGAAAATTCGAAAAGGGTAAAATAATCTTGATCAGTCTGAATCTTTCTTTTCCTGTGATCAATTTCTGAAAATTCATACTCCATAGGGTTTTTGACCAACTTAAAATCCTTAAATGCAAATGTTTTGGAGTAGTCCAATTTAGAATCAATATCTTGATCCATCCCATCCTTATCAAAAACTTCATGACATATATCCACTCCTTCGGAAGCCAAACAAATATCATAAGTATCAGTAGCAGAACACATAGCAAACATAAAGCCTCCTCCAGAAACATATTCCTTGATCCGTTTTGCAACAGCCAATTTCAATTCTGAAACCTTATCAAATCCGAGTCCATTGGCCATGGCCTCCATTTTTTGTTGATTTACTTTGTACCATTTGGCGGTACTATAGCCTGCATAAAACTTTCCATATTGACCAGTAAAATCCTCATGATGGAGGTGCAACCAATCATATTCTGCCAATTTATCCTCTAAAACATCTCTGTCGTATACTACATCATAAGGAATTTCGGCATAAGTCAAAACCAAGGTTACCGCATCATCCCAAGGTTGGATTTTCTCTCCTTTGGCATTGAAATCAGGAGTGTAGACAGCTATCTTAGGCGCTTTCTCTAGCTTAATAACTTCCATATTGACTTCTGGATTACTGATTTCTTCTCTGATTTTTAGAAATTGAGCATCGGCTATAATTTCGAATTTAACGCCTCTTATTTTTAATTCGTCTTCGATCGGTTTGGCATATTGAACTGCAAAACTACCGCCTCGATAATTGAGCAACCAGTATGCCTCCACCCCATTCTCAAGTACCCAATAAGCTACACCATAAGCCTTGAGGTGATCGCTCTGGACTTTATGGTCCATAGGGATTAACAAATAACTTGCCTTGGCAATAGTTCCAATAAATAGACATACGAATAATGCCAAAATAAATTTCTTCATAACTACAACTATAACGTTTAAACGTACAATATTGAGCGAAGTTGCACCCAGTACAAAGTCAAAGATATATCCAATGAAATAAATAAAGGTTTGAATCGTCTTAGACTTAATTGAAATAGAAATAATTGCATCTTTGCGATTGACTTATTGAACAGTGGAGAATATAATTTTTCAATATCCTAGTTGGTACCTTATTCTATGTCTTTTGTTGGGCATAGCCTATGCCTCCATACTCTATTTTAAAGAAAACAGATTTGATGAAAACAGTAAAATCATCAAATGGATTTTGGCATTACTTCGTATGTTAAGCGTAACATTACTCGCCATTCTTTTATTATCTCCACTAATTAAAACCTTGATCGAAAACCAAAAAGATCCAATTATATTATCCTTAATTGACAGTTCAGAATCTATTAAACTCGGCTCTAAAAAAGAGGAAAATCCCGATACTGCCATCGACAACTTGCTTACCAAGCTGGAAGAAAAGTATAATGTTCAAAAGTTTTATTTCGGCGAATCGGTTCATGCTCAATCGAAGGATAGTGTTGGAAACAAAACAACCAATTTATCAAGGGCTATCAAATTTGCCTCAGAAAATTACGGAGACCAAAATGTAGGAGCCGTCATTTTATCAAGTGATGGGATTTACAACGAGGGGCTAGACCCTATTTATCAGGACAACGAATTGAATGCGCCATTTTATACCTTGGCCTTAGGAGATACCACGAAGAGAAAAGATTTGTTGATTAAAGATGTCTTTTACAACAAGATCGTTTACTTGGGTGATCAGTTTAATGTCCAAGTAGATGTGGCCGCTGACAATTGTTCTAGACAAAGAACAACACTTAGGGTCAATGAGATTCAAGAGGATAACTCCATCGGGCTAAAAGAGCAAAGAATTAATATTGATTCGGATAATTTTTTCACCACAGAAGAAGTCACTTTAACTGCAAACAAAGCAGGGATTATTAAATACCGTGTGGCTGTTAATTCCATTGATGGTGAGGAAATTAGATCAAATAACGTAAAGGAGATTTATGTTGAAGTGCTGGACGCTCGACAAAAAATATTGCTCTATGCTGATGCACCGCACCCTGACATTTCTGCCATTCGTTCGGCTCTATCCTATAATAAAAACTATGAACTGGATTTGAAGTATGCCGGAAGAGATGGATTTAATCCTGCCGAATACGACATGGTTATTTTTCATAATCTGCCCAGCAAAAACAACAAAATCCTTTCTGTTTTAGACCAACTCAATTCAAGAAAGACGTCAAGGCTGTTTGTTGTGGGAAAACAGACGATACTTTCAGAGTTGAACGAAATTCAAGATGTCGTTAAAATAAGTGGAAACAATTCACAATCAGACTTGGTGCAAGCAATTTACAATGGAGGCTTTAGTTCCTTTTTATTGGACGAGTCCATAAAAAACAGGCTTAGCAATTTTCCTCCAATGATTGCTCCATTTGGGAAATATGAAAAAGGTGCGGATGCCAAAATTATGCTGTACCAAAAGATTGGGCGTGTGGCTACAGAGTATCCTTTGATTGGATTCAATGAAAGGAATAACATCAGAACCGCAGTAATTGCCTCTGAGGGATTGTGGAAATGGAAATTAGCGGATTTTCAACTGCATCAAAACCATCAGACTTTTAATGATTTGATAGGCAAAATCATTCAATTTACTTCGGTAAAAAAGGATACAAGAAAATTTAGGACCAATACCTCTAAAAACTTGTTTAAAGAAAACGAGTCGATTCAAATTGAAGCACAACTTTTTAACGAAAACTTTGAATCTATAAATGCTCCTGATGTAAATCTTGTATTAAAAGACGGACAAGGCAAAACATACAAGTATAACTTTTCGAGAAAAGACAATTTCTATTCGCTAGATCTAGGTTATTTAAAGCAAGGAAATTACAGTTATAGCGCTGAATGCACCTCAAGTGGCAAACTCCTAAAAGACAAGGGATCTTTTACGGTCAAGCAAATAGCGCTCGAACAATTTGATCTAACAGCAAGACATCAAGTCTTGCACAGATTGAGCGAAAAAACAGGTGGCAAAATGTTTTATTTGGAAGGTTTAGAATCTTTACAAACACAACTTTTACAAAGCGATACCATGAAGCCGATACTCTATACGAGCAACAAAACGCAGTCGGTCTTAAATATTCGATGGATTCTAGGCCTGCTTATGCTTCTCCTCTGTTTAGAATGGTTTGTGAGGCGATATTTTGGCTCCTACTAATTTCAAAGAACATTTTCTTCTCCTTTTCATCTTTGACCTACACAGTTTATTAATAGTTCAGGGTATTTTTAAGTAAGATCAATAATAAATAATGAAATACATACTTTCCATATGTGGACTTTGCCTGCTTTTGGTTTCATGTAAAAAAGAGCTGCCTGTTGCTGATTCAATCTTTCATAATGCGACCATCTACACTGTTGAAGATTCGTTGCCCTTTGCAGAGGCACTCGCTGTCCAAGGTGGTAAAGTAATATTTGTTGGTACCAATGAGGAGGCGCAAAACTATTCAGGTACTAAAACCTCCTGGATCGACTGCAAAGCGAACTTCTTAATGCCCGGTTTTATTGAAGGTCATGGTCATTTTGCTGGTATGGGAGAATTATTACTCAATGTCAATTTGATGCGTACAAATTCTTGGGAAGACATTATTAGCGAAGTGAAAAAGAAAGTGGACCAATCGAAGCCAGGAGAATGGATTGAAGGAAGGGGGTGGCATCAAGAGAAGTGGAACGCCACACCAAAACAAAATGTGCATGGATATCCATATCATGATGATTTGAGTAAAATCTCGCCAAACAATCCAGTAATTCTCAAGCATGCCAGTGGGCACAGCTTACTTGCAAACGAAGCCGCCATGGCGGATGCTGGCATCAGTCGTGAAACAAAATCACCCAAAGGAGGAGAAATAATTCGAGGCGAAGATGGCCAAGCCATCGGCGTATTTGAAGAACGCGCTATGGGCTTTATAAATCGAGCACATAAGCGATATGAAGCCAAACTTGGTGATGACAGACTACAAGACAAATGGTTGCAGGGCATTCATTTGGCTCAAGAGGAATGTCTACGCAAGGGCATAACGTCCTTTCAAGACGCGGGAAGCAGCATTAAAGAAATTCAAGACTACGCTACCCTTGCAAACGACCAAAATCTAAACATTAGGCTTTGGGCAATGCTTCGAACTTCCTCTGGCAAAATGGAGGGCAAAATTGAAGACTTACGCCAAATTGGAACAGGAAACAACTACTTTACTTGTAGGGCCATTAAATCTGAATTGGACGGGGCCCTAGGCTCATTTGGGGCTTGGCTTTTGGAAGATTATGCTGATAAACCAGGCTTTGTGGGTCAAAATACCACAGAGATTGAGGAACTAAAAGAAATTGCTCAACTCGCTAAGAACAATCAAATGCAACTCTGTATACATGCCATCGGTGATAAAGCAAACCGTAAATCATTGGATGTAATCGAAGAGTTTACTTCCGACACTAAAGACGCAAGGTGGCGAATCGAACACGCCCAACATCTATCTACTTCTGATATTAAAAGATTCAAAGAATTAAACTGTATCGCTTCTATGCAAGGTATTCATTGTACCTCCGATGCTCCATTTGTAGAGAAAAGACTTGGCAAACAGCGAGCTAAGGAAGGAGCTTATCCATGGCGTTCGTTGATTGATGCTGGAGCAGTGGTTACCAATGGTACAGATGCTCCTGTAGAGGACGTAAATCCTATCCAGTGTTTTTATGCTACAGTAACTAGAAAAAGAATAGATAGCGGCTTCGAGTTTTTCCCAGAACAAGCCATGACACGGGAAGAAGCGATCAAATCATATACGATCAACAATGCATATGCTGCCTTTGAAGAGGATGTAAAGGGCTCGATTCGGCAAGGAAAATTTGCTGATTTGGTGCTCTTATCCAAAAATCTAATGACTTGCTCGGATGAAGAAATTTTAGAAACCCAAGTTTTGTTGACAGTGGTTGGAGGTGAAATAAAGTATCAAAACGATCGATTTTTGTCAGATGACTAAAAAAGTAAGCTATTTTACACAAAAGATGTCGGGTTAATTACTTTTCTTTATCCCGTCATTCGTAATCATGTGACATTTAAAATCGTTAAAGTCTTAATCAGAATTACACATTATTGAGCAATTTAGTTGATCCAGAACATGCTTACTCCTAACATTCTTACAAAGGAGGCAAAAGCCCCTAAAATTCTTATTGTTGATGATCGTGAATACGATCGTATTCTGTACAAAGAATATTTAGATGGCTGTAATTATGTTTTTGATGAATTGGATGACGGTGATCTAGTAATGAACTATCTGACCTCTTCGATTCCTGATGTAATAATTCTCGATTGGCAAATGTCTCGAATGGATGGAGTGGAAGTCCTCAAATTACTCCGATATCATAGAAATTACAAGCATATTCCAATTGTGGTAATCACTGGTCAAGAAAGCATAGAAGTTCTTGAAACAGCCTTTGATTACGGATGCTCGGACTTTTTGATCAAACCTGTGAATCAAAAAGAACTTAAAGTAAGAATTCAAAATGCCCTCAGGCAGAAAGACAAATTGACTAATATTCTAAGCCAAAACTCAAACTTAGAAGAATTGAATCAACTTCTGCAAAAAAATCAAGATCCTGTCGAACACCGAAGTGTTGTAGAGCTTAATAAAGCAAAGTCTCTTTTACTTGATTTGAAAGAGAAAATGAAAGTATTTAGTGCTTCAAATGGTCAAAAAAATATATCTGGGGCGATAAACGAAATCGATCAATTTCTTTTGGTAGAATCCGAACGTCCAGCAATTAATGCAGATCAAGCGTTTAATAAAAAGCTATTAAGTATTTGCCCTTCGCTAACAACCTTGGACCTCCAACATTGCAATCTTATCAGAAACAATCTAAGTAATCAAGAAATTGCAGAATTGCTTTTCGTCGAAATAAAAAGTCTTCAAACGACACGATACAGAATCAAAAAGAAAATAGGCTTAGAAAAAAACATCAATCTTAAAAGCTACCTTCTTACACTTTAGCAACATTAAAAAAGGCCAGAAAAACGAATTTTTCTAGCCTAATTTTAACACCCTTAATGTTATATCAAATTTAAGGGCTTACACATTCCTTTAAAACTTTTACTAACCTCAATTAGCTTACGAGTCGTATACATTTCGTGTACAATTATTGAGATTTACGAACTAAGTTGATTTGAGAAGTAATAGGGGAATGTTTTTTATGAGATAGCTTTAAAAATAAAAAGGCCAGAAAAACGAATTTTCCTAGCCTAATTTTAACACCCTTAATGTTAACGCAAACATATTAGTGAATTCTATAGTTTCGTAAGTTTTTTCAATACAATTACTGTACAACACCTATACAAATAGTTTACAAAGCCCTATTTTATGGCTGAAAACGCATCATTTAAGTCATTTTTTAAATCTGTAACATGCTCTAAACCAATACTTAAGCGTATTACGGAAGGGCTAATCCCCATTTCTTCAAACCTTTCTTTTGGAAGTTCTTTGAGATAACTAATCACTGGTGCATATACTAAACTATCATGCCCTCCCCAACTAACTCCGAGGGAAAACAATTTCAATGCATTTACAAATGCTTTTATAGAATCTAAGTTTGAAGTAACCAATTCAAAGCTCAACAAACATCCATAACCGGTCATTTGTCGCTTACCAAGCTCATATTGGTCAAACGATTTTAAGCCGGGATAGTGCACCTTTTTGACCCGATCATGAGCCTCAAGAAATTGGGCTATCTCAATCGTGGTTTCCATCATTGCTTTCATTCGCAAAGGCAATGTCCGAAGGCTTCTCAAAATCAACCAGCCCTCTATCGGAGCCATTTTAGCTCCCAACAATTCGTGCTCTGCAGAGATAATCTGATCCACAATTTGTTTGGAAGAAACAATAACCCCTGCAACCAAATCACTGTGCCCTCCTAAGTATTTGGAGGCCGAGTGCACCTCTATGTCAATTCCCATCTCCAAAGGTTTTTGAAAAATAGGTGAAGCCCATGTATTATCAATGACTGTTTTAATCCCCTTTTGTTTTGCAAGATTCGCCACTGCCTGAACATCTTGTAATTCCATGGTTAACGAAGCTGGGCTTTCTAGGTAAATCAATTGTGTATTTGGTCGAATGGCATTTTGAAAGTCTTCAATTTTCTTACCCTCTACATAGCTAGTCTCTATGTTGAATTTTTGCTTTAGATATTTATTGAAAAAATTATTGCTAGGACCATAAACATTTTTGACCGTCACAATGTGTCCATTGGCCTTCACGCAGTGCAACACTGCGCTGCTTATTGCAGCCATTCCGGAGCCACACAATTTCGCTTTTTCCCCTCGACAGATCGCTGCGATTTTATCCTCAGCTTCACGTACTGTGGGGTTCATCAACCGGGAATATATATAATCTTCGGTTTTGTGATCGAATGCCTTGTCTATACTGTCCCAATCTTTAAATCTAAAAAGCGAATTTTGGTATATGGGTGCTACAATAGCTCCATATTGATCCTTTGCTTCATCATGATTTAAAATCGTTTCATCTTTCATACGTGTAGGCTTATTTAGTATTAGTAAAGCATGCTATACCGGTAATAGCGAAGAAATAGGCAATCAAAATATTTACCAGCGATAAGAATTGATATGGGGCGTATTCCAATGCCGAAATTCCCAATGTGGAAGCCATAAAAATCCCAGAAGGTGTCCACGGAGCTAAATTTTCCATCATTGTCCCCGCATCCTCAATTGATCGAGATAATACTTTTCTTGGAACTTTGAGCTGATCATATTTTCGCCGAAAGGCCTCAGCAATAATAAAACTTGTAGCATATTGATTGGAGGTTGTCAAGTTGGTTATCCATGTACTGCTCAGTGCTGTTAGCATTAATTGCCGACGTGTTTTCAACCGTTCCATTAGTTTCTTCAATACGATATCCATTGCTCCGATAACCTCTAAGGTTCCTATGAAGGCGAATATCAAAAAACAACTTGTTATGCCTTCAATAAGATTATATAATCCTCCCCTATTTAAAATATTCAATGCTTCCAAATTACCTTCAAAAGATTCGGCCATAGATACCTGAAAACCTGATTTGAAAGTGGTCATTACGTTAGAAAAACTAAAATCCTGAAAGAGCACCCCTAATAACATGGCAGTCCAAGCCGAACCCAATAGAGTTAGAACAATGGATTTTTTACGAATCGATCCCCAAATTACAATGAGCAATGGCAACAATAAAATCAAATTGAAATTGAAGATGCCTTCAAGTGCTTGAAGGGTTTGTACAATATTTTTGGGTTGGGATTCTATGGTGGCTTCAAGTGAAGAGCCAAATCCATAAGAGAGAAAAAGATAAATTATCGTAGCCACAATGGCAGAAGGCAAAGTTGTAAACAGCATGGATCTAATGTGATCAAATAACTTAACATCGGTCGCTAAAGAAGCCACATTGGTTGTATCAGAAAGTGGAGATAATTTATCCCCAAAAAATGACCCGCCAACAACCGCTCCGGCTGTAATACACAAATCAGCTCCATAGACATCAGCGATGCCCATCATTACAATTCCTATAGTCCCCGCAGACCCCCAAGAGGTGCCTGTAAGTAAGGAAAAAATAATACACATTAAAAAAGCAAAAAAGTAAATCCAATAAGGGCTGATGATAGAGATGCCATAATAGATCAACATAGGAATTGTGCCGCTTACAATCCAACTCCCAATCAATACGCCGATGGCAAATAGAATCAATATCACATTTACGGATTCAGAAACCTTTTTGACAATGTGTTTTTGAATGGTTTCCCAAGAATATCCAAGATACATGATATACAAAGAGCTGAAACTAAACGCTATGAGAATTAATACCTCGAGTGGCAACATCTCAAGACCTAGAAAAACTGGGCATAAAAACAAGCCAAAAATCAAAACAACCAAAAAAAACAGGATTGGAATTATTGCTTGTGTAAAACGAATCTCTTTGCTCATAGGATCAAGATAATAAGAACCCCACAATTATTTATTTGTCCAAATATTCCAAAAAACGTGAATCCATACCCAAAAATCGATAAGTTACTCTTCCAGATGTGGTTCTATGGAATATTTGTGTAAAAAAGAAATCATGAGAAATATTTTTACCCTTGCATTACTCACCATATTCACTCTAAGCGCATTTGGGCAAACCGAAATCTGCTTCAATCGTATTGACGATGATGGCGATGGCGATATTGACTGCTTAGATCAAGATTGTTACAGCAGTGAAAATTGCTGGGAGTGTCTCACCGAGTTTTATCAGGTCCACAGCAATTCACAACTGGTGGCTTTAGAGCCTGCTACAGGTATTTATACAACTTTAGGTACTATTTCTGGTGCCGAGCAAATAAACGGGCTTCAATTCAACCATTTGGATGGTCATGTTTACGCCCCATGTATTATAAACGGACAGCATACTTTAGGCATGCTCAACAGGGATGGTAGTGTGATCGATCTTAATCTAAACTTACCAGGATCAAGTATCTTTTATGTAGGAGGAATTGATGCATACGGCAAACTATACCTAAGTAATCCAGGACAAGGCATCAATTACATAGATTTAACGCAATCGGTGCTGTCAGTGCAATCCACAGGAGTAGCTCATCCGGGAGTGGCGGATTTCTCTTTGGACAATACCAATGGCTTGTTTTATGGCATAAATGGAGCGGCCGATTTGGTAGTTTATGATCCTATAGGAGGGAATGTCAATACTTTTCCACTCGCAGGATCAATAAATAATGATGCAGGAGGATATGGTGCCGCTTGGTCCTGTGTGGATGGATCATTTTTCGCATACAACAATTCTTCAGGAAAAATATATACGATCAACGTCAATGACTTCACAGCAACAGAAGTATTAAATGCGACTGGAAACTTGTCGATAAACGATGGTTTTAATTGTTTGTTGGCTCCTCCACCTTTTGAATCTAATTGTGGAAACGGTATTGATGACGATGGCGATGGTTTCGCAGATTGTGAAGACAACGATTGCTTTAACTCTAACCAGTGTCTCATAGAAATATGCAATAATGGAATTGATGACGATGGTGATGGATGGGTAGACTGCAGCGATACAGAATGTTTTTCTGTGAGCTATTGTATTGAGGATTGTACCAACGGAATTGATGACAATGGCAATGGTTTGGTAGATGAAGATGATCCTCAATGTGGCACGGGTTCTGGAAATACAGGAGGACTAGAGTCCAACGGTGCTTTAGCTCAAAAGCTAACTTCAAGACATCTAAAGCGCAAAATGTTTCCATCTCAAGAACAAATAAATAAAATTGAAGGCATCATCCCGTTTGAAAAAGATTTATCCAGAAGTGCAGGGCATATTTCACAATTTATTCCTTCTCAATGGAATGATTGCTTTGTTGCCCAATCCACGCCTGAAGATCTTATTGGAATTACCAATGCTACAGAAATAGCTTCTGCAGATTACTATCAAGAAAACATTAGAATAGCAACAGTCCTTGGTCTTAGCTCAGAAAACGGCGTGTACGAACACAGCAAATACATTTGTGATCGACTTGAAGGAGCGAGACTTATGGATCTTTCGTTGTTGTTTGTTGACGGCATGTATTTTACCAGTTACGAATTGCAAAACAGATACGGACAAGTGGAATATGCTGTGAGTTTTTCTGTTCGAAATAATCAGCAAAACAATTTCACTTTAGAAAGCCACTGGAATTTATACAAATATCAAGAGGATGCTGATTTCTTAAATTTTCAAATTTGGACCAGCAACTATGAGCAACTTATAGAATTATTGACATTAACTCTTAGCGAAATAAATGAATACAAAACAATTTCAGACAACAACTATTCTAATTTGCCTCCTGTTTTTGTTGTCAATGGAGAGTACACGAATGGCAAACTTAATTTGACCATAAGAAATAAAATAAAAACTACTCAAATTGCATTACAAGCAGGAATAAGAAGGACTGAAAACGGAACATTAGAAGAACTAGATCAAGATCTTGTTTTGACAGGTTCTCCATTAGAATCAATTAGTATTGATTTAGGTAGTATTTATGATATTGGTCTTTCATTGGGCACTTCAAACTACACCAAGGACAACCTATACATGGCAGATGGAAGTTGGGTGGTAGAGCCAAGTGCACTAACTCAAATTGAAAATGTAAATTATGTGGAACAATCTCTTATTAATACTCAAGATGATTATCATATCGAAAGGAGTATAGAAATTGAAGCCAATACTGAGGACTATTTCAACATTTTCAGAAGCTTAAGCGCAAAGCTTTTACCCAAAGACTTAAATGAATTTGATCTGCTGCAGTTTACAGCAACGGGTAATGTTCAATTAGAGGTGAGAATACTAAAAGGAGAAATCACCTCTTGGGAGGCCCAACCAGTACAATCTCTTCAGCTCACAGGTGAAAACCAAGAATATATGTTGACCTTAGAACACTTTAGTTCTAGTCTTGGATCTTTTGATTTATCTGATGTTCACAGTCTTGCCTTTAGTGTGGTAAACAACGGGGCTGCTAATGCGGATGTGCACATAGAATTAGGAAATCTTCGATTCGCTAAACAAACAAGCAGCATTCAAGAACAAAATACTTTGGAGATTGATCTAAATATTTTCCCGAATCCAACGCAAGACCAAATACATTTGAGCTGGAACCAAGAAGAGGTCACTGCTAAGCACATTCGAATCATCGATGCCTTAGGGCAAACCATACTTTTTGAAGACGTAAAGCACACCAATGGAGCTTGGCAAAAAAGTTTAGCAAATATTCCCAATGGATCTTATACCATAGAACTCATTGACGCCCAAGCGAAACAATACACTAATCGTTTTGTAAAAATATAACACACAGTTTGGAAATATTCGGAAGCATTTTGCTTATGTTTAATTCATGAGCAAAATGTTTCCTATTCCACAGTATTTAGAGAATGATAAAGTCTTAATGCGTCTTTTTACCGCAGATGACTTTGAACCCTTACATCAGGTTGCAAGTGATCCGCAAATTTGGGAGCAACACAAACAACAGGATCGATATAAAAAAGAAGTTTTTAGATCTTACTTTGACCCCGGACTTGCAGATGGCATGGCGTTCGTCATCATCGATAAAACGACCAACCAAATAATAGGAAGCTCCAGATTCGAGCGCATAAAAGGTGTAGAAAACGCCATAGAAATTGGATGGACTTTTTTGGCTAGAACATATTGGGGAGGAGAATACAATAGGTCCTTCAAAACCTTAATGCTTGACCATGCCTTTCAACATTTTGATGCTGTTGCCTTTTATGTAGCGGGCAACAATCAACGATCAAAAAAGGCTGTGGCCAAATTGGGAGGAGAACAAATCTTTGATCCGCATGATCCACTTTACAATACCAAACCAAACTACTCAAGCTTTGTAATCTGGAAAAGAAATTGGACCAGTAAATAAAATCCTGCCTAGAAAAAGATTCGAATAGAATCAGGAAAGAAGAACACCAAGAGCATGACCAAAAGCTGAATGCAGATAAACGGTACAATCCCTCTGTACAGTTGTTTCGTCGTGATTTGTGGAGGTGCCACTCCCTTTAAATAAAACAAAGAAAATCCGAAAGGAGGAGTTAAGAAGGAGGTCTGTAAATTCAATGCCATCAAAATACCTACCCAGAGCATGTCAATTTCGTACACGTTGAAAATTGGCGTTACTACAGGAACAAAAATGAATACGATTTCGATAAAGTCGATAAAAAAACCTGCCACAAATATGACCACCATCACAATGAATAAAAAAGTCATGGCAGAAAGATCGGCGGCATTAATCAACTCGATCAAATAATCATCCCCACCCAATGTTCGGAAAAGCAAAGTAAAAGTCGTTGCACCCAAAAGTATAAAGAAGACCATCGCTGTTAAATGGACGGTCTGTTGCATGACTGATTTTAGTACAGCAAGAGAAAACTTATTTTCTATTACGGTTAATATGATCGCGCCCAATGCTCCAATTGCCGCCGCTTCCGTAGGTGAGGCGATACCTTTGAATATAGAACCCAAAACAGATACAATTAGTAGCAAAGGCAAAACAAATGCTTTCACTACCCTTTTTCCAAAACCCTTACTTTTTCTAGATTGTAATTCTTCTGCAGGTAATTGTGGCGCCCATTCTGGCTTCATCTGAGCAACAATCAAAACATATAGAATGTAGCAAACAACCAACAAAATTCCAGGTAAAAAGGCCGCTTTAAACATCATGCCCACATCTACCGAGGCTCCTGCTCTAGAACTTGCCGAGATTTGGTCTGCAAGTAATATAAGCACTATTGAAGGTGGTATTATCTGTCCCAGTGTTCCTGATGAAGCAATGACTCCTGTAGCTAATTCCGCTCGATAATTGTGTTTTAACATAACAGGCAAACTTATAATCCCCATGGTTACCACTGTCGCTCCTACTATCCCTGTAGATGCTGCCAAAAGAGCCCCAACCAGTATGACCGAAATGGCCAATCCTCCTTTTATCGAACCAAACAACAGAGACATCGTTTCTAGAAGGCTCTCTGCCAATCCTGATTTCTCCAACATGATACCCATAAATATAAAAAGCGGAACAGCCATCAGCATACCATTGGTGATGGTACCCATAAATCGAGAAGGCAAAAGCAAAAAGTCAGCAAACCGAAAAACATCCGGGGCAAAAATCATCAAGGCCAGACCAAAAAGAACAGAAACTCCACCTAAGGTAAATGCCACAGGAAAACCTCTCAGGATGAGGACGAAAATGATTAGAAATAGAAGTATTGCAAGCCCTCCCATTATTCTTCTGTTGCACTATTTTGAGCAAGCACAGTTAGGCATCGACTAATCTCAACAATAGACTGAAGACACAATAAAACAAAGCCCAAAACAATACTAAATTTTAAAATATACAGTGCCGGTAACCCTCCTGCTTGTGCAGAACTTTCTCCTAACTTAAATGAAGTCATGGCATATCTAAAGCAGACCATCATCGACACCACACACCAGGGCAAGAGCAAAAACAGATTCCCAATTAAATCATTCCAAGCCTTCTTTTTCTCGGTCCAATTGGAATAAAACAAATCTACCCTTACATGTTTGTCATGCTTGAAGGCATACGCACCTGTCAGTATAAATGAAAAGGCAAAAAAGTAGGTTTCGAGTTCGACGAGCCAAATGATGGACCGCCCAAATATGTATCTCATTAATACATCAAAACAAATTATAACAATCAAAAGAAAAGAAGACCAAGAGAAGACTTTGCCAAGTAGCTCTGAACATCTATCGAGTATGCTAAAAATTTTGATCAATTCAATTCAAATTCTTAGCTACTAATATATTCAAGAATTTTAGATTATTTCTTTTTAAACCTATACCGCAGACCAATATCAAAGGTCCAAAACGAACCGTTGGAATAAAGTTCGTAATTGCCTGGTATCCCTTCGCCAACCAAATAATTGATATCTGCTCTCATAATTTCTTTATGACCAATATTCCAATTACCAGCAAAAACAAGTTCCATCCTGCGTTTCATTTTAAAATTTAATGAAGCCCCTAAATGCCAGTTTTGATAAAATCGTGTAGAATTAAATCCAGAAAACTGGGAGGTATATTGAAAGGATTGATTCTCGACGCCCACAGTAATATCTGATCCTACAGAATTTACAGAGGCATCAATTTGATTAGAATCCGAAATTCCTAAAGCATAACCTACACTACCAGTAAAACTTATTCTGTTTTTGAGAAGAAATACTCGGTTTACCATTCTAAGCGTAATCAAGCTAGCTCCAACACCATAGCTTCCAGTATAATTGTTTTCAACACTCCATTTGAGCAGGTTCGTGTATTTACTGTACGACAATTCAAAAGCAGTATTCTTTAACCATTGGTATCCAGCGGTAACTTTAAAAAAGCCCTCTAAATAAATTGACTCGGCCAAGGTAGAAACTGAAACGTAAGGATCGAAAAAACCATAGTTTATATCGTGTTTTGCGCTAATATCTAGCCCGACATAAAAATGCGAAGCATACTTTTCTACTGGCAGCACCAGGTCTATAGGGGACAATGCTCTTTGGGTAGAAAAATCCAAGGCACTAATCTTTAAGCCTTGTACCCCTGGAACTTTTTCAAGCACATCTCTTTGCTCTAGCGCATCGTCGACAATCAATGGCGCCTCATCCAATTTTAATTTGAATCCGTCCACCTGGTTTAACTCCTCTTCATCTTTCTTATTTAGCAACCCTTCAAGCTCATTCTGTTCTTGTAGAGCCAACTCTTTAGATCCAACATTTAAGCCTATACTTTTTGCTGCATTTGCGTCATCACCCAATAAGAAATTGTCTTGACTTTCGTCAGTGGTAATGTTCTCTAGAAAATTATTACGAACTAACTTTTCATTCGATTCTTTATTCAACGACTTCAGCTCCGATACAGACCATTTTCGGTTTTGCTGCACTTCATTAGTATTTGGCCACGTATTAGGCCTTGTGTTTTTTTGTTGTACTAACTTCTTGTTATTCACTAGACTTGTGCTTGGCTGCGTTTCCTTTTGTGTTACTTTTTGTTCTGGGTTTTGGATTTGTGTTTGAGATTGTCTTAGGCCTTGATTAGAGGTCATAGACTTATTATCCAAGTGGTCTGGTGTCCTTAAAATCCAATACCCACAAGCCAAACCAATGATAAACATCGACAAGACTAGAAAATTAACGTGCTTATACCATGCATTTTTAGGTTTAGAATCTGAGAGACTTTTCTTAAATCCTTCAAAGGCCTTCGGATCAAAATCAACCTCGTATTTTTCGAAGGATTTTTTAAACGCCTTTTCGGACTGGAGTATTTTGTTTTCCTTATCCATAGTGTTCTTTAATTAAATCCATCAATAATTTTCTTGCATTGGCAACATGCCATTTGGACGTCCCCTTAGAGATTCCTAATTTCTCTGCTATTTCATCATGCTTTAATTCTTCCATTACAAACAAATTAAAAACCGTTCGAGTGGAATCAGGTAATTTTTGAAATAACAGTAATATTTCTTCAACCTGAAGATTTGAAAGTGCTTGGTTATAAGTCTTTTCGTCAATCTCAAGTATTTCTACCGTCTGTACACCTTCTTTTACATATTTACGACAATGATCGATTGCTGTACGCTGTACAATAGTTCTGACCCATCCTCCAAAATTTTGACTTTTATAGTTTGAAATAGAATTAATCACTTTTAAAAAAGCGGTATTGATAATCTCATTGGCGTCTTCCCTTGACTTAGAATACCTTAATGCCGTAGGCATCATTTGACCATAAAACTCTTTATAAAAAGCTTCTTGTGCTCTGCGGTCCGAATTTTTTAACCCTTCTACAAGCGAATCATATTCCGCATGTACATTAGTTTTTTCAACTACTTTTAATTGGGTCATCAGTCTTAAATCTGATCTTAAATTTCGTGCTTTTATATGAGATGTATACCCCGTCAACTTACTCTATTTCAATTTATATTTAAAGTTTAAGCTTACGATATGAGCACTTGCATTGTTAATGACTTGTGCATCGCCCGTCATTTGATCAATTTGATAATCAATGTAAGCCACATTGTAATCAATAAATCCCTGCAAACGCCGCACATCCAAGCCTACAGAGAATTTCTTACTAATCCTGTAATCTATGCCAAGACCAACTTCCGCCAAAGGAAGCGTGCCCGAATGTAATTCTACAATGTTGGTGTCTATGATTACTTCTTGTCCTTCCGAATTTGTAAACATACTTTTGCCACCAGGGTTTCCAGCGCCATCATAATCCAAGCCTACAAAAAAACCTGCACTTGCTTTTACTTTGAATTTGTTTTGCAAAAAGTGTTGCTGCCCAACAAACCTGACTCCTACAGTGCTCATTTTTTTCAGATGCGTTGTAGTCTTGGAACCGTCTTGTCCCGTGTTTCTCGAAATCTGTGTTGGATTTAATTGATAGGCCAATTCTATTGCAAAATTAGAGCTCACTCCAAATCCAATTTCTGCGTTAAATCCATTAGACCAAATGGATGAAGCACTAATGAAATCGTCCGTTGTCGCTCTATTTATGTCCTTATATCTCATGAATCCTAGACCAAAATAAATTTTGTCGTATTGATCCTGAAGGATTTCTTTTTTGCCTCCAAAAAGCTTTGAAGAACTTGATTGAGCAGAACCAATGGTGAAACTTCCTGCCATTAAGCAAAAAACAAGAATTAAATTTTGAAGAACTGATGATTTCATAAAAAATATCGTCGATTCGTTGATTTATAAGGTCTATCGTAAAAGTGACAAAAAAGGTTGGGGGATAAATAACTTTTTTTTCATTTTATCTTTAGCACAAAGGCACTTATGAAATTTACATGTACCGTTGACATTGATCTTCCTCGTGAACACGTCATCAAAACCTTCAATAACCCACATAATATGCGGCACTGGCAGGATGGGTTTGTCTCTTTCGAACATTTGAGCGAAGGAGATCCCAAACCTGGCTCAAAAGCAAAGATAGTTTACAATAATAATGGAAAGGAAATGGTACTTATCGAGAGCCTTGAAGTCTATGATCTTCCTCGTGAAATGACTGCTGTTTACGAACATGAAATGATGGACAATAGAATGCAAAATCTTTTTCAAGAAATCCACGCCAATCAGACAAGGTGGACCGCTAATATTCATTATTTCAGAATGAAAGGATTCATGAAGATTGTGGCTTGGCTGTTTCCCTCTATGTTTAAAAAACAAGTCCAAAAATGGATGGACCAGTTTAAGGTATTTGCCGAAAAGCAATAAAAAAGCCCCTTGACAAATCAAGAGGCTCTTTTATGTTGTAGTCGGCATATCAAATAATTGAGGCCGGTAATTTTTCGTGATTTAATTTCTCGAAGTCTCCTTCTTGGAATTTTTTGCCATCCCAAGTTCCCAACCACTCGCATTTACCCTTTTGAGTTTGCAAATAATTTTTATAGGCTTGAATAGCTTTTTTCTTTTCCATTCTTTTAATGGTTATGGTATTCATATATCCTTTGTTGACATTGAAATACCAAACACCTTTTTGAAAATCAAACTTCTTTGTACTTCTTCTTGACATATTCTCGGTTTATATTAAACAAATACGAAATCCCCACCAGTGGCGCCCTTTTGCAAAAAGCAAAATATTCAAAACGATTTAGTAAAAGGGGAATTCTAACATTGACATAAAGAGAACGCAAAAATCAACATTTTAGTTTGAAAATGCCCGTTTTTTAGAGGTTTTAGGGCCAAAAACTTCAAATTCATTCAGAAAAGAACGTAAAACTACCGCATAATGGTTATAAATTGCATTATAATAATTTTGCATCTATGAATATTAAGAGTTGTAATGATACCAAAACAACAATGACAGAGTTGGTTCTACCTAACGATACCAATGTTTTAGGGAATCTATTCGGAGGAAGATTGATGCAATGGATGGATATTGTGGGTGCCATTTGTGCCTCAAAACATGCCGAAGCTCAAACTGTAACAGCCAGTGTGGACAACATTTCTTTTGACAGTCCAATCAAACTTGGAGATGTTGTAACCTTAGAAGCTCAGGTGAGCCGGGCTTGGAACAGTTCTATGGAAGTGTATATAGAAGTACATACCAACCGCATAACTGGGCAAGAAAAAGTAAAATCCAACCATGCGTACATAACTTTTGTGGCTATAGATATCGAAACGGGTAAGCCTCTTCCTGTGGCCAAAATAAAACCAGAAACCAAAGAAGAAATACAACGCTATGAATCTGCGAATCGACGAAAAGAGATTCGACTCATTTTAGGCAAACGTCTCAAACCAAAGGATGCAAAAGAAGTTATTGATTTCTTTGCCGAATTTGCTGAGGAAGAGTAATGATTCTAATTGAAAATACCATTTATAATACCTAAGGTGATGAGATAAGTAGGACTTACGCCAGCCTTTCCTAGCGCTCCAGAAGAAAGCGTGCCTCCGGTTTCCAATGGATTATCCGATGCATAATATGCATAACGTATTTCGACTTTTTCACTGATGCTCTTTCTGATTTGCGAAGCGGCCTGAATGGCTTTCTGATAATGCGCCCCTTCCATTTCTAATCCTACACACTTCCATGACGACCTTAAAAAATATCTCAAAATATCCCGATTCTGCAAAGAGGTGCCCAACACTGTGATCATTGGCCCTTCAAAAACCTTTAAGTTATGCGATTTGAAAATGTCTCTATCCATGGCATTTCGGAAAGGATAGTTGTCAGCAGTCCCTTCAAAAATATGTGCATTCGGAATCATAATGTCTCCTTTTACCCCTTCCAATATCCCAGCTTTCCCCATAATGTTGACTGACTGAATGTTAAATTTGACCTTAGAATCATTTAAATCCAAAGGCTTTAAAAGCTCGTCCATGCACTCATAGGCTTGCTCTCCAAAAGCATAATCCATGACCACCAAAATCTGCGCTTTATTTTCTTCGTTAGAAAGTTCAAAACCAAGCTCTTTGGGCAAATTGGATTGTGACATCTGACTACAATCAAAAACCTGAACCCCTAAATTGCTTCCACTTTCGTCCTCAATTTGATACATACCATGCTCCAGGGCAAATTGTGTCACCTTATCCCTTAGACTGGTATTGCTGCCGATGGCCAATTCTTCGGCTACATCCAACAAAGATTCAATAGGTAGGTCTTCGTGCAACGCAGCTTTAGCATAAAAGCTATTCATCACACTGTGCAAATTGGAACTGATTATATGTATTGGCCTTTCGGCGAAATTATTATCGTATAAAAAACGCTTTAGTTTCTCGGCCCATCTGCCTCCATATTCGTGATGACCCACAATCTCTCGCAACGATGAAGAAAAACTGATTTCTCTCTTTCGTTCGCCCCTATATTCGTCGATACTATATTTCCCCAACCAATACACTATATGAAACAAAGAGTTTACTCCTTTGGTCCCATCAAATTTTATGCACGCCTTTTTGGTTTCATCAAAAGTCCGTCCTATCAAAGTACTGAGATAACTATATCCCCGCTCGAAATCAAACTGCTTGTCTTTGTTTCGCTTGACTATTTCTTTTAATCGCCTCCACTCCAATGTTTCTTCTCCTTTTAGATCTAAAGCATTGTTTCTAATTTTTTCGGATTCGATGTACATAAAAGTCAGATGCGTCAAAACATCATAGATATCCGATCTCCCTCGCGTCATTTCTATATAAAACTGTTCAGCATCAATCCTAAAACAATTCCTCCTTCGTTTGGATGGAATGATCGCTTCAAAGGACTTTTGAAATCCTTCTTTAGAAACCAATTTAATGTATTTGCATTCTTCAATCCCTTTGGGCAAGCGTTGAAAAATATAATTTAGCCCATCAAGTTCTACCCTTTCTGGGTCAGTAAGATCTCCATATATTTCGGGCTTAAGTTGCATCATAGCCTTAATGACTGCTTCTCCAGAAGCACCAAGAGGTTTATATGATCCACGAATGAAGAGATGACGCATGGCGATATACAACCGTTGAAGGGCTGATCTGCTTAGCTGGGCTCGGGTAGATTTGTTACTATACGATGGCATTCACATATTATAAATTAGTATAATATGACAAAATTCATACCGTTTTTTAGACTTTTGAAGTATCGCTCTTAAATCACTCTTTCGGGCTTCTGCCAAGACCTATGCTATAGCAAAATGAGAATTGCACATAAGTAAATCGTGTGGTCGATCTGCCCAAAAATTCTCCATTCATATCGGTAAAATTTAGATCGTACAAAGGAGTGAGGCTATAATTATAGCTCAGCTCATAACGAATTTGATTGTTGCTGAACCCTAGGCCAATTTTAGGTGTAAAAAAATGTCTGGTATCCAAAAAGAAAAAACTCTCTGCTGCAACATAATTATACTCCAAGGCATAATCATAAGCCATCCCTGCCACAAAATCAAAAGGTCCTTTAATTTGGTTTCTCCATTCCAGTGGAACATGTAAATAGGTGCCTTTTTCAAAATAACCATTTTCACCACGCGCACCTATTTGATTGAGCCCAATGCCCAATGAAAAAGAACTTTGTGTTGAACTTTGATATCTTCCTTTCACAAAAAGGCCAAAAGTGACCATTGGATTTAATCGAGCCTCTGAAAAAGGTGAATTACCTTCTGAAAAATACTCCGAATAAAATGAGGTATTTGTTACCAGCCCAAGATCAAGATGCATCTTTTTTTGTCCATGTGCATGATTTATGAAACAACTCATGATCGAAGCTAAAACTATAAGTTTTGAATAATGTAACATGGAATCTCTATTAATGGCCAAGTTATACCAATTTATGATTCAAATCTAAGGAAGTGATGTTTCTAAGCTTACTACACCAGCCACTTTTAAAAACATAATAACTAATTTTGTGCCCAGAAGAAAATATACTAATGTCAGAACATTTAAGTGAGCAAGAATTAATACGGAGAGAGAATCTTCAAAAAATCACAGAACTAGGATTTAATGCCTACCCTAGTGAACTATACCCAGTGACACACTACTCCACAGACATTAAAGAAACCTTTGTAGAAGGGAGTGAAGATTTTAGATCGGTTTGTCTTGCCGGCAGATTTATGTCAAGAAGAGTCATGGGTAAAGCCTCATTCGCTGAATTACAAGATTCTAAGGGAAGAATTCAGCTCTATGTTTCAAGAGATGAAATTTGCCCAGAAGAAAATAAGGACCTCTACAATAAAGTGTTTAAAAAACTTTTGGATCTCGGAGATTTTATTGGTGTAAAAGGGTATGTATTCAAAACCCAAGTTGGGGAAACCAGTATCCATGTTACTGAACTCACCATATTAAGTAAATCTTTAAAACCACTTCCTGTAGTTAAAACAGATGCTGACGGTAAAGTATATGATTCGTTTAGTGATCCAGAGTTAAGATATCGTCAGCGTTATGTTGACTTGGTTGTTAATCCACATGTCAAAAAAGCGTTTGAGCAACGTACAGTGATGTACAAATCCATACGCGAATATTTGGATGCTAAAGGATACATGGAAGTAGAAACTCCAATCTTACAACCTTTGTATGGAGGAGCTGCGGCCAGACCTTTTACTACCCATCACAACACCTTAGATATGAAATTATATTTAAGGATTGCAAATGAATTGTACCTCAAGCGATTAATTGTAGGAGGGTTTGATGGTGTGTACGAATTTTCTAAAGATTTTAGAAATGAAGGTATGAGTAGATTCCATAATCCAGAGTTTACGCAAGTAGAACTTTATGTTGCTTACAAAGACTACGAATGGATGATGAACTTGGTTGAAGAGATGGTCGAAAAAATATGCCTAGACATCCATGGGACAACAAAAATAACCGTTGGTAAAAATGAGATTGATTTTAAGCGTCCATGGAAAAGGTATTCGATGTTTGAAGCAATCGAACATTTTACAGGTATAGATATTTCGGAGCAAGACGAAGAAACTATGCGTAAAACAGCCAAAGAGATGCATGTCGAAGTAGATGACTCTATGGGCCGAGGAAAACTCATTGATGAGATTTTTGGCGAAAAATGTGAAGGTCAATTAATCCAACCTACTTTCATAACAGACTACCCTGTGGAGCTTAGTCCGCTTGCAAAAAAACACAGAAGCAAGGAAGGATTGACCGAACGATTTGAAGCTGTTTGTAATGGCAAAGAAATCCTAAATGCATTTTCAGAATTAAATGATCCAATAGATCAAAGAAAAAGATTTGAAGATCAATTAGAATTAGGAAAACGTGGGGATGAAGATGCCATGGTATTGGACGAAGATTTCTTGAGGGCTTTAGAATATGGAATGCCTCCAACGGCTGGATTGGGCATCGGGATGGATCGCTTGGCAATGATCATGACCAACAGTAATTCGATACAAGATGTTTTGTTCTTTCCGCAAATGAAACCAGAAGGTGGAGCTGCTGAATAAAATATTTGGCTACCCTCTTGCTTTGTTTCGAGGGATTTTGGGAATAATCGTCATGGCAGTGTTTATACTTAGCTATGTCATTACGTTGATTTTCTCTGCGCATACCGATAAACGCGCTTTTCGACTTCGACGAAACTATTTAAGGGTGATATTTTTCCTCTTCAATGTCAGGATAGAGATTAGAGGAAAGCCTTTACAAGAAACGGCTTTGTATGTCAGTAATCATCGGACTTTTTTTGATCCCGCTGCGACCTGTGCCTATTTAGAGGCTTTCGTTATAGCCAAGGCAGAAATAGCAGATTACCCGCTTATCAATAAAGGCGCCGAATTAACTGGAGTCATTTGGGTAAAAAGAGAAAGTCTAATCAGTCGTAAAAACACAAGAGAAACCATGGTCGAATCTTTAAAAGCTGGCCGAAATATCTTGGTCTATCCGGAAGGCACAACCAACAATCAGCAAAAAGTCTTGCCATTCAAAAAAGGTACGTTCAAAGAAATGGCAAATTTAAACATGCCTGTTGTTCCTTTGGTTTGCGAATATCGCGATCCCGTAGATTTTTGGAAAGGAGGAAGTTTGGTGAGCCAATTTTTCAAGCAGTTCTCCAAATGGTCAACTAGCATTAAGCTTTATTTTGGACCAAAGCTTTTGAGCTCAGATGGAGAAGCTTTGAGAATGCAAAGCGAAGATTGGATTAATGTCACACTTCAAGAAATGTATCCCGGTTGGTCTAAGGCATTCTCTGTTTAATTCATCAATTGGATATCAGGATAAAAGGCCGCTAAGGCAAACCAGAATCCCATAAATTGATCAACCTTATTTAATTTCTCCCCTGACAAAGGCCCTGCAAAAACATTCCCATCTGCATCAAACCTATTCCCGGTATCATCGATGGCAATACCTGGCGGTTGATCTAGATTAAAACTGACATTAGAAAGATTCAAATTTATTGGACCACCTAAAATCGTTAAAACTAAGGCTAAATCAATTACAGTTATTATCTAATAATGAAAACTCTATAGGAAAGGCACTTGTCTTATTTACATAAATGTTATGCCAGTAAAGCTCTTCATCTATTTTATAAAATACTTTATAAAAACCATCAGAAAGTTCTTCCCCATTAATTGCTATTTGAGATTGAAAATCTTCAATCTCAGTGGTAATCAAAGACAGATTTCCTATGTCTTCTTCATCGTAGGATAAAGATTGGGAAGAAGACACAATGTCTTGACTAATGGAGTCTCGAAAACAATCTCCTTCTATAATCCATAGCTTCTCCAAACTCTTATCAACCGAAAACAGAAAAAAGGTTCCATCGTTTGGATTAGGAAACAAGCGAACATCAGCATCTTTTTGATTCGGTTCTCGCCACACTCCGATAGCCTGCCCACTAAAATCAAAGAGTTTTAAACCCGTGACGGCATCTGTGCTGGCATAATCCTTAGATGGGGTTATTTCAGGGTCACAGGATATGCTAAAAATCACACATACAAACAAAACCATTAAGAATCTGACCATATCATAGTTTTAGCTATTAAAATAACGCATAAATACAACCTCTATTGCTAGCTTTCAATAATGTATGAGCAGTTATTCAAGACAGATTAAAGATGTCCACATGACTCGTCCACTTCTTTTTTTATATCGAATTATTTAATTTGCCAGACGGGATGTGGTTTAAACTAAAATATAGCGAGCATAGTGATAATTCTTTACTGGAGAATTATAAAAACGATGGATCTCAAGAATGGGTGGCTCAGCTGTTTTCGCGATACCTCGAATTGATTTATGGTACTTGCTTGAAGTATTTTAAAGATTCTACAAAAAGCGAAGACGCTTGTATGGAAATTTATGAGAAGTGTCTAGTCAAGTTAAAAACACATGAGGTGAATAACTTCAAATCATGGTTGTATGTACTCACAAAAAATCATTGCTTGGAAATACTTCGAAAAGAAGGTAAGGCTTTACAAAAAAGTAGGGAGTGGGAAATTATGCAAAAGAGTGAATTATTTCATCCTAAAGAAGAATCACATATCGAACAATTGGAAGAAAAACTGAAAGAATGTATTGAAACACTAAATGCGCATCAAAAGGACTGCATTCGTTTATTCTATCTAGAGAAAGCCAGTTACGATATGATTGCTCAGAAACTGAAACTTGATTGGAACAAAGTGCGTTCGTATATACAGAATGGGCGTCGTAACTTAAAAACATGCTTGGAAGCTAAATGAGAAGCCAAGAAAGAAATATTACTGAATTGTTGAGAAAATATGCTGATGGCAGCATAAGTTCAACGGAACGCCATTGGTTAGAAAAACAGGCATTGGATGATCCCTTTCTTTTCGATGCTTTAGAAGGGCTTCATTTGGAAAAGCAAACAAATCAGGAGAGAATCAATACAATCTACGATCGGATTTTATCAAAGCACAAATCTAAACGACCTTATATACAATGGATGTCAATCGCTGCTGGTCTCATATTAGTAGCGACGATGAGCTTTTTGCTAAGGCCTCAAAATAATGAAAGTTCGAACAGTGCAGTTTTTGTACAACAACAAAAAACAGAGCGCCAAAAAGATTTTGAGCCTTTAGCCTCATTGCCAGAAAGCGACCAGGTTAAATCACCTATTGAGCTGCCTGCCAATGAAGGGGCTCAAGTGAACGAAAAAATAGCACAGAGAGAAACCAAACAAAAAATAGACGATGCTTTGATCACTTCTTCTTCTGATGATATTGCCGTTATAAAAAACAGTCCATCGAATAGCGCTTCTGACAAAAAAGAAACATCCCGTGATCAATCCAAAGAGCCCTACATTTTAGATGGTGTAAGGTTAAAACAGGAAATTGAGCAATTTGACAGCCCAACATCTAATGATTTAGACTCGCCTCCCTCAGCATTAGAGCAAAAGGAAGAAATGGTAATCACTGAAGAACAAAAGGAGGAAAATGAAATAAAAATTAGCGGTTATAAGAAAGCCAAAATAATGGAATCAGATGAAGTTATTCCAACGGGTGTACTACAATCAAACGCAATGCCGACCTGGGCTTTTAATGGAAAGGTGATAGATAAGGAAGGACTGCCATTGATAGGTGTGTCCATTTATGCTCAAAACTCCAATAAATCTGCAGTATCTGATTTAGATGGAAACTTTTCTATTCCTTTAATGGGTGGAAGCGATCAACTTGTTTTGAGCTATACCGGATATGCCAACGAAGTTTATGACATTAGTTTCAGACAAACCGATACAACCTTGGAGATGAACGAAGAATCCGTGGTAGATGAAGTGGTGGTCACCGGTGCGTATGTACCTCAAAGAAACATATTCCCAGAAAGCGGTTATGAAAAATTGATAGCCTACCTAAAAGCTGCAAATGCGTCCACTCCAAGTTGTGCGAGCATTGAACAGACGTTTGAACTGAGAATTGACAACGAAGGCAAACTGCTTGAGGTAACACCCAAATCGACCAATCCATCGGATTGTGCCAATCGAATAAGCGACCAACTAAAACAATACAATACCAAGTGGATCAGAGTTTCTCAACAAAACTTGATCTACGACTTTACCATAAGATATTAACTACCCTTCTAAGATAGACTTTAAAGTTGATCCAATTTCTGCTGGAGATTCAACCACATGAATTCCATGCTCACGCATAATTCTCATTTTGGCTTCTGCGGTATCATCTTCCCCACCAATGATGGCTCCTGCATGGCCCATCGTTCTTCCTTTAGGCGCTGTTTTACCCGCAATAAATCCTACGACTGGTTTTTTATTTCCTGTTTCAGAAATGTATTTGGCAGCTAAGGCTTCATAATTTCCTCCGATCTCTCCAATCATTACAATTGCTTCAGTTTCAGGGTCATTCATGAATAATTCGACTGCTTCTTTTGTAGGCGTTCCGATGATTGGATCTCCTCCAATGCCAATAGCCGTGGAAATGCCCAAACCAGCCTTTACCACTTGGTCTGCTGCCTCATAGGTCAAGGTACCAGACTTGGATACAATACCAACCTTGCCCGCTTTAAATACAAAACCTGGCATTATGCCAACTTTTGCTTCACCTGGAGTTATAACTCCTGGACAATTAGGACCGACCAATGTTGTGCCTTCAAAATTATTGAGGTACGCTCTAACCTTAACCATGTCTTGGACCGGGATACCCTCCGTAATACAGATGATTACTTTAATTCCTGCTTCTGCGGACTCCATGATAGCATCTCCTGCAAATTTTGGAGGAACGAATATAATGCTGGTATCAGCATTAACTTTTTTAACAGCTTCGGCAACTGTATTAAAAACAGGCTTTCCCAAATGTTCTTGCCCCCCTTTTCCAGGAGTTACTCCTCCAACTATATTGGTGCCGTATTCGATCATCTGACCAGCATGGAAACTGCCTTCCTTACCGGTAAATCCTTGTACTATTATGTTTGAATCTTTGTTAACGAGAACGCTCATGTATTTTCTTTTGTGGCTCTATGATAAATATATCTTCATTCGAAGCCCCAAAATTATACTTCTCTCTGGCTAATTTCTCAATATTATTAGCTAAATCTTTATGTTCTTGCTTAACTACTTGCAATTTGTCCCTATAATGTGAAATTTTCGCCTCCATTTCATCTAAAGTCTGACTCATTTTGTGCTGACTTCGAAGATTACTATGATCAAAAAAACTTATCCAAACGACAAATGCTAGGAAGGTCAAAACAAATTTGTTTAGAACCCAAGACGTTTGAAAAACTCTGGCTTTACTTTTTCCAGATTTGGTAGAAGACATATTATAAAAAATTGTAATATAAAGATAGCTAAAATATTGCTAATCCTATACGAACCTATGTCAAACCAGGCCATTATTACTAAATGTGCGAAGGTTAAAAACAAACAGTACTGTAAAACTCGCCTAAACTAAAGACCATCGAATAAGTATCCCTAAATGGATTACCCCATTAAAGACTTCCCTGGATACAATGCACTTGATCCCAGCTCTTCCTCAATCCTTAGCAATTGATTATACTTAGCTATTCGATCTGATCGAGAAGCAGAACCCGTTTTTATTTGCCCAGTATTTAACGCTACGGCAAGATCAGCAATGGTTGTATCTTCTGTTTCTCCTGATCGATGGCTCATTACGCTCGTAAAGCCATTCCTATGCGCTAAGTTTACTGCATCTATAGTCTCAGTCAAAGAACCAATTTGGTTTACCTTGATTAAGATTGAATTGGCGGCCCCTTCGTCAATACCCTTTTGCAATCTAGTAGTATTGGTAACAAACAAATCATCTCCAACCAATTGACATTTTGATCCAATACTCTTGTTGTGTGCTATCCAACCTGCCCAATCGTCTTCATGCAACCCATCTTCGATAGAAAAAATTGGATATTGATCTGTCCATTCTTTCCAATATTGAACCATTTGTTCGGATGTCAATTTATCTCCAGTGGAAGAGGCGAAATGGTACACTTTCTCATCTTCTAAATAAAATTCGGAAGCAGCAGCATCCATGGCAATCATAATTTCTTCGCCAGGTTTATAACCTGAAGCTTCAATGGCTTGCAATACTATTTCTATGGCTTCTTTATTTGAACCGATGTTTGGAGCAAATCCACCTTCATCACCAACATTTGTTGAATAGCCTTTTGACTGTAATTCTTTTTTTAGCTGGTGAAATATTTCTACCCCCATTCTCAACCCTTCTTTAAAACTCTCCGCACCCAATGGCATGATCATAAATTCCTGAAAATCGATACTGTTATCCGCATGAGATCCTCCATTAAGAATATTCATCATTGGGACTGGCAAAACATGCGCATTTACACCTCCCACATATCTATACAATTCTTGACCAGTCTCTGCAGCTGCCGCTTTGGCAACGGCCAAAGAAACACCCAAGATAGCATTTGCACCAAGCTTGGATTTATTTTCGGTACCGTCCAACTCAAGCATTGTTTCGTCAATGTACTTTTGGTCTAGGGCATCTTCGCCAATAATCGCCTCGCGAATGATCTCTTCAATGTTAGAACAAGCTTTTAAAACACCTTTTCCTAGATATCGATCTTTATCTCCATCTCTCAGCTCTACAGCCTCGTATTTCCCTGTTGAAGCGCCAGATGGAACCGCAGCCCTACCGACATAACCTTCCTCTGTTAAAACCTCCACTTCTACTGTGGGATTACCTCTAGAATCTAAAATTTCTCTTGCTATGATGTCGATTATATCGCTCATGTTAGTTTAAATTGTCTTTAATTAATTGAATAAATTCATCGAATAAATATCGCGAGTCGTGCGGTCCTGGATTTGCTTCTGGATGATACTGAACAGAAAAGGCCATCTTGTTTTTCGTACGAATGCCTTCAATGGTATCATCGTTTAAATTGACATGCGTGATATCAATAAGGTCCTCTTTTGCTCTAACCATTTCTGGGTCAACTCCAAACCCATGATTTTGGGTTGTAATCTCACATTTACCTGAAAGTAAATTTTTAACAGGGTGGTTTATTCCTCGATGACCATGATGCATCTTATACGTTTTAACATCTAAGGCCCGTGCTAAGATTTGATGACCAAGGCAGATTCCAAACAAAGGTTTTCCTGTTTTTAGTATCTCCTTTACAGTATTCACAGCATAATCCATCGTGCTAGGGTCACCCGGTCCATTAGACAAGAAAAATGCTTGAGGAGCAAAAGCCTTTAAATCTTCGAAACTTGTTTTAGCAGGAAATACTTTTAAGTATGCCCCACGCTGTACCATAGAATTTAAAATGTTTCTTTTCGTTCCAAAATCCAATACCGCTATTTTTATCGGACTGGCTTCATCACCGATGGTATAGCTTTCTTTAGTACTAACTTTTGAGGCAAGCTCTAAACCTTCCATAGAAGGGACTTTATCAAGCAATTCTTGTAATTTTTCCTTGTCGGAGTATTCCGTAGAAATAATACAATTCATCGCCCCTTTGCTTCGAACATTTCTAACAATCATTCGAGTATCAATCCCATGAATGCAAGTAATGTTATGATTTAAAAAATAATCGTTGATCGCATCGTCTGCCATTAATCTTGAAAACTTGTTGGTAAAATTTTTACAGATCAATGCTGATATTTGGACATTTTCGGATTCGTTGTCTTTATCCATTGTCCCATAATTACCAATATGCGCATTGGTCGTCAACAATACTTGCCCAAAGTATGATGGATCAGTGAAAACTTCTTGATATCCTGTCATACCTGTATTGAAACAAATTTCTCCAGTGGCAGTACCAGATTTACCGGCTGCCTTGCCTTCGAAAAAACTACCGTCTTCCAGTAATAAATATGCCTTGTTTTGAGGTTGGTTTGATCCCATTAAGATTATTTATATATGACGCAAAGATAATAATCTATTAAAAACAAAGAAGGCGTTATCGATGAATCGACAACGCCTTTTCTAATTAATTTCTTTATTCCTATTGCTCTTCAGAAGCACCCGAGTCTTCAGAAGCAACTGCCTCCTTCACCTCTGCAACTTCTTCTGAAGCTACCGCCGCTGCCGAAGCCGCTGCTGCTTTTTTCGCTCCTCCTCTTCTTCTTCTTGTTTTCTTCTTACCGGATCCTGAACCTTCCTGGCCATTATACACAGTGTTGAAATCAACAAACTCTATCATGGCCATTTCAGCACCATCACCTTGTCTAAATCCAGTTTTGATAATTCTTAAATATCCACCTGGTCGGTTAGCAACTTTAGGAGCAATCACGTCAAAAATATCTTTAATAGCCTGCTTATTTTGCAGATAACTAAAAACCACTCTTCTGCTGTGACTTGTATTTGTTTTACCTTTTGTCACCAATGGCTCAACAAATTTTCTCAAAGCCTTAGCCTTAGCCAAGGTAGTATTGATTCTTTTGTGTTCAACAAGAGAAATAGATAAGTTTCTCAAAAGCGCCTCTCTGTGGCCTTTTTTTCTTCCTAAGTGGTTGAATTTCTTTCCGTGTCTCATTTTTAATTTATTTGCTTCGTATCACCAGAGTTCGATTCACTATTGAAGATCTTCCAGTATATACAATTATTTTATTAGGTCTAGTCTTCCTCTAACTTGTACTTAGAGAGGTCCATGCCGAATGTTAATCCTTTTTGTACCAACAACTCTTCAATCTCTACCAACGACTTCTTACCAAAGTTTCTGAATTTCAATAATTCATGGGTATCATATTTAACCATTTCTCCTAAGCTGTTAATTTTAGCAGCCTTCAAACAGTTGTATGCTCTTACAGATAGATCAAGGTCTTCAAGAGAAGTCTTTAATAACTTTCTCATGTGTAGGATGTGCTCATCAACAATGTTGTCTTCTCTTCCCGCAGCGTCATCAAAAGTGATGTTCTCGTCCGTAATCAACATCAAGTGCTGGATAAGAATTCTTGAGGCTTCTTTAACTGCCTCTTCCGGATGAATCGTACCATCAGTTTGTACATCAATGGTTAATTTTTCGTAATCCGTTTTTTGACCAACTCTAGTATTTTCAACACTATACGCTACTTTTTTGATCGGCGTATAAATCGCATCTATTGGAATTACTCCAATACTCGCATCTTTTGGTTTGTTTTCATCAGAAGGAACATATCCTCTTCCGCTAGTTACGGTAAGCTCTACTTCCAATGTAACCGTTGAATCAAAGTGACAGATCACTAAATCAGGATTCATCACTTTATACACATTAGTATGCGATTCTATATCTCCGGCAATGAATGTATCCTTTCCAGAAATGGTAATATATACCTTTTCTTCAGCAGATGTATCTTCTGGCATGAGAGGCTTTAATCTTACCTGCTTTAGGTTAAGAATAATATCTACCACATCCTCCACTACACCTTTAATCGTCGAAAATTCGTGGTCTACACCTGCTATTCTAATCGCAGAAATTGCATGACCTTCCAAAGAAGAAAGTAATACTCTTCTTAATGAATTTCCAATGGTTTGCCCAAAACCTGGTTCAAGAGGTTTGAATTCGAATGTTCCTTCAAAATCGTTTGCCTTTTGTAAAAGGATTTTATTGGGTTTCTGAAAATTTAGGATACTCATTAATGATATATTTTAGAAAAATATTGACCGAAGCCAATGACAATAAATCTATTTTAAAATTATTTGGAGTACAATTCCACAATCAACTGCTCGTTGATCTTCTCTGGAATGTCTTCTCTATTTGGGTATTCTAAGAAGCTGCCTTCTTGTCTTTCAGGATTCCACTGTAACCAGCCCCAACTACCTACAGCGGATTTGTTGGAAATGGAATCAGTAATTACCTCAAGATTTTTAGATTTCCCTCTTACAGATACTACATCTCCAGGTCTCAACATCATAGAAGGAATATTAGAAACGATTCCGTTCACTACGATATGCTTGTGAGATACCAATTGACGCGCCGCTCTTCGAGTAGGAGCAATCCCAAGTCTAAAAACAGTATTGTCCAATCGAGCTTCTAAAAACTGCAAAAGCACTTCACCTGTAACTCCACCTTTTGAACTTGCTTTAACAAACAAGTTTCTAAACTGGCGCTCAAGTACTCCATAAGTATACTTTGCTTTTTGCTTTTCCATCAACTGCAATTTATAATCAGATGCAGCTTTTCTCCTCCTGTTGTTGCCGTGTTGACCTGGAGGGTATTTTCTTTTATCAAATGCCTTATCGAATCCGAATAATGATTCTCCGAATGCTCTTGATTTTTTCGTTCTTGGTCCTGTATATCTTGCCATTTAAACTACGATGTTTGGGAGATTAAACTCTTCTTTTCTTAGGAGGTCTACAACCGTTGTGAGGAATTGGTGTTACATCTTTGATTCTACTTACCTTAATGCCCGCACCATCTATAGCTCGAATAGCAGCTTCTCTACCACCACCCGGTCCTTTAACGTAAACTTCTACAGTTCTTAGCCCTGCTTCGTGTGCTTTTGTCGCTGCATCACCAGCGGCAATTTGAGCAGCATATGGAGTATTTTTCTTGGATCCTCTAAAACCGGATTTACCCGCAGAGCCCCAAGAAATAACTTGTCCTTTTTTGTTGGTTAAGGAGATAATGATGTTGTTGAAGCTTGCTTTGATATAAGCATAACCTTCTGGTTGCACAACTACTTTTCCTTTTTTCTTTGCTTTTGCCATGATTACTATTTAGTAGCCTTTTTCTTGTTCGCAACAGTTTTCTTTCTTCCTTTTCTTGTTCGCGCATTGTTTTTGGTTCCTTGTCCTCGGACAGGCAATCCTTTTCTATGTCGAATCCCTCTATAAGATCCAATATCCATTAATCGCTTAATGTTTGTTTGAATTTCAGATCTTAATTCTCCTTCTACTTTATAATCGTTCTGCAACATCTTCGCTATAAAACGAATGTTGTCGTCAGTCCATTCTGATACCTTGGTGTTGTGATCAATACCCGCTTGATCTAATATTTCTCCAGCTCTACTTCTACCTATGCCATAGATATAAGTCAAACCGATAACACCACGTTTATTCTTTGGTAAGTCGTTTCCAGCTAATCGTGCCATGAATTATCCTTGTCTTTGTTTGAACCTAGGGTTCTTTTTGTTAATAACATAAAGCTTCCCCTTTCTTCTCACGATCTTACAGTCTACAGATCTCTTTTTTATGGAGGCTCTTACTTTCATTTCTCTAAATTTTATTGTTTACTACTTGTATCTGTACGTGATTCTCCCACGAGTTAAATCGTAAGGAGACATTTCTACAGCTACTTTATCACCAGGAAGTATTCGAATGTAGTTCATTCTCATCTTTCCAGAGATCGTAGCAACGATCAAATGACCATTTTCTAGGGTAACTCTGAACATTGCGTTCGATAGAGCTTCCTTGATAATGCCGTCTTGTTTAATTAATTCTTGCTTAGCCATACTCAAATGGAGTGCAAATATCTATCTTTTTAAGGAAATATTCACCAAATGTGAATTATTTTTTACAATGTCCCAAACACCTTCGTGATTCGACAAAATATCCGCTTTTTCTTTACCCACTGCAATCGTATGTTCAAAATGAGCAGATGGTTTTCGATCCCTAGTTATGATAGTCCATCCGTCATCAGATTGCCGCACTGCTCTACCTCCTAAATTTATCATTGGCTCAATCGCTATAACCAATCCTTCTTTTAACAAGGGGCCTCTTCCTCTACTACCATAATTTGGTACCTCTGGGGATTCATGCAAATTTTTACCAATTCCATGGCCTACCAATTCTCGCACCACACCATAACCATGTACCTTCTCAGTGTATTGCTGAATAGCATATCCTATATCACCAAGTCGATTTCCAATAAGGGCTTGATCAATTCCTTTGTACAAAGATTCGTTCGTCACAGAAAGAAGATCACAGGCATCTTTGTTTGCTCCCTTTAGAGCATAGGTAAAAGCGGAATCTCCAAAAAATTCATTCATGTATACTCCGCAATCAACACTGATGATATCGCCATCTCTAAATTCCCTATCCGTTGGAATACCATGCACCACTCCTTCATTAGGTGAAATACATAGTGTCGCTGGGAACCCTCTATATCCCTTGAATCCTGGTTTACCTCCATGATCAAGAATAACTTCTTCAGCAGCTTTATCAATATCTTTCCCAGTTATCCCGGGCCTCAACATCGTAGCAACTACTTCATGAGCTTTACATACCAATAGGCACGACTCGCGAATTAGCTCTATTTCCTCTTTTGTTTTGTAGTAAATCATGCGGCTTACATGCCAGCACCAATAGGTTGCATTCCACTTTTCCCTTTGAGCCTTCCAGATTTTACTAATCCGTCATACTTTCTCATAAGGAGGTAGCTTTCCACTTGCTGCAGAAAATCGAGAACAACTCCAACCAAGATCAACAATGAAGTACCACCGAAAAACAGTGCGAAACCATCATTAACGTTGAACTGTGCCACTATTGCTGGGAATATCGAGATAAATCCTAGGAATATTGAACCAGGTAATGTTACTCTTGTAGTTAGAGAATCTATATAATCTTGCGTTTGCTTTCCAGGTTTAACACCAGGAATGAATGCATTTTGTCTTTTTAAATATTCTGAGTATTGCTGCGGATTAACTAGAAGTGCCGTATACACATAAGTAAAAATCACAACCAAGAAAAAGAATATAATATTGTATGGTACAGACTTCCAATTATTAAGGGCCATCAATATGGAACTGTTTGCCGCATCATTACCAGCCATCCAACTACCTAAAGTACTTGGTAAGAACATAATCGCCTGAGCGAAAATAATTGGCATAACTCCTGCCGCATTTACCTTTAAAGGAATATAATCTCGAGCACCTGCTAAAGGTATACTTCCTCCACTTCTTCCTACCATTCTTTTGGCAAACTGTAGAGGAATCTTTCTGATTCCCTGTACAACAAGAACACAAGCCAAAACTGTAATGAAAAACGCAGCAAGCTCAATAACAATTACGAATAAACCACCAGGTGCATTCCATCTACTCGCTATTTCACTGGCGAATGATCTTGGAAGTGTTGCGATAATTCCTATCATGATCAATAAAGAAATACCATTTCCAATCCCTCTATCAGTTATCTTTTCACCCAACCACATCGCAAGCATCGTACCCGTCGATAGAATAATCATATTACTAAACCAAAATACTCCATTCGAAATACCATCATAAACTGCTCCTTGCCCAGTAATTAGGGTCAAGTAAGCCCCACCCTGAACTAGGGTAATAAGAACGGTAAGAAATCTTGTAATTTGGGTAATTTTTTTTCTACCTGATTCCCCTTCCTTCTGTTGTAATTTTTGGAAATAAGGGACAGCAAATCCCAAAAGCTGAATAATGATAGATGCCGTAATGTATGGCATAATACCAAGTGCAAAAACTGAGGCAGTCGAAAAAGCACCACCCGTAAAGGTATTAATCAATCCAAGAAGGTCATTGTTAGATCCTAAACTAGCCAAAGAACCTGGAACAACTCCCGGCAATACAACATAACTACCAAATCTAAAAAGGGCTAAGATTGCTAATGTAAATAAAAGCCTATCTCTAAGCTCTGCAATGCTCCAAATATTCTTTAACGTTTCAATGAATTTCATCTCGGATAAATAATGGGTTAAACTATTGTTACGGTTCCTCCTTTTGCTTCAATCTTTTCTTTAGCTGAAGCAGATATAGCATCTACCGTTACACTTACTTTTTTACTTAAATCTCCGTTTCCTAAAATTTTAACCTTGTCCGTTTTCTTTATAATTCTTTTCTCATAAAGCGCAGCAGTCGAAATTTCTGATAAACCATATTTATCACTAATTTCTGCCAAGCTTGAAACATTGAATGTAACAAACTCCACTCTATTTGGATTTTTGAAACCTCGCTTAGGAAGTCTCATTTGAAGTGGCATTTGTCCCCCTTCAAAATTTCTCTTTTTGCTCCACCCAGATCTGGATTTCGCTCCTTTATGTCCTCTAGTTGATGTACCACCTTTTCCTGATCCTTGACCTCTACCAACTCTTGTTGAACTCTTTACTGAACCTTTTGCAGGTTTTAAATTATGCAATTCCATTTTTAAGCGTCTTCTACAGTTACTAAATGAGAAACCTTTCTAACCATCCCCAAAATTTGAGGTGTAGCTTCTTTGACCACAGACTGGTTGGTTTTTCTTAAACCAAGAGCGAATAACGTTGCTTTTTGACGTTTCGGTCTGTCGATTTTACTTTTAACCTGTGTAATTTTTATTTTTCCCATTTCTTATCCTAGCTTTTTATCCTTCGAATAATTCTTTGATACCAATTCCTCTTTGTCTTGCTACTTCGTAAGGACTTCTAAGTTTAAGCAATGCATCAATGGTAGCTTTTACCACATTATGCGGGTTAGAAGAACCCTGTGATTTAGCCAATACATTTTGAATACCTGCTATTTCTAATACTGCTCTCATCGGACCTCCAGCAATTACCCCGGTACCCTCTGATGCAGGTTTAATTAATACTTTTCCAGCACCGTATTTACCCAATTGCTCGTGTGGTATAGTCCCTTTGAGCAAAGGAAATTTGTGCATATTTTTCTTAGCGTCATCGACAGCTTTAGCAATAGACTGTTGAACGTCTCTTGCTTTACCCATACCATGTCCTACTGATCCTTTTCCATCTCCAACAACAACTAAGGCAGAAAAACTAAAAGTTCTACCCCCTTTGTTCACTTTAGTAACCCTGTTTAAGTTTACTAATTTTTCTTTTAATTCAACGTCCTGAGTCGCTTTAACTCTGTCTTGTCTTTTTGCCATTGTCTATGATTTAGAATTGAAGACCAGCCTCTCTAGCTGCATCTGCCAATGCTTTAATTCTTCCGTGATATAAATAACCCCCTCTGTCAAAAACAACAGAGTCAATATTTTGACCTTTTGCTTTCTCTGCAAGCGCCTTGCCTACTGCAGCAGCTTGCTCCACCTTGTTGCCTTTTAAGCCAACAGAGCTCGCACTAGCTAAAGTGGATCCAGTGAGATCATCGATTAATTGACCGTAGATTTCTTTATTACTTCTGAATACAGAAAATCTTGGTTTATCATTGGTACCAGAAATTTTTCTTCTGATTCCCAAATGGATTTTTTTACGTCTTTTTGCTTTACTAAACATCTTATTTAGATTTAACCAGCTGTTTTACCTTGTTTTCTTCTTAGCTCTTCACCCTTGAACTTAATACCCTTTCCTTTGTATGGCTCAGGTTTTCTAAAGGCTCTAATTTTGGCAGCTATTTGACCAATTAATTGCTTGTCAATACTTTCCAAGACAACCATAGGATTTGAACCTTTTTCTGACACCGTTGTCACTTTTACCTCTGCAGGAACTGCAAACATAATCGGGTGAGAATATCCCAGCGTCAATTCTAAAAGTTGTCCAGTGTTGTTTGCTCTATATCCAACACCCACTAGTTCTAATTCTTTTTTATATCCTTCCGATACACCAACCACCATATTGTTAATAAGTGATCTATACAAACCATGCATGGCTTTGTGTCTTTTTTGTTCGGTAGGTCTTTCAACAGTCAATTCTCCTTCTTCAATATTCAATTTCAAATCTGGATCTATCTGTTGCGTCAATTCCCCTTTAGGACCTTTAACCGTCACTAGATTGGATGCACTTATATCAATGCTAATTCCACTTGGAATTGAAATTGGAGCTTTACCTATTCTTGACATGTTTTTATACTATCTTATTGATTAATATACGTAGCACATAACTTCACCACCTACATTTTGTTTTCTTGCCTGCTTATCAGTCATCAAACCTTTAGATGTAGAAACGATTGCGATACCTAATCCATTTATAATTCTAGGCAATTCATTAACTGGAGAGTACTTTCTCAAACCTGGTTTACTAATTCTGCCCATTTTTCTTATTGTAGGAATACCTGTTTTCTTATCGTATTTTAATGCGATACTGATAATCCCTTGCTTACCTGCTTCCTTATCGAATTTGTATTTTGAGATATAACCCTGCTCATACAATATTTCGGTAATTTTCTTCTTGGTGTTAGACATCGGAATCTCTACTACTCTATGTCTTGCCTGTTGGGCATTTCTTATCCGAGTCAAGTAATCTGCTATAGAATCTGTTACTGCCATTTTTTCTTTGTTATATTACCAACTAGCTTTGGTTACACCTGGAATTTTTCCAGCAAGCGCCATCTGTCTAAATGTTACTCTGTTAATTCCAAATTTTCTCATATACCCTTTAGGTCTTCCCGTAAGTTTGCATCTGTTATGCAATCTTACTTTTGAAGAATTTTTAGGAAGCTTGTCTAACTCTTCCCAATTTCCTTCTTCTTTTAATTTTTTTCTGAGCTCCGCATACTTCTTAACCAATCGCTCTCTTTTGTGCTCTCTTGCTATTATTGCTTTACGTGCCATGATGCAATTATTTATTTTGATTTTTAAACGGCATACCCATCTCTTTTAAGAGAGCTAGACATTCCAAATCTGTTTTTGCGGTAGTTACAAACGTAATGTCCATACCACCAATATCTTTTACTTGATCTATATCAATTTCTGGAAATATGATTTGCTCAGTTATGCCCATCGTATAATTACCACGACCATCAAAGCTTTTATCACTGATTCCTCTGAAATCTCGTACCCTAGGTAAGGCAACAGCGATTAGTCTTTCCATAAATTCGTACATTCTGTTACCTCTTAAGGTTACTCTTGCACCAATTGGCATCTCTTCTCTTAGCTTAAAGTTAGAGATTGACTTTTTTGCTTTTGTAGGTACCGCTTTTTGACCCGCAATTACTGTCAGTTCTTCCAAAGCATTTTCTACAAGCTTCTTGTCTTGAGTAGCTTTACCCACACCTTTATTGATGCAGATCTTTAAAATCTTAGGTATTTGCATTGAACTTTTAAATTCAAACTGTTCCTGTAATTTAGGAACTACCTCTTCATAATATTTCGTTCTAAGCGACGGCGTGTAACTCATTAGCTGATGATTTCACCTGATTTTTTAGAATATCTAACATTTTTCCCATCCACCTTTTTTCTTCCAATTCTAGAAGCATCCCCAGATTTAGGATCTACTAGCATTACGTTAGAAGCATGAATAGGTGCATTTATCTCATTTATACCACCTGGTTCATCTGGAGTTGGCTTGGTGTGCTTTTTTCTCAAATTCACACCTTCCACGATTACCCTATTTTTATTAGGGAAAACTTCCATGACCTTACCTTCTGTGCCTTTATAGGATCCACTGATTACTTTAACCATGTCTCCTTTTTTTACATGTAATTTCGGCTGAAATCTATGTTTTGTCATTGTTTTAATCTTAAAGTACCTCTGGGGCTAATGAAATAATTCTCATATACTCTTTATCCCTCAATTCTCTTGCTACCGGTCCAAAAATACGTGTACCTCTAGGCTCTTCTGATTCGGTAAGAAGCACTACTGCATTGTCATCAAAACGAATATAGCTGCCATCATTTCTTCTGATTTCTTTTTTCGTTCTAACTACTACAGCTTTTGAAACAGTACCCTTTTTCAACCCACCAGGAGCTGCTTGTTTTACTGTACATACTATTTGGTCTCCTACAGAAGCATATCTTCTTTTGGAACCTCCTAATACACGGATACAAAGAACCTCCTTGGCTCCACTATTATCCGCTACATTTAATCTGGATTCTTGTTGAATCATTGCCTAATCTTTTTAACTAGTTACTTAGCTTTTTCTATAACCTCTATCAATCTCCAAGTCTTCTTTTTACTTAGAGGTCGTGTTTCTGTAATTCGTACAACATCTCCTTCGTTGCATTCATTCTTTTCATCATGAGCAAAGAATTTCTTGGATTTCTTTACGAATTTTCCATAAATCGGGTGCATCAGCTTTCGCTCCACCAAAACAGTGATGGTTTTATCCATTTTATTACTGGACACAACTCCAATTCGCTGTTTACGAAGATTTTTGGTTGTAGCTTCAGACATAGTTTATTTATTTCTTCTTCTGTTTCTAATTTTTGAACGCTTCGCTAGTTGCTCCTCAGTCATTGCTGCCATCTCTCTTCGACGCACTTCAGTATTCAATCTTGCGATGTCTCTTCTAATCTCTTTGATCGTCTGTGGATTTTCCAATCCTTTTACTGCATGATCAAATTTTAGTTTAGTGTACTGAACCTCAGTTTCTCTTAATTCATTAAGCAAATCTGCATCAGTAAACTCTTGTAGCTCGATATATTTTTTAGTAGCCATAATTATTCTACGTAATCTCTTCTAACAACAGTTTTAGTTTTCATTGGCAATTTTTGGGCCGCCAATCTCAAGCCCTCTTTAGCGATTTCGTAAGGAACTCCATCCATTTCGAATAAAATTCTCCCCGGTTTTACAACCGCTACGTAATGAGACAACGCCCCTTTACCCTTACCCATCCTTACTTCGGCTGGCTTTGAGGTAATTGGTTTGTCCGGAAAAATTCTAATCCAAACCTTACCTTGTCTTTGCATGTACCTAGTCATTGCAATCCTCGCTGCTTCGATCTGTCTATTTGTGATCCAACCAGCTTCCAAAGTTTTCAATCCAAAAGAGCCAAATGCAACGGTACTCCCTCGATGGGCAAGACCTCTATTTCGGCCCTTTTGCATTTTTCTATATTTCGTTCTTTTCGGTTGTAACATGCTATTTTTTTAAGTTTCCCCTTGGAAAAAAGTTCGGCAAAGGTACTAATTATTTAATTACTAATTTCTTCTGTTGCCTCCTCGGCCACCTCTATTATCACGGTTTCCTCCTCGGTTATCTCTTCCTCTTCCACCTCCTCGGCCGCCTCGTTTGTTGTCTACACCAACATTTGGTGATAAATCTCTTTTTCCTAAAACTTCCCCTTTACAAATCCATACTTTAATTCCAATCTTACCATATACTGTAAGTGCTTCAGTTAAGGCATAGTCTATATCACTCCTGAAAGTATGAAGAGGAGTTCTTCCTTCTTTATATTCTTCGGATCGAGCCATCTCTGCTCCATTCAATCTTCCACTAATTCTAACTTTGATTCCATCTGCTCCCGCTCTCATTGATGACTGAATAGACATCTTGATTGCTCTTCTATAATTCATTCTACCCTCAATCTGTCTTGCAATACCGTCTCCAACGATTGCAGCATCTAATTCAGGCTTTCTAATTTCTACGATGTTGATTTGCACATCTTGCTTCGTAAGTTTTTTCAACTCTTCACGAATTCTGTCTACCTCAGATCCACCTTTACCAATAATAATACCTGGTCTAGAAGTGTGGATTGTTACGGTAATTCTTTTCAGCGTACGCTCAATGATGATACGTGCTATTCCACCTTTGTTTACTCTGGCATATAAATAGGTTCGGATTTTTTCGTCCTCCACTAATTTTTTAGCAAAATCTTTACCACCGTACCAGTTGGATTCCCAACCTCTGATGATGCCTAATCTGTTACCTATTGGATTTGTCTTTTGACCCATTTTTAGCCTTTATTATTCTTCTGTTTTATCTGATTCTTGTTCTTCAATCGGAACTTTATTTTCTACAATAAACGTGACATGACTTTGTCTCTTTCTGATTCGGTGTGCTCTACCATGAGGAGCTGGTCTAAATCTTTTTAAAGATGTACCACTATCCACGAAAGCTGTTTTTAGAAACAGATCATAATCATCAGCGCTAAATGCCATGTCGTTTTTGTTTTCCCAATTGGCAATTGCAGATAACAATAATTTTTCCGTCCAAGTGGCTGCCTCTCTTTTGTTGAATTTCAACATGTTTAAAGCGATATCCACTCTTTTCCCTCTAATCATATCTACCACTTGTCGCATCTTTCGAGCCGACATTGGTACATTTTTAAGTTTTGCGGTTGCTTCCATTTTTAACTTTTTAAAAGTTATTATCTATTTCCAGTGTGACCTTTGAATGTTCGCGTTGGAGAAAATTCACCAAGCTTATGTCCAACCATGTTTTCAGTAACAAAAACTGGAATAAAAGTTTTTCCGTTGTGCACTGCTATGGTTTGGCCAACCATATCAGGAATGATCATTGATGATCTTGCCCAAGTCTTTATTACTGACTTTTTATTACTCTCTTTCGCAGCATACACTTTTTTAAGTAAGCTGTGAGAAACGTATGGTCCTTTTTTTATTGATCTAGCCATAACTTTTATTTTTTCCGTCTAGAGATGATTAATCTGTTAGACTTTTTCTTTGGATTTCTTGTTTTTTGACCTTTTGCCATCACACCAGTACGTGATCTTGGGTGACCCCCTGATGCACGACCTTCACCACCACCCATTGGGTGATCAACTGGGTTCATCGCCACCCCTCTAACTCTTGGTCTTCTACCCAACCATCTTTTGGCACCAGCCTTACCTAGGACCTTAAGTCCATGATCAGGATTAGAGGTGGTACCTATAACTGCTTTACAGGTTAACAAAATTCTTCTCACCTCACTTGAAGGAAGCTTTACAATAGCATACTTCCCTTCTCTTCCCATCAATACTCCATAAGTCCCAGCACTTCTTGCCAAAGCTCCACCTTTCCCTGGAGTCATTTCTATATTGTGAATAGAAGAACCCAAAGGAATCTTACTTAAATACATCGCATGCCCCACATCAGGAGTTGCAGTGTCACCTGACATTACTTTATCTCCAACCTTTAACTTATCAGGAGCAACGATATATCGCTTTTCTCCATCCGTATACTCAACCAAAGCAATAAACGCTGATCTGTTTGGATCATATTCTATGGTCTTCACTTCAGCAGACATGCCGTCTTTGTTCCTTAAGAAATCGATGACACGGTATCTTCTTTTATGTCCACCTCCTCTATTTCTCACAGTCATTTTACCAGAGTTGTTTCTACCTCCAGTTCTGTGGAGTTTCTTCAACAATGTCTTTTCTGCCTTCACATTGGAAAGACCAGAATAGTCAACTGTTACTTTTTGTCTGAGACCAGGTGTAACTGGTTTATATTTCTTTAATGCCATTTTTAATGATTATAGATCACCGAAGAAATCAATGGTTTCTCCTTCGTTTAATGTAATAATTGCCTTCTTGTAAGAGCTAGTTCTGCCTTTAATCAAGCCAGATCTAGTATTTCTATTTTTAGACTTTGGTGCCACAATCATTGTATTGACCGCACTTACGCCTACACTGAACTCCTTTTCAATCGCCTTTTTAATCTCAATTTTGTTCGCTTTTTTGTTAACGACAAAACTGTACTGCGTCAAATTATCAGAAAGCATTTCGCTTTTCTCAGAGATAATTGGCTTTATTAAAATTTGTTTGTTCATTTCTATTTCTTTTAGCTGCTGCGATTATTTAGATTGAAAGCTTTCTGCAATTTTACCAATCGCACTTTCAGATACCAATAATGTTTTAGCCTTCATGATTTCATAGGTGTTCAACTCACTAGCTGAAACCACCCCAGATTTTGCTATGTTGCGCGCAGATAAGTGTAAATTCTTATCATAATCTCCAGTCACAATCAATGATCTTCCGTCCAACTCTAGATTCTTGAGAACCTTGTTAAATTCTTTTGTTGCAGGAGCATCAAATGTAAAATCCTCAATAATTTTCAAAGATCCATTTTGAGCTTTCAAGGACAAAGCGCTTTTTCGTGCTAACCTTTTCACCTTCTTATTGACTCCTACATTGTATTTTCTTGGCCTTGGTCCAAAAATTCTACCTCCACCTCTAAACAAAGGATTTTTCAATGATCCAGCTCTTGCTGTACCTGTCCCTTTTTGCTTTTTGATTTTTTTGGTCGAACCTTTGATCTCACCTCTTTCTTTTGCCTTGTGCGTACCTTGTCTTTGGTTTGCTAAATATTGCTTAACAGCCAAGTATAGTACATGCTCATTTGGCTCAATGCCAAATATTTCATCTGGAAGATCTACTTTCTTTCCAGCTGACTTACCGTTTATTCCTAATACGTCTACTTTCATTTCTAAGCTCTTTCAATGATTACAAATGAACCTTTATGACCAGGAATTGCACCTTTAATGAGCAATAGGTTTTTCTCCGCAAGGATTTTAACCACCTGAAGGTTTTTAATTTTATTTCTTTTGCCACCAGTTCTTCCAGCCATTCGCATACCTTTCATAACTTTTGCAGGATACGATGCGGCACCAATAGAACCAGGAGCTCTTAGTCTGTTATGCTGACCATGTGTTGCGTCTCCAACCCCTCTAAATCCATGTCTCTTTACAACCCCTTGAAATCCTTTACCTTTTGAAGTACCCACAGCGTGGACTTTATCTCCTTCAGTAAAAACATCAGAAATAGCAATTTCTTCGCCCTGAGTTTTTTGAATTTCAAAATCTCTAAATTCAACCAACTTTCTTTTAGGCGTGGTGTTCGCTTTTGCGAAATGGCCCATCATTTGTTGGCTGGTGTTTTTTTCTTTTGCCTCTCCGTAACCCAATTGTAAAGCGAAATAACCATCGGTTTCTTCTGTTTTTACCTGAGTAATTACATTAGGCAAGGCTTCAACTACGGTACAAGAAATATTCTTACCAGCTTCCGTATGGATGCTCGTCATGCCTATTTTCTTACCAATTAATCCTTCCATATCTTCTTTTTGTCAAAGACATTAGCTTGAAAGCGGTCCCCAGTATCCAAAATCGGACTTAGGGACATATCATCTTTTAATTATTAAATTTCGCTTACGCGAATTATGTCAACTTAACTTGGATGTCTACTCCACTTGGAAGCTCAAGTTTAGACAATGCGTCTACCGTCTTAGGGGTAGGCGTAAATATCTCGATGAGCCTCTTATGCGTTCTTAACTGAAACTGCTCCCGAGATTTCTTATTTACGTGCGGTGAACGCAATACTGTAAATACTTCTTTCTCAGTAGGCAGCGGAATCGGCCCTGATATTACAGCGCCACTCTGTCTTACCGTTTTCACTATTTTTTCAGTAGACTTATCTACTAAATTGTGATCGTAAGATCTGAGCTTGATTCTAATTTTCTGATTCATATCCTCTGTTAAAAAATATATTCTTCTTTCTAAAGAGCCGCAAAGATAGCAACTTTTAGATGATTAACAACTAATTAAGCGGTAACCTCGCCTTTTACTTTTTCAATAACTTCTTTTGCAACACCTTTAGGCGCCGGCGCAAAGTGAGAAAACTCCATAGTAGAACTAGCTCTACCTGATGTAATCGTTCTCAATTGCGTAACATAACCAAACATTTCTGCCAATGGAACTTCTGCAGTAATTGATACTGCCCCACCAGATTTTTGCTCTTGTCCTTTAGGCATTCCTCTTCTTCTGTTTAAATCACCTATCACAGAACCAGTGTATTCATCTGGCGTTACCACCTCTAACTTCATCATTGGCTCTAGCAATACTGGACTACATTTTGAAGCCGCCGCTCTAAATCCTTCTTTTGCCGCTAATTCGAAGGCAATTGGCTTAGAATCCACCGCGTGTGTAGCTCCATCATACAATCTCACCTTCATACTATCAATGCCATAACCAGCAAGCACCCCATTGTCCATCATCATCTTAAATCCTTTGATCACAGATGGAATAAATTCTTTCGGTACAGAACCTCCAAAAATATCGTTTTTAAACTGAAGCTTTTCTTTTCCGCTTTTAAATTCATCCGAATCCAAAAACTCTTGATCCGCAGGCCCCAACTCGAATTGAATTTGGGCAAAAAGACCAGATCCACCTGATTGCTTCTTTAATCGCTCCGTGTGATCAACCATTGAGGTTAATGCTTCTTTATATGTTACTTGTGGAGCACCTTGGTCGCACTCTACTTTAAACTCTCTTTTTAATCTGTCGATGATGATTTCTAGGTGAAGCTCACCCATACCGCTGATCACAGTTTGGTTGGTATCCTCATCATATCTCACCTTGAATGTTGGATCTTCTTCAGCCAATTTAGCCAAAGCCATACCCAATTTATCAATATCCTTTTGTGTTTTTGGCTCGATGGCAACTCCAATCACAGGATCAGGGAAAACCATAGATTCTAATACAATAGGATGGTCTAAATCACTAAGTGTATCACCTGTTTTGATGTCCTTAAAACCAACACCTGCGGCAATATCTCCAGCCTCTACTCTTTCAATAGGATTTTGCTTATTGGAGTGCATCTGGTATAACCTAGATATACGCTCTTTGTTGCCTGATCTTGTATTCAATATATATGAACCGGCATCTAAAGCCCCAGAATAAACTCTAAAGAAACAAAGTCTACCTACGTAAGGATCTGTTGCAATTTTGAAGGCCAAGGCAGCAAACGGCTCCTCTGTAGAAGGCTTTCTCGACACTTCTTCTTCCGTCTTTGGATTAGTACCCGTTACATCTTCAACATCCAAAGGCGAAGGCAAAAACGCACATACCGCATCCAATACCGCTTGAACTCCTTTGTTTTTAAATGCTGAACCACACATCATTGGAACAAACTTGTTATCCAATACAGCACCTCTTACTGCATTTATCATTTCTTCTTCTGTGATCGTTGAAGGATCATCAAAGAATTTTTCCATTAATGTGTCATCGTATTCCGCAACCGCCTCCAACAATTTCTCTCTCCATTCTGCCACAGTGTCAACTAAATCTTCAGGAACTGGGATTTCTTCATAGGTCATCCCCATGTCGTGCTCATTCCACACAATGGCTTTACCAGTAATCAAATCAACCACACCTTTGAAGGTCTCCTCAGCTCCGATTGGAACTTGAAGAGGAATCGACTCTGATCCTAATTTTTCTTTTACATCATTGACCACTTCAAAGAAGTTGGCACCTGATCTATCCATCTTATTTACAAAACCAATCCTAGGTACATTATAGTTATCAGCTAATCTCCAGTTAGTCTCAGACTGAGGCTCAACACCAGAAACTGCACAAAATAAAAATACCAAACCATCAAGAACCCTTAATGATCTGTTTACCTCAACAGTAAAATCCACGTGACCTGGAGTATCAATAATGTTCATCGGAAATTTTTGACCTTTCCAATTCCATTCTGTTTTGGTCGCAGCTGAAGTAATTGTAATACCTCTCTCTTGCTCCTGCTCCATCCAGTCCATAGTAGCGGCACCATCATGCACCTCTCCAATTTTGTGACTCATACCCGTGTAATATAATACACGTTCAGTAGTCGTAGTCTTCCCTGCATCAATGTGCGCAGCGATACCAATATTTCTCGTAAATTTTAAATCCGCCATCGGTGGTTTGTTTAAAATGTTTTAATTCCTGTTATTTATTAATTCTTAAACTCTAAAGTGTGCGAAAGCCCTGTTTGACTCTGCCATTTTGTGCGTGTCTTCCTTTTTCTTAACAGCAGCTCCTTCTCCTTTACTCGCCGCAATAATTTCTGCTGCTAATTTTTCGGCCATTCCTTTACCTGAACGCAATTTTGAATACTTAATCAACCATTTCATCCCTAAAGAAACCTTTCTAGCAGCTCTTAATTCCACTGGAATTTGGAAAGTAGCCCCACCAATTCTTTTTGATCTCACTTCTACTTGAGGAGTAATGTTTGCCAACGCCTTTTTCCATGTGTCATGTGGATCTTCTTCTCCCTTTGACTTCATGATTTCTACTGCATCATAGAATATGTTGAATGCCGTAGACTTTTTACCATCTAGCATTAGGTTGTTTACAAACTGAGTAACCACAACATCATTGAATTGTGGATCTGGCTGAATGATTCTTTTTTTAGGTTTTCTTTTCCTCATGATCGATTAACGATTAGATGATTTATTTTTTAGGAGCTTTCGTTCCATATTTTGATCTAGATTGAAGTCTATCAGTTACACCAGCTGTATCCAATGCTCCTCTTACGATAGTGTATCGCACACCAGGTAAATCCTTAACTCTTCCTCCTCTAATTAGTACAATCGAGTGCTCTTGCAGATTGTGGCCTTCCCCTGGGATATAACAAATAACCTCTAGCCCATTGGTTAACCTAACTTTGGCAACTTTACGAAGTGCTGAGTTTGGTTTCTTTGGCGTGGTAGTATACACTCTGGTGCACACCCCTCTTTTCTGAGGAGATGAATCCAAAGCTCGTGATTTGCTCTTTTGAACAATTTTCTTTCTACCTTTTCTTACTAGTTGGTTTATAGTAGGCATATTACTTTTCTACATTTATTATAGTTACTCTAGGACATAAAAATCCTACCCTTCCGAAAAAGGAAGTGCAAAGGTATACTTTATTAGTGGATAAATCTATATGTATTGGCAGATTTTTTTTGAAACCTTTGTTCTAACATATTAGATCCAAAACACCTTTTAGCATTCGGTATATTGTCGCCTTCATTCGGTCATCCAGTAAATAAAAATCCATTGAACACTAAGCTCTTGCTAGCCCTAGTAACGATTTGCCTTTGTTTCAATTCTTGCACTAACAATTCGAACACTCAAAGTAAAAAGAAAGACGACAGAGGGAAGTCTATTACGAAAGACTCCCCTTATTTTCATCTCAAGTATATTGCGGATGAAATCAGGTCGGAATCAAAAAACTCACCGAACTGGGGCTTTTCGAATGGCAAGATGAGTATCAGGAGAACCTAATCAAGATGAACTGGTTTTAATTGAATAGAACTATATTCATTCTTTAATGCTAGAAAAATGTCATTACCAATAAAGATTTTGTTTTGTATTGTAATATGTGTAGCCCTAGGATCTCTTTCTGGAGTTGTAGCCGGAAATACAACGGGAATCTGGTATCAAGCTTTAAATAAACCTTGGTTCCAACCGCCCTCATGGGTTTTCGCTCCAGCGTGGACTTTATTATATACAATGATCGGCGCAGCCTATGGTTTGATATGGCATCATCACGAAGAATTTAAAAATGCTGGAAAGGCAATAAGCCTTTTTGTTATTCAATTGGTCTTGAATTTGCTCTGGACACCTATATTTTTTAGAATGGAAAATCCAATCCTAGCGCTGGTGGTAATTGCCGTGCTTTGGATATTTATTGTTTGGACGATACGAGCTTTCAGCTTGCATTCCAAACGGGCTGCTTACCTATTAATCCCTTACCTTCTCTGGGTGACTTTTGCCACGGTATTAAACGGGAGTATTGTTTTGTTGAATTAGCAAAATGTGGAGCGAAAAAGAAATCGCAACTATTTTTTCAAAATCTTTTGACTGAACTCATGAGTAATCTCTCCCTTTGAGTCGAGGCACTGTAAGTTTAAGAAATAAGTTCCAGGTAAAATTTCTTCTAAATCTATTTCTAAACTGCCATCTGAGGAGCTATATGCCTTGGAATGTGCTACCCTTCCATCTGATGAAATCAAATCAATCAGAACTCTTCGAACTGAAGTTGGCAAGCCCCTTATTTGCAACGAATTAAACGTTGGATTAGGGAATAGATACATAGCCTCTAAAGAATTTTCTTCATTACTCAATACACCAGGATCTTGATAGACAATTATACTGAGAGACTGATTTACGGCTTCTACAGTTATAAGACCTGATCGACTGACAATTTCTTCATTGGGCTCTACAGTGATCACAAGTTGATCATCCCCAGTGCCCATTAAAAGATCTATTGATATCCAGTCCTCGTTGCTTTGCACTGTCCATTCAAGATTACTCGATATCTTAACCACCCGTGTATCTCCTTCTTTGACTATATATAATTGGCTTGCATTTGCTGTCAAATAATCAACAAGATTGTCAAACAAATATGACGGACCAGTATTCATCTCCGTCGCATGTGGTTGTACATCAACTGATGAGGAAAATTCAGAAGCTCCAATTGCTTTTTCATTACTTCCCAAAGGTCTTGGTATTTTCATGAGGTCTAAGGATATCTCATGATCATAATCCATACCTGGATATAGAGGGATTGCAGGAAAACCTCCAGCTGACATTTCAATTACAGGGCTGTTTTCATCAGGCTGAAAAAATCCATCTGCGTTTTCTACGATAAGTGGATCAATTTCTGATATTCCTGTTGTTGGCAAGTCGATGCCGAGTGGGCCAAACGAATAGTTGTTTATAAAGTTCTCGTTTCCTGTTTCCTCACTCATTAATTCATCCATTGGGTTTGCAAAAACGTTGTTTGCAATAAACACATTGGTTGGTGGATAGTCTCCCACCCCTCCAAGTCTTAACTCCTTAGAATTTATAACGGTATTATGATAGATGTGTACGCTATCTAAAGGATCTACGGGGTCATTCATTAACCAAATGGCTCTGCCATCTAAGCCTTCAAAATAATTGTTAAAAATGAAATGATGGGAGCCTTCTCTAATTCGAATTCCTCCCCTATTGTTAATAAAAAAATTGCCATAAACCATACCCTCATCGCCATGCCGTAAGACAAGTTCGGACAAAGGGTTGTTTTCAAAGGTGTTGTATCGATATACGTTTTGTCTTGCCTTATGCGAGATTATTTCACCATCCCCGTTACACCTAGTAAAATAACAATACTCAACCAAAGTGCGGCTATCAAGATGCCCTTGCGTACTAACTCCAATGCGTATGGGTTCTATACCCATATCCGCTCCAATTCCATCAAAATTTTTAAACGAACAACGCTGGATTTTATGATATCCAGGTTCGTTATCTACTAAAATGGAAAGTATATTTTTATCATCAAGGTTTAAGCGGTTTTCAAAATTACATTGCCTAATTGTGGTTCTTTTAGAATCTTCATCAATCACTAAATACTTAAAGCACGTATAGTTTTGAATATTTATTTGAGCAATCAGGACATCACTTCCATATACCCTGAGAACATCCAAATTAGCAATGGCGCCGCCTATGTACTGAAAACCTGAAAAAGTAATATTACTGGCATTAATCACCGACCTTGAAGCGCCAGAAAATAAAACGGTTCCATGTGGCAGAGCTGTAATTATAAGTCCGTCTTTATCAATATCCATGCGGGTATCCATATATGTCCCAGGTGCCCAAACAATACTATCTCCGTAACTGGCAGCTTCTTGGGCAGCATCGAACTCTCCCTTCGAAGAAACATCAAAACGTGCCTGACCACAAAGCGGAATACTAAAAAACAACGGCAATAAAAGCGACAGTAGTTTCATCGGATTAGCATAATCTTAAAAAATTAAACAGTAACTACGATGTTATCGACAAACGAATCATCATATCTATTTACCCTGAATCACATGTATATGATTAATGCTTTATCAACTTTCGTGAAAGTTGTTTATTCTTATTTTCTAATCGGACCAAAAACATTCCTGAATGTAGACTGCTTACATCAATGGTACGTGTATTATCAATCAAACCATGTAATACCATTCTTCCAGATTGGTCAAAAATAGAAACCCTATCAAATGGTTCGTCGCCTTTGATTTGAATAATGGAAGTGGCCGGATTTGGAGACAGAATTAAATTACCAAGATCTACATCATTTACATTTGAAAAAATCTGCTCTCCTTCCCCAAATACTTTAAACTCCGTTAGACTTACCCATTGACCATCATAGACTTCTGCGCCCGAAACTGTTATTCTTACAAACCTAGCTTCAATGCTGTCTAAATCATTGACAATTGGCGCTAAGGCAGTACCAGGTATTTTATTAATGGATCGATCAACAATAGTAGTGAAAGGTCCATCCTTTTCCATAGCGCCTTCGATTATGAATTTATAGGCACGGTCCTCATAACACGTTACTTCCGTCTGAGTAATCTTAATAAAGCCTAACAAATCTATCGTTGCTGATTGAGGAAATTCATTTACTGACCACCTAGAAACAGGATCATCATCGACTAAATTATCTGGAACATTAGGACCATCAGGAGTTCCAGTTCCTTGCGCCGGCCCTCCTAATGCCCAGTTGGTCTCATTAGAAGGAGTAAGAACTTTTATTTCTTTTGAATCCACAAAATCGCCATCAATCGTAGTCACAGTAACAAGCACTACACCTTCGGATACTGCATTTAAAACGCCACTATTTGATACTGTGGCAATGTTGGTGTCCGAGGATTGAAATACTACATTTTGATTTGTCGCATCGAACGGAGTTATGATAGCTTCTAACTGGATATTAGAGGCCTCAACTGCCAATGGCCCACCCAAATCGACCAACTCCACAACGGTAACTAAAACAGGAACCTGCACTGTAATTTTGGTGCTCAGCGAAGTCTTTGATCCTCCTTCATTATCCGTTGCTTTTGCAGTTAAGGTATATTCTCCCTCCTGGACTCCAGGCCAGGTAAAACTATACGGTGCTGTGGTATCTTCTCCTAATTTATTTATACCGCCTTCAAAAAATTCGACCTTCGCAACAGAACCATCAGAATCAATCGCATCAACCTCAATTGTAATATCGCTACCTGGTAAAAAATTATCTCCATTGGCTGGAGAAGATATTTCGACGGAAGGAAAATAATTTTGTGGCGATCCATCTTGTTCGAAAAGCTCATCAAAATGCGCCGTGGCTTCCCCACTATCTTGGAGATAAACTCCTGCTTTCCAATAGCTGGGCCATATCCAGTATGAAACATCCATGTTTACCTTTTCCTCCCCTTCAAAATCAATAATCATATTACCATCAACTAATCGTATGTCGCAATTAAAATAGCCTCCAGGGTCTTCACCTAGATCGACATGCATGGTATTGGAACCACCATCATCAGTTTTAATAGCCGCCCAAATATGATTTATTGGGTCTTTGGTCTTATGTTTATAAATTCTCAACAAGGGTTTATTTGGTCCAGGCCCAGCATTAGCATCATCATGAATTTGCATAACTGTTACCTGATCACAAGATTGTTCTACAATATCTAATCTTCCATGCAATGATCTATTTGCATCGTTCAAATTCCAATTTACCTCATTGCGCAATTCTGTCCTTCTACTATCTCCAGATTGATTAAATCGCACTTTATCACCATCTACAACATAGAAATATTGCGGATGCGTATATCCTTGATTTAATACATCTTTTGCAGCTAATGTTGAACTGGTTGGTGCTTGAAGTTTACAGTCCGCTAGAAAGGGTTGAAATCTTGGAATATCAGATGGTGCAATATACTCGGTTGGAGGGGTCGGCGCAAAGTGCTCGACATCTAAGGCATAAAAAGAAACCTGTGCGTATTCTCCCGGATCACCTGCATTGTTTTGATTATAATTTCCTGCCTTGAAATACATCCAGTCGTTTGCAAAACCACTGTCGGTCATATCTATTTCTTCTACTACATCTGGCTTCCCATCTCTCGAAATAGTTACTGTGAGTGTATTCCCAATAACTTTTATTTCGTAACTAAATCTTTCTCCTAAGGCAATACCATCTTCAGGATCAGGAGCACCATCATCTCTACTACCTATCATGTTGTACCATTGTTCAGGGCCTGTGGTCGGCTCATGGGCAAAATATATGGATCCTTTTGTGTTTGTTGGTAGTTTGCGATAATACAATCTGATAGGTTCGTCATCCGATGCATGGATTTGTCCAACAATTGTTCTTCCAACTTTTCGAAATTCATCTGAAGTCAAAGACACGTGGTCAACAGATACCGTCGCCGTCATAATGCCATCAACACCACCAGCTGCTTCTTGATTTTCCATGGTGGATGAAGAAAACACCCAATTGTTTTTATTGATGCCCTGAGTGCTAATGCTGTTATCCCCTCTGCGAATCATTTCTCTAAGCTCAGATCTTGGATAGGTACTTCCTGAGGTAGTACTTCCGTTGTTTGGACACCAAAAAACCATGGCGCCACTTACTGGGTCAGTATAGAAATCTGTATCGTTGGAGTACCCACTTGTCAATGCATCTTCATCTCTTTCGGTACCGTTTGGTCGCTGTAATTTCCAATAGGAAAGATCAAAATTTTCTCCAGGAGGAAGATTAGGGTCTAAATCTTGTGAACTAACTGGAGTACCTAATGCATGTATAAAAAACAAAAGCACAAGGCATCGAAAGGAAGATGGCAAATGCGTGAATACAGTTAGATTTAACTTTTGTAAAGACAAACGAAAGGACAGATTCATAACTAGATATTTTAATAGAGGCTTTATAATCAAGTTCCTCTTTTCTCTTTTTAAAATTGGTTAACCAATTTCTGAAAATTACAAAATTTAATAGTGAATTACCTCTTTCTAACCAACAAATCAGGTATTTCAAAAGACATTCTTAAACTAAATAATAAGTGACTACTTCTCGTTTAGCCTTTGCCTTGAAAATAAAGAGAGTCTTCCATTTAACACGGAAGACTCTCTTGAAATTTTATCCATTTTTGGCTCAACTAGTACCCTGGGTTTTGAGTCAAATTAGGGTTGTTTGTTATTTCTAAAGGCGGTATTGGAAGTAAATAGTCTCTAGAAGGGTCAAAATTTTGTGTACCTAAAAGCTCCGTTTCAAAACCTCCAGGACCGAAAACTTCATCCCCCATTTGTCTTCTAACAATATCATACCATCTCTTATGTTCGAAGGCAAGCTCTAGTCTTCTTTCTTCCAACACATCCGCTACTGTGGCTCCAGAAATGTTTGCTGGAGAAGCACTAGGCGCACCTGAACCATCTCCATTTCTCGCTCTTTCTCTAATCATGTTTATGTATTGATCCGCTTCAGAGGTTAATCCAAGCTCAGCAGCTGCCTCTGCGGCAATAAGAAGAACCTCAGCGTAACGCATCAATTGGTAATTAGAATGTGAATCTCTTCCACTGGTATTTTCTTGTGGCAGATCCCCTGCCATAGCAGTATACTTGGAAATATGTGGTCTGTTTGCATTTCTACCATCTAGGCTCGAAAAATTTTGATACGTAACCACATTGCCATTATTATCTATGGCTTCTGCATCAAAATTTACAGATTTTCTGTAATCACCATCATCCCAGTTTTCATATACCGCTAATGCCGGAACCATTACGGACCAACCGCCTGAAGGATAATACGTAGCTTGTCCAAAAAATCCGGTAAATGCAGCGAGATAATCTCTTGATTCATCGTTAATATTGGTACCAACAAAGTCTATCACCCAAATCGGTTCTAAGGAAAAATCAGTGTTTTCCGCATGGAAAATATTACGATAATCTGGATCTAAAGCCAAATTATACATACCTGCCTTATTGATGATATCTGTGGCCTCATTGTATGCCATTTGGTATTCACCTCTAGTAAGATATAGACTCGCAAGGAAAGCACTTGGAGCAGCTTTACCTGGAAGAGCACGATTATTTCTTGAATCAGGCAACCACTGTTTGGCATATTCGAAATCTGCAATAATACTATCATAAATTGCGTCTACCGGAGTTCTTGCTGCAATTGATGCATCAGCAGTTGAGGTAGTTTCATCCAAAAAAGGAACATCTCCAAATAGCCTTACCAAATGATAATATGACCATCCTCTAATAAATCTTGCTCTTGCAGCTATCTCTTCTTTTACACCAGCATCTTGATCTTCAAGAACTTCCAGCTCACGGAGGGCCTCATTAGCTCCACGTATGACCTGATAGAATCTAGGCCAAAAACTTCTTTCTGGGTTAGAAGGATTAAGAATGAGCGGGTTGGAGGCTGATACGGTAAACTGATCATGCTCAATTCGCTCAGCTGCCGTTCCTGGATTACCGATATCTACCATATCCGAACGCAATAAAAGCGTTAAACCTAATCCTCTTGAATGCAATGCTCGAGCGTCCAATTGCCCGTATGCCCCACTAATTGTGGTTTCTACAGTTTCTAAATCAAGTGTCCTTTCATCAGGATCTAATTGGCTTTTCGCTTCTTCTTCTAAATCAGAACAACCAACAACAGAAAAAGCAAATAGTAACGTAAATAAATATTTAAACATTTTCATAGTTAAATCTTTTTAGTGGTTTAGAATTTAAGGTTTAGTCCAACAGTGATCGAACTTAGATTAGGGTAATTCCCATAATCGTGGCCAATAATAACATTATCATCTCCTCTGCTTTCACCACCGCTACCAAAATAACTTACTTCAGGATCCAAGCCAGAATAATTGGTAAAGGTTAGCATATTTTGGGCGCTTAAAGAAACTCTTGCGGATCCAAGCCCCGCTTTTTGAAGCAAGGATGTAGGCAAGGTGTAACCCACCGCTACATTTTTAAGCCGCACATAACTTCCATCTTCGACAAAACGTGAAGAACGTTCTCTTCCACGAATAGCTGCTCTTGGAATATCCGTATTGGTATTTTGTGGTGTCCAAGAATTCAAGACATCAGTTAATCCATTACTATCTCCATTATATAATTGAACAGCGGTTAAATTGTATATATCACCACCAACTGCTCCTTGAAAAAAGATATTCAAATCAAAACTTTTGTATGAAAAAGTATTTGTAACACCAAAGGTGAAATCAGGATTTGGATCACCAATAATTTGTCTATCATTATCATCAATCAATACGTTAAAATTCCCTTCCTCATCTGCCACTTCAGCAAACAAAGGTTCGCCCGGAATAGCATTGCCGTCTGCATCAAATGATCTTGCTTCTAAAGCAGTTCCAGCTGGAATTGGACCACCTTGATACACTCCTTGGTAATCTAAACCCCAGAAGAGGCCTATAGGTTCACCTTCACGTAAAATGTACGTATTGCCCCCAGCGAAATACCCAGGAGCTCCACTACCTAGTAGTTCTGAACCAGACGACAATTCTACCACTTCACTTCTGTTTCTCGCAAAATTTAGGTTCGTCGTCCATCTAAAATCATTTCTATTCATATTGTTTGAAGTCAAGGACAATTCGAACCCTTTATTATTTATAGAACCAACATTTCTGAGGACATCTAAATCAGTGGTACCTAAATAAAAATTTGAAGCTCTATCTAGCGCCAATAAATCTTCGGTATCTATATTATAAACATCGGCACTAAATGAAATGCGGTTTTCAAATAAGCCAACATCTACCCCAACATTGGTTTGGATTGAAGTCTCCCACTTTAGGTCTGGGTTTGCCTCCCTTGCCAAATCAACACCAAATGCTCCACCAACTTCTGAAGGTGGCTGGACTCTGTAAGAAGCAAGAGATTCGTATGGACCAATAGCTTGGTTCCCAGTCAAACCATAACTTGCTCTTAACTTAAGATTTGATAAGCTTAAATTATCCACTAAAAAACTTTCGTTTGAAACTTTCCATCCGAAAGCAACAGATGGGAAAACCGCATATTTATTGTTAGCCGCGAAGTTGGATGCTCCATCTCTTCTAACAGTTGCGGTAAGCAGATATTTGTTTGCCCAATCTAAATTTACTCTTCCAAATACTGATTCAATTTCTGACTCAGAAAATCGAGAATCAATGGAACGTTGATCAATTTCTCCTGCTTCTAAATTATACCATTCGAAAGCATCATTTAATAATCCTCGCGCGCCTGCTTCTAGGCCTTCGGTAGTACTTTTTTGATAGGAATGACCGGCTGTAGCTGTTAAGTTACCTTGACCTATTTGAGTGGTATAAGTCAAGTAATTTTCATTGAGCAATCTTGTTCTTTTTACAGACTCTAAAAATGCACCTCCGGCCGAAAGGACAAATGTTTGTGGCTTGAAATATCCCTCTGTTCCGTTTTGAGTTCTGTAACCCAAGGTGGTTTTAAAATTAAGTCCCTCCACAATTTTTAAATCTGCATACATGTTGGTTCTTGCATTATCCGTTTTTGTTTCGTTCCTGATTTGCGTAGCAACTGCCCATGGATTTTCTATATCATCACCTACAGTATTTTGAGAAAAATTACCGGCGTCATTAAATCTTCCAACATCCGGTGAAAATCTGAAAGCCAAAGCTACGACATCATCACCACCACCGTTGACCGAACCAATGGCATCTCTACCAGAGGATTGCGTAGACACCCCATTTTGCTCACTACGACTGGCGATACTATTTAAGCCAATTTTTAGTCTATCATTTACTTTGGCATCTACATTTGCTAAAAACTGGATTTTATCAAAGTCCGAATTAACAACGATTCCTTCTTGAGTAAAGTAGGTTCCTGAGATATAATAATTTACATTTTCACTTCCTCCAGACACAGATAACTGATGGTTTTGTGTAGCACCAGCTCTATATATTTCGTCCTGCCAATCGGTGTTTTCCATGCCTTGGGCGTAAGGCGCATCTCCTGCATTAGCACGAATCATGTTTTGATATTGAGCAAATCCGGATGCGTCAAGAAGATCCAACCTATTTGTCGTTTGTTGCGAAGAATAACTTGAATTGAGTTCTACTACGGTTTTTCCTGACTTACCTTTTTTGGTAGTAATCAGTATCACCCCTCCTGATCCTCTTGATCCATAAATTGCAGTCGCCGAAGCATCTTTTAAAATCTCAATCGATTCAATATCGTTTTGTTGTGGAAATGAGGCCCCAACGAATCCGTCAACGACAACCAGTGGATCACTGCTTGCATTGAGTGAAGAGCTACCACGTACTCGAATAGAAATACCAGCTCCTGGCTCTCCTCCATTTTGGGTTTGAACAGCAACCCCTGCGGCACGCCCTTGAAGAGCTTGGCCTGCATTTAAAAGAGGAAAAGCTTGCAACTCTTCCGCTTTAACAGAAGAAACACTTCCTGTTACATCACTCTTTTTAACACTACCGTATCCTACAATGACTACTTCATCAATTACTTCGGCATCGACGGCCAAGTTTATATTGATGTTGTTTTGTCCATTAATAGGAATCGTTTGAGTTTTATACCCGATGTAAGAAATCTCTAAAACGTCACTTGGCGAGGCTTTTAAAACAAAGCTTCCATCAAAATCCGTGACGGTGCCTATTTCGGAACCTTGTACAGATACTGTTACCCCTATCAAGGGTTCTCCGGATTCATCCGAAACCATACCACTTATTACTTCCTGTGCACTTGCACTTAAGGAAGCCAAAAAGATAAACAGCACAATAAGCCCTGCCCCTTTTTGGGTTTTTCTTGAAAAAAAATTACTTACGTACTTCATTTAATTATAATAGTTTAATCCAATAGTTTTTTCATTTGACTTTTTCGATTCAGCGAAATAATCCAAGCATTAAAAATCATCTTGGCTTGGCAAAATGCATTTCACTTGTTTTCGCTGAATGCCTTAAACCAATTTGACGAGAAAGAATTCTTGAGCTTCTTGCCTTAGGCGCTTCCACCTAATTCGATGAAATTTTGAAAAATATCATTTTACCTCAAATTGGTCAACCAAAATAAAGCAATACCGATATTTATTCGAATTATTTTTCAATATTTTATGATGTCGAAATATTATTCCTAAAAACATTTTTATTCCAAATGATATATTCGAATAATGAGAAAAATGAAATTACAATTTGACTATTTTATCTTTAAAGAGGAGCTCTCCTTCATTTCTGATATTGATTATGTAAATACCCTTTGTGTTGTTCCGAAAGTTAAAATCAAAGGCTATATCATCGAAGCTAAAAATTTCCACTTTTTGACCTTGCAAATCAAAAATTTCTACATCGTACATTCCAGCGATTTTCATTTCAATTTTAATACTTCCATTCAGGGTAGGGTTAGGAAAAACGCGGATTACTGGGTTTTCGTCCTCTTCCATTTCCTCTTCCTCATCTGGCGGAGGCGGGTCACCGCCAAGGACGGCTAAACGAGTGAAATTTGTATTGCCTTCGTTGTCCGTAGCTATGGCCTGTAAATAATGCACTTCATGGCTAAGATTTCTTATGGTCTCGGTAAGTCCAGTAAAAATAAATGGGGCTGAATCAGCCGTAGCCAAAGGCTCCCCATTGATTAACAATTTTACATTACTAATATCACCATCTTCATCTGTAGCTTCTACTTCAATATCTCCACCTTGCCACTCGGACACATCAATTTGACTATTTGGTGTTCTGAAACTCACATTTGGTGGTTGACCTGTAAAACCACCCTCAGAAAAATCACCTAGCCCTTTCCAATTGGCGAGTAAATCATAAATATCACTTGACCGTTGCTCAGGTATTGTAATGTTCTCTACCGCATCAGGGCCCAGACGATCTTCTAACTGTTGCAAATAAAGACTTCTTGGTTGGACGTTGGTGCCCCAACTTTCCCAATACCCTTCTCCAGTTTGGTTTGAACCGATGCATCCGATCCCCCAATTCATTCCACCTTGTGGGCTATCCACTCTAAATTCGCCAGTATAGGACGACAAATTCCAAAACATGGTTTGAGCACCAGCCCATCCATGACCAGTCCCAGCATTACCTCTGTTCCATACTCTTATAGAGCCTCCTCGAATATTATCAAAAAGAGTTCCTGTAGCCCATCTATGATGCGGTCCAATATCTGATTCGGCACTTGCCGCTAAACCATCCAAAAACACATTTGGACCCGTAACTCTTGAGCCTGTAACAAAATCATGACGACCGTCTATCGCAAAACACCGTTGAAATAAATTTCCAATGCCTTCTTGAATAGCAAAAGAATATCTTCTTCCTCCGGTTACTCGGGATTTTGGATCTATATAAGCACAATCTTGAACGGTTACAAAGTTGGCGTCGTCAATATCTACAGTACTGTATGCAAGAAACTGACCTGTCACTTGTTTTACCCAGCAATTTTCGGCATCACTTATTCTAACAGCTGTCCAAGCATGGGATTCGTCCGAATTGGCATCGTAAAAGGATTGTACTCTAAGGTTTTCAATCCCGCAATGACTTATCCGTCTAGAGAAGTCTACTTTAGTAATAGTCCCTCCTCCAAAAACTTCTTCTATAACATCAACTATAGGGATATCGACTGTTATCTCATTTCCAGAAATCGCAGTAATTTGCCTTTCGTGATCGACTATATAACCCTGAGGTGTCCATCCCACGCAATCAATATCTCCTGCACACAAGGTTTCTTGATTCATTCCTAATTCATCGATCCAAAACTGATTTGGTGTTCTAGAAACCACAATTTTATCCCCAACAGAAAAATCTGAAGCATCCTCAATTTGAAATGAAAAAGCACCAACTGGGACATAATCTGTAGTTATTGCTTGTGTAGATTCTGGGTCCTTGGTTATACTTCCATCTCCTAGAATCGTAATAACATTGTGATCCGTTCGTGGGTTTGCGTGTAAAACGGTTCCATTTAGCCCTTGCCCTTCACCCCTTAAAACTACACCGGAAGCTCTTATCGCTAATAAGTTATTTAAACTGTAATGCCCTGCTTTGATTAGAACCACTCCTCTAAAGCCATTTTGATCTGGCTCCATTGCTTCAACTTGGGCTATGGCTTCTTGGATTCTTTGTCTATCATCTCCTTCCTCGGGGGTAACGATAGCTCGGATGGACAAATCATTTGGTAGCGCTACACCCCCACCCATATAACCAGCTTTAGAAAAATCGGGGATGGTGTTCACAGCATTCGTTTGATTGGTCATCGCAAAGGGCACATATGTCAATTTGCCCTCGTCCATGTAAACCAACTCAGAATCGTTTTGCGCTGATGCGAAATAGATTCCTAATAGTCCTATAAAGAGAAATGTCAATCTTTTGGTAAGCATAATTTTGAATATAACGATAGATCAGAACAGGGCCAGTTTCCTCTAATAAAGTCCAATAAACTCTTTGGATTGAATGCTAAAAAAAATTGCTCGTACAAGCATAAAGATCCAATGAATATGTTGTAAAATAAAAAGAGGAATGTCAAAATAGACACTCCTCTTTTAGTTCATGGAAATTACATTCCACTATTTTTCATTATCTATAAACTTTTTGTTTACTGATCTTCACCCACTGTAGCGTCTGAACTATTCACATGGTATGGTGAATCAAGGTTGACGTCCGGGTTTAAGTCATCACCTGCTACTCTTCCCTGGAAGTTATCTTCAAAAACAACTGTTTCCGTACCAGAATCTGAAGAATACAATACGATGTCATCTACATGATATACACCATCATTTACTGAAGAGTTTGAATTATACTTCCACTGGAAATTAGCCGCACCATCATTTGTAGCTTCTAAATGACCAGGCTCATCACCTGCACCACCGTTGGTAGTACTTACTGCGTCAGCAATTACAGTTTGTCCTCCAATCACAACAGTATACGAAGGCGTGTTTACAAAATCAGCAGACCAGCTAATTTCAACTGGTACCCAAGTATCTGCAACTCCTTCTGGGAAATTTGCAGCAGCTATGGTAGCATCAGAAGCACCTTCTCTAAATTCGTGTGGCGCATTGTCCTTAAGCCTTACTTCTACTATTGAAAAATCACCTGTAGTTGAAGAACCTGCAACGTTGATAAATCCATCTTTAATATCCATATCAACTGGACCTTCAGCCACTCTATACATAAAAGTGATTCTTCCATTTTGAATGGAATCTACTGCTAATCTCAATTCGCCAGTATCATCATCCTTAGAATCTGTAATTACAGCGTATCTGTTTTTAGGCGCAGTAACTTCTATTGTTTCTGTTGCGGTACCCATTACACCATCAGAGGCTGTTACAGTCAAGGTAACGTCGTAAGTACCTTCAGCAGAAAACGTGTGGCTTGGACTTGCATCAGTTGAGCTGCCATCTCCACCAAAATCCCACGAAGAAGTAAAAGATGTATTAGAAATACCGTTTACCACAGAGTTGTTTGTAAAACTATAAGTTAAAGAGTTGTCCGCATCAACTTGTGATGAAAAATTGGCAACAACAGTAGATGGATCTTCCATCATTTCGTCTGGCTCATCGTCACCACAAGAAGTAATCACTGCAAGTGATAAAAACAAGGACATCACGTAGAAGAAGTTCTTGTTTAAATTAGAGATAAAAATTTTCATGTTTTTGTTTTTACTATTTTAAAAGATGCTTAAAAATTGCAATAAAATTGCGAAGCTGTTTACATGTGTAAAATGTCTTTTTTTGAATGAATTGCGAAAATATCGCCACATCCAAGAATTGGTTTACCAATTTATGTCGAAGTAATTAAACCACCAAAGATTTTGGATCTTTTCTTATCAATGTGAGAATATTATATTGCCCCCAAAATGGTTATTGATGGTATTCTAAAAACCATTAAAAGCTTCTCTAAACTTGTGAGTCAAAAGCTATAGATTTACGAGACAAATACGTGCACAGATTAGTACTTTTTAACAAGAAATACATTCTGAGACACAACGCATTTTGCGTAGTAAAAAAATAAGGCAAGGAGTATTTTAACCACATACAACACTATATGGAGATTAGAATAAGAAGAGCACAAAGGTCCGACCTATCCGAGGTAATCAGATTGGTCCGAGAGCTTGCGATCTACGAGAAGGCCGAGCATGAAATGTGGTCCACCCTTGAACAATACGAACTTGCATTTGATGAAAAGCGCATAAGTTGTGATGTCGCAATGGTCGAAAATGAAATTGTAGGTTGCACCGTTTATTACGATACTTTTTCAACCTGGAAAGGAAAAATGCTTTACTTGGAAGATTTTATTGTTTCTGAATCGTATCGAAAATATGGAATTGGTCAAAAATTGTATGATGCTTTCATCGAAGAGGCAAAAAAACGAGACTGTAAACTTGTTCGATGGGAAGTATTAGACTGGAACGAACCGGCTTTGAGGTTTTATGAAAAACAAGGAGCTATCATTGAAAAAGATTGGTGGAAGGCAAAGGTGGTGTTTTAGCGGAAATTCGTGATTCGTGATTCGTGATTCGTGATTCGGGGTTCGGGGTTCGGGGTTCGGGGTTCGGGGAGTCTAGAACTAATATTGGCGATCGAGCAAGAAATTTCCAAAATTTTTAAACTCGTTTTCAAATTTTCCTGATAATCCACTCGCGGCAAGATGTGACCAAGCCAAGTCTAAATACGCTTGTTTTACTTGCTCGGAATATTCTTTAATAACCACCCTGTCGAAGATTTGGATAACCTTAGCTACTTTATCTTCTACATTCGAATCATATAACTCTTTGAATGCAACTTTTTCGTCACCTTCTAAAAGATCTAAAGTCTTGAGGTAGAGGTACGTCTTTTTGCATTGCAAAATATCTCCTCCTTTTTGTTTTCCTACTTTGGGATTATTTCCATAGGTATCTAGTACGTCATCTTGCATTTGAAAAGCAATCCCGATATTCTTTCCAAACTCGTACAAATGTTGCGCTTGATCTTGTGATGCTCTGCCTATTAGTGCTCCTATTTTTAACGCTCCAGCAAATAAAACGGCAGTTTTCAATTCAATCATCTTGAGGTATTCTTGAATATCAACATCTTCCCTTGTTTCGAAATCAATGTCCAATTGCTGCCCTTCACAAACTTTGATAGCATTTTCATTGATTACTTCCATAATTTGCTTGTATAATGGAGAGTCGTATTCTTTTATGCAATCATAAGACTTAATCAACATCACATCACCAGAGAGTATGGCTGCATTAAGCCCAAATTTTTTAAACACAGAATCCTTTCCTCTTCGCAATGGTGCATCATCCATCACATCATCATGCAGCAAAGTAAAATTGTGAAATAACTCAATCGCCTTTGCTGCAGGAAGCGCCATTTTAGTCTCCCCAGAAAAAGCTTCACATGCCATCATTACTACCAATGGACGCAGTCTTTTGCCCGCATTGGACATCGTATACTCTACCGGATCATAAAGATTTTTGAAGACTGGATTGTAAGAATCTTTAGTTAAGAACTCTTCGAATTCAGCTAGATATGTATTGAGTCTTTCCATTTCCGCAAAGGTAAGAAATGGGATAAAGAATTTGACTTAAGAGCTCTAGGAGCTTAAATTATTCTTTTGAGGTAACTATCTATTTGGGCGGTGTCCCAGGGCCTACTTTCGTGTCCCTAAACCAAACTTCTGTATAGCTGCCATTTTCATACTGTTTTGCTATATCACCACCATAGATTTCTGCTCCAGCACACCAAACCATATTCTTTTCGGGGTCTTTCCCATTGGTTTGATTGTAAGCACCTTGTTTGAAATAATTAAGCTCTCCAGCATAAGCCTCTGGTCTTTCTGTTCCATCTTGACCAATAGGTACAAAAGTTCTCCTTACTTGCTCTGGAATGTCTGACGCGTTGACATACTCAGAAGCAATAAGGTTCTTCGTAAATGTTCTCGTTTCGTGACCATCAGATTTGAAGGTTAGATACATGATGCCTTTGTAAACATTAATCTCGTAACTAAATTCTTCGCCCAAAGCAATTCCATCCGTTGGTTCTTTTGGATAATCTGTTTTGTTTTTACCAACAATAGACATATCGTGGCCCCAAATCGCAGTTGAAAAATCCCATCTACCTCCGTTATCATCTCCTGCTGTGTTAATTTCATAATTCCAAAAAACAGATCCTTTTTCGTGGCCCGGAAATTTTTTATAAAAAATCTTTAGTGGTTCGTTTTCGTGACCTTCACCACTATGAATTTGACCTACTACTGTAGAAAAAGAAGCCGCAACTCGTGCATCACCCGTTGTGGAAACATGCATCACCCGGCAGGTTGCAGAAAGCTTTCCTCCTTCTTCCGGAATCCAATCTCTTTTCTCGTGTAGCTCCGTGCGTGTATTGCTAGAGTTTTTTGAAGTAACCCCTGCATTGGGCGTTTTATATGCAACCCATCTTCTCGTACCATCAATCACGGTGTAGAAATAATCTTTGTTTTCGAAGTCGATCAAATTGTCTTCAGTGCTTCCATCACCGAGCATTATTTTAAACTTATCCAAGGTCGAAATAACTTCACTAGGATAAACTGTTTTATTACTTAAACCATCGTTAGCAGCAAAATAACCTGCATTAGAAATAGCATCATCACTTATTTCAAAACTTACATCCTTAAACCACACTTCAGCATAATTTCCATCTGCATATTGCTTTGTCAAATCACCACCATGTGTTTCTGCACCAGAACACCATACCCGGTTAACGGCAGGATCTTTTCCATTAGTCTGATTATAAGAACCTAGTTTGAAAAATAACCCTTCTCCATCATAAGCCTTTTCTCGCTCCACCCCATCTTGACCAATCGGAAAAAACAAATCTCTGACTTGTTGCGGCGCATCAGAGGCTTTGGCATATGCTGACTCAATTAAGTTTTTGCTAAACGTTTTTGTTTCATGGCCAGGACTCTTAAACGTCAAGTACATCATCCCTTCATTGATATCTACTTCGTAACTAAATTCTTCGCCCAACTTAATACCATCCTTTGGTTCTGAAGGAATTGAGTTTTTATCTGACGCTATTATTGAGAAATCATACCCCCAAATTGGATAGGAGAAATCCCATCGTCCTGAATTGTCATCTCCTTTGGTATTAATCTCGTAATTCCAAAAAACAGATCCTTTCTCGTGGCCTGGAAATTTTTTGTAGAAAATCTTTAATGGCTCATTTTCATGTCCATCTGCACTATGTATTTGACCTACTACCACCGAATGTGTAGAAGCCACTGTCGGATCTCCTGTGGGTGACACATTCATAACCTTTAACGTGGCATTCATTTTTGCCTTCGTCATTGGGGACCACTTTTTCAATTGAGCTAATTCTGTTCTGGTATTATTTGAGGTACCATGTGTGTTACCTGCGTTAGGTGTTTTGAACACAACCCATTCTTGGTCATTTTCTTTAGCTACGTAAAAAAAGTCTTTGTTGCTTAAATTGGTTGCTACACCAGCGTTGGTTCCATCTCCAAGTATGAGATTGAAATCTTTGAATATTGGTAATACCTCATTGGGAACTTTTCCTTCCGCAGCAGAATCAACAGTACCGTCTGATTTGCTTAAATCTTTACATGATTGAAAAAATAATACTCCAATGAGCAACATTACACCTACAGTAAATTTTGATTTAAACATGACTCAGTTTGATTTAAATTTGAGTTTGCGCATCACAAACACTCAAAACAATTTGCACAATTAAGCTCTCAAAGAGGCAATCAACTCCAATGCTTTTCGCACGTTTTGCGTGAGCTCTTCGAAATTTTTGTTCGAAATAATATCCTTCGTTATAAGCTTAGATCCCATTCCTACACAACAAGCTCCAGCATCAAACCAGGATTCTAAATTTTCCTTTTCAAGGGACACTCCACCGGTAGGCATAATCTTAGTCCAAGGTTGAGGCGCTCTCACCGATTTGATAAATTTGGGTCCATAAACACTTCCTGGAAACAATTTTACTATCTCACAACCCAATTCTTCAGCTTTGCCTATTTCTGTTAAGGTAGCACATCCCGGTGCCCATAGGATCTTTCGTCGATTGCAAACCACTGCAACATCTTCCCTCATCGATGGAGTTACAACAAAGTCAGCCCCACATTGTATAAATAAAGCAGCAGTAGCAGCATCTGGAACAGATCCTACCCCAAGGGCCATGCCCTTTAGATCACTCTTGACGTATTTGCTCAACGCAGAAAATACTTCATGTGCAAAAACCCCTCGGTTGGTAAATTCGAGTAATCGAGCGCCTCCATCATAGCAGGCTTTGATTACATTTTTACATAGTTCTAAATCACTATTATAAAACAAAGGAACCAGTCCTTGTTTTTCCATTAGTCGTATAACTTCTACTCTTTCCATTTATTATCTGGACACGCGTCCGCTTTTATCGCCTGACATTAGTTTTTCTACTTCTGCAACAGTTACCAAATTGGCATCTCCTTTAATGGTGTGCTTTAAGCAAGAAGCAGCAACCGCAAATTCTAAAGCCTTTTGATCATCTTCTAAAGCCAATAACCCATAAATAAGACCTGCCATAAAACTATCTCCTCCGCCAACACGATCCACTATGTGTGTAATGTCATACGACGGTGCTTCGTATAAATTAGAACCATCATACATTACTCCAGTCCAAGTATTATGCGAAGCTGAAATTGATCCTCTCAAGGTTGTAATAACCTTTTTTGCTCTTGGAAACATTTCCATTAACTGCTTTAAAACAGACAAATATGCTTTGCCATCTACGGAGTCTCCATGAGTTACATCCACACCTTCTGGATGTAAACCAAAATGCTTTTCGGCATCCTCTTCATTTCCCAAAATGACGTCACAACCTTCAACCAATGCAGGCATCACTTCGTTAGGTTGTTTACCGTATTTCCAAAGTTTCTTGCGATAATTTAAGTCTGTAGAAACTGTAACTCCTAATCTATTCGCCGCTTGGATAGCTTCCAAACAAGCATCAGCGGCTCCTTGCGACAATGCTGGAGTTATCCCAGTCCAATGAAACCAGTCCGCCCCCTGAAACACCTCTTCCCAATCAATCATACCAGCCTGAATACTATCCATGCCAGAATGAGCTCGGTCGTATACTACTTTACTTCCTCTGCTTACTGCACCAGTTTCTAAAAAATAGATTCCTAACCTTTCGCCGCCTCTTACTATTTGATCAGTATGTACCCCTCGTTTGCGCAATTCCATAATAGCGCATTCTCCGATATCATTAGCCGGAATTCTCGAAATAAATGAGGTATTCAAACCGTAGTTGGCAAGTGAAACAGCTACATTGCTTTCGCCACCTCCATAGACAACATCAAAAGAATATGTTTGTGAAAACCTTTTAAATCCAGGAGGGCTTAAACGAAGCATTATCTCTCCAAATGTTACAATCTTCTTCATTGCTTATAACTTTCTCTTTTTTATATTCCTAATGCTTGACCTCCACCAACTTGAATTGTTTCAGCAGTTAAAAATGCTGCATCTTTACTTGCCAAGAATGATACTACCCCAGACACATCTTCTGGCTGACCTAATCGACCAAGCATGATGTTCTTGGCCCATGATTGGAATACCTCAGGTTTGGTAGATTTAATCCCAATGTGGAAGTTAGTATCTATCGTACCCGGTGATACTGCATTTACTCTGATACCGTACTCCGCTAAATCTTTTGCTAATGCTCTCGTAATCGTATGAACAGCAGCCTTAGAGGTACCATACATCCCTGCACCTGGGCCTCCTGCATTCCATCCTGCATTAGATGTATAGTTGATAATCGTAGGATTATCTCCTTTTTTTAGGAATGGGATTGCAGCTCTAGACGCGAAAAACACCGAATCTAAATTTAATGCCAACACATTTCTATAAAACTCAGTGGTCATCTCTTCAAATCTAGCTCTACCACCTAATCCACCTGCATTGTTAACAAGTACATCAATTCGACCATACTTTTCACCAATTGCTTTTACATTAGCAGTTACTGCATCTTCTTGAGTAACGTCAAAGTGACAGAACTCAGCCTTGATACCTTCTGCTACTAATTCCGCAACTCTCTGTGGCCCTTCCTCTGCATTAATTCCGTTTACAACTACCGTAAACCCATCCTGACCTAATCTCTTTGCAACTGCCAATCCGATTCCACTTGTCGCACCTGTTACTATAGCTATTTTTCCTACGTTCATTTTATTCCTAATTTTTCTTGTTTATTAATTTCTGAAAGCGTTCTAAAAGGTTTATTTAATACTAAAATTATGCTGGTTTTATTTTTTCGACTTTTGGTATTAATACCCATACAGCAAACAGGGCGATAGCTGCTAGTGCACCACCTATAATAAACGCTGGTATATAATTACCTCCTTTAGTAATAAATGGTATGATGGCAGTCAGTGCTGCGCCGGCTAGTTTTGCCGCCGTTCCTGCAAATCCGGAAAGCGTACCTACTACTTTACCACCAAAGATATCACTAGGTATAGTTTGTACATTTCCAATCGCTGTTTGGAATCCAAATAACAATATTGCCATTATAATAATTGCAATTAAAGCAGAAATATTATTTGCTCTTTGAATTTCTTCTATTGAGCCTATGGCTGCTATTCCGACATCTGTAGGTTTGCCATATTTTGGTAACAGTTTTTCTTCAGCGGTTGCATCTTCATTTGGCTTTGGCCATTCAGCTTTAGAATACGCTTCAATAAAACTAGGATCAGCCTTTATTTCTGCCACTGATTTGCCAGCAACTCTGTCTACAAATTCTTGATTTTTGAACAGTTCTTTAAATGCTTTATCATTTGTAATTTTTTTGACTTGGGTATTAGCCATAGTTACTGTTGTAGATTCTTCTACATCAAATAGTGCTAAAACAGATGACTCTCCTGGAAATTTTAAAAGAACAAAACACGGAATCATAATGATACATCCCAAGGTGATTACCATTTTTCGTGTTTTATCTACCGACCAACCGTTGCCAAGTTTTTTCCTAGCCAAAAGTCCACCATACCATGCTCCGAGCATAGCCCCAACGTAAGGAACCCACGCTGAAAAAGCAATATCTCTCACATTCATTCCAAATACTTCATTTAAGTAAATAGGAATCCACCCTATGAACAGCCACCAAATCGGATCTAAGGCTGCAGAGGCAATAATCACTCCCCAACTTTCTTTATGACCTAGTAGTTTTTTGGTATCGGGATTATACTCTTCAACATTTGCGTCATCTGCATCCTGATTCTTCTGTCCTGTGAGTATATATTGTTTTTCTTCCTCTGTTATCCAAGGATGCTTCTTTGGATCTCCTTTTACAAAGTAAAACCAAGGCAATAGCCAGATAAATCCGAGTAAACTAACTACTATGAAAATAGATTGCCAGCCCATCACTACGGACAATAATCCAATAATCGGATATGCTACGATACCTCCAACTGCTGCACCTGAGTTAAATATACCTTGAGCAAATGCCCGTTCTTTTGTAGGAAACCATTCTGCATTTGCCTTAGCGGCTCCCGGCCAGTTACCTGCCTCTGCAACTCCTAGCAGTGCTCTAATGATAGAAAAACTTAAGACCCCTTGAGCTACAGCATGTAGCATCGTGGCTATTGACCATACACCTATTGATAGTGCAAAACCTATTCGAGTACCAATCCAGTCAAAGATCTTTCCAAAGATCGTCTGTCCTGCGGCATAAGAAAGTATGAATACGGTCATGATCGAACCATATATAACCTTTGTATCATCTGCCGCCATGTCTGGAAATAAATCCTTCGCGATGTCCGGCCATAATGCTCCGAATGCTTGACGATCAATATAGTTGATAATTGCCGCCACTGCGACTAGACCCACTACCCACCATCGAAGTCCTCCAACTTTTTTATTATTTACGGCCATGATTTTAAATCTAATTGTTCGTGACCTAAAAAGTCTTCTCTCGCTGGACTAAATACGTCGATAAGGATGCCCGGCTTTGTACATACACAACCATGCATTTCGTGCGGTGGTATGTAATAAGAATCCCCCTCTTTAATTATTCTCACATCATCTCCAATGGTCATTTTAAATTCACCACTAGCAACATACGTAACTTGGGAATGGTAATGTTTGTGCATTTGCCCTACAGCACCTGTATCAAACTTTGCTTTTACAAGCATAATTTTTCCATCATATCCCATTACTTGTCTGGAAAGACCCTCAGCTACTGGCTCCCACGGTGTTTCTTCATCAATCCAATATTCTTTCGTTGCTTCTATGCCCTTATGTAAACTCATTTAACTATTTTTTTAATCTATAATCGTTTTTTATCCTTTGTATGAGTCAATTAAAAAAGGCGCTATTCGCACCCCTTAAAACATAAAAAAAATGAAATGCCTCAATAGTAAGAAGGTCATTAATTTTTATTGACCAAACTTATTTTTTGGATATCACTTAAATGTGAATCCATCGCCTGAATCGCTCCATCCGCATTTTTTTCAACAATCATTTTTAAAATCTCCCTATGCTCAGCGATTGTCTTTCGGTTATTGTTTTCGTCACAAACTTTGAGCTTAATAAAGCTTTTAACAATGTCCGGCGTTATAATCATCATGAGTGATTTCAACACCGAATTTTTGCCTGCTTCTGCAATCTTTATGTGAAACATTAAATCTTCTTCCACCGCTTGATCTTCACTCCCCAATTTTTCTTCATATCGCTCGAGAGCCAATTCTAATTCTTTGATGTCTTCCTCTGTTCTATTTATTGCTGCCAAACGGCAAGCTTCTTTTTCGAGCAAAATTCTAGTCGCTACAAGAGAATTAAAATCCGAATTTTCAATTTTGAGTATATCTGTAATTAATCCCTCTAACGCGGTGATACCAAGTCCCGAAACTACGGTACCGCTTTGAGGCAACACTTTTACAATACCATAAAAGCGCAATTTATTGATCGCCTCTCGCACTTGAGATCGGCTTACACCGAAATGCTCCGCTAATTTCCTCTCTGGAGGAAGTTTTTCTCCAGGTTTTATTGTTCCACTTCCAATAAGTTCTCTAATTTGAGAAATTATTAGGTCTACAGGATTCTCTATCTTGATTTTACTCAGGCTTTCTAACATATTCACTTATTATTGGTTAACCATTGATTGGTTGACCAATAATGATCCCCCTAATATAGTCATTGTAATGCATTATAATTAATATTATTCAAAAAATATAATTAACTAATATTCTTCATTTTATTTAATCAAACTCAATATATTTCATTGAACCATAACAATACAAAACTTAATTGGTTTTTAATTTAATACACTACGGTTACACGCCCTGTTGTTTCTATTTCAGAACAGTAGTTAAAACTAATTCTAATTTTGTAATCATAAACCCCAGCGACTACCACTTGATTTTTATGCTTATGATTTCATCACATCCCATAGATGATTCTTTAAGTGGGATATCCTAATCAGAGAAATACAATGTCATCCGGCCCATGTAAGTAAACAGTCTACGGGAAAAAATAGAGCACCCAAAGGCGCTCTATTCTATGAAAAAACTAATTTTGGAGTAAACTAAAACTCCATTTGATCCAATAATTACAATCAAAACTTGTGCAGCATTTAAAACTTAAAATTGTCAACACAAGTCCTTCTATAGGATTCAACGTTATCTAATATCCAGCATTTTGGGTAATAACTCCACCACTTGATGTTACCTCAGATTCTGGCAATGGGAACACATGGTAATTTGCATCGATGGTCTCGCCCATTTCTGCATTTACAGTGCCTGTTCTTACTAGATCAAACCATCTGTGCCCTTCAAAAGCCAACTCAAGTCTTCTTTCGTTTTGTATGGCGGTTCTTAAATCTCCTTGTGAAGAAGCTCCTGTATCAGCCAAGCCAGCTCTCGCTCTAATCTTGTTCAATTCCGCTGCTGCTGCAGATGAATTACCATTTTCGTTTAGAGCCTCTGCGTACAGCAAGATTACATCAGCTAATCTTAACTCGATCCAATCGTGATCCGGACCACCATCTTGAGGAAATTTAGGTGAAAAACCATCAACTACATCAATGGTAACATCTCTTCTCAAGTCCCCAGGACTTGCATCAAATGCTGCAACCAAATCGTCATCTAATGGCTTATCTGATTTACTATCTAATCCGCCTGACCACTGCCAAAAATCAGAGAAACCATATTCGTCAACAATGGCACTTGAAACTTGCGTCGCGAAAATAATCTCCTGATTTAGGTCATTATTTACGCCAAAAACGTCAGCAAAATTTGATTGTAAAGCGATGCCAGCTCCAGAAGCTCCACTAACTACTGCTCCTAATAAAGGCTCAGCATTTGCGTAATCTCCCATTTGCATGTACACTTTTCCTAGCATTCCTCTAGCCGCCATTTTGGATGCCTTACCTGATGAAGAAGTTTCATCATTTAACCTCGCCATAGCATCTTCTAGATCTGGAATAATTACCGTGCTATACACTTCACTAGCCGAACTTCTTGTTAATATGGATCGATCAGTAAGGCTTGGTGCATCTGATAAATTTATTGTCGTATTTCCAAAGGCTCTAACCAATTTGAAATAAGATAGTGCTCTAAGAAATTTAGCCTCACCTATTTCTACATCGTCCTCAGAGTTTTCTATAACAATATTGCAACTCAAGATACATTTGTAAGCAGCAGTATAAAAAGGCCCAAAAAATTGTTCTTCCATTTGAAGTAATCCCGTGCCAAATTTGTCCCACTCATCATAAGGAGATTCGAACATAAACGCATTGTCTGATCTAAAATCTCCCATTACAGCCATCGGAGTTATCGTACCCAATTGGTAATAGTATGCGGCATTCAAAACACCTCCAAAATCTGTAAGTGAATCTGCACTTGCAATATTTGGTGGAGCTTGATCCAAATCCTCACATGCCGTCATGAAAAGGAACGCACCTAATATTATATATATGTATTTCATGATTTTCTAATTTTAAAATTTAACATTAACACCAGCAGTGAAGCTTCTAACCACTGGGCTAGCACCAACCTGAAGACCATATGTTGTAGGTCCTAGGTAGCCACCGTTAGTAATTTCTACACCTTCAGGATTAAATGATGTGTAATCACTTCCCATTAGGTATAATAAATTGGTCGAAGCAACATAAACCCTTAGTGAACCGAAACCTAATTTTTCAATTTGATCTTGTCCTAGCGTATACCCTATAGTTACATTCCTAAGAGCGAAATAAGATGCATCTTGAATCATGGCATCTGTTTCATCTCTGTTCCGAGCATAAAACTGACCACTTGCATCAGCTTTGCCATCACCATCTGCATCAAATGAAGGTTTCAAGGCTCTACCCCACTGGGATCCGTAATATAATGGATCTGCATTCCAAACTTCGCCACCTTGAGCTCCTTGGAATTGAAGTGAAATGTCAAAACTATTCACCATTAAATTGGTGTTAAAACCGTAGTAAAAATCTGGTGTGTTTGATCCGATTTTTACCAAATCACCACCATCTTCAACAGTCTTGGTTCTATCAATTATGCCATCGCCATTTTGGTCTACTACATAACTATAACCACTTTCTTGACCTGGAAATTCGACTGGATTATTTAAATCTGCCAAATCAACGAAACCTGTAGTTTCTAATCCCCACATTTCTCCAATTTCTCCTCCAACATAGTTTCTCCAAAATGGGTGTCTACCAGATTGACCATATTCTGCCCATGGCAATTCTTCGACTTGACCCTCTTCTAAATCTTCGTCGTCAATTCCTAAGTCAGTGATTTCTGTATTTACAGTAGAAAGATTAAATCCAACATTCCATTTCAGCCTGCTGTTGTTGATCAAGTTAGCCCCTAAATCAAGCTCCAATCCTGAACTCGTTACATCACCTGAGTTTAATATGATAGAAGTTGTTCCTGCCACCTCAGATACATTTTGACTGATCAAAATATCTTCGATGTCAGATGTATAATAATCTACTCCTACTCTGAATCTGTTTTCCATAAAACCAAGGTTTACACCATAATTGGTTTCTGTATTGGTTTGCCATGTCAAATCTGCATTTTCTACATCATCAGGAATCAAGAATCCAGTTCCAAAAATTGTAGACTGAGGACTCAACAAACTCAATGAGCTGTATGCTCCTAAGAATGAGGTTGTACCTAGTGATCCTCTACTAAATCTTAATTTCAAATCAGACAATAAGCCATCGTTATTAAAGAAAGATTCGTTGTGAACATTCCAACCCAATGAGAAGGCTGGGAATACTTCAAATCTGTTGTTTTTACCAAATCTTGAGTCTCCATCTCTTCTCAAAGAGAATGAAGCGAGATATTTATTGTCGTAAGCATAGTTTACTCTACCAAAAACACTTCTTCGAGCAATCGTTTCATCTCTTTCTGATACAGCAATCCCTGCAGGGTCCAAAAGGGCAAAGTTTTGAGGTTGTCCAAAAGGTATATTTGTTGAGCTCAATGAAAGTCCTCTGTTATAGAAATTTTGGAATTCAAAACCCGCAACGAATCCTACATCGTGTTTATCCGCAACATAAGCATAGTTCAGTGTAGTCTCACTTAAAACAGAAGATCTTTTAAGATCCGTTTGATTCATAAAAGTTTGAGTGCTTCTAGCTCTTGAATCAAATTCTAACCCTCTCCAAGCATAATCTCTAGTGTCTCTCATATCAGCACCTAGTACGGTACGAATATTTAAGCCTTCAGCCAACTCATATTGCAAGTAGGTACTAATGTTTCCAAACAACGTTTTTTGCCATCTGTCCGTATTGTCCAACTTGGTGGCAGGTCCTGCATCTCCAGACCCTCCAATTCCATTTCCGCTTCTTCCATAGTGCCAATCTTGAGCAGTATCTCCTGGTTGTAAAGTATAAATACTCTGATTCCAAGGCGCAGAACTACCACCTCTATACCCGGAATCAAACCCTGATAGTCCTAGAGATTGAGCTTCTTGATCCAATCTTTGAACAAAATCAATGGACGCTTGCGTATGATAAATAGGATGTACGCTATATGCTCTTAGGAGATCTCTCATATCATGCCCAACAATATCTCTGTCACCGACAAAGCCATTGATGTTTAATCCTGCTTTTAATTTGTCAGTCAAATTCGCATTTAGATTTAATCTTGCGTTGTACCGCTCAAAAGCCTGCGTTCTAGCAACTCCTTGAGTGTTTAAGTAACCCAGAGAAGCAAAATATGTTACATCATCTGTTCCACCTGAAATACTCAAGTCGTGATTCATGCTATTACCATTCTGAAAAAACCAGTCTTCGACAGCCATGACATCAGGTGAATTTCTAAAACCGTTAAGTCTGTAATTGAATATGTCCTGACCAGGAGTGGTAACATTGCCATCATCATCGGTAATGTCAAAAACAGAAAAGTCAACTGCACCTGCATCACGTAATTCTTCCATTCTATCTGCCATTTCTGACGCAGTTGGATTAATATTATCCTGCACATACCTATGTGAGGTACTTACATATGCATTGTAATTGATTGTTGGTTTTCCAGATTTACCTTGCTTGGTCGTAATCAATATCACTCCATTAGCTCCACGGGAACCATAAATAGCAGCAGAAGCAGCATCTTTTAGTACTTCCATGCTTTCTATATCGTTGGGGTTTACCGTAGCAATACTTCCAGATATAGGAAATCCATCCACTACGATTAGTGGGTTTGAATCACCTGAAATTGAAGAAGCTGCTCTAATTTGAATTTTTGGATCTGCTCCTGGTGCACCATCTTGATTTTGAATTAAAACTCCTGCCATTTTACCTGCCATCGCATCATCCACTCTATTGGCTTGAATTCCCGCCAGATTAGCTCCATCTACCTGAGCTATGGCCCCGGTATTGTGTGATTTTTTCCGTGTACCATATCCAACAATTAGGACTTCATCCAATGCTTCCGAATCTGCTAGCATCGTTAAATTGTAATTAGCTCCATCACCAACAGTAATACGTTGATCGGAATACCCAAGGTAGCTTACCAAAAGTACATCACCTGGATTCGCTTTGATACTAAAGGTTCCATCAATGTCGGTTATGGTTCCAACATTAGTTCCTTCGACCTGGACGCTAGCCCCAATCAATGGGTTGTTATCTTTGTCGAGTAGTTTTCCGTTGACACTTTGAGCCATTAAGGACCCAAGGCATAAGAAAAACACAGACAATGTTAAGCTGGCTTTATGTAAAAGACAGCGTTTCATAGTTTGATACATAATTTTCTAAATAGTTTTTCAATAGTTAATAATTATAAATAGAGCTCAAGCACCAATGCTTTCGCTTAATTTCTCCAAAAATTTAATAGCAATAATTGATTGAGTATTAATTCTATAACAGAGTGAGGTAAAGGTGAAATCTTCTAGAACAACGACATTTTGGTACAATACTCGATGAGTAATTCCACCCAAAGTTGAGCACCTCAAACCAGTTGTGGGAAGCAAAAATCTATTCTCAGTCATAGTTTTTAACTTTGGTTAACCAAATATTGGTCAACCAATAATGGTATCGAATATAACGCTTGAATTCAAAAAATCGAATTTTTTAATCAAAGAAATCGTTGACGCATGAAATTTAATTCTGTAAATCCCACAGAACACCGGAAAAAACAAGGCTTATCTGCTAAATCAAGAAAGGCTGAAATACTACATCTCGAGTATTCCAAGGATTCCATTGTAAGAAACCACTAAGGAAAACATTAAGGCGACATACAAACTAACCTTAATCCATGGCCCGAAACTATGTTCTCTCATAAGCCCCTTATTGTGTATTAAAAACAATACACCAATTATTACAGCTGGTAATGCAAACACATTAAATACTTGCGACAATATCTGGATTTGAATAGGATTGGCACCCAATGCAGGCCCAACTAAAGCGACACAAGAAGCCACAAGAGTTATTATTTTGAATTGTTTAGAACTGGTATCCAGTTTTCCCGATTGATAATCTGCTAGCAATAGAGGTGCAATAAGCAAACAAGGAAATATCGAAGATAATCCTGCACTCAATGTTCCGAAGAAAAAAATAGTCACTGCAAATTTACCTGCGATGGGCTCCAAAGTATTAGCCATATCCAATACTTGATCAACCGTTTTCTCTTGTGTAAAAAGTGCTCCGTGCGCCACAGCCATGATCGCTCCACTAATTAAAAAGACCAAAGACGCCGCATGTATTGCATCGTTGCGTTGATGTTTATTGTCCGCCAAAGTCCAGCCCTTGCCTTGAATAAACAAGGGCCTGGATAGAAAAGTAGCAGCAGCCATGGTTGTGCCTACAAACGCGGCAACCATCATTTTGCCTCCTGAGACCTCTGGAATAGATGGTATCATACCGGCGATGACATCTTGTGGCATTGGATGGACAAAGAACAAAGAGATCACAAATGACAAGCCCATAATAGAAACTAAAATGATCAAGATCTTTTCAAAGAAAGTATACTTACCAATGAGCATCACTCCGTAAAAAATTGAAATAATCAAGAATGCAATGCCCAAAACAATACCATATCGGTACTCAGCTAATTCGGGATAGCTCAATTGAAATATTTCGAAAATAATGTTGGAAGAAATACCCAGGATGCCCATAAGTGAATTCCATTGACCAAATGAAACTGCAATGAGTATGAAGAGTGCAAGAATTTTCCCAAACTTTAAATGTTTCCTGAAGCCAAAGAGTGCTGTATCTCCCGAAACCAAATGAAATTTTCCAAATACATAAATAAGAACTCCCGAAAAAAGGCAACTTAAAAAAAGCACCCACAACAACTGCATGCCATATCGACTACCGGCTACAATCATCGAGGTAACACTACCTGTGCCGATGGTATAACCAATGGCAAAGATTCCTGGACCAAAGGCCAAGAGAAGAGCAAGAATTCTGTGAATTATCGATTGACCTGAGGTATCATTTATTTCTTGCATATGGTTGAAGTTGGAATAAAATGTCGATGAATTTAGAAAATATTTCTAGAATGGGATTGAAAAGAAATCAAACCTCAATGTTTGGTAGTTCCTTATTTTAGCACTTTCATGAATTACAGAGGCTTACAAATAGATTTATGATTCAACCAATATATATTCTATATGGAGTAAGTGGAAGTGGAAAATCCTCAGTAGGAAATCTTCTTGCAAATCATCTTGAAATTCCTTTCTATGATGCCGACGACTATCATCCAAAAGAGAACATTGTAAAAATGTCTTCGGGCATTCCCTTGACCGATGAAGACCGTTATGGATGGCTTGTAGCGCTCAACAGCTTGATTCTAAGAGAACAAAAAAAAGGCTTGGTATTGGCTTGCTCAGCATTAAAAGAAAGCTACCGAGAATTAATTTCGCGAAATACAGACTGTATTCATTGGGTTTTGTTGGACGGTGCTTTTGATCTAATCAAACAAAGAATTCAACGTCGCGAAAATCATTTTATGGGTGACGCTTTGTTGCAAAGTCAATTTGATACTTTACAGCGTGCAAACTATGGAATAATCCTAAACATAAGCCAAACCCCAGAACAATTAGTAGAAAAAATTATGGAGCACACCACTAAATACGATGCTGATTTAGGAGTAATTGGACTTGGAGTAATGGGCCGAAATTTAGCCCTCAATCTTCTAGATCACCAATGGAAACTTGCGGTCTACAATCGACCAGCAAAAAACGAATCACATTTACTTGATAATTTTTTGAAAGATGCAAAGGAAAAAAGTGTCCAAGGCTTCACTTCATTTGAGCCCTTTGTTGCCGCATTGAAAGGCCCAAGGGTTATTTTACTCATGGTGACCGCAGGAGTGGTGGTTGATCAAATCATTGAGCAGTTACTTCCTTTCCTTTCTGCTGGAGACCTCTTAATAGATGGAGGCAATTCGCATTATTTGGATACCAAAAGACGTGTAGAAAATTTAAAAGAACATGACATTGATTTTATCGGCATGGGTGTTTCGGGAGGAGAAAAAGGCGCTAGATTTGGTCCTGCCATAATGCCTGGAGGTGCCCGTCAAGCCTATCACAAAATTGAAAAAATCGTTACCAGTATTGCAGCAAAAAATCGCGCCAAGCAAGCTTGTTGTCAATATATCGGGAAAAGTGGCGCAGGACATTTTGTGAAAATGATTCATAACGGTATAGAGTATGCGGAGATGGCCTTAATTGCTGAAATCTATGGCCTATTAAGGAGGACTAAATCCAATGAAGAAATTGCACAATTTTTAAGCACCTTAAACCAAGGGGAAACGCAAAGTTACCTATTGGAAATAAGCATTGTTATTCTTAGAAAACAAGAAAACAACAGCTTTGTAATCGATCAAATATTAGATAAAGCGGGCAATAAAGGGACAGGTGGATGGTCCATAAAAGCCGCTATGGATCTGGGACAAGCTGCCACAATGATGGCTGCAGCTGTTCACGCGCGTTTCACAAGTAGTTACAAAGCTCAACGCACGAAATATGCCCATAAAAAGAATGCTTCGAATGAAGTTACTATCGCCTTGGATGACACCCAAATATCTAACATTTACCAAGCTGCAAGAATTATCAACCACCATCAAGGTTTTGAGGTAATTCGTTCGGCATCAATGCATTACGATTGGGATATTAATTTATCCAATGTATGTAATGTATGGACCAACGGCTGTATAATTCGCTCGGAATTGATGGAAAAAAGTGCCAAAATATTAGCGAAGCATACAACACTTTTGGAAGACGAAAAAACATTCGAACACATCAAAGATAGCATTGCACCATGGAAATCAATAGTTAAAAAAAGTTTGGATTTGGGTGAGTCAATCCCAGTTTTTTCCTCCGGATTACAATATTGGTTGGCAATGACTTCCGAACACTCTAATGCCAATATGATTCAAGCACAAAGAGATTATTTTGGAGCGCACACCTATGAGCGAAAGGACAACCCAGGCATTAAAGTACACACCCATTGGGAATAAGCATTTTCTCAAAAACTTATAAGGTATAACTCAAGTTAATGACCCAAACATTAACTCTAAATATTTCTGGTCGGTTATAAAACACCTCATCCCAATATTGAAATTGAAGCGTATGTCTATCCAACAATGGGATATGTGCTCCCAACACATAACGAATACGCTCCAGCTCATTGCGGCCATTCATTTGATAGAAAAACTGAAGACCTGCCAAGGGTTGAATTCTTTTGTTTTTGTTCCATTTAATGTAAGGGTGCCAACGCAAAAAATCTGCATCCTCAACAAATCGATCTATGGCTCCATGTAATCGAAAAGTATTACTCAAATTAAAGTCACCAAAGTTTTTGCTATGCTTTGCATCAAACCACAAAAATTGTCGGTCCGGTCCATTAGGTACGATCCAAGATCTTCCTAGGACTTGAAATGACCATGCATTGTTGAGCTTGTACTTCAACATATAATCTGGGGAATAATTTATATATGTTGAAGTGGACACATTGTGTCTAAAAATTGGCTTGAATACTGCAGTAAGTTTATCATTGAGTTTTTTACTGACAGAAAAACTCGTCCATGTTGTATGATCCTGCGCCGCTCCTTGCCAAGCAAATCCTGAACAAAAAATCAAAAGCAATACAAAGTTCTTAATCCTCCTTTCCATGTTTAAATTTTAAAAGCAATTTTAAAATATCAGCTGCAGCTTCAGATATAACTGTGCCAGGCCCGAAGATACCAGCAACATTTTTATTGTATAAAAATTCATAATCCTGAGGCGGGATGACGCCACCACATATAACCATCACATCTCCCCTTCCCATTTCTTCTAATGCCTTGATGGTTTCTGGCACCAAGGTTTTATGCCCAGCTGCCAAAGAAGAAATCCCAAGGATGTGGACGTCGTTTTCAACGGCTTGTTTCGCAGCTTCTTGAGGCGTTTGAAACAAAGGTCCAACATCCACATCAAAACCTAAATCTGCAAAGCTTGTTGCAATGACCTTCGCTCCTCGGTCATGTCCATCTTGTCCTAATTTGGCGACCAAAATCCGTGCACGTCTACCTTCCAATTGAGCAAATTCATTGGAAAGCTCTAGGGCTTTTTTGAATGAAACATCACTACTTATTTCTTTTGCGTACACTCCTTGAATGGTTTGATTATTGGCTACATATCGTCCAAATACAGATTCCATCGCCACCGAAATTTCTCCTAAGGTAGCCCTTTCTCTTGCCGCAACTACAGCCAATTCTAACAAATTCTGATTTTCATCCTTCGCACACGCTTCAATAGCTTTGAGCGCGGCTTCAACCTTTGAGGCATTCCGTGATTTCTTAATTTGTTCAATCCGAGCAATTTGTGTTTTCCGAACTTCTTCGTTGTTTACTTCAAGAACATCTAGTGTGGCCTCTTCTTCAATTTTGTAAATATTCAATCCAATTATTCGATCCACACCGGCATCAATTCGCGCTTGCTTTTTGGCTGCCGATTCTTCAATGCGCATTTTGGGTAATCCTTTTTCTATGGCCTTAGTCATACCTCCAAGGGCCTCAACCTCTTGAATATACTCCCAAGCTTTTTGAGCAATTTCACTGGTCAAATGTTCTACATAATAGGATCCTCCGTATGGATCAACAACTTGAGTAATATTGGTTTCTTCTTGAATATATTTTTGCGTGTCTCGAGCAATTTTTGCAGAAAAATCAGTGGGCAGCGCAATGGCTTCATCCAACGAATTGGTATGTAATGATTGCGTCCCTCCCATGACAGCAGATAAGGCCTCGATTGCCGTTCGTGCAATATTATTGAAGGGATCTTGCGCTGTCAAGCTCCATCCAGAGGTTTGGCAATGCGTTCGCAAGGCCATGGACTTAGGGTTTTTAGGATTAAACTGCTTTACCAATTTAGCCCATAACATACGGGCAGCGCGCATCTTTGCTACTTCCACAAAATGATTCATTCCGATGCCCCAAAAGAATGATAGCCTTGGAGCAAACGCGTCGATATCCAAGCCAGATTCTAATCCTTTGCGGATATAATCCAAGCCATCTGCCAAAGTATAGGCCAATTCTATAGGTGCCGTCGCACCTGCCTCATGCATGTGATACCCGCTAATGCTGATGCTGTTAAATTTGGGCATAAACTTGGCTGTGTACCTAAAAATATCTCCGACTATCCGCATAGAAGAAGCAGGTGGATAGATGTACGTATTACGCACCATAAACTCCTTAAGAATATCGTTCTGGATCGTTCCTTTTAAAAGATCTGGAGAAACTCCCTGTTCTTCGGCAGCAACGATATAGAAAGCCATGATGGGTATGACGGCCCCATTCATAGTCATGGATACAGACATTTTGTCCAAGGGTATTTGGTCAAACAAAATTTTCATATCCTCCACAGAATCTATAGCCACACCAGCCATTCCGACATCTCCTTTTACCCTTGGATGATCTGAGTCATATCCTCGATGTGTCGCTAAATCAAAAGCTACAGACAATCCCTTTTGTCCCTGGGCCAAATTTCTACGATAAAAGGCGTTGCTTTCTTCTGCAGTAGAAAATCCGGCATATTGGCGTATTGTCCAAGGCCTTCCCACATACATCGTCGAATAAGGTCCACGGAGATTTGGAGCTATCCCAGCACTAAAATCCAAGTGTTTTACATGATCTAAATCTGAAGCATGATACACATTCTTTATATCGATGCCTTCTGCTGATTCTTCTAATCCACCAGAATATTCATTTGATGAAACTGAGGTTGGACAATCAATATTCAACCCCAATTGTTTTATAAAAATTTTCCAATTTAAGTCGAGTATGTTTTGCGTTAACGACTCAATAATATAACTACCAGCCAGCGGATCATGCACCCGATGCAAGTAACTCTCTAATTCGTACAGCTGACTAATATTTCGATAGATACGGTGGTCATGTCTATCCCAATCCAAGCCTTTGGAACTCAATGAAATTCGATCTGCTACCCCTAATATCCCAGAAACCGCCAGGATTGATTTTGATATTCTGTCTTGGTTTATGTCTTCGTAATCTTTCTCCAATCCAAATTCTACGAATGGGTAAAATTTCTCCTGCCCTTTTTCTCTCGCCAAGGTCAAAAGTCCTTTGCGCAAAGCCCTCAACGCAGCTACATTAAAAAAATAATTTTCATCCCCAACCAATGAGAAATAATACCTCGAGGGTTCTGGATTTTCGGCAGTTAGGCATCTATGGAATTTACTAAATGCTTGATATAGGTATTTGGATTCTACCAATACCTTGTGATCCTTGATATAGCCTCGCGAATAGGTCAGCGGACGATCTAAATAAAAACTTGTTTTTTCTAAATCCACTTCATGTTCCTTCGCAAAAGACTCTAATGCCTCAATTAATTCATCTGCTTCGTATTCGCCAGTCAGAATCACAGAAATATACTCTAGTTTGATGCGTCGAAAAAGCTTTCTAAATTGGTTTGAAGTTAAGTTTTTACGAAGCACAAACTCCAAGCAATTGGCTCCTTGATACAATGCCTCTAATGCTCGGCGGTTTACTTTTTCGGTAGCCCCCAATACCAATCTTTCTACATACTGCCATCTTTGTTCAGCTTTTGAAAGAGGGGCATATTCATGCTTTAAGTCCTCTCGATGCGCATATGGATCAACCTCGACATTGTGCCATCGTATTTTGTAATCGCCTAACTCATCTAGTTTTTTATCCTTTCGGATTTTCTCTAACCATTCCGATTTGGAGACGCCATTAAATTCAGAAAACAAGTGCTTCATATATCGATACAAAAATGAATAAAAATTAGATTCTATCCTTTTTCATTTTTTTCTAAATAAAAAACTTCCTCCATACTTTCCCATTGTTATTTTTTCATTTTTTTCTAAATAAAAAAACGAAGCAAAACCTGCCTGCCGGCAGGCAGGAAATCTTGTCAAATCAAACCTGCCAGTCGGCAGACAGGCTCCTCCGTCGAACAATGATTTGACGAGCCAAACTCCAAATCGAATTATACATAAGATGAAAAGTAAAAAGTACAGGTATAAATTGAGCTGAGCGGAAAGGCGTTCGCAATGCGAAAATAGCCTGAAGCGATAGATCAATAGGTCTTGAGCTTGCGAAAGAATTCCCTTACTTTTTACTAGCGCTTTGCATACTCCTGCCTTCCGGCAGGCAGGTTGCCGCAATGGGAAAGTATGAAATCAGAAATTTATTTAAGAAAAAATTGAAACCTATCTTTATCAAATGACATCCAAACCATTCGATGTTTCCTGCTCTGACTATTTGCATGATCACTTTCAGGCTAAGTTTGAGAGCGCATTGATTGACGAGATTTGTCAAGAGGGGAAGCTCAAGAAAATAGATGAATACACTGAATTAATTTCTGTTGGCGATACTATTACTGATATTCCATTAATTGTTTCAGGAAGTTTAAAGGTATTTACAGAGGATAAAAACGGAGAAGAATTACTGCTGTACTATTTAGAGTTTGGAGATACCTGTGCCATAACCTTAAAATGTTGCACCAGCGCTTCGAAAAGTACGGTTTCTGCCATGACCGAAAAACCTTCCGAAATATTATTTATTCCTGTAGTTAATATGGAAAAGTGGATGATTAAATACCATAGTTGGAGAGCTTTTGTTTTAGATTCCTATCACACCCGAATGAATGAGATGCTTCAAGCTGTTGACAATTTGGCCTTTCACAACATGGAGGAACGCCTATTCAAATATTTGAGCGATCGGGCGAGGGTTTTGGGAAGCATCGAACTACATTTGACACATCATCAAATAGCAATTGATCTTCATTCATCAAGAGTTGTGATTTCTAGACTTATGAAAAAACTTGAAAAAGATAAAATCCTAAAACAATACAGAAATAGAATTGAATTATTAAAATTCAACTTAAAAAAAACTTAAGCATTTACTTCCTTTATATGCACCCCTTTGTTCAAGAGATCTATTCCCATCGCCAATAACCACAACACCTTGACATAAAACACTGGTTTGTAGATTTCAAAATTTTCTGGGATAAATAAAATGATGCACATTGCAGTTAATCCTAATAAAAGAGTAAATGCACTGAGGGCTTTTGAAAACATGCTCCACCTCATAAAGCCATAACCAAGAATGACCAAACCGACTCCGGAAAATATTCTGCCAAAACGAATAAAGCACGTCACGTATTGATTGGTAAAGAGAAGTCTTTCCATAAATGCTTCCACCTCTTTTGAAGACATTCCTGCTGTTTGGCCCACTCCCCATGCACCATGGTTATAATAATAGGCTGCCGCTATTGCCAATGTAAAAGTGCCAACAATCACCATACCAGCTCCTGGCAACATAAGCACACGGTGTGGTTTTTTGGAACTTATCGAAACCAATGCAAAAAGTGCTATACCCATGGTCACCCATCCAAAAATGTGAATACGGTACATCCATATCCAAAACCAAATACGCTCTCCTACAGCTTCGAAATCCTCAAACACTATATATTCTCCTAAATGATGTGGAGATAACACCCACCCAAAAAATAGCAATAAGGCAGCCATGACAAATGCAGCTCCTGTAAACCTCGTTTCGAAATCCTTTTTATAATTCATTTCAAATTTTAATGTATTCGACTACAAAAAAAATGTGTTTACCTCCAAGCTATGTAACATTGGTTGCTTAACTCTGTGAAATGTGTTTCAACTTTGAAATCAAGAACAGGCTTTGGAGCTTTGTTGCAGTAGTACCTCGATTAATTTTTAAGCTATTGTTAATGAAAGAATACTCACCATACTTAAAAGAATAGCTTGAATTGAAACTATAAAATATGAATAATTACATGTATGCATTTTGGGAATCTTTTAAAGGAACTGCAGATTGGACCATCCGATCAATTCTATTTGAGGTGCCTTGGTATACCAACTATTTTTGGGGGCTAATTTTAATTTCTCTAGTAGTTTGGGCCTTAGAAATTTTATTTCCTTGGAGGAAAGAACAAAAGATCATCCGCCAGGATTTTTGGTTGGATGCCTTCTATATGTTTTTCAACTTTTTCATTTTTTCCATTGTCATCAGTGGTGTATATAAGGTATTAGAATTGTCATTTGAAGACGCTGGAGTAGCAGCCCAAAGCTTGTCGCTACTCAATATTTCAGAATGGCCGCAATGGAGCCAGCTCCTTATCTTTTTTATTGTTTTGGACTTTGTACAATGGTTTACCCATGTTTTACTGCATCGATTTCCATTTCTTTGGAAGTTTCATAAAGTGCATCACAGTGTAAAAGAAATGGGATTCGCAGCTCATCTACGCTATCATTGGATGGAAAATGTGTTGTACAAACCTTTAAAAACCTTTGGAGTTATGATACTCGGAGGATTTGAACCGCAACAAGCCTATGTTGTCCATTTCATTACGATCGCCATCGGACATCTAAATCATGCCAACATTAAAATCACTTGGGGGATATTTAAATACATCTTTAATAATCCGGTGATGCATTTGTATCATCATGCTTACGTATTACCTGAAGGCAGATATGGAATGAATTATGGCATCAGTTTAAGTTTATGGGATTATATTTTTAACACAGCCTATGTACCCGAAGACAGTGGGCAAATAGAAATTGGTTTTGAAGGAGACGATAAGTTTCCCAAAGATTTTATAGGTCAATCATTATTTGGATTCAGGAAGGGGGATAATTAATTTTCTTCATACTTTCCCATTATTCCTTCTTCATTTTTTTCTAAATAAAAAAACGAAGCAAAACCTGCCTGCCGGCAGGCAGGAAATCTTGTCAAATCAAACCTGCCAGTCGGCAGACAGGCTCCTCCGTCGAACAATGATTTGACGAGCCAAACTCCAAATCGAATTATACATAAGATGAAAAGTAAAAAGTACAGGTATAAATTGAGCTGAGCGGAAAGGCGTTCGCAATGCGAAAATAGCCTGAAGCGATAGATCAATAGGTCTTGAGCTTGCGAAAGAATTCCCTTACTTTTTACTAGCGCTTTGCATACTCCTGCCTTCCGGCAGGCAGGTTGCCGCAATGGGAAAGTATGAAATAGAAAATTTGTTTAAGAAAAAAATGAAGAATATTCAATTAAAAAGAAACATGATCCTTCATAAAAGAATCATACTTGGTTCCCAAAGATTCGAAATACTCTATTCCAAAATGATCTTGGAAAGAACGGATACCTTTTTTGGTGAAATGGGGCAACAAGAGGCTCCACATTAATTTATCCCAACTCACGGACTGATCTTTTGAAAACTGATGATCCACCAAATGAAAGAAAAGTATCTTCCAAATAATCCTAGAGATGTTAAGATAGATTCCAGGCAACGGTTCGGGAATCATATTTCCTGACTCAATCGAAACGTGAATCATGGACATTTGAATGCTAATGTGCTTCTCGCGAATCGCTTTTATTTTATCCAACACTATTTTGCGAAAAAGCATGTGGCGATCAAAAAAGATATAGCTGTAATCTTTTTGAACCTGCATGAAATCTTTGGAGGTCGTACGAAGTGTCTCCCAAGATGGAATCAAAAAAGAATTGGTAAAACTTTCCATCGACTTCTTCGATAACTCCTCTAGATGAATCGCGAACAATTCTTCCTTGTCCTTAAAATGATAGGTTAGATTTCCTCGACTTATGCCCATGGATTGAGCTAATTTATACAAAGTACTTGCTCCAAAACCGTGCTCGTTGAAGTACAGCCTTGAGGCTTTGATTATTCTATCTTTCGTCGATGTCTTCAAATCGTAGGCAAAATAGACTTATTTTTAGTCAATTTTAACTAATTCTGTAAAAAACATAGTATTTTTGATTCTGATGACTACTGAGAAATTCCTTTTGCAATCTGGCGAAGATGTGTTTGAGCTGCGCTTAACTGACATCGAAAACCTTGATATACTGCACACAAAAGAAGGAGCGCACATTATTCATGATGCGCAAAGTTTAGCCATCGATTCTATTTCTACTGGAACTCATTCAAAAGAAATCATCGTTAGCCTCGAAGGACAAACATTCACATTTGATATAAAAGATGTGTTGGATCAACTCATGGATGACTTGGGCATGGATGCGGTTGTATCAAAAGTACAAGACAACATTAAGGCACCTATGCCCGGTTTGATTCTAGATATACTTGTAGAGGAGGGAGACTCGTTTGAAGAGGGCGATGCCCTGCTCATATTAGAAGCCATGAAAATGGAAAATGTATTGAAGGCAGAAGCAGCGGGTAAAGTCAAAGCGATTCATTTTGAAAAAGGCCAAACAGTTGACAAAAGCCAAATCATCATCGAACTGGACGTAGCATGAAAAAAATACTGGTAGCAAATAGAGGTGAAATTGCCTTGCGAGTCATGAGGACTGCCCGAAAAATGGGCATAGCAACAGTAGCAGTTTATTCTCAGGCGGATCGAAATGCTCCACATGTTCGATTTGCAGATGAAGCCTATCACATCGGTAATCCTCCTTCTTCCGAGTCCTATTTGGTCATGGAAAAAATTATTGAAGTAGCGAAATCTTCAGGCGCTGAAGGAATACACCCTGGTTATGGTTTTTTAAGCGAAAATTCCGCTTTCGCGAAAGCGGTAACAGCTGCGGGCATCACTTTTATAGGACCTAAAACACACGCTATTGAGGTGATGGGGTCTAAGCTTGCCGCTAAGGATGCTGTTAAATCATATGATATTCCTATGGTACCTGGCATCGACCATGCCATTGAGGATCCAAAAGAAGCAATTAAAATTGCCAAAGAAATTGGTTTTCCTATTTTAATCAAGGCATCCGCAGGAGGTGGAGGCAAAGGAATGAGAGTGGTAGAAAAAGAGGAAGAATTAGAAGATCAAATGAAACGAGCGATCAGTGAAGCGAAATCGGCTTTTGGTGACGGCTCTGTTTTTATCGAAAAGTATATTGCCTCTCCAAGGCATATCGAAATACAAGTTTTGGCGGATACCCACGGTAATGTCGTTCATCTTTTCGAACGTGAATGCAGCGTACAAAGAAGACATCAAAAAGTGGTAGAAGAGGCTCCTTCGGTTGTTCTCACACCTGAGTTGCGAGAGAAAATGGGGCAAACTGCTTGTGATGTTGCTCGTGCTTGTGATTACGTCGGTGCTGGTACTGTAGAGTTTTTATTAGACGAAAATTTAAATTTCTATTTTTTAGAAATGAATACCCGACTTCAAGTTGAACATCCTGTTACAGAAATGATCACTGGTGTGGATCTGGTCGAACAACAGATCAAGGTTGCGCGCGGAGAAAAGTTATCTTTCCAACAGAGTGATCTCAGCATATCAGGACACGCTTTGGAAGTCAGAGTCTATGCTGAGGACCCTATGAATAATTTCTTACCATCTATTGGTACACTCGAAACCTATCAAAGACCATCCGGTGAAGGGATTAGAGTCGATGATGGATTTGAAGAAGGTATGGAAATTCCGATCTACTATGATCCCATGATTGCCAAACTGATCACTTATGGCAAAACTCGAAACGAAAGCATTCTTAGGATGAAAGAAGCAATAAAAGCCTACAAGATTGAAGGTATTGCTACAACTTTAGATTTTGGAATGTTTACTTGTAATCATGACGCCTTTGTCTCAGGGAAATTTGACACACATTTTGTGAAAAACTATTTTTCACCTGATCAAATCAACCAAGAAAATAAAGAAAAAAAGGCATTGGCTGCAAAGCTTGCCCTTTCATACTATTTAAAAGAACAACAAAAAGTAAAGATTCCTACCCCACTTACATCAAGTTGGAAGGATCATCAATAATAAATTCTAAACGCTTAATAAAAGAATGAAATATTTAGTTTGCATAAGTAAAACTCCAGAGACAACAGCAAAGATTGCCTTTACTAATGGCGATACGCAGTTCGATAAAAATGGAGTCCAGTTTATCCTCAATCCATACGACGAATGGTATGCCCTCGTTCGTGCATTGGAATTAAAAGAAGCACAAGGGGGAACAGTAACTGTAATAAATGTTGGTACGTCAGAAAACGATGCGGTCATACGTAAAGCATTAGCCATTGGAGCAGATGATGCGGTTCGGATTGATGCCGATCCTACAAGTGCCATGTTTGTTGCCAAGCAAATTTCAGAATACGTTAAAAGCAACCCGTTTGATGTCATCTTTTTAGGTAAAGAAACGATTGACTATAACGGCTCTGAAGTCGGAGGTATGCTTGCGGAGTATTTAGACTTACCTTATGTATCGTATGCTATGGCTTTGGATATCGAAGGTGGATCAGCGAAAGTCACCAGAGACATCGAAGGTGGATCGGAAACATCTAAAATAAATCTTCCAGTAGTTGTAAGTGCTGCAAAAGGAATGGCAGAACAACGCATTCCAAACATGCGAGGCATTATGATGGCAAAGCGTAAACCACTTAATGTGGTAGAAGCGGTGGCATTTAGCGATAAAAGTAAAGTTGTGGGCTATGCCCTTCCAACAGGTAAGACCGAAGTAAAAATGATTGATCCAGAAAACATGGACGAGTTAGTAAGATTGCTTCAGGAAGAAGCCAAAGTGCTTTAAGTTTTGACATCAAATTAAAAATTTAGAAAAGAAATATAAATGGTTTTAGTATACGCGGAAACGCAAAACGGACAATTTAAAAAAGCAGCTTTTGAAGCAGTAGCCTATGGCAAAAAATCTGCAGATATTTTAGGAACCAGCTGTGAAGCAATCGTAGTAGGTAATGCAGAGAATCCAGGGCAATTGGGTCAATATGGTGCTGCCAAAGTACACCACCTCAATGGATCAGGTGTAGCTCATTTTGATGGCAAATCTTATGCTTCCGCCATTGCAGGGGCTGCAGAAAGGACCAATGCCAAGTTGGTTGTTGTTTCGCATTCTTCTCAAGGAAAAACCTTGGTAGGTAGATTGGCAGTAAAGATGGATGCAGGTTCTGTCTCTGGAGTAAATCACTTACCAGAACAAAAAGACGGTAAGCTGTGTGTGAAGAAAAATGTATTCTCAGGAAAAGCCATTGCAGAATATGCCATCGAAGGCGATGCTGCAGTTTTCTCTCTTATGGGCAATACACTTAAGCCTGAGCAATCTGGATCAGATGCAGAGGTTGTAAATGTAACTTTAGACGGTTCATCTGAGATCGAAATCCTTGAGGTAAACCTACAGCAAGGAGATGCTGCCCCACTTCCTGAAGCAGAACTTGTAGTTTCTGCAGGAAGAGGAATGAAAGGTCCAGAAAACTGGGAAATCATCGAAGAACTTGCTCGAACATTAGGAGCAACTACCGCTTGTTCTAGACCTGTAGCGGATACAGGTTGGAGACCTCACCATGAGCACGTTGGACAAACAGGTGTTGCCATCAGACCTAATCTATATATTGCTGCCGGTATCTCTGGAGCAATCCAACATCTTGCAGGAGTGAGCAGTTCGAAATGTATTGTTGTCATCAACAAAGATCCAGAAGCGCCATTTTTTAAAGCGGCTGACTACGGGGTATGTGCAGATCTATTTGATGTAGTTCCCAAGTTGACTGAGGCGATTAAAAAAGCTAAAGCCTAAGGCGAATAATGAAAAACCAAAAAGTAGTCCTTCAGCACAAAATTGATCAAGCCCGCTTGGGTGGTGGTCAAGACCGGATTAACAAGCAACATGCCAAAGGCAAGCTTACAGCCCGCGAACGTGTACATCTGTTGTTGGATGAAGGCTCTTTTGAGGAAATAGGAATTTTGGTTACGCATAGAACGACGGATTTTGGCATGCAACGCCAAAAGTTCTATGGTGATGGAGTAATCACTGGATACGGTACCATTGATGGAAGACAAGTCTATGTGTTTGCGCAAGATTTTACGGTATTTGGAGGATCTTTATCCGAAACGCATGCAGAGAAGATTTGCAAGCTGATGGATTTGGCGATGAAAACTGGAGCTCCTTTGATCGGTCTCAATGATTCTGGTGGAGCTCGTATCCAAGAAGGCGTTCGCTCATTAGGTGGATATGCAGATATCTTTTACCGCAATGTTAGAGCTTCTGGAGTAATCCCACAGATTTCGGCAATCATGGGGCCTTGTGCAGGAGGTGCGGTCTACTCTCCTGCCATTACAGATTTTACCATCATGGTCGAGAACACTTCGTACATGTTTGTGACTGGACCAAACGTGGTCAAGACCGTAACCAACGAAGAAGTAAGTTCGGAAGAACTTGGAGGCGCAAGCACACATAGTACAAAATCAGGAGTTACACATTTCACGGCGGTGAACGATGCAGATTGCATCAATCAGATCAAACAATTGTTGAGCTATATGCCTCAAAATTGTGAAGACCTGACACCCAAGGTAGCGTATCAACTCGGTGAAGAATACAGAGATGTATTGGAGGAAATAATACCTGACAGTGCCAATAAGCCTTATGATATTAGAGAGGTGATCAATGGTACTATCGATGAAGGTAGTTTTTATGAAGTCCATAAAAATTATGCCGACAACATCATCGTCGGGTTTGCAAGATTGGCGGGACGAAGCATTGGGATAGTAGCCAATCAACCGATGAGTTTGGCCGGATGCCTTGATGTAGACAGTTCGAAAAAGGCAGCCAGATTTACGCGCTTTTGTGATTGTTTCAATATCCCATTGTGGGTGGTTGTGGATGTTCCAGGTTTTCTTCCTGGGACGGATCAAGAGTGGAATGGGATTATCACCAACGGAGCAAAACTATTGTATGCCTTAAGTGAAGCTACAGTACCCAGAATTTCTTTGATCACCAGAAAGGCATACGGCGGAGCTTACGATGTGATGAATTCAAAGCACATTGGTGCGGATATGAATTTTGCATGGCCTACTGCAGAAATTGCGGTCATGGGTGCCAAAGGAGCCAGTGAAATTATATTTAGAAAAGAGATTAAGGAAGCAGACGATCCAGCAGCAAAACTTTTAGAAAAAGAACAAGAATATGCAGACCTTTTTGCTAACCCCTACTCTGCTGCAGAACGTGGTTTTGTCGATGAGGTCATACAACCTAGAGAAACAAGAAGAAAGTTGATCAAAGCGTTTGCTATGCTTGAAAACAAAGTGGATCATTTGCCTAAAAAGAAACACGGGAATATACCGTTGTA